>CAZNWJ010000031.1:0-4982 GCA_964576925.1 uncultured Ignavibacteria bacterium | reverse complement strand
CTGTTACCCATCCCCCCGGTCTAGTCTGTTACCTATCCGCCCGGTCAGTACCCTCGATCCACCCCTCTTGGTAGAGGGGAATGGGTATCGCGAGATTTTGTTTTGTGGGTCGGGAGCCCTGTCATGCTGAGGTGTATCTGTATCGAATGATTAATTGATTAGGTGTCAGGATCGCGGGGATCCTGACCTACAGGAAGCCATGACGTCATTAACAAAAGGCGCCGGGAGTGAGCCTCATCTCGTTCCCGGCGTCGCTGTCCCCCTGGTTGTTGTGGTGACCAGTCCGTGGTGTTAACTCGGGGTATCCCTCCCAAGTATTTGTACAGACAAATCTCGGCAGGTCTCCGGTCGGAGTGGCTGCTTGTTGCAGGGAACTTCGATCAGAGACCTGCGCTTCGGCATCGGCGCGTTCGAGGCGCACTGCCGTGCGCCCCTACGCGATTCTTAATTCCTCCTCACTTGCGCAGTGGCGGACCGCAGTTACCGAGCCAGGTATTGCAGTCGCACGGCGCCGGACCTCCTCCGAAAATGTAATTGATCATGTAGACGGCATCCGAAATCGTCACGATGCAGTTGCAGTCGGCATCGCCGGAGCAGATCGCATACGGCGTCGGCGCGGGACCACCGCCGAAGATGTAGTTGATCAGGTAGACGACGTCAGAAATCGTGATGATCTTATTGCCGTCGGCATCGCCCGGTATACAGTTGCACGGTTGGGCAGGGCAGATGATCACGGCATATTCGAGAATCGTGATCAGTTGTCCGCCCATGTACGGTTGCGAGGGGATGTCGCCGTCATTCATCATCTGGAAGTTGAAAACATCGGACGGGCCGATCGGGTAGTCGCGCAACTGATGACGGAATGGCGAGGCGACGCACATCGCATTTACGACTCCGATGTTGTACTTGTCGTGGTCGATGGTGCCGTGCGGGCCGGAGACGAACTGCGCATCGTTGTGGACAGCCGACGGATGCGCACTCCCGGCCGGCGGCTCACCTTCGTTGCGATCCAGCCATGGATCGGAAATGCAAATCGCCGTTTCGGTCGTGCAGACACCTGCAACAGTAACATAGTGACCTCCGATGCGATGGCAGCCCGCAGGTTCAGCCGGCGCGATCTCCCAGAACCCGAGGAGCAGGATGATATCCTGGCTGCGGAGGATTTCCTTGCGAATCGTGTCGATCGCGGTTGGCTGATCGAGCGGCAAGAGCCGCACGCTGTAGTTGGACCCGAGGCCGGTCTTGTTGATCCAATTGCGTGCGCCGATTTCGAGTGCATGAACATTGGTGCCGGAACCCATCATGTTGGTCGCACAATAAAGAGCGAGCGAATCGACGAACGGAATCACATTGAGCGGGCTGTGATCGTCCCAGAGCGGCAACATCGTCGCATAGGACGTGACCAACGGATAGTTGTCGTTGTACGTCGGCGGCGGAATGGTGCCCGTTTCGTTCTGGGAGTCGAACCACCAGAGACAATTGGCGAGCGCCGTCGGGCCACAATGCGACCAGCGCTGTAGCGGGTCGATCCAACCGTTTTGCTTCTGATCAAAATCAGGCATGCCGACAGGAGCATAGTCCGGGAACGGCGGTTTGTAATACTCGCAGACATCCTTGCCACCGGTGATGACAAAAGATAGATCGAGCGACTGCTGATCGAGGCAGTCGTGCATGATATTGCCGTTTTCGATAATGAAGTTGAAGCCCTGGACGTCAATCGACACCCATTCAGGGCAATAGTCGACGGGCAGAGGACCGTCCCAAACAAAAGGTTGCCCGGGCATCACGGGTCCGGAGTAGATGATGCTGCGGCCGATGAAAGCCGCTTCGTCTTCACCGGGCAGCGGTGGGCGGCGTTCTCCCGGTGGGTTGCCGGTCAGCGACCAGACATCGGTAGACCAATTGAGGGCTAAGGTCAATTGCGACGGAGGTCCCATAACCATTTGGTTCATGATCAGATCGATGTGAATGTGCTTGAAGAAGAGGGTGTCAAGCGGATCGTCGTAGAACCAAATGTTCCACCATTCGGTCGGATAGAAGTACCAGCCCTGGCCGTAGGCGCCAGTACCGCCACCGCCAGCGAAGTTTCCGGCCGGATCAATAGCGATGTTGAACTGGTTGAATTTTGGCGGCGAAGCAGGCTCATACATCTCGACCCAATTCAGGCTGCCCCAGGTCGCCCAGACGGCGTCATCGTTGAAGTGGTCTTGAGTCGACTTCCAACCCCATTGCACATCTTGAGGCCCGAGAAGAACCGCGGAAATGTTCAACCAGTAGATCGTGCCGGCGGTCTGGAAGAACCACTGCTCACGCGGGAGAAAGACGTTGTACTGGAAATAGGCCTGGTGATCTTCGTAGACAACGAGCCCTGACTGCGGATCGTACCAGCCCTCCATGGTCGGGGGATCAATCGGGGCAACCACAAAATCGGTGATGCTCTGCTCCCAGAGCGTCGCGCCAGGCATGCTGTAACCGGTTGGACTCTGCTCGGCGGGAATGTCGGCATGAATGCTGAGTACGAACGATTGAATCTCGCCGGGGATGCCGTTGCGCCAGGCACCCCAGAAATGGACATCCTTGACCCAGCCGGTTTCGGAACATTGCCAGTCGTCGGCAAGAACCAGCGGTTGCGTTGCGTTGACTGCCCAGCCGGTTTCGTCGGGCAATTGCGGAAAGTGCATTTTGTGCCCATCAGTTATGTCCCAGTCGGCCAAGGCAGAGAGAGGCAGCAACCAGACGAGCACGAAACAGCGCAGGCATAATCGAACGAGCATCGAGAACCTCCATTGATTGTTTGGATGCGGAAGCCGACCCGCGAGAGTCAGGAAGTGAAAGCAGTGACCTTGACCGACTCAGGATCGACAAACGGCACAAGACGGGCTGATAAAGTGACAGATTTACGAAAACGCAGTGCCAGCCTGCGGTGTCGTGCGGCTGCGGAGACTAAGAGTAGTGATGCCGAATTAGCTGTTGTTTGTGCCAATCGAAGCTGGCGTTCTGCTAACTTATAATAGAAATCGTTGTCGATGCTGTCAATAGAAAATCTACAGAAATATCTATCATAAGCGACGGATGATTGAGTCTGGGGCCGTAAGCGACTTAGCAGACGAAACTGAAATCAAGTTGTTTTTTGTCTGATATTGAATCAATATTTCCTATCGGATTTAGTGTATTTAAGATTGACAGAGAAGAAGAGCCGAATATATTGGGTGAAATGATAACCAATCGTTCGTATTACGGCATTAGCGCGCTGGTGTATCTGGCTGTCAACTCGAAGGGCAAGTACATCGGGGTGCGCGAAATCGCGGCGCGGCAGAATCTGCCGATTCGGTTTCTCGAACTCGTGTTTTCGCGTCTGCGCTCCTCGGAGATTGTCAAATCAACACGCGGGGCGACAGGGGGATACCAATTGGCCAAGAGCCCGGATGAGATCTCGCTGGCGGAGATCATTACGGTGTGCGAAGGCTCGGCGGAATTCGCTCTTCCCGCCACGGTCACCGAGAGAGTCGGCAGTGAGGATCCGATCGGGCGAAGCCTGGTCACGATCATGAATGAGCAGTTCGCTCTTCTGCACCGGAATCTGCGGGCGACATCGCTTTCGGATATCATCCGCTCGTCGGGGTTGGCCGCGGAGATGTACTGGATTTAGCGTCCCAAAGGAGATCGATATGAAGATAGCCAACAGCATAACGGACCTGATCGGCAATACGCCGCTCGTCTATTTGGACCGCGTAGCGCGCGGATTGCCGGGAAGGGTTGTGGGCAAGTTGGAATCATTTAATCCCTGTTCGTCGGTCAAGGACCGCATTGGCCTGGCGATGATCGAGGCGGCCGAGCGCGCGGGAATGATCAAGGCGGATACGATCATCATCGAACCGACTTCGGGGAATACCGGGATTGCGCTGGCGTTTGTCTGTGCGATTAAGGGCTACAAGCTGGTGCTGTACATGCCGGAGACGATGTCAATCGAGCGGCGTAATCTGCTCAAGGCTTTTGGTGCGGAACTGGTGTTGACGCCGGGAGCTGAAGGGATGCCGGGGGCGGTCAAGCGCGCCGAAGAAGTAGCAGCCACCGACGCGCGATATTTTATGCCGCAGCAGTTCAAGAACGCAGCGAACCCGACCATTCACGAACGAACGACCGCCGAGGAAATCTGGAACGATACCGACGGCAAGGTGGACTTTGTCGTGTCGGCGATCGGGACGGGCGGGACGATAACCGGCTGCGCGCGCGTGCTCAAGCCGCGCAAGGCGGGGATCAAGGTGGTTGCGGTGGAGCCGGCGGCATCGCCATTCTTGTCGAAGGGTGTTAAGGGGCCGCATCCGATCCAGGGAATCGGAGCCGGATTTAAGCCGGAGATTCTTGAATTGGAATTGGCCGACGAGATCATGACGATTGAAAACGACGAGGCGATCGGGATGACGCGGCGGGTTGTTCGCGAAGAGGGAATTCTGCTCGGGATTTCGGCGGGTGCGAATGTTGCGGCGGCGATGAAGGTGGCCGCGCGACCGGAGAATGCCGGAAAGCTGATCGTTACGTTTATTTGCGACACCGGCGAGCGGTATCTATCGACTCCGACCTACACGGAATTGTCGACGAACTGAAACGGGTGTTTCGCTCTAAGTTCCGCGCCTAAACTCTCCAGAATTGATCTTTTTTGAGGCCTGCAAACGAGAATTTGCAGGCCGTTGTTATTCAACGAATTGTCAATCCGGGAAGCGATACCCCACCGTTGGCATAGACTTTGCCATAGTATAAGGCAAGAAAAATAAAGGGTGGAGGAAAACGGACCCGCGTTTCCTGGCATAAGGGGGTCGTTCAAAGTCCGTCCGCGTTGAAACTTTGTTGGGGAGTTTTAACGCGGTTTTTTTTGTGGGGTGATTTGACTGCGGCAGGTCGCCCGACTCAGCGCGGCAGGTTTGTGCGAGTGTGGAGATTTGAGGGCGCTTCGCCGGGAGACCTGCCGCAACCAGTTCAAGCTG
>CAZNWJ010000030.1:0-14606 GCA_964576925.1 uncultured Ignavibacteria bacterium | reverse complement strand
GCGAAGGCGGCCGTACCGTCGGCGCCGGCGTCGTCGCCGAGATTATCGCGTAAAGTCCGGCAGGCATCGGTTCAAGAGCGACACTATATATATGGTAGAGAATATGGAACAGGCCAGTAGCTCGAATGGTAGAGCGCCGGTCTCCAAAACCGGATGTTGGGGGTTCGAGTCCCTCCTGGCCTGCCATTATTAATAAATAGAAGGTGATATGAACCTAAGAGACAAGATCGTGACCTATTATGAGGAGACAGTCCTTGAGTTGAAGAAAGTCTCCTGGCCGACCTGGGATGAAGTTCGCGGCTCGACGATCGTAGTCATCGTGACTTCGATTCTGCTCGCCGCCTTCACATTCGTGGTCGATTCCGGTCTAAGTTACCTGACCCGGCTGGTGTTGAGTTCGTAATGCCGAAACAGTGGTTTGCCGTTCATACCTACTCGGGGCAGGAGCAGAAGGCCAAGCGACATCTGGAAAAGATGATCGTTACTGACGGTCTGGAGGCCAAGTTCGGAGAGATCCTGATCCCGACCGAATTGGTGACCGAGATGAAGCAGGGCAAGCGGTCGACTTCGACCAAGAAGTTTCTGCCGTCTTACTTGCTGATCGAGGTCGAACTCGACAAGCTGCTGGAGCAGCGCATCGTCAATACCCCGGGCATCACGAATTTCGTTGGGTCGGCCGGCAAGCCGACACCGCTGCGCCGCGATGAAGTTGATCGCATGGTCGGTAAAATGGATTCCAAGCGCGAGGTGGAACTCGACGAGGTCCCGTGGCACGCCGGCGACCAGGTGAAGGTCATCGACGGTCCGTTCGCCGATTTCTCCGGCTTTATTTCGGAGATCAATCTCGAGCGCAAGAAGGTCAAGGTCATGGTTTCGATCTTTGGGCGTCCCACTCCCGTCGAGTTGGACTTCCTGCAAATTGAATCGGTCTAAGAGGAGTTTGTTGTTGTGGCAAAGAAGATAACCGGATACGTGAAGCTGCAAATCCCTGCAGGTCAGGCGACACCGGCGCCGCCGGTCGGTCCGGCACTCGGTCAGAAGGGCGTCAACATCATGGAATTCTGCAAGGCGTTCAATGCGCGTACTTCAGAAAAATCCGGGTTGATTATCCCCGTCGTGATCACGGTGTTCTCCGACAAAAGCTTTACGTTTATCACCAAGACACCGCCTGCCGCGGTACTCCTGCTCAAGGCCGCCAAGCTGCAGAAGGGTTCCGGCACGCCGAATCGCGACAAGGTTGGCCGCGTCACACAGGCGCAGGTCAAGGAAATCGCCGAGATGAAGATGCCCGATCTCAACGCGGCTACGCTCGAAACCGCCATGAGCATGGTCGCCGGCACCGCCCGCAGCATGGGCCTGGAAGTGGAGAACTAAGGCAATGAAGCACGGAAAGAATTACAGCAACGCGCGCAAGAAAATGGGCGAGAAGCTTCCGGTCGCGCTCGAACAGGCCGTTAAAGCCATCAAAGAAGGCGCTTACGCCAAGTTCGACGAAACCGTCGAAGTTGCCGTGCGCCTCGGCGTCGACCCCAAGCAGGCCGACCAGATGATCCGCGGCACCGTCGCGCTTCCAAACGGAACCGGCAAGAAGGTCCGCATCCTGGTCATCGCGAAAGACGAGAAGCTGGAAGATGCGCGCAGCGCCGGCGCCGACCATGCTGGTAACGAGGAATACCTCGAAAAGCTTAAGGGCGGATGGGCGGAAATCGACGTCATCGTTGCCACGCCCGACATGATGGGCAAGCTCGGTCCGCTCGGTAAGGTGCTCGGTCCGAAGGGACTGATGCCGAACCCGAAGGCCGGCACCGTCACCGCTGATGTCGCCAAGGCCGTCAAGGAAATCAAGGCCGGTAAGATCGAATACCGCGTCGACAAGACCGGCAATATCGGTGTGCCGATTGGAAAAGTGTCATTTAGCGAAGAGCAGTTGGCCCAGAACGCGATGGCGTTTTTGGAGGCGATCATCAAGGCGCGCCCGGCCTCGGCCAAGGGTACGTACTTGAAGAACGCCGCCATGAGTTCAACGATGGGTCCTGGTGTAAAAATCTCGACCGCCGATATTCTCGCGCGCGTCAAGTCTGCGTAGGAAGGAAGTACGTTAACAGATGCCGAATCAACAAAACATTGAAAAAGTCAATCAGCTGACGGACACCTTCAAGAGCGCCCAGTGTGTCGCCGTAACCGACTACGCCGGCCTAACCGTCGAAAAGGCGACCTTGCTCCGCAGCGAATTGCGCAAGAAGAACATCCGCTACGTCGTCGCCAAGAACACGTTGATGAAAATCGCCGCCAAAGAAGCGGGAATCAACGGGCTCGACAAATTCCTGACCGGGCCGACGGCGGTTGCCCTTGGCAATGAAGATCCGGGCGCCCTGGCCAAGATCCTTTTTGATTTTGGCAAGGCTAACCAGAAGCCGGAGATCCGCGCGATCTACATTGACGGCGCGGTCTATGGCGGCGCCGAAGCCGAACGTATCGCCAAGCTCCCCGGTCGCGAACAATTGATCGCAATGGTCGTCGGCAATGTCGCCGCGCCGCTGTCCGGATTTGTCGGTACCCTCGACGGCGTCATCCGCAAGTTCGTCGGGACGCTCGAGGCAATGAAAACGAAGATGGCTAATTAACATATTGTTGTCCGGGTCCGGACAGCGCCCCGTTGATGCCGGGGTGGCCGATTCGCTTACGCACTCTGAATCGGAAGTCCGTTCGTCGGCGCAAGAATTTGAGGAACGAAGGAGTAGTAATGTCAGACAAAGTCGATAAGCTGGTTGATGATATCGCGGGTCTTACCGTGATGGAGCTGTCGGATCTGTCTTCCCGCTTGCAGGAGAAATTCGGCGTCAGTGCCGCCATGCCGATGATGGCTGGTGGTATGATGCCGGGTGCCGCCGCCGGCGGTGGTGAAGCTGCCGCGGCCGAGCAGACCGAGTTCAACGTGGTGTTGCTCGGAGCCGGCGACAAGAAGATCCAGGTTATTAAGGTCGTGCGTGAACTCACCGGTCTTGGGCTCAAGGAAGCCAAGGACTTGGTCGATGGTGCCCCGGGCGTAGTCAAGGAAGGCGTCTCCAAGGATGAAGCGATGAAGATCAAGGAGAAGCTGGAAGAAGTCGGCGCCCAGATTGACCTTAAGTAGCAACGACGATTTCTACAACAAGACCCGGCCCATCGGGCGGTCGGGTCTTTTGCATCTTTTGCTTTCGGGAACTTCCGATCGCGTAAGGTGTTTTTCTATTTCTACGGCGCAACGGGTTGCATACCCGGCGAGTAAGTGTAATTGAGCGTAATCAGGCGGATTTGTTCATTAGCGTGACAAAGCCATCATCCCTTAAAGGAGAGTGAACTCTTGGCCAAGGTTTCAACTCTGAATCGGCGTTCGTACGGCAAGTTGACAATGGAACCGGAGATGCCCAACCTCCTCGCGATCCAATTGGAGTCGTTTGAGGAGTTTCTCCAGGCTGACTTGCCCAACGAAAAGCGCAAGAAAATCGGGTTGCAGCGTGTGTTCGAGGAAATCTTTCCGGTCTCCGACATCCGCGAGAACTACACCGTCGAGTTCGTGAAGTACTCGATCGGCAAGCCGCGGTACTCGATCCAGGAATGCCAGGACCGGAATATGACCTTCGCCGTGCCGCTGAAAGCGACACTCCGGCTTATTTCCTACGAACAGCTGGAAGAAGAAGAAGGCAAGGAGTCCAAGAAGAAGGAAGCCAGGAAAGTCAAGGACGTGATCGAAAACGACGTCTTCCTCGGCGAATTCCCGCTGATCACTGAGCAGGGTACCTTCATCATCAATGGTTCAGAGCGCGTAATCGTCAGCCAGTTGCACCGTTCGCCCGGCGTATTCTTCGACGATGAAATCCATCCCAACGGCAAACGCTTGTTCGCCGCCCGTATTATCCCGTACCGCGGCAGTTGGGTGGAAATCAATCTTGATGTCAACGACATGATGTGGGTGTCATCGGACGGCCGCAAAAAGCAGCCGATCACGATGTTCCTGCGCGGCCTCGGACACTCCAAGGATGAGGATATTCTCAAGCTTTTCTACGACATCGAAAACGTCTCCGTCTCGAGTCGCTCATTTGCCAAGGCCGTCGGTAAGCTCTCCGCCCAGGCCGTAATCGACAAGGAATCCGGCGAAGTCGTGATTTCGGCCGGTGAAGAAATCACCGAGTCGCTCGCCGAAAAAGCCGTCGAAGCCGGTGTCAAAGAGATCAAGGTGCTCAAGATCGACGCCTCCAAGGACGCTCGCGTCATCGCTAACACCTTCAAGAAAGACGTGACCAAATCGACCGAGGAAGCGCTCGCGAAGTTCCACGCGTTGCAGCGCCCCGGCGAGCAATTCACGCCAGAAGTCGCCTCCAGCGTGATGGAGAAAATGTTCTTCGACGCTAAACGCTGCGACCTCGGCGAAGTCGGCCGCTACATGCTTAACCAGCGGCTGAAACTGGGCACGCCGCTCACGCACAACGCGCTGACGCCCGACGATTTCGTCAAGATCATTTCGTACCTGATCAAGCTGCGCAACGGCGAAGGCTCGATCGACGATATCGATCACCTCGGCAACCGTCGTACCCGCACCGTTGGCGAATTGCTGGAAAACCTCTTCTCGGTCGGCTTGTCGCGCGTCGCCCGTACGATTCGCGAACGCCTCTCGCTTAAGGATACCGAGAAAGTCGCGCCGCACGAACTGATCAACGCCCGCACCGTGTCGTCAGTGGTCGATACATTCTTCGGCTCCTCGCAGCTCTCGCAGTTTATGGACCAGACCAATCCGCTGGCCGAGTTGACCCACAAGCGCCGCTTGTCCGCGCTCGGTCCCGGCGGTTTGACCCGTGAGCGCGCCGGCTTCGAAGTCCGCGACGTGCATCACACTCACTACGGCCGTATCTGCCCGATCGAGACCCCGGAAGGTCCGAACATCGGTCTGATCGCATCGCTGGCTACCTATGCGCGCATCAACCATCTCGGCTTCCTCGAGACGCCGTACCGCAAGGTCGTCAATGGCAAGGTCACCGATCAGTTGGTGTTCCTCAACGCCGACGAAGAAGATAACTATCACATCGCGCAGGCCGCCGAACCGGTTTCGTCGCACGGCAAGTTTCAGCGTGACCTCGTCAAGTGCCGTCTGCGCTCGGACTACCCGATTATCGATCCGACCAAGGTCGACTATGTTGACGTCAGCCCCAAGCAGTTGGTTTCCGTCGCCGCTTCGTTGATTCCGTTCCTTGAGCACGACGACGCCAACCGCGCGCTGATGGGCTCGAACATGCAACGCCAGGCTGTGCCGCTTCTTGTCACCGATCCGCCGGTTATCGGTACCGGCATGGAAGGCAAGGCGGCGCGCGATTCCGGCGCCGTGATGCTCACCAAGGTGGCGGGCGTCGTTACCGAGGCTGATGCCGACCATATCACGATTCAACCCGACGCCAGGATCAAGGGCGATGAACTCGGTTTCATCGAACCCGTGACTTATAGCATGATCAAGTTCAAGCGCTCCAACCAGGACACCTGCATCAACTACCGGCCGATTGTCGATGTCGGCGAACGCGTCGGCGTAGGTGATCCGATCGCTGATGGACCCGGAGTGCACGGCGGCGAACTGTCACTGGGCTACAACGCTCTCGTGGCGTTTATGCCGTGGCGCGGCTACAATTTTGAGGACGCGATTATCGTCAGCGAAGCCCTTGTGCAACGCGACATTTTCACCTCGATCCATATCGAAGAATATGAACTTCAGGTCCGCGATACCAAGCGAGGCGCCGAAGAGATCACGCGCGAAATTCCCAATGTCTCAGAAGAGGAGCTTTCGCACCTCGACGATCATGGTATCGTCAAGACGGGAACTGAAGTTGAAGCCGGCGACGTGCTCGTCGGTAAGGTGACTCCGAAAGGTGAGACCGAGTTGTCGCCGGAGGAACGCCTCTTGCGCGCCATTTTCGGGGAGAAGGCGGCCGACGTACGTGACGCCTCCCTGAAGGCACCGCCGGGGCTGAAGGGCATCGTGATCGATACCAAGATTTTCTCGCGCAAGGAAAAGAGCGAAGACGCCAAGAAGCGCGAGAAATCCGAGGCGACCGCCATTCGTAAGAAGATGGGCGACAAGATCAAGTTGATCAAGTCGCACCTGAACGAACGCCTCGAAACGATTCTCGAGGGCGCGACCAGCAAGACGCTTAAGCACGCCGAAGAGGGCACGATCCTCCTGCGCGCCGGCCAGAAATTCAAAGAAGGGACGTTGGCGGAAGTTGATGTCCTCACTTCGACCTGGCGCGACGGAGTTTGCGGTGACGCCCGTCTCGACAAAAAGGCGCTGAGCATTATCGCGGAAGCCGACAAGCTGGTCTCCGACTGCCAGGAACGCCTCGACATCGAGTTGGACAAGATCGCCCGCGGCAGCGAACTGCCGCCCGGCGTCAAGCAGCTCGTCAAGGTCAAGATCGCAATTCGCCGCAAGCTGTCGGTGGGTGACAAGATGGCCGGTCGTCACGGAAACAAGGGCGTCATCGCCAAGATTGTTCCCGTGGAAGACATGCCGTACCTGGCGGACGGTACCCCGGTGGAGATCATCCTGAATCCGCTCGGCGTCCCGTCGCGTATGAACGTCGGCCAGTTGCTGGAAACGCACCTCGGTTGGGCGGCCAAGCAGCTCGAGATGCCGATAGCCACACCGGTGTTCGACGGCGCTTCAATCGACGAAATCAAGTCCGAGTTGAAGCGTGCCGGCTTGCCTGAGTCAGGGAAGACCCGGCTGTTCGACGGCAAATCCGGAGAAGCCTTTGATAACGAGATTACCGTCGGTGTCATCTACATGATGAAGCTGTCGCATCTCGTCGATGATAAAATCCACGCGCGCTCGATCGGGCCCTATTCGCTCGTTACGCAGCAGCCGCTGGGCGGTAAAGCCCAGTTCGGCGGCCAGCGCTTCGGCGAAATGGAAGTCTGGGCGCTTGAAGCCTACGGCGCTGCCTACGCGCTTCAGGAGATGCTCACGGTCAAGTCTGACGACGTGGTTGGACGTTCCAAGATTTACGAGGCGATCGTCAAGGGCGAAAATCCGCCGGAACCCGGCGTGCCCGAGTCGTTCAACGTGCTCGTAAAGGAATTGCGCAGTCTCGGTCTCGATGTGGAATTGATCGAGAACTAAATGGTAAAGATCTGTCAGCTTAAGGAGGTATCCCAGTGGTCGATTTTTCGGTAAAACAGCAGAAGCGACCCTCGGACTTCAAAGCCATCAAGATACAGCTGGCGTCGCCGGAAGTGATCCTCTCGTGGTCCTACGGCGAAGTCACCAAGCCGGAAACGATTAATTACCGTTCGTTCAAACCGGAACGCGACGGCTTGTTTTGCGAGCGCATCTTCGGTCCCGTCAAAGATTGGGAATGCTCGTGCGGCAAGTACAAGCGCATTCGTTTTCGCGGGATCGTTTGCGATCGCTGTGGCGTAGAAGTCACCCAGGCCAAGGTGCGTCGCGACCGCATGGGTCATATCGACCTCGCGGTGCCGGTATCGCATATCTGGTATTTCAAGTCGCTGCCGTCGCGCATCGGCTACCTGCTCGACCTTTCCGTCCGCGATCTCGAACGTATCCTCTATTACGAGAATTACATCATTGTCGACCCGGGAAACACCTCCTACAAAGAGAAGGATATCGTTACCGAGGAGGAGTTCGTTGAACTCGAAGCTTCCGGCAAGCAATTCGAAGCCCGCATGGGCGCCGAAGCGATCCAGGCTCTCCTCAAGCGCGTCGATATCGAAGAGCTGTCCATCCAACTTCGCGCTCAGGTAAAGGTTGAAACCTCCGCCCAGCGCAAGAAGGACATGCTCAAGCGCCTGCGCGTAATCGAGGCTTTCCGCCAATCGAACAACCGTCCCGAGTGGATGGTCATGACGCGAATCCCGGTGATTCCGCCCGATCTGCGGCCCCTCGTTCCGTTGGAGGGCGGCCGCTTCGCGACTTCCGACCTGAACGATCTTTATCGCCGTGTCATCAACCGGAATAACCGCCTCAAGAAACTGATCGACATCCGCGCCCCCGAGGTCATCTTGCGCAACGAAAAGCGCATGCTGCAGGAGGCTGTGGACGCGCTCTTCGACAACGGCCGCCGCACCAACTCCGTGCGCGGCGATTCCAAGCGCCCCCTTAAGTCGCTTTCCGACTTGCTCAAGGGTAAGCAGGGACGATTCCGTCAGAATCTACTCGGTAAGCGCGTCGACTACTCCGGTCGTTCCGTGATCGTCGTCGGCCCCGAACTCAAGCTGCACCAGTGCGGCTTGCCCAAGACAATGGCGCTCGAGCTTTTCAAGCCCTTCATCATCATGAAGCTCGAAGAGAAGGGCTATGTCCAGACCGTCAAGTCGGCCAAAAAACTGGTCGAACGCGAACGCCCTGAAGTCTGGGACATTCTCGAAGAGATCATCGCCGATCATCCGGTGATGCTCAACCGTGCGCCCACGCTGCACCGTCTCGGCATTCAGGCCTTCTATCCGGTGCTCGTCGAGGGCAAGGCGATCCGTCTGCACCCGCTCGTTTGCGGCGCGTTTAACGCCGACTTCGACGGTGACCAGATGGCGGTCCATGTCCCGTTGTCGTTCGAAGCGCAGCTCGAAGCCCGCATCCTGATGATGTCAACCAACAACGTCTTGTTGCCGTCGAACGGCCGCCCCGTGGCGACACCGTCGCAGGACATCGTTATTGGTCTGCACTACGTCACCAAGGCCAAGAGCAAGGCCAAGGGCGAAGGGCTCAAGTTTGCGAGCATGGACGAGGCGCTTTACGCACATGCCATGGGCGAAGTTGACTTGCACGCCAAGGTGAAGGTCGAACTCGAAGGCAAATTGGTCGACACGACCATTGGCCGCATCCTGTTCTATCAGATCTTCCCCGTGGAAGTCCCCTTCAGCCTCGCCAATCGTCCGGCAACGAAGAAGAACCTGGAAGAACTCGTGCTCGAAGCGCACGGCCGAATGGGTTCCGTCCGCACGTCCGATTTCCTTGACAAGCTCAAGAACCTCGGGTTCGAGTACGCAACGCTCGGTGGCGTCACCGTCGGTATCGACGATTTGACGATCCCGAAGCGCAAGAAAGACCTCGTCGCGCAGGCGGAGAAAGACGTTGCCAAGATTCAGCGCGACTACGAGAAGGGCGTCATCACCAACGGTGAACGTTACAATAAGGTTATTGATACCTGGACCCGTACTTCCAGCGAAGTCGCCGAGGAAATGTTCCGCGGCCTCTCCCTCGAGAAGGAAGGGTTCAATCCAGTGTTTATGATGGCCGACTCCGGTGCGCGATCCTCCAAGGATCAGATTCGCCAGTTGGCCGGTATGCGTGGCTTGATGGCCAAGCCGCAAAAGCGCATGACCGGCGCCGTTGGCGAAATCATCGAGTCGCCCATCGTCGCCAACTTCCGCGAAGGCCTCAACGTGCTCGAGTACTTCATCTCGACGCACGGCGCGCGTAAGGGTCTGGCCGACACGGCTCTTAAGACCGCTGACGCCGGCTACCTCACCCGTCGTCTTGTCGACGTGGCGCAGGATGTCATCATCACCGAAGACGACTGCGGCACCGTTATCGGTATTCATATCTCGGCGTTAAAAGACGGCGAGGAAGTCATCGAGTCGCTGCAAGACCGTATCGTCGGCCGTGTCGCGATTGAAGACGTTTATGATCCGATCCAAACCGACCGCATTCTGGCTCGCGAAAAGGAAGAAATCGACGAAAATGCCGCCCAGGCAATCGAGGAATCGGGTATCGAATCGGTGCATATCCGCTCGGTGCTGACTTGCGAATCGCGACGCGGCGTCTGCGCCAAGTGCTACGGTCGTAATCTGGCCACCGGCAAAATGGTGCAGCTCGGCGAGGCAGTAGGCGTCATCGCGGCGCAGTCGATCGGCGAACCGGGCACGCAGCTGACCCTGCGGACGTTCCACATCGGCGGTACGGCCGCGCGCATCACGGAGCAGTCCTTCGTGACCGCCAAGGCCGACGGCCACGTCGAATTCGAAGATATCCGCACGATCGCTCGCGACACCGGCGATGAAATCGTCGTCTCGCGTAACGGTCGTATCAAGCACTTCGATGCCGAAGGCCGCTATCGCACGACCTATACAGTCCCGTACGCCGCGATCCTGCGCGTGAAGGACAAGCAGCAGATTTTCAAGAACGACCCGGCGCATCTGGTCGTCGGCGACGAAAAGAGCGAGCAGGGCACGGTGCTCTTCGAATGGGAACCGTACAACAACCTGATTGTCTCGGAAGCCGGCGGCACCGTGCAGTACGAGCACATCGTCGATAACGTCTCGATGCGCGAAGAGCTGGACGAAGTCACCGGCTTGATGCAGCGCGTCATCGTCGAACCGCGCGAAAAGGTGCTCATGCCGCGCGTCAATATTCTCGACAAGGCCGGCAAGAAGCGCGGCTCCTATTCGCTGCCGATTGGCGCCTACCTTGAAGTCAACAACGAGGAGCAGATCCCGGCCGGCACGATTATCGCCAAGATTCCGCGCGACATTTCCAAGACGCGCGACATTACCGGCGGTTTGCCGCGCGTGGCCGAGCTGTTCGAAGTACGCAAGCCCCGCGATCCCGCTGTGGTCTCGGAAGTCGACGGCATTGTCGGCTTCGGCAAGACCATCCGCGGTAACACGCAGGTCTTCGTGCGCGCCGAAGATGGAGAAGAGCACGAGTACTTGATCCCGTATGGCAAGCACCTGCGCGTGCACGAGGGCGACCGCGTCTCCGCCGGCGACCGACTCTGCGAAGGCTCGATCGACCCGCACGATACGTTGCGCATTCTCGGCACCAACGCGGTGCAGGAATATCTCGTGAACGAAATTCAGGAAGTCTACCGGCTGCAGGGCGTGAAGATCAATGACAAACACTTTGAAGTGATCGTCCGCCAGATGTTGCAGAAGGTGCAGGTTGACGAAGTTGGCGACACCAATTTCCTCGAAGGCGAAAAGGTCGATAAGGCCCGCTTCAACGAGGAAAACCAGCGCGTCATCGCCGAAGGCGGCGTGCCGGCAACCTCGCGCGATCTGCTCCTCGGTATTACCCGCGCTTCGCTCTCAACTGAGAGCTTCATCTCGGCCGCGTCCTTCCAGGAAACGACCAAGGTTTTGACCGAGGCAGCGGTGGCCGGCAAGGAGGATTTCCTGCGCGGCTTGAAAGAAAACGTCATCATCGGACGATTGATTCCGGCCGGTACCGGTATGGAAAACTACCGGGCAATCGAACTGGATGAAAGCGCGATGGAACTCGAGGAAGGGCTGTCGGAGGAAGAAATTCTCCAAGAAAACGCTTGACAGCCAAGCCGTTCGCGGATATTTTAGTCGTCTTGTTTCGAGGCGTTTTTGCGTCTGTTACACTCGACGCCCTTCGCCGGGCGTCGCATTTGAGAGAGGATAGTTTTGCCGACGATTAATCAGTTGATTCGCAAAGGTCGCCAGCAGGTTACCTATAAGTCGAATACCCCGGCGCTCAAGCGCAGCCCGCAGAAACGCGGCGTCTGCACTCGTGTTTACACCACCACCCCGAAGAAGCCGAATTCGGCGCTCCGGAAAGTGGCCCGTGTCCGTCTGGTCAACCAGATGGAAGTTACCGCCTATATCCCCGGTATCGGCCACAACCTGCAGGAGCACTCGATCGTTCTCATTCGCGGTGGCCGTGTCAAGGACCTGCCCGGCGTGCGCTATCACATTATTCGCGGCTCAATGGACGCTTCCGGCGTCGAAAATCGCAAACGCAGTCGTTCCAAGTACGGCACCAAGGCGCCCAAGAAGTAAATCGGATTTATTGAGGAGTAGAGGAGAGAATGCCACGGAAAAAAGCAGCCGAAAGAAGGCCGCGTAAACCAGACCCGAAGTACGGCGATTTCGTCATTTCCCAGTTCATCAGCTGTCTGATGGAGCGGGGAAAGAAGTCGGTCGCAGAAGGCATCCTCTATGATTCGCTCGATTTCATCGAGAAAAAGCATAATCAGAAGGGGCTCGAAACCTTCTACAAGGCGCTGAACAATGTCAAGCCGCTGGTCGAAGTCAAGTCCCGGCGCGTCGGTGGTGCCACCTACCAGGTGCCCGTCGAAGTGCCCGCCGACCGGCGCACTGCCCTGGCCTTCCGCTGGATCATCAGCTATGCTCGCGATCGCTCTGAAAAAACGATGTCCGAGCGGCTCGCCGCCGAATTCCTGGCGGCCTCCAAGAATGAAGGGGCGTCTATCAAGAAGCGGGAGGATACTCATCGAATGGCGGAAGCCAACAAGGCCTTCGCTCATTTCCGCTGGTAACGATCAACGATAAGTCTCCGCTGAAGAAGGTTTCTCGGTAAGCGATTTTCAGCGGGGATTTTTTTGTCTGTATAAATTATGGATCTGAATAAGCTGAGAAATATCGGCATCATGGCCCACATCGATGCCGGCAAGACCACTACGACCGAGCGCATCCTGTACTACACCGGCAAAAGCCACAAGATGGGTGAAGTACACGAAGGCGCGGCGACCATGGATTGGATGGAACAGGAGAAAGAGCGTGGCATCACGATCACTTCTGCCGCCACCACTTGCCATTGGAACGGTCACCAGATCAATATCATCGACACCCCGGGCCACGTCGACTTTACTGCCGAGGTCGAGCGCTCGCTGCGCGTCCTGGATGGCGCCGTCGCGTTATTTTGCGCCGTCGGCGGTGTCGAACCGCAATCGGAAACCGTCTGGCGTCAGGCCGACAAATACGGCGTGCCGCGCATCGCCTATATCAACAAGATGGATCGCATTGGGGCCTCGTTTGAAGGCACTCTCAATATGATGGAAGAACGCCTCCATTCGCATTTCATCCCGGTGCAAGTCCCCGCCGGCGAAGGCGAGATGTTTACCGCCGTCATCGATCTGATCACGATGACTTTCCGCGTGTACCACGAAGAATCTGCCGGCATGACCTTCGACGACATCGAAATCCCGGAGTCCCTTAAGCCCGTTGCCAATAAGTGGCGCGAAAAAATGCTTGAATCGGTTGCCGACTATGACGACCACCTCTTGGAAATGTTCCTGCACGGCGAAGAACCGCCGGTCGAACACATCAAGAAGGCCCTCCGTCAGGCGTGCATCGACTGCAAGGTCACACCTGTGCTCGTCGGCTCCTCGTTTAAGAATAAGGGCGTCCAGAAACTGCTCGACGCGATCGTCGACTTCCTGCCCTCGCCGATGGATCTCAAGGCCGTCGAAGGGCACCACCCGCGCACTGACGCCATCTTGACCCGCAAGCCAGATCCAAACGAGCCGTTCGCGGCACTGGCCTTCAAGATTATGTCTGACCCGCACGTCGGAAAGTTGACCTATTTCCGGGTCTACTCGGGAACGCTTAAGGCTGGAAGCGCGGTTTATAACGTCAACCGCGACAAGAAAGAGCGTCTTTCTCGCCTACTCCTGATGCACGCCAATCGTCGTCAGGACCTCGAGGAAGTTCATGCTGGTGATATCGTCGCCGGTATCGGGCTCAAGTTCACGACGACCGGCAATACCATTTCTGATCCCGATAATCCTATCTTGCTGGAAGTCATGAGATTCCCGAAGCCGGTGGTCTCGGTTGCCATCGAGCCCAAGACCAAGATGGACTTGGAAAAGCTCGGCGAGTCATTGCAGAAGCTGGCGGAAGAAGACCCGACTTTCGTTGTGGAAACCAACGAAGAAACCGGACAGACGATCATTTCCGGAATGGGCGAACTTCACCTTGAGATCATTGTCGATCGCCTCATGCGCGAGTTTAAGGTACAGGCCAACGTCGGCAGCCCGCGCGTCGCTTATAAAGAGACGATCACCGCCGCTACCAAAGCCGAGGGCAAGTTTGTTCGCCAGTCCGGCGGTCGCGGCCAGTTCGGACACGTTTACATGGAATTCGAGCCGTTGCAAGACGGGACCGATTTCAAGTTCGAAAACAAGATCATCGGCGGCGCTGTACCCAAGGAATACATTGGCGCGGTCGAACAGGGCGTCCGGGAAGCTTTGACTTCCGGCGTAATTGCCGGATATCCCATGACGGGCATCATGGCGCGCCTGGTCGATGGTTCGTACCACGAAGTCGATTCTTCAGAAATCGCGTTCAAGATTGCCGGATCAATGGCGTTCCAGGAAGCCGCCCGCAAGGCCAATCCTGTACTGCTCGAACCGATTATGGAGGTCGAAGTCGTTCTCCCCAATGAATATTTGGGCGATGTAATGGGCGATTTGCAGTCGCGGCGTGCCGCCATCAAGGGCATAAATAGCCGCCCCGACGGCCAGGTCCTTTCAGCCGCTGTTCCCCTTGCTGAAATGTTTGGGTACGCAACCCGACTTCGCAGCTTGACACAAGGACGCGCAATTTATACTATGCAATTCTCCACCTATTCAAAGGTGCCGGAGTCGATAGTCAAGAAACTGGATTTGGCTAAAGCGTAGAAGAAATTTTTTTGGTTTTGCAATAAGCGGAGGATAGAGCTGTCATGGCGAAGGAGAAATTTGATCGGTCGAAACCGCACGTGAACGTGGGTACGATCGGGCACGTGGATCACGGAAAGACGACGTTGACGGCGGCGATCACGATGGTGTTGTCGCGTCGGGACAAGAACGTCCAGATCC
>CAZNWJ010000029.1:0-15395 GCA_964576925.1 uncultured Ignavibacteria bacterium | reverse complement strand
GGTACACGGCGTCCGAAATCGTCCAGATACCGTTGTTGTCCGCGTCACCGCACTTACAGGTCTGGCACTGTTGAGCGCCCGGCACGAGGTTGCGGTTACACAGGAACTTGTAACCAAGGTCGATAGCCGTCTTGACGCCGGCAAGCGTGCCGCCCGACTGCGGCTGACCGGCAAGCACGACACCCGCATACACGGTGTCAGCAGCGGTAGCGACAGTCTGGTTCTTGGCAAGCACGAACACCATGCTCAAGTCGTCAGCCGGACCGGTGCCAGCCAACGGATCCGGGAACGGACCCGCACTGTACGAATCCTGAGCCAGGATGTTCATACGATTCCACAGGGAGTCGTTTTCCCATCCCGATTCCGGATAGATGTACACGTTGTTGTCGACAACAAAACCTCCAACCGGCTTGCCGCCTTCACGCAGACCGCCGATCGCCGCGTAGCGCGAGGTATTGCTACCGGCACCACCCGGATAGGCACCGCGCTGATACAGCATGTACTTGGCCGCATCGACGCCACCGTAGTTGTTGGAACCGGTGTCAGACGGCACATCCCAGTCGGTGTACCAGGCGACAGTGAGGTTGTTGACCGCACCAGCCTTGGGTCCCTTGTAGATCTTGAACTGGCCGACGAAGAAGTTACAGGAATCTGGAATCTTCGAAGCATACCAGGTCACGTCAAACTGCAGCGTCGAGTCGCGGTTGTAACCCTTGCCACTAAGGAAGCGGTGGTTGAGCGCACCGGTCGTCGAGTCGCCGGTCATACCGGCGGTCGCAGCGTACAGGAAGCCCCACGGATTTGACACGGTCGGGAAGTTGATACCGTTGCCGGTCAAATCCGTCGCGGTCGAATAGGTGAGGTTGGTCGCGCTGTTACCCAGGACGAGGAAACCGTCGTAGAGGTAACCCGGCTGGGCCGGAAGTTCAGCAAAGTAGCTGAAGCGCTTGCCGTCGATGTTGCTGCCGACTTCAGAAGTCTGGTTAACTGACAAACGGGCACACGAAGTGCGAATGTCGGCGTTAACCGGCAGATAGAACGGGCTGAAGTTATACAGGTCAACTGGAATCGTCAGGACGGCCGGAGCAAGTCCATCGTTGTAGCTAAGAGTAATGTTCGCCTGGTAGAAGCCCTGCGCCACCGGGCCGGTAGCCCGCAGACCGATCTTCTCAAAGTTGGCCGGGAACGGCACGGTACCGGAATGGGCCGCACCACCATTGAACGCGCCCGTCTGCAACCAGCCGGAGCCGGATAAATAGGCGATATTGAATGTGTACGGCGCGGAGACGTTACCAGCGTTAGTCACTGTGAACGAAGTATCCGTATTGCCGCTCGGGACCGTGTGGAACGGATAGACAAACGAGGCCGGTACAGACGTCAACGAGCGGAACTGCGTCATCGCGAAGCAGCCCACGTTGAGAGCTTTCACCGGGTTGTTGGTTGCCGCACCGTTCGTATTAACGTTGACACCGCCGTCCTTGTCTTCCAGGTAAACGATACGAAGCGTATCAGCGACGCGCTCCGGTGAACCAAGGTTGATTTCTGAGAAACAAGCACCGGCGGCGCAGCCGTTGGAGTAGGTCTTCGTCAGATTCGAGTCCGGACCCCAACTGGCGCCAAAGGTCGAAGAAGCCTTGGCGATGATTTCCGCCGTCGCAAAGCCGCTGGTCGAACACTCCAGAGTATCAGGATTGAAACGGCTGAAAATCGCATAGAGGTTGTTATTCGACGTGCACTCGGTCAGCGTTACCTTGGCCACGTTACGATAGGAGACACCGCCAAGGTTGCCGGCACAGCCGCCGCCGCCGACCCAATTGTCGTAATTAGCATTGGTAACCAACTCCAGCGAACCCGGAGTGCAGTTATCCCAGTGATAGATCTTCGCCGGGTAGATCAGGATGTAACCCTTCTGTCCACCGCCGGTGTCGGACCACGTCGAGTGAATCAGCGTATGCAGACAGCCATCGCTGGCGTACAAGCTCGAAAGCTCCCACGGACGTTCGAAGAAATCGCCGTTTCCGACAATCAAATCGCGGTCTGCTTCGGGCACCCAGATATTCTGCGCGGCACCCCAGGTCGCGCCGAGGTCATTGGATTCGCGATAAACCACGTTGTCGTTGGCATACAGCGTATCGCCATAAACACGCGGCTTCAGATACACAATCGACACGCGCTGATCACCCTGGCTCGGATGAGCCACGATGTTCGCGGACAGATTCGTCATCGAGTCGATGAAAATCGCGTTGGCGCTGCCCGGCTGATGCGAATTGTTGTTTGAACGCCAGTAAACCAGCGATTGATATCCGGTCGCGTCGTTCGGCGATTCATGAGCAATGACGTGCACGAACCAGTTGCCGCTGCCGTCAAGGTCAGTCGCAATACGCGGCCAGATGTACGGGCCTTCCGTCGGAGGAGTTGTCACCGTACCGTTCGGGTACTGCGTTGACTGTGACAAGGAACCGGCGCCGCAGTTGATGTCAATCGCCGTGTAGGTTCCGGACGCACCCAGGTGATAGGCCGCAACCGGACGACCGTCGCCGGCGAGAGTGAGATCCGGGAAACCATTACCGGCACCGCCGATGTTTTCCTGGGTCAAACTGGCCGTGGCTGGCGCGCCCTTGTAGGCAAAGTAAGCAGTCGCACGAGTCGGCTGCGTCAAGGTCGTCTGGTGAAACACCGCATGGACAAAACCCGTGCAACCCTTGTCTGTGATGTTACGAGAGGCCGACTGGTTGGAGGCCAAATCGTAACGCGTGACCAGACCGGAGTTGGTGATGTTCACCGCCATGTTGAAACCGAGTGAGGTCGGGACCGAGTTGTTGATTCGCGGGCCCTGTTCGGTCAGATTGTCGGTCGCCATCGACGGGAGCCACCGGGTGTTTTCAGAGAGCGCCAGATTGTTGGTCGCCTGATTATTGCTGGTCACGGCCTTGGCCGCGAAAGCCGAGGCGCCGACAAGCATTAAAGCAAAAATTGCCAAAAGGAAAAGTAGCGAGAATTTTCTCGTCATTTGTTGCTCCTTTCAGAGTGAAACGTTGCTGTAGAGTGAAAACCGTGTCGTCTCACAGGGTGAGAACCTTGTGCCTGTCTGCCGATCACCTCCTCGATACAAATTCTTCCGTTGCGGAGAATTGCGCCTTCAAACATGAACGTCATTCCTATTGTTCTTTATGCAGCAAAGAATCAACGCCACTGGTGCGCTCAGGCTGTCGGCAGTCTCGACAGATTGAGCCGCGTCACTATTCAACGCTCGGTGAGGTAAACGAAGCGTCTGAACCGTTTAACGTCCAGTGTTCGTCAGATACGTATTTCCGGTTAGCAATATATTGGCACGCCAATAACTTGGCAAGACCCTAATTTGTTTTTTTGCTCGCTTTCTGCCGTCGGAGTTTGCCAAATCACCCCAAATTGGGGCGGTATTTTCTTGCTCCATTTGAACACCCAAAATCACCAAAATCGGCCTACCATTGGAAAAGCCCCCTTCAGTCTCTCGGATGCGGCCAAGTCTACTCCAGCCATTCGAAGATCATAATGAAATGACACAAGCAAAATTTTGATTGAGCCACAGCCGTTGATATAAAATGATATCATATAAGGCCTTATGAGACCAGGTTAGATCCGGGATTCGCTATATTTGAGACATTTTTCACAAACTCGTCAAAAATCGCGTGACATGTCCCGATTCATGACATAGATTGTCGGGGAACTAAGCGTGAGCGGGTCGAAGCCGTTCAGGATTTGCGCGGAAACGACATCGTCTCCGCAAGATCGCGCGGCTACCGACTCCCACCGCCTCCACGAGCAAACTCTCATGGCGGGCTCACGTTAGCCAAGCAGAGGGAATTGACTATGTCAGACACACACTCGCCTAAATCTCGCTCGGGAGTCCTTCCGGCTCAACACCTGCAGAAACTCATCGACAGCCTCTCCAAGTCGGGCTACACGATAATCGGGCCGCAACTGCGAGACGGCGCTATCGTCTATGATCGACTTGAAGCTGCCGATTTGTTGCCAGTCGGGTATCGCGACGAGCACGAGGGCGGCCATTACCGGATCATTTACGATGACAATGGTCTATATTTTCAGTATGTAGTCGGACCGCACTCCGTCAAGAAATTCCTCTATCCGCCGCGCCAGGTGCTCTGGCACTGCAAGACCGTCGCAGGCGAGATGGCGATCGAGGATGGCGACACCGACACCACACCGTTTGCCTTTCTCGGAGTGCGCTCGTGCGAATTGGCCGCCGTGGCACTTCAAGACAAGATCTTCATCGACGGACCTTATCCGGATCCCGGTTATCGCAAGCGGCGTGAAAACGCATTCTTCGTCGCGGTCAACTGCACGCGCCCCGGCGGAACTTGCTTCTGTACCTCGATGGAGACAGGCCCGGAAGCGAAAGAGAACTTTGATTTGTCGCTGACCGAGATCAAGGACGGCGCTGATCATCTGTTTGTCGTCCATTGTGGCAGCGCACGCGGCGAAACGGTGTTCGACAATTTGAAACTTCCGGCGGCAACGGAAAGCCTCCTGAAGCGCGAGCGTGACCTGCTGGAGACCGCCTCCAGAAATATGGGACGGACACTTGACACCGCCCACCTCAGGGAACTGCTTCAGCGCAACGATGAGCATCCGCGCTGGAACATCGTGGGCCAGCGCTGCATGAATTGCGCCAACTGCACGCTCGTTTGCCCCACCTGCTTCTGCGTTACCGTCGAAGACACCACCGATTTGACCGGCGCCACGGCGACGCGCACGCGTCGCTGGGATTCCTGCTTCACCATCGATTTCTCGTATATCCACGGCGGCAGCGTCCGGACCTCGGCGATGGCCCGCTACCGGCAATGGATGACGCACAAGCTGGCCAATTGGCATGACCAATTCGGGGCCTCGGGCTGCGTCGGCTGCGGCCGTTGCATCACCTGGTGTCCCGTGGGAATCGATATCACCGAAGAGGCCGCGGCAATGCGGCTGGCAACGATTCAGGTATGAATTCATTGATTGCGATAGAGGAGTTTCACGATGGAAACGCTTGAACCGATTCTGGCAGAGCACCCGTTTATCAAGGGGCTTAAGACCGAGCACGTGCAGTTGATGGTCGGCTGTGCGCGCAATGTCAAGTTCGAGAGCGATCAGTTCATCTTCAAGGAAGGACAGGAAGCCAACGAGTTCTACATCCTGCGCCACGGCCATGTCAACCTGGAGATTCACGGTCCCAAGCGCCACGTCGTCACGATTCACACCGTTCGCGAAGGCGACGTCCTGGGCTGGTCGTGGCTGTTCCCGCCCTATCTCTGGCACTTCGACGCGCGCGCCATGGAACTGACGAGGGCGATTGCGCTCGATGCCAAGTGCCTGCGCAACAAGTGCGAGCAGGACCCGAGTCTCGGCTTCGAATTGGCTAAACGTCTGGCCCACGTGATCGAGCATCGCTTGCAGGGAGCGACTCTGCAGCTCTTGGATCTCTACAGCAGCACGTATTGAAAGGTCAAGTCTCTATGAATACCACGAGTGCCAACCCGATGGTCCCGACAATGGCGCGGGTCGACCGGGTACGGCGCGAAACGCACGACACCTTCACGCTGGAGCTTCATCCGGCGTATAGCAAGGGCGAGCACGCGTTCGCGGCCGGGCAGTTCAATATGCTCTATATGTACGGCATCGGCGAGGTGGCGATCTCGATCTCCGGCGATCCAACCAACCCGCGGCCGCTTATCCATACCACCCGCGCCGTCGGCACGGTCACCAAGGCGATGGCCAATCTCAAAACCGGCGATATGATCGGTGTCCGCGGTCCGTTCGGAAACAGCTGGCCGGTCGCGGCGGCGGAGGGCGATGACGTTGTCCTTGTTGCCGGCGGCATTGGACTGGCGCCGTTGCGACCCGTGATCTACCAAATCCTCGCCGAGCGGCGCAAGTACGGTAAGATCATTTTGCTCTACGGCACACGTACGCCAACCGATATCCTGTTTCGCAAAGAACTTGAACAGTGGCGCTCGCGGCTGGACTTTGAAGTCCACGTCACGGTCGATCGCGGCGCCGCCAACTGGCGCGGTAACGTTGGCGTCGTGACGCTGCTGATCTCCAAAGCCGGATTCGACCCGATGCACACGACTGCGATGGTCTGCGGCCCCGAGATCATGATGCGTTACGTCGCGCTCGAATTGCAGAAGCGCGGCGTCCCGATGAGCAGCGTCTATGTTTCGATGGAGCGGAACATGAAATGCGGCATCGGCCTCTGCGGGCATTGCCAGATGGGCCCTACCTTCATCTGCAAGGACGGCCCGGTCTACGCCTACGACCAGATCCGCGACCTCATCTACAAGCGGGAGATCTAACCATGACAACGAAGGTCAAACCGAAACTCGCCGTTTGGAAATTCGCCTCTTGCGACGGCTGTCAATTGAGCCTACTGGATTGTGAAGATGAGTTGCTGGCAGTGGTCGGCGAAATCGATATTGCCAATTTTCCGGAAGCCTCGCGCGCCGTCGTCAAAGGACCCTACGACTTGTCGCTGGTCGAAGGCTCGATCACGACACCGCACGACGCCGAGCGCATCCATAAGGTGCGGCGTCAGTCGAAAAAGCTCGTCACCATCGGCGCCTGCGCCACGGCCGGCGGGATTCAGGCGCTGCGCAACTTCGCCAACGTCAAGGACTATGCCTCGATTGTCTATGCGTCGCCGCAACACCTTGAGACCCTCGCAACTTCGACTCCCATCGGCAATCATGTCTTTGTCGATTTTGAATTGCGCGGCTGTCCGATCAACAAGGCGCAGCTGGTGGAAGTCATCAGCGCTTTCCTCAACGGGCGGCGTCCGGTCACGCCGCCGCACGCCGTCTGCGTCGAATGCAAGCTGCGCGGCACGCCGTGTGTGATGGTCGCCCACGGCACGCCGTGTCTCGGCCCGGTAACTCACGCCGGTTGCGGCGCCATTTGCCCGTCGTTCCACCGCGGCTGTTACGGCTGTTTCGGCCCGAAAGAAACCCCGAATCCCGAATCGCTCAGCGGCCAATTTCAGAAGCTGGGCATCGATGACGGCGGATTGGTTCGCGCCTACCGCGGATTTAACGCCTATGCCGAACCATTCCGGAAGGAGAGTGAAGCTCATGAAAGGTAGCCGCACCATCAAGGTTGATTATCTCGCGCGCGTCGAAGGTGAAGGCTCGCTCTTCGTCAAGATCAAGGACGGCAAAATCAACGACCTGAAATTCAAGATCTTCGAGCCGCCGCGATTCTTCGAAGCTTTCCTCCGCAATCGCGATTTCCGCGAGGCACCCGACATCACCGCCCGCATCTGCGGCATTTGCCCGATCGCCTATCAGATGAGTTCGATCCTGGCGATGGAAAGCATCTGTGGGATCACGGTGGAGAAACCGATCCGCGAACTGCGCCGGCTGATCTACTGCGGTGAGTGGATCGAGAGCCACGCGTTGCACGTCTATATGCTGCACGCCCCTGATTTCCTGGGTTATCAGGATGCCATCCAGATGGCCAAGGACTTTCCCAACGAGGTCAAGCAGGCGCTGGCACTCAAAAAAGTCGGCAACGACCTGATGACGATCATCGGCGGTCGCGAGATTCATCCGATCAGCATGCGCGTCGGCGGCTTCTACAAGGTGCCGGCCAAGACCGATTTCACGGAGCTCAAAGAACGACTCGAATGGGCGAAAGAAGCGTCGCTGGCTACGATCAAGCTGGTGGCGACGTTCACCTTCCCCGACTTTGAACGCGACTATGAGTATGTGTCACTGTCACACCCCGATGAATACCCGCTGCACGACGGCCGTCTGGTCTCGAGTCGCGGCCTCGACATCGCCGTCAACGAGTACGAACAGCACTTCGTCGAGGAGCATGTAAAACACACGCACGCCCTGCATTCTTACATCAAGGAACGCGGCGCTTACTTCGTCGGACCGCTCGCGCGTTACAATCTGAACTTTGACAGGCTGACGCCGACCTGCCAGAAAGCCGCCAAGGCCGCCGGTCTCGGCCCTCAGTGCCACAATCCCTTTAAGTCGATCATCGTGCGCTCGGTCGAGACGCTCTACGCCGTCGAAGAAGCGCTGAGGATTATCAAGCAGTACGAAAAGCCGGAGCGCGCCTTTGTGGAAGCCATTCCCCGTGCCGGCACCGGCTGCGGTTGCAGCGAAGCACCGCGCGGAATTTGCTGGCACCGGTACCGGATCGACGAAAACGGCTTGATCCAGGATGCGAAAATTGTTCCGCCGACCTCGCAAAATCAGAAGACGATCGAGGAGGACTTGCGGCAGTTCATTCCGCGCCACCTCCGGCTGTCCGATGAAAAACTCACCTGGCAGTGCGAGCAGGCCGTGCGCAACTACGATCCCTGTATTTCCTGCGCAACTCACTTTATAGATCTCCACATCGAGCGGGAATAGTATTACTTTGACTATCTGCCTGCGGCGAGCAACGGCTCGCCGCAGGCGGGGTTCATATGGTTCTGGTTATTGGCATTGGAAATCCCTTTCGTCGCGATGACAGCGTCGGTACCATCGTCGCCGGACGCATCGCCGCGCTTGGTCTGCCGGGGGTTACGGTCAAGTTGGAGTCGGGCGAAGGAGCCGCGCTGATGCAACTCTGGTCTCATTATGACACCGTCGTCATCGTCGACGCCTTGCGCCGCGGCGCCAATCCGGGCGGTATTTCGCTCATCGATGCCCGCGAAGAACGGATTCCTACCGATTACTTTCACTATTCGTCCCATGCCTTCGGCGTTGCCGAAGCCATCGAGGTCGCCCGCGCGCTCGAGCAATTGCCGGAGCGACTCTATGTAGTCGGGATCGAAGGCGCCGCGTTTTCCTCGGGCTCGCAGCTGACACCGCAAGTCTCCCGCGCTGTGCCCGAAGCGGTTGACGAATTGCTGCAGTTGTTGGAGAGTTGCGGCGTCGACGTGGCCGCCGGCAATGAGGCCGGGTCGTAACGAGAGCCTCGCTGGACAGAGGGCTGAAAATGTCGGACTCGCACAGCACACAACAGGGGCTGTCACGAATGCGCCTGACCGCCATCGGCGCCGTGCAAGGGGTTGGGTTCCGCCCGTTTGTCTACCGTCTAGCCAATGAACTCGAACTCGTCGGTTTCGTCTGTAACAACTCCCAGGGTGTAACGATCGAGGTCGAAGGCGCTTTGCGGCAACTCCAACGATTTCAGCAAAGGTTAACTTCAGAACTACCGCCGCGTGCGTTTCTGCAGAGTCTCGAGGCGAGCATTCTCGATCCGCACGGTTACTCCGTTTTTGAGATTGCTCCCAGCAGCGACAACGGCGGCAAGTCGGCCCTCGTGCTTCCCGATCTGGCGACTTGCCCCGAGTGCCTGCGTGACATCAGCGATCCGTCGAACCGGCGCCATCGCTACCCCTTCACAAACTGCACCAATTGTGGACCGCGCTATTCGATTATCGAGGCCTTGCCTTACGATCGATCGCAAACCACCATGAAGCGATTCACCATGTGTACCGACTGCCGTTCGGAATATGACGACCCGACCAATCGGCGCTTCCATGCCCAGCCCAACGCCTGTCCGGCCTGTGGTCCGCAACTACAGCTCTGGTCAACGAGCGGCAAGGTTCTCAGCGAGCGCGACGAGGCGCTGAAACAAACCGCCGCTGCGATCGCCGCTGGCAAAATCGTAGCCGTCAAGGGCCTGGGGGGATTCCACCTGGTCGTCGATGCCACAAACCAATCGGCGGTAGAGGAATTGCGCCGTCGCAAACACCGCGTGGCGAAACCGCTCGCTGTCATGTTTGCCGACCTCGGGCAGATTGAGATATGTTGCGAACTGAGCGAAGCTGACGTGCACCTGATCACTTCCGTTGAATCTCCGATTGTGCTGGTATCAAAACGCACAGGAAACCGGATTGCCGCAGCCGTCGCACCGCATAACCCCTATCTCGGTGTCATGCTGCCCTATACTCCGCTGCATCACGCGCTTCTAAGGGACTGCGCAGTACCGATCGTCGCCACCAGCGGCAATCTCTCGGAAGAACCAATCTGCATCGACGAATTCGAGGCGCTCCGCAGATTGACCGGGATTGCCGACTTATTCCTGGTACACAATCGTCCGATTCGCAGGCACGTGGACGACTCGGTCGTGCGCATCGTTGCCGGAAGGCCCCAGGTGTTGCGTCGCGCGCGCGGCTATGCTCCTCTGCCACTGCGCTTGCCGGAATCGTTACCGGCACTCACGGCGGTCGGCGGCCATCTGAAAAACTGCGCGGCGATTGCGCAGGGACGCAATGTCTTCGTCAGCCAGCATATCGGCGACCTCGATGCCGTCGAGTCGTTTCGCGCGTTTTCACAGGTCGTCTCCGACCTTTCGATTCTGTACGAGCATCAACCCGTCGCGCTATCAGCCGACCTCCATCCTGACTACCGTTCGACTCGCTTCGCCGGCGAAAGCGGGCTCCCGGTCATCCGCGTGCAGCACCACTATGCTCACGCGCTCTCCTGTATCGCGGAAAACGAAGTTCCATTTCCCGTGCTCGCCGTGACATGGGACGGTACCGGCTACGGCACAGATGGAACGGTTTGGGGCGGCGAGTTCCTTTACATCGACGAGACCGGTTATCGTCGTCACGCGCATCTGCGCCAATTCCGTCTTCCCGGCGGTGAAGCCGCAATCAAAGAGCCGCGACGATCGGCCGCAGGTGTCCTTTATGAATGCCGTCAAAGCGAGATGGGATGGAACGCCGGACTGATAGCTTCAACTTTTGAAGCAAATGAAATGGCTGTCATCGACGGCATGTTGCGCTCGCAGACTAATGCGCCCCTTACCTCCAGCGCCGGGCGGCTTTTCGATGCCGTGGCCGCGCTATTGGGGCTCAGTCAGGTAAGCAACTTCGAAGGCGAAGGCGCCATGTTATTGGAGTTTGCCGTCACGTCAGACCATCACAACGCAAACGGCCATTACGCCTTCCGGATAGACCGCACCGCTGGCGGGATGTTGATCGTCGATTGGGCTCCACTGATTCAGGGCGTGATCGATGATCGCGATGCCAAATGCGATCTCGCCTCGATTGCCGCCAAGTTCCACAATACGCTGGTCGAAATGATTGTGGCAGTGGCGCAACAAAGCGGTTGCCGCAACCTCGCACTCACTGGCGGTTGCTTTCAAAATAAGTATCTTACCGAGCGGGCAATCAGCCGGTTGAATGCAAGCGGCTTTGCCGTCTATTGGCACCAGCGTGTGCCCCCTAACGACGGTGGAATTGCGCTGGGGCAGATTGTCGCCGCGGCTCGAGAAGGAAACGAGAAGAACTAGTATGTGTCTGGCGATACCCGGTAAGATAGTGACCATCAGCGATGCCGATTCTTTGATGCGGCCGGGCAAAGTCGACTTCGGCGGCGTCATCAAAGACGTCAATCTCTGTTACGTGCCGGAGGCCCGCCCCGGCGACTATGTGGTCGTCCACGTTGGGTTTGCCTTAAGTGTCGTCGATGAAGCCGAAGCCAACCGCGTCTTTGAGTACCTGCGCGAAATCGGCGAGTTGGAAATCCCCGGAGATGATCCCAGGTGAAGTACATCGACGAGTATCGCAATGCCGATGCCGCTCGCGCTCTCGCCGGTGAGATTAGACGGCTCGTCACCCGTCCCTGGACCATCATGGAAGTCTGTGGCGGGCAAACGCATTCGATCGTCAAGTACGGAATCGATCAACTGCTCCCGGACGAACTGACTCTTGTGCACGGACCGGGCTGCCCCGTCTGCGTCACACCAGTCGAGACCCTTGATGCCGCCTGCCAGATTGCGGCGCTGCCCGATGTCACCTTCTGCTCCTTTGGCGATATGCTGCGCGTGCCCGGGAGTTCGACCGACCTGTTGAATGTGAAAGCCCGGGGCGGCGATGTGCGGATCGTCTATTCACCGCTCGACGCCGTGACTCTCGCGCGAACGCATCCCGATCGCGAAGTTGTATTTTTTGCCGTTGGTTTCGAGACCACAGCGCCAGCCAATGCCATGGCGGTCTACGCCGCAGCGCAGCAAGGACTCAGCAATTTTTCGATCCTGGTGTCGCAGGTAACCGTGCCGGCGGCAATGACGGCCATACTGAATTCTCCCACCAATCGCGTACAGGGCTTTCTGGCGGCAGGGCATGTGTGCACCGTGATGGGATTCTGGGAGTATGAGCCGATTGCACTCCGACACCGCGTACCGATCGTCGTAACCGGCTTCGAGCCTGTCGATTTGTTGCAGGGGGTCTTGATGTGTGCCAGGCAACTCGAGCGCGGGAGCAGCGAAGTCGAAAACCAGTATGCCCGCTCGGTCGGGCGTGAGGGCAACCTCCCCGCGCAGCGAATCATCACGGAAGTATTCGAAGTCTGCGGTCGTAACTGGCGGGGTATCGGAACGATTCCTCGCAGCGGGCTCCGCCTGCGCCCGGCGTATACTCAGTATGATGCCGAGAAGCGCTTTTCGGTGACGGCCTCGCGCGAAAGCGGCCCGACCGAGTGCATCAGCGGCGCTATCCTTCAAGGGATCAAGAAACCCCACGAATGCCCGGCGTTCGGCACCCGCTGTACGCCCGAGTCACCGCTCGGCGCAACCATGGTATCGAGCGAAGGCGCCTGTGCCGCGTACTATCGGTATCGTAACCGCGCGCAACGACCGGCAAAATAATATGACTGACCGGAATTTTGACCTCTCATGTCCCGTGCCCAATAGCGAACATCTCCGCGTGCTTCTCGCTCACGGCGGCGGCGGACGGTTGATGCATCAATTGCTCGACAACGTAATCGCCCCGCCGATCGCTAACTTACTCGCAGAATCACGACATGATGCAACCGTGCTTGACCTCGCCGGCACACGACTCGCTTTTACAACGGATTCCTTTGTCGTTCGTCCGCTTTTCTTTAAGGGCGGCGATATCGGCAAACTTGCCGTCTGCGGAACCGTCAACGATCTCGCCATGGCAGGTGCCCGGCCGCGTTACTTGAGCCTGGGTCTGATAATAGAAGAGGGCTTCCCGATAGAGGATCTCCGGCGGGTCATGGCCTCGATCGGTGACTGGGCGAAGAAAGCGGAGGTCGAGGTCGTCACAGGCGATACCAAGGTGGTCGAGCGCGGCAAGGGAGACGGCGTTTACATCAACACCAGCGGCGTCGGCGAGATCAACCATCAGCTCAACATCCTGCCGCAGACGGTGCAGCCCGGAGACGCGATCATCTTATCCGGCGACATCGGTCGCCACGGCATTGCGATCATGGCCGAGCGCGAGCATCTGCAGTTTGAATCCGAGATCGCCAGCGATTGCGCACCGCTTCACCGCGAAGTGCAGGCGCTCCTCGACGCCGGCATCGAACTGCATTGCCTGCGCGACCTCACCCGTGGCGGATTGGCGAGTGCGCTGGTCGAAATCGCCCAGGCAGCGGGTTTGGGGATCCGAATCCAGGAGTCGTCTATCGACGTCTCCCGCGAGGTTCGAGCCGCCTGCGAGCTGCTTGGTCTCGATCCGCTTCACGTCGCGAACGAAGGTCGCTTTGTGGCCTTTGTTCCCGCTGCGGTTGCGGCGCGCACGATCGAAGTGTTGCGGCGCGTCCAGCCCTTGCTGCAGCCACAATCGATCGGCAGCGTTATCGCCGAAGATCCCGGGCTTGTAACGATGACAAGCGTCATCGGCGCGGAGCGGATCGTCGACATGCTCTCCGGCGAGCAGCTTCCGCGCATCTGTTAACGCTATCCCATTCAAGCGCTAACGCAAATTTAACATCGACTTCGAACGATAGTTTTTGCGAATTAGCCGTACAACTGTTACTCTCGCTCGGGAAACGGAGTACACGAACAAGATGGCGAAAGAGAATATACTGGTTATCGAGGACGAGGAAGATATCCTCGAGCTTATCAGCTTCAATCTTGGCAAGGAAGGTTATCGCGTCGTCGGGGCGACTTCGGGTGAACAGGGACTAAAAGCCGCCCGGGCCAACGTGCCCGGCCTGATCGTACTCGACTTGATGCTGCCCGGTATCGATGGCCTCGAGATCTGCAAGGTACTCAAGAACGATTCGAAGACGCAGCACGTTCCGGTTATCATGCTGACAGCCAAGAGCGAAGAATCGGATGTTATCACCGGTCTTGAAGTCGGCGCCGATGACTACATCACCAAACCTTTCAGCCCCAAAATCCTGATCGCTCGTATCCGCTCGCTGCTGCGGCGCCGTGCCCGCGAGACCGACAAGTCAACCAGCACCATCAAAGCGCACGACGTGCTCATTCACCCGGGGCGACATGAGGTCGTCGTTGCCGGCAAGCCGGTTGATCTGACCCTGACCGAATTCCAAATCCTGCAACTCCTGGCCCGCCATCCCGGCTGGGTCTTTTCACGCTATCAGATCGTCAACGAAATTCGCGGCGATGAAACTATTGTCACCGACCGTTCGGTGGACGTACAAATAGTAGGCCTGCGGAAAAAACTGGGGGATGCGGGCCAGTATATCGAGACGGTTCGAGGCGTGGGATACAAGTTTCGGGAGTAGCGGTGCGCCAAAAGCGGCTGCTCTGGCAAATCTACCCTTCTTTTCTACTCATCACGGCAGTCAGTTTGGTCGCGGTAAGCTGGTATGCTTATCACTCGCTGGGGCGTTTCTATTCAGACCACATTCAGTCTGACCTGCGCGCCCGCGCCGTCTTGAGCGAGCTGCTGCTGCGGTCCGAGTTTGCGGCGGATGATTACGAACCGTTGGATTCTTTGTGCAAGGTGATCGGGGAAGAGATCGGGAGCAACATCACAGTCATTCTCGCCAACGGGCGAGTCGTCGGTGACTCCCGGGACAATCCCGCTGATCTCGATAATCAGTCCGGTCGCCCGGAAGTGGTAGCTGCACTCAAAGGGGAGGTTGGGTCGGCGCGGCGCTTTGCGACTCGCTTCGGCGAAGATATGGATTTTCTGGCGGTGCCCCTGCAATTCAACGGAGAAATCGTGGGCGTCGTTCGAGTGGCCTGGCCACACGATACGGTGACATCAACACTTTCTGGCGTCTACCTGCGCCTGGGAATCAGCGCGCTCTTGGTCGCGACGCTGGCAGTTGTGCTCAGTCTCTACATTGTAAGACGCATCAGCAAACCTCTCGAAGAAATCAAAAGCGGCGCAGATCGCATCGCTGGCGGTGATCTCGATACCCGTATCCCGGCGCCCGCCTATGAGGAAATGGACGGACTGACCGCCGCCATGAACAAAATGGCCGAGCAACTCGATGACCGCTTCAAGACCGTGCAGCGCCAACGCCTCGAGCAGCAGGCAATCGTCTCCAGCATGGTCGAAGGCGTGCTCGCGATCGACGTCGATCAGCGCGTGATGAGCCTCAATTCGGCGGCCGCGCGCCTGCTCAGCGTAAATCCCCGGGAAGTTATTGGTCGCAACATTTTGGAAGTCATTCGCAATAGTG
>CAZNWJ010000028.1:0-18684 GCA_964576925.1 uncultured Ignavibacteria bacterium | reverse complement strand
GTGTGGAGATTTGAGGGCGCTTCGCCGGGAGACCTGCCGCAACCAGTTCAAGCTGGATCCCGACTGGTAGGTGCCTACGCGGCAGGTCGCCCGACTCAGCGCGGCAGGGTTTGAGGGAGTGCAGCAGTTCGATGGCGCTTCGCTGGAAGACCTGCCGCAACCAGTTCAAGCTGGATCCCGACGTGCGTCGGGATGACGCTTCGAAAGGACTTGTGAACGACGAGCGAATAGGGTTATTCGAGTTCTTTGATGGCGCGGATGATGTCGTAAGGGGCTTCGGCCTGCATGATGCGGTCGTAGAAGCCGTCGTAGGAGAACATCTGGGCGAGTGTGCGGAAAACTTTGAGATACAGGTTGTCGTCGTAGGGCGGGGCGGCCATGGGAACGAAAATGTGTACCGGTTGCCCGTCGGGAGCATCGAATTCGTAGCCCTCGTGCGAGCGGGCGACCGCGATGACGAACTCTTTGGCCTGCATGGTGCGAACGTGGGGAATGGCGATCCCTTTGCCGAGCGCCGTCGTGGCCTTTTTTTCGCGGTTGAAAAGATCCGTGAGAAGTTTGCTCTTGTTGCCGATGCGGCCGGAGAGGTCGAGCAGTTCCACGCACTCTTCAAGGATGGTTTCCTTGCGCTCTTGAAGTCGTCTCTTGGTAAGGATTTCCTCAACTTCGGAGTCGACATCTTCGAAAGATGTCACCATCTCAAGTTTAATCAGCTCGGGCTTAAGGTAGCGTGATATCTGCATAGACTGACTCGTATCAAGGGATATCGACCGCAGCGGAGAAATGATCAGTCCGGGCAGGTCAAAACCATTGAAGCCTAAATCAATAGTGGATAAGGGATTTTGTCAAATCGTAGTTGGACAAATGCCACACATTTTACATCATGTTTTTGTTGTAACTGTCTAAGAATTAGACATTTGCACTCCACAATGATCCCTGTTTTTGCTTGACTCGCTTTGACCTTCGATTATATTGAGCCGGATAGAAATACCGACGTTTTTCCGTCGTTGTACCCACACCGGTAGTTTGCCAAGACTACTCGCCAAGATAGGATTGATCACATTCAATGGAACTGAATGCCCGCCGGGGCAATGAGGCTTGAATTTTGTGCTTTTTATTAGGAGGACTTCCGCAATGAGACTGACCTGGAGACGCTGTGCTCGACTGGTCGTTGTCGCGGCGCTAGTCATGCTGACAACTTCGGCGGCGTATTCACAGACGCCGCTCAACTTCGTTTACCTGCCTGAAGTCGACGCGGCTAACGGCGAGTACCTGGCTTATCCGATCTATATCCAGAATGGATTGCCAGTGGACTTCGTTTGTGTGCCGCTGGCCCTGATCCCGGGTACCTGGCTGCGGATCGACTCGGTGTCGACAGCCGGCAGCCGCATCGAGGGACTCGGTGAGATCACGACCGGTTGGTCGATGGCCACGCGAAAGTTCTTTGTCGATTTCAACGCGGCCCCGGGAACACCGTTGCCGCCGGGCGATGGTCTGCTGGCGACGGCTTATTTCAAGGTGTCCGTCAATGCTCCGGCACAAGTCGTCTGCGTCGACTCGACTTTCATCGGTCCGAATCTGACGTACATGCTGCTTGACGAACTGGGCAACCGGATTGATGACCAGTTTGATCGCGGCACGATCACGATTTTCACGCAGCGCCCGATCATTCATCTCGATCCGGCGTCGTTTGATTTCAGTGCCTATGTCGACGAGAACCCACCGTCGCAGGTGTTGAACATAACGAATCTCGGCGTTGACCCGCTGAACTGGTCTTTCAGTTATCTCCCGAGTTGGCTCAATGTATCGGCAAGTTCAGGAACAGCCCCGAGCGTGATCGATTTGAGCCCTCAGGTAGCGGGGCTGCCGATCGGCGAGTACAACGATTCACTGGTCGTGTTCGACACGTTTGCCGAGCCCAAATCGGTGACGGCCTATATCCACCTGGAAATCAGCGAACGTCCGGATTTCGAGACGCGTTGTATCGCGCTTCATGAAGGCTGGAATCTGATCAGCTGGAATCTCGATACGCCGGATGACAATGTCGAGACGATTATCGCCGACATCAAAGGATGCATATACGGTATCTACGGCTTCGAAGAAGGCGCCGGGACCTACGACCCCGACTTGCCGCAGTTCTCGACGCTGACCAACCTCGATCATCTTCACGGTTACTGGTTCCGGATGGAATGCGATACCGTGTTGTGCATCGAAGGCACGAAGGCGGCACCGGGTACTTCGATTGCGCTGGAGCCCAACTGGAACCTGGTGAGCTATCTTCCGGACGTCGACGATGCTCCGGAGATTGCGTTGCAGTCAATGATCGATGACTTAGTGGTCGCGCTCGGATTTGATAACGGCGGACAAAGCTATGATCCGGCCAATCCGGAACTGGCGACGCTCGAATTCATGAAACGCGACTTTGGATACTGGTTGAAAACGACGGGGGCAGGGACGCTGACCTATCCGGGTCCCGCTCCGCTGGCCGGTTTCAATCCGCTCTTGACCTCGTCGTTCAAGGCGGCGCCGATGTCACAGGATCTTGTCCCGACGCGCGAGTGGGCGAATCTCTATGGCGATCGCCTGACGATCGATGGCGAGTTGCTTACCGCCGGATCGGTGGTGGAAGTGTTCGACGAGCACGGCGTCATGTGCGGTGCAGCGGTGGTAGAGGCTAATGGTCGGCTCAGTTTCACGCCGATCTATTTTGACGACAAGAGCACGGATCGCGACGAAGGTGTCGACTACGGCGGCATCGTCAGTATCTCGGTTAACGGCGAACCGACCGAGCAGAGTTTTGTTGTCGGAGGGTTCGGCGAAGCGGTGCGCGCGACGTCATTCACGAGCCTGCTGCGCTTGAACGATGCCTTGCCGAGTTCGTTTGCCCTGGAGCAGAACTATCCAAATCCTTTCAATCCTTCGACTATGATCGAATTCAGCGTTCCTGCAGCGACGCACGCCACGGTTGAGGTTTTCAACCTGCTGGGCGAGCGCGTCAATGTGCTGGTCGATCGCTACCTTCCGGCCGGCCACTACAGCGTGACCTGGCAGGGTGATGACCAACTGGGCCGGACGGCGGCCTCCGGGATTTACTTCTATCGTCTGAGCGCCGGAGATTTCACCGTCACCCGGAAGATGATGCTCGTAAAATAATTTGCGGAGACCAATGCTATGAGTATCTTGAGAAGACATATTGACGAGGGATATAAGAGTATGAAATTAACACGACTAGTGTTGGTGTTACTGGCGACAGGGATTGTGGCCGCAACATCGCACGCGCAACCGATTGCCACGAATGTTTGGACCGACTTTGGCAGTGCCGCGACGACGATCAACGGCGTGCCGATGCCGATTGGCAGTATCGTTCAGGCTTATGATCCACAGGGCGTTTTGTGCGGCCAGGTGACGGCGACGGTAGCGGGCAAGTACGGAGCCATGTCGGTTTATGGCGATGATGCCTTCTCGGCAGGTGTTGATGAAGGATGTCTGGTCGGCGACGTGGTCACGTTCAAAATCAACGGTCAGACCGCCTATAAACTTGGCCCCGGGTCTGACGTCTGGTCAGGATTGGGTCCGACAGTTGTCATGAATCTTGCCACGAGTGATATTACGATCTTTGATTTGACTGTTGTCGGTCCGGATGGAGACGCCGGAGAAGCGGGAACAACGGTCACGTATACGGTTGAAGTTTACAACAACGGCGACGGTGTTGATCTTGTCACGGTTACGGCTCTGAGTCAAAACGGTTGGACCGTTACGGGCGGCACAGGCCCGGGCGGCCAGTTTATTGGCGCCGGCGAACATGTCACGATCCAGTTCCAAGTCACGATTCCCCCCGGGGCGGGCGTTGGTACGCAGGATATTCTCACGGTCACAGCGACCTCGCAGTTCAGCCCAGCCGAGAATTTCGTGAAGCAGATTACGACGACGGTCGACCAGCAGACGGCGGTCGACGATGTCGATTTCGTGGTTCCGGGTCAGTTTGCGCTGGCGCAGAACTATCCGAATCCGTTCAACCCGGAAACGCGGATCAGCTTTGAGATGGAGAAGGGCGCCGATGTCTCTCTCGAGGTGTTTGACATACTCGGACGCAAGGTGAGCACGCTGCACTCGGGTTACCTGCCAACGGGTTCGTATGAATTCAGCTGGTACGGTGCCGACGAATCGGGCCGCCAGGCGGCGAGCGGGATCTATTTCTACCGCCTGAGCGCAGGCGACAAGAGCATTACGCGCAAGATGACACTGTTGAAGTGACGAAACCGATATTTGGATTGGAGAAGCCTCGGTCAATCGACCGAGGCTTTTTCTTTGCTGCGTTTTCGATTGCCGAAGCGCCGCAAATTCCGTATATCCGATCACTTCTCGAATTGGGTGGACTGCAGGCAATAAAGTCGACGACTTGCCGGTCGGCGCTTGGGGATTCTTGAAGGGCAATATTGTGTGAGCAGAGCACGAAGATGAAGATTCTCGACAATCGGATTGAACTTACCGGCCTAATACAGGAATTTTCCTGGGGGCAACGTCACCTGGCGACCGACCTGGATTTACAGCGGCCGCTCACGGTGACTGAAGTCCATCGTCTGGCCTTCGGGGCAACAAGCGAAGCCCGCCAGTTTGTTAGAGCAGCTTACGCTCTCAGCCAATTCACACACCCGAATATCGCACAAGTGATCGGCGTAAAGCGCAGCGACGACGGCACGGTCTTCATTGTAGTGGATCATACCGAAGGCAGTAACTTGCGGACGATCATCGACCGCTGGCACGAACTTCATGCGGAGCCGGAAACGGCCATCTTGATCCTGGCGCAGATTGCCCGGGCACTGTCCGCTGCGCACGATCAGCGGGACCGGCAGACGGCGCAGCCGCAACGCCTGCATCATTTGGGTCTCAACCCGGAGACGATCTGGCTGGCGGCGAAGGGGGAGGTTCGCTTGGGCGAGTTTCAATTTCCTCCGGAGCAAATTCGCACGCCGGCGCAGGTGGCTTACCTGGCTCCGGAGCAGATTCAGGGAGGCGCAACAGATCAGCGCACCGACCTGTTCAGTCTTGGTGTGGTCGGCTACGAGTTATGTTGTCGGAAACGGTTGTTCAAAGCAGAGAACATCTCCGAACTCATGGCAGAGATCCTCAAGGGTGAGTACGATCTCTCGGCACTGGCGCAAAGTAAGATTGATCGACGCATCACCTCGCTGATCGAGGGCTGTTTGCGGGTGAATCGCAACGATCGCATGGTGACAGCCGCACAACTGGCAGACCGCTGCGAGTCGGTGTTGCGAGAAGCAGGGGCGCACCCGGAAAAAAGGCTGCGAGAAATTGTTGAAAAAGTGTCCGAAAGTCCTAAATTGCAGAAGTACCCGACAGGCAGAAGTGAGCGGATACGGACCCGCCCCCTGGAGCGCAGCGATTTAGAAGAAGGGACCCAAGCTATGGTCGAACCACAGCGTAACGATCGAGATGATGAACATCGAGCACGCGCCGGTCAGGAAACCCGCATTTCCAGCACTCCGGTCAGCGAAAGGCTGAAGCGGGCACAGCGCTCGGGATTGGGCGGCAACAAGACGATTTTTGTCCTTGGCCTAGTGGCGGCCCTGCTGGTGTTGGTTGTCGGGGTGCTGGTCGTAATGAAACTGGTGGGAGGCGACGGGGCATCGGATCAGGTTCCTGTGGTTGAGATGAAGACGGGAACCGTGGCAACGGTGCCGGAAGGGGTGGCGGTGTACTCGGCTGACTCGCTCCTGGGCTATACGCCGCTTCTTCTGACATTGCCGGAAGGGGAACTACTTACGCTGCGTCACCCGTGTTGTCCCGATTCGAGTATAATTCTCGACTTCGACCGGATCGCCGAAAGCCCCTACGTCATGAAGACGATCGTCGAGATCAATTCGAGTCCGGTGGGCGCCAAGGTGACTTTGAACGGGCAAGACATCGGAGCGGCGACACCATACCAGTTCACGGCCTCCGCCAGCGATACGATCCGCTTCACGCTCGAGATGCCGGGCAAGAAGGTGCTGGCAAGCGGACCCGTGCCGTTGGCCGAATCGGGGACGATGAGTCTCGACGGTATCGAGATCGGCTCACGCTCCGGCGGCGGGATCAGATTCAGCGGCTCGTTTTCTGAGCGCCCCAAGACGCAGATCGTAACCTACCCGCGTGGCGCGAGAGTGAAAGTGACTTCTACGAATCTCGAACTCGGTACGACGCCACTGTCTTCTGACTTTGGTGACGAAGCCGTGATGCTGCAGTTGTCGCTCAACGGCTTCGAAGACGGCATTCTGGAGATTCCGGCGATCGGCAAACGCCAATCGACGTACAAGGCCTATTTGTTCCGGCGGGTTGACATTCAAGCCTATGAGCAGGGTCATCCGGAAAGAACGGTAAATGCCAATATCCGCGAAGTGGTATATGACGGCAAGACTTACCCAGGTCGCGACGTGACTCCGGCTTCCGTGCGGCTTCCCGGCATCGAATGCCGGATCGTCCTGACGGCGGACGGCTACGTCGAGACCGACACGATCGTGACGCCGTTGGCGCGTGAGTTTACGGTGTTAATGCGGAAACGAGATGCATCGACGCCGAAGAAGGAGGAAGCCGCGCCGGTGGCCGACGGAGCCAAAGGTGAGGTAAGATTATTCGTAGTCGATGATAAAGAACGTCCGATCGGCAATGCGGTGGTGACGGCGGAATTCAAGGTGGGCAAAGAGAAGGAGATGAAAGACCTCGGACGCACCGACGGCAACGGTCGCATCGTGGCCTCGCTCGACCCCGCCAAATACAAGTTCTATGCCGTGCACCCTGACTTCAAGAACAAGGACGAGTCGAAGGAAGTCAAGGCGGGGCAGACGTACGTGGTCCAGATAAAGATGAAGAGGAGATAACATGGCGCGCTTCGTGATACTCAAAGGCGGCGCCAGCTACAAGATATTCGAGTTTGAGGGGAGTATTGCGCGCGTCGGCACCGGCGAGATGATGGATTTGCAGTTGGATGCTCCCGGCTTTGACGGCGACTTGTTTTTCTTAACGAAGACGCCGCGCGGTTACGAGATTGAGCGGCGTGCCGACGAGCTCGCTTATGCCATAAACGGCGCAAGCGCGTCCGGTCGGCAAGTGCTGAATGACGGTGACAAGGTGTCGTTTCTGGACTATATCATGATCGCAACTTACGGAACAGCACCAGCCGCGAAGGTCGAAACGTCGGCACCGGCAGAGAAACCGGCACATCCCCGGGTGACGGCGCCGGTGAACGTCGCACCGGCCGCACCAGCAGAAAAGCAACCTCCGGCTCCTCCTCCGCCTGCACCCGTGCCACCGCCGCGAGCGGGCGGCGACCGGCCGACAATGATTATTGATTCCCAGGCGATGACACCGCCGCAGCGATCGGCTTCTCCCGCGAGCCCGCCGGCAGATCGTCGAGAGGCGGGCACGCAACCCGTGGCGAAGAGTCGCGCTCCCGAAGCGCCGGCGCGCACGCCGGCCCCGACGAAAGATCGAATAACCCCGGTCTATTCGCTGGTGGGATTGTCCGGGCAGTACAAGGGTCAGGTCCGCGAGATCAACACCCGGGAGTTCGTGGTTGGGCGCGACGGCTCAGTGTGCGACCTGGTCATCGATCGCACGGAAGGCGGCGAACTGGACAAATCGGTATCGCGCGAGCATTTTGTCATTTCGTCAACTGAAGACGGGTTGTATATAACCGACAAGAAGAGCCGGTTGCGGACATTTATTAACGGCAAGATCCTGGAGCCGAATCAGCGTGAATTTATCGCGCCGGAGGACGTCATTTCGATTCCGGTACCGACGGGCGAAGTGAAATTGCGGCTCTGCTTTCTCGGGCAGGAGAATTTCGCAGCCGACCAGGGTAAGAGCAAGTACACGCCGCTGATTATCGGTATGGTTCTGGTAATCGTTGCGTTGATCATAACCATCTTCTGGTTGCTTGGAGACTAGAACGAGATGAAAATGGCATTTGCCGGGGCAACCGATGTCGGCCGTGTGCGGCACCACAATGAGGACAATTTTGCGATCGACGAGCAACGCAACCTGATGATCGTTTGCGACGGCATGGGCGGCCATGCCGCCGGCGAAGTTGCCTCCAAGCTCGGAATCGAAACTATCACACGCTTATTCGGCAACCACGATCTCGCCGTGTTTCAACGGGCAGAGTTCCCCTATCCGGAAACGATAACCTCTCCCGGCAAATTGCTTGTCGGGGCGATCGCGGTGGCGAATCACAGGATCATTCAGCATAGCCGTTCGGTACCGGGTCAGACCGGCATGGGGACTACTGTCGTAGCCTGCCACTTCGCCGATGGCATCATCTCTGTCTGCCATGTCGGAGACAGCCGCGCCTATTTGATCCGCGACGGCAACATCCGGCGCATCACGATCGATCACTCGTGGGTCAGCGAGATGATGGAGAAACACAATCTTTCGGAAGAGCAGGCTGAGGCACAGGTTAACAAGAATGTGATTACGCGCGCGTTAGGCACGAAGCCGGCGATCCGCGTCGATATCTCCCAGCTACGCTATCTCAAGGACGACATCTTCGTGATTTGCTCGGACGGCCTGACGGGAATGGTGAGCGACAGCGACATTCTGCGGACAGCGACGGCCCATGCGGCGGACATGGAGGGCCTCGTGAAGACGCTGATTGCGCAGGCAAATGAAGCCGGCGGCGCCGATAATGTCACCGTGTGCGCAGCCCGGACGCTGGACACGATCGAAGCGGTTGATTTTGACGAACTCCGCCGAATCACCGTGGAATGGGTAGACGACCCGGAAGTCGCGGCGCTCAAGCAGGTGGCCGATGAGTTTTTTGGCGCAGCTCCCGAGCCGGCCGCGCCTCCTGCCGATCCCGCCGCCGAAACGCAGGATTTCAAGACTTCCGGCGGCAAAAAAAAAAGACTGATTAGTCCCTTAGCATTCGTCATTTTCATAATCGTCCTGATCATCATCCTGGCGATCTGGTATTCCTGAGCGCAGATTCCCGCGATAGCTCCCCCGCTGCCTTGGTCATTGACAGCTTCATCCGATTCGTCATCAATGGCGAAGTCCGGATGCTCGTTTAGAGTGTGATTTGAATTCTCCCCAGAGGAGAATTGCGACAACGAACTAAAATGTATAAAATGGGTTGACCAAGTAGTCAATGCAGCAAGAAAGGCAAACGATGATTGATCAATCGAACATTGGCGAGGCGCCCCTGGACAAGGTGATTTGGCGCGCACTCATGGCCGAGCGCGAGGGACACAGTTTCTATGTTATGGCAGCTTTGACGACCCGGGACCCGAAGGGTCGCGAAGTTTTTGAGCAGCTGGCACGCGACGAAATGTCGCACATTCAATTCCTCAGGACCCATTTTGAAGCCGTCCATACTTCGGGCACGCTGGCGACGGGGGTAGTGCTTGATAATCCAAGTCCGTTGAATCCGACTTCGCCGATCTTCTCCGACGAAATCAAGTCTCGTATTCACGAGGCGCACCTGGAGATGACAGCGCTGGCGATCGGGATGCAGCTTGAGCTGGATTCGATTGCCTACTACCGCCGACAGGCCAGCGAGGCTACCGGGTCCGATGTCCGCAGCATCTTCTCCCGCCTGGCAGAGTGGGAAGACGAGCACTACCGTGCTCTTTTCAACCAGCATGAGCAGCTGAAGGACCAATACTGGCGCGAGTCAGGATTTCAGCCGTTTTAGCAGTCATGCTGCCGGCGTGTATATCAATCACTTCAAAGGACTTTCGGCTCAAATAAAGTCTTCCCCCGACAAAAATTTTTGCGTTTGACGCGGCAATTCAGCGTTATAAAGAGACATTGAGGAAGCGGGCGCATCAACGAAAGAGCGAAGGCACTGGAGTCGGAAGATCTCTAAGAATAAGCACAAATCAATTCAGAAATATTACCGCAAGTATTTGAGTTACTACATCTGGGGATTCATCGTCCTGTTCTTTGCGGTGAGTTTTCACGCGGTGATGCCTTGGCTGATGAAGGTGGGGATTGATTCACTCGACCCGGCTGCGGGAACGGAGAGCCACCCGGTCAAGGACGCGGTCAGTCCGCTGATTCACGATTGGTTGGGCGACAACCTGGCTCTCTATGCGCTCCTGATGGTGGCCTTCGCGGCGATCGGTGGTTTTTTCCGATTTTGGGCGCGGCGAACGATTATCTGGGGCTCGCGCGATATCGAGTTCGAACTTCGCAACGAAGTCTTTTCGCACCTTCTGCGCCTGCCGACTTCTTTTTATCAACGAACGCCGACGGGGGATGTCATAGCGCGGCTGACGAACGATCTCGAAGCCGTCCGGCTGATGATCGGCCCGGCGGTGATGTACCTGATGAATACCGTGATCACGGCAGTAGTTGCGTTCTCGCTGATGCTGATCATCTCCTGGAAGCTGACGCTGTATTCGCTCATTCCCTTGCCGCTTCTATCTTTTGTCATGTGGCGGTTGGGTACGGCGACGCACAAGCGGTTTGTGCGGATCCAGGACCACTTCTCGAGACTCTCTTCGTTCGTTCAGGAATCGATGGCGGGCGTGCGGGTCATCAAGGCTTACCGCCGCGAGCAATACCAAAACGAGCAATTTGCCGGGGTCAGCAACGAGTACGTGCGACTCAATCTCGCGCTAGCGCGCGTGCGGGCGATGTTCATGCCCGGGATCATGTTCATCGTCGGTTTGCTGGTGTTGATGGTCTTCTGGGCCGGCGGACACGAGGTGATCAACCGGACGATTTCCAAGGGGGAGTATGTCGCATTCATGGTTTACCTGATGATACTGATCTGGCCGATGCTGGCGATCGGCTGGGTGATTTCGCTCTACCAGCGTGGAACGGCGTCGTTGTCGCGGCTGGACGGGCTGTTGGAGCAGCAGCCGGAGATCGTCACGCCGCCGCAACCGGCGAAGATCGCATCCCCCCGCGGAGGAGTTCGATTCAACCAACTCAAGTTCACCTATCCCGGGCAGACGCTGCCGGTATTGAACGATATTTCCTTTGAAGTCGCCCCGGGAGAGACGATCGCCATCGTCGGCGCCACGGGCTCGGGCAAGACGACGCTGGTGTCACTGCTGACCCGCACCTATGCGGTAGCCGACGGCACGATCTTCATCGACGACGTCGATATCAACACCCTGGCGCTGGACGACCTGCGCAATCTGATCGGGTTTGTCAGACAGGATTCCTACCTGTTTTCAGAAACGATCGCTTCCAACATTGCGTTTTCGCGCGACCGGATCGATTACGATGAAGTTCGGGATGCCGCGACCACAGCGGCCTTTGACAGCGAAGTCGAAGGGTTCCCCGACAAGTACGAGACGATTCTCGGTGAGCGCGGCATCACTCTTTCGGGCGGACAGAAGCAGCGCGCCGCGATTGCGCGGGCGTTGCTCAAGAAGCCGAAGATTATCGTGCTCGACGATGCCTTCTCATCGGTTGACACGCAGACGGAGGAGACAATCCTCGAGCGCCTGCGCAGTACCAACGGTGAGGTGACCACGTTCTTGATCAGTCACCGGCCGTCGACGATCCGCCGGGCCGACCGGATCGTCGTCCTTGACCGCGGAACGATTGCCGAGACGGGCACGCACGACGAATTGATCGCGCGGCAAGGGCGCTATTACGAGATCATCCGGCGCGAACTTCTGGCCGGCGAGCTGGAGATGCTGGGATAGGATGCAGGATTTTCGCGAAGAAGACAAACTCGGCAAAGCCTACGACGCGCGGCTGATGCGGCGTTTGTTGACTTACCTGCGTCCCTACCGCTGGTACGTTGCGCTGTCGTTGTTACTGCTGATGTTTGCCTCGGCGCTGCAGTTGGCGCGCCCTTACCTCGTCAAAGTCGCCTTCGACCAACATATTGAAATCGGCGACAGCGCCGGGTTGAACGAAATCGCGTGGCTGTTCCTGGGCGTGCTTCTTCTCGAATTTGCGATGGGATATGGCCAGATCTACATTATGGAGTGGATCGGGCAGAAGGCGATGTACGATTTGCGGGGGAAGCTGTTCGGTCACATCCAGAAGATGCACCTGGGATTCTTCGACAAGAACCCCAGCGGGCGGCTGCTCACCCGGGTCACATCGGACGTTAATGCCCTCAACGAGTTGTTCGCCTCCGGCGTCGTCGATATCGTCGGCAGCCTGATCGTGATCATCGGGGTCATCGCCGTGATGTTCTCCCTGTCCGTAAAGCTCTCGATTGCCACCTTTGTGATCATTCCCCTGATACTGGTCGCGACGATTCTGTTTCGCGTCAAGGTACGCGACTCGTACCGCGAGATCAGGCTCCAGCTGGCCAAGCTGAACTCGTTCACGCAGGAACACCTGGCCGGCATGGGCGAAGTGCAGAACTTCGTGCAGGAGAAAAAGACGATGGACCGCTATTCCAATATCAATGGCGAACTGATGGACCAGCACAAACGGTCGGTGCTTCTCTATGCCGTGTTCTTTCCAGTGGTCGAATTGATCGGGGCCATCAGCACGGCATTGATTGTCTGGTACGGCGGCGGGCAAGTGGTGCAGCAGGCGATCAGCTTCGGGACGCTAGTGGCGTTCTTTCAGTATGTCGAGATGTTTTACCGCCCGATTCGCGATTTGGCGGAGAAGTACAACATTCTCCAGGCGGCGATGGCGGCCGCGGAGCGGATTTTCAATATTCTTGACACGGCTCCGGCAATCGCGGCGCCGGCGGCGCCGAAGTCGCTTGCCGGGTATGGCGGCACGATCAAGTTCGACAATGTGCATTTTGCTTACAACCAGGAGCATCCGGTGCTGCAAGACGTGTCGTTCAAGATCGGTGCGGGTGAAAAGGTCGCCTTGGTCGGAGCGACCGGGTCCGGCAAGACGACGACCGTCAGTTTGATGTGCCGTTTCTACGACGTGCAGGGCGGCGATATCCGGCTTGACGGAGCCGAGATTCGCGAGCTGAGCCCCGACGATGTGCGGGCCCACATCGGACTGGTTCTGCAGGACATCTTCCTATTTTCTGGAACGATCAAAGAGAACATCACGCTGGGCAACGAGGCGATCACGGACGAACAGGTCAAGGCGGCGGCAGAGCGCGTCGGGCTCTTGCCATTTATCGACCGTTTGGAAGCGGGATTCGATCATCGTGTCGGCGAGCGCGGCAGCTCGCTCTCGGTGGGACAGCGCCAGTTGATCAGTTTCGCACGCGCGCTGGCGTATAATCCGCGCGTGTTGATCCTCGACGAAGCGACATCGTCGGTAGATAACGAGACGGAGAACATCATCCAACATGCGATCCATCAGCTGTTCGAAGGGCGCACGGCGATGATCGTAGCGCACCGGCTCTCGACGATTCGAGAGGCGGACAAGATCCTCGTGTTCCACAAGGGGAAGATTGTCGAGCAGGGGCGGCATGAAGAGTTACTGAAACAACGCGGCGTCTACTGGCGCCTTTATCAACTTCAATATCAGGATCAGGAAGCGACCCGGGGAGTATGAAGATCAATCGGGCTTCGTCAGCCGCACTGCTGCAAGCGGCAACCGAGGCGGCAGCGGCCGCAGGAAAACTGCTTCTGGACAACGTCCAAAAAAACCGCAAGGTACAACTCAAGGGGCGAATCGACCTTGTCACCGAGATGGATTTGCGCGCCGAGAAGCTGATCGTGGCGCGCCTGCAAAAGGCGTTTCCGGAGTCGGCGTTCTTGACCGAAGAAGGAAGTATACGCGAACAAGCAGCTGACTTGAAGTGGATCATCGATCCGCTCGACGGCACAACCAACTATGCGCATACGTTTCCGGTCTGGTGCGTTTCGATTGCGGCGGAATGCCGCGGCGAATTAGTTGCCGGCTGCGTGTACGATGCGACGCGCGACGAGATGTTCAGCGCGACCAAGTACGAGCAGGCGAGGTTGAATGGAGAGAAAATATCAGTCAGCGATCGACGACGGCTGGACCAGGCGTTATTGGCGACGGGATTTCCGTACGATATTCGCACCAGCCGGATCAATAATCTGGCCAATTTCACAAATTTCGTGAAAACGGCACGGGCGGTGCGCCGGGCCGGATCAGCAGCGATTGATTTGTGTTATCTCGCCTGCGGACGATTCGATGGTTACTGGGAACTAAAGCTGCATCCCTGGGATATGGCGGCGGGTGTGCTGATCGTGCGGCAGGCTGGGGGGAAGATTACCGACTTTGAAGGAAATCCGTTTACGATCTACAATGATCGGCTCCTGGGCTCAAACGGGCGGATCCACAAGGAAATGATGCGCATTCTCGCGGCAAGTTGAGACGACGAGGGCGCCTATTTTGTTGCGCAGTTTTCGAGTGCAGCGTCGAGTTCTTTGAAGTCGATGGGCTTTGGCAGAAAGCGGTTAACGCCGGCTTCCTTGATGCGCGCAATCAATCCCTCGGTAGCGTAAGCACTCACCATGATAACCGGGAGATTGGGGTAGCGCTCGTGAAGCATCTCGACCAGCGTTATGCCATCGCCGTCCGGCATCTTGAGATCTGTTATGACAAGATCGACCGCGTGTTCATCCAGATACTTAACGGAATCTGAGACATTCGTAAAGGCAGAGACGACGTTGTCGCGTTCCTCGAGCCGCGCCTTCAGGCTGGTCAGGAAGTCCTCATTGTCGTCGATCACGACTACCCGACGGCGGTTGATGTTCTGGAGAAGTTTGGTGATTTCGGATTCGATACTGCCGATGCGGAAGGGCTTGGCCAGGAAGCCGTCGGCGCCGCTGGAAAAGGCCTGGGCCTTGACATTTTCGGTGCTGATACCGGTGATCAACATGACCGGCAGTTGGTGATGTTCGCGTTTGATCTTTTGCAGCAGTTCGATGCCGGACATCTCCGGCATGTTGATGTCGGAAATGACCAGATCGAAGTGTTCGTTGGCCAGGAGTTTCAGAGCTTCCTGCGCCGAGGCGGCCGGCCGCGCAACGTAGCCAATAGTCTCGAGCGTATCGACCAAAAGGTCGGTCAGATTGGGATCGTCATCAACAACGAGTACACGAGAGTTCGACATAGGTACAATGGTCCCGCGGTAAGGGGTTGTCCGTTTACCGATGTTAGCACTTCCTGTACCCCCTCCTTCCCTTTATCGGCAGATGAAAGCGTTTCTCCTTGCCTAAAGACGCCTTCGTTTTAGATTCCCGCCCATGAGCCAGGTCGACCTTAGAGGACTCGTGAAGCATTTCGGCGTCAACGTCGTCATTCCGAGGCTTGAGTTGTCGATTCCCTCGGGTCTATTGACGGTCCTGCTGGGGCCCTCCGGCTGCGGCAAGTCAACGCTCTTGCGGCTGATAGCCGGTCTGGAGAGCCCGGATGAAGGATCGATCTGGATTGGCGGAGTCGATGCAACGGCGCAGGAACCACGTGACCGGAACATCGCGATGGTGTTTCAGAATTATGCACTCTATCCACACCTGAGCGTCAGAGAGAATCTGTCATTTCCACTCGAAGTGGCGAAAGTCGACAAAGCTGAGATCGCGCGACGAGTAGCGGCTACGGCTGATCTGCTGGCGATCACGCCGCTGCTCGACAGACTTCCGCGCACGCTCTCGGGAGGCGAACGGCAGCGCACGGCGGTCGGTCGGGCAATCATTCGCGATCCGCGACTGTTCTTGTTTGATGAACCGCTGTCGAATCTGGATTTCCAATTGCGCAACCAGATGCGCGGAGAACTGCGCGCGTTGCAGCAACGGCTCGGCAAGACGGCAATCTATGTGACGCATGACCAGACGGAAGCGATGACGATGGCGGACCTGCTGGTCGTGCTCAATAAGGGTGTCATCATGCAGATTGGCAGTCCAACGGAGATTTATGAGCGGCCGGCGAATCGCTTTGTCGCGGGGTTTATCGGATCGCCGCCGATGAATCTTCTGCAAGCACGCGTAGAGAGTGGACGGGTGGAGATTGCCGGGGAGCAGGCGTTTTCAGTCGAGCAGCCGATTGCGAACGGGCAGTATCTGCTTGGCGTACGTCCCGACCACCTGATCGTTCGACCGAGCGGAGCCCTCAAGCTGGCGGTTGAGCGGATTGAGTATCATGGCGCGGTCAGCTATGCAATCGGCAGAATTGGTGAAACGGAGGCGATGGCGCGGGTTGAGACGGATGAATCTGCTGAGGCTGGGGCTGTTGCCAATGTAGCGATTGAGAAGGGGAAGATGCATTTCTTTGAAGTCGAGACGGGGCGGCGGGTCCAGTAGGCTTTGATACGTCAGGTTAAAATCCCGCTGGCGCTGGCACCCGGTCGAGATCGAGTCATGGCGCACGAGTATGCGGTGGATTGCGAGCCGCATCAACTCGGCAGCATGGTGATTGATGAACGGACACACCCCGTCTCGATTCGCCCGGTAGGATTGAGAGGAGAGCGAAGATTGGGGGCGAATCGATCCACCCCTCTCGAGAGGCAATTATATACTTGACAAAATCAAACTCTTGTTGTATATTCAGTCCAGTTGAGATTAAAACTGGAGTAGATTGAATGAACAAGTTATCGGTCCCTCACTTCCACGACGAAGACAAAGCCCGTGAATTTCTCGAAAGCGTCCGCTGGGCTAATGGCATTGTGTGCCCGCACTGTGGCGTAGTTGCCAATCACTACAAGGTCAAGAGCCAAGCCGCCCGTAAAGGCGTTTGGATGTGCAAGGAATGCCGCAAGCAATTCACCGTGACTGTCGGCACTCTCTTTGAGCGCAGCAAGATCAAACTTAATCAGTGGCTCCAGTGCGCATTTCTTATGTGCTCCAGCAAGAAGGGCATGAGCGCACACCAAATTCACCGAATTCTCGGAGTGACCTACAAGACTGCTTGGTTCATGTGTCACAGGCTCCGCGAAGCCATGAAAGACCCGGTGTTTGTCGGGCAGCTTGGTGGCGGTAGCGTTATCGTCGAAGCTGACGAAACCTACTGGGGCAATACTCGGCGCAAAGGCGTCAAGGTGCGTGAAGGCTACGAGCAGAAAGAGAAGATTTTCTCTCTCGTGGAGCGCAACGGTCGTGTTCGCTCGTTTCATTTGCAGCACGTTTGCGGCAGAACCTTGAAGCCTATTCTCTACTCGCAAGTCGCTACCGATACTGCCGTCATGACCGATGAATTCGGCGGCTACAAGGGCATCGGCGATCACTTTGTAGAGCACGGCCAAGTGAAGCACTCGCGTAAGGAATATGTGCGCGGCAAGATTCACACCAACACCATTGAAGGCTACTTCTCGATTGTGAAGCGTGGGTTGGTTGGCACATTTCACCATGTCGGCCCCCAGCACTTGAAGCGGTATCTCGGCGAATTCGATTTCAAATACAGCAACCGCAAGATTTCCGATTCTGACCGCACTGTCGTTGCCCTCAAGGGTATCGCTGGAAAGCGGCTCATGTATACGGCGACCTCAAAAAGGATAGTATAGAACATGGCAAAAAAGACAAAGCCTACCGTCAAGCCAGAGAAGAAGCGTACCAAGCCCGCAAAGCCAAAAAGCGCAAGCGGAGAAGACGACACAAAAGTCGTAAGTCTTGAGGACTTCATGGGTGCGCTCATGAAAGTGCCGCATAAAGACAGACATTAGCCATTGGTGAGTATCCTGCTTCTCTTGTCAAGTATCCGCTCCAAGTCTGCATCAACAGACACAAACGCGGACATATACTTTTCGAGGAGCGCGTTGAAGCTCTTCCGAAAAATGAGCAAACTCTGCACGTTTGTACCATGACTCTTTAGGTTTTCAGGAATTTTGTCAACGTACTTGTAATATTCGCGTGCTATCAAATCCGCGATCTGGTGTTGCACTGTATGAGAATCCGAACTTGTTCTGACTCCAAGCCTCGGAGACCTGCCTTGCCAATATGGTAACAAATCGCCCCTGTATCGCGGCTTGTGCGGGATTGTAATCAGCATATTGACTCCAGACTCCTCTGGTTTGAAGTAACCGATCGCATATCCAATACACATTTCCACACATAAGCTGTAGAGGTCAAATCCATTCTCTTGTGGAAATGCCCTGATCGCTTCATCAAAAACTTGATTATAGTTCCCATAGGCAAATGCTGTACACTCCTGTGAGTTCACTATCTTGATTAGTCTTATCATGAACTCTGTCTTCTGTCCAGGGCTCCAGCCCTTGAACTCGCCCCAGCTAGAGTCAAAATCAGCGTAGTGGAATTTCTTCACATCATACTCGGCAAGAACTGACATCCATGCCTGTTCGATCTTGGGCCAATCGTCTATATCAGATACCATTGCCCCAGCCACGACAGTATTCGATTTACCGTGAGTTCCACTGTCATCCAATTCACCGATCAAAAACGCCAATGATCTTGCTCCAATGAATTTTCCGTACCTGTAAGAAAGGTCTAATGATTGTTCTTCACTCACAACTATAACTCCCTCTCTAAGGCAACGCAACAGGTTTTGTTACGTATATAATTGCCTCTCGAGAGGGGAATGGAATGCGCGCTTCAGGTCGGTGTAGAAAACGGGATTGCTTCGTCGCGGCGGAATGCGGAGTAGGTGATGGCGGGACGTTCGCTCCTCGCAATGACACCGCCGAGAAGATTGGAGAGATCGAGGCAGGTTGCACTCCCGCCGTCGCTGGCACCCGGTCTGGATCGAGTCCTGGCGCACGAGTATGCGGTGGATTGAGAGCCGCGTAGACTCGGCAGCGTGATGATTGATGAACGGACACACCCCGTCTCGATTCGCCCGGTAGGATTGAGAGGAGAGCGAAGATTGGGG
>CAZNWJ010000027.1:18657-18756 GCA_964576925.1 uncultured Ignavibacteria bacterium | reverse complement strand
AAGTGTTACCTATCCGCCCGGTCTAAAGTGTAACCTATGCGACAGTCAGTACACGAGCCCGCCCAATCACACCGTACAACTTCTGATAACACGCATCTG
>CAZNWJ010000027.1:0-18557 GCA_964576925.1 uncultured Ignavibacteria bacterium | reverse complement strand
CGCAAGTCCGCGCCTCTCGTCACACCCGCGGGCTCGAGACGGGGTGTGTCTCTTCTGCACACATGTCAGGATCACACGGACCCTTATCAACAAATCACTCTCTCACCATACCCATTCCCCTCTATCAAGAGGGGTGGATCGAGCCCGCCCAATCACACCGTACAACTTCTGATAACACGCATCTGCGCAAGTCCGCGCCTCTCGTCACACCCGCGGGCTCGAGACGGGGTGTGTCTCTTCAAATAACACCCCCCCTCGCCATCTCCTTTATCAACCCCCAAGCCGCCATCACATCCTCTGCATTCACCTGCGTCTGCGCAATCACCATCCGTAGCGTATACACTCCATTCAGCTTCGTATGCGTGATGTAAATCTTCCCCGTCGCATTCAGTTTCTCTAAAAACTGCTCATTCAGCGCATTCAACTGCGCGAGATCATCCACTCCGCTCGGATGATAGCGAAAACAGATCAGGTTCAACGGCAGCGGCGCCAGCATCTCGAAATCATCCGAAGACCTGATTTCTTCAGCCAATCCGCGCGCCAATTCTATCTGCTTGCGAATCTTCTCTTGCAGTCCCGCCACGCCAAATGAACGAATCACAAACCACAGCTTCAGCGCGCGGAACCGCCGCCCCAATTGAATTCCCCAGTCGCGATAGTTATTCACCCGGTCCCCTTCTGCCGTCTTGAGATATTCGGGCAAAATCTCAAACGTCCTCACCAGCGCCTCCGGATCGCGCACGAAGTATGCCGTGCAGTCGAAGTTGGTGAACATCCACTTGTGCGGATTGAACACGAACGTGTCGGCAAACTCGATCCCGTCGATCATCCAGCGCAGCTCCGGCAGCAGCAGCGCGGTTCCGGCATAGGCAGCATCCACATGCAGCCAGAGTTTATGCCGTCGACAAATCTCCCCGATCGCCCGCAGCGGATCGATCGCCGTCGATCCCGTCGTGCCAATCGTCGCCACCACTGCCAACGGCACACGGCCCGCGGCAAGATCGGCCTTGATCGCTCGCTCCAATTCCTCAGGCTTCAAAGCAAACTCGGAGTCGACCGCGATCTTGCGCAAATTCTCGCCGCCGATTCCGGCGATCTTTACCGCCTTTTCGATCGAAGAGTGCGTCTCGCTCGAGCAATAAACCGTAAACTGCCGATCACCCGCGAATCCCCGCGCATTTATCCGAAAATCGCTGTGCTTCTCGCGCGCCGTCAGCAGCGAGCACAGCGTCGCCGTCGAAGCCGTATCTTGAGTTACGCCGACGAATCCCTCCGGCAAACCGATCATTTGCCGCAGCCACTGCATGACGCGCTCTTCCAGTTCGGTCGCCGCCGGCGAGGTCTGCCAACTCATGCACTGCGCCGCCAGCGTCGACATCAACATCTCCGCCAGCAACGACGGCGGACTTGAATTCGCCGGGAAATACGCAAAGAAAGACGGATGTTGCCAGTGCGTCATCCCGCGCAGGATGGTCTTCTGAAAATCAGCGAAAATCCGTTCAAAGCTCTCTCCCTCACTCGGCGGCAAGGCTGGCAGTTGGTTGAAAATCTCTCTCGGCGCAACCTGCGCCTTGACCGGATAGCGTCGCACCTGTTCAAGGTAGTCGGCCATCCAATCGACCAACTCGTGCGCATGGCGGCGAAACTCGTGGTTATCCATATTGTCTTCAATCTAATGATATTCCTCTCCTTTGTCTGCATTTCTGTTGAAGGTGTCGATAAACAACGTATAATGAAACGGCTGGCAGCCGCAGCTTATGAAAACTGGCCGCCAGACGCTAAATATGGCATTACACGACTTCGAAAACCACCTGCGCGACTACTTCCCCTTTGGCCTGCCGGTATCCCAGGCGACCTGGGACTGGTTGACCTTGTCAGAGGTTTTCTCTGACCCGACGGCAGTTACCCGGGGCTCAGACACGCAAGCCTTACGCCAACTTGCGGCGCGCTACAACAGGGCGGCGTCGACTCCCATCTCACCCGGTCAATTGATCACGGCGGCAATGATCGTCGAGATGATGCGCTACATCATCATGCATTATTGCCACCGGCAGAATCCCAAAGCGCTGCTCGGCGGATTGGAGTGGACGGCTCGCCAGAAGTCGCCCAGCCTTGTGGATTCTTCTCAGGCAAACTACCCGCAGTACTTCCCTCCGAAAACCGTAATCCTTGATGGAAAGCCCCTGGCTCAGTTCTTGCAGTCGGATAACTCCGTCGGCAGCAACCGCGAGTCGCTGCTGACAGAAATGATCCTCTCGATGATCTCGATGATCAACCCGGCCTTTCGGCCCTTTCGCCCCCTATTTGACGACACCGATCTTCTCAAGCGTGCACCCTATCGTGATCTCGTCGACAGTCTTGGTCAGTACTTCGAAACTCAGCCGCCTGTAGAAGAAATCGGCGATTCGCTCTTTCGTACCCTGTTAGCTCCGATTGAGAACTGCCCCGATTCGCTCGAAGGCCAGCTCGATTTCATTCGTACGCGCTGGGCGCGGCTTCTGCCCGCCGCATTGATCAAACGCCTGCTCACCGTGCGCGACATCTTGCGCGAAGAGCATTTCGGGCGTGGCTTCAGCCAGGGCTCGCTCGATGTCCTCCGGCTCGGCCGCGGTCAGGGCGTCGATTTCGGCTACCCGGAACCGGAAGCTTTCAGCCAGGATGCCGACTGGATGTCAAACGTCGTGTTGATCGCCAAGAGCACCTATGTCTGGCTTGACCAGCTGTCAATGAAGTACCAGCGCGGCATTCACCATCTGTCGGACATCCCAGATGAGGAACTCGATCGCCTCGCTCGCTGGGGTTTCACCGGCCTCTGGCTGATCGGCGTCTGGGAGCGTTCACGCGCTTCGGAGACCATCAAGAAGGTGATGGGAAATCCGGAGGCGATGGCCTCCGCCTACTCCCTCTACGACTATATCATCGCCAGCGACCTTGGTGGCGAAGCAGCTTACGAGAATCTGCGCGAACGCGCCTGGAAACGCGGTATCCGGCTCTCAGCCGATATGGTGCCGAATCACATGGGCATCTATTCTCGCTGGGTGATCGAACACCCCGATTGGTTTATCCAGAGCGGCTTCCCGCCGTTCCCGGTTTACCAGTTCAACGGCATCAATCTCTCCGACGACCCGCGCGTTGTCCTGCAAATCGAGGATGGCTACTGGTCGCACCGTGACGCCGCGGTCGTGCTTAAACGCTATGACACCTGGACCGGCGACACGCGCTTCATCTATCACGGCAACGACGGCACCAATATGCCTTGGAACGATACCGCGCAACTGAATTTCCTGATTCCCGAAGTTCGCGAGGCCGTCGTCCAGACTATCCTCCACGTGGCGCGCAAGTTCCCGATCATTCGCTTCGACGCCGCGATGACTCTCGCCAAAAAACACTACCAGCGCCTCTGGTTCCCGCAACCCGGCGACGGTGGCGCAATTCCTTCGCGTGCCGAGCACGGCATGACCAAGGAGCAGTTTGACGCCGCCTTCCCGAAAGAGTTCTGGCGCGAGGTGGTTGATCGAATCAAGGAAGAAGTCCCCGAGACGCTCCTCCTCGCCGAGGCGTTCTGGCTGATGGAGGGCTACTTCGTTCGCACCCTCGGCATGCACCGCGTCTACAATAGCGCGTTTATGAACATGCTCAAAATGGAGGAAAACTCGAAGTACCGCCAAACCGTTAAGAACGTACTCGAGTTCAGCCCCGAGGTCATCAAACGCTTCGTCAATTTCATGAATAACCCTGACGAACGCACCGCCGTTGAACAATTCGGCAAGGGCGACAAGTATATCGGCGTCGCGCTGCTCATGGTGACGATGCCGGGGCTGCCGATGTTCGGCCACGGCCAGATCGAGGGCTATTCCGAAAAATACGGCATGGAGTACCGCCGCGCCTATTGGGACGAGCACATTGATGAAGACCTCGTACGCCGCCACGAACACGAGATCTTCCCGCTGATGCGTAAACGCCGCCTCTTCTCCGGTGCGGCCAACTTTGCCTTCTACGATTTCCACACTAGCGGCGGCTGGGTCGACGAAAATGTCTTCGCCTACTCCAATCGCTACGGCGACGAGCGCGCGCTGATTCTTTACAACAACGCTTATAACACCACCGAGGGTTGGATCAGCGCTTCGACCGCTATCAATGTCGGCCCCGCCGACTCGCCGTTCCTTGTCCACCGCACCGTCGTTGAGGCGCTCGGGCTCAAGGCAGGCGAAGCCGACCTCTATGCATTTCGTGACTACAAGACCGGCCTTCGCTACCTGCGCTCCGGCCGCGAGATTGCCGAGCGCGGGTTTTTCGCCGTTATTGGCGGCTACCAATACCACGCCTTCCTCGACTGGCGTGAAATTCACGATCATGACGGCTCCTGGCGGCAGCTGATGTCGCGCCTGAACGGCTCGGGTGTCTACGACCTCGACGAATCGTATCGCGAACTCAAGTACGAGGCCGTTCTCGCCCCCTTCCGCGAGGCCTTCAATCCGCAACTGCTGCGCATGATCCACTCACGATCTGATGACAAAGACTTCGCAATCTTCGAATCGGCCCGCATTCGTTTCCTGAGCGCTGCCGGTCGCTTTATCGGCGGCGCGATGCACGAAATCGTCAATCTCGCCGAAACCGCTCTTGCCTCGCAGCCGCACTCGGACGAGGTCCGCCCCGTCCAGTGGCCGCGACATGATGCCGCCACCCTGCATTTTCTCGAGCGCATTGAAGACCCGCGCACCCTTGATGCGGTCCTTGTCGTTGATCTTTTGCGCCCGCTCCTCGATTGGCAAGCCGGGCCGGAAATTCGCGATCCGCACGAAGTGATGAGCGAACGTCTCGATCATTGGCTGCTGCGCCGCACGATCGCCCGCGTCTTCACTGAGTACTATGAAGACGAATACGCCGGCCAGCTGAGCGCCCTCATGATCGGCGCCGTTCTCACTTCGCAGAGTCCCCTGCTCGACGAAGAGACACTCTTGGCGGGGCTTTTTGCCGGCCCGTTAAGCTCAGAGTTCCTGCAGGTCAACGAGCACCAGGGCATCGTCTGGTTTGCGAAAGAACGCTGGGAATCGCTCTGTCGTGCCTTTGCCGCCGCCGCAATCACCGAACTACGCCAATCCGGGCTGTCCGACAACGATCAGGTCGAGCAAGTCTTTGTCAAAATGAATGAGCTGATCGCTCTCGCCGAAAAGTCCGGTTACCGCGTCGCCAAACTTCTCGAAATTGCCTCGCCCGCAACAACACCCTCTCCAACCACTCCCAAATCCAAACCGTGAATTCCCATTGGAACTTCTCCGCAGTCTTCCCCCGGTAGGGTAGACATTCCTGTCTGCCATCTTGAATCTCAAGTCCCGACCTGCCATCCCGAACTGGACTCCGCAATGAACTCTGTTCCCTATGCAACGAAAGTTACGCCGGCGCTGTCATTGCGAGGAGCGAGAATACTGGAAATCTTACCGTCATACTCAACCGCGACGAAGCAATCCCTTTCTTTCCTGCGAATCGATATGTAACCGTAGGGCAGATCTCTGATCGAATAGACTCTGGCTCTGCCTCTCACTCCTCCGGAGATCTGCCCATCGCTCTTCTATCCTCACTTCCCCCCGTAACTCCGACTTCAGGCCGCAGGCCAGGTCTCTGATCGAACCAGATCCGACTATACCCCTCAATCTGCCGGAGACCTGCCGGAATCCCGCGCGCCAGCGAGGCCGCGCCTGTGACCTGCCACTCCCTCCCTTTCCCCTTGCTTCTCTCCCCGCTTTCTCGCATACTTGCCGGACGTTATGACGCAGTTTCTCCTTTGGGGCGGATTTATCGCCTTCGTCCTGATCATGCTCGTGATCGACTTGGGCATTTTCCACCGCCGATCCCACGCTGTCAAGATGAAAGAGGCGCTCACCTGGTGTGCCGTCTGGATAGGTCTGGCGCTCGCCTTCTGCGCCGGCGTCTTCTATTTCCGCGGCCACCACAAGGGCCTGGAATTCCTGACCGGCTATTTGATCGAGCTAAGCCTCAGCCTCGACAATCTCTTTGTCTTCCTGTTGATCTTCTCCTATTTCAAGGTCTCGCCCACCTTGCAGCACCGTGTCCTCTATTGGGGAATTCTCGGTGCGCTCGTGATGCGCGCGATCATGATCGCCGGCGGCATCGCGCTGATCTCGAAATTCCATTGGATCATTTACGTCTTCGGCGCCTTCCTCGTTTTCACCGGCATCAAGATGCTCTTTTCTGGCGATCAGCACGTCGAACCGGAGAAGAACCCCATCGTGAAGTTGGCGCGAAAAGTATTTCCCGTTACACCCAAATACGTCGAAGGAAACTTCTTCACACGTATCGACGGCCGCCTGTTCGCCACGCCGATGTTCCTCGTGCTTTTGATGATCGAATCCACCGACCTCGTTTTCGCCGTCGATTCGATCCCGGCGATCCTCGCGATCACGCAAGACACCTTTATCGTCTATACTTCGAACGTCTTTGCCATTCTCGGCTTGCGCTCATTCTACTTTGCACTGTCCGGGATGTTCTACAAATTCCGCTACCTCAAAGTGGGACTCTCTGTCGTGCTGTCCTACGTCGGCGTCAAGATGCTGATCGCCGACTGGTACAAAATCCCGACCGTCATCTCTCTCGGCGTGATCGTCTTGCTGATCGGCGGCTCGATCCTGGTCTCCTTCCTGATCCCCGAGAAATCGGCAGAGGGAGATGAAGCTGAATCGAATAGCGAGACCAGGGCAGTGTCCTCAACCGCACCAGCGGCCGAAGACCAGACCCCTTAGCAGTCCCCTCTTTCCTCACAGCGAAAGTGGTCCACTCTTTTTTCTCAGCTAAAAGCAGTCCACTCCTACCTCTCAGCGAAATCGCCGTCATTGCGAGGAGCGAGAATCTCTCAACATTTCGTACCCTCTCAGCCGCGACGAAGCAATCTCTTCCCCGATCCGTTGCGTCAGGTCTTGTCCCGCCACGACGAAATCTCCTATCAAAGGGCACCTCTCGCTCTGGCGGGATGTGACCTGACGCCTACCCAAAGCCCGGCGGGTCAGACATTCCGAGGCTGTCCCATAAGTACCGAAACGGGTAGTTGCGGCGGTTCTTGATTTCGCGCGTTGCCTTGAAAGTCACTGGTAATCTGAGTATTCCAGCGCGAAATTGTGAACCGCCGCGTTTTGATTTTTGCCGAACTTAAGCTTATGAGACAGCCTCTTCCTGTTTGCCGTTTCTTCATCACCCGGCAGACAAGAATGTCTACCCTACCGACCTCTTCCTCCCCTCTCCTGTTGGGAGATGGGTCGTGGGTGAGGGCGTCGCGAATCTCCATCTTCTACTCATGGCCACAGACAAAAAACGCGGCCAACCTCTCGATCAGCCGCGTCTAAATCCGCAATGGCTATACTTCGCGCCGTCAGGAATCCCTTCCTGACGGAATGCTACTTCTGGTACTTCAACGGCACATCTTCCAGCGTCACCGGCTTGAAGACGTTCTTCCCTTCCGGAAACTCCACGTCGCCGCCCTTGATCAGCCAGCCGATCGGGAACAACACGATCGAGATGATCTTCTTCCCCGCGCCCGACTTGCCCTTGAACTCTGCACTGCCGCGCAATGGAATGACCGTCTTGCCGGTCGAATGCGTCGAGTCGATCTTCAGCGCCAGCTTGCCGCCGCCGGCATACGCGCCGCCACGACTGCGCTTCATCATCGTCGCATATACCGCCTGCCCCTTGTTGATCAGCTTCTTGTCAAACTTCATGACATTGTCGAGCACCTTGAGCTTGACCACCTGCCCTGCGCGCGCGCTCTTCATCGCCTCCCAGTCCTCGGCGTCGACATACACCGCGATCGAATCGCCCTTGCTCAGCATCGAGTCGCCCAACGACTGCGCGCCCGCGTGTTCCCACGTCAGGCAGACCACGCCGGCGATAATCCCCAGAATCATCAGCAGCTTCCAAACAAAATCGACCATCTGCAAAAACCTCCTGTTCGCGCCGGAATCCTCTTCCTCACGCTTTCGGTGATATGATCTGAATCGCGCCAACATTAGGTTATACCCTCGCAGGTGTCAACAGAAATCATCGCGGCCACCCCAACGGCGATCGCGATCAACTGACAATCTTAGAGAAAAACGACTACAGGAATTGTTCGACGACCGATTGGATATCGGCCATTTTGAAAGGTTTGTGGATGAAGCCGTTAGCCAGGCCTTCGACAACCTGGCCTTCGCTGGAACCGACGTTGTAACCGGAAATCACGATCACCGGCACGTTCGGATGTTTGCCCTTGATCGCCGCCAGCAGTTCGGTCCCCGACATGCGCGGCATCTTCAGGTCGGTGATCACCAGCGAGAAAAATTCCTCGTCAAGAAGCTTTAATGCGGCTTCACCATCCGTCGTGACGCGGCTCTTGAGGTCAAAAACGTCCAACATCTCCGAGAGCAGAGATGCCATGTTCGGGTTGTCGTCTACAATGAGAATTTCACGTTTGGCCATGCCTCTGTCCTGTTGCCCCGGATCTTGCTTCTAGTTCCTTTTCGACAAATCCGGTAAGAAAATTCAGCATTTTATCGAGCCCGAATTGCGTCTTCGCCGACACCAAGAATGTCCGCTCCGGCGGGAATTCCAGGTCGATCATCGGCCGATCCTCCTCCGGCAACAGGTCGCTTTTGTTCAGGATTAACAGGCGCGGAAGCTCTCCCGCCCCGATTTCTGAGAGCACTTCATTGGTCTTTTCGTAGTGGTCCACCCGGTTAGGATGAGCGACATCCACAACATGAAGCAATAAATCTGCATAGCGCACCTCATCCAGCGTCGATTGGAACGATGCCACCAGCTCATGCGGGATCTTCTGGATGAATCCCACCGTGTCCGAAATCACGATTCTATACTTATGGCTAATTGGCAGAAAGCGCGTAACTGCATCCAGTGTGCAAAATAACAGATCATCCGCCCACACGCCCGCTTTCGTTAAGTGGTTGAAAATCGTCGACTTACCGGCATTCGTGTAGCCCACCAGCGCAATCTTGAACACATCCTGCCGCCGCTTGCGCTGGGTTTGCCGCTGGCGGTTCACCCGTTCCAGATGCTCCTTAAGCTTCGCGATCCGGTCGCGCACCAGCCGGCGGTCGACTTCAAGCTGCGTTTCACCCGGTCCGCGCGTCCCCACTCCGCCGTACTGCTTGCTGAAATGCGACCACATATTCGTCAGGCGCGGATACAAATATTCCAATTGCGCCAGTTCCACCTGGAGTTTCGCTTCGCTCGTCGCGGCGCGCTTGGCGAAAATATCAAGAATCAAATTGCCGCGATCGATCACCTTGATCTCGAATTCTTTTTCAAGATTGCGCACCTGCGCCGGCGATAACTGGTCATCAAAGATCACCAGGTTCGCTTCGCTGGCCTTGACCAGCTCCTTGATCTCCGCCACCTTGCCGCCGCCGATAAACGTGCGGCTATCGGGCGCCGGTCGCTTCTGGGTGACGACACCGAAGACTTCCGCTTCCGCCGAGAGGGCTAGTTCCCGCAACTCGGCAATCGATTCGCCAAACAGGCGCTCGTCGGCATTCCTGAGTTGCACCCCCACCAGGATCGCCCGCTCAATCGGTTTCTTGACTTCGTGGAACTTGTGCGGCATCAGCTGCTGTGGAAGAGTTCTTCGCCGATCATCTCGACATACGACTCGCGCTGGTCCTTGCGGACATTGCCCGTCGGCACGTCGGTAACGCGATAGCGGCAACGTCTCTCGCGGAACTTGACGCTCACTTCGTCCCCGCTTTTCACTTCGTGCGCCGCCTTGGCAACCCGGCCGTTCAACTCGACATTACCGCGGTCGCAGATCTCCTTGGCCAGCGCCCGTCTCTTGACAATCCCGGTCTTCTGCAGAAACTGGTCTATTCGCATCTCGACGCCCCGAAGTTTAGATCCCGCGCAAGTCGATATACACGCGGTCCTTCATCTCGTCAACAACCTTGGCGATGACTTCGGAGGATTTCTGCCGCCGCGCGTATTCTTTCAACATGTCGTAGTCTTCATCAATCGAGATCGCCCGCGAATCCTTCTTCTCCAGCAGCTTCATCAGGTGCAATCCTTCCGGCGTCCAGACCGGTTCGCCGATCTGACCCGGCTCCAAACCTACGATCGGCCGCTGGTAAACCTCCGGGAGTTCCTCGAGGGCGAACCAGCCAAGTTCGCCAAAATTCGTTCGCGACTTGTCGTCGGTGCTGTAGTTCTTTACGAGCGTGCCCCAATCCGTGCCCGCCGTTGCGCTGTCAGCCAGTGCGCGCGCCAAATTCTCAACGCGCAGGCTATCTGCCCCGGTGGCTTGCTCCAGCAACAGGATGTGCTTGGTATGGAAATTGTCTTCTGTCTTGGCAACCAGCTTGATGATGTGATAACCAAAGGGCGAGTGCACAACCGGCGAAATCTCCCCCGGGTTCAGCGCCAACGCCGCCTTCTCAAACTCCGGCACGAGATCCCCGCGGCGGAACGTGCCGAGATCGCCGCCGACTTCCGCCGACGGATCCTCTGAATACTGCTGCGCCAACAACTCAAAACTCTCGCCGTCGACGATTTTCTGCCGGATCATTTCCGCCTTGGCCTTAAGTGAGTCCGCTACAGCGCTCGAAGCCTCAAGCCGTAACAACAGGTGTGCGAGCTTGACCATTTCCGGCCGCGGCGGCAGACTGTCGCGATACTGCTCGTAGAACTTCTCCACGTCGCCGCGCGAAACCGAAACCTTGCTGAGCATTCTGTTAATCAGTCGGTCTTTGAACAGCTGATCGTGGATATCCAGTCGCAGCTTGTTCTTCAGTTCGCGTAGCGTATATCCCTCGGCCGATACCTGAGCCTCAAACTCCGCCTGGCTGCGGAACCGCGACCGCAATTCGTCCAGCCGCTTTTCCAGCGCTTCGTCGATATCGGCTTCCGAGATGACAATCGTGGTGTCTTCCTTCGCGCGGATCAGGATCAGCCGGTCGTTGATCATCTGGCGCAACAACTCCTCGCGAAACTGCCCGCGCGCTTCCGGAGTGTCGAGTTTGGTATTGCTTTGTACCTCGTACATCTGGATCTGGAATTCCAACTCCGAGGCCAGAATAACCCGGTCGCCGACGACGGCGACGATGCGGTCCAGCTCTTCCCACGCCATGGCGGGCGCACTGAGCGCGACAACCAGGAACAGAAACCCGTATAAAACCTTAGCCTTTGTTGGCATACTTCGACTTGTCGATGGACTTCTCCAGGACATCCTCAAAAACCTCGATTTTGCTCTTTTCGCGTTCGGCGCGCAGCCAGTCGACCATGGCGCTTGAGCGCTTGAGTTCGATGACCTTGTTCTGCACGGCGGCCGTCACGTCGGTGATCGGTAACAAGCGCGACTCCGATACCTCAACGACCTTGATCACGGAGTACTTGCCGTTCTCGTTAATGATAAAGTCCGATGTCTCGCCAGGGCTCATGCGCGAGGCGCTTTCCCACAACCGGGGGAAGCGGGTAGAACTTACCCAACCCAGATCGCCGCCGGCCTCATTCATGCCGGGCCGGTTCGTGTGCTGCCGCGCCAACGCCGCGAAATCCGCGCCGTCGCGCAGCTGCTCAACCAGCTTCTGGATCTGCGCCAGAGAATCAACCTGGATTTCTAACAGATGAAACTGCAGCGGCTGCGTAAACTCCTCGGAATTGTTGTTGTAGTACTCGTAAATCTCGTCTTCGCTGACCGAGATCGACCGCCCCAGGATTTGCCGAACGAACTTGTCCACCATCAGTCCTTCGCGAAAATCCGTGACTCGCTTCTGGTACTCCGGTCTGTCCTCCAGCTTTTGGCGCTCCGCCTCATACTCGAGGATGTTCTTCAATTCCAACTGGAAAATCGTCTTGCGCATCGCCTCCACGTCGTCAAAGCGCGGGCGATAGGCCTCCGGAACATCAACCAACTTGTTCAGGTAGCTCTCGACCGTCACCTCGCCGCCGGTGTAACTCGCCAGCACCATCTGCTGCTCGAATGGCTTCAACAACTCCATGTTCGGGAAATAGTTCTCCGGGCGCGGCACGCCGCCAATCGTGTCGGGATAGTACATATCCAGACGCTCCAGCAGAAGCGATGTCGCCTCTTCGTTGATCTGTACCGCTGCCTGCGCCAGCATCTTCTCGACAAACTCCGTCTCAACCGCCATCGAACGGCGGCTGCCGACAATCTGCTGCACAATCGGCTTCATCTCTTCGAACGACTGCAGTTCGGCATCTCGTTCCTCTGTCACCTTGATAACGTGGAAGCCAAAATCGGTCTTGACGACGCTCGAAATCTGTCCGACCGGCAAAGCAAACGCCGCGTCGCGGAATTCGTCCACCAGGTTTGCGCCCCAACTGACGAACCCCAAATCGCCGCCGCGGACAGCGGAGGACTGATCGAGTGATACCAGCCGCGCGATCGTCGCGAAATCAGCGCCGCCCCCCAGTTCGCGCAACACCGAGTCTGCCTCCGCCTGTGTCGCCACCAGGATATGCGAGATCTTGCGTTCCTTCTTCAGCCGGTCATAAAACTCGCGCAGTTCTTGATCCGTGATCTCCAGCTTCTCCCTGACCTCGACACGATACAACTCGTCAAAAAGAAAATTCGCGCGCTGCGCCTGCACCAGCTTCTCGATTTCCGGATCGACGCCCAGCCCTGCCTCGTAAGCGCCTTTGATCAGCAGCTTGTAATCAACGAGGCTGTCGATGGCGTCGCGCTTGGTCTTGAACTCCTCTTCATAGGAATTGAAAACCGCCCCTTGCCGCTCGAAATACGAATGCACCAACGACACCGATATCTCTTCGCCATTGACAATGACGACGGTGGCATCCTCGTCCTTGCCGCAGCCGGCCAGCAGAATCGCCGCAAGCGCAATGGTGACAAGGCAATAACGTAAATTGGTCATGGAAGTCCTCATAATGAAACTCTTACACCCCGCCGACCGTTTTGATCCCGGGAAATCCGTTTACTATACCCAAACCTACAGCGTAAGCAACAGTTTTCTCGCCGCGCTAATCGGGCGGTCGACCGCGGGAGGAAACTCGATTTTCACTCCAAAACCCTCGGAAGAGTCAAATTCGATCTTGTCCGGCGCCGCCTTCCGCAGCTCTTCAATCTGCTTTTTCGAGGGCAGCTCGTCCGGGGCATAGGCGAAGGCGAATCTTCTCTCGGACAAGCGCACACGAGCAATCTTGCGGCGCCGCGCCAGTATATTGATCGCCATCAGATCAAGCAGATTCTGCGTTTCCTCGCCAAATCGTCCGAATCGGTCGATCAGTTCAGCGGCGACCAGGTCGAGATCTTCCAGGTTCTTGGCGTCCGCAATCTTGCGATAGGCCTCGACGCGCTGCCGCGAGTCTTCGATGTAGGTATCGGGAATGTAGGAATCAACGTCGATCTCCAGCTTCACCTCGAAGTCGCTGTCAACCGCCTCGCCCTTGATCTCCGCAACGGCCTCCTCGAGTAAACGGCAGTACAGATCGAACCCGACCTCCTCAATAAATCCGTGCTGTTGCGGCCCCAGCATGTTGCCCGCGCCGCGAATCTCCAAATCCTTCATCGCCAGGTGGAATCCCGAACCCAGGTCAGTATGCTGTTCGATCGCCTTGAGCCGCTTGCGTGCCGTGTCGGTCAATTGTTTGACCGGCGGAACGAGCAAGTACGCAAACGCGCGATTCTGCGAGCGCCCTACCCGCCCGCGCAATTGGTAAAGCTGTGCCAGCCCGAACCGGTCGGCGCGATTGATGATAATCGTGTTCACCGAAGGAATATCAATCCCCGATTCGATAATCGCACTGCAAAGCAGGATGTCATAGTCCTTCTTGAGGAAGCCCAGCATTACCTCCTCCAGCTCGTGTTCATGCATCTGCCCGTGCGCCACCGCGATCCGAATCTGCGGCAGGAGTTTGCTCAAGTAACGGTGCATCGACTCGATCGTCTCAACCCGGTTGTGCACGAAATACACCTGGCCCTTGCGCTGCACTTCGAAACTGATCGCTTCATAGACAACCTTTGGATCAAACTCCGCAATTTCAGTCACAATCGGCTGCCGGTCTTTCGGCGAAGTGCTGATCAAGGACATATCGCGCGCACCCAGCAGCGACATCTGCAGCGTCCGCGGAATCGGCGTGGCAGTCAGCGTCAAACAGTCCGCCAATTGCCGCAGATGCTTCAGCCGCTCTTTGTGCGCCACACCAAAGCGCTGTTCTTCGTCCACAATGATCAATCCCAAATTGGGAATTTGAAGATCCTTTTGAAGCAGCCGGTGGGTGCCGATGACGACATCCACCTTCTGATCCTGCAAGTCGGCAATAATCTGCTTCTGGTCGGCCTTGCTGCGAAACCGCGACAGCATCTCGATCCGCACCGGAAACTGCCCCAGCCGCCGCCGGAATGTCTCCAGGTGCTGCTGCGCCAAAATCGTCGTCGGCACTAATACCGCTACCTGCTTGCCCCCCGCTATCGCCTTCAACGCCGCCCGAATCGCCACTTCAGTCTTCCCGAATCCGACATCACCGCAAATCAGCCGGTCCATCGGTGAGGTCAGCCCCATATCACCCTTCACCGCCTGGATTGCCTTCAACTGGTCGGTCGTCTCTTCAAACGGGAACGAGGCTTCCAATTGCCGCATCCATTCATCATCGGCAGGAAACGCCACACCCGGCCGCGCCTTGCGCGCCGCGTACAGCCGGATCAGCTCCTCGGCCATATCCGCGATCGCCTTCTTGGTCCGCGCCTTAACCTTTTCCCAGTTCTTGCCGCCCAACTTGGTCAGTTGCGGCGCGCCCTCTTTGCCGACATACTTCTGGACGCGCCCGAACTGCTCGATCGGGACATACAGCTTGTCATCCTCGGCATAGGCGATCAGCAGGCACTCGCGCTTGCGCCCGCCGATGGCGATCTCCTTTAACCCGCGATAGCGCCCGATACCGTAGTCGATATGCACGATATAGTCCCCGATTTCGAGCGCATTGTAAGAGCTGATCGCCTGCCCTTCCTTGAATCTCCGCCGGCGGTGGCGAATCACTTGCCGTTCGAAGATCTGGTGATCGGTAAGAATGATTGTCTCAATGTCGGGTAGCACGAATCCGCGCAGCAGGCTGCTCACTGCGAAATGCACGCGCTCGGCATACTCCGGCAACAACTCCACGAGTCGGTCGCGCTGAAGCTGATTATCGCTGAGCAGGAAAACCGTCTTCTGCTCGCCCAACCAGCCGTCAAGCATCTGCCGCAGCAGCGAGATCTGTCCGTTGAACGAGGGATGTTCTTTGAAATGGAAGTTGATTCCCGTTCCTGTTGACCCCAGCGGAAGCTCCACAACTACTGGCGCTCTGTCCAGTTGATCTTCAATCGCATCCACAGCCGCATAGATCTGCCCGGGCACCGGTGCCTCCGGAAACTGCGCGCGAAATTCGTCATACAAAGCGGCCGCATCTTCATGCAATCGTTCCAGGCGGTCGGTCACGGTCGAGCGGTCGGCTACGTAAGTGATCGTTTCGGCCGGCAGGTGCGCAAACAACGGCTCGCGTTCGACCTGAAGCAGCGGCGCCAGCCATTCCAGACCCGGATTTTCGAATCCGCCCAGGCACTTGTCGCGCAGGATCTCTGCCGTTCGCTCCTGTAGGCAATCGATCCAAACTTCAAGTTCCGCCTGTGAAAACGGCGCCTCTCGCCGGGGGATAATCGCAATCTGGTCGATATTCTCGATCGATCGCTGCGAGAGCACACTGAAGACTCTGATCGTGTCGATGAAGTCCCCGAAAAACTCACAGCGCACCGGGTTGGAGGAGGTGTACGGAAAAATGTCGAGAATCCCGCCCCGAACGGCAAACGTCCCCACTTCCTCACAGATCGGCAAGCGCTCGTAACCGATCTTGACCAGCCGTTCCGCCAAAGCGGTCAGGTCGTGCTCCGCCCCCACCTTCAGATCGAAACAAACCTCCGTCAGCCGGTTACGTGCGATCGTCGGTTGCCGCAACGCTTCCGGCGTTGTCACGACGACCGTCGGTTTGCCGGTGGCCAACCGCCAGATCGTCTCTATGCGTCGCGCCGAATTCTCCTGCGGCGGCGCAATCCAATCGTAGGGATAGACGCCCCACGCCGGAAATTCGCAGACATTCTCTTCGCCGCACAAGTCCTGCATGTCGGCAACGAGATTCTCCGCCAACTTCTCGAACGGCTCTACCACCAGGATCGTGCGCTCAGTTCGCCGAAAGAGTTCGGCCAGAAGAACCGCCTTCGACGATCCCGCTAACCCGGCAATCTCCAGGCGCGGTTCCGCCGCCGCCCGACGCAGAAACTCCTGAATCAGCACCGACTGCCCGATCGTATTGCTCAACAGGCTCGGTGAACTTCGCGAAACTACAGTGGTCATTTTCTCCCAAACGCAATTATCCCACGCCCCCGCCGTCCGGGGGGTGGGTTACCATGAAAAACACGTGCCAAAATCGCGGGTTCGCGTGGCTTCGTCAAGCGAATTATCCCGCCGGACTCCGCCGCGATTTCCCATTAAGCCGCCAAGAGGCCGCTGCCGATAATAATGAAGTAGTGTTCAACCGCCGCTGGCTTGAGCTGCCCACCTGTTACGGCTCGGGTTCCTCGGCGCCACGTCTAATCCGGGATACCGCAAATGTCTTTCAAGACCTTTCTTTGGGCTGCAGTCATCGGCTTCATGATTTTTGCGCTGTTTAAGGTCTTCAAAGTCGACACCTCCGACCCCCACGCCGTACTCGAACGCTATCTCTCCCATTGGGAATCGAATAACACCACCGGTATGTATCCGTTGCTCTCGACGCGCGCCAAGACGGAACTCAAGAAGGAAAAAGTCAACAGCGTCACCGACTATTACGCCTGGTTCACCGATCGCCGCGCCGACCTCAGCGGCTACGAGTTAGTCACCCACGAAGTCCGCGAAACCAGCGGCCGTTATTGGGTGCACTTGCGCACGCTCGACTATGCCGGCCGCGAAACCCAACAGGATGCCACCTTCTACCTCGTCAAGGAAGCCGAAGGCTGGCGCATCGACGCCTGGCAATCCGCCAACACCTACAGCCTGCCCTAGCGCGGCAGCCTCTCGTCGTCACAACCTCGAACTGACTTCTGTTTGTGTCCACTCTTTCGGGGGAAGTTCAGATCCCTGCGATCGTGACACTGAACTTTCCCCCGATGATCTTGCAGATCACGATCCGCGCGATCCTGACACTGAACTTTCCCCCGATGATCTTGCAGATCATGATCCGCACGATCTTAACACCTCCCAGTCTGTTTGTTGGGTGTTGTCATTGCGAGGAGCGAACCCACTCTCAATACCTACGACGCATCCCTGCCGCGACGAAGCAATCCCATCACTTCCAATGGCCGCCCATCACTTGATCCGCGCCTCATTCTCAGAATTCCCCTCTCGAGAGGGGTGGCTCGATTCGCCCCCAATCCTCGCTCTCCTCTTGATTCTACCGGGCGAATCGAGACGGGGTGTGTCACTTCAACAATCACCACTCTGCCTCATGCGAAAGACCCGCAACCACACCCCCCGTTGCGTCAGGTCATGGTCCCATCCGTGCGCATATTCTCCTGGGTTGCGTCAGGTCTTGATCCCGACCGAGCGCCAGCGAGGACGGGATTGTGACCTGAAGCTTACTATTCCCCCCGTCAGGTGCTGTCATTGCGAGGAGCGAACCCACTCTCAATACCTACGACGCATCCCTGCCGCGACGAAGCAATCCCATCACTTCCAATGGCCGCCCATCACTTGATCCGCGCCTCATTCTCAGAATTCCCCTCTCGAGAGGGGTGGCTCGATTCGCCCCCAATCCTCGCTCTCCTCTTGATTCTACCGGGCGAATCGAGACGGGGTGTGTCACTTCAACAATCACCACTCTGCCTCATGCGAAAGACCCGCAACCACACCCCCCGTTGCGTCAGGTCTTGAACCCGACCGAGCGCCTTTTCCCTCCGTTGCGTCAGGTCTTGATCCCGCCCGAGCGCCAGCGAGGACGGGATTGTGACCTGACGCCTTCAATGCCCCCAGTCAGGTGCTGTCATTGCGAGGAGCGACCCCACTCTCAATACCTACGATGCATCCCTGCCGCGACGAAGCAATCCCCCTTTCTACCTCGACTCCGCGATCAAACCAATTCCCCTCTCGAGAGGGGTGGCTCGATTCGCCCCTAAGCCCTCAGGTTCTGGCAATCCCCCGCTTCACCGCATCATACCCGATCAACTTGTACACCAGCTTCGCCGCCAAAAAATCCGCCGCATGATACCCCTCGATCGGCGCCAACTCGACGACATCGAAACTGACCAAATTGCATTTCTCGATCGCCCGCCGCAGCAGCTCGAGTGTCGGATACCACAAGAGCCCGCCCGGCTCCGGCGTGCCCGTGGCCGGAATCAGCGACGGGTCGAATCCATCCAGATCGATCGTGATGTACACATCGCCGCTCAACTGGTCCAGCACTTTGTCAATCCAGCGCGGATTCTCGTATGTCTCTTTCCCCGAAATGATCGCCACCTTTTCCGCCTGAATATACTCATGCTCTTCGATCGAATAGTTGCGGATTCCGACACTCACCGTGCGCGTGGT
>CAZNWJ010000026.1:0-21229 GCA_964576925.1 uncultured Ignavibacteria bacterium | reverse complement strand
ACAAAATCGATGCCGCAACGGCGAGCATGATCAAGAATCTCGAAGAGAAGACCGGAAAATCGATGGCCGACTGGGTCAAGATTGCCAAGGCGCTTGGCGATGTAAAGCACGGTCAAATCGTCAAGGAACTTAAAGAGAAGCACGGATTGGGCCACGGATATGCCAACCTCGTTGCCCACAGCGCAGCGGGCGCCGTGGGAGCGGATGCTCCGGCAGGCGACGATCTCGTAGCCGCGCAGTACGCCGGAGAAAAAGCCGCTCTCAAGCCGATCTATGATTCGTTGATCAAGCAGATTTCGGCCTTTGGTCAGGATGTCGAGATTTCCCCCAAGAAAACCTACGTCTCACTGCGGCGCTCCAAGCAGTTTGCGCTGCTGCAGCCTTCAACCAAGTCTCGCCTCGACGTCGGGTTGAACCTGAAAGGCGTGGCGCCCGCCGGGAAACTCGAGGCTTCCGGTTCGTTCAACTCGATGTGCACGCACCGGGTTCGGGTTGAATCCGCTGCCGATGTTACCAGGGAACTGCTTGGCTGGCTCAAGCAAGCATACGATGCGTCATAGAGGCCAGTCTCGATCTCAGTTGGAACCGGCTTTTTCGCTTTCCCGCTGAATCATTCAGCCTATATTCCTATCCAATGAGTGAGAAGGAACTAATCCAGCGCGCCCAATCAGGCGATTACGACGCTTTCGCTGAACTGGTCGGCAAATATCAGAAGCAGGTGTTCGCTCTGGCGCGCCGTATTACCGGAAATCTTCAGGATGCCGAGGATCTCGTGCAGGAATCGTTGCTCAAAGCCATCGACAAGATCGACACCTTCCGCGGCGATAGTTCATTCGGAACCTGGCTCTATACGATTGCGCTTAACCAGGGCCGGGCGCACTACAACCGCTCCCGCAAAACTGAACTGGAGTCGCTCGACGATTTGCTGCCCCTGAAAGAACATTCTCACGGTTCGCACAAGCTGCATGAATGGCGCGATCCCCACTCGATCATGGAGGCAAATGAGCTCTCGCGCTTCATCGCCGACGCCTACGCTGAACTGCAGCCGGAGTACGCCGTTCCTTTTGCGTTGCGCTATGAAGAGGATCTCTCGATTAAAGAGATTGCCGCCATTCTCAAGATCTCGGAAGCCGCCACCAAATCGCGCGTTCTGCGCGCGCGGCTGTTTATGCGCAATAAGCTGGATTCTGTCTTAGGAGTCTCGGGTCATGACCAAAAAGTGCAGTGACATGATCCAGGGTCTCAACGATTATCTCGATGGCGCCATCGACCCCGAACTCTGCGCCGAAATCGAACGCCATCTGGGAGATTGCCACGACTGCCGCCTGATGGTGGACTCGATGCGCATGACGGTCAAGCTCTGCCGTGAATCGGGTCAGTGCGAGGATCTGCCCCCTGAATTCGCCAACAAACTCAATCAGATGCTTCGAGACCGCTGGGCAAAGAAGTTCCACCAGTAGGTCAGGATCCCCGCGATCCTGACGCTATCGCACACGCTCCACTTTCCCCCGTGCCAGCGAAGCGAAAATCCCGCCGACGCATAGCAAAGCAAATACCGCAAAAGTCACCCGACAACTCGGCACAAACTTGTCGAGGTTCGTACTGTCTACCGCCGCCGACCCGATAAACAACCCTTGAATCATCGCCACAATTCCCATCGAGAACATCATACCCGTTTGCCGCATCGCGCTGACAATCGATCCGGCCAGACCGTAAGAACTCCGATCGACTGAGCTCATGATTGCATTTGTATTCGGGGACGAAAACAGCGCAAATCCGAAACCGAGCACGATCAGCGCGGCAATAAGGTAAACCAGGGGCGTTGTGGCGCTGAGCACAGTCAGCATCGCCAGGCCGACGGCCGTAATCGCCATGCCTATCGAGGCAATCGTGCGCGGTTGGATCTTGTCTGAAAGCCGCCCCGCCAATGGCGAGAAGATCGTCATCACGATCGGTTGAGCCACCAGGATCGTCCCCGCTCCTTGCGGAGTGAGGCCGCGGACATTCTGCAGGAAAAGACTCAGCACGAAAGTCACTGCAAATGTTGCCGCATAGTTGATCAGCGCCGCCAGGTTCGAAAAGGCAAAGACGGGATTGCTCGTGAACAAAGCCATATCGACAAGCGGCTCAGCTTGTCGCCGCTCATAAACGACAAAGCCGATCAAAGTCGCAACTCCTGCCGACAACATGATTGCCGCGGGAATCGACGGCAGTTTCGAGAAGCCGTACATCAGCAGCGAGAGACCGGCTCCAAGTATGATCGCGCCGACGTAGTCAAAGCTCGGGGGATTCAGTGGGATCCCTTCCTCCTTGAGCATGGCAACCGCGACAATGAACAGCGCCAGGGCGAGCGGAATATTTAGTCCGAATATGAACCGCCAGCCGAGGTGTTGCGTGATTAGGCCGCCAACGAATGGCCCAATCGACAACCCCAGGTAGACGGCTCCGATCGTAATGCCGATAACTCTGCCGCGATCCTGCGGCGGTACAACTGATATCAATATTGGGAGCGCCGTTGCAAAGACCATTGCCGACGAAATCCCCTGGAATACGCGGAAGGCAATCAGTTGCCCTCCCGATGACGCGAAGGCCAAAAGCGCAGAACTAACCCCCAGCGCAGCCACGCCAATCTTGAATATCAGCGTGCGTCCGTGAACATCCCCGAACTTCCCAAACGGAATGAGAAATATCGCCGCCGCCAATAGGAAGGCTGTGTTAACCCAAACGAGTGACACTGCCCCCATCCCGAATTCGGTTCCCATCGCGGGCAAGGCCACGTTCACCGAAGAGCCCATGAACGGACCGATGAACGAGCTTAGAGTCGCTACGAACACTGCCGCCCGCCGACCTGACTGTAAATGCCCTTGTCTATTTGGCTCAGAACGGGGATCAAGCGCACTTGCCATAAGAACAAGCTAACAATCTATCTTATTACCTACAAGAGGTTTAGATAAATAAGAGCAATTGAGAGCAATATTTCTAAGTTGATTTTCTGCTCCATGAACTTTGCGAAAAATTTCACAAAATTCCTCTAATTCGCTTGACAATGTAAGACGATTCTTACATTGTATGCACATGGTTACTTTGTCTGATAAGGACCAAGACTATCTCGAGACCATCTATGTGATTTCGCGCGATCATGACACGGTTGGGGTCACTGATGTCGCCAAAGCGCGTAACGTCACTGTGCCGACAGCGCGCACAGCGGTTGCGCGACTGATCCGCAATGGCCTTGTCCGCCAACAGCTTTACGGCAAGATAATGTTGAACGAGGAAGGCGAGCGGCTCGGCGAGGAGATCTACAGTGTCCATCGGACGCTGCGACGCTTTCTCTGTGAAATCTTGTTGCTGGAGCCAAAGCAAGCCGACGAAGAGGCCTGCCGCATGGAACACGGGCTCTCAAAGGCCACCCTGCGGCGCCTCAGACTATTTCTCGACGTGATCGATTCGTGCAATTCCGGCACGCCGAATTGCATGGGTATATATAGGCAATCAATTGACCAGAATAGCCCGGCATCGTGACCGGTGTATGACAACCGTCACCTCGCGACGATTATTTTCTGGAGACTTATGGGAAACGGCAAGTTGACACTGGCTGATCTGAAACCGGGTGACACCGCACGCATCATCGCCGTGAACGCGGATGTCAGAATCCGGCACCGCCTGATGGATTTCGGATTTCGCTGTGGCGAGCAAGTGACCATGATCCGCCGGGCGCCCTTGGCTGATCCCCTGGAATACAAGTTGCGTGGGGCTTATGTCAGTTTGCGTAAGACGGAGGCAGAGCAGATCGAAGTGGAAGGTGCCGCATGATGACCGTCGACGCCGGCAGGAAGACTTTCACGGTTGCCTTGGTCGGCAACCCGAATAGCGGCAAGACCTCGATCTTTAATGCCCTGGTCGGCGCCCGTGCCCACGTCGGCAATTATCCGGGCGTCACGGTCGAAAAGCGCAGCGCTGTCCTGCGCCGCGGTGGTCTCGAGATCGAATTTGTCGATCTACCGGGTACCTATTCGCTCTCGGCGGCAACGCTCGATGAGCGGATCGCCCGCAAGTTCATCCTGATCCATAAGCCCGACTTAGTGATCAACGTCATCGACGCCGGCAATCTTGAGCGCAATCTCTACCTCACCATGCAGGTGATGGAGATGGGCGTGCGCATGATCATTGATCTAAACATGTGGGATGAAGCGGAGAAACAGAAAATCGAGGTCGATGAAGCCAGGCTGAGCCAGTTGCTGGGTGCGCCGATCATCAAGACCGTCGGCCATCGCGGCGAAGGCACCCGCGAACTGCTCGACCTTACCGTTCGCGCCCTGCAGGAGAGTGTTCCGGAGCACATTCCACGCGCAATTCATTACCACCCGGAGCTCGACCGCCAGATCGCCGGAATCGCCAATACCGTTGCGTCAACCAGCTGCAATACCCTGCCGCCCCGCTGGTATGCCGTCAATCTGCTGGAAAACACCGTCAATATCGACGATTTCGCCAAGCCGACCGTGGCCGAGCGCGACCTTATCCACAAGCACGTCGCCAAATCCAAGAACCGGATCAAAGAGCACCTTGACCTTGAGTCCGATACCGCGATCAGCGATGCCCGTTATCGCTTTGTCAATGAGGTGCTCGAGAAGTCGGTCAAGCGCGGACGCGATAATCGCATGGAATTCTCCAATCGCTTGGACGCGGTCCTGACCCACAAGTACTTCGGTTATCCGATCTTTCTTTTCTTCATGTGGCTGATCTTTCAGGCGACCTATGTCTTCGGGCAGTTTCCGGCCGATCTGATCGATACCAGCGTCGTCGCCCTCCAGGGATTGGTATCGGGACTCCTGCCCGCGGGCGTGCTCAACGAACTCATCACCGACGGCATGATTGGCGGCATGGGCGCGGTGCTCGTTTTCCTGCCCAACATCATGATTCTCTATCTCGGCATTGCCGTAATGGAGGATTCCGGCTATATGGCGCGCGCTGCCTTCATGATGGATCGTTTTATGCGCGTGCTGGGCTTAAACGGTAAGGCCTTCATCCCGCTCTTGATGGGATTTGGATGCAATGTCCCCGCCATCATGGCGACCCGGACGCTGGAAACGCACCGCGATCGCGTACTCTCGGTCCTCTTAATCCCCTTCATGAGTTGTTCGGCTCGACTCTCCGTCTATGTCCTTTTCTGCGGCGCCTTCTTCTCTGGCAACGCCGGCAACGTTATTTTTTCGCTCTATCTGCTTGGGATCATTGTGGCAGTAATCCTCGGCCGGCTCCTGAAGAACAGCTTATTCAAGAACGAGACCGCGCCGTTCTTTATGGAATTTCCGCCTTACCGTCGCCCCACTTTCAAGACCGGACTGCTCATGATGTGGGAGCGGGCTAAAATATATCTCAGGAAAATCGGCGGCGTCATCCTCGTTGCTTCGATAATCATCTGGTTCCTCGGCGCTTTTCCCAAGGTCGAGCAATACTCGCAAGACTATGACGGGCAAATCGCTCAACTGGAGTCCCTCGGGACACCGGAAGCCGCAGAACAGATCGACCATCTGCAGGCACAGATGCAGACCGAGGAAATTCGCCAATCCTACATTGGCCGACTCGGCAACCTGATTCAGCCGCTCATCGAACCTCTCGGCTTTAACTGGCAAATGGGGATCGGACTGATCACCGGTTTTGTCGCCAAGGAAGTCGTCGTCTCGACGTTGGGTGTGCTCTATCAGATTGGCGGCGAGGTTGACGAAACCTCTGCTTCTCTGATGAATCTCATCGCCGATCCTGCGGGCGGAATCACGCCGCTCGCGGCTTACGCCTTCCTGGTCTTCGTCCTGCTTTATACGCCCTGCGTCTCCGTCATGGCAGCCATTCGCCGGGAGATCGGCAGCCGCTGGATGTGGCTGGGCATGGCCATACAATTGGCGATCCCCTGGGTCGTCGCGTTCGCGATCTACCGCGGCGGGTTGCTCGTCGGCTTGTAAACCTCCGTTTTTGTACACGCGTCAATCACGGGCTCGCAACTGTGGGCCCGTTTCCGTTGCAGTACAGCAAGCACAATCCTTTGAACTCGCCACGTGGCAACCTCGAGATTCCCTAACGGTTTGACATTGTCTTGACATATGTCGGTCTTTTTTCTCTAAGTTTGCCCTCGTGAACCGCCGATATTCACCTGGGAAATCGACCCAAACACACGCCATGCCTCTGTTTCTGATAATGCTCTCGCTTATCTTGACCCTCTCGACCTCGGCGGCAATTGCCGCCCGGCTCACGGGCAAGATCATGGCACTTGATTCCGGCCAACCGGTAGTCGAAGCCAATCTGGAAGTACTCACGTCCTCGATCCAGGGACGAAGTGATCTCGAAGGGAACTATCACCTCGACTTTCCGGTCCCCGGAGCCTATCGCCTCCGCGTTTCGCACGTCAGCTTTGAAACGCGTTTGATCGATGTCGCGATCGGCGCCGCCGATATGACTCTGGATTTTAACCTCGACGCGCGCACCTACATCTCCGACGAAGTCGTTGTTACCGGTACGCGCACGCCTTATCTGCTCAAGGATGTGCCCGTAACAACCGAAGTGATTCGCGCGCAGGACGCCGTCCGTACCGGCGCAACCACCGTCGATCAAGCCCTGAAGTCAGCGGTTGGCGTCAACATCGACAACAACTTCTCCGGCTCCGGCGCATCCTTGCGCGGAGTCGATCCGACACGGGTCTTGGTTCTGATCGATGGCGAGAAAATGGTCGGCCGCGTTCGCGGCGCTATCGACCTGGCACAAATCTCACTCGCCAACGTCGAGAAAATCGAAGTCGTCAAAGGCGTCGGCTCGACGCTCTATGGTAGCGACGCCATCGGCGGCGTCGTCAACATCATCACCCGCAAACCTCAGTCACGCTGGCGGCTGTCTTCTGCCTCCGAGTATGGCTCGTTCAGGACCCTGGCACAGAACCTGGAACTTGAATCGCGTCGCGGCGCTTGGGGGCTGCAGCTGGCGTCGCGCTTTGATCGCACCGACGGCTTTGACCTCGACAAGTCCACGCCACATACCAACGGCATGGAGCGCATCAAGCGTTTCAACCTCGACGGCAAAATTGCTCGCCGAATCTCACGGAGCTGGGAACTGACCGTAAATGGCAACTTCTTCTCCGAAAACAAGAAATGGCTGGAATCAGAATTCATCGACCCGGTAACTTTCATTTTTGACGATGAGGAAAATAACTACCGCTATTCCGGCGGCGCCAAACTCCAGTTCCAGCCGCGGCCATCGACTCTGATCGACCTCGACTTCTTCGGCACCTACTACGACCATCTTTGGGAGAAATTCACGGCAAGTGGCGCGACCTCCGATCGTTCGCGCACCGAGGACGCCCTCGCCGAGGTTTCCATCAGCGCCAGCCACAGCTATTCTGACGGCCACGTCATCACCATGGGGGGCGATTACGTTTACCAGTCCCTGACTTCAGACGAGATTGAAGGCGGTGAGCGCGATGTGAAGTCGGGCGATCTCTACGCGCAATACGAATGGAAACCCGCTCACAATCTGGTGCTCTTGCCCGGCATTCGCCTGGAAGAACACTCGACCTTCGGCGACCACGTCAACGCTTCCTTCAACCTGATGTACAACCCGCACGAGCGGCTACGCCTGCGCGCCTTCTATGGCGGCGGCTTCCGGGCGCCTTCGATCAAAGAGCTCTACTTCCGCTTCGATCATTCGGCGGCCGGCTATATCGTGACCGGAGGCGGCGACAATCTCAAACCCGAGAAGTCTCGCAATTCGTCTGTTTCGATCGAGTACAGCTATGCCGGCATCGGCCTGCACCGCGCGACGTTCTTCTACAACGACATCGATGATTTGATTGAATTCGATCTCACCGGCTTCTCTCCCACCTATTGGCGCGGCATCTACGAATACAAGAATGTCTTCAAAGCCTATACGCGGGGAATCGAATGGCAGAGCGAGCTGCGCGCCAGTCGCCGTCTCGACATGTCCCTCTCGTACACCTGGCTGGTCGCCAAGAATCGCGAAAACGGGCACTGGCTGCTCAACCGGCCGGAGCACTCGCTCAAACTCCTCGGTACACTACATTTCGATGAAATCGGACTGGAAATCACGGCCTGGGGCAATTGGTACTCCGGCAAACTGTGGGTGCCGCTGGGCGCTCAAAATGACTTTGACTCGGAAATCTGGGCGCCGACTCGTCGCGAGGTTAATCTCAGCGTCTCCAAGCGCGTCTGGAAGAGCCTCGATATCTTTGCGCGCGGCGAAAACCTTACCGACGACGTGGAGATCGACTACGGCTACTGGCCCGGCAGAAGCTTTTACGCCGGTCTGCGCCTGCGTCCCGGAGCGGACAATTAGAAAGACAGCATTTGGATAATACGATGACAACACTATCAACCCATATTCATGAGGGTACTCGCATGAGACACGCATTTCGCCTTGCTCTGTTGGCGCTGCTTTTGGCCGCGCTGGTCGGCTGCTCCAACGACGACAAGGGCAACAATCCCGGCCCGCAAAACACCAATTCCACCACGTGGGATGAAGCCGGACAGTTCTGGAAGGCCACGATCAACGCCTCCAGCAGCACCACCTACGCTTACTACAGCTTCACCACGCGCGACGTCGTCACCCTGACTGACGAGCAAGCCAAGACCGCTACCAACTGGGATGTGGCGTTTAAGCGCGTCTTCATAAAGACCAATAGTGGCGTCTCCGGTCCCAACGACACCAAGGGAATCGATCTTGTTACTTTAGGACTGGTCGACAAGGACGAGTTTTCTGACGTGACGGCGGCAACAATCGCAAATGTGCAGGCGCAGTCCTGGTTTAGCGACGGCTATGATTTTGCCCTCGACAGCATTTGGAACTACAACTTCCAAACCCATCAACTCCTGCCGTCGCAATACGTATACGTGCTTTCAGATGCCACCGGGCACATGGTAAAATTTCAGATCACCGGCATTCTTGATGGTGTGGCGCCTCCGGCGATGGGCAAGGTCATCTTCCGCTATGTTTATCAGCCGGACGAAAACTCCAATGCCTTTGATCTGCCAGAGGTAGTCGATACTGTCGGTCCTCTCGCTGCCGGAGCGTCTGTATATTACTCTTTCTCACAAGGCAATGTCGTCACGCCGGGCTCGCCAACTACGTCTGTGGAATGGGACATCAAGCTTAGCGCCTACGACGTGTATCTAAACAACTCTATCTTCGGTCCGGGCGAAGTTGCGGCATTCGCGGTCTACGATGGCCTCACGACAAAGTCATCCTGGGACGAACTTACCGATCTGAGCGAGTTTGGTAGTATCCGGTGGGTAACCGATCAAGAGCAGTCGATCTTCACGGCCACCGAATGGTATGATTATATCTCGGGCCCCGGGCACACCAATCCGACGCTTCTTTCCAAGCGACACACCTACGTGATCCAAGCCGCCGGCAAGAACTACAAAGTCGAAATCGTCAGCTACTACGATCCCGACACGCAGGCCAGCGGAACCTACACGATCAACTGGGCTGAGATCTAGTCTCAGTTCGCTCTGAATAGTGAACTACTTCGCGGGCGTCTGGGAAACCGGGCGCCCGTCCCCTTTGGCAGACTGGGGACTCTCGTCAATCATCTCTCCGTAATGCAATCGCAGGCACTCCGGGCAGAAACTGTGACTGAAAGTTGCATTCGAATGTCCGGCTATATAGCCTTCAATCGGAACCCATTTCGCTTCCACGCGAATTCGTTTACAGTGCGCGCACACCGCCAGCATCCCCTCCAAGACCCGGATCTTTTGGGTCAGATGCCGCGTGATCGCTATGACTAATAGCGCTAATACGACGACGATGCCCGACTCGTAAACGCTTTCAACGTAATTGACCGGCGTTGACGGCGCCCCAAATAGCTCGTGGGGAAGGTCGAGAAGTTCGCTGAGCCAGATGACGGAGAGAATCGTACCGAAGCCGATCAACTGGAGTATACAGAGATTGTGGCAAAGCCTCTTTCTGATCATCTACCCTCCTGTCTATCTTGTCGGCAGCTCTGACTCTGCAATTTAGTGCCGCCGCATCATTTCAACTCTGGGTGGATCGTTATTATCGCCGATGCTTTCTGTAGCGGCCTTGTGCGGTGCGGTATCTACAGCTTGCGTCGCCGCGGCTGCGAGGCAATATTCCAACTGTGAATCAGATCATCATCGTGGGCGGTTTCACCACGTCGCCGCGCCACTACCTCAAGATGCAAGCGCATCTCGAGCATCTCAATGGGCCACGATCGCAAATCGTCCCGATCCAGGTTGGTGATTGGCCGGGCGTAATCGGCCAAAGAGGCTGGACTCTGTTACTGACCAAGCTTGATCAAACACTGGGAGCGCTGGTCCCTCAGAATGGCAAAGTGCTCATCGTCGCGCACAGCCTGGGTGGCATCGTGACCCGGCTCTACCTTGCCCCGTCACTTCCGCTCAAGTTCAAACCGCAACATGCGGATCAGATCGCAGCGGTGATTACGCTCGGCTCGCCGCACCAGCGCGGACTCGTCGGCCGACTGAATAGATGGAACGGGCTCGACAAGTGTCTGATCGGCCGCGGTGTGTCGGTTCCAGTCTTCTCGGTGGCGGGAAGCATCGACTACTCGCGCCGCCGGCGCAGTCTGGCAGCGCATGCCGCTCGCCTGCGCTACCGTATCCATGGCGGCACGGCTGGCGAACGCGGCGACGGTATCATTCCGGTCGAGTCGGCGATACTCGACCCGGCCCGCTCTTTGGTGCTCGACGGCATCAAGCACGACTTCCGCATCGGCCATCCCTGGTACGGCGATGAAGAAGTTGTCTCACTGTGGTGGAATGCGGCAATGAAGTCGCTGTCTCCGTAGTCCCAAGCCAGCCCATCGTGTCATTGGCAGGAGCGAACGGGCAAATCTCGTCTCACGCGGCTGACTGACTGTGTCATTGCGAGCAGCGAACGCACAATTCCCGTTTCACGCGGCTGACTGACTGTGTCATTGCGAGGAGCGAACGCACACTCAATACTACTCGTGTAGACTGCCGCGACGAAGCAATCTGCGATCCAACATCAACTGAGGATGCTGGCACCAAACCGCAGAGACCTCTTTCGTCGTTGCGTCGGTTCTTGATTTCGCGCGGCCCACCAGTAGTCGGTGCTCAATGTCTTCCTTCTAGCGCGAAATTGTGAACCGACGCCTAATACTCTGCCAATAGACTAACTGTCGAGAGAGCCTCTTAATCACGTCCTAGGCCAGCCCAACGTGTCATTGCGAGGAGCGAACGCACACTCAATACTACTCGTGCAGACTGCCGCGACGAAGCAATCTGCGATCCAACATCAACTAAGATTGCTTGCACCAAACCGCAGAGACCTCTTTCGTCGTTGCGTCGGTTCTTGATTTCGCGCGGCCCACTGGTAGTCGGTGCTCAATGTCTGCCTTCAAGCGCGAAATTGTGAACCGACGCTAAGTACTTCTAGACAAGCGCCTGCCGCGACGAAGCAATCTGCACTGCCAAGGATTAGATTACGCTGAATATGATTCGAGAAACCCGACTTCAACCCACAACTCCGACACGATCTCCCGTCGGGTTTCTCGATCTTAGACTTTGATGGGGGTGTAAACCAATGCTTTGGTTGGGCAGAAATGCGCGCAAACCGGATCGCCGCCGCAAAGATCACACTTGATCACCTGCTGATGTTGCTGGTCAAATAGCGAACATCCGAACGGACACGCCGCCACGCACGCCATACAGCGCACGCAAACATCCTTGTCGATCTCGTACGCTCCAGTCGCCGGATTCAATTTGATCGCATCCACCAGGCACGACTTCACGCAGGCCGGATCCTCGCACTGCAGGCACACCACCGGCACCCACATCTCCTTGTGTCCGGCATCCAGCGGATAGATGCGGCTGCGTCCCGGCTTGCCGTTTTGCGAATGCGTAAACGAACACGCCAGTTCGCAGGTACGACAGCCGATGCAGAGATGCGGGATCACGCGATATTGCATCTTCATGACGCCGCCTCCCGGTTCCACTGCACGATCTTACCCATGTTGAACGCGGTCTCTTTGCGGTGCGATTCATCGTTGCTCTGGAAGTATTCCGCCGGAATCTGACGGTGCTTCGACAGGTACTCGGCAAACTCCCGCGTAATCGTCGGCGCGCCCGTCTTGGCGTCGCGTAACAGCTCGAAGTCCTTCTTCCAGATTGTGCGCTTGTAGCCTGCATCCTCAAACTTGATGTAGCCCGTCGGGCAATTGAGCGCGCACGACAAGCAGCCTACGCAATCCGGCGGCGCCTCATTAAGCGGCGGGGCGATTTCCCGTCCGTGTCCCCGATTCACCGCCGAAATCGCGGAGAATCCCATCCGATCGCAGATGCGCACACAGATGCCGCAGAGTATGCAGTCATTCGGCTCCGGTACAGTCTGATAACTGGTCTGCGTAACGCCGTACTCGGCTGCGAGGTCCTGGATTAACTTCGTCTGCGGATGTCGCGCCAGGTAAAGATCAAACAGCGTCCTGCGCAGCTCAATCACTTCGGGGGCATGAGTCTGGACAATCAGACCATCCGCCGCCGGATACAGGCAGGAGACCACATAGTCCTTCCACCCTTTCCACTCCGCCTTGGTCACTTCGACCGTGCAGAGTCGGCAGCCGCCGTATGGTTCGACGGCATCGTGATGGCAAAGCGCCGGCACATCGATCTTCTCGCGCCGCAGTACGTTCAGGAGGTATTCGCCGGCTTCGGCGCGCACCAGTTTCCCGTTGATTGTCATCGTTACTGTGCTCATCTATGCCACCTCGATTGCGTCATAACGGCAAACCGCCTCGCAGGCCCCGCACTTGGTGCAGCGATCCTGGTGAATGAAGTGCGGTTCCTTCTTCTTGCCCGTAATCGCATTGTAGGCGCAGGCCGTGATACACGCCAGACAACCGGTACACTTCTCCGCGATAACTGTGTAAGTGATCAACTCACGGCAGACTCCGGCCGGGCACTTGTGATCGCGGATATGCGCGATATACTCATCGCGGAAATACCGCAGCGTCGACAAGACCGGGTTCGGCCCGGATTTGCCCAGCCCGCAGAGCGAGCCGCGCACAACGACCTCCGAGAGTTTCTCAATCTTGTCGAGATCCTCCATTGTCGCCTTCCCGTCGCAAACCTTGATCGTCAATTCATGAAGCTGGTACAACCCTTCCCGGCACGGCACGCATTTGCCGCACGATTCCGAAACGAGGAAATGTAGGAAGTAACGCGCGAAGTCGACCATGCAGGTCTTGTTGTCCATCACGATCATGCCGCCCGAGCCCATCATCGACCCGGCCGCCGTCAACGAGTCGAAGTCCACCGGCAGATCGAGTTTCTCCGCTGGCAAACAGCCGCCCGAGGGCCCGCCGGTCTGAACGGCCTTGAACGGCCGGTCTTCGAGAATCCCGCCGCCGATGTCGTAGATGATCTCGCGCAGCGTGGTTCCCATCGCCACCTCGATCAACCCGGTATTGCGGACCTTGCCGACCAACGAGAACGCCTTCGTGCCTGAGTTGTTCTTGCAACCGATCGAGGTAAACCACTCGGCGCCCTTGTCGATGATCAACGGTACGTTTGCGTACGTCTCGACATTGTTGAGTACCGTCGGCTTGTCGTGCAGCCCCTTGACCACCGAGCGAATGTACTTCGCGCGCGGCTCGCCGACTTCGCCGGCAACAGACCGCATCAACGCCGAGGACTCGCCGCACACAAATGCGCCGGCGCCCCGGGCAATCTTGATTGTAAACGAGAAATCTGTCCCGAGTATTTGGTCTCCCAGCAGTCCGCACTCCAGGCAATCATCGATTGCCTTTTGTAAGTGAATCACCGCCAGGGGATATTCTTCGCGCACATAGATGAATCCCTGATACGCTCCGACTGCGTAGGCGCAGAGCATCATGCCTTCGAGCACGCTGTGCGGGTCGCCTTCCATGATCGAGCGATCCATGAACGCGCCAGGATCGCCTTCGTCGCCGTTGCAGATGACGTAGCGTACGTCAGACTCTACTGCTTTGCATGTCTTCCACTTCCGCCCGGCCGGAAATCCACCGCCGCCGCGCCCGCGCAAATTCGCTTTGTCAACTTCAGCGATCACCCCATCGGGGCTCAATTTCGTAAGTGCTTTCGCCAGCGCCGTATACCCACCAGCCGCGATGTATTCCTTAATCGAGTGCGCGGCGATCTTGCCTAAATTGCGCAGCGCCAGCCGATACTGATGCTTGAAGAATTTGACGTCTTCGTAGCGCTCGATCTTCTGGTTCGACACTGGATCGGTATAGAGACGGTCGACAATGACTTCTTCCCCCTCGATCGACCTAGCGATGATTTCCGGGATGTCCTTCGGTTTGACCTTGGTGTAGAACGTTCCTTGCGGTTCGATAACCACGAGCGGTCCCTGCTCGCAGAATCCGTGACAACCCGTTTCCTTGACCGCTTCAACTGAGAAACTCTTGATGTCGCGCAGCTTGAGCGTCTCGTGAAACGCCTCGACCAGCTTGGCCGCGCCGTTGGCCAGACAACCGGTGCCGCAGCAGACAATGACCTTTTTCTTGTGTTTGGATTCAGCCAGCTGGTAAAGTTGCCGCAGCTCTTCGAGATGTTGCGCTGATGTAATCTTCATGCTCTATCCCTTTACCAGCTTCTTGGCCTGCGAGACCTTGACCGAACCGTGATACTGCTCGTTGACGATTACCACCGGCGCCATCGCACAGGCACCGACGCACGCCACCACTTCCAGCGAAAACTTCATGTCCGGCGTTGTCTCACCAGCCTTGATCTTCAGTTCGTTTTCGATCTGGTCCTGAAGCAGTTTCGCGCCGCGAATGTGACAAGCCGTGCCGACGCAAATACGCACGACCTTTTCGCCTTTAGGGTTCAGGCTAAAGGCGTTGTAGAACGTGGCGACCGAAAACACCTTGCTCAGCGGCACGTGGAGATAATCCGCCGTCTGCTTGAGTGCCTCACACGGCAGATAGCGGTACTCGCGCTGGATGTCCTGCAACAGCATAATCAGCGAAGAACCATCTGGTTGATGCTTGCCCATGATCTCGGGCAGCTTGTTGAAATCGTGGTTCATGCCCTGACCCTCGTCTTCAATGCTGTCCGCGCGAGGTTGTATCCTTCTTGGATAACCGCCAGGTTGATATCAAGCAGCTCCTTCTTCTTGCCCATCTTCTCATGCACGATCTCAATCAAGCTATCATACTTGACCGTGTCGGAAGCTCCGACAAACGCCCCGAGCATGATCATATTCACGGTCTTGACACTGCCCGCCTTGATCGCGATGTCGTTAGCCGGAATCAAGATCTCGGTCACATCGGAGCGATTGGAAACCAGGTCTATCAGCGACGAGTTGATAAGGATCAATCCTCCCGGCTTGACCTGAGAGGCGAACTTCTCCATCGAAGGGCGATTGAACACGACCAGCCCGCGCGGGCTGTTTATAATCGGCGAGCCGATCCGCGTATCCGAGATCACTACCGTGCAATAGGCGGTGCCGCCTCGCATCTCCGGCCCGTATGAGGGAATCCAGGCCACCTGCTTGCCTTCGTGGATACCCGCGTATGACAACAGCTGCCCGGCGGTCAGGATTCCCTGCCCACCGAATCCGGCGAAGGTCACTTCATACTGCGACACGTTACACCTCCATCACCGGATCAGGTTTCTTGAAGACACCCAATGGATAGTAAGGCGACATACTTGTCTGCACCCACTTGGTCGATTCGCAGGGTGTCAGTCCCCAGTTGGTTGGGCACGTCGAAAGCACTTCGATCAGCGAGAAGCAACGTCCATCAACCTGGTTCTGGAATGCAGTGCGAATGGCCTTCTTCGCTCGCACGATGTTCTGCGGCGTATGCACCGCGACGCGCTCAATGTACGCCGGAGTGCGTAACGCTGAGAGTAGCTCGCACATCCGGATCGGCCAGCCCGCCTCCGCAACATTGCGGCCATGCGGCGAGGTCGCCGTGACTTGCCCCGGCATCGTCGTCGGCGCCATCTGTCCGCCGGTCATGCCGTAGATCGCGTTGTTGACGAAGATCGTCGTGAATTTCTCTCCGCGATTGGCGGCATGGATAATCTCGCTCATGCCGATGGAAGCCAGGTCGCCGTCACCTTGATAGGTAAACACGATCAGTTCAGGGCTCACTCTCTTGAGTCCGGTCGCCAGTGCGGGCGCGCGCCCGTGCGGAGACTCCAGGAAATCGGTGCGGAAGTAGTTGTAGATCAATACCGAGCACCCGACCGGGGCCACACCCACCGTGCGTCCGCGGATACCCAGCTCGTCGATTGTCTCCGCTACCAGGCGATGGATGATCCCGTGCGTGCAGCCGGGACAATAGTGCGTCACGACATCGCTGAATGACTCCGGACGAGCAAAGGTGATCGTCGTTGCCTGTGTGCTTGTCTCTGTCATCGCCTTTACCTCACTTCACCTTTCCGCCGTCCAGCAGCTTCAGTAGGTGGTCGCGGACTTCCTCTGGAGCCGGCACGATACCTCCCGTTCGCCCGAAAAAGTGCACCGGCTTCTTCCCCATGACCGCTTTCTCAACGTCTTCCACCATCTGCCCCATGCTCATCTCCACTGTCAACACCAGTTCGATATTGGCCTTTGCCGCCTCGTCGCGAATCGCCTGCTCTGGGAACGGGAACAACGTGATCGGCCTCAACAACCCAATGCTCGTCCCCTTCGTTTCCAGCTCATCGATCACTGTCTGGCAGATGCGCGCCATCGTTCCATAGGAAACAATCAGGGCACGATTCTTCGCGCTAACCTTGTAAAGCTCGAAGCGGATTTCCTCTGCCTTCATCCGCAGATACTTCTCGTGCAAGACGATGCTGTTCTTTTCCAGCGCGATCGGGTCGAGGAAAAGTGACTTGGTGATCAAAGGCGGCCGGTCTTTGGCTCCGACAATCGCCCAGTCTTTGGCGGGGAGCGGTTCTTCGCTGTATTGCTCCGGGAACTCCACCGGCTCCATCATCTGCCCGATCATTCCATCCCCCGCGATCAACACGGGGTTGCGGTATTTGTCGGCGAGATGAAACGCCAACATGGTGAGATCAACCGCTTCCTGCACGGTCGCCGGAGCCAGCACGAGGACTCGATAGTCGCCATGTCCGCCGCCCTTCGTGCTCTGGAAATAGTCCGACTGCGCCGGCAGAATGCCCCCGAGACCGGGACCGCCGCGCATGATGTTGATCAGTACTACGGGCAACTGCGCGCCGGCCATATACGAGATCGCCTCTTGCATCAGACTGATGCCGGGACTCGAAGATGACGTAAACACCCGCTTTCCTGTCGACGCCGCGCCAAAGAGCATATTGCCGACGGCCACTTCCGACTCGGCCTGGACAAAAACACCACCGACTTCGGGCAAGCGTCGCGAGAGGTACTCGCCGACTTCACTTTGCGGGGTTATCGGATAAGCGAAGTAATAAATGCCGCCGGCACGGATGGCCGCTTCGCCGATCGCTTCATTACCTTTCATCAAAATCCGCGTCATATTCGCCTCAATACTCATAAAGCACGAATCGCGTGCCGTGCATCTTGACGGTGATCGCCGCATCCGGGCAGGTAATTGCGCACAATTGGCAGCCGATACAGCGGGAAGGGTCGTGCATCATGGCGTAGAAGTAGCCGCGCTTCGTGATGTCTTTCGACATCGACAAAATGCCTTGCGGGCACGCCTTGACGCACAGTTCGCAGCCCTTGCAGTAATTCTTGTCTATGGTGATTCCCGGCATACCCTCTTCCCTCTATTCGCAGTTTGCCGCGCGCTTGCCCTGGATTTCCCACGGCTTCAACATTCGGCGTGAGAGTGACAGCAGCGGAACATTGGTCGCATCCGGTCCGATCGTCTCCAGAACGTCATCCATCCCGGCGGCGAAAACCACCGGAAGTTGCGCAGCCTCTCCCACTTGTTCAGCCAGCTTGACCCCTTCAAGAATTGTCGCAGCCGTCGTCTCACCAATCAGGTGAGTATTGGATACGACTCCCGTGAACTTAATCCGCGCTGATCCCTCGATCGCCCGCATCATTTTCAGGCTTCCAGCAACCGTCGCCGTAAACGGACGATTCGCGTTTAGCACCATCAAAAATTCGTACTCCGCCTCTTCCAAAGCATCCGATAACGACCCGAGCACCCGTGCCCCCAGGTCGTCGCCGCCGACATCGATTATGACCCTGCCGTCGCCTTCGTTCTCGATCGCGGCGCGAATCTGCGGTACGATGATTGGCAGATCGGCGTGACAGTGCTCGCCTAAGGGCATGATCGCCCGCACTCCAAACCGCGCCATTTCAACTGCCGCCTGGCGGGAACGAAAGTACGGGTTTACTATGTCCAGATCGATCATGCTCACCGGCTCCTTCACCTGCTCCGCCAACTGGATCGCGTAGTTGACGGCTACCTCCGTCTTGCCGGAACCGTAAGCGCCGGCAAAGATTACGATCCGTTTCGCGAAGGAAATGAAGGGGTGATCAGTCATAGTGTCAATTCACCATACGTGACATTTTTCACAATGTCATTCGCTTACACTCTATAGTATCGGACAAAATTAGTCAAGTAATAAAGCAACTTTTTTGTCAATATTTGGTCATGTTGGCAGCTAATTAGTGATATCCATCAGATCATGTATCGCATTCCGATCAAAAAATGCGGATTTCCACGACAAATGCACTCCATCAAAACTGTGAATCTCTTCACAATCTTATCTGCCATAATAGCCGAATCCAAGGGTCTGGGTCAAGCGGATTCTCCTTTCATCTCGATCTGCTTATTGACAAGACACCTGTTAAGTAGTAGCCTGTCGGAGTCTGCAAGACGTCCTGCAGCGCAATCACTTAGACCTGGGAGAAAAGGAATGCCAACAACAACCAACACTGCCAAATCCACTGCCCCGCGCTGGGACCTCGAATCGATCTTCCCCGGTGGAGCAACATCGAAAGAATTCGCCGATTTTCGCGCTACTCTCAAGAAAGACTTGCAGGCAATACAGTCGAGTTTGAAAGCTCTTGCGCCAGCCCTTGACGATTCCTCACGTTCAGCCTGGGTCAAGTTTGTCCTCGAGTTTCAGCGCCTTGGCCTCTATATCGATCAGGCCCGCTCCTTTGCGCATTGCCTGATCTCTCAGAACACTGGCGACGAAGCCGGTCATGGACTGGTCGCTGAGATCGATACGTACATCGCCCAGTGGTACAACGTGCGCACGGCTCTGGAAGCTCGCTTCTACAAGCAGCCGGATGACGAATGGACGAAGTTCACAGCCGCACCGGAACTCAAGGCCATCGAATTCTCTCTAAATGAGATGCGTGAAATCGCCCGCCACAAAATGCCGCCCGAGATGGAATCGCTCGCGCTGGAATTGGCGGTCAACGGCTACCATGCCTGGTCCCGGCTTTACGATAAAGTCTCCGGTGACATCACAGTCGAATTTGGTGAAGGCGGCAAGGCCGAGAAGCTGTCCATTGGCCAACTCGCCAACAAACTCCAGCACCCAAATCGCGAGACCCGCAAACGCGCCTTCAAGCTCTTCGAACAAGCCTGGACGGAGAAGGCGAATATCTGCGCGGCGACACTGAATTCGCAGGCTGGGTTCCGCTGGTCACTCTATAAGCGCCGCGGCTGGAATTCGATCATGACCGAGCCGCTGCAACTCAATCGTATGAAAATGGAATCGGTGGAGGCGATGTGGCATGCCGTCCAGCAATCGCTGCCCGAAATGAAGCGTTACATCGACGCCAAGAAGAAGCTCATCCACAGCGACAAGTTCTGCTGGTTCGACCAGTTCGCCCCCGTTGGTCACCTTGATGTTGAGTTCAATTGGCAGCAAGCCGGCGATTTCGTCGTCAAGCACCTCGGCAGCTTCTCGGAAGAGATGGCTGAGTTTTCGCGCCTCGCCATCGACAAGCGCTGGGTCGAGGCCGAAGACCGCCCCGGCAAAGCTGACGGCGCCTATTGTACCGGCATGAACCTCAAGGGCGTCTCGCGTATCTTCATGACCTATTCCGACGACTACGGCAGCATGTCGACGCTCGCCCACGAACTCGGCCACGGCTACCACCAGTGGGTGCTCAAAGATACGCCGTATCTCGCCACGGAATATCCCATGGGATTGGCGGAGACAGCATCAATCTTCAACGAACTGCGCGTCGGTGATGCCGCCCTCAAGGAGGTTTCCGATCCGCAGGGCAAGATCCTCTTGATCGATCAGAATCTGCAGAACGCGTTGATCCTCTTCTGCAACATCCAAGCCCGTTACCTCTTCGACTTATCATTCTATGCCGAGCGCGAGAAGGGTGTGGTCAGTCGCGGCCGGTTGGAGGAACTGATGCTGGCGGCGCAGAAGAAGGCTTTCGGTGACATTCTCGACGCCAATGACGGCTTCCATGCGCTCTTCTGGGCGTCAAAGCTGCACTTCTATATTACCGAGATTCCGTTCTACAACTTCCCGTATACCGTGGGCTTCCTCTTTGCCGGCGGTGTTTACGCCCGCGCTCTGGAAGAGGGCAAGGCCTTTGCCCCGCGCTATCGGGCGCTACTCGAAGACACCGGCCGAATGACGACCGAACAGGTGGCGCAGAAGCACATGGGCGTCGACCTCACCAGGGACGATTTCTGGAAATCCGGCGTCGCCCGTGCGATGACCCACGTCGACGAGTTCGTCCGCCTCGCTTCTCAAGCCCGGTAGGACAGACATTCTGGGGCTGTCCCATAAGTACCGAAACGGGTAGTTGTGGCGGTTCTTGATTTCGCGCGTTCTTTCGAAAGTCGCTGGTAATCTGAGGATTCCAGAGCGAAATTGTGAACCGCCGCGTCTTGATTTCTGCCTGATTTAAGCTTATGAGACAGCCTCCTCTTGTCTGCCTTCGCTGCGAAGCAGTCTGCCCTGTAGCTCCGACTTCAGTCGGATTCCTTTCTACCCACGTTGAGTCAGGCCTTAATCTCGACCTGAAGCGCGCATTCCATTCCCCTCTCGAGAGGGGTGGATCGATTCGCCCCCAATCTTCGCTCTCCTCTCAATCCTACCGGGCGAATCGAGACGGGGTGTGTCAGTTCAACAATCATCACGCTGCCGAGTATTTACGGCTCGCAATCCACCACACCATCGTTACGTCAGGCCTTAATCCCGACCAAGCGCACCCTTCACGCGTTGCGTCAACCCGACCGGGTGCCAGCGACGACGGGAGTGCAACCTGCCTCGATCTCTCCAATCTTCTCGGCGGTGTCATTGCGAGG
>CAZNWJ010000025.1:0-22319 GCA_964576925.1 uncultured Ignavibacteria bacterium | reverse complement strand
TTTTCGCGGCCAATCTCGACTTATCCGTCGAGGTCGGATCACTGGCAATCTGTGGGCTCGCGGCGCAACATCTTGCGCTACTTCTGGATATGAAAATCCGAAATTTTTATTCACCGCTTTCGTTGTCAGCTTGCCAAAATCGGTTTCCTCATTCGCCGCTCCAAGATTGACTCTGACCAACTCGAATCATAGATTCTGTATGCACCAAGCCAAGAAAGGGAATGTAAATGGGATTACGCACCTACTTTTGGAGCGGGAGGTTCGTGCCAACTCTGGCCAAGGTCACACTCACTTTGTATCTCGGTGGCATGATCACAATGCCAAAGGGACATAGGATCGGTGCAGTCTGCTGGGATGGTTCCATGAGCTATTCAACGGGTAGCGGAACTTGTTCACATCATGGGGGCGTAAGAGAATGGCTGTACAGTGAAAGCCAATTGCCACTTTCATTCCTGTCGAAGCCACTCCTGTATTGTGGTCATACCTCCGTCGTAATGTTGGTTGTGAGCATCCTACTCATCAGGCGAAGGAATAAACGGCTTGCCGCGAACCGCAGCAGGAAGTGAGTACCTAATCGGAAAGCTTCGTGTCCACAAACAGCAGTTCCGACGCCTTCACCATTCCGGGCGCCGGGTATTCAACCAGGCCCAGCGTCTTCAGCGCAGACACCTTGTTGTTAAATGCTCCCCCGCCTGCAGCTTCTCCCAATTTTTCAGCAAGTTCCGATTTAGTATACACATTGGGGTAATCGTCCACCAATAGCTTCAGCATGCGCGCCTTCGAGTTGCCGATCTTCGCATACCAGGATTCGAGCACGTCGCCGTCGATGTGCTCTTCCGGTCTGGCTACAGCTTCGCCCATTGACGTCAGTTCAATCATCCCTCCGCCCGGGCGTCTAATGAATCCGAGTACATTGAGCCGCGAGAGGAGATTGTTGAACGCTCCCCCACCGACAGAGTAGCCGGCATGGGCGGCCAGCATTCCAACCGGGATCGGCGCAACTCCGTATTGCTGAATCCAGGCGGCGACGTTCAGAATCTTTTGCTGAGTCCGGGATAACTCCGGTGTGTCCGAGTGCTTAGGTGCGATGCCGGGAACCGGCGAAGTCCCGCCAGCTTGTACAACTTTCTTTACGACTTTCGGAACTTGTTTAATTTCCGGCCCCGGATTTGACGTGTTCCCACTATCCAGCCGCTCTTGAATTCGCGCCGCCTCTTCCAGAAAATGCCCGGCAAGCTGATCGTTGATTGTCTTCTGCAGGTCGGTCAACCCTTGCTGCATCGAGACGATACGCCGCTCCACGGACTTCTTGAATACGTGCAGGCTCTTGATCACGTTGCTCTGCAGCTTATTCTCCGCCCGCAATCGCGCTAACTCCTCTTCGTGATTACACGGCTTAAGGTTAACACCCTTCTCTGCGATAGTCAGCTTGCGCTTGAGATCGGTAATCTCTCCCTTGAGTTCAAGCTCAGTCCGCTCCTTGCGTTCAGTCTCTTGCGCGAGATCGACCAGCTTTCCGAGTACCTCCTTGACTCTTGCCGTCGGCGCCGGCGGAGCTTCAATCTGTCGCGCGCCTACCTTCGGGTGTCGGGTCAGCACTTCGCCGACACGAAATGCGATCACGCCGGTTTCCTCCCGCCCGTGCGAACGCAGCGCCGGCCCGTAAACGTGGAATTCACCCGGCTTGAGCATCCTCAGGCCCAGGCGGTCGTCTTTCCCGACGAACCCGAGCTCGTCCGCCGCCCGCTTCTGGTCGATGTCAAGCGACGTGCGGCCGATCATCTTGTTCAGCAGCTCCGCGCAGGCGTCCTTGTGCAGCTTCGAGAGCCGCTGGGTTGCCAGCACGGCGCAGAATCCGCGTTTGCGGCCGCGCGTACACAGATCAATCACGGCAGCATAGCTTTCGCAGTCGCCCTGCTGCGGTGCGAACAAATGTGCTTCATCGATCACAATCATCACCGGATGATAAAGCGCCTTCCCCGCCTTCATCAGTCCTTCGAGGAAGAGCCGGACAAACCGCACCCGGTCGTGAGCCTTCAGCTCGTAGAGGTCGCAGATCGCCGATACCTGCAGTTCGAGCAGCCGTTGGGCCAGTAGCTCCGCCGTCTTCGGCGCTGCCGGCACGTCTCCGCCCTTGCCGATAACGATGTAGTCGAATCTCTCGCGCAGCGTGGAGAACTCTCCTTCGAGGTCGATCACAATCTGCTGCACCGATCCGTGCGTGGCTTCCAGCAGCTTGCGCAGCGCGTACGACTTTCCGCCGCCAGAATTGGCGACGACGAGAGCGCGGGTCTCGATGAAGGTTGGAAGATCGAAACCGACGATCTGTTCATCGCCAGTCTTGCCGAGGTTAAGTTTCATTTGGTGCTCGCTTCTAAGATCGAATCAACTTCTGCATTCGTGAGATCAGGGTCTAAGACCAATTTCCCGCCGTCGGTTCCATCGGGCAAGGGGTAGTAAATTCCACCTCCGCTCTTGTGCGCGTGAATGCAGTACCTTAGGCCAGCGCGGAATGACTTTCTCCTTTCATCCTTAACCCATAGCCATGCAATCAGCTGAATCGCAATCAAGGCGCAGATTAAGAGAAACGCTGGAATGACTCTCTTCACTCCCCCTCCTCCCTGAATTCAATCGCAGTCCAGCCGCTTGGTCGCGAGGGTTTAACATCGGTGATGACGTACTCGCTCCCGGCATTCGCACCCTGATCGATCTTCAGCGTCATGCCTCTATACACCTTGCGCGCACGATAGCGACGCCAAGGGTAGGCCAGAGCAGACAGCAACTTGCGGATGTTCACTTCCCCTCCAGCTTCATCAGCCCGGTCGTGTCATAGGACACAACGGAGTCGCAGTTGATCGAGACAACCCAACGCGGCTCTCGTAATCCTTCGATGGGATACGTGTCATAGCCCCACGTTGTGTCGCATTTCACCTCGACCGTCCAGCCCCACTCGATTTTGAGCGGATAACAGCCCCCGCAGCCAGGTATCCGGCAATCCGGGTAAACGATTGGGTCGATGATAAATTCATGGCCTGTGCATTGACAGACGTACCAGGTCCGAGACCAGCCTCCCGGGTAACCGACGCCCGCGTCAGATTGCTGTTGCTCTGGCGTACAACGGTGGCAATAGGGACACGCCCGACGAATGACCACGCTGCCGCGATCTTCCGCCGGCACCCAGGTCTCGGCCACGGCGGCCGTGGCAAGCAGTAAGACGATCAGGAGTCTGAGCACTTGCCCTCCTCCTCCGGCATGGCCTTTCTGATCTTGACCTGTTTTTCGGGCTGACAAACGACGACTGTTGGCTCATGGACAACGATCTTCATGACTGTACCATCAGACTTCATGAAGACATTCGCGTTCATATCTCCGCCCGGCATACCAGTATCGACGCCGATCAAAACCTGTGGCGGCATCGGGGACTGGCTCTTTCTGTGTTTCCACGTTTGGCGGATGTTAGAATGAATCATCAGCCGGAGTGCATTCAAGATCGGACGGCCTTTGATTCTCTCGACCGCCCAGCCGAGTTTGTCTCTGAGAATCATTCTCCGCCCTCCTTGATTGCTTCACCTTCAGGGGTGACGCCAAGGACTTCGCCGTCATCCACTCCTTCACCGATGACGCGGAATTCAATGACGTCATTGATGTATGCCCCTCGGTAGTATTCCCATTTTGAGGCCTCACCGTCTACTCGTCTACTTCTCTTGCCCGACAAGAACTTCAAAACCAACTCCCCGAGCGTGGTGTCGGGAGATGCGTCGAGCGCTCGCGTAATGTCAGCTGAATGATCGCCACGAAATTCGCTCGTGCGTAGAATGGCACTGATCTTCATTGGCCCCCCTCCTTCCCCGCACACCCCGAGCACAGATCAGGCTCCACCCAATGGCACGGCCCGTCGTCAGTCATGCAGGCCTGCGAGTCGGTGCACCCGCAGACGCGGCAGGACTTAGGACTCGGACTGCCATCAATCTCATTCGGTCGACACTCCGAAAGCCAAGTTACTCCGAGAATCTGTCGATCATCGAGATCAGTGGGATCCTCGAACTCACTCGGAGCGGGAAGTTTGAAAGCGAGCCGATCATCACAGAGAACGTCGGTAATAGTTGCCATTAGGGAGAACACTGAGACGCCATCGCCATTCCCGTTACAATCAGCAAGGCCGAGTTCGATGCATTGTTGCTCAAGCTCTAAGAGTTTGTCCAGCTGCTCACCCTCGAATGCAATCTTGGCATTCAGTTCGCCGTAGGTGATCGGACGAATTGCGAGGAGAAGGTTGAAGAGCTTGATCAGCATGTCTTTTCGCCGCCGGAGGTTCACCTTAATCCCAAGCTCCGCCGCGTTCTCCATGTGCTTGTCCAAGTCTTTGTCTAAGCGGTTGAGGTCGTTCGCAATTTCGAGGCACAGCGTTTTCGAGAATATCTTGACAAGACTGCCTTCAGGGTTGTCTGCTAACTCCGGCGGCGCAGGCTTCCCGTCCGGGAAGAGAAATGGCTGTTCGCTAAAGTGGCCAGCTACAACCTTAAGAATATCATGTTCGACCAACATTTGCATCCTCCTCAAGCCTATTGAGTTCCTCGTCTCGCCAAGCGTTCACAGCAATAATTGCTGCAAAGTTAGCGACATCGGAAGCGGCGTTCACCGTCGCCACCCAGTTTGGATTTGGGATAAAAAGGTTTTCGCGCAGCTCACGGAGATTCTGCTCCAGGCGATCCAAGAGATTGATATATCTCATCGAATCGTTGACGACCATCGGCCCGCGATTCTGGTTCGCCCAAAGCTTCTGCTTCATCCGACGCAAAAACTTCTCGATAGCCTCGTTCTCGAATATGTTGGCGAGTGTCGGCTCCATCACTTCGTCCCTCTCTTCTCAACCTTCGCCCCCGCCTTCGGCTTCGGATCGGGGATCGCCTTCAGCGCTTCGGCTTCGAGGTCAGCGTATTTGGTATCGAGTACCGTTTCTACGAACGGCTTCATCGCGTCGATGAACTTGAGCGCATCGGCGAATGAGTAGACGGGGATGTGAATTTCTCCCCGCACGAGAGCCCAGAGCTTTTCGATAGCCTCCGGAAGCGGGAGCTTGGTGAACTCCGTCAGCTTCTTCCAGTCAGCGACAGTTTTTCCGTTGCGGCAATCTATGGCAACAGCAGCCAGCAACTTCAAACGGTCTTCGGCGTGGAGCTTCTTCACTCCCTGGGGCACATCGGGACCCTTGCGACCGGCGAGTGTGTGCATCCCGAGGAAATTGTCTTTGATCTTGTTGATGATGAACTTCGCCCGCCGCGCCTTACGATCCTGTTCGGCATTTAGCCCTTTCGGTTTCTTGACCGCAGCGGACTTCACTTTCCGATCTTGTTGATATTGCTTCTCGATCTTGACGTTGATCACCGTGCCGGCGCGCGGCCCGTTCGCTATCATCGCTGGCTTAGAGTACTTGTCCGCCACCTTCACGGGCTGATACTTCCAGTGTTGGAGGACGGCCTTCCCCTTCAGCTGGCCGACAACCTCACCGTGACCGTGCTTGTCCTCGACGAAGATCAAATCCTTGTGCTGCTCCGAGGCGGCTGCCAGAGCTTTCGCGAAATTAGCCTTCTTCTTGCGATTCCAGCAGGCCGGGTCGGTGCAGCGATCGGCGGCGTTGATCTTCTTAACGTCCGTTTCGTCGTGAAAGAGCAGCGGCTGGCAAGAAGTTCTCTTCGGACACGCAGTGCAGGCCCCGGCTTCAGGCACAAGGAGCGAGTCGTTCAAATCCCAGGGCGCAGCCTTCAGCCGGTTCGTCATGCCCGACAGTTCCTGCTTGAGAGAGCTGACATCCGGGCTATAGTATTCGAACCGCTTCAGGAGAGCCTTCTGCATTTCCTCGTCGAATGCCGCAATCAACTCAAGCCCGGCTATCGAGACGGAGATTCGATCCCCAGTATTCACGCGCTTCAACCAGCCCGGAATGACACCGAGTAGTCTCTCCCGCCGCGCAATCAACTGCGGGCGCAGTCCCAGGTCGGCGGCAATCTCTTCTGTCGTCCTCCCGGCCTTCCTCAGCTTCGCAATTGCGTCCGCCTCCTGAAACGGCGTGAGCTGGAGCCGGTGGACGTTTGCGGTCAACTGGAGCACGCCCATCTTCTCCGGCGTCGTAAACGGATCGATCTCGATCGCGCGCACCGTCGTCGCCTTGTTCGCCTTGACGGCTGCCAAGCGTCGATGCCCATCGACCAGTTTGTAGATTTGCTTTCCGTTTTTGAATTCATCCGGGATCGGCTGCACGATCAGCGGAACCATCAATCCGACCGCCGCAATCGACTTGGCCAGCGTGGCCACGTCCTTGGTGCGCTCGCCGTTTTCGGTGGCTTTGATTTGCGAGATTTCAACTTCAATGATCTTGTCTGTGGCTCTTGCCTCTGTTGCCTTCGACATGGGAATTCACGCTTTCTGACACGCGGTGGCTATTCTTGCCGAACTACTTCGATATTTTGAAGAGGATCTCCCTCCCTTCCGGCGCGCGATAGACACCGACGTACTTGCGCCGACCGCGAATGCGCGGCCGCTTGACGATGACATTGAATCGATGCAGTCTCTTGCGTAGCGATTCAATTACCTGGCCCAAGGTCAAGCAACTCTCGATCGCGCGGGCAGCTTGCGTCACGATCTCACCGGCGTCGGTCGTGTAGAGCTTCCAGTTGAAGTTTCGCTGTGGTCTCATCCATCCTCCTTTAGTTCAGGCTGTGATAACATAACCCCATACCCCGGTACAGCCAAGTCCGATCCATCGCCGCCAGGTCGACCTGCACTTGATACATGATGACGCCCATAGTTTCGCGAGTCTCAATCAACTCAAAGACCGCCGCCATGCCCTCCGCAATCTCATTCTCCGAGTGCTCGCCCGTCATGTATCTATCGCTGGTAATAGTCAGTTGCATGTCAAGCTCGGAGCGCCGCTTGCAAAGTGTACGGTAAAGCAGAATCAGCGCGGCGTACCGGCAGCACGGCACTCCTGACTTCTGAATGCTCTCATCGACAATCCTCCGAGAGTCGACCGTCTGCGCGTTCATCTTCTCGTACCACGCGGGGCCGAAGATGGTGTCGGTCATCTAACCTCCTATCCGCCTTCCGTCAGCATAGAGACTCGTGCCGCAAAACGGACAATCCTCAAATCTTGTTGCATGAAGGTCTGGGGAATTCATGTGCTTTCCCTCGTTCAAGGGATGACCGTATTCGATGTCGAAAGAAGCAACGAGATCGTCTCGGCTCATTTCAATCCCACAGCGACGACACCTGACTTCAGCGATTGGGAGATTCGTGTACTCACCTGCAAAATCTCTGGCTATCCTCTTCACGGATTCAATCTGTGGCAGTGCTACTTCAAACAGCCCCAACTGACCCTTAACGCGGAAAGGGGTGATCCGTGTCACTTCATCAAATATCCATGCCCATGCACCGGGATACCACGAACAGCAAGCACGCTTCTCGTGTTCCGGTAACATTGGGATGCAGCCATCCAGCCTCACGATGCAAATCCCGTATCCGGCGGGAGAGAGCGCTGGCTTTCTGCTTGAGCAAATCAGTAAATAGCCTCGATAGACGGTTTCCCATTTCCGCGTCTCGATGGTCTTCTCACCGGATGCAATCATGTTCGCCCACGGCTGGCGGACTGAAAGCGCTTTCATGCCCGCCTTGGCTTCCTGAACGCGGCCGCCGCCGGGCAGTCGGCAAAGTGCGACTCCTTGGTCTCGAAGTTGACCGGCATGGTCTTGCCAGTCTTCGTCTTGACAAAGAAGATCGTCGTATTGCACTTGGAGCACCGCGTCAGCGGTTCACCGGCGTAGTCGAATGTGATCTTCTTAGACATTGAGCACCTCTACGTTTTCTGGCGTTCGGCGCCAAATTCGTGGTTGCCTACCATCGGGCACCCGCCACTTTCCTCGTGCCATCGGGTGCAGTGGCTGTCCGTGCTTGTTGGTACCGAGGCAATAGAGGGTTTCATCGGCACCTTCATCGTCTGCCGGTTGCTCGAAACTCTCAAGACACTGTTCGAGCCACTCTTCGTCGTGAAGAAACGGCTGCGCTCCAAAAGCTGCGACGCGCAGCGCTGATTTCCTCGCGACCGTCTCGATGACACCTTGATTGATCATCAAGTCGTCGCGATCGTACCAACCATCGTGATTGTACCAGTGCGCTCGATACCAGATATCTTTTGGATTGCTCGAGATCCAGGGGTAGAGATTCACTATCACCCAGCCATCGAGTCCCCATACCTTGCTGAAGTGTGTCACTCGCCGCGTGGTTGGATCTTCTTTCAAGTGATCCGCCGTGCTTGGGTTCAGCATCAACCATGCCCCGTACCGCTTTGGCTGATCGATCCACCAATGACTCAGGCACAGGCGCACAGTTCGTTCACGAGCAAAGTGAACTATCCTCTTCTCCGGCAGACTAACAATCTTCTCGTAACCGGCAAACGTCTTGTACAGCGGATCGATCAATCCCCCGGCCTCCCCATCGACGCCGGCAGACGTGTCGGCGCTTCGCCGATGTTCAGCGGCCGCTTGCCGACTGGCGTGTCACTGGCGGCCCCAGCGGCTCCGAACGTGGCCTTTACTTTCCTCATCCTCGGGCTTCCGGCCTTCTTTGCAACCGAGTGGCTCTTCTGCTTGAGCAAGTAAGCTTTCGAGTACATCGTTTGCGCGCACTTGCCTGAGCAATACTTGCTCGTCGCGATCTTCGGCGTGAACTTCTCGCCGCAATCCGGGTTCGCGCAAACTCTGTCTGCAAGTTTCCCCCCCCCCCCTTGAGGTTAGCCGCCGACCTCTTGACGGCGCGAGTCTTGCGCGGCGAAGGCTTCTCGGGTAGAGCCGTGGTTTCGACGATGCTCGCCAGTGCCTCCGGCCGAATAGCTCCGGGGAAAAACGTGCGATCGCCGACTCTGATGCTGGAGACTATCATCGCCGTCTCCGGCGGCAGGTCGAGTGTCAACGTGATATCTACGTTGACGCTAATCTTGTCGAGGTTTGCGTTCGCCATCACCTACGCCCTCGCTCCGGTTGACAGCAGGTTCTTCCGGTAGGCCACCGACTTGCGCAGTCCCAGCTTGTGCGCCTTATCCCGGATCGACTTCGACTTGCGCGAGAGCCGCGTTGCGATCCAGTCGTTGGAATGGTTGGGATAGTATTTGCGCAGCAGCTTGATCTCCTCAGGGCTCCAGCGCTTCACGCTCTCCGATTTCCGTTTCGTCATTGCATCCTCTGCTTTCTCAAACGGGCCCGGGTCCGACTGCACGTCTTCCGGTCAACTCTACCGGTCTTTCCCCGAGCCCGATTGATTACTGGTTATCCTCCGGTTTGCTCGCGGTGAATTCGATTGAATCAGCCTCGTCCGCGAGCGGGTCATGCCGCGTGAAACGCCTTACTATCCAGGCGATGCCGGCGATGACAACGAGGACGATTGCAATCCACAACCGCCAGTTCATTAGGCGATGTCCTCGGGTTCAGACGCGCCGAAATCGATGTCGGCGGCTTCGTCCGGGATAATCTCGATCTCGAATGCCTTGCTGATCGGCACGCGCTCTTCGCCGAGACGGCGATCAGCGTCGAAGACGACTTCGACAGTCGCCGTGTCGAGATCCTCCGGTTTCGGCACTGAGACGAACGTACACGACAGCCCGTCCTCTGACGGCGTCGCAGTCAGAAACAGGTTGTTGACATTCCAGACGGGCGTCTCCACCGCCACCGGCACGCCCTTGCGTGTCTTCGGCGTCGCCGTCACGGTAATCTTCTGGTTCCATCCAAGTTCGAATCTCATGGCTCTTTCTCCTATGGCCACAGGTTTATCGTTGTGCCCATTCGGGGGTTGGTTCAATGCAGCCGCGCCGGTTGGGTAACAGCAGCCCGTGCGGTCGTAAGACACGAGCGGGGCCGACGCGGCATTGCGGGTTCAGATTGTCTTCCCTTCCCCGATGACGAATTTCTCGACCTTCACGAACGGCGTCACTTGCAGAAGCGGGATCTCGATTCGCGCTCCGAACGCCGTCCAGATGATTGGCGTGTTCGAGTAGAGACGCTGCTCTCCCGGGCTGCCTTCCGTAGCGATGTACAGGTGGATCTCTTCACCTGGCATACATCCCTGAATCCCGGGAGTAAATCCGTCCTCGCCGTAAGTCGGCATAAAGATGACCTTGCCTCCGAGCTCGACTTCGCCATAACCGCAGGCGATACCAGCAGGTGTCTTGGCGTAGAGCTTCGATCCGTCTGCCGGCGTCGAGACCGTACCGTCTGCCGCCTTGATCAGCAGCCTTGTCGAGTAGAGATTAACCCACTGAGGGGTCATCTGAATTCCATATCTGAGCAACTCGGCGACGTACGCGCGCGCGATCGGCGATTGCATCCAGTGCAGCAGCAGCGGACGGATATCGTCGAACGTCTTCACGAATGCCGGCCACGGCCGTCCGTTGACGACATACGTTTCCACGATCGTGTTGCCGACTTCGAGCACAGAGGCCTTGATGTTGATGTCGACATCGATCCTGCCAGTGGGCATGGTCGGACTAAAGTCAAAATTTCCTCTTCCATCGAGATACATGGTTCCTCCTGGCTCTGTCAGAGCCGCTTGTATTTGCTGACTTCCATTAACGTCTTGACAAAAGCTCGTACACCGTCATCCTCGATCTCGTCCGCGGCACTGTGCTGATAGCCGCCGGCGATCTCAAGCTCGCCGGAGAATATCTTCAGCAGTCGCGGCGCTCCGGGTCCGAAGTGAGAGTCAAGCTGCCTCACGACTTCCTCGTGATCGTTCAGCGCGAAGTACACGAAGTAGGCTCCGAGCATCTTAGTTATCGCGTTGATCCGGTAGTACAGCGTCGCCTTACACTCAAATCTAAAGCGCTCCATCAATGCAGCATCCTTCACTCCGACTCTAAACTTCATCGTCACCAGCTCCTGTTCCGTGGTTGTGAGCTGCGCAAGAGATTGCTGCAACGCCCGGTTCCGTTGCTCCGGCCGCAGCTGGTGCAGGAGCGCCATCACTCCGGATCCCGTCTGCAGATTGATTTGCTGGAATAGCGCGAGGTTCGACCAACCTGACATCACGCACCCCCACCGTGCACTCGATCGGTCGACCGACGAAAAGGATCTCTACGACAACGGATCCCCGGGGCCCCGGCCTGAGCACCTTGCCGAAGATCCCGCCGAAGACGCCGGTGGTGATCTCCACTACGCGATCGCGATACGTGGATCCAAACTCTTCCGCGCTCGCAAGACGTTGTGCCAGCCGCGACTCCAGATCCGCGAAGGTGCGAATCTTCGCAATCTCCGAATCGTCTAAGGCTGCAATCTTCCGCCCGAACATGACCCAGTAGAGCGGTAGCCAAAGGGAGACGTCGGCGAGATTTACACTCGCGGTCTCGCGCGCGAAGAGATAGTCGAAGAAGATGGGCTCCCCCATCACCGTCGGACGATAGATTTCCAGCGGCACGGAGAGCTGCTCTAATCTCTCGGCCAGCAGTTCGTATTCTCCCAGGTGTGTTGCTAACTTCCACAGCATCGATCCCTTCTTTACCTTCTCCCTCTTTACCTTCTCCCTGAAATCAATTCCGTTTGCTCAACGTGCGGCTCAAACTCGCCCACGACTTCGAGGACGACGCGAATCCATTCTTTCGTGCCCGGCTCGGTGATGAACCATTCCTGCCCGGGGAACGGGTAGCAGTCCACGAACTTGTCGTCGAGGTACAGGTAGCGCGGATCGACGAACGGCTTACCCTTCTTCGGTCGATCCTTCTGCAATGCGTCTTTGACTACTTTTTCGATATTGTCAGAGTCCGGCCTTTGCCGCTTCACAAGTCGCGGCTTTTGCACCCGCCCACGCTGATCTACCAGCTTCTTCGGTTTTTGCATCTTCTGCGTAGCGACGTGGATCTCGATGAAGAGCTTCATCTGCGCGCCTTTAGCCGGCACGATCCAACCTTGCTCCTCACGGGCCGTCATCACTGCCGCCCGGGCGCGCTCGCGAAACTGCTCGTAGCTGGCAGGTCTGAACACCAGCGGCCGCGCTCTCCGGCCCCCATTGCGGTCGAACCACGACTCAATGCGACGATGGTCAGAGGCAATCGGTCCCGGAATGATGAACTCGATGCGCTGCGTCATATCTGCCAATCCCATGATGACTGCTGTTCGACAGGGCTGATGTATGTGGCGCCGGCGCGATCGATAAAGACCACAAGAGACTTCCTGCGCATCAGAAGATCCCGATTCGCCGATAGCACTTCGCTTGACGGCAAGGTTATCCGATCAACTCCGAGTTTACGAATCAACACGAGCAGGCAGGCTTCCAGAACGTCGGAGAATTCTTGTGGACGCATCATCATAGCGGCATCTCCTGGTTCAACATCGTCGACACGAATCGCACTCGCTTCTTATCGAAGAACACCTTCACGGTTCCCGTCTCCCCCTGTCGCTGCTTGCGCAGAATTAGCTCGGGGTGATCGTTCGGATATTCGTCCTTGTTGCGTTGGTAGCGATAGGAGTGATGGATGAAGAGGACGTTATTGGCGTCTTGTTCGAGACTGCCACAATCCCTCAACGCCTCGAGTTGCGGCTCAGTCTCCGGTTTCCCCTTCTCTGGACGGTTCATTTGCGAAACGACGATCAGGTGAATGCCGAGCTCATCGCCGGTTTCACAGAGGAAGTTGGAGATAAAGCTCAACTCGTCTGTCCGCTTGTCCCACTTACGCCCCGGGGCGTTGAGTTGTTGTACGTAGTCCACGACGGCGAGCTTGATATCAAACTCTCGCTTCAGTCTGCGAAGACGCCGGCGGACCTCAAACGGTGTTCTGTTACCGCGGGGGTGGGTGATGTGTAGCTTGCAGTGCCCAGAGCCAAAGGCTGCGATCGCCTCATAGACTCGCGCCAGCTCATTGTCGTTTAGCTCCCCGGTGCGAATTTGCCAGAGCGGGATTTCCGTCTTATTCGAAATCAAGCGCAGGAGGAGTTGCTCCTCCGGCATTTCTTCTGAGACGAAGCCGCTCGCGATTCCGCAACGATCGAGCCAATCGCAGATCTGCAGCGCCAATACGGTCTTTCCGTCTCCAGGTCGAGCAGCGATGATGGTCATTAGCCCGGGATCCAACCGAAAGAGCATGTTATCAAGCTCCGTAATCCCGGTCCGCAACCAGCGTCGACGCACCTCCGGTTTACCCCTGGCTTCGAGCGTTTCATCCACTGTCGCGATCAACGACTTTGCAATCTCGGCCTGGGACCTGATGTCACTGACTTGAAATCTTGAGGTCGCTTCGAAGAGCTGCCGGTCGGCGTAGTCGAGAACTTCCTTTGGATCATTACCGGCCTGAGATTTCCGGTAGATATCAGCGCTGGCGCGCATCAACTTTCTCAGCAGTGCCTTATCGCGGACAATCTCGGCGTAGCGCTCACAGTGCGCCGCCGAATAAATGTCTTCCTGAAGTTCGATCAAGTAGGCACGGCCACCAATCTTTTCAAGATCACCTTGCTCAACCAGACGATTCGTGATTGTTACGATGTCGGCGACTTCGTTCTTTTCCGCGAGTGAAAGAATAGCTTCGAAGATAATCTGATTGCGCCTTTCGTAGAAATCACCCGGACTGACTACGCCCGCTACTGAATCGACATATTCGTTGTCGACGCTGAGTGCCCCGAGTAGTGATACCTCAGCCTGAAGATCATGCGGCGGCGTCTTATCAGTCGTTTGGCGGGCTTCTGTGGTCATGTTTTCTCCACCGTCGTTATCGCCGCGTGCGCGTATTCGTGCGTCTCTTGCCCGTTCTGGAAAACCTGATTAACGAATCGAATCATTTCGTCAGGTTTTGGTGGGTAATTGCGATCCGCCAGCAGGCCGCCGCCTTCCCTGGGCTCACCAATCGCCAGGCGGAGAAATTCCACGTAGGTTTCAGGCGAGTACCAGCTCTTGTGATACTGCTCCGGCTTACCAAAGGCGTTTTTGGCAACGGATTTTAGAATCCGACCGGAGAAAGTCTTGAGGCAGTTGGCGTCGTAGGTTGGGTAGATCGCAGATAGCCAGGCATTGACCGCCAACAGATAGTCACCAAAGCAGCGTTCTTTCTTCCCATTTCCTCCCCAGCCGAATCTCTCCGACAATTCAGCTCGCATTTGGTCAGTCGTCGCCTTATTGCCATTTCCAGAGAGAGGCGCCGAAGGCGCAAGGATCTCTGAGACGTGGTCGTTTTTTTTGCGAGCCCCTTCTTTATGTTCTTGTTCTTGTTCTTGTTCTTGTTCTTGGATTGCCATACCGTTTCCGAACGGTTCGGGTAACGGTATGCCTAACTGTATATCCAACGGTATATTGAACCGTTCGCAATACGGTTTCAATGTCGTTATGAAATAACCAGTTAGCTTAGTGTCGGGTAGCTCGGCAACGTGGGCCTTGAATGACTTGCAGACATTACCATTCTCAGGCGGATCGAACTTATCCCATTTTGGCAGGAAGACTACACGGGCGTCAAAATCGTAGTAGAGCCAACCGTCCCGAGACAGTATGCCTAACCGTTCCCGAACGGTTTCGGTGACCGTTCCGAGGTCATCGGCTATAGTGGCCGTGCTTATGTAATAGATGCCAGGATTTACGGCGTCTGGCCCTGTCCAGAGATAGAGCAGGAGTATCTTCAGGTCATCCGGGAGAGACCTGAAGTTCTGTTTGCGCCACGTCTTTCTGACGACCTTTCGGTACGCGGCGTCCTTACGCCTCTGCTGAGTCTCTTTATCCGCCATCTACTTCCCCGCCACCACCAATCGGAACCCCTGACGCTCAACGGTTCGAATGAACTTCTCAGGTGACAGCCTTTGCAGCTCAAAAGCGCTGACCGCCTGTGTTCGCGCACAAGTAAGTCGCGCTGAATTCTGGAGCAGCTCAATCTCGCGCTTGCGTCGCTTGGCCTCCCTAACTCGCACTCGATTGACTTCACTGCGCGGCCGGACGTGCGGTCTTAGTTTGACTTGGCAAGCTGTACAGGTTGGCTTCTTGACGACGTGGATATAGTGCGCGTCGCCGCCGCAGTTGTGGCATTTTAGTATCTTCACAGTCCCAACTCCTGTTGCTCTCTTGGTGGAAACATCTTCTCCAGCGCTGCGCCGACAATGAGCCCCTTCATCGCGCGTTGCTTGCGGTGTCGGGCGCTGGCTTGTGCTTGCTCCCGATTAGTGCAGATCCAGTAGCCCTGGCCGTTGGATCCAACGGGAACGTCGCATTCGAGAATGAGATAGTCGACCATTGCGCGAATACTCTGACCGCCGACGTTAAGGTCTTGTTCGAGCAGGCGTGAAATGCGCGGCTTTTCCGGGGAGGCGTAGGTCTGAAGCAACCACAGCAGCTGCTCCGCCTTCTTCTTGAGACTTTCGGAAAACTCAAAATTTACGTTGTCGAACCCGTCCAGCCGCACGTCCGCACCTCAGTTAATCGACTTGTCAAATCCTCGGGGTTTGCGGCCAGCTGGCTTCGGTGGAGTGGCCGGTTCTTCCGGCGCCTTCGGTTCCGTCTTTTTGGTGGACGCCAACCCCAACTCCCCCTGCTTGCGGAAGACGCCGACGTTCACCCACTCGCCGCCACGGAGGTCAAGCAGCGAGACGATGCCGCCGTCAGCTTCAATCTGGTTGCGCGAGACGACGATGGGGATCTTCGCGACGGGGATCGATTCCTCGTTCTCGGTGCGCACCGTGAAGTCGCAATCCGTGATCGTTGTGTCGAACGCCAGTCTGATCGTGCCCTCGACGTTCTTCAATTGAAGCCTGACGAGGTTGCCGTCGCAGTAGTCGAGCAGCTCCGCCTTGTCGATCTGGTTGGTGTTCAACTCCATATCGACGGCGAAGCCGGGCACCTTCTTGCCCTCATGGTTCGTGGTTTCGAGCTTGTACTTTACATCGCCCCGCAGCTTTGCCTGGAATTTCACTTCAGCGGCTTTGCCTGTCATTACTACACTTCCTGTGTTAGATGTCCGATTATTTTCCCCGGCAGGCGGTGAAAGGATTCAGCTTCCGGACCGCCCGCCGGGTGTTGGAGACATCGCAATGCGATGCCAGGTCACTTGACTTCGGTTTCCCCGACCTCCTTGATTGTGCTAAAAGATCTGTATTTGAAATCGACGCTTACCGCGTTACGGGACTGCAAATCCTCGACCGTCTTAAGGTCAGTGACGATCAGCGTGCCGACAATCCGGCCGCCGCCGTTCGAGAGCAGCAGCCGCGCAGTGCCGTCGATCAGGAATTCTTTGTTGACGATGTCCAATGCCATTGATCCCTCAAAATTCTGCCGGAGCGGGCGGCCACCGCGTGTCAAGGGCTAACGCCCGGCTCCAGCGTCCTCGGCCGTAAACACTAACGGCCTGTCTCAAGAGCGCAGAGAGCGATTGCTGAGAGGGGGGGCTGGGAACTCAGCAATGACTGCGCCCTCTGCGCTGATAGTTCGTATGGCGGGAATCCACAATGGCTTGTGGAATGGCATCGGGTTTCGATCCCGATAGGATGGTGGCTGGTTCTACCACCATCCATGCTCACCCTAATAACAGAGTGCCACTTGCCGTTCCCGCCGTTAGTCTTCATCCGACTATCCCCCTCGCCCAGCTCTCCGGGATCGCCGCCGCGATATACCATGCGATGGTCGCACAGAGAATCACCGCACAGGCGATGACGACCAGCCCCTTGACGAGTCTAATCCCGCTCAACGACAACCCCCTTCCCCGGCACCAGGCGGAGGCGCTGCGCGATCGACTGCTGTAGCTCCGGCCGGTGAGTGATAATCAGAGTATGCCACAGCCCCGAGCGCTCGTGCGCCAGCTCGACGGCGCGGAGATAGTCCACCGCGCGATCGGCGTCGAGAGCGCCGTCAGCTTCGTCGAGGATCTTCGTCTGCAGGACAACTCCCGATCGCTGCGCCATGTAATGACTGAAGGCGTGATAAAGCACCGAATCGACGAGCACTTCTTCGCCGCCGGAGAGCTCCGACAGCTCGCGCACGCCGTCCGGCGTGTTGATCCAGACGTAGAAGCCTTCGACCTCGGTCTTGCCGTCAGCAGACGGCTTGACCGTCGTGATCTCCAGTGTCCAGCTCTTGCCGAAGATCGCCAGCAGCTCGTTAGCGAAGACGGACAGCTCATCGCCTACCGACTCCACCAGCATCGAGGCCCAGCCGCCGTTCTTCCCGAGGGCTTGCTGCAAGTCGAGCCAGTCCGCCTGGGCGACCTGGTAGGCCCCGAGTTCGAGGATGATCTTGGCTGCCTGCTTCTGCGCGGACTCACGCTGCGCGAGCTTCTCCTGCAGAACCTCGACGTCTTTGCGGGCGGCTACCAGCTGATCGTTGTCAGCTTTTTGCGTCTTGACCAGTTCGGATAAGTTGGATCTCTTGGTGAGAATCGCGCCGGAGAGAAACGGATCGACCTGAGCCGCGAGCGATTCACCCTCGGTCTTCTTAGCCTCGATGTCGCTCTCGACAACGGCAATCCGCTGTGCATAGTCGGCGATAATCTCGCTCTGTCGGCTCGTCGCTGTGGCCAGCTTCGATTGCAGTGCAGTCAGCTTCTCCTGGGCGACCGCAGCCCCGGTGATATAGTCACTCGGCTTCTGCTTGTCGATGACGTCAAGCTCGGCCTTGCAGCCCTTAGCTTGAGCCTCGTCGTACGGGCTCTCGGCAAGGCTGTCAGCAGCCGCTTGGATTCTGGACTCGGCAAGATTAGCCTCCCGGCTCCGCTCATCGCGCACTGCGGCAAATTCTGACTCATACTTAGGTAGGGAGTCTCGCGCCGCAACTGCGCCGAGCAAGAACTTGCAGGATGCACAGCGCTGCCGCTCTTCTTCATCCGCGAGCTTTTGGCAAGGCACTTCCTGAATCAGCTTGGCAGACTGCTTCGCCGATTCGACCATCAACTGGGCCTGATCCACCAAGGGATCGAGTCTTGCGATAGTGAGACGTGCGTCCGACTTAGCGGTGGCCAGTTCTGTTTTCGCCTGCACGTGCGCACCTTGCGCCTCGACGTGCCGCTCCATCTCAGCGACTACTTCTTTCCGCCGCTTGATTAGCCCCTGCATGATCTTGAGCTTATCCGCGTCGAGTAGCTTCTCCTGTGCGGCGATGTCTGTCTGCGCGACGATGATCTCCGCCTCAATTGATTCGAGCTTCTTGCCCTTCTCAGCGCCAAGCGTAAACTTGGCGACCTGCAGCTCCTTGATTCGTTTCTCGACCTCAGCGATTTGCGACTCGGTCACAGCCTGCTCTTTCGCCTTCTCCTCCAGCGTCGCGATCTGGTACTTAAGTTCGTCGATACCGGCGGAGAGAGTCCCAAGCGAGCTTTCACGGTCCTCGATCAGCTTCTGGCCAATCGCGATCGACTCCTCGACATCGAGCAAGTCGTTTATCAGTTGATCGATTTGAGCTTTCCGTCCGTTGAGCTGGTCGCTCCCGCGCTGGGATTCCTTCGCCTTCTCGCCGGCGGCCTTTGCCTTGGCCTCCAGCTTGTTCTCACCAAGCATCTCAAGTAGGAGGGTCTTTCTTTCAGCGGGGACTAACTCAGAGAATGACCTTTGATTTTGCGGAGAGAACAATGAGCGATAGAATAGATCCTCAGTTCCGAAAACCCCTGCTACCGCTTCGTTGTAGGTCTTCTCCTTGCCGTCCGGGTTGAGGCAAACGCCGTCCTTGTACAGGTAGCTTTCAAGCTTTCCGGCAATGCCGTCGATCACCAGATGGACGCGGTACTCATGGCCGTCAACCTCGATAATCAGTTCGCGCTCGGAGTCCTTCAGGCAGAATTGCTTGGCCAGCGACCCGTTGCGCGAGAACAGCGACCGCCACGGCGTGAGATTCTCGACCAGCGTCGTCTTGCCAGCGCCGTTCGGCCCGACAATGGCGATGAGTCCAGGTTCAAGCTGAGAGAAATCCAAGTGAACCGTGTCAACTCCGAGGCCGTATTTGATGCCCTTGGCCCCGCGAAGCCGAAACTGCTTGAGCCTCATAGCGAGACCTCCTGGATGTCGTTTAAGCGAGCGTACTCGCCAAACAACCGTATCGCTGCTTCGTTATATGCGCGCGCTGCATCCTTCTCGTTCACGAAGAGGCCGAGATAGATATTCTTTTGACCGCTCTTGACTTGGGCCAACCATCGACGCCCGCCCTTGTGCCAAGTAACGCCCTTGAATTTCGAAGAATAGTTGCCGTCGTACTTGATTCTGTTGGCTTGGTTTTGCGCGAAATCTGCAAGGCGTAGGTTCTCCCTCCGGTTGTCGAGAGTATTCCCGTTGATATGATCAACCTGCAGACCTGCCGGAGCATTCACTATCATCCTATGCAGGCGCTGATTGGTGCCATTCAGCCAGGTAACGAAGTAACCTATGCGGTTGGTCGGTGCCTTGTGCAGTGACCACTGCAAAACACTGGCCCAATCGAATACATCGTCATCGACGATGCTGATCTGTCCATTTCTTGCTGCCAACTTCTTCATTCTGCCACCTCATCTAACTCGCTGGCCTTGACCAGCGCGCCGGGACGCGGCTCCCGCCCCTTGGCTTCGCACCACTTGCGATATTGTTCTTCCGTCGTCGTGATTGAGCGGATGCCCTCGATGCGTTCGCGCTTCTCGGACTTGATGATGCGCTCGACGGCGGCGAGGGTGATGCCGTGCGCGTGGAAAAGAACTCTGATGTAAGCGTCGTCGACCGCGGCCGCGATTTCGCGCGGGATCGTGTAGACGACTTTGACTTCGAAGTCGGTGAGAACCGAGTAGTCAGAACACGAACTGTCGTAACCTGTCGCCGAGTTGATGTAGTCCCAGTTCCCGTCTGTCTGCTCGCCGGTGAACTCCAGCTCAACCTTGACCATGCCGCGATGCGGGAAGGGGACGCGCTGGAAGTGTTCGAGCTCTCCCGATTCGTCGAATTCGAGAACGGAAAAGCTCTTCTGGTCGAGCTCGCCCCAGTTGACTGGATGTGATGAGCCGCAGTAGGTGATAAGGCAGGGGTCGTGCCATTCCTGCGCAAGGTGAATGTCGGCGCAGAGCACGACCGTCGGATTCGCAAGCGCGAGGTCCTCGCGGGCAATCTCAAGAACGCCGCCGGCGAGAGTCTGCCCAGTGGCCGTTGTGCAGCCGCGCAAGACTCCGTGGTATAAATATAGGTTGATAGACTCACTGGGCCAGTTGCCAGCCTGATAAGCGAGAATGGCTTTGATGGCTGCATCGGGGTTGGTGAATCCGTCGATCGTCGGATCTATGCCCCGTACCCACTTGGCCAGTTGCGGCCTGGTAAGCGCGGGCATCCCCTGAATGAAGATGTTTCCGAGTGGAATAATTCCGAGCGGTGTACTGATCGTGAGGATCTTCCCGTCCGATACAGCCGCGATGTTTTCGATTGCACCCAGCGGCTCGTGAGAAGGTGTGCCTTGCAGCAGCACAATCTGACACTCGCACCGCTGGACGAATTGAAGGAAAGGCCGCAAGTGCTCGCTGTGTACGTGCAGCGGCCGATCAGTTAAGTCTCCCGTCGAGACGATTAAGTCCGGACGGTAAGCCGGGCTGTCGGTATTCTCCCACAGTTCGGTCGTGAGAAACTCAAACGACGCCGCGGCCTTCTCCGGGTACGCACCGCCAAGGTGCTGGTCGCCAATGTGAATCACCTTTGTCATGCCAAGCTCCCGGTCGCCCACTGCCGGAAGGCAGCCTTGACGGCGTCGACGTCTGCCGACAGCAGGTCGTTGATGCCCTTGCCCGCGTATTGCGGAAAGGCTTCGGCGAGCCACTCTCTGAACTGCGCTTCAGTCTGCTTCAGCTCAGCGATCAGCATGTTCATGTCTTTAATCTGGGCGACGGTTGCCTTCGCGCCGGCAACCGGCGCAGCCCCAGCACCGGATTTCTCCGGCTCGGTCGCCGACTGCGCCGGCTTCGGCATTTCGAGGTGGCCGGACTCGCAGGCCTTGCAGATCTCTTCGTAAACTTTGCGACCGATCGCGCGGTCGTCGTCAATGCCATACTTTGCCTTGAGCCACGCCTTGAACTGGCCGTCGTCGATGTTGTTGCTCTTGCGAATGGCGTAAAGCCGCTTAGCCTGAGGCTCACTGATCGGGTCGCCGTGGTCGCCCGCTGGCGCAGAGGTCGTCTTGCTGCCGCCGTTGCCGGTCGGCTCAGTCTGTTCGCCGTCTTCGCCCGGCTCGACGTCGGCGGCGAAGAGGTCGGAGGTCGCGGTAGCCAATACGGTGGCCCCAATCAAAGCCCGCTTCTGCGACATTTTTCTTACCGTGTTCCGCTTATCAGCCGGGTTGGCGACGATCACCTGATACTTGACCGTCTTCTTGTCGCCACGCCCGAATTCCTTCTTGGGAAGCGTAGTGTGATCAACACCGGCGGCCAGCTCGCTTGAATACTTCCACTCGAAGCGATACTTCGACTCGAAGCTGGAAGCGTCGCCTTCGCAGTCGGCCACCAGCGTGTTGCTGCCCTTCTGCCGGATCTCGCAGCGGTAGACGTAAGCGAAAAGGCCAATGTCCCAGTCCTCCTTCTCGTTGATGAGGATGAACTTTGCGTAGTATCCGTGCCAATCGAGAAGCTTCTCGGCTCCGGGCTTGAGTAGCGAAAGCTTGTTCGTGCCGGGGATTACCGCGTAATCGCGATCGATTCCCTCGGCAAGATTGTCATTGAGGAATTGCCTCTTGAGTTTGATCATCGCCGACATGCGCTGCATGTTCGCTGCCATCTGATCCGGACTGGCTTGCGCGACTAATGCGCTTCCCGGATTCTGTTCTTGTACTTGGTCATTCATTGTCTTGTCTCCAACGTCTGTTCCTGTTATTGTGCCTGTGCCCCGCTTGCCACGGGGCGACGATCGTTCTTCGATTGTCTCCAACTAAGCCCCCGTGCTCACGGCGCGGGGGCTGTGCTTTAACTCATCCCGCACCAGTTCAGCGAATCCCTCTTCCGAGAACTCAAGAGCGCCGCTCTTGATCGACTTGGAGAGCGATCCGTTGCCGCCGTACAGCCGCACAAAAGCCGCGATCGTCTCCTCGACACCACGATTGTAGCTCTCCTCGTCGAGCAACTTGAGCGTGCTTAGCGTCAGTTGCACCGGCGCGTCACCGATCTTGGTCACTCCCGGAATGTGCGGCCCGACGCTGATGCCGGCGCGCCTGAGCAACTGCTCAAGCTCCCGCAAGTCTGATGTCTGCGATTGTTCCATTACTCACCTCCCTTCATGCGCTGCAAATGTGACCTGAATGCGATATCGAAGGGGCGCGAGAGACTCCTTGCGCCCCTTACAGCAGCCACGGCCAAAAGTAGCACTACCAAAAGCCGCAGCGAACTTGTCGCGAACCACTCCACG
>CAZNWJ010000024.1:0-25799 GCA_964576925.1 uncultured Ignavibacteria bacterium | reverse complement strand
GAGACGGAAACCGAGGGGTGTTATTCCGTTGGCACCGCACTTTTTCAACAGTCCCATCAAGAGGGGTGGATCGAGCCCGCTTTTTACATTCCGCCGACACCGACAACCGTCGATCCACTTGCAGAGCACTCCTGTCTCCCACCCCGCGGGCTCGAGACGGGGTGTGTTCGTTACTGGTCACGCTGAATCTGCTCCGCCCCGCTTTCCCGTAAACCCACCTTACTTCTTCGTGGAATCCGCCTGCATTTGAATCCTGTTCAAGCTATCCAGCAATTGTGTCTCTTGCCCCAGGTAGTCCGGCTGCGACAACACCGCCCGCGTACGAAACTCGCGATTCGTCGCGCCCAGCAGGGAAGTCACCGTCCCCAGCATCGGGTCTGTAGCCTCCTTGAATCTCGTCAACGGATCGTAGTTCCCCGCGAAGAGAATTTCGCCGTCTTCGCCAAAAACGAAGTACATCGGATACTCGGTCGTCACCCGATCCGTAACCTTGGCGAATGGATATTTGCCAACCACCTTGAAATTGAGAAACGCCAGCCCCGGCTTCAAGCACGTGAACGCGAACCGACCCTTGAAATGCCGATAATCCGGCGCCGGCCCTGCCCAGTCACCCCACGAATCGGGTAGCTTTGAGACCGTCAGATTCGTCGAATGTTCGACGACGAATTGCACCTTCTGATACAGGGGAACATGGCATTCCAGGTTGAAGTCGACCCGCAGCGAATCGCGCAGATTTGCCGCCGGATCGATCCGGAACTCTGCCGTAAAGTGCCGATCCTGCCGGATCCTCGTAATCAACTCATCCAGCGGATACGACAGCACGATCGGCCGATCGCTGCGCTTCGGGTGCGGTGTTACATGTGTCTGCAGACAACCTTCGCTGGGGCCGGCGCATAACACCTGTCCATCCTCGTTAAAGGCGATCGTCAACCCCGCGAGCTGCTGCCAGCCGGTCGCCGTCCAGCGTGCCAGCGCGATCCGGTGCAATCCCACCAGCCGCGGCGTAAAGCGAAACTCCAAACGCATCGTCGCACCCGAGTCGACCGGCCCCGGCCACAAAATCGTGTCGGGATCAAAGCGCATGTCGTAGACTTCGCCGCGAATGAGGCGAAACTTCAAAGTATCCGCCTGTCGCCGGTAGCACTCCAGATCGGCCACAACGGTCGCCGGCTGGTTCAATTGCACCGGCCCGGAAAATCGCAGGCTCCCGCCCAATGGCTGCACCCGTTGGTACTGACTGCGTGGCAGAATCGGCTTGATCTCGGCTGCTTTGGGGGTCTCGGCACTGGCGAAATTCGTCGCGTTGAAAAGGCCTCCAATGAGCACAGCCATCAGTGCGAAGATCAGCAGGGAAGATCCCTGAGGCAGACTGCGGGACGCAAATCTCATAGACTCTTATTATACATGACTTCATCGCCGGCGAAAACGGAAATTCAACTTGAAGCAACCCCGATTATTGATAGCTTGTTCCAATGCCGGGAAAACCACGCAAAGGCGATATCCTGCAGCTTCAAATTGACGATTTGGCGCTCACCGGAAAGTCGGTCGGTCGCCATGACGGCTTTGTCGTAATGGTCGATCGCGGCCTTCCCGGCGAGACGATCGAATGCCGCGTCAAGCTCTCGAAACGCAACTACGCCGTCGCCCAATTTACGCAATTGCTCAAGCCCTCGCCGTTGCGCATCGAGCCGCGCTGCCGCCACTTCGAAGAGTGCGGCGGCTGCGTCTGGCAGAATCTTGCCTACGACGAACAGGTACGTTTCAAGACCGGCTTTATCAAGGAAGCTCTTGCCCGCATCGGCAAGATCAGCGGCATCGAACTCGACCCTCCCGTGGTTTCTCAAGAGCAATTCTTCTATCGCAACAAGATGGAATATTCCTTCGGCCACCGCGACGGCGAACCCGCCGTGGGCCTCCACGTCCGCGGTCGCTTTGACGCTGTCTTCGACCTGCAGGAGTGCTCCCTGCAATCCGAACGCAGCGTCGCCGCCCTCGATCTCGTCCGCCGAACCGCTCGCCGCCTCGGCATCACTTACATGGAAGAGCGCTCCGGCGTCGGCCAGTTGCGCTTCCTCGTCGTCCGGGAAGGCAAGCTCACCGGCGATTTTATGCTCAATCTCGTCACCTTCGACCGCGAATTCACAGGCAAAGATGAGCTCTTCCAAACGATCATCGACGGCGTCCCCGGACTGACTTCGCTCTTCCACACCGTCAACGGCAGGAAGGCGCACGTCGCCATCGGTGAAGAGTTGATCTGTATTCACGGCCAGTCCTGGCTCGCCGAAACGATCGGCGACCTCACCTTTCAGATTACCCCGTTTTCTTTCTTTCAGACCAACAGCCGCCAAACACAGGCGCTCTACGACGTCATCCTCGATCACGCGCAGCCTGACAGCGCTCAGGAAATTCTCGATCTTTTTTGTGGTTGCGGCACGATTTCCCTGTATCTTGCCCGCCACGTGAAGCGCGTTTTTGGCGTCGAAATCAACGCCGAAGCGATCGCGATGGCGCAGCACAACGCCACGCTCAACGGCATTACCAACGCCGCCTTCGAATCCGGCGATGTCCGCCGGCTCCTGGTCGATCTCGAACAGCACGCCGGCCGTTTCGATACGATTATCACCGATCCGCCGCGCGCCGGTATGGAAACCAAAGCGATCACGCGCCTCGCGCGCTTGAAACCGCGCCGCATCATTGCCGTCTCTTGTAATCCGGCGACGTTGGCGCGCGATCTGGAATTGTTTGCTGAAGCCGGCTACCGCGCCGTGCGCGTGACGCCGGTCGATATGTTTCCGCAGACCGCCCACATCGAAGCAGTGGCAACCTTGCTGCCGATGTAGCGAGCCGCTGATCGTCACAATGTTGATGGAGCCAAAATGTCTCTGAAGTACTTCGTACTGATTCCGGTGCTCGTCCTCGCGACGCTCACCGCCGCCCGCGCTGAGAAACTCACCGCCGAAGAGCAATTGATCCGCCTCGCGGAGGAGTACCTGGCCGCGAGTTTTGACTTCGATCCGGTCTATGCCTCGCAAATGGGAGAGCATCGCTTCGACGCCGGCTATCCCAATTTTACCATCGGCTCGATCAACAAGTTTGTCGGCTCTCTGCGCGCCCTCAAGACGAAACTCAAGAAGATCAACCAGTCGCAGCTCGGCACCGATGCCAAAATCGACTACCTGCTGCTCGAATCAAATATCGAGACGCAAATCATTTACCTGACCAGCACCGCTCTCTATCGCGACAATCCGAAACTCTATTCCGAGACGGCGGTCAACGGCATCTATTTTATCATGACCTCGCAGTCGTTGCCGGAGGAAGAACGCCTGAGTCTGATCCTCTCTCGCCTGGCCGATCTGCCCGATTTTCTCAGCTCCGTTCAGCGCCAGCTCAAGAACCCGCCGCAGATCTGGACGCTGCTGGCCAAAGACGAAGCCAACGCGGCGGCCGTTTTCTTGGGCGAGCTTTCGGCATATTACTCGGCCAAGTTTCCCGAACAACAGAAAGAAATCGATAGCCGTTTCGCTGTCGCCGCCGGTGCACTGCAGGACTTTGCCGACATTCTCACCGATTTTGCCGAACGCGATGGCCAGTCGTTCGCTGTCGGACGCGATGTCTTTAATCGCCTGTTGAAAACGCAGTACTTCCTCGACTATGACGTCGATACCTTGATCATTATCGGTGAGAACCTTCTCGAACTGGCGCAGCAGCGCTACGACTCGCTCAGCGCCATCGTCGCTGCCTTGCCGCCTGTCGAAGAACTCAACGTCTTCGTCCCCGAGACGTTTTCACGCAATGACATCCTTGATTACTTCCAGTGGGAAATCAACCAGACCCGTCGCTGGGTCGAAACGCACGACTTCGCCACCTTGCCCGCCGATATCGGCGACTGCGTGCCGGTCGAAACTCCGGCCTTTCTCGACAACATCATCGGCGGAATCGCCTACCAACCGCCCGGCCCGTTCGAGAGCCAACAGCTTGGACGCTTCTACGTCCGCCCGCTGCCCGATTCGCTCGATGACGCCAATCGGTCGGCCTTTTTCCGCTACTGCTATCGTCGCGGATTCCGCAGCTCCGTCGTGCACGAGGCCTACCCGGGCCACCACATGATGCTCCAGCTCGCCAACCGCAACACCTCGCTGATTCGCCGCATCCAACGCAACAACCTCTCCGTTGAGGGTTGGGCGCTTTACTGTGAGGAAGCTATGTACAATGCCGGCTTCTACGGCAACGATCCGCGCACGCTGCTCGCCATCGCCGGCGGTATTCGTTTCCGCGCGGGCCGCATCGTGGTCGACGCCAAACTCCACACCGGCCAACTGACTTACCAGCAGGCGGTCGACTGGATGGTCGAAAAACTCGGCGCCTCGATCGAGTACGCCGAAAAGGAAGTCAACCGTTATACGTTGACACCGACCCAGCCAATGACCTACCTGATCGGCAAGCAGCTATTGATCGAGCTGAGCGACGTCTTCCGGCAACGCATGGGCGAACTCTATTCCACCAAGCGCTTTCACGACGCGATACTTAATGAAGGCGCCATCCCGTTGCCGCTGATTCTGCGCAAGCTGAACGAACAAATCTTGTAAGCAGCAGGCGCATCGCCGCGGTCCTACACGAAACGGTTCATTGCACGCTGCTCACCAGCCGGTTGCGGCGGGTGTTGATTGTACGCCCACCGTTGCCTCACCTGCCCCAGGCTCTGCGGATCGCGAAACTGTGACCTGCCTCCGCCTTGGTATTTCTGCCCGCACCGTTCCAATTCGCAACATCACATCCTGTTTTTGCGCTCGATTTCTGCGCGTTTTTTCCGATACCACCTATAGACGTCAAGCGACGCCCGGCCATCGGCCATGGCGGCGCCTGCCGTATTCTAAGCATCGACCGAGTAACGACTTAAACTCTCGTCGCGGCTTTCCGGGTGCTGGCAGAGTTCCGGGTGCGCTGCGACGATCAGGCGAAGGCTGGCAAACATGGCGAAAATCCTTTTTACCGCAGATCTCCACCTTGGCCGTCATTTTCCGGGACTGGGGAAATCCGGCGACCTCGTTCGTAAAGCGCTCAAAGACTCACTGGAAAAATCGATCGCGACGGCTCTTGAATCGAGCGTCGATCTCTTCCTCGTCGGCGGCAATCTCTTTGCCTCGAATCTCGTCTCGCGCAACCTGATTGGCTACGTCTATCGCCAGGCCGAACGCCTCGGCCGCATCCCCTTTGTCGTGGTTCCGGGGCAACAGGATTGCCTCGATGCCAACTCGATCTACCGTCATCTGCCGCTCGAAAATCGTCCCGACAATTTCTTCATTACGGGACTCACGCACGATGTCGTGCTGAGTTTTCCCGATTCCGAGCTGACGCTTTACGCCATTCCCGATCTCGGCGATTCGCTCCCGCAGGCCGGCTGGCAGACACCGGCGCGCCGTCCCTCCGCAGGAGCGCACGTCCTGGTCGTCGCCAATCGCTCCGGTATCGAACTGCACGAACCCTACGGCCTCAGCCCGCTGCTGCAGCAAGTAATTCTCAAGGGCAGTTTCGATTTCCACGCGATCGGCGCCTGCGCGCAGTATCGCCAGTGGGCGGCCAACGCCTACTCAAGCGGTTCGTCGGAAGCTCTCGATTTTGACAACGATCAAACCGGTCTGGCCTTGCTCGTAGATGTCGCCGGCGAGCAGGTCTCGGTCGAAACGATTCCCACCGGCGAATTGGCCTGGAAACGCTTGCCGCTCGACTCGTCGAAGTTCCTCTACAATATTGAAATCGAACGCGAACTGCAGAAATTTTCCGGCGCGAACAAGCTGTTGGAACTCCGCGTCGGCGGCGGCTACGTCGGCGAAGGCTTCCTCGATCTGGCGGCGCTCGAACGCTCCCAGTGCGAGAACTTCTGCCACCTGCGGATTCGCGATGAACGCCAGCCGGCAAACGCTGCCCTTAATTTCGGCATCGACAACGGCGGCAGCCTGATCGGCGAGTTCTCGGCGCTGCTGAAAGAAAGCATCGACAAGGCGCCCGCCGAACTGCGCGCCAAGTACCTGGAGGCCCTGTCCACCGGACGCGCCCTCCTGTCGGGGAAGGATGTGATCTAATGCGACTCCTCAGGCTCGAACTCAAGCGCTTTGGCCGCTTCGAAGACTACACGCTCGAATTTGCCGACGGCATCAATGTCCTCATGGGCGACAACGAATCGGGCAAAAGCACAGTCGTCGCCGCGATTGTCGCTGCGCTCTTCGACGACCCGGCTCAACTGCAAAACGAAATGCGCCGCTACAATCACTGGGCGTCCGATCATCCCTTCCTGCTGCACCTTGAATTTGAGGCCGGCAACAAGGTCTACCATCTGACCAAAGATATCTCGACGCAGATCACTCTGCTCGAAGAAGTCGGCAGCGGCAACAAGTGGAATAACCACCGCGATGTCCAGGCCCAGCTCGCTCACGCGCTCGGCTTTACGGAAAGAGAATTCTTCCAGGCCTCGGCTTGTACCGCGCAGGGCGACCTCGCCGGCGTGACGCGTGCCGCCGATTTGATCAAGGACAAGCTCGAACGGCTGATCAATTCCAATAAAGACGAAGTGCTCGCTTCGCGCTTGCTCGAACGGCTGACCTCGCGCATCGCCACGCTCGAAGGCCACACCGGCGCGCCCGGAGACATCGCGCACCTGGAAGCCAAGGTTGCCGATTGGCAATCCGAACTTCAGTCGTGCAAGACCAAAACCGCTGAACTGCTCGAACTGCGCAATCGCGTCTATGCCAACACCGTCGATCTGCAGAAGTGCGAAGAGCGCTTCACCCAGCAGCACGAGCACTTCCGCAAGAGCAAGCTGGCGTTTGAAGCCGCCCAGGCGCTCGACAAGGAGCGCGAGAGCTACCTCGACCTGAACCGCAAGACGCTGGAAGCCCAGGACATCAAGCACCAGATTACGACCAAGAAAGAAACGCTCAAGTCGTTGACCCGCATCGAGCGCGCCGACTTGCGCTCCTGCGAGGCACTCGCCACCCAGAAGCAAGTTTACGAAGGCCGCGTGCAGGACTGCGAAGAGCGCGTTACCGAAGCTCACGACAAGGCGCAGGAGGCCACGCCCAAGTCATGGTCGCGCTATGTCGGCATCGCGGGTCTGGTCGCCGTTGCCGCCTGCGTCGGCGTCTGGTACGCCATGCGCGATCCGCTTCTCCTCGGCTCCGCCGGCGCCGCCCTGATCGTCGCCGCCGCCTCGTTCGCCCTCTGGTTCTCGGCGAAGAACGAGTATCGCCAGGCGTTGGTTAAGCACGACGAGGCCAAGCGCCGCCTCGAGGAAGAGCGCGAAAATCTGCGCAAGAACTCTGAGACACTCGATGCGCTCCTGCGTCGCTTCAAGGCCAAGGACGTCGATGAACTGGCGGAAAAGTACGAGCAATACCGCGACCTCGACCGCGATATCAAGAATATGGTGACGCGCTACGAGTCAATCATCGGCGAAAACAATCTCAAGGACCTCGAACTCGATCTCGCCCGCATGACCGAGCGCATGAACGAGCAACAACAGATCTTCGACCAGCACCGCGCCTACGCCGTCACCGAACGCGAACTTGAGGACTTGCAGCGTGAAGTCGCCGACCTCGACAAGCGGCAAACCAAACTGCGCGAGGAAGCCGTCACGCTTGGTCACAAACTTGAATTCATGGAATCGGGCACCGATATCATGGCCCCGCTGCAGGAACGCGTCGAGGATGGCCAGTTCAAACTCGAGGCAATGCGCCGCGAGGCTGAGCAACTGCACATCGTCGCGCGCTACCTCGAAGAAGCCCGCCGCAAGGTGCTCAAATCCTCGATCGAAATGCTGGAGGACGAAACTTCGGCGATCTTGAGCCAGATCACGATCGGCACCTGGAATAAAGTGCGCCTCGACCGCCATCACCTGACCTGCGAAATCTCGCACGATGGTGTCGGCTGGCGCAACGCCGGCGACAGCCTGTCGCGTTCTGCTACCGACGCGCTCTATCTGGCTCTGCGCCTGGCGATCGTCAAGGTGCTCGGCGGCGAGAGCCGCCCGCCGCTGATTCTCGACGAGCCTTTCATCAATCTCGATACGATGCGCCGCCGCGAAGCGTTGCGCGTCCTGCGCCAGTTCGCCGCCAACTATCAGGTGATCTTCCTGACCACCGACGAATCGATCAGCGACGCCGGCGACCAAAAGCGCCACCTCGGCTCGCTCACCCGCCAGGTCGCGACCGTGTAAGTATCCCCACAATCTGAATAAACAGAGGCGCCCGGTACTCCGGGCGCCTTTTGCTTTTCACATCTCGTTAATCGAGCTAGGTCAAATCCCCCACTAGGCAGAGACTCTGGTTACTCATTGATAGCCGTTGGGGTTTCGACAATTAATTGGCATGTAGGGCAGGTCTCTGATCGGACACTCTCCGGATTGCTCTCACTCATTGCCGGAGACCTGCCATTTAACAAGTCTCCTCGAAGGCTCGCTCCCCGGGATTCACCTTGTAGGGCAGGTCTCCGATCAGACACTCTCCGGATTGTTCTCACTCATTGCCGGAGACCTGCCATTCGATTAACCGCGCACCAGTCGTAGATGCAGCTTGTAGGGCAGGTCTCTGATCGGATAATCAGCGCTTTCACAGATTAGACTTTCGGAGGCTTAACGTCACTCTTCCGTCAACATTCGGTCGCCCGGCTCTTCCCCCACATCCAAGTACTGCCGCAGATACAACCCTTTGCCGACGCCGGTCTGATCGATGCGCTCGACCGCCTGCACTTCGAATTCAACTTCTTGTCCCGTCTTCGTGCGCAGCCGCTCGCCGATCCGCCGCAACAAATCCGGCTCAGCGGTTTCGCCGGTGCGCACCAGCACGAGTGCTTTGCCGCGTTCTTTCTGGACATATTGGAATTGTCGGATACCATGAAAAGTCGCGTCGTGCAAATTCAGCGCAGTCAGCGAAATCAAACCGCCTGACTTGCCGACCAGCGCATCCTGCGCGCGGTGGTGGCCGACGACTTTGTCAAGCAGGAGGTGATTGCGCCCGCACTTGCCGCAACGCTCGCCGACGATCTCGGCGTAGTCGTCAAGTCGATAGCGGATAAACGGCATCGCTCGATTCAAAAATCCGGTGCCGACGATTTCGCCCGCTTCACCGGGAGTGGAAACGATTTCGCCGCGCGCGTTCAATACTTCCGTAATGCCATATTGAGGAAAAGCATGGTACAGCGTTGACCGTTCGCAGCCACCGGCTAACACGACTTTCTCCGTCATGCCATACCACGAGTAGACGCGCGTGTTAAACACCGATTCGATCAGTTCGCGCTGTCCGCTGAGCAGGTTCTCCGAGCCGCAGAGCACACCGCGAATTCCGCGCAGCGGCGGCCCGCTCTGCTCGCGCAGGTAAGCAGCGAAAATGGAAATCGCCGAGGGATACCCCCGCAGAAAGCGCGGCCGGAACTTGCGCAGCGCCTCGCGATAAGCCGCCATCTTCTCGTCAGTCAGATGGAAGGGCGAGAGCAGGAGTTCGTTGTATACCGGGTTGTGGCGAATCGTCGACTCATCGCCGTGACCAAAGTCCACGCCGCGAAACGTCGCCCGGCGGTCACCCGGGCGATAGCCGGCACGCTGCCACAACGCGATGATAAACGCCCACTCGCGTTCGACCGCCGTGTTATCGAGCAGAAACTTCAGCGCCAGCCCTGAACTGCCGCCGGTCTGCGTCGTGTGCGAACGGCCGCGCGCCGCCGGCTCCGCCATAAATGACTCGACGTCTGACTGCATTTGCGCCTTGGTAACCGGCTCGATCTCGCGCAGGATCGCGAAGGGATCCTTTCCCAGATGTTGCCGATAGCGCGCATAGTAGGGAACATTGGTGATGGCGAATTCAAGCAGTTCGCCAAGTTGCAGCCGCTGATACTCGCGATTTTGCTCTGAAGACCAGCGATCCGACTCCTGCAAGAACTGAAAGGTCCGGCGATACTCCCCGCCCAATCGGTACGAAAACGGCACCAGTTGAATCAGCCGCTTCGCCCAGAGCGGCGCGCTTTCATATATCTGCCGGCCGCGGATAATCATGAGCTGACCTCGCGCTCTGTCTTTAGCTTGGAAGCGAATTCGATCTGGCCGGTCCAACCGAAATGCGGATGAAACGCAAAGCAGTCGGATGACGCAAATGCATCGAGCCTTCGATTCCAGCCACCGAAATTGCTGGTGACCGTGATCTCTTTCCATCGGCCTGTCGCCAATCGATAACGCTCAAGCGCGAACGCTTCCCGCACGATCGCGAGTTTCTCCGGGTCAAATCCCATCACTCGCGCTGCCACCGCATCAGCTTCTGCCGGCGCACTCGACATCAACAAAACTCCCGCGTCCACGCGGTCAACATCCACCGGCCCGTCGCCGTCGCCGGCAACCAGTCCGTCGATGATCGTGAGCTGTCGCCGCGTACCGGCGGCCGTCGGCGCTCCTAACTTACCGTCGCGACCCGCGTGGGTGAGCACGCGATTCAGATCAAGGCACATCCGCCAGCAGGTATCGTTGCCGTGCCAATTGCCGGAGCGCACCACCTCGGAAGTCGTTCCGACAACCTTGCCGCCGACCTTTTTGATCTGGCGATAGAGCCAAGGACCGATGCCGGGAACCTCGAGCGCAATTCGTCGAATTCTCTTAAGTCCCGAGCGTTCAATTGCCGTCCGCGCCGATCGATCCGGATATTGGTCGCCGCCATCCTGCGGCGTGCCCTCCGTGTAGTGCGGCAGGTAGTTTTTGTCGCCGTTGATTCCAACCAGGTTCTTCAGGCTCAGCGTGACGCCGGTCTTCTTGTGCGTCTTCATTTTCGGCAGATTGATGAAGACATCCGCGGTGATCGCCGATCCCGAGAGCACATATTCGTGCACCTTGCCGCGATGATGCGCGTTGATCTCCGTCGTATCGTAATCCGCGCCGTAGTAGCGCCCCTCGCCGCGAAAGCCGTAGAAAAAACTGTCGGCGCCGAGGTCGATGGTGAAATAGTTATGTGGATCGCCGCTCAGCGTCCGCCGCGCAACCACGACGTCGTCCTTGGCGTCCCACTCGTACTGGCGCAGATCGACCAGGTGAAAGGCAAGTCCCTTGCCGCGGAAGTACTGCGCGAGCACGTCGAACCCGAGCACCTTTACAACATCGCGAAACGACGAATCGGTTTGCGGCGCATCGGCGATGATGATCTCGCCGCGTCCTCGCAAGGCAATCGCGACGTAATCGGCTACCGCCCGCACAAGCGAACCGTGGGTCAGCATCCACTTCCAACCGTCGCCATAGCGCGGGTGAGTCGCCTTGATCATGTTAGGCTTGAGCAAAACCCGGTCACCGGGCTTGACCAGTTCGCGCAGCGGATTCCACTCCAGTTTACCGAAATTCTCCCGATCCCAGCCGCTCAATTCAAACAGCGAACGCACCGCCGCATAAGCATGGTTCGGTTCTGCCGAGACTTCCGGGAACGGCGACTCGGGATAGAGCTGCTGCGGGTGAAACGGTGCCGCCGAAGGATACTCCGCAGTCGGGCTACGCCAAACAAAGACGCTCATAGTCTCAGATTATACAGTTCAGGAGATTTCACAAGCGAGTTCCGGTAGGTTAGAAATTCTTGTCTGACGCTTTCCTCACGAAATCGACAGACAGGAAGAGGCTGTCCCATAAGTACCGAGACCGGTTGTTGCGGCGGTTCTTGATTTCGCGCGTGCATTCGAAAGTCGCTGGTAACCTGAGTATTCCAGCGCGAAATTGTGAACCGCCGCGTTTTGATTTCTGCCTAATCTAAGCTTATGAGACAGCCTCGGAATGTCTGTCCTACCTGTTGACAAACCGCGTAGGTCAAAACCCGACACGCTGACCTTTTGCCTCCGTGCGCCAACGAAAACGATTCGTCTTCAGGAAAGCGTGATTTGAGCCGAAGGGTTTTGACATTCTTAATCAAATAGCATCGACGGGGTGTCAAATCCCTTCGCCTTAGAAGTACCCTTGGCGCTCCGTAATCGCAATTTCTCCGGATTGGTTGCGGGAATTGATTGAGACTCGGGATTTGACCTACACTCTTTTTTCACGAAATCGACAGACAAGAATGTCTGTCCTACCTGTTGACAAACCGCGTAGGTCAAAACCCGACACGCTGACCTTTTGCCTCCGTGCGCCAACGAAAACGATTCGTCTTCAGGAAAGCGTGATTTGAGCCGAAGGGTTTTGACATTCTTAATCAAATAGCATCGACGGGGTGTCAAATCCCTTCGCCTTAGAAGTACCCTTGGCGCTCCGTAATCGCAATTTCTCCGGATTTGTTGAGGGAATTGATTGAGACTCGGGATTTGACCTACATTCTTTTTTCACGAAATCGACAGACAGGAAGAGGCTGTCCCATAAGTTCATTTGACGGGGTTGCGTCGGTTCTTGATTTCGCGCGTTGAATTCGAAACCTCTTGATGTGATTCACGATCCAGCGCGAAATTGTGAACCGACGCCTTGCGATTTATGAGAACACGCAGCTAATGGGACAGCCTCGGAATGTCTGTCCCACCTGTGGTCAGCATCCACCCGGTGGGTCAGACATTCTTGTCTGACGCTTTCATCACGAAGTTGACAGACAGGAATGTCTGTCCTAGCTGCCTTTGAACCGATTTTAACCGTTTGCGCCTGTCCGGTTAGATTCTTATAATGAAGCATCATGACCAAGCACATGTTCGCGCCATGGCGGGGAGATTTCATTCGGGGACCCAAGCCCAAAGGCTGTATTTTCTGCCGCATGATTCGCGAAAAGAAAGACCGCGCTAACCTGATTCTCTTTCGAGCCGAACACAGCTTCGTCGTTTTCAATCGATTTCCTTATACGTCCGGGCATTTGATGATCGTGCCGAACCGCCACATTGGACATCTTGAAAAACTGCCGCCGCAAACCCTCCAGGAGATGATGGCGCTCTCGCAGTATCTGGTGTCAAGCCTCAAATCGGAATTTGCCCCGCGCGGCTTCAACCTCGGCATGAATCTTGGCCGCTCGGCCGGAGCCGGCGTGGCCGGACATCTGCACTTGCATATCGTTCCCCGCTGGGCGGGTGACTCCAATTTCATGGCGACGACCGGCGACGTGCGCGTCATCTCGCTGTCGCTGGAGTCGGTGTACGATTTGCTCTTGAAGTATTTTCCGAAGCCCTGATGAAACGCCGTATTCCGACCAAACAGGAACTGCTGCAACTCCAGAAGCTTTACAAGACCGACAAGCGGATCGGCCAGGCGCTCGGCAATGTACCGGAAAACCTCATCGCCTACTGGCGCCGTAAAAAGGGTATCGGCCGCTCGATCTTTCCGAAGTACTCGCTGCTGGAAATCAAGGAGCTCTGGGAGCGCTTTGGCGACGACGCCAAGGCGGGTGCGGAAATGGGCGTCACCAAGCAGGCCTTCTATCGCTGGCGCAAGAAATACAAACTGCTCGAAAAGCCGGCGATCCTCAAGCTGGAACAGCTCGAATTCAAATTCTTCGACGAACAACGCCTGACGCGCGCGGGCAATCGCGATCTGCCGGCGCTGACCGCCATCCAGCGCATCGTCGCCGCGCACTGTGACGGCAAGCCGCCGCTGGTGGGCGCAAAAGTTCTGCTCCGTCCCGATATAGTCTTGACCATTGCTGACGGCGGCTGGCAAGTCAACACAAACGGCAAGTCGACGCAGCGCTTTCGGGAAATCGAAACGTTGTTTGCTTCAGGCTTCTTCCGCCCGGGACTGGTCTGCGCCGGAGACAATATCGCCGCGGCGGCGATGGCCATTACCGGTTCGTTGGTTTTCGTGCCTGGTGACACAGGAGGCAAGCGCGGCGAAGTTGGAGACCAGATAGAATTTGAAGTCACGCCTGTCGTCAAGGTCATGGTGGCAGGACCATCGCAATCTTTGGGCAGTCCCTTCACGACGGCGCTATATGTCATGCGCGAATTGGAGACCATCGCCGCAGGCCACTTTGCCATCGAGCTCTGCGGTCTTGGCGTCGAACGACTCCTGGTGGCCGATCGCATGGCGCTCCTGGTCTACGCGCGGCTGTTCACCGGCCGCCACGTACTCCTGACGCCGGACCAGATGTACCTCAATCTACTGTCGCGCTACAATCAATCTGAAATGCCGGTTCCGTTCTCCGACCGCGATGTGTACTATCTCGAAGAACTCACGGCAACGGTGGGCCGGCATCGGCCGGTGCTTTTCAGTCTGCAAAGATCGCGATTTGTCGAAGACCTCTCCGAATTTGACGGCTGCCGACTCGCCCGGGTGCGAATCGGGCCGCTGCTTGGTGGTTCGATTGAAGACCTGAAATCGATTGCCGCGGCGCTGCACGAGCGTTCGCTGGAGGACAGCCCGCAGTTGTTCATCATTCCGCGCAGCCGCCAGGTTTTCCTGGAGGCTCTCAAACGACGCTATGTCCAGAAGATTGTCGAAGCCGGGGGACACGTGGCCGATCCGGCGGCGTTACCCGCTTTTCCACCGCTCGCAAATGGTCAGGTGGAGCTGACTACGGAAGTCGATTGTACATCGTCGGGGAGTTATCTGGCGACAGCGGCGACTATCCTGCCGATCGTCATTGCCGGTAAGATCTCGCGGCGGCACGTCGAGCTTGTCTAGTAGTCTTTCATGCTTCCGAGCGTGAAACTCTCGCCGTCAAAGCGCACATAGCTGAAGAAATTCAGCCAATCACCACAATTGACATAGTGACCGTTACCCAAGGGGACAATTTCCGGCCAGTGAATATGTCCGCAGACGACGGCGCGATAGCCGGAGGCGAGGCGCTGGCGGGCAAACTCGTGATACTCGGCGATGAACCTCTCGTTCGGTTTTTCATTGCCGAAATTGCGTGAGCCACCGGAGACGGCGTGCGCCAGACCGTACGCCAGTGACGGCGGCAGCAACTTGTAAAGCGCGATGTTGACGCGGTTGCGGAGTACGCGCTTGAGCAGACGATACTTCCAATCGGAGGGCGCGATACCGTCGCCGTGCAGCACCAGCACCTTGCCGATCTTGGCATCGATCACCAGATCGTCAGGGTAGACCACGCAGCCGACTTCGCTTGTCATGAAATCGCCGAGCCAGAAATCGTGGTTGCCGCAGACGTAGGACAGCGTGACGCCGGCCTCGACGAGTTCGCGCAGCTCGATCAGGATGCCGAGGTGGCGCTTCGGAATCAAGTGACGGTATTCGAACCAGAAATCGTAGAGGTCGCCGAGAATGACAAGGTGGTCGATATCGTGCGCGACGCTGCGCCGGAACTTGCGGAAGCGCTCGACCTTGAGCTGGTCGCGCGCGCGGTCGGCTTCGCCGAGGTGAAAGTCAGAAACAAAGTAGGTGGCCATCGCCGCGAATTTAGCTTCCATCAAGCCGGCAACAAAGGAGAAAGTGAGCCTGGCCGGTGTGCCCGAGTTTCGTATCGGGACAATCCGTCCGGCAGCCGCGCCCTTAGCGGCGGCGGGCGTTTCGAGACGAAACACTCAGTCGGGCAATATGCAATTGCGGCTCCATGATTAATATGGGACTCGGGACTCTAAATTTGAACACGCCCCGTCAAAGTCGCGGCGTGACTCTGAGGATCAGAGACTGTCAGCTTTGAGAGCACGGCCGGAGAATTCGACAAGTTTTCCACGAATTTGTGTGTTTCAAGTTAAAGTCTTCGTGCTCGATTCCGATACAATTCAATGTTGGTTTGATAACACGTAACTTTTAGGACAAAGTAGTCTTCAGGACGAAGAAAACTCAATGCTTTCCTATGTGAAAGGAGCAAAGGATGAACCGCAGACGCAGAACCCAAACCTCGCGCAAGAGCCGTCGTAACAGCTGGAACGCTCGTCCGACGCAGACCACCCGCCGCTACAACGCCGGTGGCCGTACCAAGGTGTGGACGCAGCAGGAAATCAGCACGCTTCGCAAGTTCTATCGCACGAACTCGAACGTGTTCATCGCCAAGAAGCTGAATCGCACGGAAAGCTCGGTGCAGTACAAGGCTTCGAGCCTCGGCCTGCGCAAGAGCCAGCAGTATCTGAAGCAGATCCGCAACAACTGGGCGTAAGCGCCGGTTGTGTTTGGCTTGAAACGGCGGCAGCGATGCCGCCGTTTTTTTGTTGTTCCGGGATGCCAAGCGCCGGGTATTTTGCGTATCTTCCCCGGCGATGAAGTTTTTCCAGACCGCCGCCGCCGTCCTGGCGGCCAATATTGCTGCCCTGATCACGATCTTGATCGTCAATGTCGTGATCAGTCGGACGCTCGGGGCTGAAGGCAAAGGGCTCGTGTCGCTCTATCACAATATCGCCGAGGTGCTCTACATCGTCGGTTCCCTGGGCCTGGCGACGGCCGTGCAATACTTCGTCAGTCGCAAAGAAGGCGACGTGCGCGTGCATTTTGGACATTTGCTTTATGTGCCCCTCATCGCCGCCGTTTTGCTCTCGCTGGTGTTTGTGGCCACCTACAACTGGTGGCGACCTTTTCTTCAGGACCTCCCGCTCAGCCAGGTCTATCCGGCGCTCCTCGTGCTGCCGGCGATGATGGCCTTCGAGTGCCTCGCGCAATTCCTCGTCGCCATTGGCCGCGTCGGCGAACGCAGTATCGCCGTTTTTGTCAGGGGCGTGGCGGCGCTGCTGCTGGTCCTCATTGTGCTGTCGCTCCCGGGGGCTACAGCGATCACGGTGATGTGGACATTTATGTTTGCCTGGGGCTGCGCCGCGGGGCTGGCGCTCTACTACTCGCTCAGGGCTGTCGGACCACCCCGCCGACCGGAGCTCGGCCTCCTGCGGCAGACCTGGCGTTACGGCGTCTGGATCCACATCACCAATGTGGCGAGGCACGCCTTTCAGAAAGTCGATTTCCTCCTGGTCTTCGCAATGTTGGATTCCGCTTCAGCAGGAGTGTATTCGGTGGCCAGCGGTTTGACCTCGGCATTGTTGATGATTCCGCTTGCTGTGCAGACCGTCTTCTTCCCCAAGACGGCAGCGCAGTCGCAAGCCGACGCGGAGACAACGACGGCATTGTACTTCCGCCAGATGGCCATTTTCATGTTGGCGGGCGCGATCGCCAGTGCCGCGTTGGCTCGGCCGGTGCTCTCGCTGTTCGGCCGGGAGTTTCTGGCCGCGCAGTGGCCGTTTGTGGTCTTACTGATTGGGGCCATTATCAAGGGCATGAACGGCATTGTGTCGACGCACTTGCTGGGCCGGGGTTTTGCCCGATTGATCACGTTCGTCACGTTTGTGACTTTCATGTCAGCGATCGTTTTCAACTATGTTCTTATCGGCAGCTACGGCCTGATCGGAGCGGCCGTAGCCACGTCATCGGCGTACGCGCTGCAACTCCTGGTGCTCATTACGTTCTATGCCGTAAAGTCCCGCGGCAGCATCGGCGCGCTTTTTCGCTTTCGCCCCCGCGATGTGAAGATTGCGTTGGAGTCGAGTCTGAAGTTCGCGCGGCTGGTCTTGAAGCGAAAGTCCGGTTGAGTCTCAAAGATCTTCGTCTTCGAACGCGCTGAAGATGCTGACGGCGCGCGACTCAAGCTGGTAAATCTCTTCGAGGGTCGTTGCCGTGCCATTGAGTTCACCACGCTTGGCGTGCTCGGCGATTTCGGTCCACTTGCGCGCTGCCTCGTCGTAGAGCCCGGAGGCCAGTTCGTAGATCGGGCGGGCATAGATCTGCCCGGCTTGATCGAGGAACTCCGAGAACATCTTGCGCGACAACCCTCCGCCGGTGCCTGCCTTCTCGATCTGCTGATAGAGCATCGCCGGATTCTTGTAGTCCTTCAAATGGTCGCGCAGGTCGAAAATCTGGAGCAGATTGTAGCCCGGGGCGTGGTTTTCGAATTTTTGATACAAGTTGTAGAGCGCCTTGGTGATCATCTCGTCGACAAACGGGCGTTCTTCAAAGCGCTCGATGCGCCAGCGCCGGCGGCGGTGGGCAAAGGGCGGAAACTCGGTCGAGCGCGCGGCGTTGAATTTCTCGATCGGGCACTTCTGGATGCGCAGGTAGCCGGTATCGGCCAGAAAGATGTTGTCGTCATCGTAGCCGACCGGAACGACCCGGTGCCCGGCAAAATGCGTTTTCGATTCAAAGTAAGGCAGGTGAAGCAGATCGACCTGGACAATCACCGGAATCTGCAGGTCGATATGATTGACGAGATCCTGCCAGGCCGCTTCGTCAGCGTCGAATTCCTTCACCTCGCATTCGAGGTGGAGATTCCGGCAGAACGACTCGACCAGGCCGGAGCCGGCGCCGCCGAGATGCGGGTTCTCCTGGCCGGCGATCGTGCGAAAATGAAAACCGAGGCCTTCAGCGATCCCGAATATGCGCGGCTCGGGATAGCGAAAGCCGTAGTGGTTTACGACATTGCGCAGGGCGGTCGTTACGCAGTTGTGGCCCGGCAAATGAACAAAATTCTCGATTTGTTTGCGCTTCGTCATCGCTATATTCTCACGTCGCAAGAAAGATAGTTATTTGAAGAATTAGGCAAAGCACAATCGGAAGAAGGACTAATCAGACAGATATGGCTCATCATACAGTAACACTGATCGAAGGGGACGGCATCGGGCCGGAAATCTCCAGCGCCGCCACCCGCATCATCGAAGCCACGGGGGTCGAGATCGACTGGGAACGCCTGCCCGCCGGCATTAACGCGCTGCCCGATTACGGCTCGCCGGTGCCCGAAGTGCTCCTGGAGTCGATCAAGCGCAACAAGGTCGCGCTCAAAGGGCCGCTGACGACGTTTGTCGCCAAGGGATTTTCCTCGGCCAATGTCGGATTGCGCAAGGCGCTCGACCTGTACGCGAACCTGCGGCCGGTGCACTCGATTGACGGCATCAAATCGCGCTACGACAATGTAGATTTGATCATCGTGCGCGAGAACACGGAGGATCTCTATGCCGGACTCGAACACGTGATAACGCCGGGCGTTTCGCAATCGATCAAGGTGATCACCCAGCATGCCTCGGCCAGGATCGGTCGATTTGCCTTCGAGTTCGCGCGCAAGCACGGACGCAAGCGCGTTACCGCGGTACACAAGGCGAATATCATGAAGCTGTCGGATGGGATGTTTCTTGAATCGATCGGCGAAGTGGCCAAAGAGTTCCCCGAGATCAAGTTTGACGACGTGATCGTCGACGCGCTTTGCATGAAGCTCGTCATGGATCCGAACCAATTCGACATCCTGGTGCTTTCCAATCTCTACGGGGACATTGTCTCCGACCTGGCCGCCGGGTTGGTGGGCGGACTGGGCGTCGTGCCGGGAGCGAACATCGGTTTGAACGCGGCTGTTTTCGAAGCGGTTCATGGTTCAGCCCCCGATATCGCCGGCAAAGGAATCGCGAATCCGAGTGCGCTGGTCTTCTCGGGTGTCCTGATGTTGCGGCACTTGAATGAAGATCAAGCCGCCGACCGCATCATGAACTCGGTACGCAAGGTTTTCCGCGAGGGCACGCACGTCACGCGCGATCTGGGCGGGACCGCCACCACCGAGGAGTTTGCCGACGAAGTAATCCGGCACCTGTAACCCCCACGCACGACGTGGCACATTCAAGATCGACAACTCGCATCTATTTTTCACGAAAAAATAATCGTTGACGAACTCTTCACCTTGATATAGGATAAAGTTGTCCCTAATCAGGGGAGGATTCATGAAACGGTTAGTGTTCTTTCTGCTGGTCGCAGTCGTTATGATTGCGAGCAGCGCGCAGGCGTTTGACGGAATGCGCAAAGGATTCGTTTTGGGCGGTGGGCTGGGTTACAGCCCCTACAGCAAGTGGTCCATCGAGATCAGCGGCAGTATCTTTGGCCAGGTTGTTGACGAGAAAATTGACGAGTCTAATACGGGGCCCGGAGTCGATTTCATCATCGGCTATGCTTGGAACGAGCAAAACATGATTGTCTACCAGGGGACCGGACTCATCTACAATTCGGAGTTCTTTGGCGAGCACGGCGGCGGCCTGCTGATCGAAGACTCGCGGCAAGCGACCCAGGCCTTTAACGGGATTTCGTATTACCGCTATTTCGGTCCCGTTGGCAAGTCTGCTTTTGCCGCGGTGGGAGTTGGCGGATACTTCTGGAAGGTCAAGGATTTTGAAGCCAACGATCCCGGTCCGGCCTATCTCGTTGGCGCCGGCTACGAGTTTGTTCGACATGTCCAGGCCGGGGTGTTCGTGTCGGGCGGTCAGACCACCGATTCAGGATTTGACTTTGGCCACATGCACGTCAGTATTCAAGTGACGGCAATTGCTTTCTAATTCCTGAAGTCTAGACAGATTCTGCGTGCTTCGGCGGTGGACCGCGGGTTCACCGCCGATTTACTTAGTCTTGATGGTGATTGCGTTCCACGGACGCCATGGCACGCCGGTGTGTCTCTTCGATGATGATGGCTTCAAAGCGGTAGATTTTCGCCGCCGGTGAAAGATAAGCGTCGCGCTGCAAGCCGGCCTTTTCGCAGGTGTGTTGCAGGAATTGCGTGACGTCCCAGCCGTATTCCGTGGCCACCTGTGGCAGAAGCAGGCCACTGGCTGCGCCGAGGCGGATCAACAGACCATCGCGGCCGACCTCGATTTCGGTTTGTGAGGAGATCTTCTCCAGGGGCGAGAGCACGGAAACTTCAAGTTGCACGCGCGAGAGTTCGTCGGCGCGCAACGGCGGAAAGCGCGGATCGACGGTGGCAGCATCAACGGCGCAAACCGCTACGGTCTGTGCCAGAGGCAGTTCGCCGCCAATGCGGCCGATACAACCACGAAGCCGGTCGCCGATCATCAGTGTGACAAAGGCAGCGCCGGGTCGCGCGAGGTTCTCCGAGCAACCAAAGTCAGTGAAGCTTTCGCCGTCGAGGTAGCGGGCAATTGCGGAGCGGGCGATCTGCAGCAGTTGCCGCTTGTCGTCCGGTGTCAGCCAGTCATCCATTGGGGACAAAGTGCTCAACGAAGAGCGATTTGTCCACTGATTATTGATGGTATTGTTTCGACAGGTTCAGAATCTCCATCGTTATTCAGCCTTGCGATCGACTCCCCGCAATTTGGGAAGCCCAATCCGGATCGGGCACGGACACGACATACAGCGGCAAGCGTCTGCTCAGGTCACGGGCTCTCACAACCGGTTGCGAAGGCGATCCGGCCTCAAGCCTCGAGTCCACGCCCCTTACCCCTGGCGATAATCGCGCGATCCCGGGAGTTTGCCCCGGCGAATGAGAGGACGTCTTCAACCGCCGAGTGCGCGCTGCGCGAGAGGTTCGGGTGGCCGTTGGGCTACATCATGTCCCCCATATATCCGTGCCGTTGGATTTATCGAGTGAAGTGTTACAGTTCCGGGGCGTAGTCGTTGCGCGCCAAGAGGATAGACATCGTGCGCGGCACGGATGCGGGCGGATTGAGGTTGTGAGGGGAGAATCACATTTGCACGCGGTTGTCTTGAAGCGGCGCGGAGAATGAGTCAACTCCCATCGGGGTATGATTGGATTAGTCGACTAAGCCGGATTCACCATCATGCGCAAGCGGCGAAAGCGAAGCAGGCGGGAGTTGACCTGCTTTCGGCGTCAGGTCACAATCGCGTCCTCGCTGGCGCTCGGCCGCGATCAAGACCTGACGCAACTCCGTCAGATAGATTGCTTCGTCGCGGCAGAGTGCGGAGAGCTTGTGAAGTGATGGTGCGCTCCTCGCAATGACGGCAACGTGGGCAGGTTGGCACGTTTTCCGGCAGGGTGGGTTCGTCGTCTCCGGTGAGTTCGATCAGAGACCTGGCCTAGGTGTGCGGGTGCGTTTCAGGAAGGCAGACAAGAATGTCTACCCTACCAGAGGGCAGACAAGAATGTCTACTCTACCAGAGAGAGCTGGCCGCGGATGGCGCGAAGGGGATATCCGACTGAAGCCGATGCTACAGGAGAATGAGTGAAGCGACGTGTGCATCCGACTGAGGTCGAAGCTGCAGGGGATGGGTTCGATCCGGTCAGGCTGATCAGGCTACCACGGGTTACCCCAGGGGTAGGTGTCGCGGTAGATGCAGAACTGGTCGGTGGTCGGTAGGTTCAGTTCCGCCACGAAGTCGATGACCGGATCGCCGGGGAAGAGATTCGGTTCGTCTACGACGATGCGATAGGTCCCCGGCACGATTCCTTCCACCGTGACAGTCAGGTCATACAAACACATACAGGGGCAAGGGCCGACCGGGTTGGGGACTTCCTCCTCGTAGATGCGGATCGACTGGCCGACTTTGAAGGCCTCGATGGTGATCTCCTCGGGACAGCAATTGAACGACGAATTGATATGCCGGATTGTCAGAATGCCGACGCCGTCGTAGGTGTATTCGAGGCAGTCGTAGAAGGGTGAATCGAGGGCGAGTTTGTCACCGCCGGCGGCGCAAGGTGCCGGACCGGAGGCGAAGATATAGACCACGAGATAGACCGCATCGGAGATATTGACCTTGCCGTCGAGATTGCAATCAACGGCCCAGTAGTTTGGTGGTGTCGGACCGCCCGCGAAGATGAAATTGATCAGGAAGACGGCGTCGGAGATGGAGATCTTGAGATCATTGTCGACGTCGCCGCAAGTACCGGAGAAATGTTTGCAGGGCGGCGGATCGGCCTTTTGAGCAGTGGAATCGGAGATGCAAAGGACGAAGAGCAACAGCAGGCAGGTCAGGATAGCTTTCTTTATCATAGTTCCTCCCGCGAATGAAGGGTGCAGGGTCACTTCGGTGCGTGGAGTCTGGATTGTTGAGTTATCAGTCTATGATAATGTTTAAAGTTGTGAATGTCAAGGGGCAATCGGAGTTTGACTGGGAACGGCACACGCCGTTTCGAGAGGGGATTAGGAGCGGGTGTCGAGTCGGTAAAGAAAAAGGGATTGCTTCGTCGCGGCGCAGGGAGGTCGAAGGATTGAGTGCCGTTCGCTCCTCGCAATGACACCCTCACCCCCAACCCCTCTCCTCCTAAATCGCATTTGATCAGAATTCAGGGCGCGGCAGGTCACAGTTTCGCGCCACGGCGTTACTTGTAATCTGCGAATCGTTTGGATGGTGCGAAATCAAGACCTGCCGCAACGGAGACCGGGGTTTGATCAGTGAGCCGAGAGGCACCGATTCACGCGTCAGGATCGCGGGATCCTGACCTACGGAGTGAACACAGGATAGATTGCTTCGTCGCGGTTGAGGTAGTTTGTAGGATTGGGTGGCGTGCGCTCCTCGCAATGACACCCTCCCCCCGACCCCTCTCCTCATAATTCGCATTTGATCAGAATTCAGGGCGCGGCAGGTCACAGTTTCGCGCCACGGCGTTACTTGTAATTTGCGAATCGGTTGGATGCGCGAAATCAAGACCTGCCGCAGCGGAAGGCGTCAGGATCTCTGGAGGTCTGCCCTACTTGGCGGATTTGAGTTTGAAGAAGAGCTCGCCTTCGATGGTGTAGGTGGTCGCGGTAGCTTGTTGGGTGCCGAGAATGCGGGCGCGCTCGGCGGTGACCCTGGTGGTTTCTTCCTGCGAGTAGGTATAACCGTTTTCGTAGTCGAAAACCAGCGTGCCGGTAACGTCGATCTTGTCGATGCCGCTTGAGGTCAACGAATCGGATTCCATTACATTAAAGGGGAGAATTAAGTTGCCCCGGTAATCGATGATCGCGCATTTGCGGCCTTCGACGACGACAAAATCGGTGACTTCGTAGGTCGTGCTGGCATCGAGTTTTTCGCCGGAGGGCATGAATATTTTGACCGACTGCATCCACTTATAGCCCTTGCCGACACCTTCCTCCGGGAAAGTTGGCTGTGATTGCTCGAGATTCTGCTGGGCATATTCTTTCCAGCGGGAAACCTCCTGATCGGCAGGCAGTTCCAGGCCGGAGATTTTGCCATCGGGCGCCATGTCATAGGCGAGTTCCTCGGTACTCGAGACCACCGAAATCGTGGAATCAGGCGCGGTTTCGCTCCAATTCCAGACGGAGGTTTCCTTGATGCGCGCTTTGCCGTCAGAATGCAGCGCGACGACGCGCTGAGTCATTTCGCCCCTTGATTGCGAGGAAGCGGAGATAACCGGGGAGTTGTTGCGCGAAAAGGTCTGCTTGTTGACCTGCTCGTAAACGAGTTCGCGGCCTGCGTGGAATTTCATTTTCAGGTGGACGAGTGACTGTGAGTCAGTGCAGGAAACGATCAGAAGCAGCACTGAGAGGCAGAGTGCAATCGAAATGATCGCTCCCCAAAGGTGAGGACGGCAGCGATTGATGGGCGTTTTCATCTCTACATTACCGGCGGTGACTCGAGTTCGAACCAGGAAGATTGCTTCGTCGCGGAAAGGGCCGTCCGAATCAATGCCTGGCGTTCGCTCCTCGCAATGACACCGCTACAAACAACATCCGTGTGCGAGCGACCACTTACTTGCTGGAAAAGGCAAGCGACCGGGAACGCGACAGCGAGGAGGGGGATCCCAGGATCGCCGTCGACATCAACAAGATTTCGCGATATTCCTTCATTTCCTGCTCGGAGATCGCGCGTTCATCGCCGGTCGTAATATGTTCGCTATACGAGTCGGCCAGCGAAACGTAGGGCCCGAAGTTTTCAGCGCTGAACGGCGAATCCGAGATGTTACCGTAGGGATAATACACCACGCTCAACATGATCGCAACGGCAATTGCGGCGGTTGCCACGGCGACGGGCACAGGACGAACCGTCTCGGGGATCAGCCGGGCGACGAGGCGCTCCCACCAGGAGACGCGACTGACTTTGATGCGGGCGTTGATCTGCGCGCGCGCCCGGGTGAAGTAGGCATCGGGCGGAAGTTTGACGGTGCGTGCCGAGATCAGACGGAGATACTGCAGCTCGCGGTCGCGTTCCGCCGGATCGAGATCGCCCAGATCGGGCAAGGCTTCGAGCGGTGCGCGGGCGTGCTGCGGGCGCAGGTCGAGGAGCTTGTCGTTTGTGTCACGTTCTTGCATTTACCGTTCATCCTCTTGACTCCCGCGACCGGCATCGAGCGGGCCGTCGAGAATCTCTTTCAATTTCTGTTTCACTTTGGAGCGCGCGATGTGCAGGTTAGACCGGACAGTCGCCTGCGGGCAATCCATCATCTGCGCGATCTCCTCCTTGGAGTAGCCGTCAACGTCGTGCAGAACGATAGTCGCCCGCTGTTTCGGGGGTAGCTCGGCAATAGCGGCATTGATCAGCTCCAGGAGTTGCTTGTTTTCCTGTTCGTCCTCCGGTGTCGGTATCGACCGCGACAGCTCGAGCTGGTAGCGGCCGGAATCCTCAGCTTCCTCATCATCAAGGACAACGTACTTGCGTTGCCGCTTGCGGATAATATCGATGCAGTAGTTCGTCGCGATTTTGAAGACGAAGCTCGGAAAGTTGGCATCGGTCTTCAGTCGCGCGATGTTCTTCACGAGGCGAACGAACGTCTCTTGAAGGACCTCGTCAGCCTCGGTATGGTTGCCCAGCATCTGGTAAGCATGGGCGTAGATTCGTTTCTCGAACAGCCGAACCAGCTCATTGAAAGCCTTTTCGTCGCCAGCCTTAAACCGTTCGACGAGTTCGGAAATGTTCTCGATCACGACACCCCACACTCTCCAACCCATTGATTTAGACGTGGTTGGAGGAGGATTGTTTAATGGCCACGCGGACTGATCGCTGAAGATTACGGCGAGCGGAAGTGATTGTCAAATAGAGTTTTAGGGGCGCCGTCATACCGAAAAGCCCGGGATCACGGATGTTCTGTGACAGCCAGGAGATCGTGACACGAAGCGCTCCCTCACCCCCGACCCCTCTCCCAAGGGGAGAGGGGGGAAGGGCGGCAGACAGGAAGGTACTGACCGGGCGGATAGGTAACAGACTAGACCGGGGGGATGGGTAACAGATT
>CAZNWJ010000023.1:0-30120 GCA_964576925.1 uncultured Ignavibacteria bacterium | reverse complement strand
GGAACTCGAGTGGCCGATCGATATCCTGATCGCCGCGGTCTGGGTGATCTTTGCCATCAACATGTTCGGCACGATCATCAAAAGGCGCGAGCGGCATATGTACGTCGCGATCTGGTTCTACATCGCCACCGTCGTTACGGTCGCGATGCTCCACATCGTGAACTCGATTGAAATCCCCGTCAACCTTTTCAAAAGCTACCCGATCTATGCCGGGGTTCAAGATGCGCTTGTGCAGTGGTGGTACGGCCACAACGCCGTCGCGTTCTTCCTGACAACCCCCTACCTCGGATTGATGTACTACTTCATTCCGAAGATGTCGGGACGTCCGGTGTTTTCCTACCGACTCTCGATCATTCACTTCTGGGCGCTGATCTTCATTTACATCTGGGCCGGTCCGCACCACTTGCTCTATACGGCGCTTCCCGACTGGGCACAGTCGCTCGGTACCGTCTTCTCGATCATGCTGATTGCGCCTTCCTGGGGCGGTATGATAAACGGTTTGTTAACCCTGCGCGGCGCCTGGGACAAAGTGCGCGAAGATCCCGTGCTCAAGTTCATGGTCGTTGCCGTTACGGCGTATGGCATGGCGACCTTCGAAGGACCGATGCTCTCGATCAAGAGTGTCAACGCGATCTCGCACTACACCAGTTGGACGATTGCCCACGTGCACGTCGGCGCGCTCGGCTGGAACGGATTGCTGACCTTCGGTATGCTGTACTGGCTCGTTCCCCGAATGTTCGCCACCCAGCTTTACTCGCGCAAGATGGCGAATTTCCACTTCTGGATTTCGACGCTGGGCATCGTCTTCTATGCCGTGCCGATGTATTTTGCCGGTTGGACCGAGGGCCTGCTCTGGAAGCAGTTCAACGACGTCGGATTGCTCCAATATCCGAACTTCCTGGAAATCGTCTCGCAAATCACGCCGATGTACGCGATCCGCGCCTTCGGCGGCACGCTGTTCCTGGCCGGCGTCTTTGTCATGGGTTACAACCTCTATAAGACGATCAAGACCGGTAAAGCCGTTGATAACGAGGAAGCGCAGGCGCCGGGTCTGGTTGCGCACCACGAAGAGCGTTTCGACCTCAAGGAAGGCTACGGCCATCGCTGGATCGAGTCCAAGCCGGTACGCTTCATGCTTCTTTCTCTCGTCGCCGTCGCGATTGGCGGCGTGATCGAGTTCATCCCGACTTTCCTGGTCAAGTCAAACGTCCCCACGATCGCCTCGGTCAAGCCGTACAGGCCGCTCGAACTTGAAGGGCGCGACATCTATATTCGTGAAGGCTGCAATAATTGCCATTCGCAGATGGTGCGGCCATTCCGCTCAGAAACTGAGCGCTACGGCGAGTACTCCAAGGTTGGGGAGTTCGTTTACGATCATCCTTTCCTGTGGGGATCGAAACGCACCGGGCCGGACTTGCACCGCGTTGGCGGAAAATATCCGGATGCCTGGCACTACCAGCACATGGAAGTCCCGACCTCGATGTCGCCCGGTTCGATTATGCCGCCTTACCCGTGGCTTCTGACCGACAAGCTCAACACCGATCACACGGCAGGCAAGATCAGCGCCATGCGCACGCTTGGTGTGCCTTACCCGGATGGTTATGAAGCGCAGGCCCTGGACGATATGCAGAAGCAGGGGATGGAAATCACCAAGAGGCTGGAAGAGTCGAAGATCATCGCCAATTGGGACGATGAAATCATCGCTCTAATCGCTTATCTGCAGCGCCTCGGAACTGACATCAAGGTCGGAACACAGGTGGTCCAATGATCAGCGAAGTACTCAGTTCAATTGGCGGCGTCCAGCTGTACCCAATCATCACGCTGCTGCTCTTCTTTTGCGCCTTCCTTGGCGTCGTGATCTGGGCGCTGCGTATGCGTAAGCAGGAAGTGGTCCGGCTCAGCCGGCTGCCGCTGGATGATTCAACCACTGTTGACGATTGCGGAGAAGGATACAATGGCCAAGCATAAAGATGAATTGCTCGACCACGACTACGATGGGATTCAGGAACTTGATAACGATTTGCCGCCCTGGTGGCTCTACATGTTCTATATCACCATCGTCTGGGCCGTGTTGTACTTCACTTTTTACCATATCGTCGGGGCAGGATACACCAGCTACGACGAGTACCAGCGCGAAGTTAATCCGAAATATACGCGCGACATGAATCCCAACTATACGCCGTCGACCGTATTCACACCGTTCCAGTCGCCCTGGCACCGGCCCGGCGGGGATGAAACGCCCTACTCGATTGCCATGAGCGGCCCACGACAGGCCTTTGTCGAAGAGCGACCGGAGGATGAACCGGAATATGCCGCACTCACTGATGAGGCGGCCTTGGCGGCAGGGCAGGCGACATACAAGAAGAACTGCGTCCAGTGCCACGGCGCTGTCGGCGAAGGCGGCATTGGCCCGAATCTGACGGATGATTATTGGTTGCACGGCGCCGGAATCAATAATGTACTCAAGACGATCAAATTCGGTGTCCCGGCCAAAGGGATGATCGCCTGGCGCGGATTCCTCAAGCAGGAAGAAATCCACCAGGTCGCCAGTTACGTTTTGGCCCTGTACGGCACCAACCCACCGAACGGGAAAGCGCCGCAGGGAGAGAAAGTTGTCCCATAGCGGATCTTGAACCGTGCTGAGGCATTGATTTTCGCCGCCCGTCACCGAGGCCGGGCAACCGAACGCTCTGCCTCAGTCGCATTGGCAAAGTGAGTTAGAATTGTCAACGGCCAGGCAGGACAAAGACTCCTATCGTGACCACATCGCGACGGTCGACGATCAGGGCAAGCGCGTCATTATCTATCCGTCCAAGCCGCGCGGTCCGTTACATCGCGCGCGCGCCTGGGTTGCGGTAGCGCTGCTTGCTTTCATGTTCGGGGCACCGTTTATCAAGGTCGGCGATCATCCCTTGCTGCTCTTCAATGTCTTCGAGCGCAAATTCGTGTTGTTTGGGCTCGCGTTCTGGCCGCAGGATTTTCACCTCTTTGTCCTCGCCACACTAACGTTCGTTGTTTTCATCGTCTTGTTCACGGTGATCTTCGGCCGGCTCTGGTGCGGCTGGGCTTGTCCCCAAACCATTTTCATGGAAATGGTTTTCCGCAAGATAGAGTACTGGATTGAAGGGAACTCCGGCAAACAGCGCGCTCTCGATCGCGCCCCCTGGAGCGGACGCAAGGCCTTCAAGAAGATTTCCAAGCACGCGCTCTTCCTCGCGATTTCTTTCCTGGTCGGAAATGTCGTCGTCGCCTGGCTGGTTGGAGTCGACAAACTCACGCAATTAGTTGCCGACGGTCCCGGTCCGCACCTGGGGGCCTTTATCGCCGTCGTCGTCTTCAGCCTGATCACCTACGGCGTTTTCGCGCGCTTTCGCGAGCAGGTGTGCTTCATCGTCTGCCCTTACGGCCGTCTGCAATCCGTGCTGCTCGATGCCCGGTCAATCGTCGTCTCTTACGACTTCAAGCGCGGCGAGCCGCGCGCACCGCTCTCGCCGAAGACGCCGATTGCGGAGCGCAAGGCGGGTAACTGCATCGAGTGCAACCAATGCGTCGAAGTCTGCCCGACCGGTATCGACATCCGCAACGGCACGCAGCTTGAATGCGTCAATTGCACCGCCTGCATCGACGCCTGCAACAAAGTTATGGACAAAGTCGGCCTGCCGAAGGGGCTGGTGCGCTACGCCTCTCATCGCGGTATCGCCCAGGGCGAACGCCTGCGGCTGACACCGAGAATCATCGGGTATTCGCTCGTGCTCGCTGCGCTGCTTACTCTGCTGGTCGTCTTCTTGGCGGGGCGCAGCGACATCGAGACGACGATCTTCCGCACACCGGGCGTCATGTTTCAAGAGCTGGAGGGAGACCTCATTCGAAATCTCTATTCTTTCAAGGTCATCAACAAGACCTTCAACCCGATGGAGATCGAACTCAAGCTGAAAGATGTCAGCGGCAGCATCACGATGGTCGCCGGCGCAATCAGTCTCGAGCCCCAGGGTCTGGCTGAACAGGCGTTTTTCATTGATCGGCCGCGGGCCGATCTGCTGTCCTCGCACGATGATCTCACGGTCCAGGTTTGGGCGGGCGACGCATTGATGGAAGAAGTCAAGACCAAGTTCCTTGGTCCGCGAATCGTCAGGAGCGAAAAGGAGAACCACGAGGATGAAGAACACTAAGAAGAGCCACTGGGGACTCGGCATTGCCGTCGTCTACGGCGCATTTATGCTGCTGATGGTCGGCTTCGTAATTGCCTCACGGTTCCAGCGCAGCGATCTGGTGGCCCGCGATTATTATGAACAGGAAGTGAAGTACCAGGAACACATCGACCGTCTCAAGCGAACCGCCGAGCAGGGACACCTCATCCGCGCCAACTTCGATCGGCAGACTAACAGCATCATTATCGATTATCCAGCCGGCTTGCCGCGGGATCAAGTGAGCGGCAAGCTCATGCTCTTTCGTCCGGCCAATGCCGCTTCCGACCGCAGTTACGACATCTCGCTCGACGACAAGAATCGGCAAGTGATCGATTGCACTCGCCTGCCGCGTGGCGCCTGGAAACTCAAATTCATGTGGCACCTCGGCGCCGAAGAACTCTATTCAGAACTGAACATTGATTTGGAGTAATATTGCGATGACTGCCATTATAGCCGGTTTTATCGTGGGCTTGGCTGGATCTCTTCACTGCGTGGGCATGTGCGGCCCGATCGTCGCTGCTCTTCCCGCAGACCATCGTACTCGTCTCTCGTTTCTGCTCGGCCGCATCGTTTACAATCTCGGCCGGGTTACCACGTACGCCATTATCGGGCTGATCTTTGGTCTGATCGGCCACTCGATTTTCATCGCCGGCTATCAACAAGGACTTTCGATCGCCCTCGGGGTGCTGATCGTGCTGGTTCTCGTTGTGCCGTCACGCTATTCACAACGAGCGATTGATGCGCTTGGATTGGGCCGCTTGTATGCCCGGATCAGCAGCTGGTGGGGACGCCTCTTTCGCAACAACTCCAAATCGTCGCTCTATGCTATCGGCGTACTCAACGGATTCTTGCCGTGCGGTTTCGTTTACCTCGCGCTGGCCGGTGCGGTGGCAACGGGAAGCCCGGCGATTGGCGCCGGCTACATGGCCGCGTTTGGCTTCGGGACGATTCCGATCCTGCTGGCGTTTTCGTATGTCGGAGACTTTGTCGGACAGCGCTGGCGGCACGCGCTGCGCCGGACGCTCCCGGTACTCGCGAGCGTCCTGGCGTTATTATTTATTCTTCGCGGCATGTCGCTGGGCATCCCGCTTCTCAGCCCCAAGATCAGCTACAACGAGCAAACGGCGCAAACCGAATCGTCATGCTGTCAACCCCGCGACAAGAAATAACGGCGGACTTAGCGGACGCCGCTCTTCTGGTTGCTGGTGACGAACTTGCCGTACTCGGCGTCGTCGTGCTGGATGTGCCCCGTCAGCCAGTTTTTCAAGAATAACATCACTTCAGGCGCTGACACCGCATTGTTCTTTTCATACTCGGCTTTGAACTGATTGATGCGCTCGACGAAGCGGACGTGCGAGCTTTTCTGCGCCTGCAGTTTCGGATAGTTCACTCGCTGCAGGAAGCGCTCTTCATCGCCGAAATGCGTCTTGGTATAGTCGACCAGGCGCGTGATGATTCCGGAAATCACTTCGGCTGCCCGGCGTTTCGACATCGCTTCGTGGAGTTCATTGATGATTGCAATCAACTTTTTGTGCTGCTGGTCCATCTCCGGGACCTGGACGCTCAGTTTGTCGTTCCATTCAAAGAACGCCATAGTTCCTCCGACTTATCGTTTGCAGTGCCCTGCAGTTAATCGTTTTCCTCAACCGTTGTCGGCAAATCGCCCTCTTACTCCAGTTAACGGGTGACGTGAATGCCGCTAACTTTACCTGATTGTCCTTCGGCATCTCGCTGCCGGGCTATCGTGCCGCCGTCGGGATTTTCTGTGTCGAATCTTTCTGCTTTGCTATGAACTGGCCATATCCGTTGTCTTCGTGCTGAAAGTGGGTTATCACCCAGTTCTTGAGGTAGAGCAACATTTCCTGCGCGCTTGTCGCGCCCGATTTCTGGATCTCGGACTTGAATTCCAGGACGCGGTCCAAATGTCGCCGATGCGCTGTCCGGTGCGCCTGCAACTGCGGGTAGCCGACGCGATACATCAACGCTTCCTCGTCGACAAACTGCCGCTCGCCGTGGTTGACCATGCGCGCAACAATCGCTATCAAAGCGGCCTTTTCCTGTCGAGCTTCTACGGCCTGATGCAAATCATTCATTAACGTCACGTACTGCCGGTGCTGCTGGTCGATCTCCGGTACGTTGATTTCGAGTCCATCGCTCCATTCGATAATCGCCATGACTGTACCTCCGTATCCACTGACTAGTTGAAGCGTGATTAGTTCGCTCGTCACTGCACTGTATCGGAGCCCGGTGCAAATGCTCGCGGGGGTGTGCACAAATGCCACATCACTTCTGGAACAGCGGAATTTCGAAGGGAAACAGCAGCCCGCGCAGCCGTTCAGCGGGCAAGTAGCTTGGGCAACGCAACATAGCGAAACCTCGCTCAAGCGCGCCGGGAATTTCCCGACAAGAGGAAGTGAGCGCAATTTATGAGCACAACAAAACGCATCGGCGATCTCCTGGTCGAACGCGGCTTGCTGACGGCCAACCAGCTCCAGGCGGTCCTGGAAGAGCAAACCCGTACCGGGCTGCGCCTTGGTCAGATCCTCCTTACCAAGGGGTTGATTTCCGAGTCCGACCTCGTTGACGTAATTCACGAGCGCCTTGGCATCCCCAAGCTCTCCCTGGAAAACATCGTCATCGACCCCAATGTCATCGAATTGGTGCCGCTTTCGATCGCCAAGAAGCACGGCCTGATACCGGTCTTCCGCATTGGCTCCACGCTTACTATCGCCATGTCGGACCCGCTCGACATCATCGCGCTCGATGAACTCAAGTACGTCACCAAGCTCAAGCTCAATCGCGCTGTCGCTTCCGGCGAATCGATTGCCCGCGCCATCGACCAGTATTACTCCTTGCGCGAGTCGATGGCGGAAGTCATCAAGGACATCAGCGACGAACCGGCGCCCGGCTCGAATGAACTGGCGGCGACCATTAGCGAAGCTGAAGGGGCGGCCTCGGAAGCGCCGCTGATTAAACTCGTCAATCTGCTGATTGTCCAGGCGATCAAGGAGCGCTCGTCCGATATCCACATTGAGCCGGAGGAAACCCGTCTGCGCGTGCGATATCGGATCAACGGCTTGCTCAAGGACCAACAAGCACCGCCGCGCAACCTGCACGCCAGCATGGTTTCGCGCATCAAGGTCATGGCGCATATGGATGTCTCGGAAAAGCGAATTCCGCAAGACGGTCGCTTCGTCGTGAAGGTCGGCTCCGCCGATATCGATGTCCGCGCCTCGACTTTGCCGACAATTCATGGGGAAAAAGTCGTTCTCCGCATTCTCGACCGGCGCAACCTCCTGATTGGCTTAAACAACCTGGGTTTTGATCAACTCACGCAACGTGATTTCGAGGAATGCATCCGCAAGCCCGAGGGCCTGATCTTGATCACCGGGCCGACCGGTTCCGGCAAGACTACGTCGCTCTATGCGGCGCTCAATGAAATCAAGAGCATTGAGAAGAATATCATCACTATTGAGGATCCGGTGGAATACAGCCTGGCATTGATCAACCAGGTTCAAATCAATGAGAAGGCAGGACTCACATTCGCTTCAGCCCTGCGCTCGATCCTGCGGCAGAATCCCGACGTTATCATGGTCGGTGAAATCCGCGACGCCGAGACCGCGCAAATGGCCGTACGCGCCGCCTTAACAGGACATCTTGTCTTGAGCACCATCCACACCAACGACGCGGCCGGGGCTGTGGCGCGACTGCTCGATATGGGAGTCGACGATTACCTCGTCGCCAGTTGTTTGCTGGGTATCCTCGCGCAACGTCTTGTGCGCACCATCTGTCCGGCCTGCAAAACGCAGGACACGATACCTCCCAGCGTCCTCGAGGCGCTCGGTTCCGACCTGAAGGGTCACGAGCAAGATTTCCGAACCGGAGCGGGCTGCGAGGAATGCGGCAATACCGGCTACCAGGGGCGCATCGGGGTCTACGAGTACCTGCGCGTATCCAACCGCATTCGAGACATGATCCTCGCGAATACCTCGTCGGCCGCCATCAAGCAGGCAGCCCAGGCCGCCGGCATGAGAACGATGCGCGAACAGGTGATTGCCAAGGGGATTCAAGGCATCACGACCTATCGCGAAATCGTGCGCGTAACGCAGCAAGATGAGCAGCCGCTGATGGTAAGCCATGCCGACTGAATTTGCCTATAAGGCACGCGACTACCAGGGAGCGGCCGTCAACGGTGTGGCGCGCCTCGACTCCAAGGAAGCTGTCCGCGATTTTCTCGCCGAACGAAACCTGATTCCAATCGACATTCGCCCGCGTACCGACAGCCTGCTCCAACAACTCAAGACACAAATGCAGAAGAAATCCTCGCGCGAGGACCTGATTCTCTTCACCCGCAAGCTCAATGCTCTCTACCGTGCCGGTATCCCACTGAGCGGAGCCCTCGGTATTATCGCCGACCAGGAGGGTACACCGCGATTCGCCGATGTCGCTTCGCGCCTGCGCTCCGATCTTGAGCAGGGATATTCGTTTTCCGAGTCCGTCGCCCAACATCCGGCCGTCTTCAACGAAACCTATGTCAATGCAGTGCGCGTCGCAGAGGAGACGGGTCGATTGGATGTTGTCATGGAGCGGTTGGCGACAACGCTCGAGCGGGATCTCGAGACGCGCGAACAGATCAAGACCGCGATCCGCTATCCCATCATTGTCGTGGTTATGGTCATCCTGGCCTTCTTCGGTCTGGTGACCTTCGTCGTTCCCCGCTTTGCCCAGTTCTACGCCAAGAACAATGCCGCTCTGCCGTTGCCCACCCAGATTATGCTCGACCTCAACCGGCTGATCAGTGGTTACTGGCCAGTGCTGTTGGTCTTCGGCTTGGTTCTGATCCCGCTGGCGATCAAGCTGTTCAAAATGAAACAAGTTCGTGTCCGCCTGGACGGCCTCGTACTGAAACTGCCGATTTTTGGACGCTTGCTGAACAAGATTTACGTCGCCCGCTTCTCGCATTTGCTTGGCGTGGCGTTTTCCTCAGGTGCGCCGCTGCTCTCGGCGATTGACTCGGTAAAAAGTGCGGTAGGAAATCGGGTGGTCGAGAACGAAATCGAGCGTATTCGCAACCAGGTACAGCAGGGCCAGTCGATTTCCGCTATCCGCAGCCAATTGCCGCACTTTCCCAGTCTGGCGGTCTCCCTAATGCAGGTTGGCCTCGAATCGGGCTCGCTCGATTTCATGTTGCAACAAGTCGCCGCCTTCTTCGACAGAGAAGTCGATTATACCACGCGCCGGCTGCTGACCCTGATCGAGCCGCTCCTGATTATGTTCCTGGGCGCCGTGGTACTGGTCATGGCGCTGGCGATTTTTCTGCCCATGTGGAACCTTGTCGAAGTATTTCGCCCTCGATAACTTAACTCAGTCCAAAATTGGTCGAAAATATCAACGTAATTAGCGGGGCGCGGTGAACTATTACCAGGAGGTTTGCACATGCCCACTCGTCTCAATGATCGTTCAGGTTTTACTCTGATCGAATTGGTGATCATCATCGTGGTCTTGGGAATCTTGGCCGCGGTGGCTATTCCGAAGTATCAGGACATCTCCGCCGAAGCCAAAGCGGCCGCGGCGAAGGGCTCTCTCTCCAGTCTGCGCAGTGGCGTCTCCATCTATTACGCCAACACCGCAGTTAAGACCGGCACAGCTAACTGGCCGCCGATTGACAGCCTGCGGCGCATCGGCACGGTCATGATGCAGTCGCTGCCGCCGAATCCGTACCAGGACGCTTCGCGCGCTCCCGATTCGGTTGTCACCGGCGTGACCAAGGGCGTGACTGTCGGTACGCGCGGCGGCTGGGCCTACAATCCCACTACCGGAGAGATTTGGGCGAACACGAATACTGTCGGCGAGAATAGCTGGTAAGCGTCAATGACCAAGCCGCTGACTCTGACGTCGCGGTCCGGCTTCACGCTCATCGAACTCGTCATCATTATTGTCGTTCTCGGGATTATCTCGACGGTCGCACTCGTCAAGTATTCCGACTTCTTGCAGTCCGCCAAGATTGAGGCGTGCGAAGCCGAATTGCAGACCCTTAAACGCGCCATCGTCGGCAATCCGCAAGTCACTGCCGGAGGCCGCTATACGGATGTGGGCTTCTTGGGCGACGTCGGGCAAGTGCCGACGGCGCTGACCGAACTCGTGCGCAAACCTGCTGCGGTCCCGATTTACAATCCGATCTCGCGACTCGGTTGGAAGGGCCCGTACGTCGACTCCACCGGCGGCGATTACCTCATCGATCCCTGGGGCGTCGCCTATGCGCTCGATCCCGTCGCAAGAACGATCACCTCTTCCGGTAGCGGTACTTCGATCACGGTGGCGTTTTAGTATGCACTCGCTGAAGAACAGAGAAGCGGGTTTCACGCTTGTCGAGGTGGTGATGGTAATCATCATTCTCGGCATCATCACGGCGGTGGCGATGAAGTCGCTCGATTCCGGCCTCGAATCGGCGCGCGTCGAGGAGACCCGCAACGAACTTAACCAGCTGGTTGCCGCCATTGCCGGAAACCCCAATCTCTACTCCAATGGCGTTCGTACCGACTTCGGCTACGTCGGCGATGTCGGCAGCCTGCCTCCGACCCTCGATGCGCTGGTGACAAGTCCAGGTTACGCCACGTGGCGCGGACCGTATATCGCGTCTGACTTTGGCAATTTCTCCGACGATTACAAGCGCGATGCCTGGGGTGCGGTCTACACGTATACCGGCTCAAACACCCTCGTGTCCACCGGCGGCGAAGACACGCTGACCCGCATTATTGCGGTGGCCGCGACTGACCTGACATCCAATAGCGTCACCGGCATTATCACCGATGCCGTAGGAAATCCTCCCGGCGATTCAGCCAGCAAGGTGAATGTAGTGCTGCGCTACCCGAACGGCAGCGGGGGCTTCCGCGACTCGACGCTGCATCCGAACTCGGCGGGAGCCTTCACATTCAGCAACTGTGTCCCCATTGGCAACCACGTCATTCGCGCCGTCTATTCGTCGACTAACGACACCGTGCAGTCGTTCGTTTCTGTGACGCCGAAATCGACCATTAACTCGGCTCTGCGTCTGCCCGGGGCGTTGTTTGCCGCATCCGGAGGGGGCGGGGGCGGCGGAGGTGGCGCCGCCGTCAGCTACGTGACCGGCAGCGTGCAGACTTTTGGGAATAATCAGTCGAGCATCCGCTTCGATATCGTGAATACCGGAGCCACTGCAGCGACGATGAGCACCATCAGCCTCACTTACGCTAAGACCGCGTATTATCGCTACGTACGCTGGGATGGTACGACCGTCTTCAACCGCAATAACCCGCGTCCTGGCAGTGGTGGCGTTGCAACATTCACCGCAAGCAAGATGATCTTCCCGGGCCAAACGCTCCGCATCAGTGTTGAGGACTTTCGCGCCACTGTCTCCGGTGGCTCCCGCGTGAATATGACAGCCACGGCTTTTACCGTTACGTTTTCCGACGGTACGACAATCAACTTTACGACACCGTGATGGAATGCACTCATGAACCCAGCGACCTTGCCTACTCAATCCGAACTTGAATCTGCGACGCCATCGCCCCCGGCCGAAGCCGCGGGTGTTGGTGTCTTGGGGCAGGCGCGCTCCCTGAGTCTCGAACTCGGCGACGATTTCTTGGTCTGGTCCGCCCGCGGCGGGGATCTCGCGCGCTCGAAACTGCGCGGCTGCGGACTGATCCTGGACAGCCAGCTTCGAGATCCCGCCGTCGCTCAACGCTACCTCACTGATCTGGCAATCATCACCCGGGATCAATGCCGGGTTTTCCTCCAGCTCTCGGTTTCAGAGGCCGTGCTGCGCAGCTTCTTTGTTCCGGCCGTTCCGTCGAACGAACTTGGACAGGTTGTTCATTGGGAAGCGACCAAGATCTTTCCGTTTCTCCCTGATCCCAACTGGTTTGCCTGGCGGGTCATCAACACTCTGGAGTGGGGCGGAGTGCGCAAGCACCAGATACAAGCGGTGGCCATCCCGCCACAGCGTATCGAACCAATCTGCAGTGTCCTGACCGAGCGCTTCGTCCTGGACGGTATCTCGCTGACGCCGCTGATCTGGGAGCCGTTCCTTCTTGCGCAGATGAAGCAGGGCAATCTGGTGCGTGACAAAGCCGTCGCCGTCGTCCGCTACTTTGGCCATCGACTTACCGTCTTGTGCTTCAATAACGGCAGTCTGGAGTTTACTCGCGAGTCGCTTCTCGACGCCGCTGTGACCGGCGACGACTTCGACGCCAGCCTGAATTTCCTCCAGCAGGCTGAATCCTACGATCGCGACCCGCACAGCTATGGCAGCGTCAATGTTGAAGCCCTGGCTGGTCTCGTTGCCGAAGAGTTGGATTACTACTACGGTCGCTTCTCGCAGCGAATCATCGAACGCATCTACTTGTCCGTACCCCCGCAGATCTGCGCTCCCGTCCAGGCGGCGCTGGTTGCGTCCCTGGGCGTCGGTGTTGATCCGATCTGCGATTCGGATTCGGCTAATGAGTCCGCCCCGCAATTGTTCGCGCCGGCCGAACGAGTCTATGGCCGGAGACACACCGGCCTCGACCTGACTCCCGCGACGTATCGTCGCAGCCGCCGCGAGCGCAAAATCCTCGGCATTGCTGCGGCTTGCGCAGCGCTTATCCTCTTGGTTGTCGCTGCCGCTGCGTTTGTACAACGCGCTCGCTTGAATACGCTGACCGAGACGGCAACCGTGATGGAAGAGAATCTCCAGTCCGTTCGCGGGTCGTCCGCCTATCAGGATCTTCAGAACATGGTTATGCAAAGCGAACACTGGTTATCGCAGTACTCGGCGTTGAATCGCGATGACTGGTCGGTGGCCCGGCTGCTCAAGGTCTTGAGCCAACTCACGCCGCCCGCAGTCTACCTCAGCGACTTGCAGGTCCAGACGATCACGGGTGAGGACGGTGCGCACCGCGCCGCCGTTTCACTCACCGGCTTTGTCAGCGATGCGACCGCTTATCCCGAGATTCAACTAGCGCGTTACATCAAGTCCCTGTCAGCGCGGCCGCACCTGAAACAGGTACTATTGCGCAATCAGTATGTCGGTATCAGCGATGCCGGGCGTCGCCTGCATTTCACGGTTTCGATGGAGGTGGCCAAGTGAAGCGCTACCGCCGCAGCCGTCTTCTGATTGTCGTCGCGGTCTGCCTTTCCCTCGCGGCGCTGCTGGCCTACGTCGAGGTTGTCCCGACCCGTTCTCGTATCGAACATGCGCAGGTCCAAGTGCAGGCCCTCGAACAAGAACTCAGCACAGAGCAGGCTTTCCTGCTGCGTGCCAACAATACCGGGGATCGCGATTCTACACTCCAGGCGGAACGCCGCGCGACTTTCCTGGAATTCGCATCGACAGATTCACTTGAGGTTTTCGTCGATCAACTTGGCCACGAGATGGCAGCGCTCGGCTTCACCCACGCCCACGTGGCGCCGGTTATCGAGGAACTCCTTTCCGCCTCCACCGTCAATCTGGAAAACGTCCGTTTGCGTCCGCTCCGCTTTGCCATCGAAGCCCAGGCCGGTTTTCTCGAGATTGGACGCTTTATCGAGCTGTTGGAAGACCAGCGCTATTTCTCGCGCATCTCCAACGTTAGTATTTCGCACAACGACGGCACAAGCCCCGACGTGCTCTGTCAGATCCAATTCCTGGCCTATCTGAGGGGAGCCGAATGAAGTTCGAAGAAAAAACACGGAAGCGAATCGTCTATCTCGTCTTCGTAGCGGCCATCATCTATGGCGCCGTCAATCTTGCACCCCGTTCGCGCACGGCCACTGAAGCCACAGTCGACATTCCGACAATCGAACCGCTTCTTAAGGAACCTGCACCCCAAGTGGATTCCGCCGCGTCGCCGTCCCATTCAGACGATGAGTGGGGGCGCGATCCGTTTGCGTACGGAGCTGCCGGCGCAGCTCCCGACCAGTCGGATGAACGAGTTGGACTGCGAATGACTGCCGTCTCGGAAGCCAACGGAATCGTCATGGCGATCATTAACGGCCACGCTGTGGCCCGCGGCGACGTCGTCGACGGTTGGACAGTCGTTTCGTTGAACAAGCGTAGCGCGACCGTCGAGTCCGGTGGGCGGCAATTAGTCCTGAATCTTGGTGAGTAGGTGAGGATATGAGAATGAAACTGATTAGCCTTGTCGTCCTCGGCTTTCTGGGTACGATCGCGATCGCGCCTGCACTGGCCGGCAATCACGCGTTCTTACAGAAACCGGTCTCATTAACGCTCGATCGCTCAGAAGTCGAGTCCGTGATACGTCTCCTGGCGCGGCAGAATGCGTTTAATGTCGCGATCGCCGGGGAAGTCAGTGGGGAAGTATCAATGACCCTAACCAACGTCCCGCTGCACGAGGCGCTCGACGCTATCCTGCTGCCGAACAATTTGTCCTGGTACATGAAAGAAAACCTGATGGTCGTCAAACCGGCGGGGACACTGGCGATCGACGAACGCGTCACCAAGCTGTTCACTCTACGCCACACTTCCCCGGAAGAAGCGCGCCTGGCTTTGACACCGTTGCTGTCGCCGGCAGGGAAGATCGAAATTCTCATCGAGACCGAAGACCCGGTGCGCAAGCGCGCCGTGCCCAGCATTCTTGCAGTTTCTGATCGCGGCGACGTCGTACAAGCCGCCGCAAAGCTCCTCGCTGAACTGGACCAGGCACAACCGCAGTTGAATATTTCCGTGAAGCTGGTGGAGTCGAACATCACCGACGAAAGCAAGATCGGCGTCAATTGGCCGGAAACAATCAATCTCGTTGCCGGCGGCGTCGCTGACGAAGAAGGCAATACCGTGCCCTTAATGACGTTTCCGTTGGACGATCTGGACGCCAAGGCGACCTGGGGTACATTTTCCGCCGCGAGCGTGGAAGCCGCACTTGATTTCATGCTTAAGTCGGGCAACTCGCGGTTGCTCTCCGACCCGAATCTGACCACAGTTGCCAATCGCCCGGCAGAAATCGGCGTCACCACGACTATTCCGATTCAGACCCTCAACCGCTTTACCGAGGGATCGGTCATACAGGATATCGTCTCTTTCCAGGATTTGGATGTCGGGATCACACTGCGCGTTACCGGCCGCGTTGCCGACTCTAATTATATCATCCTCGATGTAAATCCGGAGATCGAAGAAATCACCGGCTACACCGGTCCGGTCGACAATCAGCGACCGATCACCTCGAAGCGGACGCTCACAACCAGTGTGCGCGTGAAGCAGGGCGAGACGCTTGTCATCGGCGGGCTACTCAAAGACACCAACTTCGAGAGAATCAAGAAGCTGCCGCTGCTGGGCGACATCCCGTTCATCGGGAAGATCTTTCGGCACCGTTCTCTGCAATCAGAGAAAACGGACTTAGCGGTCTTCATTACCCCGAGAATCGTCAATCCCTGAAAAAGCACAGCCACTAACCGGCAAAGAAAAAGGCAGCAGATTTAGACTGCTGCCTTTTCTCATCTTTCGGACTGCTCCTACTTCTGTTTGTCTTTCTCACTTCGCAGGACCTTGATCATGCAAAAGAGCGAAAGGCCGATAATCGACCCCCAGGCCAGAATCAGAAACAACCAACCACCAGTCGTAATTGTCATATCCCTCGCTCCGCGTGAAGCTTGCCGTCCTCGCGATGCCGCCAGGCATACCGTACCATCAAGGACAATATCACAAACAAGACCAGCATCATGATCCGCGCGCCCCAGCGGACGACGAGATCGCCCTCGTTGACACCCTCCAGGAAGAGAATCGGCAGCGCATCAATAATCAGCCAATTGATGAAGATGAAGATCAGGTATACCGGCGTTATGTACTTGATGCAGTAGTAGAAAAACCGCGGCACTTTGATTTCCGCTCCCCGCGTGATCTCCTCCCAACCCTTGTCCATTCCGAAAATCCAGGCAAAGACGATCGTCTCCAGCAGGGCGAAAGCGGCCAGCCCAAACGTCCCGACCCAGTAGTCCATCTCGTCAAGGAAGCCGTTGGCCATAAAGAATACAATGAACTGGATGCAGATAAAGACGATCAGCGTGACCATCCAGGTCGCCTTCTTGTGGCTCCAATTGAATTCCTCTTTCAAGAACGCCAGCAGCGGCTGTCCCATCGCCACCGATGAAGTAATCGCCGCGAAGAACAGCAGCAGGAACCACAGAAACCCGAAGAACTGTCCAAAGGGAATTTGGCTGAAAATGATCGGCATCGAGACAAATCCCAGATCGAACGAGCCGCGTGCCGCAATTTCTTGAGTCGTCACCGTTCCAAAGAACGCCACCGCAATCGGAATGGCAATACTTCCGCCAAGGACGACTTCCGCAAACTCGTTTAGACTGGACGTGGCCAGCCCACCCAGCGCGATGTCCTCATTTTCACGAACATAACTGGCGTAAGTCTGAATCAGCCCCGACCCGAGTGACAGCGTGAAAAATATCTGACCCGCAGCAGCCAGCCACACCTTGGGTGATGATAGCTGAGACAGGTCGGGATTCCAGATGAAGGCAAATCCTGACGAGACGCTCCAATCAGGATGATTCACTGGATCAGGCGTGCCCAGGAAGATCACGCGAACCAGGAGAATTATGGCGAACAAAAACAGCGCCGGCATCGCGAAGAGAGCGAGCTTTTCAATACCTTTCGAAATCCCGCGTTGCAGTACATAGTGGTTCAGCGCCAGGGTAATGATGAGAAAGATGTAGGCAGGGAGGATACTCGAGAAGTGTCCCTCGGTTACGCCCTGGTAACTCCCCAAGAAGCTGCGCATCGTCTCAAACGTGTTCTCGTGCAGATACTCTCCGGTTAAGGAGAAGAAACTGAATCCCAGAGTCCAAGACTGGATGTAAGCGTAGAAAATCAGCGTTCCGATCGACAGAAAGAGACCCAGCGCACCGAGGTACTTCGATATCGGGTGGCGCCACATCGCGTGGAACATCCCCGGCGTGCTTCCGTAGCCAAAGCGCCCGCCGAATCGCCCCATACCCCACTCAACCCACATCAATGGGATCCCGAGGAATATCAGCGCGGCAAAGTATGGGATCATAAATGCGCCGCCGCCGTTTTCGGCTGCCTGTACCGGAAATCGCAGGAAATTGCCGAGACCGACAGCGTTACCGGCAACCGCAAGAATCAAACCGATCTTGGTGCCCCATCGCTCTCTCGTCATTCCACCTCCTTGGTGCCATGATCTTCAGCCGGAAGTAAGGATTGGTTTCGGCAACTATAATGGCTGCCTGCCAAATCCTCAAGATTAAAATTCGGTGGAAATGCCGAGGACGGAAGAGGCGACGAATCTTCTTCGCCGTTCTACCGGAGCCTCCTAAGCAGGCTTCGTCCGTCCAGTCCGTCGGGCAGGGGGATTCCCAGAAGCTCGGCCAGTGTCGGAGCGAGATCGACGATTTCGATTGCCGTCGAGTCGATCTGGCTGCCGGTACCGGCGCCCCAGAAAATCATCGGCACGATGCAATCATAGTGGTAGCACGTACCATGCGTTGTGCCGTTGTCGGAACTATCAAGGAAGTAGTTCTTTCGCAGACGAAGCGCAACCTCCGGGCTACGTCCGGAGAAGTAGTTGTTGCGAAATTGGTCTAGATACTCACGGGTGCCCGACGCACCGGATTGCATCTCGGCTTCCGTGAACACATCCGCGACAAACCAGACTTTGCGTATTTCTTCTGCCACTGTTGTCTGCAACCGTTCGCGAGAGATTCCTAAACCGGACGCTTCCTCATAGTCGAGGTACACGCCGCGCAGGATCTTCTTGATTACCGGCTTTTTGAGACCGAGTTGCGAGCCGGCGTCATCGCCGGCTTTAGTCAGTAAGGTGGTAAATGAGTCCGGGCGAATGCGTCCTGCATCCTCGCCTTGGGCACGCAGCAATTCCGGGAAGTTCGCTACGCCGTGATCGGAACTGAGCGCCACGACGTACGATCCACTGCCGACCGTCGAATCGAGGAAAGCGAAGAACTCGCCGAGGTAGCGGTCAAGACGAACATAGTAGTCCATGACCTCGTGGCTGTCGGGACCATACCGATGTCCGACATAATCGGCAGCCGAACAACCAATCATCAGCAGATCCACGCTTTCGTCTCTGCCGAGATTCTCGCCACTGACGGCCAGCCTCGCTAATCGCAAGGTCAGGTGATCGCCAAAAGGCGTGTCTAGCAGCTTGTCATAATAGCTCTTGGGCTCCTCGTCAGGTCCCGGACTGAAATCGTGTGGAAACGTCGTGTGAACGCCGTCCGCTTCCGCGGTTACTGAATCCGGTCCCTGGCCTTTGTAGGCTCCTGGCTCCAATAACCGGTCCCAGACTCCGACGAAATAGTCATCCGCCGGACGTGTATCAAGAAACTCGGACAGCCATTGGGGATACACGGAAGTGTAATGCAACGAGGTATAATAGCGGCCATCGTCGGCATTGTACCAGTATGCACCATTGGCAAAGTAGCCGGCCATCGGAATCGCTGCGCGGTCTTTGATCGCCACCGCGATTGTTCGGCTCTCCGGGTTATCTCGCCGAAGCCAGTCGGCAATTGAAGCGCGCTTCATGTTCGCAGGCGAACGCCCGGTCTTGCCGGACAGTCCTGCGATTCCCATGCTCGAGTCCTCAAGACAATAGCGGCGCACGCCGGCCTCAGACTCAAACCAATCGTTGCCGACTATGCCGTGGGTTTTCGGATATGTACCGGTGGCAATCGTCGCATGACCGATACCCGTTTCCGTGTGTGCGTGATTGTGCTTTGCGTTCAGGAAGACATGGCCTTCGTTGTAAAGGCGCGCAAGCCCGCCGGTGAAGTAAGGAGAGAACTTCGTCAGGTAGTCGGGGCGCATCTGGTCGACTACGATCAGCACTCCCAATCGCGGTGTCGGCGTCGATTGGCAGATCCCCTGCGGAACGCCGGCAGCGAGCAGGACACAGGTAAGAAGAGTGATTCGCTGCAAATGCCTTAACGTGTTCATCATCGATCAAACTCTCGCGAACGATAGAATACGAAACTGGCGCTGCTTGTAAAGTAAGAAGTCTGTTAGGGGAGTTGACGGTTGATCTATCGGGCGCGCGCTTGCCGCCAACGAGCGAAGAAGGCGAACACTCCTACAAACAGTGTAACCGCGATCCAGAGCATCAGATGACCAAGTGCCGAGCCGTTACCGGCGCTGCCGGTGAAATCAAGCAACGGGAGTTTGTTCAGCGGGCCGATGTACCAAAGAAGCGTGTAAAGAACTTCAAACAATTTGCGTCCGCCTGTGAGTGCCCCGCAAAGGACGGCGAAGGCAGGAATGAACATGGCAGCATTGAACCAAAGCGCCAGGGCGGGCCAGTCTGCCGCGATCAGAGCCCGCCCTCCGACAAACGAACCGACGGCCAACGTCAGAGCAACGCCGGCAATCCACTGCGCGAAAAACTGGCGCGTGAGAAAACGGGGCGTCGCAAGCACGATCGGCTCCGTTCCATGGAGCCGCTCACGACACCCCATTTGTGACCAGATCAGAAGCGGCCAAAACCAGGCCGCGGGCAGCAGGAACTTGTATGCGATGTCATACGGGACAAACAGCCCGGCAAGGACCAATCCCCCTGACACCAGATACCACCAGAAGCTGACGCGCGCCAACAACAAGCGAAGTTCCGCCCCCATGAGCGCCGCAAATCTGAATGCCACGGCACTCTCGGGCAGTGGCGTTAGCGATACCTGCGACCGAGCTTCGCCGACCACTGAATCTTTGCTCTGTGGCTCAGAGATCTCGGGCTGGGTTTTCTGACTCCGACGCCACCAGGAAACAGTCGATGATTCGAACCGGCTGAACGCTCTCGCTCCAACCGCAACCACGACCGCCGCAAACAGCACAATCAAGAGCCGCCCGAGCAGAAACTCACTATTCCAGCTAGCGCCATCCCAAACGAACGTCGGTTGCACTGCCAAATCGCCGCTGGCATGAATATTGAAGCCAAGCGAAGTCCGGCCTTGCCAGGGAACATACCCCGGCACTGCCGCTGCGCACGCCTCCATCATTTGCAGCCAGAGATAGTGCACGCCAAAGAGATCGAACAGCGGCGACACCTCCCGTTGGCGGATTCCGAAGTTGCCGATCATAACCGCCCAAGCGACAAAAAAAGCGACGTTACCGATACCGCCGCGAAGCCAGCGAATCGCGTCAAACAACGCCGCCGTCGCTGCAACCAGGATCATCAAGGGGAGAATGATGACGACGAAAGGCGCCAACAGGTCGGTCGGCACTATTGTGTTCGATTCGCCGCGGACAAGTTGCATGACCGCCGCCATCAGGGCCAGCACTATAGTCATGGCGGCGAGAACGAGCGCATTACTCAGCGCCTTGCCTGTGACATACCCGAGATTGCTCACCGGCGTCGCGGCAATGATCTCCGCTGTCTTGAACTGGGCATCGCGGGAGATACCCCCACGCACAAAGTAGAACCCAACCAGGGCCAGAATCGATACCGTCATCAGGGCGACCTGCACGCCCACCCATGTCGAATTGTAGATACCCCGATTGCCGTCGAGCACGATGCAGCTATAACCCGCCTGCGCGGTCGGCAAGAATAGAAACGCTGCGTACGCCATCAGCACGAGAAAGATCCAAAACGAATAGCGGCGCGAACGCTCGCGAAAGTCACTCAGCGCTACCGCCCAGACTCTGATAACTCCGCTCAAGCGGCCGCCCGTTGCGAGATGACCAGGGAGAGATACGCATCCTCAAGCGAAGGACTTACGGCAACCGCCTTTTCGGAAGGCGCCGACTGTGCCACGACGCGCGCGATCAACTCTCCGCCACGGCGTTGGATTCCGCTCACAACCTGCGACCCTCGAAGTGCCGTCAATTGCTCACTAGCAACCGGCAACTCCCAGACCTGACCGCGCACTGCCTCGACGATCGTCTCCGGTGTCGCCTCGGTAACCAGTCTTCCGCCGGCGACCACTGCGATCCGGCTCGCGGTCGACTCGACGTCGGAAACAATGTGCGTCGACAGCAGCACAATTCGGTCGCTCGCAAAGTCCGAAAGCAGGTGACGAAACCGAACGCGCTCTTCGGGGTCCAAGCCCACGGTCGGTTCATCGACGATCAAAAGCTTCGGATCATTCAACAGCGCCTGGGCAATCCCGATCCTCTGCTTCATCCCTCCTGAGTATCCCCCCAGCGGGCGCTTGCGCACCTCTGCCAGGTTCAGCATCACCAGCAGCTCGTCGATCCGCCGTCGTGCCGCGCGCGCGGCAATGCCTTTGAGCGCGGCAATGTACGAGAGGAACTCGATCGCGTTGAGATTGGGATAGACTCCGAAGTCTTGCGGAAGATACCCGAGCGTGCGCCGAATCACCTCTGGCTTAGCGGCGATATCTACCCCTTCCCATTCCACCGTCCCGCCGGTGGGGTGCGAAATCGTCGCCAAAATCCGCATCAGCGACGACTTGCCCGCGCCGTTAGGGCCGATCAGGCCGAGAACACCTGACGCGACATTGAGTGTCAGCCCGCGCAACCCCCAGGCGCCTCCGGGATACTGCTTGCTGACGTTTTCGATCTTAAGCTGCATCTGTCACCCTCCAGGACTCGTTGCTTAGACCCTGACCGTTCAGGAACGGTTTCAGTTTAGTTGGTGCAATCACCCGCGACACACATTATCTTCACCCCAGGTTTCTGGCTATCGGAGAAATCGACGGGGATCGTTGCAAACAACTTGAGGACCAAATATGAAGTATCATCTCTTGGGTAGAAGCGGCTTGCGGGTGTCGGAAATCAGCCTTGGCACTATGACTTTCGGGGAGGAATGGGGCTGGGGCGCTTCGCGCGAAGAAAGCCGGCGTCAATTCGAGTTATTCATCGAGCGCGGCGGCAATTTCATCGACACCGCCAATCGCTATACCGAAGGCACCAGTGAAAAGCTGGTCGGCGAGTTTATCAAATCAGATCGCGAGAAATTCGTCGTTGCCACCAAGTACACGCTCAGCATGCGCAAGGGCGACGTCTCGTTTTCCGGCAACAATCGCAAGAACATGATCCAATCGCTCGATAACAGCCTCAAACGTCTCGGTACCGACTATGTAGATCTCTACTGGCTGCATGCCTGGGATTTCATGACACCGATCGACGAGGTGATGCGGTCACTCGACGATGTTGTTCGCGCCGGCAAAGTTCTCTACATCGGCATCTCCGATACCCCTGCCTGGATTGTCGCGATCGCCAACACGCTCGCAGACTTGCGCGGGTGGACACCTTTTGTGGCACTGCAAATCGAGTACAGCTTGCTCCAGCGCACTCCCGAGCGTGATTTGTTGCCGATGGCCAAGGCGCTTGATCTCGCTGTGACCCCGTGGGGCGTCCTCGGCGGCGGCGCGCTCTCAGGAAAATATAGCCGCGCGAAAAACGATCCGAACGTTGCCGGCCGCGTCAAACCGGATTCCCAGCGGCGCAACGAGCGGGCGATGCGCATTGCCGCGGTTGTTGACCAGATTGCGGATGAAGTCGGCCGCCCGTCGGTGCAGGTCGCGCTCAACTGGGCGCGCCAGCGCGAACAGGTCGTCGTGCCGATCATCGGCGCGCGAACGGCGGTGCAATTGCGAGACAGCCTCGATGCCTTGAGTTGGGAGCTTAGCGCTGATCAGATCACGCGACTCGACGCCGCTTCGGAAATCGATCTCGGTTTTCCGCACGACTTCCTTAAGCAGCCGCCGATCAGCAATCTTGTAACCAGCGAGATGGGCCACTTAATCCACAATCACCGCCATTAGTGATCGTCGTTCGATGTAGACGATTGAGGAGACGAGACAATGAGAACGAGAACTCCACTAATATTTCTGCCCATGATAATGGTCGCGGTGCTGTTCCTTTTGATAAGCTGCAGCGGGGATGACGATGACGGCGGAAACATTGTCGCGCCGATTGATCCCAATTTCGTCGATGTCGATTTGGTCACCGGCTACCATTGCTTCTGCTGGAATCAACAAATTGATGGCCAGTCATCGGCGGTAGGGGGATATTCGATTCGAATGGTCGCTGGTAGTTATGACAACACCTGGTATTTTCGCATCCGCAACGGCATCGTCCGGTCGCAACCGCCCGAATGTTGCGACACTGCGACTCTCGGCCTCGAAAAGACACTCAAGGATCCGCCCGAGTTTTTCGGACTTGAAATGGCGCGCGATACCGTCGCCTGGCAGGACACTGTCTATTTTGAAATCGCCGTACCCGCGGCCGCTCGCGTCAAGCTCGAAATCAAGCGCATCAGCGACTGATTTGGCGGTTGGGATTTTGCAGCCGGGATTACGACTTTTCGCCTCCGGCATCCGTCAAAAAAGTGTTGCACGACCCGCTGAAAAGAATATATTCTGCGACTACTTTTTGGAGGGGTTCCAGAGTGGTCAAATGGAACAGACTGTAAATCTGTCGGCGCTGCCTTCGGAGGTTCGAATCCTCCCCCCTCCATTTAAGATGACTGGCTACGTTTTCCCCTCACCTGACAATTTCCAAGCTCGTTTCAGTTCAACGTCTTGCACTCGTAACTGCGACAGGGAAGCAGCGCATGAGTCTTGAAATCATTCCCTACCCGGAGCTGAAAGACCGCACCGATCTCTACCATTTGTGGGCGCAGTCCTTTAGCTTTCTGGCAACACCGCGCTGGCTCGAGGGTTGGATCAAAATCGAAGATTGGCTGCAGGACACGCCCATCGGTTTTTGCGGACTGCTCGACGGCCGCCTGGTCGGCTTCGTCGGAGTCATGGAGATTCCCACTCGCGATCGCCACGGCCAGGTTGAGATCGTCGGCGGCGTCTGGGCCGTGGCTACTCGTCCATCCTGCCGACGCCAGGGAGTTGGTCGGCGCATCCTCGAGGTAGCCGAGGCCCATTTTCGTGAGCGTGGACTTCGCTTCAGCTTCCTGACCACCTCGCGCGCGATCGTTGCGCATCGGTGGTATCAGTCGGTTGGTTACGAAGACGTTACGATCGTTGATGGATACTCTCATCTCTACAAGATTTTGATGTCAAGACCGGTTGCGCCTGCCGGGCGCCCGAGCGCTAAGGCGCAGCGGCTTGACCATCGCCAAATCGTCGCCAACTTCGCCCGCCAGTGGCGCAATCACTGCGGTTTTGTATACCGCACCGACCGGCGGCTCCAGGTGCTGGAACGCATGGGAGCATACGACCCGGCAAATTCCCAGGTTACGCCACAAGGACACTTGCTGGCTTCGCGACAATTCGGATCGAGCCGCGTTATCGAAGTGCTGGCGGGGAACAAAAAGACCTACGGTGAGCTGATCAGATCGCTGGAAAGACGCACCGCGGCAGGTGTGTATCTGCCGTTCGTCTCCGATCCAATGGCGATCGAGGTGCTGGCCAAAGCTAATTACAGACGCGATCAAGGTTCATTTGATGTCTTGATGGCAAAGCCGCTCGCCGGAGCAAACTTTGACGACGTCTACGACGAGAGCTTCGTCATCAGCCGCTGTGAGTTCTTCTAGAATCCGGAGAGCGGGAGGCCAGGCTGGGAACTCTTGTGGGGGAAAGTTTGTAGATTATCAATCACACCGACGCAGGGCAGCCAGCCTTTCGTCAACCCCGAGTGGCGGTTCACTTTGCGTCGATAAAGTCTGAAAACCGGGAGAGCATTTGACGTGATCGAAGTAAAGAATCTAACTAAGAAGTACGGCGACTTCGTGGCGGTCGACGATATCTCCTTCTCGGTGCCCACCGGCCAGATTCTCGGCTTCCTCGGCCCCAACGGCGCGGGCAAGACGACCTCGGTGCGCATCATTACCTGCTACATGCCACCCACAGCCGGCAGCGTGACCATCGACGGTCTCGACGTCGTCGAGCAATCAATGGAGGTGCGCCGCAAAATCGGTTACCTGCCCGAATCCGCGCCCCTGTATCCTGAAATGGACGTCCTCGAATACCTCGACTTCGTCATTTCGTTGCGCGGACAATCCAATGGCAGTCGCCAGCGGCGCATCCGCCAAGTCGTCGATATGTGCGGTCTCGGCGATGTGCTCGCCAAGAGCATCAGCGAGCTTTCCAAGGGCTATCGCCAGCGCGTCGGTCTCGCGCAGGCGATGATTCACGACCCGGAAATCCTCGTGCTCGATGAACCAACTGTCGGGCTCGATCCGAATCAGATTGTCGAAATTCGGCACCTGATCAAGACGCTTGGTCGGCAAAAGACTGTCATTCTCTGCACACACATCTTGCCTGAAGTCGAAGCGACCTGCGACCAGGTCATGATCATCAATAAAGGCAAGATTGTCGCCAACGGCACGCCTGACTCGCTGCAACGATCTCTGGCCGGCAAGAAGACGATTCGACTTGAAGTGAACCAAAGCGCCGACACGATTCGCCCACAATTGTTGGAGGTCGACGGCGTCGAAGCCGTAAAAGTGAATTCGCAGAATGGAACCTGCAAGTGCGAGGTGATCTGCCGGCAGGGAAGTGACCCGCGCGAAGCGATCTTCCACAAAGCCGTTGCCAATCATTGGGTCTTGCTCGAGATGTCGCAGGACGTTTCCAGCCTCGAAGATGTCTTCCGCGAACTCACCAAGGGAGGCACGCATGAATAATGTTCTAACGATCTTCCGCCGCGAAATGCGGTCGTACTTCAACTCGCCGGTCGCTTACATCGTCATCACGCTCTTCCTGCTGGTGTCCGGCTATTTCTTTTCGAGCACGCTGTTCCTCGCGAACACCGCCGACCTGCGCGGGCTCTTTGGAATTTCGTCCTTCATCTTGATGTTCTTTATTCCCGCCGTGACCATGCGCCTGTTGGCCGAGGAACGTCGCTCCGGCACGATCGAGATTCTCGTCACACTGCCGGTGCGCGATTCCGAGATCGTCATCGGCAAGTTCTTCGCAGCCTTTGCCCTGACAGCGTTGTCAATTTTGCTCACCTTCGTGGCGTACATAACGATTGCTTCTCTCGGTGACGCCGATTTCGGCGCTTCGCTCGGCGGGTATCTGGGATTGCTGTTGATGAGCGCCGTCTATATCGCAATCGGCGTGTTTACTTCGTCGCTCTCCATGAATCAGATCGTCGCCTTCATCGTCGGCTTCGTGATCATCTTCGCGCTCTTTATGCTCGATAAGGTTCTGCCGTTCTTACCCTCGGCGTTGGCATCGAGCCTTGAGTTCCTCTCGATCGATTACCACTTCCGCAATATCTCCCGCGGCGTAATCGATACCAGGGACTTGGTTTACTATGCTTCGATGATCTGGCTCTTCCTGTATCTGGCCATCAAGACCACCGAATCGCGGAAGTGGAGGTAGACAGATGAAGAAAAAACTTGCCCTGACCGGATTCTCGGCCATCGCGCTCACAATAGTCATCCTGATTGTAATCAATTTGATCTCGGTAAACGTTTTCGGCCGGCTCGATCTGACCGATGGCGACATCTATTCATTGAGCGAATCGACCAAGGAACTTATCAGCGGGCTGGACGACCGCATTACGATCAAGTGCTACTTCAGCGAAGACCTCGACCCGCCGTACAACGCCAATGCGCGGTACGTCAAGGACCAACTTGACGAGTACAAATCGTACGCCGGCGGCAATCTCACCTTCAGCTTCGTCGATCCGATCAAAGAGCAAAAAGAACAGGAAGCCCGCAACTATGGCATCCCCGCTGTCCCGATGCAGACCCTGCGGCGCGACAAGATGGAGATCAAGCAGGTATACATGGGGCTGGTCGTGCTCTTTGAAGACAAACAAGAGGTGCTGCCGGTTATCCAGAATACTGAAACGCTGGAGTACGAGCTCACGCGCGCAATCCGCAAGCTCACATCCAAGGTGACCCCCAAGGTCGCTTTCACCACTGGGCATGGCGAATTGTCGCTGGAAGAGCAACTGCGCACCGTGAATCAGGTGTTAGCTGAAGAATTCGAGGTTCAGCCGCTTGACCTCAAGTCGCTCACGGTAGTTCCGGCGGATATCCAAACGATATATGTAGTCGGCCCAAAGTCCCCATTCACACAATGGGAGTTCTATTTACTCGATCAATTTCTGATGCGCGGCGGCAAGCTCGGACTGCTGATCGACCGCATCAGCGCCGATGTTCAACAAGGGCGCGCCGAGCCGATTAATCCGGGGTTTGACGAATTCTTGTCCCATCTCGGTGTCGGAATCAATGAAAACATGATTATCGATGCCCAGTGCGCCCAGATCGCGATTCAGCAGCAGCAGGGTCCATTTAGATTCCAGAGTCTGCGCGAGTATCCTATGTTTCCGCGTTTGAACAATCTGTCCAAGGAAAACTTGATTGTTAAAGATTTGGAAAACGTCAATCTGATCTTCGCCTCGACACTCGACACGACACGCTTCCAGTCTTCGCCGCTGAAAATCGAAGTGATCGCTCGCACGTCGAAAAACACCGGCCTGCTCGCGCCGCCGTATTCCACCGATCCGATGCGTAAGTGGACGAAGGCGGATTTCATCTATGGTCCGCAGCCCGTCGCTGTGGCGATCACCGGCAACTTCAGCAGTATGTTTGCCGGCAAACCGAAACCGCCAATGGACACTCTCATGGCTTCAGCGCTGAATGCACCCGGCGAGACCCGGCTTGATTCCGGTGATCAGGGCCGCGTCGTCATCTGGGCGGATGCCGACTTTGTCTCCGATGCCGTCCTGCGCGATCAGTCGAATCTCATCATGTTCCAGAATATGACCGATTGGCTTTCGCAGGATCAGGGTTTGATCTCGATCCGCTCCAAGGACGTCACCGCGCGCCCGCTGGAGCCGGTGGAGGATTCCACGCGAACCTGGGTGAAGTTTGCGAATATCTTCCTGATGCCGCTGATCGTTATCGTCTTCGGGGTGGCGCGCTGGCAAATCCGGCGGCAAAATCGCAGGAGGCAGTTGCTATGAAACGACCGTTGCTTCTGCTTAGCCTCATGGCCGCCGTGCTGCTCGTCGGCTATCTGTTTATGCTCCAGAGCCAGAACAAGGCTCTTTCGCCACAGGAAAAATCTAACTTCGTCGGTCTCGACTCCGGCGCCGTGAATCGTATTGAAGTCAGCCGTCTGGGAAGCGCGGTCGAGTTTCAACTCGCCGGCGACGGCTGGAAAGTCATCGTCGACGGCGCACCCAAACGCGCCGACAACAATACGGTCAACAATATCGCCAATCTTGCGCACAATCTCACCGTCGGCGATATCATCTCTTCAAACCCTGAGAAGCAGATGCTCTTCGAAGTCGACACGCTCATTGGCCGCACGGTAGCGTTCTATCGCGACACGCAGGAGCTTGCTCGCCTGATCGTCGGCAAGGCGGGCAGCGACTTTCGTTCGACATATGTTCGCAGGCCTGACTCCAAAGACGTGTACCTCGCGACGGCTGCAATCACGCGCCTGGTCGACAGGCCCGCATCCAGCTATCGCGACAAAGCCGTTCACGCCCTCGACGCCGGCGCGATCAGCTCGATCATCGTAAAAAGCACTGACGCGGAGTATCAACTCAACCGCTCTGACTCACTGTGGGTCATCAACGACGCAAAAAGCGGCACGGCGCCGGCCGACGCGAATAAAGCCGCTGCCTATGCGACAATGCTCTCGACACTGCGTATCAACGACTTTGTCGACCCCGTCGAAGCCCAAGGCGTGTCATTCAGCTCTGACGCCGATCATGTCACGATCGCACTCACTTCCGGTTCCGCGGTTGAAATCCAGCTGATACCGAAGGACACAACAACCAAGTCGTATTACTTGCGCACCTCTGCCGATCCCGACGTGTTCACCGTCCCAGAGCACGTGCGCAATAACATCATGAAGAAACCCGACGAACTGAAGTGAGCGCGACATTCTCTTCGAGGACAAGCCTTTCGCTTCCAACTCCTGCTCGCGTAGCGGCGCACGGCAGTGCGCCCGGCAGTTCAGTAGCTCGCGCTGGCGCCATCCCCAGCCGCTTCATGCCGCTTCTCATCTTACAATCGACTACTTCCGGTGCCCCACCGCTTGCGGTGGGATCTACTCGATTCGTGTGCTCAACTTGCGCCGTCAGGAATCCTTTCCTGACGGAACTTGTCACTCCTAGTCCTTTGTCATGAACAAACCCCGCGCCGTCGAAATCGTCTCGCGTCTTCGCGACATCTATCCAAATGCGCAATGCTCACTCGATTTCAAGACATCACTGCAACTGGCCGTGGCAACCATCCTCTCGGCGCAGGCGACCGACGCTTCTGTCAACAAAGTCACGCCCGCGCTTTTCAAGAAGTATCGCTCCGTCACCGCGTTTGCCGAAGCCGACTTCGAAGAACTCGCCAACGACATCCGTCAAATCGGACTCTTTCGCGCCAAGGCCAAAAACATCATCGCATTCGCCCGCACTCTGAAAGAGAAGTACGACGGCAAGCTCCCCGAAACTCTTGAAGAGCTCCAGACTTTGCCCGGCGTCGGCCGCAAGACGGCAAATGTTATCCAGGGCGTGCTTCACGGCGACGGCAACGCCGACGGTATCGCTGTCGACACGCACGTCACTCGTTTGTCATTCCGCCTCGGCTTCACAATACACACCGATCCAAAGAAGATCGAAGCCGACCTTCAGAAGTGGATCGCGCGCGAACACTGGGTCTCGATCTCGCACATGCTGATTCTCCACGGCAGGGAAGTCTGTTCCGCCCGCAAACCCAACTGCTCCGCCTGCACCCTCGCCGATCTCTGCCCCAAACGCGGCCTGTAGCACCGACTTCACTCGGAGAAACCAAACCTGTCCCACGGGTCAGAATCGCAACGCTCCTGACAACACCCTCACCTCGTCACTGTCATTGCGAGGAGCGGACGTTGCTCCGTGTTAAGTCGACAGTGCCGCGACGAAGCAATCTCCGCCATCTTCGTCTGATATCCCCCTCAACAAACCCCTTGCATTCCACGACGCCTTTGCTTATACATCCCCCCGCGAAATTTTCGCGGGAGTAACTCAGCTGGTAGAGTCACAGCCTTCCAAGCTGTTGGTCGCGGGTTCGAGCCCCGTCTCCCG
>CAZNWJ010000022.1:0-30991 GCA_964576925.1 uncultured Ignavibacteria bacterium | reverse complement strand
ATGGAGCAGAGCGGGATCGAACCGCTGACCTGTACGTTGCGAACGTACCGCTCTCCCAACTGAGCTACTGCCCCATAAACCGCTCGGCTTCCCGCCTTGGCGGAAAGCCTGTTCATTGGCTACAAGTTATACACCAGGACCATCTCGTCAAGCCGAATCTTCTCCCGTTCGCCAAAACTCACATCTGTAATCTACCGAAATCGGTAAGTCGCCAGAAATAACCACCTTCTTCTTCTTCAACGCTCAAGCCGTCGCGCCTTCTCCCCGATAATCTTACCTGAATGCCAGCGGCGTCTCGATTCCTTAATGAGTCTCCCGTAACGCATACTGTCAATTACTGTCAGCGCCGAGATAACGCACCAGTGAACCATCATCAGGAGATCGTACCCATGTCCTCGCGCTCCGTTCTTTTCGTCGGTCAGAACGATATCGCCGACGACCTCAATCACGGATTCACTCTACAACAAGAGGCCTGGCAGGTTGCCTTTGCCGCCAGCGGCGAGTCTGCCCTCGCAGCGTTGAGTGCCAACCCTTTTGACGTGGTCGCCACCGAGCTTAAACTGCCCGATATGCCGGCGATCGCGCTCCTCACTCTCGTCCAGAAGCAGTCTCCCGGAACCGTCCGAATCGTTTTTTCGGCGGGAGAGGACCGCGAACAACTGCTTAAATCGCTGGCGGTGGCGCATCAACTCGTCGCCAAACCTTGCAAACTCGACACACTGAAATCACAGCTTGTCAACTCGCTTGCCCTGCGCTCAATCCTGACTAATGATAAGCTCCACGCGCGTATCGCCGCCATTACGCGCCTTCCGGTATTGCCGAACATTTACACACAGTTGGTTTCGGAGATGCAATCCGAGACCGCGTCGATTCAGAAAATAGCCGGTCTCATTCGCCAAGACGTCGCTACAACCGCGAAAGTCCTCCAGATGATCAATTCGGCCTTCTTCGGCTTGTCCACTCGTGTCGAAAACCCGCTGCAGGCCGTCAACCTCCTGGGGCTCGACACCATTAGGAGCCTTGTGCTGACCGCCGGCGTCTTCAGCCAGTTCGAAGACCCGGGCATCCCCGGTACATCCCTCGATTCGATCTATGAACATAGCCTCGCCGTCGGAGCCGGCGCGCGCAACTTCGCCAATGCGTTCGGAATGAATCGCAAGCAAGCCGAGGATGCACTCACGGCCGGCATGCTTCATGACGTTGGCAAGTTGATTCTGATGACGAATTTCCAGCAAGAGGTGCGCCAAATCGTGAAACTGATGCAAGCTGAAAATCTGACCCTCTTCGCTGCAGAGTCGCGCGTCCTCGGAGTGACTCACTGCGAGGTCGGTGCTCATTTGCTCTCGCTCTGGGGACTCTCCGATCAGATTCTCGAAGCCGTGGCTTTGCACGATTCGCCCAATCAGGCAGCCTGTCCGACAACCAATATTCTCGCGGCCGTCCACCTGGCGAATGCGATTGACCACGATCAGAAGATGGTTGAGCGCAATCCCAAGTTTACGCACGCCGATTGCGATTACCTCAACAAGATCGGCCTCGGCGCTCAATTGCCGTACCTGCGCAGCCTCGCGGTAGCGCGCTGAGCGTGAGGCGCGCGCAAATCGCAGCGACGTTAGTCGATTAGCGTCAAATCCGTGCTCTGTTCGACGGTGCCTCCCATGACGAGATCCTGCACTGTCACGCTGAGCCGATAATATCCCGGTCGAAGTTCGCCCGCTGACAGCGCCAGTCTTCGCTCGACCTCGGCCGTGGTTCCGCCCTCACGATAGCTGTTTGTGATCGATTCGCGCCTGCCGGGGAATAGCTTGCCGACAAATCCCTTCAGCCCGCCGCGCGATTCTTTCACGAACTGCACGGCATACGACACCTGGTAGCGCGTGCGCCCGCTCAAGTCCAGCGCCAGGTTGTATATCTCGAAGTAGACGATAATCGTGTCGCGCTCGCCGTACTCGCGATTCAGCGACAGGATCAACGGCTCCTTGCCGCGCCGCAACATCAGTCCGACAGGCTCTCGCTGCTCATCCTGCGCCAGGACAATATCCGACATCGCCACTTTCTTCCCGCCGAAGTCGCGCACACCAAGTGTGTCCGCGCGCGCGCCGAAGCGTCCGCTCTCCGTCTGATCGACCGCCGCCCCGATACGATACTGTCCCGGCAATGCCTCCCCGCCAAACAACGTCGCGTACCCATCCTTGTTTCTTATGATCTCGTGCCCTTGGTCTGAGGTGGTGGCGCTCCAGGCCGCTTGACCTCCGCTCGTGCGTAGCGAGGCGCGAATCTCCCCGCCGGGCCAGCGCTTCCCGCCATCCTTCAGGAAGCTATCGCACTCTGCCCGCACCAGCAGCTCAACTCGAGTCTTTCCCTCGATGCCGCGAAACTGCAATGCGGACATCTCTATATCGACGATCGTCAGTTCTCGATCCTGCCAGCGTTCGGAAGGTCGTGCCCGATAAATCAAATGCGATATCTGCTTGCTCTCGGCGATCCGGGAATCCGCAAACACGTCGTGATGGGGAAAGGGAAAACGAAAGACGCCCGAAAGCGTGTGGTCGACAAACCCCAACGTGCACGGATAGTTCGTCGTCGTATAGAACCACAACCATGTCGGGCTGCTGGTGGAGACGTCGCCCGGAAGATGCCGCCGCCGCCGATCGTCCGGCGGCCCCAGCCGGATCAGCGTCTCGCCCATGTCGGTCTTCCAGCCCTCGAGATCGTAGCGCCGGTCGGTGAAAAGAAGATTGGCCATCCAGACCCGCGCGAAGTGCTCGACCTGGCGCTCGTTCACTTCTGTCGTTGGATCGGTGTCTTCTTTGAACCAGAAATGCGCAGACAGCGTGTCCCTCTGTTCCGGCGTCAGCTTGCGCAGCAACCCGGCGTTCTGTGGCGCAATCAGGTACTCCAGCGACTTATACCCGGCGCGCGCGCTCGAATCCATCACCGTCAGCGCCCGCCCAAAATGCTCCGCAGCCGCTTCAAAGCGCCGCTTCCGAAAATGCGCATAGCCCAAAACCAGGTTAGCCCCCGGCGTCGTTGAGTCCGACGCAAACGCCCGTGTTGCGAAGATCTCCGCACTGTCAATCCGCCCGGCAACCGCGTGCACCTCCGCCAGCTTCGTCAATCCCGATAATGACAACGGCTTCCGTTTCAAAAGTGCGTTGAGAATCTCGACCGCCGAGTCGCCGCGGTCAACGAAGTCGTTGACGAAGTACGGTCTTCGGTACAGGTCGGCAAGGATCAGGTACGGCTCCTCATTTTCCGGATCAATCGCTATCGTCCGCGCCAATTCGCCGCGCCCCTCCATCTCGAAAGTCTGTGCAATCAGCGTCTTCGCCAGTTCGAGGTGATATTGCGGGTTCCGCGGGTGCATCTGCACCAGTCGCCGCAACGCCGTTTCCGATTTTCGCCGCCCCTCGACTGACTCTAATTGCCGGTTGATCAGTCCTTGACGCAGGAGCAACATCGTGTCGCGCGGATTATGCAGAGCCATGTCATTGATCAAGGTCGCTGCGCTGTCCAGATCTTCAAGGGCGATCAAGCGGTCGGCTTCCAGCACCAAATAATCGATCTCGAAGCGCGTCATCTTGCGCTGCGAACAACTGAAAACCAGGGCCCAGAAGCCCGCTATCCACAATATCCAGGCGAACCGCTTCATCCGTCTCTATGATAATGTTTTAGCCGATCAAATCGTCGTTCAATCCAACAGACGCCAAGCTGCCTGCAAATGCCCAATCGGTTGATGACCCTCCCGGAGAGGTCACACTGGCCTCGCGGGGAGCGGTTGCGGTATTTCTTGTCCCGCCACGACGAAATCTTCTCTCACCGGCTAAATCCGTTCTTGGCGGGATGTGAACTGCCGCACTTGCTTGCCACCTCGATCCCGACATCGGGGGCAATCCAAACACGGTGGATTCAATTGGCAGTGGCGCAATTGCCCCTCGCAAATTTGACAAAAACGTGTATATTATCGTCGTACTTGCCGGAGGTATCATGCGTCTCATCGCGATCACCATATTACTTGTCCTTCTTTCCACTGCACTCTACGCCCAAAACAAAACTTATGACTACGCAAATCTGACGGAGGATCAAATCTCCGAACTCCGCGCCCAACGCCAGGAGTTCTACCGCCTCGAACGCGCTCGTCGCGAACTGGCTGTGAAACGCGGCCTGCTCAACCAGTCAAGGGCGCTAAACGCCAATCAAGCCGACTACGACGTCAAGTACTACGGTATTCACGTCAATATCAACTTCACTACTGAGTCAATCATCGCGGCGATCGACTACGAAATCGAATCGCTGGTCAACAACTTCAATACCCTCGATCTCGACCTGGTCGATCAACTCATCGTCGATTCCGTCAAGGTTAACGGACAGACCGCCATCAAGAGCCATGTGACGTCCATACTCAGCGTGACCATGCCGACCCCCAAGTCCGCCGGGGAAACTTTCTCCATGAAAGTCTACTACCACGGCCAACCTTACTCCGGCTACGGTTACACCGACGGCGGCATGGGATTCGAGAATAACAACGGCAACCTCGTCTGCTGGACGGCGACCGAACCCTTCGGCTCGCGCAACTGGTGGCCCTGCAAGGACACACCCGAGGACAAAGCGGACTCCGTCGAATGGTGGATCGAATGTCCTTCCAACATGACCGCCGCCACCAATGGCGTCATGCTCTCTAACACCGATCTCGGCGGCGGCCGCCGGCTCTTTCACTGGAAACACCGCTATCCGATTACCACCTACTTGATCGCCCTCTCGGTCGCCAACTTCGTAGTCGACCAGAACACCTGGAATTACGACGGCCATACCATGCCCGTCTATAGTTACGCTTTTCCCAATGCCTGGAACTACATCCCGCTGTTCGACACCCTGACCATCCCGATGCTCAACATCTACAGCGACGCCTTCGGCATCTATCCCTTTGTCGAGGAAAAACTGGCCAACGTCAATTGCGGTATCTACGGCACCATGGAGCATCAGACCTGTTCGTTTCATGATCCCTTTTCCGGTTACGATCCGGTCTACTTGTTGATCCATGAAAACGCCCACCAGTGGTGGGGCGACATGATCACCTGCAAGACCTTCCATCACATCTGGCTCAACGAGGGCTTCGGTACCTATAGCGAATCGATCTTCTACGAAAACCAGTTCGGCTCTTCTGCCGCCTACTTCGGTCACATGCAGGTCCTCAAGTATCTGGGCGACGGTACCATTTACGTCGAGAATCCTGAGTTTGACGTCATCTTCGACGGCAACCTCTCTTACAACAAGGGCGCTTGGGTCGTCCACATGCTCCGCGGCGTGCTTGGCGATTCAACTTTCTTCCGGGCGATCAAAGAATGGACCTCCGGTCCGTTTCGCTATGGTTCGGCGACTACTGAAGACTTGTCTGCTTCCATCTCAACCAGTGTCGGCCGCGACATGGGTTGGTTCTTCCAGCAGTGGATTTACGGCGCCGGGCATCCCAGCTACGAATACTCATGGCAATGCACGCGCAACGAATCCGTCGGCGGCTTCTTCCTTGATTGCTTTATTGAACAGGTTCAGACAACATATCCGCTGTTCAAGATGCCTATCCGGGTCCGCCTGCAAACGACGGGCGGGGTTAAGGACACCATGCTCTGGAACGAATGGTGGGAACAAGGCTACCGGCTCCATCTACCCGACTCGGTGACGGCATTGCAGTTTGACCCGCAGGAGTGGATTCTCCGCGATGCCATCCAGGTCCCGTTTACCATGCATGCGGCGACCACAACTTGCCCGGATGCCGAGCTCGGCGCGCCGTACTTTGTGAGATTTGAAGCTGTCGGCGGCTCTGCACCCTACCATTGGAATTTCTGGGGCGGCGATTTGCCCTATGGTCTGCAGTTTAACGGCGATACCGTCGGCACCATCACCGGTACGCCTCTCTTTGAAGCCACCTTCTATTTCACGCTCCAATTGCTCGATTCGAGCTTTCCGCAGAAATCGTTGCTGCAATCGTACTCCATCAAGGTGAATCCCCCGTCGGTGCTGTGCGGCGATGCCGATTCCTCCGGCGTGATCACGATCTCCGACGCCGTCTACCTGATCACCTATATCTTCGGCGGCGGCCCTTCTCCGAATCCAAGTGCTGCCGATGCCGATTGTAGCAACATCGTCACGATCTCCGATGCGGTTTACCTGATCACCTATATCTTCGGTGCCGGTCCCGCACCCTGTGCCGCCTGCCCGTAATCATCCGGAGTCCACGATCCCTTAGTTGCGTCAGGTCCTGTTCGTAGTCTCACCCCCCAGATCGTTGCGTCAAGTCTTGATCCTCGCCGAGCGCCTCCCCCCAATCGTCCTCCCCTCAATCGTTGCGTCAGGTCTTCCGTCGAAGCGCCATCATCTCTTAGTTGCTTCATGTCTTGATCCTCACCGTGCGACTTCCCTCAACCGTTGCTTCATGTCTTGATCCTCACCGTGCGCCTCCCCTCAATCGTTGCGTCAGGTCTTCCGTCGAAGCGCCATCATCTCTCGATCAGACCAACACACCTTGCGCGCTAAGACGGGCGACCTGACGCTCACATCATCTCCATTTCTCAAGAGCCGTCATTGCGAGGAGCGCACGATTCCCCATCCAATCACCAATCTCTGCCGCGACGAAGCAATCTGCTTTCCTCCCGTCAACCTACCCTTGCCCTCCGTAGCTCCGACTTCAGTCAGAGATTTTGCGCTACCCGACTCAATTCCCCCTTAGCAAAGGGGGCAAGGGGGTTGTCTTGTTGGCCCACGATCTGGCGATCTCGGTCAACACTCCCTCCAGACGTGGTATGTTGAACCGTTGCGTCATGTCTTGATCCTCGCCGAACGCCTCCCCTCAACCGTTGCGTCAGGTCTTCCGGCAAGGCGCAGACAAACCGATTTCATCTCCTCCAACCACCGCGCCGAGCCGGGCGACCTGACGCTTACATCATCTCCATTTCTCAAGCGCTGTCATTGCGAGGAGCGCACGATTCCCCATCCGATCACCAATCTCTGCCGCGACGAAGCAATCTGCTTTCCTCCCGTCAACCTACCCTTGCCCTCCGTAGCTCCGACTTCAGTCAGAGATTTTGCGCTACCCGACTCAATTCCCCCTTAGCAAAGGGGGCAAGGGGGTTGTCTTGTTGGCCCACGATCTGGCGAACTCCTTCAACACTCCCTCGAGACGTGGTATGTTGAACCGTTGCGTCATGTCTTGATCCTGGCCGTGCGCCTCCCCTCAACCGTTGCGTCAGGTCTTGATCGTGGCCGAGCGCCAGCGAGGACGCGATTGTGACCTGACGCTACCTCTTCAGTCCGCTTGGCGCTGTCATTGCGAGGAGCGAACGATTTCCCATCCGATCACCAATCTCTGCCGCGACGAAGCAATCTGCTTTCTCTTCCGTCAATATCCCCTTGCCCTCCGTAGCTCCAACTTCAGTCAGAAATTTTGCGCTACCCGACTCAATTCCCCCTTAGCAAAGGGGGCAAGGGGGTTGTCTTGTTGGCCCACGATCTGGCGAACTCCTTCAACACTCCCTCGAGACGTGGTGTTTCGTCAGATTTCCAGCCCCGAATCGCCGATACTGCTCACTTGATCGCTCCCTTCATCTTCTCGAGCTTCTCGATATTCAATTTCTCGCGCGGGTTCAATGCCGCCTCGGCTTTCCCAAATCGCAACGCCTTCAACTCCCGCGCCTCGTTCTCGCCCGTTTCTCCCTCGCGCCTAATCCGCAGCAACTGCCCGCTGATCAACACCTCCCCCGGCGGCGGAAACGACATGTTCACCGATTGATCGATGTACAGCGGCCGCGCGCGATATCGAAGCATTTTCATCAGCATCGCGCGATAAGCCGCTTCAATCTGCTCCGCATCGTAGACCTCACCGCGCTCAAATTGCCGGACGTGCGGCAAGAACTTCTCAATCTCCGGCAGCGCATGTGCGTAAAGCGCCGGGTCAGCGTGTCGAATCCAGTCGAAATACCACGAGCGCCGCGCCAGCTCGTTGTCGATCACGATCACGTCGGGCCGTTCCCCGAGGTGGAAATGCGAGTACAGCCATGGACTCACGATATCCCAGTCGGCACAAAAAATCAGGGCGTTCGCGTCTGCCGAGGCATAGATGTTATGCACCCCGTCCAGCGCGGCGTAATTTTCCGACTGGTCGTTTGCTTCCCAGTGCTCAACCGCGTTCCAGACAATCAAGCATGCCAGCAGCGTCGCTCCGATCCAGACGCGAATTCGCAGAGCCTTCCACACCCAGTGCAGCCCGAGCATCCCAAAAATCAGCAACGCCACCACCGTCGGAAGCAGGTAGTTGTCGATATCCGGAATCACGAAGTTCAACGCGTAAACCACGTTGAACACGATGAACGCTGTCAGCAGCAGCGCGGCTTGACGGTGAGTCCTCCAGGCGCTGAAAATACCCGCCGCGATCAAAGCCCAGAACGGCACGGGAAACTGCGTCCAGAAAACCAGTGCGAATTCTCGTATGCGACTCCACAGCATGTCGGGACTCTGCGAGAACATCCACACCTGGTATTGCCAGCCCGTGACATGTCGGACGAAATTCTCCCAAGTGTACGGCTGCCCCCAGTTAAACACCGGGTCAAGCGCCGAGCGCAGCGGCAGGTACAGGTACACCGATGCCGCCAATGCGATCGCACCGCCCGTCAACAGGAACACCCGTCTGTTTTCCCAAATCTCTCGCCGGTGCTGAAAGAGATGAATCGCGATTGCCGGCAAAAGCAGCACCGTCGACATGTGATTGGCAAACGACAGCGCTACGGTGTAAGGACCGATCACCCGCTTGCGCATATCGAACTTAGAGAAGAGCAGCGCGGCAATCAGACAAACGAAGAGCAAATGAAGCGAATAAACCTCGTTCGTCGTCCCTTGCACCCAAATCAACGGCGCCGTTGCCGCCAGCAGCGCACCGGGCGCCGCGAAAGAGATCACGCCTCCACTTTCAAACTTGAAAAATCCCACGAGTACGAAAAAAAGCGCCGTGATCGCCGCCGCCGTGCACAACGCTGCGAAGAGAACCTGCGTCGTCATCAACTCAAACGGCAGCAACGTGAATATCCGTCCGAGCAGCGTGTAAATCGGATACCCGGTTGGGTGCGCTATCCCAAGCGTACCGTTAACGACCGCCAGTTCACCCGAGTCGATATACGCCACTGTCGGGTAGCGCGTTAACCAGAAGAAAAACAGGGTGGAGATGAATATCCCCACCCCGATGAGTGACTTGGTCAGATTCGCGTTTTTAGAATGGAAGATCGTCATCCTCGTCAGCCAATGGCGGAGCCTCTGCAGATTCCGGGCCTGGAGCCGCGGCGCTGCTTGTCTCGCCGCCGCCTTCACCGCGCCGTCCCAGGAACTGCAGCCGGTCGCCGACAATCTCGGTAATCCAGCGCTTGTTGCCGTCCTTGTCGTCGTAGCTGCGCGTCTGGATCTTGCCTTCGATATAAACGGGCGAACCCTTCTGCAAGTATTCCTTGGCGATTTCCGCCTGCCGCCGCCACAATACGATGTTGTGCCAGGTAGTGGTCTCTTTCATCTCGTTCGTATTCTTGTCGCGCCATTTTTCCGTAGTCGCGATCGAGAACGTGCACACCGCCACGCCCGCCGGGGTGTACCGCAATTCCGGGTCCTTGCCCAAATTGCCAATCAAAATCGCTTTGTTAACCGAGGCCATAATCTCAACTTCTCCTTTTCGGAAGTGCCGCAACATAAGCACTCCCGGCTCCCGAAGTCAATCAGTTAATGGCTTGGAAGGGAATCCGGCGCGACTCTCAACGCCGCGCCGGATTGGAAGATTTTAGAACCGCCCAAACCCCAGTGTCAGGTTGAACGTCGGCCCTTCGAGGTCTTCAGTGGTATAGCGGATGCTCTGCAAGTCGTCGACGAAGCGGTATCCCGCGCCAAGGCCCAGTCGCACATTGCGCGACAGGCTCAGCATCACATCCAATTGCGGTTCCAGCACGAAAAACCCATCGTACTCGCCGTAATTGTTTTCAAAAAACTTCTCGTCGACATTGACCCAGCCACCGCCAATCAGCACACCCATGGCAATCTGGCCGTGTCGCGGTTTGCCGCTGATGATTCCCAGTTCCAGCCCGCCATAACCGAGCGCCCACTCGTCATCGTCGAAGTACTCATGGTGGTAGTAGTCGTTGTAGTTGTCCTCCGGCATCCCGTAGCCGGCCAACCCGATATAGAACGACCGGTTGAATTCCAGTCCGCCGCGAATCCCCACCAGCGTCTCGGTCTCGTCATCGATCTTGCCGAATTTCAAAGCCGGCGAAACATACCACCCCAGCCGTGACGGCTCCACTTCGCGCTGTTCAACTACGACGCGCTTGACCTGTGGCGTACCCCTCTTCGTCTTGGTCACCGCGAAGGCATTTGCCGCGATAAGCAGCGACAGCAATAACACAACAATATGTCTCATTCTCTCCTCCGTTTCTCATGCCTTCTTATGGGCACTTCGATCCGAGAGTACTGATGGCAAACCCCGTGCCAGTCCCTGTAACTGCATGGCGCAAAGCACTCGACAACTTCCCATCGCCAGATCCAAGAGCCGTCTTGCACATTTTCTGGGCGCACTCATCTGACACCTTTGTCGCCCTCAACCGACCATCGCGCCTTCCCGTAGTTCAGGACCCCCGCGATCCTGACATTCCACCCAATAACCATTGTGCCAGACGTAGGGCAGGTCTCTGATCGTACTCACTCGGGTTCTCCCTGATTCTCCGCCGGAGACCTGCCGCTCACTTTTCTTTTCTTGTTTCCATTGTAGCTCCGACTTCAGTCGGAGATTCACCGCGTTGCGTCACGTCTTCCGTCGAAGCGCCACCGTCACTTTATCCATTCAACGTCGCTCCCGCGCTGAGACGGGCGACCTGACGCTTACACCCATACCAATAATCAATAGCCATTGTGTGACAACGCGAAGTGGAGCGACCAACTCCTTGTACCGCACGATTCCGCCTACCGCATCAAAGTAGTCTGCCCACCACCCACACGTCATTGCCCGTCAGTTTCCCCTCTATCAAGAAAGGTGCATCGGGCGAGCGCAAGACAGCTCTCCGATCGAATACACTCCAGGAAGAGCTCCTAAGTGGCGTCAAATTCCCCTCTATCAAGGGACTGTTGAAAAAGTGCGATGCCAACGGAATAACACCCCTCGGTTTCCGTCTCCTCCTTCGTCGGAGACTGAAACCGCTCCCCTTGTTAGGAGAGGATTCGTTACGCACGAACGGCTCTCTAAGAGTTTGTTATTCCCCCTTAGCAAAGGGGGCAAGGGGGTTGTATTGCGCGATCACAGTCCGGAGAACTTTTTCAACACGCCCATCAAGAGGGGTGGATCGAGCCCGCCTATTCAGAATCACCGACACCATCACTCCTCGATTCGACTATAATCCTCTCCTGCCTCCCACCCCGCGGGCTCGAGACGGGGTGTGTCTTCTCCATAAGCGCACTCCCCTCACGTTGCATCAGGTCTCCGATCAAATCCCCTCCAGCACTACCTTTCAAATGGCCAGTCAAATTCCCCTCTCGAGAGGGGTGGATCGAGCCCGCCGTTTCTATTCCAGCGACGTCGACAACCGCCTCATCGTATTCAGTCCTCTCCTGCCTCCCACCCCGCGGGCTCGAGACGGGGTGTGTCTTTTCGTGTCGCGTCAGGCTGTTCTTAGCCAATCCAAACCCGCCCTTGCCCCTGCCATTCAAATCGCTTCATTACACCCATGACCACCCCCGGCAAACTCTATATCGTCGCCACTCCCTTGGGCAATCTCGGCGATATCACCTATCGCGCGATCGAGACTCTGAAGTCCGTCGATTTCATCGCCTGCGAGGACACCCGCACTTCCCGCGTGCTTCTCGATCATTACGGAATCCACAAACCAACCATTGCCTACCACAACTTCAACGAGCGCGCGATTTCGGAGAAGCTCCTCAATCGCATCACCGCCGGCGAAACCGCCGCCATCATCTCCGATGCCGGCACTCCCACTATCTCCGATCCCGGCTTTATCATCGTCCGCGCCGCAGTAGCTCGAAACATTGCTGTTGTTGCTATCCCCGGTCCCGCTGCCGCCACCGCAGCTCTTTCCGTCAGCGGCCTGCCCACCGACGCCTTCATCTTCTATGGCTTCTTACCCCAAACGGCAGGGAAGCGGGTAGCCGTCATCAAATCTCTGTCCGACCGCCGCGAAACCTTGATCTTTTATGAATCACCATTCAAGATCCACAAATTGCTCGACCTTCTTCACGAGATTCTCGGCAATCGCCAGATCGTCATCTGCCGCGAACTCACCAAAAAATTCGAGGAAATCCTCCGCTCCGACCTCGAATCAATCCGATCTCAACTGGCCGGGAAGATCCTCAAAGGTGAGTTAACCATTGTCGTGCAAGGCCTTGTAAGAAATCTCGACACGACAGAAGAATAATCCCTGAAATTCTTCAGAAAATCTCTTGACACGTCGATATAATAATCGCATATTGACATGCGATTAGACTATATGCTTTCGAAGACTGGTATACACGCAGTAATGGCTCTCGCCGAAATGGCCAAGTTGACGCCCGGGCAATTCGCCGGTGCCGGCGACATCGCCAAGACTATCGGTGCACCACAAAACTACCTGGGCAAACTGCTCAAGTCCCTGACCAATAGCGGTCTTGTCGTCTCGCAGAAGGGCTTCCGCGGCGGCTTCCGCCTCGCTCGGCCTGCCGACGAAATCTCTCTGTTCGAAGTTGTCGATCCGATCGACAAGATCAGCCGCTGGGGCAACTGCTTCATGGGTCATGGCTTCTGCAACGAGGCCGAACCGTGTGCTGTTCACCACCAGTGGAAATCTATCAGGGAGCAATATCTCGGCTTTCTGCACGAGACATCATTGCTCGACCTGGTTCAGCAGAGAGTGAGTCTTTGATTTGTTCTTGTATCTGTAATCCGATAATCAGATGTGATTACGATTGTTTATCGATTTTAGAAATGACAATACTCTTAAGGAGAATCCCATGAGGCCAACTCAAATCCTTAGCGACGAGCACCGCATCATCGAGGTCATACTCGAGAGCCTGCAGCAGTTCGTCACCGAGAGCCGTTCCGCCGCCAAAGTCGACCGCGATACGGCTGAGAAGTTTATCGATTTCATCCGTACCTTCGCGGATGGTTGCCATCACGGCAAGGAAGAAAACCACTTGTTTGTTATGCTCGAAGAGAAAGGCGCCCCGCGCGAACACGGTCCCGTCGGCGTAATGCTCCACGAGCATGTCCTCGGCCGCTCTTTTGTCAGCGGTATGGCCGAAAGCCTCCCGCAGGCTGCCGCCGGTGATTCGCCGGCCGTGCAAAGGTTCTGCGAAAGTGCCCAGGACTATATCGGTCTGTTGCGCGCTCACATCATGAAGGAAGACCAAATCCTTTTCCCGCTCGCCGACCGTATGCTGACCGAAGAAGATCAGTCGCGCTTGCAGAATTCCTTCACTCATGTTGAATCACACGATATGGGCGAAGGTACGCACACGCGCTATCTCGAGATGGCGCTCAGTCTGGCCAACAAGTTCAACGTGCCTGCCGAGCCAATCAAGCGGCAGATTCTCGCCGGCGGCTGCTCCTGCAGCCACGGCCACAAGGTTCAATCGGACGCAGCACATTAAGGCAGAAGATAGGAGGGAATTGTGAAAAAACTTTGGATTGCCTTTACCGCCGTCGTCCTGCTCTCGTTCGCCGTGCTCGGCTGGGCCGGACTGAAGATATATCAGGAGAAACCGCCGATCCCGGATCAGGTCGTCACTACCGACGGCGCGATCATGATCGACCGCGGTCAGATCTCCGAGGGACAGAATGTCTGGCAGGCGATGGGCGGCATGCAGGTCGGCTCGATCTGGGGTCACGGCAGCTACGTCGCCCCCGATTGGACCGCCGACTACCTTCATCGGGAATGTGTCTTCATCCTCAATGAATGGAGTCAAACTGACTTCAGCAGCTCGTATGAATCGCTTGATCTCGAAAAGCAGGCGGCTCTCCAGGCGCGCCTCAAGACTCTCATGCGCAGCAACACCTACAACGAAGGCTCCAACGCCGTGACCGTTGATCCCGTGCGCTTGCGCGCCTTCGAGGCAAACCTCGCACATTATTCCGACATCTTCGCCAATGGTCACGAGCAGTACGCTATCCCCAAGGGCGCGGTTTCCGACCCGACAAGACTGCGCTACATGAACGCCTTCTTCTTCTGGACCAGCTGGGCGGCCTCGACCAATCGCCCCAATGACATCATCAGCTACACCTCCAACTGGCCGCACGAGCCGCTGATCGACAACGTCCCGACCAGCGATGCCGTGATCTACACCGGCCTTTCCATTATCATGCTGCTCGCCGGCATCGGTATGTTGGTCTGGTATCACGCCGCGCAAAAGAAAGAGCCTGTCGCCGAAAAACTTCCCCCGCAGGATCCGCTCTTTCATTTCCAGCCGACTCCTTCCCAGAAGGCCGTTATCAAGTACTTCTGGGTCGTCTCGGGGTTGTTCCTCGTGCAAATGATCATGGGCGTCATCTCCGCCCACTACGGAGTCGAAGGCCACGGCTTCTACGGCATCCCGCTTGCCGAGTGGCTGCCCTACGCCGTCACTCGAACCTGGCACACACAGCTCGGTATCTTCTGGATCGCCACCGCCTGGCTTGCTGCCGGCCTCTATATCGGCCCCGCTGTCAGTGGCGTCGAACTTAAAGGCCAACGCCTCGGCGTGAATATCCTCTTCGGCGCGCTCGTGCTCGTCGTCGTGGGTTCACTGACCGGCGAACTGCTCTCTGTCAAGGGGATGATGCCCGGTGATTCCTGGTTCTATTTCGGCCACCAGGGTTACGAATACCTCGACCTCGGACGCGTCTGGCAGATTGCTCTGCTCGCCGGGCTCGGACTCTGGCTCTATCTGGTCGGCCGCAACGTTCTCCTCGCGATTCGCAAGGGCGGCGAAGAAAAACCGCTGATGACCATGTTCCTGCTCGCCTCCATTGCTATCGGCGCTTTCTATGCTGCCGGTCTAATGTGGGGTAAGAGCACGCACCTGGCGATGGCCGAATACTGGCGCTGGTGGGTGATCCATCTTTGGGTCGAGGGCTTCTTCGAGGTCTTCGCCACCGCGGTAATCGCGTTCCTCTTTGCGCGCCTGCAACTGATCCGCCTCAAGACCGCTAACTCGTCGGTGATCTTCTCCACGACCATCTTCCTTTTCGGCGGCATCATCGGTACCTTGCACCATCTCTATTTCAGCGGCACGCCGACTGCGGTCATGGCGCTCGGCGCGGTCTTCTCTGCGCTCGAGGTCGTTCCACTCACCATCATCGGCTTCGAGGCTTGGGACAATATACGCCTGGCGCGCGCGACACCCTGGGTCGCGAAATACAAATGGCCGATCTACTTCTTCGTCGCCGTCGCCTTCTGGAACATGGTCGGCGCCGGTCTGTTCGGCTTCATGATCAATCCGCCGATCGCGCTCTATTACATGCAGGGTCTCAACACCACGCCCGTGCACGGCCATACCGCGCTCTTCGGCGTCTACGGCATGCTTGGTCTGGGTCTGATGCTCTTCTGCCTGCGCGTGCTCTACGTGCGGCAGGAGTGGAAGGACAACGTCATCAAGTTCTCCTTCTGGACGATCAACATCGGTTTGCTGACGATGGTGCTCTTGAGTCTGCTGCCGATCGGCTTTATGCAGACTTGGGCCTCGGTGCGCCACGGTTACTGGTTCGCGCGCTCCGCCGAGTATCTCTATTCGCCGGCGATCACAGTCTTCAAGTGGCTGCGCGCTCCCGGCGACACGATTTTCGCCATCGGCATCCTTACACTCGTTCTCTTCATCTTCGGCTTGGCTACCGGCCACTCATTACTGAAACGCAAGGCCGCCGCCTCCGAAGTCCAACGACCTGAGCGCGTGGGGTAGGGGAGCGGCTACATAAATCGCAAGGGCGCACGAATGTGCGCCCTTGCGTAACTCAGGGTCGGGATTTGACGGGGAGTCCCGGCCCTCTTATTGTCCGTGACGTTGAGGCTTACCTAAACACCTCCCCCGCCTTCATAATCTCAATATCCTCCGCCTTCAACTTCAAATCCAACGCCTTGATTTCGTCATTGACGCTTTTCAACTCACCTTCTTCCGATCCCGACGGCAACTCCAGCTTCGTGTCCAATGACAACAACTCCTGCTTCGCCGCCTCACCATTCGAAACCACCGCGACAATCGTGACTTTCAGCGGATGCAGATTATCAATCGCTATCGTCTGCAGTTCGCTGCGCGGCACGGAACTGATCTGCTTGCGGAAACCGTCGATAAATCCAGTTTGGCCGTACCACAACTCATCCATCTTCATCCCCAGCATCTGGTCGGCTGTCTCGGTGCGGAACGCAAAACTGTTCGCTACAAAATCCTTGGTGCGGTCAATGTCTTCGGCCTTCAGCGGCATCGTCGTCAGCTTTGTCATTTCGTGAAGCATCAACTTGATGCAGAACTCGAAATTGATCTCTTTCGGATACGTCCACATGTGAAAATGCTGGTCGCGGCGCGGCACGTTGGCATCCGCCATCTTCGACCACCCCGCTTGGCGAAAATGCTCGATATAAGCGTAAGCGCCGTAGGCCAGTCCGCGTTCCGCCCGCACCGTCTGGAACAAACGCCCGAACATTTCCCGGTGCTGCCCCAGATAGCAACCCAACAACGCCATTGGATAGTACTGGGGCGACAAGCGGTTATCTTCCAGCGCATGCCCGACTCGCAGGTTCGATTGCGCGCGATTTTCTTTCTCGACCAGCACCACCTTCGTCGTCTTCGGCAACTGCGGCATCACATCCGAACGCACGACGCGTCCCGAAGGCAGTTGTCCGACATCGGCGCGAAACCGGTCAACCAGCGAATCTTCCACCGCCCCGGCAATCCCCGCAACAACATTTCCGCGCAGGTAATTCGCCCGATAGAATCGAACAGCATCATCCTGCTGGAAATCCCGCACTGCCTTCTCCGTCCCCTGGACAATGTGCCCGTAGCGGTGCCCGGCAAAAATCGTGTTCTCGAACACGCCCAGCGACAAGCGCGTGTCATCTTCGCGCACCTGGCCGATTTCGTCAATCTGCTGCGCGATCATCTGTCGCACCTGATCTTCCGGAAACGTCGGTTCGAGAAACACCTCGCGGAAGATCGAGTAGAACTCGCCGGCATTCTCCGCCAGCGTTCTTCCGGAGATCACCACGACCTCTTTGTCGATAGAGATATTCAACTCAGCGCCAATCTGCTCCAGACGGCGCGCAATCTCCTCGCGCGAAAAACTCGTTGTGCCTTTGTCCAGGAGGTTCGCCGTAAAATACGCCAGCCCAGGTTTCTCCTCCGGGTCAAGCGCCGACCCCGCCGAGATCATCAGTCGATAATACACCACCGGCACTCCCGGCTTGTCGACAACGACAAATCGATCCGGCGTCGGCCCGGTACAGGCCAGTGCCAGCCCGATAATCGCGATGGCTCCTATGGCCAGTGTTAACGCGCCCCATCTATGTTTTGTTGAATTCGTTATCTTCACCTCACACCCCACTCTTCGGGACCAAAGTTACCACGGTGCGATTTTCTGCGCGAAACAAGCTTGCTGCCAAACTGCGAATCTTCTCTGCAGTCACCGTGTCATAAAGATCATAAAGCTCAAACATCGCGCGGTGATTACCCGTCAATACCTTGTAAACGCCCAGCGAACTCGCGATCCGCGACGGCCGATCCAGTCGATAGATCATCTGCGCTCTTAGGTTGTTGCGCGCGCGATCCAACTCATCCTCGGGTATCAATTCCTTGCCGAGAAGATTCAATTGGCTGTAAATAGAGTCGCGAACTTCGTCAATCGCGACGCCGCGCCGCATGCGAGCGGCAATCACCTGCAATCCGGGATCCTTGCGCAATTCCGCGTCACCGGAAACCGATTCCACCAGCGCCAGTTCATTCTTGAGTAGCGTCGTGAGCCGACCCGACTTGGAGAACAGCACTTCGTTGATCAGGTTCAACGCCGCGTGGGTCTCAAGATCTGTCCCCGGCGCGCCTGTGTGGAATGCCATTCGCAGCAATGCGGGCGTTTCGTCGTCCTTCCATGTGAAGGCTTTCATTCGCTCTTCAGTCTGCGCCGGCTCCGGCAACACCTGCGAGGCATACGCTTCGCCGCGTTCCCAGCCGCTGTAGAATCGACTTACCAGTTCTTTGGTCTTCTCGACATCTACATTCCCGGTGATGATCAGTATGCAGTTGTTCGGGGCGTAAAAGCGGTTCTTGAATTGCCGTCCATCCTCGAACGTCATGTTCTGCTCGAGGTCTTCCTCCCAGCCGATCACCGGGTGGTGATAGGTATGCAGCGTGTAGGCCAGCCGGTCGAGTTCGACACTCAAAAATCCGTCGGCATCATCCGCGACTCCGCGCCGGCGCTCCTCTTTTACCGGCCCCAATTCGGTGCGAAAAGTCTCGTTCGTGAAGACCAGATTGCGAATGCGGTCGGCTTCAATCTCCAACATCTGCTCAAGGAACCGCGCTTCGGCATTCAGGAAATAGGCTGTATAATCGTTGGTCGTCCAGGCGTTGTTCTCGGCCCCCAGCGGCGTTACGGCATTTGTGAAACTCGGAAAGCGCGGCGTGCCGCGGAACATCATGTGCTCGAACACATGCGCCAGCCCGGTAATCCCCGGACGATCTTCGTCGCGCGAACCGGCATTGACAAACGTGAACACGCTCGCTGTCGGCGCCGTCGTGTCGGGGCAGATCAGCACCGTTAATCCGTTCTCCAGTTGTGAAACATCCACGCTCAAGTCAAATGCCGAAGCCCTGTCTAATGACAGCGACAGCAGCAGAAACAGCAGGACGAAGCCTCTCATCCTTGGTCGCATCAAAACCTCCCAATCATCAAGTCTGTAATCCTCCGAAGCTACGTCGCGTACGAATAAGGGTCAAGCCCAAACCCCACAGGAATCACACGCGATTATGCGATTAGCGTACGTGAAACCGACACTTGGCAAGCGCTGTATCGATCTAAGGGGATCAAAATGTCCGATATTATAAATGTAATATATTGTATTATAATGTGTTACACGATACTACCGCGATGTGCACAACTGGCACATTGTTTGCTCAATAAGGGACTGGATTTGTATATATTTCTCTTTGTTCGATAGAGAGGCCAGACTACATGAAATTTCGCACTATTCTCCTCGTCGTCGCGCTGCTCTTGCTGCCTGCGGTGGTGTCCGCGCAGACTTTCACCGGATCTCTATACACCCCCGGTGGCGTTACCGGTTCCTCATACTGGAATAGCTACAACGATGACGGTTTTCGCATTTCCTGGAATATTTCCCGCCAGAATGACGGCAACTGGCGCTATCGCTACTACGTCAGTGATGAAGACGGCTATAACCTTGATCGCCAACTCGACCGCATCATCATCGAAGTTTCTCCGACCGCGACCTCTTCCAACTTCTGGAATTTCCGCTGGGACGGCAATTCGTTCGGTAGCTGGGCGATTAACAACTATTCGGCGAACTCCACTTATCCGAACATGCCGCAGGCAATGTACGGAATGCGCCTGACCGCTCCGAACAACCGCGGCTACGATTTCAATTTCTCGTTTTATTCCGACCGCGCTCCCACCTGGGGTGACTTCTACGCCAAGAGCGACTATTCCAATGGCAGCACTTCTACGGCTTGGAACGAGGACTTCACCGCCACCGATCCTACTGCCGCACCCGAGGATGGCCTCCTTACCGGTGCCAATGGCGGTTCGATCAACAAAATCCTGCGCCCCGATACTGTTACCGGAACGCACGATGCGGTCCCTGAACCGGCGACCCTGCTTCTCTTCGGTCTCGGTGCAACCGGCGTGGGTCTGGCCCGCCGCTTCAGAAATCGTAAGTAATTCTGAGAAACGCAAATTCGTGAAGAAGCCGGTCCTCGCGACCGGCTTTTTTCTTGCCGCAAAAGAAACGAGCCGGAGAAGATCTCCGGCTCGCTTCATTGTCTATAAGCGGAGATACGTTGGCGCTTAGTTGCCGCCGCCGAATCCTTCGTTTGTGCCGCAATCAAAGGTGCCGTAAAGCACTACGCGGTACTCGCCCGTCTGCGGGTTCACGGTTTCCACCTTGCAACGGCAGGTGGTGGAATTCAGAAGAATCTCGGTGAATTTCTGCTGCAACTTGGCCGGGGAGGTCGGACAGTTTTCGATCGTGTTGATATCAGTGATGCTCCACTTGCGCATTCTGCTAACTCCTTCTTGCGTTTTCTGTCTTTGGCCGGTGCCGTAGGCTACCGGCGTCTTCAATTTTGCCTCTAATCGAGTCGCTCCTTGACGCCGCGACTCTCGGCGAAACGTGCGCTCGCGATCTTAGTAGCGATCAGTGCCCCAGCCGCGATCCATGTCCAGCGTACCCTGGAGGACAATGCGGTACTCGCCGGTCTCCGGATTGACCGTCTCAACCTTAGCCTTCGTGTTGATCGAGTTGAACACCAGCGCGGAAATGCCTTCGTTCAGCTGGCGCGGCGATGAGACCGGGCGCTCGAAGAAACGGAAATCGTTGAAGTTAAACCAGTACATGGTTCCTCCTGTGGTGATGAGGGTTTGGGTATCTTCGGTCACTGGCGTTGAGTTGCCCGTGCCGGCTTTTCACTTGTCTGGGATTTCTTTTCGTGATGGCAATTCATGACCAGCCGGTAGCCATCCGACTGTGCTGCCGTGTCGCTGCCGAGTGCTTTCCGCTTGGGCGGATTTGGCTCCGAACGCTGCTGAACCTTGGGAGCGTTATTGACCGTCATCGTCAACCCCGGTGTCGAAAAAACGCAGGTCCTGCAATTGGCCGATCGCGCTGCTGATGTTCTCCACCGATTCGTTCAGCGCATGCGCCAGCTTGGCGACTTCGACCTTGGTCTCGGGAAACGTCTTGATCATCTCCGCCACTTCGAGGAGCAAATGAAAGTCATCTTCAGTGGGGTTCCCGGCTACGAAATTATTCATCAGGTTCGCGCCCAGGCACGCCGCGAAAATGCCAATCCGCGGATCGTCGCACTCGACAAATAAGTCAAAGCGGCTTTCCGGTTTCTTCCATCCGCAGGTGATTCCCGAACAGCTGGGCATCTTACCCACCGAACACTGGACATCGACCATCAGGTGCTCCAGCAAGTGCGGGTAATCCGCCAGTTCGCCGATCCGCTTCACTGAGATTCCTTTCTCGGACCGCGCATACAGCGGTGCCGCCTCCCAGCCTTCGCAACACGAGTGGCGGCTGATGCTGGGAAACACCCGGGTACAATCGCGATAGAGCGTGAGGAAGCTCTCCCTTGAGGTATCGATTTTCTCGGAAACATCTACGACCACCTTGATTTTGCGCGAGCCGCGGCGAAACCGGCTGTACAGCGACTCAATCTCGGAAAAAACTCCATAGTGCATTGCCAGGATTGTAATCAACTTCGCTGTCTATCTCGTTCGTTCGCATTTCACGGCCGACTACTCAGGTATCGGTCAAACCAAGACTCCCTTTAACCAGCTTCTAAGTCCATTTTTTGCACTCCGCCGCGTCCTCTCCCCGAGTTCGACCAATCCCGGCGTTCTTCACGTAACACCGTATCCGAAAGAAACACGCAAACTTCGTTCACGCTTCCAGATCGCCGTGCACGCGGAGTCCTAAATCCCCTCTCGAGAGGGGTGGCTCGATTCGCCCCAATTCTCTGCTCGCCTCTCAATCTCTCGGCGCGAATCGAGACGGGATGTGTTCCTTTCATCGTTGCGTCAGGTTTTGAGCGCCGTACCCCACCCGTAGCGCAACGAAGGGTGGGGCAGCTCTTCATTTCATCGTTGCGTCAGGTCTTGAGCGATACCGAGCGCCAGCGAGGGATCGATTGTGACCTGACGCCTTTAATCCAAAGAAGTCATTGCGAGGAGCGCCCGAATCCCAATTCCACAAACAGACTTCATCGCGACGAAGCAATCCCTCTCTCCAGCCCAGACCACGCACCCCGCGCGCCAACCACCGGCGTTTCAAATTTCCCTCTCGAGAGGGGTGGCTCGATTCGCCCCCAATCTTCGCTCTTCTCTTGTTTCTACTAGGCGAATCGAGACGGGGTGTGTACCGCCGAAACATCCGCCACACCCTCTCCGCGATTGCCCCTATACGCAACATTACCTATAATAGGTAGACACCATTCCTGACCGAATGGTCAATCAAAGGACACATGTGAGCGACCTTTTCCAGGACGAAACACCCGCGCGAAAAATCACCAACGCGCCCCTTGCTGAACGCATGCGCCCGGAATCTCTCGACGAATTCGTCGGTCAGCACGATCTAATGGATCCCGGCAAACCGCTGCGCGTGCTGCTCGACAAGGGCAAAATTCACTCGGCGATCTTCTGGGGACCGCCCGGTTCCGGCAAGACCACGCTCGCCTATCTGATCTCGCGCGCCCTTAAGCTCAAGTTTATCTTCTTCTCCGCCGTCACTTCCGGCATCAAAGAAATTAAGACCGTCATGGTCGAAGCCGAGCGCGAGGAGTCTCTCTACGGTCGCCGCACAATTCTCTTTGTCGATGAAATCCACCGCTTCAATAAGAGTCAACAGGATGCCTTCCTCCCGTACGTCGAGTCCGGCAAAATCATTCTGCTCGGAGCGACTACCGAAAACCCCTCTTTCGAAGTCGTCGGCGCCTTGCTCTCGCGTCTAAAAGTCTACCTGCTCAAACCGCTGGAGGTTGCCGACCTCGATCGCATCATCACCCGCGCGCTGTCGGATTCATCGCACGGTCTCGGCAAGAAACAGATCACTCTGCACGCTGACGCCCGATCCTACATCTTACAGGTCGCCGGCGGCGATGCCCGCAGAGCCCTGACCCTGCTCGAACTCGCTTGCGAGGCCGACCCTCATTGGGAGCAGGGAAAGGCTGAAATCACCCTGTCGCGCATCACCGAAGTCCAGCAGAAGAAAGTCCTGCTCTACGATAAAGCAGGGGAGGAGCACTTCAACCTCATCTCCGCCCTGCACAAGTCGATGCGCGACTCTGATCCCGATGCCGCCCTCTATTGGCTGGCGCGAATGCTTGCCGGCGGCGAGGACCCGCTCTACATCGCACGCCGCGTCGTTCGCTTCGCCGTCGAAGATGTCGGACTCGCTGATCCCAACGCGATGGCCGTCGCCCTTCACGCCAAGGAGGTCTACGAGTTTCTCGGAACTCCGGAAGGTGAACTCGGCATCGCTCAAGCCGTGATCTATCTGTCCTGCGCCCCCAAGTCGAACAGCGCTTACAAAGCCTACAAATCCGTGATGAAAACCGTCGAGGAGGAGCCTGCCTACGAAGTTCCTTATCACATTCGCAACGCCGTTACCGGCCTCATGAAAGGCTTCGGCTACGGCGCCGGCTACAAATACGCCCACGACGAACCCAACGCCATCACCGGCCAGTCCGATTTACCCGATCAACTCCAGACTCGGCGATTCTATCACCCGACCGAGTACGGCCTTGAAAAGAAAATCAAAGAACGTCTCGAAGCCTGGAATGCCATTCGTCACAATAAACGCACGTAACTCCCGGCTCTACCACCTTCCAATCCCCCCCGTACGGTCGACATTCCTGTCTGCCACTTCCCGGTACGGTCGACATTCCTGTCTGCCGCCCCCCGGTAGGGTAGACATTCCTGTCTGCCGCTTCCCGGTAGGGTAGACATTCCTGTCTGCCGCCATCCGCGACTCCGGCAGACAAGAATGTCCACCCTACCGACTCGCTTCTCCCCTCTCCGCGTGGGAGAGGGGTCGGGGGTGAGGGTGTCTTTGCAAGCAGCAAGCGACTCCCAATCTCTGCATCCACCCGGCCGCGAAGACGCAATCTGCTTCCCACCCTAAATCGATGACCACTCGATTCCTCTTTCGAGACGGGGTGTGTGAGCAGATTCAATCAACTCCCTCTTTCTAAAGTCACGACTTTTACGATCACCCATTCCCCTCTCGAGAGGGGTGGCTCGATTCGCCCCCAGTCCTCGCTCTCCTCTCAATAGTATCGGGCGAATCGAGACGGGGTGTGTCGTCGCTTCATCAACTCTCCGTATTCCGCACGTTGATCATTGCGTCAGGTCTTCCGTCGAAGCTCTGACAAGCGCAGGGCAGGTCTCTTATCGCTCACAGTCCGTCAAACGCATTCCTTCCACCGGAGAACTGCCAATCGCGCTGAGAGGGCGGCCCGCTGCCCCCCGCCCCCGCTCCATTCCCCTCTATCAAGAGGGGTGGCTCGATTCGCCCCCAGTCCTCGCTCTCCTCTCAATAGTATCGGGCGAATCGAGACGGGGTGTGTCTCTCCGTCAGCAGTCGTAGGGCAGGTCTCTGATCTCTCACAGTCCGTCAATCGCATTCTTTCCACCGGAGACCTGCCAATCGCGCTGAGACGGGCGACCTGACGCGCCCCCGCCCGCCCCCATTTTCCTCTCGTCTTTCCCGCCCCCGTTTTGTATAACATCAACGATGAATATCCTTCGCCCTCTCATTCTGGCCGTGCTATCGGCGCTCGCGCTGGCATCAACCGCCTGCGCCGACAAAATCCTGATCTACATGGATCGCGAGCAAACCAATCACCTCAAGGCTTACGGCGTCGCCTATTGGACTCTCTCGCAAGGCCGCACCGTTGAATGGCTGCTCAATTATCGCGGCGGCTCGTTCCTCACGGACAACTACGAAGGCATCAAGAATATCTGCGCCCTGCGCGGCGTCGCATTTCAACTCATTAATGCCGCCGACGAGGCTCTGATGCGCGCCACCATCGAAGAAAACAACATGGAATCGGTGCTGCTGGAAAAACCGCCTGCCGTCGCGATCTATTCACCGCCCAACAACGAACCGTGGGACGACGCAGTGACCTTGGCCCTCAAATATGCGGAGATTGAGTACAAGACCATCTGGGACGCTGAAGTTCTCGACGGCCAACTCGAGGAATACGACTGGCTGCACCTCCATCACGAGGATTTCACCGGTCAATACGGCCGTTTCTATAGCTCGTTCCGTAACACTCTCTGGTACCAGCAGGAGGTTGCCGCCAACGAGCAGATGGCGCGCCAGCTGGGTTACCGTAAAGTCTCCGAAATGAAAACCGCCGTCGTCAAAACTGTCGAAGACTACGTCGCGCGCGGCGGTTTCCTCTTTGCCATGTGCTCCGCTCCCGAAACCTTCGATATCGCCCTGTCGGCTGAGAAAACCGATATCGTCCCCCGCGAGTTTGATGGCGACGCCATCGATCCCAATTATCAGGGTAAACTCAATTTCGACGCCTGCTTTGCCTTCGAGCAATTCACCCTCTCGGTGAATCCGCTCGAGTACAAGCATTCTAACATCGACACCTATCCCGATCGCCAGGCCTACGTTCCGGCGCCCGAACTCGACTACTTCCAGTTGTTCGATTTCTCCGCCAAACTCGATCCCGTGCCAACCATGCTCGTGCAGAATCACGTCGGCGTCGTTCGCGGCTTCATGGGCCAGTCGACCGCGTTTCGCAAATCACTTTTGAAGAAATTCGTCACGATCCTTGGCGAGGTTCAGGGTCAGGATGAGGTGCGCTACATTCACGGCAACTACGGCAAAGGCACCTTCACCTATCTGGGCGGCCACGATCCGGAAGACTACCAGCATATGGTCGGTGATCCACCCACCGAACTGGAGTTGCACAAAGACTCGCCCGGCTACCGTCTTATTCTCAACAACATCTTGTTTCCGGCGGCCAAGAAGAAAGAGCGCAAAACGTAGCCGGCAACGATCTTAGCCTTCGCGATTTTTTTCACTTGATTTCAGCCGGGCTTTGTATTTATTAGCAGTACCCTGATGCAGGCCAGTTCTGGCCGGCATGACGAGTTTATCCTTCATCGCCTAAGTTCGTCGCCACGCAGCCTTCGCGACTATCCCTCGCTGGCTGGTGCCGCACGCCTGACTCGAAGAAGTATCGCATAACCAGCTTGGCCAACACCGTTGGAGGTTATTTTGTCGGGAAGTAACGACATCCTGATCGCAAACATTAAAGAGAAGGGCAATGAGGTAACCACCTTCCTGGAGAAGGAGGGTATCCAGATCCGTTACACCGCGCTGCGGTTAATCGACTATCTCATTGCCGGTCGCGTTGCCGTCGTCCGTCGCACTGTCGAATCATTCCTGGCAGACTTGTCGAACAAAATGGTCTATCGCACCGCGCCCGAATTCAAACGCAGTTTCCCCGATCCGCTCTACATCGTCGAAGGGAACTCGCCTGCCGCAACCATCTCAGCGACAACACCCGGTCGATCCGGCATTACCTATCTGACCTTCGTGCACCGCATTCCGATTATCTTCGCCAGTACGCCGGAAGAATCCGCTAAGTACATCGCTTTGATGATGAAGCAAGCGGAGTTCGCGTCGACTCCGACTGACCCGGAGGCCGCCGCGACAAGCGACGAATCTGCCGCAGAGAGCGCCGATTCCTCTCTTGATACCGCCGTGCTCGACGCCGATCTTCAGATCAAGCTCTTGTCGGCGCTGCCGGGACTGAACGCCGAAAACGCCGCCGCGTTGCTGGCGAGGTTCGGCACGCTGAAGGCTGTCTTCGACGCTTCCGAGAAAGATCTCGCCAAGGTCAAGGGTATCGGCGCTAAAAAGGCCAAGACAATTGTTCTGGCGGTCACCGCCTCACCGGCAGCCACTCGCGAAGAAAAAGCCGCTCGCCGCAGGTCTCCCCACTCATCCGTCTCCCGCTGAGTGCGATTCTTCTCTGGAGGAGCACAGGCACATTCCCGTGCTTTGCATCCTTGGCTGACGCCACTATATTGACCGCGTGCGCCAATCATCACATCGATTTGATTTCCTCGCCGTTGCCTCGTTCCTCGTTCCGCTTGTTGTCTACTCGCTAACCCTGTGTCGCGGAGTCTTCGTCGGCGATAGCGCCGAATTGGCTCTGGCAGCCGCCAGCCTCCAAATCGCGCACCCGCCTGGCTATCCGTTCCTGACCCTGGTTGGCAATGTCTGGTCGAAGCTCGTTTTCTTGCTTCGACCAATCGTTGCCTTGAATCTGCTCAGCGCCTGCTTCGCCGCCGCCGCGTCGTATCTTGCGTATCGACTTCTCCGCCACTGGAAGAATTCGCAACAATCTCTGACTTCATGGCTGGCTCTCATTATCGCACTCGCCTTTGCGTTTGGCCGTACCCTCTGGTCGGTCGCCACAAGCTTCGAAGTCTATGCGCTTTCCGCCTTTCTCACACTGGCCTGCATGTTCCTTTCACTCAGGCTGCAACGCACCGGCGAACGCCGCTTCTACTACCTGATGCTCTTCCTCTTCGGCCTCGGACTCGCCAATCACCTCTCGATCCTGGCTCTCTTGCCTCTCCTCCTGATCCAGACCTGGCGGACTCGCAAACACCTTTTCTTCCGTGACCACTTCTTGGCTTTCGGACTGTTTGCGTTGGCCCTATCGACTTACTTGTACCTGCCGCTGCGCTCCGCCCACGAACTGGTTCTGAGCTGGTACAACCCGCAAAGCTGGGTTGGTTTCAAGCAGCATGTTCTTGCCGAAAGCTATCAACGCTTTCTTGCCGCACCCGCTTGGACTGATATTGTGCCTTACTTCGTCCGCCTGTGGCGACAGCTTGCCGGTGAGTTTGCGCTGCCGCTTATCATTCTCGCAGTCGCCGGACTCGTTCTGCAATTACGCCGCGACCGCCCGCTAGCGTTCACCCTGTTTGCCGTGTTGGCGACCAATCTTGCCCTCAACTTCAGCTATACCATCGCCGACATCGCTCCGTACTTCCTGCCGTCGCTTATCGTCGCCTGCATTTGGCTTTTCGAACTCTGCGCCGCCTTTCTGACTCGACGCCGGTTTGCGATCCTTGGCCTTGCACTTGCGGTAGTGCTCATCGGCAGCTCGCTGGTAGGGAACTGGGCTCGCTGCGACATCAGCCGCCACACCAGCGCTGAAACCTACGCCCGCGATCTCATTGCCCGCGTCCCGGCCGGCGGTCTGCTCCTCTGCGGCTCCGACAATTCTATGTTTCCCTCACTCTATCTGCGCTACGTCGAGGATGTCCGTCCCGACTGCGAGGTCTCCGGTCACCTGCCGACTCTTACGCATCTTCGCCGCTTGCTTGGCTATTCGAATGCCGGAGACTGGACACACTTCCGCAATCTCGTCAACTTCGCTCTCGACTCCACCGCTCGGCCCGTCGTCATGGCGCGCGAACTCATGAATTTCGACAACGACTATCCGCGCCTGCGCGATGGATTGCTTTCCGCCGGTCTGGTTTATGTCGCCGATTCCGCGCTCTGGCAGATCGTCTCCCAGCACCCGCGCAACCTGTCTCTCGACACTGCGCCCGAACCCTGTGATCCCAAAGAAATCGCTCTTTATGCCGTGTATGCTCTCGTCGAAGCTGAAATCATCGCCGCCGGGAATTCTTCCCACTCTGATCAGTTGTATTCGCGCATAGCTCAGCTCGTTCTCTCTGCTGAAGAACCATCAATCGTGAGCGCCCTGGCCGCGCATCTCATCGACTCAGGAAAACTTGCCCGGGCCAGAAGTCTGCTGGAACTGGTCATGGACGACCCGGCGCTCCGTCGCAGTGAACGACTGCAACTCCTCGGCGGGCTCGGCCATGTCATGCTGCGCCTCGAGGACCGCGCTGCCGCCATCAGCACTTTCGAACGTGTTCTGGCGCTCGATCCTTCCAACGTTGAAGCACGCTTCCAGTTGCTTGCCATCCAGGCTGCCGCCTCTCTCGAATCGCGTGATCTCCCCCGGGCAATCACTCTCTTCGAGCAACTTCATTCTCTCGCCCCCGATCATGCGCAAGTGAGTTTTCAACTCGGTGTGCTTTACGCGCAAACCGGCGATCACGCGGCCGCTATCACCGCTTTGCGCCGCTGCGTCGCGGCGAACTTCCGCGCTGCCGAAGCCGCCGCGATTATCAGTGAATTGGAAAAAGCTGCCCCTTAGTACTACTATGCTACCGAAACTGCCGGCGGCGGCGCGGGCTCGCCGATCACCTGCTCGCCGGACAGGGAAGTCAACCGCACCGGCACAATCCGATTCTCCAGATTCTCCTCGCTCTTGACCAACACCCGTATGTAGCTCTCCGTGTATCCCGCCCAGTAACCGTGTTCCTGGGTCTCAAACAAAACACCCATCGTGCGCCCGAGCTGTGCCGCACCAAACGCCCGCCGCTTGCGCGCGCTCAACTCCATGAGATTTCGTGTCCGCTCTTTCTTAATCGCATGCGCTACCTTCGCCTTGATCGCTGCCGAAGGTGTCCCCGGGCGATCGGAATAGGTGAATACGTGAAAATAGAAGAAGGGAAGTTCAGTCAGAACCTCCCGCGTATCGGCAAACTCAGCGTCGGTTTCCCCCGGAAATCCCACCATCACGTCGGTGCCCAGCCCGATATCCGGTACCGTCTTCGCCGCCCACTCCACGAACTTCGCAAACGGCTTGATCGTGTGCTTGCGCTTCATTGCATTGAGAATCCGGTCGTTGCCGCTCTGCAGCGGGATGTGTAAGTAACGGCACAGCTTATCCGAGGACGCCATATAGCGCACCAGCTCCGCCCCGATCGTCGTCGGTTCAATCGAACTGATCCTGATCCGCTCCAATCCCTCGATATGCTCCAATGCCTCGATCACCTTCAACAGCGACTTGCCGTCATTCTTGTAGGTGCCAATGTTGACTCCGGTCAACACCAGCTCGCGGTGCCCGGCAGCCGTTAGATTCCGCGCCTCCCGCAAGATGTCCTCGAAATTCCGGCTGCGCGCCCGCCCGCGCACGGTGGGAATTATGCAGAACGAACAAAAGTAATTGCACCCGTCCTGTATCTTCAGATTCGCGCGCGTGTTGAAATTGTACAGCCCGTCTGTTTCAATCGTGAATTCCTTCTCCGGGAGCTTCGGCGAATGAACCACCTGCGGTCTGCCGTTTTTCGCCAAATCGCCGACAAACTCCGCCACGCGCAGCTTGTGCTCGTTGCCGATCACCAGGTCAACCCCTTCGATCGCGGCGATCGCGGCGACGCTCTGTTGCGCGTAGCAGCCAACCACCGCGACAAACGTCTCGGCATTTTTGCGCAGGGCCTGTCGCACTGCCTGCCGGCACTTCGCGTCCGCCTGCTCCGTCACCGTGCAGGTATTGATCACGGTCACATCGGCCCGCTCGCCGAATTCGACAATCTCAAACCCGCGCGCCACCAGGCTATTGGCGATAATCGCCGTCTCCGCCTGATTCAGCCGGCACCCCAGCGTATGTAACGATGCTCTTGGCAATTCTCTCTCCTGCTGCCGCGATAACCTCGGAACTCATCTTCGCTCGACTTGTTCCGTGATATCATCGACTCGCCGAATATATGATCTCCCGCGCTCCTGGTCAAGCCGTGTGACTCCCACTCCCGTTTCTCCGGAGCCGTAGGTCAGGATCCCTGCGATCTTGACTTTCAAGTCACCAATCTCTTCAGATCAATTCACCAAATCGTGACCGCCTAATTCCCCTCTCGAGAGGGGTGGCTCGATTCGCCCCCCAATACTCGCTCTCCTCTTGATTCTGCCGGGCGAATCGAGACGGGGTGTGTCGCTTCAACAATCACCACTCTGCCGCATTTTCACGACTCGCCGATTTCACCCCCCGTTGCGTCAGTTAACCGTAGGTCAATTCCCGCCTGGTCTCCGAACTCCGCAGATTTACTATGATTTCTCGGCGTCAACCCGCAAACTCGATCTCCTTCCGAAGGGAATTGACAATAGACTGACGCCTACAACTCCACCTGTCACATGTTGTCGTTGCGAGGAGCGAACCAACTCTCTTTGCCTTCCACTAGTCACCGCCGCGACGAAGCAATCTCGCATTATGGCTCAGGATCCCTGCGATCCTGACTTTCGAGTCACCAATCTCTTCAGATCAATTCACCAAATCGTGACCGTGTACTGACTGTCGCATAGGTTACACTTTAGACCGGGCGGATAGGTAACACTTT
>CAZNWJ010000021.1:0-37870 GCA_964576925.1 uncultured Ignavibacteria bacterium | reverse complement strand
TGGAGGCGGGTGATTCGAACTGCGATGCGCTGGTGAACATCTCGGATGCTGTGTACCTGATCGGCTATATCTTCTCGGGCGGCAGCGTGCCCTGCGCGGCCTGTCCGTAGACTCGGGCCACAAGCTCCCGCGCTGCGGTAGTGCAGGATAAACAACACGGGCGACCCCAAGGGGTCGCCCGTTGTGTTTCGGTACGTGATCGAGAACTTCTGCTGCAACGAAAACGGGCGGAGAGTACTCCGCCCGTTCTCTCTCAGCTCTGCGCCGGCCGATTACTTGCGAAACTCGCGATCGACCGCGAAATCCATGGCCGCCAGTTGTTCGTAGTACCTCCAGCGGGCATTGGTTTCCGCTTGCGCTTCCTCGATAAACTTCGCGGCCGCTTGCGGATTCTGCGACTTGAGAGCGCGGAAGCGATTCTCTCCGTAGGCGTACTCGGCATACGGGATTGACGGCTTCTTGCTGTCAAGTTGCAGCGGGTTCTTGCCCTGAGCGCGCAGACGCGGATCGTAGCGGAACATAATCCAGTGGCCTGAGTCCACAGCCTTCTTCTGCTCCTCCAGACCGAAAGCCATGTCGATGCCATGCGCGATACAGTGTGCGTAGGCGATTATCAGCGACGGGCCGTCAAATGATTCCGCTTCGGCAAATGCCTTCACGGTCTGATTCGGGCTGGCGCCCATAGCCACGCGCGCCACGTAGACGTTGCCATAGCTGGCTATTTCCAATCCAAGGTCCTTCTTTGGCGAAGGCCGCCCACCTGCTGCGAACTGCGCAATTGCGCCCAGCGGTGTCGATTTCGACATCTGGCCGCCGGTGTTGGAATAGACCTCCGTGTCGAGCACCAGTAAGTTGACGTTGCGGCCCGAAGCCATTACGTGGTCAAGGCCTCCGAACCCAATATCGTACGCCCAGCCGTCACCGCCGACGATCCACACCGATTTCTTGACGATGTAATCCGCCACGGCGAGCAGGTGCTTCGCCTCGGAAGTGCTCATTCGCGATAACTCGCTCTTCAATTGGTCGACCTTCACGCGAAGCGCTTCGATCTCTGTTTGGGTCGCCTGGGGCGCAAGCCGGAACTCGTCCACTCGCGCCGGCATCAGCTTAGCCAGCAACTCAAGCGCAAACTCGTGCATCTTGTCGATCGTCAGGCGCATTCCGAAGCCGAACTCGGCATTGTCCTCAAACAGCGAGTTTGACCAGGCCGGTCCGCGACCATCCGAGCGTTTGCAGTAAGGCGTGGTCGGCAGGTTGCCGCCGTAAATCGACGAACAGCCGGTCGCGTTGGCGATCACGGCGCGGTCGCCGAACATCTGCGTCATCAACTTCACATACGGCGTCTCGCCGCAGCCGGCGCAGGCGCCGGAAAACTCGAATAGCGGTGTCACGAACTGGCTGCCTTTGACGGTCGCCATATTGAAACGCGAATAGTCGGGTTCCGGCAGGTCGAGGAAGTAAGCGAAATTCTCGCGTTCCTGTTCGCGCAGCGGCATCTGCGGCGCCATATTAATCGCTTTGCGATTGGTCTTGTTGCCTTGTTCGTCCTTGGCGACTGCCGGGCAAGCATCGACGCAGACCACGCAGCCGGTACAATCCTCCGGGGCGACCTGGAGCGAATACTTCAGACCCTTCATCGGGCCGGTCATCGCGTCAACCGCCTTGAAGGTCTTCGGCGCCTTGGAAAGCAAAGCCGGGTCGAAGACCTTGGGCCGGATAGCGGCGTGCGGACAGACCAGCGCGCAGATATTGCACTGGATACAGACGTCCGGCTCCCAGACCGGGATGTCGATGGCGATATTGCGTTTCTCGAATTGCGTTGTCGCCGTCATGTATGAGCCGTCTTCAGGAAAAGCGCTCACCGGTAGGTCGTCACCCTTACCTTCGATGATCTTGCCGGTAACCAGCTTCACAAAGTCAGGAGCCTCATCCGGAACCACCGGCGGACGCTTGGCCTTGCTGGTCACCTTGCCGGGATACTTGACTTCCTGAATACCGGCAGCCGAGGCATCGACGGCGGCAACGTTCATTGCCACGACCTTTTCACCCTTAATGCCGTAAGTCTTGTGGATAGCCTTCTTGATTGCCTCGAATGCTTTCTCGTGCGGAATAATCTTTGAGATCTCAAAGAACGCCGTCTGCATGATCATGTTAATGCGCGCACCGAGTCCCAATTCCTTGGCTATTTTGATCGCGTCGATCACGTAGAACTTGATCTTCTTGTCAATCATCTCCTGCTGCATCTCGATCGGCAAGTGATCCCAGACCTCAGAGGCAGAGTACGGCGACGCCAGCAAGAATGTCCCGCCGGAGACGAGTTTGCCGAGCATGTCGTATTTCTCGACGAAGGAGAAATTGTGGCAGGCCACGAAATTGGCGCGGGAAATCAAATAGGGGCTCTGAATCGGGCGCTGGCCGAAGCGCACATGCGAGACGGTAACGGCGCCGGCCTTCTTGGAATCATAGACGAAATAGCCCTGGGCATAGCCGTCGGTTGTCTCGCCGAGAATCTTGATCGAATTCTTGTTTGCTCCGACGGTGCCGTCTGAACCGAGCCCGTAGAACAAACCACGGAACACATCCGCCGGCTCGGTGTCGAAATCCGGATCCATCGGCAGCGAGGTGTTTGTGATATCGTCGACGATGCCCACCGTGAAGTGGTTCTTCGACATTTCTGACTTGAGATTGTCGAGCACGGCCTTGGCAGCCGCCGGGCTGAATTCCTTGGAGCCCAGTCCGTAGCGCCCACCGACAATCTGCGGCGCCTTCTTGAACGGTGCGATGTTGCGGGCAACCATTTCTTCGAGGGCGGCCTGCACGTCGGTATAGAGCGGTTCGCCCACCGAGCCCGGTTCTTTCGTGCGATCGAGCACGGATATCGCTTTGACCGATGCCGGAATCGCTTTGGCGAAGTCGTCAACCGAAAACGGCCGGTAGAGCCGGACCTTGATCATTCCGACTTTCTCGCCCTTGGCCAGCAAGAAGTCAATCGTTTCGTGCATGCATTCGGCGCCGGAGCCCATCATGACGACCACGCGCTCGGCATCGGGCGCGCCAACGTAATCAAACAGGTGGTACTGGCGGCCGGTGAGCTTGGCGAATTCATCCATCACCTGCTGGGCAATCGGAATCGCCTTGAGATAGAACTCGTTGACGCGCTCGCGTCCCTGGAAGTAGACGTCGGGATTTTGCGACGAACCACGCAGGAGCGGGCGGTCCGGTGTAAGGGCGCGCAGGCGATGGGCGATGATCAACTCGTCGGGGAGCATGGCGCGCATATCGTCGAATGTCAGTTCTTCAACCTTGGCAACTTCGTGTGAGGTCCGGAAGCCGTCGAAGAAGTGGACAAAGGGGAGGCGCGAACGCAGGGCAATCGCCTGTGAGATCAGCGAATTGTCCATGACTTCCTGCACCGAGCCGGAGGCCAGCAAGCCAAAGCCGGTCGAGCGGGTGGCCATGACGTCGGAGTGATCGCCGAAAATCGACAGAGCCTGCACTGCGACGGCGCGCGCTGAGACATGGAATACCGTCGGCGACAGCTCGCCGGCGATTTTGAACATATTCGGAATCATCAGGAGCAGGCCCTGGGAGGCCGTAAACGTCGTGGTCAACGCGCCGGTCGTCAACGAACCGTGGCAGGCGCCGGAAGCACCGCCTTCGGACTGCATCTCGACCACCGAGGGAATGGTCCCCCAGATGTTACGTTCGAGTTTGGCTGACTTCGCATCGGCGATTTCGCCCATCACCGAGGACGGCGTAATCGGGTAGATAGCGATGACTTCGTTCGTGGCGTGTGCGACATGCGCGACTGCCGTGTTGCCGTCGATGGAGACCATGCGCCGCATGGACTTCTTGCTCGCGGCTGTGGTCGTAGTGGACTTTGTATCGGCTTTCTGCTCGTGTATCATGAAAGATCACCTGATCCTTTCTTAAAGCGACGTCACTCGACGTCGCGACAATCTTCACTGGAACATGGCGCCGGCGGTCTAACGCTTGATGCGCGCGTTGGTAATCGCTTTCTGCGCCTGATATTTCCCTTTCTTGTCGGCATAAGAGACGCGACAAATCTCGTCGGCTCCGAGGAACAGCACCTGGGCGATTCCCTCGCGGGCGTAGAGCTTGACCGGCAGGGGAGAGGTATTGGAAATGGAAATGGTGACGAATCCCTCCCATTCCGGTTCGAGGGGCGTCACATTGACGACTACGCCGCAGCGCGCGTAGGTGGACTTGCCGAAGCAGATCGCCAGGACATCGCGTGGAATGCGAAAGTACTCGAGGCTGCGCGCGAGCACAAAGGAGTTGGGCGGTATCTTGATCGTCGCTTGCTTCATTCTTACGAAGTCGTCCGGAGAATGGTCCTTGGGATCCAGGACCGCCGCGTGAACGGGCGTGTAGACCTGGAACTCATCGGACAGCCGCATGTCGTAGCCGTAGGCCGAAACGCCAAACGAGATCACATTGCGAGCGACTTGTTTGTGCGCAAAAGGCTCGATCATTTTACGCGTCCGCGCCATGCGGACGATCCAGTGGTCCGGCTTTATCGACATAGCTGATCCATATTAAACAAACACTTCAACCGACGACGAGGCGAGAAGCGGTGGTTTAGTCCTGCCAATCGATCAGATCTTTGATCGTATGCTCGGAGAAGACCCGCAGCAATCGGCCCTGGGCTTCTTCCAGCAGTTTGCGCAGACTCAACATCGCCGGCGACTGACCGTCGATCGGTTCGGTGAGGCACTTGGAGATAAAATAGGGTCCCTGAATGCTCTCGACAACCTCTTTGATTGTGATTTCTTCCGGAGTCTTTCCGAGCGTAAAACCGCCCTTGACGCCTCGATGCGACCTTATCAGGCCGGAGCGTGAAAGAGACTGGAAGATCTTGGCCAGAAACTTCTCCGGGACTTTCTGGTTTTCCGAGATCTCGGAAAGTGGCGTAATCCGCCCCGGTTGTTGCGCGGCCAGATACATGATGCCGAAGATTCCGTATTCTTCAGCTTTTGTGAACTGCATGGCGATACCTCTTTCCCTGCATTAGAGACCAGATGGCATGCGGCAAGCGTCAGTGCGCGCCGACAATAATGTGAAAGATTTCACAATACTTTCTTGCATAAGTCGTCACTCGCCGGCTACCGCAGTTCTTTCCTTCTCTATGTTGTATTTTTCGCCAAATACATCGCTGGGCTCAACATAAAAATTACTATAATTTGTGTCAACTATTATTTAGTGATTTTTTTCACATTCGGATTGATCTTAAGCCATTGGTTAATAAGTGCTTGAATTCGTTAACGCTTGGCGGTTAGAGCTTTACAAGACCGGCAAAGCCACGTATTGTTCCTGGTGATCTTTCTGAGGAGTTGAAATGACCGCAAAAGTAGAAGAGAACAAGGGTTTGGTAATCGTTTATACCGGAAATGGCAAGGGTAAGACCACAGCGGCGCTTGGTATGTGTATTCGTGCAGCGGGCTACGGGAAGAAGATCAAGATCCTGCAATTCGTTAAGGGGAGTTGGAAATATGGCGAACTCAAGGGGATAAAACTCCTCTCGGAATTCGTTGAAATGGAGCAGGTCGGAGAGGGATTTGTAGGAATTATCGACGATAACAAAGACCGCCAAGTCCACGAGGCGGCGGCGCGCAAAGGACTCGAAGATGCGGCCGCGGTGATTCACTCCGGCAGGTATGACATCGTGATTCTCGACGAGTTAAACGTCGCGGTGGACTTGAAATTGATCGCGCTCGAGTCTGTGCTTGACTTGGTCCGAAACAAACCTGCGCAGTTGCATCTCGTCATTACCGGTCGCCATGCCGCCCCAGAGCTGATCGAGCTGGCTGACCTTGTTACCGAGATGCGCGAGATCAAACATCCGTTTCAGCAGGGTATATTGGCTCAGAAAGCCATTGACTGGTAGCAGGGGAACAATTTCTTTCGATCAGGTTTAGATAGCACAGTGGGCTTTGTCGAGTTTGCAGTCCCTACGATCACGGGCAACAGGCAGTTGAGGATTTATGAACACTGACTACGATATCATCATCATCGGAGGCGGACCGGCCGGGCTGACGGCAGGGATGTACGGCGCCCGCGCGAACCTCAAGACGCTTTCCATCGAGAAGTATCTTCCCGGCGGGCAGATTGCGAATACGGCAGAGGTGGAAGACTATCCCGGTTTCGAACATATTCTCGGTTCAGAGCTGGCCGCACGATTTGAATCGCACGCCCGCAAGTTCGGCCTGGAGATCGTCAGCGACACTGTAGAAGAGGTTTACAAGGAAGGCGACCAGTTTTTCGTGAAGACAGCGGAATCTTCGTATACCAGCAAGACCGTAATCCTTGCGACCGGAGGTTCGCCGAATCACCTCAATGTGCCGGGCGAAAAGGAATTTGCCGGCAAGGGAGTGTCCTATTGTGCTATCTGCGATGGCGCGTTCTTCAAGAATCAGGTAATCGTGGTTGTCGGCGGCGGTGACGCTGCCGTCGAAGAAGGCATCTTCTTGACCAAGTACGGCTCCAAGGTGATTCTCATTCATCGGCGCGACAAATTGCGCGCGCAGAAGATTATTCAGGACCGGGCCTTCCGGAATCCCAAGTTGGAGTTTGTCTGGGATAGCGTGGTTGAGTCAATCGAGGGCGATGCCAAGGTCACGCATGTAGATGTCCGCAACACCAAGACGGGGAAAAGCGAACGCGTCGATTGCGGCGCTGTTTTTGTATTCATCGGTTTCGTCCCCAATTCCAAGATTACCCGCGAGCCGGTGGCGACTGACGAAAACGGCTACATACTAACTGATGAGAACATGCAGACTTCGATCCCGGGCCTATTTGCCTGCGGTGATGTCCGCCACCAATTGGTACGGCAGGTGACCAACGCGGTTGGCGATGCGACGACGGCGGCGATGGCGGCGTCGAAGTACATTGAGGAGTTGGAAGACAAAGCAGCCGGCGTAACTGCCGCAAGCGTCAAGTAATCGCTAACCGGTCAAGCGAAACACACGATCCGTTCGCAGACGCGGACGGATTTTGTGTTTTACTTCGCCCAGTCCTCCGGCGCGTTTTTCGCCAGCCACTTGACGAATTCCATTTCCGACTTGAGAAACTTAATGCGGTGGCGCATGGCAGCCTGCCGCCCGAAAGAAATCCCCGCTGTCATTTCCGCCTGTTGCCATAACTCCTGCGCGCGGTCGAGTTCGCGGCTAAGTTCTTCCTGACGGCGTTCGATCAAGGCGGCCCAGTCCGTATCACGCGACGCCAGCTGCCCGGCAAATCCCAGAATCAAATCGAAATCGAAGTAAGTCCGGCTGTGAAACAACTGCTCCAGATTAGCGGTGTCGTGCAGCGCCGCCTGCCCGCGCGCAGTGATTCGGTACGGTTTGCGCAGTCCCTGCGCGCCCTGCTTAACGCGCTCGATCATACCGCCGCGCTCGAGTTTGCGCAAGGCATAGTAGAGATTCGGGCGTGAGTATTCGGCCCAGAGGTCGGCGCCCATCTCAACCAGTCGGCGGTCGATATCCCAACCGTGCGCGGGTTGCTCTGCCAGGCAGGCCATGATGATCAAATCGGTACGTGTTACCAGCATGAAACTTACTATTAATAATATCGGCGCTTCTGTCAAGACTTCATGCGCGTTTTTCGCACATCCGCCGCTTCAGGCCAACATTTGCACAGCCTGCCGGGTAATCTGAATTCGCGGAGTGGACGATACAAGAGGTGAGTTGGAATGGGTTAGGCGAAAAAGCGTTAGTACTTACCGGACGCACTAAGTTAACAGAGGACAGGTCCACAAGGCAGTATGATCCATAAACACAGGGTCTTAGTGATCGACGACGAGCCGATCGTCTGCGATGTCGTCCGGGAGATGATCCAGGTGCACGACTCCTATCGTGTCATCTCCGAAAGCGACCCGGAGAAGGCTCTGGCGATGCTTAAATCCAGCCAATTCGACCTCGTGCTCACCGACTTGATGATGGGCTCGCATTCCGGTATGCAGATGATCGAGGCCGCCCTTGAACACGCGGAGGACACGATTGTCATTCTCATGACCGGCTATCCGACGATGGAGAACGCCATCGACGCGCTCAAGCATGGCGCTTACGATTATATCGTTAAGCCGTTCAAGATGGAGAATCTCCTCGCGATCGTGGAACGCGGGCTGCGCAAGCAGATGCTGGCGCGCGAGAACATCCACCTCAAGGAACAACTCGCCCTGTTTAAAATCGCCGAGGCGATGGGGTCGACGATTCATCTTGGAACCGCGCTTAACCAGGTGCTGCGGCTGACCATCAAAGAATTCAACGCCGACGGCGCTTCGATCCTCTTCTACGACCAGGCATTAGCCAATCGATTCATTCTCCAGGCGATTCAGACGGTTCCGGAGATTCCGGTCGATCGGGAATTTCTCGAGGGGCGCACCCGGCATTCTCAAGCGGCTGCCGAGTCCCGCGTGATCGAAATCGAAAATATCTACTTCGAGAATCCCGCGTTAATCGATGCCGCCAGCCAGTCGCGTGTGGAGTCGCTGTTGTCCTGCCCACTGCTGGTACGCGGCCGGGTCTTAGGTGTGCTCAATATCGCCCGCAACAGCCTCTATCGCGAGTTCTCGACGGGAGAACTGCAATGCCTGAAGGTGATCGCTTCCAAAGCGGCCTATGCCATTTCCAATTCGAAACTCTATGATGATCTGGAAAAGGCGTACTTATCAACCATCATCGCGCTGGCCAACGCTGTTGAAGCTCGCGACCGCTATACCTCCGGACATACCGTGCGCGTCACCTATCTGGCGGAACTTATCGCCAAACAGCTCGAGTGGGATGACGAGAGGATTTTTACTCTGACGATGGGCTGTTCGCTTCACGACATCGGCAAGATCGGCGTGCCTGACTCGATTCTCAACAAGCCGGGGCGCCTCACCGATTCCGAGCGCGTTATCATGCAGCGCCACACCGAGGTCGGCGCCCGCATGATCGAAGGCATTCCCTTCCTGCAACCGTGCCTGCCGTATATCATGTCGCATCACGAGCAGTGGGATGGATCAGGGTATCCTGCCGGATTGGCGGCCGAGAGCATACCCGTCGAGGGTCGCATTCTCGCGGTTGCCGATACTTTTGACGCCATAGTTACTGATCGTCCGTATCGGCGCGGCAAGAGCATCGCGGCTGCGGTGCAGGAGCTGCGCGACTTCGCCGGCAGGCAATTTGATCCCCAGATCGTTGAGATCTTCATCGAAGCAATCCAGAAGAACCGCGACAAGCTCGACACCATCTATAATTTCGTCGTTGAAATGGACGAACAGACTGCGCGTGCCAACGCCGTGTAGTCTCCGCCCCCGGCTACAACATTAGTGAAATCTTAGAACGGTACCGGCGAAAACGTCAAAACGAAGATCGCCAGCGCGGCGAAACCCGTCCAGCGAGTGCGGCGGTCGATCGGCTCAAAGTCGTTGAGCGTTGGCGGATGGGCAAAGCGAATCACGAAGAAGACCATGGCCGCCCAGATCCACCAGCCCTCCCACATGAATCCCATCGCTACCATGAAGGCAAACATCATTCGCGAAATCCAGTAATGCCAGCGCGGTGAAAGAGAATAGACGATATGCCCGCCGTCGAGCTGTCCCACCGGCAGAAGGTTCAGGGCTGTCACGATCATTCCAACCCAGGCGGCGAAGAGCAGGGGGTTGTCCTGTAAATAGATGTTGTATCCTTCAGGCGAAGGATGCGTCCAGATGAGCGCTTCAAGAAGCCGCATGATCAGCGGCTCCACCAGCATGCCGCCTTCTGCAATCGGTGGCGTCAGACGGTAAGTCACATCCGCCAGAGCCACAGCGAGCACGCCCACGGCAACGACAAAGCCCGCGATCGGTCCGTAAGCGCCGACCTCCATCAGATCGCGGCGCGACGGAAACGGGGAGTTCGACTTGATGAAGGCGCCGAAGGTCCCGATTATCGTCGGTGCGGGCAGGAAATAGGGCAGCGAGACGCGAATCCCGCGACGGCGCGCCGCCAGGTAATGTCCAAACTCGTGAAATAGCAGAATCAAGAGCAGCGGAACGGCAAACTTCTGCCAGTGCAGAAACACGGCCGGATCGGTGAAGATTCTTGTGCCTTCGCTGAAGAGCCCGGGCAGGATCGAGACGGAAATCGCCGTTAAGACGAACAGCAGGATATTCAGCCACGGGAAGCGCTTGCCGCCGGGATAGATCTGCAGATGCGCCGTCATTCCGTTGACATGCACCGACAGCGAGTAGCCCAACGGAGCAAGTTCGCGCGACAATTGCTGCTTCCAGTCCGGCTGCGACTGCTCGAGACTGGCGCGAATATTGATCTCCCGCCGCCGCGAATAGTAGCCGTCGACGGTCACGTGGCGCGCAACGACTGCGATGATGTCATTTATCACGGATTCTGCAACGGTGGTAGCCATAGTGTCTCTTTCTTCAACACCTAATATGAATCGGCAGTTCCAGAATTGCCAACAGCTTCGAAGCGTGGGCCTGGCTGGCGTAAAAAAACCGGGGTCTCGTTTCCGAGACCCCGGGGATCTATCCTAACAGAAATCTGTCAGATTAGAACACGAACGCGCTCTGCGGCGGGGCACCACCGGTGAAGTAGTAAGCCGCCAGGTAAGCGCAGTCAGCAGCGTCAACAACGCCGTCGTTGTTCACGTCGCCAAGGTGCTTGAACGGAGCCGGACCAGGGCCGCCTGAGCCAACGTAGTTGCTCAGCTTGACCAGGTCGCGGAGATCAATCAAGTCGTCGTCGTTCACGTCACCGCGAGCGAAACCGGCGTACTTGTTGATGAACTTGCTCATGGCTTCGGTGTCGCCGTTCGGGTCAGCCGAGTTGGCATGACCGAAGATGGCGAAGCCGTAGCTATGCGTGCCGCCGCCGGCAATGTTAGCCTTGCCGAAGGTAGCAATCGTCGACTTATCCGGGCCGGTGCCATCGGGATCGACGACCAGAGCGCCTTCCGCCACGTTATTCACGAAGGCGTACAGCGAATCCGGCAAGCAGTCGGAGCACGGAGCGGTCGGATAGACAACGAGCGAGTTCTCAAGGACATGAGCATTGTACATCGGGTCGGTCTTGGTGCCGTCCGGCCAGTACGAGCCCGAAAGCGGCAGGCCGATAAAGCCGCGCACTTCCACGCCGTCGTTCTGGTAGACAAAGCCCTTGGCAATGTCGCCACCGCCACCGTCGGTGCCAATGTCCCAATCCATGAAGGAGCCGTAATACATACCCGTGATCGGGTTGCCGTTACGTTCGTTAACATCGACGACGAACAACGCGAAGTCAGCGAAGTCAGCGCCGTAGGTGCCGATTTCGCGGGTATCGATCAACAAGCCGATCGACGGACCAGCCTGGTGAGCATTCAGGATACCCTGCAACGAGTCGATCATCGCGAAGGTGCAAATATCACCAACGGTCGGGGCGTAGGTCGCACCGCCATTAGTTGTGTATTCGACAGGGAGATTCACGCCGATATCGCAGCCACCACAATCACCGTTGACAAACGGTCCGACATAGAACGGATAGAGGTATTGAGCATCAAAACCACCAAACACGTTCCAGGCGGCGTCGTCCATCGACGTCATGAAGAACATGGTGCCTTCGTAGGCGTAGGCGCCGTCAGAGCTCGAATCCAGCGAGAATTCGAACGCGACGTTGCCGTCGGCCAGAGCGCCGTAGTTCGTCGCCCAAGCGCTACCAGCAGCACCAAAGTCGATACGGCTTGTGTCTTTTGCACAATACTCGTACGCAATCTGGTACTCGATGATCGCCTGCGGGGACGGCTGCGGGGACTGTTCGACGAAGTAATCCGGATCATCCGAATCGATGTACACATAGTAGTAGTTCGGGGCAAGGAAGTTCATTCCACTGCGATCGAACTCAAACGTAAAGTCCTGATTTCCACCACCGGCAACCGCAAAGTTGACCGAGGCGCCGCCGGAAAGCGGCAGAATCCAGCTCACCCAGGTCGGCGGAGCCAGTCTCTCGGAATTGGCCATCGCCGGCTTCACAGCCGTGATCGCCTTTTCAATCGTCTCGCCATCCGCGGTCACTTCGAACATCGAAGCGCCCTTGGTGTTGATCGACTGAGCAACGCGGCCCATCATCGATTCGACAGTGTAATCCGTCAAGTCGGCAACCAAAGCTTCCGCCTTGTTCGCCAGAGCCGGATGGATGTCGGAGATGACGCGAGCGGTCGGCGGAGCGCCGGCTTCAAGCGTGGCCGTAACGTTAAGAGTCGCGCAACCGGTGTTGACGACGGCGTCGTTGTCGGTTCTCTGAACCGGAGCAGCTTCCGACGTGTTAGTGCCGGTGAACTGGACCAGGAGCTCAGGGATGTTCAGACGCGGACGCGGGCCACCGTTCGCGAAGCACAGCAGACGGCCCGACTGGGCGTCGTTGGCGTTACGAATGGCGGTGACGATGTAGTTGTTGCCATCGGTACCACTGGCAATCGCCGTGCCCATAATGTTGCCGCTGACGATGTAATCGATCAGGTTAGCACCAGTATTGGCATCGAAGATACCCCAGTGGTAGTCAAAGCCGATCAAGTCATACGAACCGTACAGGACGTACGGATCGCAAGTCGTGGCCGGCGAGTTGAACACGTTGTTGTTCGCGGCATCGGACGCGCCGTTGAGCCAAACCGTGCTGTTCGCAAAGTTGACCGCACGCACGCCACGGGTGCCGGCGTTCGGGCTGGCAAAGCCGTTGTTGATGTTCGGGAAGAACACCAGTTCGTTGCCGGCAGCCGGCGGGCAGAAGATGTTCTGGCCCATCAGGAACGTCGAAGTCCAGATCGGGGTACCCGTAGCCGGATCGAGGTTCTGACGGTAACCGGAATAGTCACCCTGGTTGCCGAAGGCAAACGAAGCATGAACGAACAGGTTGTCACAACGATAGGTCGTGCCTGCCGCAAAGTTCTCATGCAGCACAGCCTGGAAGGCGCTGATGTACTTCCAGTTCTGGGTGAAGCTGCCGCCGTAGCTGGTCGAGATCACGGCGCCAAGGCCGTTGGTCGCGCCCAGGAGGTTGGCGGACAGACCCCAGAACAAGTCGCTGCCGTCGGTCGTGGCCGGTCCGTAGATCGAACCCTTCACGGTGTTGGCGGCATCGGTGTAAAGCTGGGCTGAGTAGAGGTTGGCACCGGTCGTGGCATTAAGAGCGTAGATCTGGGAGTTTTCGCAACCAAAGTACACTTCGTTGCCCACGATCACGGAACCGGCGAAACGGGTCTGGCCCGGCGTACCCGGAAGCGGGTTGCCGACGCCGACGCCACGCGCCCAAATGTTTGCGCCTGTCGCCAGGTTCGCTTTCGCAAATCCGCGGAGGGCACCGGTACCGAAGTACAAGCCGGTCGCGTCAGCCGTCATCTGGCAGCGCAGCGAGTTGGTGATAATGAGACCATACCCGAGGGTAAAGGTATCCCACACCAGCGCGCCGGTTTGCAGGTCGACAGCGACAACGCGATCGTTGTAAGCAGCATAAACCAGGTCATTGTAGATCAACGGCTGGGTGAAGTTGAGGCCGTTGACGGTCGCGGGACCATCATACTGCCAGACCTTCACGATACCGCAAAGGTCGCCCAGAGTCAGTTGCGACTGGCCCGTACGAGCATAGTCGTGCGAGAAGGTCGGCCACTGATCGGTCGGCGAGCAGAAGATCGGGCAATAACCCGGAGGCGTGCAGCAGCGGTCGACGTCAATCAAGAAATTGACATCAACGCCCCAGCTGTTCGCCATTAACCACCACTGACCGGAGTAGAACTCGCTCGAACGCAGTGAACCTGAGGTTCCGTCGTCCGAAAGAATCGCCAACACGTCGGTCGGGGCGTTAAGAATCGTGGAGTAGCCGACATGGTAGTCACCAGCCAGCAGAATGTTCGCAGCCGAAACATCGACACTGGTCGCGGTCGGGAAGAAGTCAACAACCGGGTTCACGTTATAGGTCGTGATCACGGAAGTCGGGAACTGTCCGTCCGAATTCCAAATGTAGATTTGCGCGCCCGGAGCACCGACTGAACCCGGAGCATAGAAGTTCAGGTTGACGGTCTTCAGCGTGCAGTATTCGGCGTTGGTAAACCGCATGTTACGGAACTGGTCGCCATAAACGTCCGGCTCAGTCCAGTAATAGAACGGAGAACCAGCATAGTTGAGGTTGTCGCAAAGGTCCACGACAGCCGCGCAGCAATAGTCAACTTCAAACACCCAGTTATCATCGTAACCGATGTCGATGTTGGCCATGTAATCCCAGGTGGCGCCGTCATCGAGTGACGCGGAACCACGAAGAACGCCGCCCTCGGGACAGGTCGCCGGAATTTCGCCGTCGTCGCCAATCGGCTGATAATCTTCAGCCGGGTTGACCGGGCGATAACCGACGTGGTAGTCCTCGTTATTGAACACGAGGCCCAGACCCGAAACGTCGACTGACGTCATGCCAGGAGCAAACGTGATCGCTGCATCCGGGACGTGAACGCTGCCGAGAATCGTGCCAGGAAGGCCGCCGTTGTCGGCGTAGATGAGAGCGTTAATACCGCCGACATACGCGGCAGTACCGAACGAAGAAATGCTCAGACGCACTGTCTTCAGCGTGCATTCGCCAGCGGCAGTGAAGCGCTCGGCAGCCCAGAAACCGGGCCAGCGATAAACAACACCGCAATGCCACAACTGAGTATCGCAGATACCCGGATCACCGGCTTCGTAGCAGCAGGTGTAGATTTCTTGCGCCCAGTTGATGTCACCGCTCACGAACACGCCGCCGTTGCCGAACCAACCCGTGCCCTGGATGTAGAGACTGGTGGACGCGTTCGGTCCGCCGTCGCCGTTATCCATCAAGCAAGCGTAGGTGTCGGCAGTGCTGTTCGGAATGAAACCAGTGTGGTATTCAGTCACACCGGAGAAAACAAGATTCGCAGACGAAACATCGACGTCCGTGTAGGACGGGTAGAACAGGATGCTCGCATGCGGAACGTTCACTGAGTAGATGACGGCACCAGGTAGTCCGGTTCCATCGTCGGCCCATACGTAAGAGGTTACGCCCGCCGAAGCACCAAAGGTGCTCGCGGCGCCGTAAATCAACAGACTGATCGTCTTCAGAGAACAAACTTCAGCAGAATTGGTCTGGGACCAACGCACGGCCTGGCCAAACCCGGGGGAACCATTAAAATAGAAGCTAATGGTACCATACTGGGCTTGCCAGTCGCACGTCGCGGCGCTCGAACGAGCGGCCGGCTGCTGCGGATTCGGCAAAGGCTGAGCAATGCCGCCTGAATACGGAGTCGTCGGCACATGGATCGGCTGCGGCTGATGTAGCGCGCGGCCGGCTCCAGGAGTGCCGATCGTATACGTGCCAACTTTAAAGGAACTCGGATCCTTGGTTGCAAAAGCCATGCTGCTCAGGCCCAGAATCAAGGCCAAAGTCAACACGACCAGCAAAAGTCTTTTGAACATGTACTTCCTCCTTACACAGTTAGGAAAATACGTTTGTAGTCCGGCCCTACAGCTTGCGCTGCGGCACACCAACCTAAGTACCCTGTCGCTGCAGCAGATCATGTAGCCTGCGACAGCCGATCAGGGACCTTGGAGCCGGCGGCGACCCGAAACTTGTCTAGGGTTGTGGGTCAGCAGGCCAACTACTTGTCTCAAGGATTCCTAATCTTGGAGATTGGGGTCACCTCTGCTAATAGTTTCGGTACTTCCGAACATTGCATTAGTTTCCCCGGGTAAGGTCGTACACAGTAATCTTCGTCTCGATAGCTTTATCGACTGTGAACCGCCCGAAGCGATCACACCTCCTGCAAGACTGCGTCTTGCCTCAATCAGTTAGTAGTTGCGACAAGTCAAGCGAATGAGGATTTGGTGATTAGAGAGAATAGGAGGACGCAATTCACCACGAGCACGATCTTGTGTAACAAAAATCGCATCGAAATGACAGTGCCTAGTGTGAGAGGCTTGTGCTGTTAACTAATTCGTTAACTAAAACGTGCTGTTTGTGCTGAGAGTAATGTACGGTAGGTACATCAAAACGTTCAACCAACCGGCAACAATGTACAGTCGGACAAGAAATTGTCAAGAAAATTTTTGCTTTTCTCAAGGCTCGTGGCCGCCTGGCAACGGAGCCGCCGGCAGAACTCACATAACAAGCGTAAGTTTCTCCCCATTCACCAGCACAGGCCTCTGTCACATAGGGTAAAATGAGCCTGATTCAAACGTCGCCCGGCTGCAACGGTCACCCTTCAGTACGAGACGAGGGATCGTTATCCGAGCCAGGCGGCGCTGAACCAAGACCCGGAATGTCGAATCGCACCGGCATCACCGTCGCAAAGGCGCACGTTGAGTACTCCTTTAGTATCGTTAATACTAGCACTACTTGAAGTCGAATTGGTAGCTCAAGCAGGTCAGTTTGCTTCCCGAATCGGCGCTTTAGCAAAGGCCACCACGTTAAGTACTTGTAAAGCAACAACAGCACGACAACTACGGAACTGATCGCTCTGGAGCCGCTGTTTTTCAGAAAGTAAAAGTTGGCGTTGTACGTGAGATAAATAAATATTGTTAATACTAAATAGTGATCATGTCGCTATCTGATTGAGCTAGTTGCGATCAAAATCGAGGGCCGGATGTTGCCGCCAGATTGTTCGCTTACGATGGGCTTTATTGCTAATCAAAGGCTTATATCAAAAGGTGCCGGAGCTGTCCTGGGAGCCGGTGAGTTGAGTGCAATAGTATCACTAATACTAATAACTTTTAGCCTTGACGATCCCGCAAAGTGCCGTACATTGCTCTCGTATGATCGAACGACTCCGGAACCTCGTGCAGGCAGTTGTCCGTCGAATCCGGCGTGCCGGCGACCCCCAGGCGCCTTTTGATTCGATTAACCTGGCCCTGGAGGCCGGCGACTACGATACAGTCTTGCGTGAAACCGATCGCATCATTTCCCGCAACAGCTCGATTACCCGCATCCTCCGCCGGCGCGTGAGCCAGACGATGAAGTTCAACTCTGCCGAGGAGTACAACAACTTCATCCGCCGCAATCCCGCCCAGGCGTTCGTAGGCTGGGAATTCCCGGAGGCTTCTGAAGCTCATTATCACCGTTCGCTGGTCTATCAGCGGTCGGGACGGTTGAAGTCGAGCCGGACGGAGTTGGAAAGTTCGTTATCGGAGTTTCCCGATTCTTCGAAATACTTAACCGAGATGGGGCTGACGCTTGCAGCGATGTCTTATCGCGACGAGGCGGTGCGCTTCTTTGAACGGGCCGTCGAATGCGATCTCACCGAAAGCCGCGAATACAGCCACAAGGCGCTCCTCGGGCTGGGGCAGTGCCTGCTGGAATCGGGCCGCGCCGCAGCGGCACGCGAGGCGTTTTTGCGGGCGCTCGAGCTCGATTACGACAAACGGGAGGTCCACGCGCTTCTCCATCTGGCGATGGAACTCGAGTCTGATCCCAGGCAGCGCGCCGAGTTCCTATTGGGCAAGGGCAATCATGAGGCCGCCCGCGAGGCCTTCGAAGAAGCGCTCGATCTTAATCCCGTCGATTTTGAGATGCTGATGGGCATCGCCTACAACTTCAAGGAAATGGAGCAATACGATAAGGCGGAAGAATATATCCGTCGCGCTTTCCGTTCGAATCCGGGAAGTTCGCAGGTAAACTTTGCGCTCGCCTGGGTTTATCTCATGCAGGACCGGGTTGACGATGCCGAGGCCGAGTTCGTCAAGGCGATCCGCAAGAATCCTTACGATCCGGGATACCTCATCGGCTTGGCCTACGCCCACCTCGAACGCATCAAGTCGACCGATGTGGGTGACGACGAGCGCTTGCTGCAGTTGGTTCGCCGCGCGCAGGAACTTGATCCGTCCTATCCGGAACCGTTGATCGTTATCGCGGAATACAACCTGATTCTTAATCGTCTCGACAAAGCAGCGGAAGCCATTGATACCGCCATCCGCCTCAATCCGGCGCATCAGCCGGCGCATATCGTCGCGGCGGAGATCTTCTACGAAAAAGGGGAGCACAAACGCGCACAGCATCACTTGGGTGAAGCGGAAGAGTACGGCCGCGATACCGAGGAGATGCGGCTGCTGCGCGAAAGGCTCCGGGGCGAGTCGTATTGAGCAAAGCCCGCTCATCCAAGCGCATTCGGTTTTCGCACCTCTTCGTCGTAATTCTCCTCGTCATCGCCGTCCTGCTTTATCGCGAAATCAGCAAGAAGCCCGGCATCCCGGAGCGCGACGTCGTCCCGGCCGGCGCTGGAATCAAGGTCGTGGATGGGGATACTTTCACTGATTCAGAAGGAAACACCATCCGGCTGCTCGGGATCGACACTCCTGAAAGGGGCCAGCCTTTCGCCCGTGAAGCTGAAGTAGCACTTCAACTGATGCTTAATTCGGGCAGCCAAATGCGGTATGAATACGGCAAAGAGCGCCGCGATCGCTACCAGCGCACTCTTGCGTTTGTGTACGTCGACACGGTGTTCGTGAACGAGCGTCTCGTGGAAGAGGGATTGGCTTCAGCCTACTTTTTCGAAGGGCAGTTGGCGAATGCGGCCTTTCAGGAGCTCTGTGCCGCCCAGCGTTCGGCGCTTCGGCTCCGGGTCGGAATCTGGTCGTTACCGGCTGACCGCCCCGATACGGCCTACTTCGGCAACACCGAAAGTCGCCGCTTCCATCGCCCGACGTGTGATGCGGTTACAAGCGGCGAAAGCAGGCACTTGGTCCGTCGCGAGAGCCGGGAGGCGTTTCTCGAGGAGTGCTACTCGCCGTGCCGCAATTGCAAGCCTTAGCGATTCGCTATATCCGAATACAAATCACGCACTTAAGGATTTTTCCGATCTGTCGATAATCGAGAGGTGATCGAGTAACGGCATTCACCTGAAGGTGAAGGGAAATCCGTGTCCAATATTCTTGTCATCGATGACAAAGACAGCATGCGCGAGATGCTCAAGGCCTCGCTGTCCGCGGACGGTTACGATGTCGAAACCGCGGAAACCGGCGATGTCGGCGTCGCGCGCTCGCGCGAAAAACACTTCGACGTGATCCTGACCGATTTACGCATGCCGGATATCTCCGGCATGGATGTCTTGTCACAGGTGCGCAACGTCGATCCCGACTCGGCCGTTATTGTCATGACGGCTTACGGTACTATCGAGACGGCGGTTGAAGCGATGAAGCGCGGTGCGTTCGATTTCCTGCAGAAGCCGTTCGACACCAGTCATCTGCGTATGATCGTCGAGCGGGCGCTGGAAAATCAGCGCCTGGTCGCGGAAAACAACCTCCTGCGCGAAGAACTCGCCGAGTCGCTTGGATTTACAGACATCATCGGCACCAGCGAGAAGATGATCGATGTGATGCGGTTGGTGCAGAAGGTGGCCTCTTCGGACACGACGATCCTGCTTACGGGTGAATCGGGTACCGGTAAAGAGCTGTTTGCCCGCGCGATCCACTCGCTTTCGGCGCGCAAGACCAAACCTTACATCACGATCAATTGCGCCGCAATCCCCGGTGAACTGCTCGAAAACGAGCTGTTCGGCTCGGAGAAGGGCGCGTTTACGTCGTCGCATGCCCGCAAGATGGGCAAGTTCGAGATTGCTTCCGGCGGCACAATCTTCCTCGACGAAATCGGCGATCTGGAGTTCTCGCTGCAAGCCAAGCTTCTGCGCGTGCTTCAGGAACAGACATTCGAACGTCTCGGCGGCACCAAGCCGATCAAGGTCGACGTCCGCATCATCACGGCGACCAACATGAACTTGCAGGAAGCGATCGGTAAGAAGAAATTCCGCGAAGACCTTTTCTACCGCTTATCGGTCTTCCCGATTCACATTCCGCCGCTTCGCGAACGCCGCGAGGACGTGATCCCGTTGGCGAACTATTTTATCAACAAGTACTGGCGGCAGATGAAGAAGGGCGAGAAATCGCTCTCGCGTGAGGCGCTGCAAATCCTCGAACGCTACCACTGGCCGGGCAATGTTCGCGAGCTTGAAAACACCATGGAACGCGCGATCATTCTCGCCGAGGGCAAAAAGATCAAGCCGGAGCATCTGGCAATCCGCTTGTCGACGTCGGAGGATGTTCGTTTGCGCGAGGGCGCGGGTCTCAAAGAAGTCGGCCAGTTGGCGCAGATGCAGGCCGAGCGCGCGATGATCATCCGCGTACTGAACCAGACCCGTGGCAACAAACGCAAGACTGCGGACATTCTGCAGATCGACTACACGACGCTGTTTGAGAAGATCAAGAAATACGAAATCGACACTAACAAGGATGTATTCGGGTAGGATTAGCGCATCTGATCTGACCAGATCCAGGGACCGGGAAAAAACAGCCGTCCGAAGCGATTCGGGCGGCTGTTTCACTGGAGGAGAGTCCTTGTATTATTGATCAGACCGAGGCCAAAGTTGACTTCACGAATTGCTCGTTGCGAACTCGACCTTCTCCTTCTTATCAAGAAGCGCATCGATGACCCTGCGAGAGCTTTCGAGCATCGGTCCGAACATGAAGCCGGCCGTGTAGGTGCTCGCCGCGAGGTCGTGTTGCACCCAGATACAGCGAACGTCGATCAAAACGGTGTCGCAGCGGCCTTCCGGTCCGGGCAGTCCGACGGCAAAGCTGCGGAAGCTGCCTTTCTTCATCTCGGTTTTTCCAATCAGCTTGAGTCCGTCCCGCGACAGGTCGAGCAGGTGGCCGACAACCTCGCCGGTTTCGGTGTCCTTGACCTCGACGAACATTTTTCGGAATCCGCGTGAGCCTTGAATGATTTCAGGAGTTTGCCAGCGCCGGTGTTTTCGTTTCTGATCCACAGTTGCTTTCCTGCCTTTCACAAACTGATTCGTGGTTATCAATTGTTTCGGCAGGCTGGGAATCGAGGCTTAGCACGAGATTGTTAGATTTTTTCAGGAAAAGGGAGGCAATCAAGTCCTGATTTCGCAGCTGGCGCAAGAGTAAGATAATGCCGCGCAGACGCGATGAACGGGAGCGTAAACAGCTCCCATTCATCTCGAAACAAAGTACTGACAACGGCGACTCTCAACACCCCGCGCACGGTGCCGGGCCACCCGCGGAGATGTGTCTCTGAATCCGATGCTATCGGTATTGCTCTCCACTTGAATCGCCTTCGCGCCAGTGGCAGGCTACCGCTTCTGCTCTCCACCCGCTGCTGCCGCCGCCGCTCGCCGGCCATTTTCAATGGTTTTCCGGCGGGCGGCATCGGCCCGCTGCGCGTCCTCGACGGTCTTGGTGATCCAGTAGTTTAGTTGCCGATCGGGTGCCTTGCCGAACGCCGCCGGGTCGATATAGAGCCCGACCTGCTTCGGGTCCTTGTCAACTTCCACCGCGATGCGGTGCGCATTAGCGTAGGCATCCTGGCGGATTCCAGTCACCTGCCACGACACCTCGACGTTGGGTTTGTCGGTCTTGATCGAGAAGCGATTGCCATTGAGTTTCTCGGAGACAATGGCCTGGGCGAACTGGCCGATGACGGTCAACTGGTAGCGGAAGTCGCGATTAAGCGCCGAGAACCATTCCGGCATCGTGACGACAGCATCACCGTTGGCGTCGGTGGTCACCGTGCCGTCGTAGATGTTCTTCATGTCGGGTGACTCGACGAAGCTGTGCTGAAGAAACTTGTGTTCCGGGTCCAGCGGGTGATCGATGCGGAACGATCCGGCGGATTTCGTCAGTGTACCCTGGACTTCGAGCGTGCCCTTGCAGGTCGTCCAGCCGTCAAAATAACCGGCCCAAGCGCCATAGCCGTCGTAAAATGTGGCCGAACCGTAGACGCCAAATGCCGAAGCACCAGGAACGCCGGAATGGTATGCGTGTCCACGAACTCCGAAGTTGGCGAGTCCGCCTCCTGATTCACCGTAGACTCCCGTGTTCCATGAATTGGGCGAACCGTTGCCAGGGACGACGCCGAAAACGCCAAAGTGGGGAGCGTTGCTTCCAAGCGGTGAATCTACCTGACCAAACACGCCGTAGTAACCGCCTTCAAAGAGGGCGCCAATTCCCCAGCCGTCAGCAGGCTTAGAGAAACCTTCGATTGCCGCGGCATCGGCAATATCGCCTGAGTACGACGCGTAGAGACCGCGCGACAACGTACCGGTCGTGCTGGCGTTGAAATAACCGCCGCGCTCCTGGCCGTGAGCGGTGATCGCGTAGTCATACGGATTGGTCGGATAGACCCAGATCGAGGTTCCGATTTTTCCCCCCGCGGCGCCATAGAGGCTGTTGACGGCGAGGGCGAAGGGCGTGCTGGCGAGTCGGCGGCGCGGCATCATTTCGGGTTCGGCTTCGATCTGAATCGAGAGGTAGATATTGGCGAATGTCGCCGTGTACGGCAGCGAATACGGGATCGTGGCTGTGTTGCCCAGTTCGACCGCGAACAGACCCGAATTGACTGGTACCGTCAGGACCTCCGTGAAGATCAAGCTGCCGGCGAGCGAATCGGTGTAGAGGCGAAAGGTCATGGAATAGACACCGTCGAGCGGATTGCCGGAAGGATCGGTCAGTCGACCCTGATAGGAGATGACATTGGGCACTGGAAACACGGTCGCGGTTAGCAGCACAACGAATACGAAGGTGTAGCAACGGATCGCTGGAAGTGGAAGTCGCATAAGCTCTCCTTGGTCATGGGCGCCGACACGGCCAACCGGCCGTCGCAGCAAATTTTGTGGATCGATTAACACCACAATATAAGCGGCTGCCCAGAAATGACAACCGATACTTCTGGATTCGAGTCAGGCCGAACAACGGTCGGAGCGACCCGAAGGTCGCCCCGCGTGCGACATCTAACGCTGGTTGTGGATCAAGGACACCCCGCGCACGGTGCCGGGCCGCCGCCGAAGATGTAGTTGATCAGGTATACCACATCCGAAATCGTCACGATAGAGCTGCAGTCAACATCTCCAGCGGCCAGCGGGCTTGGCGCCGGACCGCCGCCAAAGATGTAGCCGATCAGGTAAACGGCATCAGAGATCGTTACAATCGCCGTGCCGTCAGCATCGCCACAGATGTATGCAGGCCGGGCGACGATAAACGGCGACAGCGATGTTGTCTCGCCGCATATCACATTGGTACCTTGATCGAGAGAACTGGTGATGTCGTCCCAACCAGAGCCGTTGTAGTGAAAGAGCTTCAGATCAGCCTCGTTGCCGGGCGCAACCTGCGCTGGGTCGTAACTGATACAGATTTCGATCACGCCTGAGTAGGGGGCCGTAGTAGAGATCTCGTAGTAGGCTTCCGGCGAAGATGGCACGATCTCAAATCCGGCCGGCGGATTTGGGCCGCTCTCGTTAATCGCGACTGACGTCTCGCCGTCCTCCGCCACCGTCGCAAAAGTCACCGTCACGCTGTCGGTAGCTGCAACCGCCACGTCGTTTCCTGCTGGCGTATTGCCGCAGGCTGGTGACCCGGCACCGATCAGAACCGCACACCAGTTGTTTGCCGGCGCGCATGGCGATGAACTTCGAACGCGGTAGTCATCCCCGGCAGGGTTGCAGAAGATTGGATCGGCAGTGAAATTGCCGTTGCCGGCGAGCTGACTGGCCACGCAGCCGGTCCAATCTCCGGACGCGTTTCCGAAGATGTCAGAACAGTCGATGGCAAAGCTGCCGGTGCCGTCGCAGATTAGAACTTCATCTCCGGAGTTGTCCGAGATGATGCAGCGGCTGAAGCTCACCGGCGCATCCTGGGCATAATAGACACTGGCCGAATTCGGATTTGGCGTTGAGAGGTAGTTGCCGACGAAGGTACAGTTCGTGTAGACTGACGGTGTTGTCTCATTAAACGAATAGCCGACCCCGGCGGCGATTGCTGCAAAGTTGTCAGCAAAGATGCAACCCGTAAAATCGGCTGAAGCCGCATCGCAGATGACAACGCCGGCAAACTGAGCGTTGTTTCCAACGAAACGGCTGTCGGTAATGGAGGGCGCTGCCCCATTATCTAACGCAAGCGCTCCTCCGGCGAATGCCGAATTGTCGCTGAACTCGCAAGAGCTGAAAGTTACCGGAACCGTTGTGCCGAGATAGACTGCACCACCCCAATACTCGTTGTCCATTGGGTCGAAGACAGAGTTATCGGCGAAGATACAGTCTTCGAAAGCAGCGCTGGACCCGGCCTCAACCGAAACGGCGCCGCCGTTGCGCCCGCCGAAGTTGGATTCGAAGCGGCAATTGCGAAATACCGGCGATGCGCCGTTCATGATTATGATTGCACCGCCGTTGGGGCGAGAGCTGGGGCCATCGGCCGGAGCGTAACCGTTCCTGATCGTCAATCCTTCGATCAACACGCTGCTGTTCTCGGCGGCATTGTCAAAGCGCAAGCCACGACTCGGACTGCCCACCGAACCGGCACAGTCGATGACCGTGGCGCCCGGACCCGAACCTCGCAGGACAATCTTCTTCCCCTGAAAATCGAGGTCCTTATTGCCGAGACCGGCATAGACTCCCGGTGCGAGCTTGATCGTGTCAGCATCGACGGCTGCTGTAATGGCGCCTTGAATCGTGCCATAGATCTCTGGCACCTCGAGGTAACACGGTCCCGGCGGATTCAGCGCCCGCAACTCGTCGGCAGCGAATCGCAGACCAACTGCAGTGTACGCAGAGGACATCAACGCAGCCCGCAGCGTCCGCTGTGCCCCGGTGTGAAGATTGAATTTGCCAAACGAGAGCAGCACGGAAACGTCTTGAGTGAATATGTCGCCGCTGTTGGGTGAAACCATCTCCACGTAGGTAGCGCCGTCAACGAGGCCGTTGGTGGGGTAGATCGAAACGGCGTTGGAGATCGTTCGCAGCGAGCCCTGTTCGGGGCAAGGCATCAGATTCGCAAAACCCGCGCCATGAGCGCCCTGGTCGACATAGACAATGTGGTTGATGCCATCGACCAGCGCGTTGTTCGACCCGGAGCCGTCGATGTCAAAGTCAGCCGCAATTCCGGCGACGACTTGCAGGTTGGTGTCGCAATCATTGCGCAATCGATACTCGATTTCGACGACCTGGCAGCTTTCGGGAGTGCCGAAGGTGCCGCCAAAGTGGTAGATCACTTCGCCGCTAAGCCGGGCGTCATTCGTAACGAAGCGCAACGTTTGTGTCGTGCGACCCTGAGCATCGGTGCCGGACACAAATCCGTCGGCTGAGAGAAAATCACTTTGCGAGAACATATCCATGTAGACGGTGGTATCAGACCCGTCAATCAAACCCAGTAACAGGGAACCGTCGTAGAGCACATTACTGATGGGATCCAGGAAACCGGCTGACGTGCGGTCGCCAAGTGCGGGGGTATTCGGCGTAGTGAAAGTCAGACAAGTTGATTGAAACGAATTCAACGCCTGACTGGGAATTGTGTATGCGATATTCACGGTTACGGGAATGCGCAGTTCCCAAACGGTCGGGGCCGACGTCGTAATGACAATTGTATCAGTGACTATTCCCAGGTCGCAGCTCGAGGCGAGTGCCAGGGCATCGTACTCGAAGGTTACATTGCCGACTTCCGACGGCATCAGGGTCACCGGGGTTCCTCCGGTCACAACGACATTGCCGAAGACTGAGGTAGCGCTGTTGAAGGTTACAGCGCTGCCGCCGAAGTTCTGAAGCACGATCGCCGAATCCTGCTTGGTCGCCAGCGGCACAATCAGCGGATTGACCACGAGAGGGCTAACCAGAACGCCGTTAATAAGCGTAGCCAGCTCAGGTCGGAGTTTCTCGACAGCGAAACGAAAACGGTCGATCTGTCCGGGAGTCAAGATGTCGCGGCATGATTGACGCGAGTACGACATGATATTGTCGACCGGCGGGTTATACGGCGTAGCATCGCAGCCGCCCGGCGGAGGAGCGAAGTTGTCATAGAGGCAATCGGGCGGTAGACCGACGTGTCCCGAGACGTTGGGATCGGCCGGCGTGTCGCAAACCAAATCACCCGCGATGGTGCAATTGCTTCCATCAGGGCACTCGATACCGAAGGCAGGCTCGTGTGTATGCATCAAGTTGAAGTAATGGCCGATCTCGTGGACCAACGTCGAGTTCTTCGAGAGCAACCCGCCGCAATTGTTGTTCATGATAATGCCCTGAACGCCAGAGGAGGGAAACGACGAAATACCGCAATACGCGAATCCGGACGAACTGGGAACCCAGTAGATGTTTACGGCATTAGCGACCTTGTCGTAGCGCTTCAGGCTGTCCAGCTGAGCGTTGCTCGACATATTGAAATAGAAGAAATCTTCGTCGATGAAATTCACCGGCTGAATCTCGTACACCGAGACGTTGACCTGCGCAAACAGGATAATCGCGCTGTCGATCGACGCCTCAACCTCAGCCGCGCTAATCCCGCCGGTACCGTTGCTCTGCCGAACGATGTGCATGGCAATCGGCAGGTCATAGAATTCGTTGGAACGCCCTCCACGGGCGAACGATTGTTCGTCAACCAGAGTCGAGATGGCCTGTATGTCGGCGGCGCTGAGTTCCGTACCGCAATCTTCAGCCATGGCAACAGATGATTGCGCGATCAGGATTGCCGATCCGAGCAGGACGAGGCAGTAGAAGAGTCTCATTCTCATCGTGTTCTCCCAGATTCTTTGAGTTGGATATGATCGAGAGTGAATATAGATAGAATTTATCTATTTAGGCACTGTTTTTTTTGCAGGCAGTTCTTGGGATTAGCTGCAGAAATGAACGAGGAGCGCAGGGCGCTCCTCGTTCCAGAAAGGCGTCTTAGATCTCGAGGCGACTACGGGCAGGCCGCACAAGGCGCCGGACCGCCGCCGAAGATGTAATTGATCAAATAGACGGCATCGGAGATGGTCACAATGCCGCTACAATCGGCGTCGCCGGCTTCAATCGGCGAAGGTGCGGGCCCACCACCGAAGATGTAATTGATGAGAAATACGGCATCCGATATCGTGACGATTTCGCTGTTATCGGCATCGCCGCAAAGGTAGGGAGGATCGACGACGGTGATCGAAACACTAATCGTGTCTTTCGAGGCCGGTAGGTTGGAGTCAGAAAGTTCTACCGTGAAGAAGAACTGCGCCGAGAAGAATGGTGTTCCGGTTAGTGTACCGACTGTGCCGCCGTTGAAATCGCAGCCAAACGGTGTGTCCCCTCCGAGGAATGTCCAGGTCAGGGTGCCGACACCGCCGACACCAATGAACTGGTAGAAATAGGGCTGATTCTTGTAGGCCGTCGGCAAGGTAGTCGGCGTGTAAATGTGCACACGACCGTCGCAAAGATCACCGTTGCCGTCGCCATCTTCATCCAGTTGCTGAGGGTTGTATACGGCCGGGCAGTTGTCGCAGGCATCGCCGACGCTGTCGGCATCCGCATCTTCCTGACCAAGGTTGACAATCAGCCAACAGTTGTCGCTGTTATTGAGCAATCCGTCGCTGTCAGCGTCCGGATCGCAGACATCGCCGATGCTGTCGCCGTCGACATCCGCCTGGTCCGGATTGAAATCAATGCCGCAATTGTCGAGTTCGCAGTTGTTGAGTGTATCATCGGGGTCGCCCCAGCCATCCTGATCGACGTCGTTGCAGATGTACTGGAATGTACAGTCCTCGACTTCGACAATCGGTTCGTCGCAAACATCCGCCTTCGCCGCTCGCATCGCCTGGACTTCTTCGTAGGTGATGCACTCCGCCACTTCTTCGCTTTGATGTATGTGCCCCGACTTGAACAGCGTCACATCGGTAAGGTTGTCCCAGTCGTCGTAGTCGTTCAGGACCTGCAACGTCGAGGATGACGAACACCAGAAGGGGTTCCTCAAGTCTTGTGAAACGGGGCCGTCGTCGATGATGCCGTTGCAATTCCAGTCGACCGGACCATAGCCGATGCCGTCGGACTCGATCAGTGCATTTTCGTCAAGCGAGGGCCGCGTGCCGTCGGAGTAATCGAGATTCTTGCGGTCGATCAGCAGCAAATCCGCCAACTCAGTGCAGAGCATGCCGCGCCGCACCGCGTCGACCTGGTAGCGGTAGGCCATGACGCTGGCATAGTTGGGCTTGTACTGCCCGATCGCGCCTTCATCCTGATTCCCAGCGTGGCGCAGACCCAGATTGTGTCCGAGTTCATGCATGAAGGTGCCGGCGCGGTCGAACGGCGTTCCGGTTTGTCCCGTCCAGGCACCAAGCGACACTATGAAATCGTCCCCGAATATTTCTCCCAGCCCCGAACTCCCCGAGCCGTTGTATTGGTGAACCATGATGCAGTAGTGCCAACCCGGGTCGCCGAGATGATCCATATAGTTGTTCTTGTACCAGGCGAAGCCGTTGGGGGCGGCGTTCGTAAAGAAGGAGGCCCCGGTCATATTGTCGAAATGCGGTACAGAGTCGGACACCTCGATGATCATCACTATCCCCTGGCAGGCAAAGGCCTGGACGATCATGTCGACCTCGGCGGGCTGCAGCTTATGCGAGTGGCCGTTGCCGACCATATAGTCGACTTCCACACGAATCGTGTCGGGACGAGCCGCGTGGAGGTCGGATCCTGAAGCTGCTATTACTAATGCGGTCAAAGCGACGAGTGCTATGCGCATGGGACTCCCGATATTATGGGTTGATTTGCTTGCTGGAAAACAAGATACAATAATCGACGTATTTTGTCAATGAAGATCGTCGCTGCATCGGTTGTCCAAGACTTGCCCCTTAGCAGGGACCGCACGGTGCCACTCCGCCGGAGAAGATGTAGCCAATGACGCGAACGGCGTCCGACACGTTGACGATCACGTTGCAGTCAGAATCTCCTGCCTCCTGTGGTGTCGGCTGAACGCCGGCAAACCAAAACTGCGCCGGGGCGCTTAGGAGAAGATTCCCTGTGGTCTTGTCGAAGACGGAGATCGAACTATTCACGACCTCAACGATGTGATTCGGGCCAACCGCGATTTGCGGATCCGGCGGGTCCCAACCCGTGTACGTCGCTCCGCTGAAGCTCTTGCACGGTCCCAGCCCACTCGCGCCCCGATCCTCTTCATCCAGAGCCCGGTCAAGAAGATGGCGGGGATTGTCGGGCTGATAGGTTTCTATATCAAACTTCGGATCTGAAGCGATCTTGGGGAGTTTCCGGGGCAGATCGATTCCCGAGGGCGCAAGATGCCGATCAAAGGTCGGGAGCTTTGCCGGATCGGTAATGCTCGGCTGAGCGCCGGCTTCAAAGTCCGATACTGAGTAGGTCCCGGCCTGTGCCTGCAGAGAGCAGATCAAGCCGACGGTTAACGCCAGACGGATCACGATGACTTTCACTTGTTGTTGGCCTGGTGTTTACCAAGCGGTTGAAGCAGTAGACAATAGCTCGTGAAAAGTGCGAGGTACTCGGTTTCCGGGCCGAGCCCGAGATGCCAAACCAAATGGCTCCGCTAATATAGGAAAAATCGCTTGTGGGACAAGCCTAAAGTAGAACTTTATCTATTGGCCAGATGAGTCATGATTCAGAACCAATTCATGAGTACCCGATCAACGGTGTGCTTGATCTTCACGAATTCGCGCCGCGAGATGTTCGCGAGTTGATTCCGGCTTACATCGACGCCTGCCTCGCCAAGGGAATTCGCCGGCTTCGGATCATCCACGGCAAGGGAGTAGGCAACTTGAGGCGCACCGTCCACGCCTTGCTCGAACGAAATGAGCATGTTCAGAGCTTCAGGCTCGATAGCCAATCGAGTTCGTCCTGGGGGACAACGTTGGTCGAACTCAGAGGCGATAATGAAACCAACAACTGAAACAAAATGATCGAGTTCCAAGTATATTACGCCGGGTGAATCTGCAGTCGTACGGGCGGTTGCCCGCCTACAATACTGCGGCCTTCGGGAAGTACCAAAGATCGGAAGAAAACTGAGAAATCATATAGCATCTTCACTGGTGAGGAGAAGAACATTATGAAGCGGATCGTACCCATTTTCGGCTTGCTGATTGCGACGTTGGCCTTGGGCCTTGTGCTGCTCGCGCCGCTCCAGGCTACGGATCTGAGCAAGGAGACAGCAGAATTGATCAAGAAGGCGGGAGGACTCGAGAAGTATCCCGATGCCAACGCCATCATGATCAAGAATCAAACGGATTACGAGTACCAGGAGGACGGCAGTTGTGTAACCCACGACTACATACTTGCACGCATCGTCACCGAAGCCGGGCTCAAGGACTATGGTGAAATCCGCATACCCTACTATCGCATTTACGACAGCCTTGTCGTTGCGGCAGCACGCGTCATCAAGCAGGACGGCAGTGTAATTGATGTCCCGGTCGAGGACATGAAAGACATCTCTTCGACCTCGTCCGAATACATGAATATCTACGAGAGCGATGCCCTCGAGCGTGTAATTCCGTTCAAGAACCTGGAGGTCGGCGATTGCATTGAACTGGCGGTGAACGACTATCTCTTTCACACGCCAATGGAGGGCGAGTTCGACGGCCTGCAGGTATTCCAGAACTTCAATCCGATCCTGAGCAAGCAGGTCACTGTCATCGGCCCGAAATCAAAGCCGCTGCGTCACCTCGTCAAGAACGGCAAGGTGAAGTTCTCGCAGAAGGAGCAGGGCGACAAGATTAAGTATACCTGGTCGGTTGAGAACGTCGACCGCATTATTCAGGAGCCGGCGATGCCGCCGCTTACGGACATCGCTCCGACCGTGATCTTCAGCACTATTGAGTCGTGGGAGCAGATCAGCCGCTGGTGGAACGAAATGGCGGGCAAGCAAATGGTGATGAGCGATGAGTTTAAGTCCGAGGTAAAGAACCTGGTTGCCGGCAAGACGACTCAAGACGAGAAGATCGACGCGATCTATCACTATGTTGCGCAGAAAGTGCGCTACATGGGATTGGGGACCGGCAAGAAGAAAGGCTTCGAACCCAAGCCCGTTAACGAGACATTTGAAACGAAGTACGGTGTCTGCCGCGATGTGGCGACCATGATGGTAGCGATGCTCCGCGAAGTCGGAGTTCCTTCTGACGTGGTGCTGACGATGATGGGAGACAAGGTCAGCTACGACATTCCGCATATCTACTTCAACCACGCGATTGTGGCGATCAAGAACGCCGACGGCAGCTATACCTACGCCGACCCGACGGTTGACAACTCAGTCGACTGGCTGCCTGCCGTAGAGAGCCAGCAGCAAGTGCTTGTCTGTGATGATCAGGGAAAGAAACTGGCTGATACGCCTCTGACCCCTGCGCGCGAAAACATGGGCACGATCAAAGCCGTCTCGAATCTCACTGAGACGGGTCTGTTCACTTCGGATGTGACGATCGCCACCGACGGCATCTATGATCTGGCGCTTCGCTCCTGGGCCAAGTCGATGCCCTCGGCACAGATGTCGATGATCTGGAACTACGTGGTTCAGGCGGTTTATCCCGGCACCCGACTGACCGGATTCGCGGTTAGCGACCCCGAAGATCTCACCAAGCCGTTTGAAGTCAAGTTCAGCTACCAGGTCGACAACTACCCAACCGAGGCCGGCGAGTTCGTCCTGATGAAAAGCCCGGTCTCCATGGGCGCCTTCGAACTGATTTCCAAATTCCTTCTCGCCAATGCCTCGCTCCCCGAACGCAAATATCCGTACCTGCTCGGTTTTACGTTTGGCGCCAGCGAAGAAGAAATCATCAATCTTCCGCCCGGCATGACGGTCAAATCGATGCCAGACCCGGTCGCGCTGAGTGATGGGCCGGTTGAATACCGGATGACCTACGGCAGCGCACAAGCCGAGGAACTGGAAACGGGAGGCAAGAAAGTGACTTACCAGAAGGAACTGCTCATCAACGCGAAGGAGATGTCTCCGGCGGAGTATGCCCAGTTCAAAGCCGTCATGAAAGCGGCTTCCAAGTCCGCGCGGGGCGAATTGATCATGCAGCGTGAAAATGGCACCACGAATTAGCGGAGGCGAGGATCTAACGATATGAACAAGACAATCCTGGTGATACTCGCTGCCGTTATCGCACTCGTTATCTGTACATCCGCAGGAGCGGTGACGAAGACATTTACCGATGAGGAGATCGCGCGGCTGATCGCTTCCGCGCCGACCGCTGAGCGCTACCCGCAAGCCGCCGGTTACACGCTGGTCAATCAGCGGGCTACCGTGCTCAATGATGATGGCAGCGGAACGACCGATTGGCTTTACGTTGTCAAAATTCTGGCCGATCGCGGTAAAGAGACCCTGGGCGACGTGAAGTACAAGTACAACAAGGACAACGATAGTGTCGTTGTGATCAAGGCGGTTACGCACAGGGCCGACGGCAGCATCATGCCGGTCGAAGCCAAGGCAATTCATGATCTCACGCCGGCGGGCCTCGCCAATGCCGCCATCTATTCGAACATCATGCAAAAGGTTGTAAACTTTCCGGCGATGGCGACAGGTGTGACGATTGAACTCCACCTGCGGGTCTTCCACAAGGCCCCCGAATCAGATGAGGAACGCTTCACCTGGGGTGCCGATCTTTTCCAAGGATTCGATCCGATTGGATTCAGGGAGATTTCGCTGACCGTGCCAGAGAAAGTCGCGATTCGTTACACCTATCAGAACGAGGGCGTTGACTACTCGACGTCTACCGAAAACGGCAAGGTCACGCACAACTGGACTGCTACCAACGTTGCGCAGGTGATTTCCGAACCGTCGATGCCCGACATGAACCGCATCGCACCGCGGCTGATCTACACCAACGCGGTTAACTGGGATCAAATCAGCAACTGGGTCGGCGGCAAGTTCTATAAGCACGTCAAGACCGCCGGTGACGTCGCCAAGAAGGCCGGCGCGCTGACCAAGGGCGCGGACTCGGCTGACGAAAAAATCGAGCGGCTGGGTCTCTTTGTGATTAAAGAGATTCGCAGCGTCGCTGGGAATTCGCTACCGCTCGGGCTCGCCGGCTACGAACCCAACGATGCCGACGTGGTACTGGCAAACAAGCATGGCGATTGGCGCGATAAGAGCGTGCTGCTGATATCGCTGCTGCGAGCGGCGGGAATCGAATGCTACCCGCACTACGTCAATCGCAGCGATGCCGTGCTGGCGCAAGAACATCCTGCCATGAAGCAATTCGACGCCATCTATGTTTATGTACCGCAATATCGCGGCCGCGCGCTCTGGATCGATCCCTTCAGCAGCGAAGCGCAATTCGGTTATACTCCCAACGGCCAGGGTTCAACCGGACTGCTGGTCAGAGATGACTCCAGCGAATTGCTGCCTGTAGCAGATGTGCCGGCCGATGCCAATCTGGCCGACTGCCGCTTCGAGATGCTCGTCAAGGCCAATGGCGACGTGGATGGGTCCGCCGGCTGCCAGTTAACCGGACTATTCGATTACATGGCGCGCGCAACCCTGAAAGACGCTACACCCAAGGAGCGCGAGCAGTTTTTTCTCGCTACCGCCAACGACATGGGCGAAGGCTCGCTGAATCGGGATTACCAAGTCTCCGACTTGGCCAATCTCATGGCAGGCGTGCAAGTCGCCCAGGACTACTGGACACCCGAGTTCGGTATCGTACAGGGCGAGATGATGATCTTTCGCATGAAAGACGTGCCGTTCTCGTTCGCCCAGATTCCGGTAAATCCCGGGCAGGACGTCCGGAACTATGATATGAAGCTGGAGGATCATCTGACAGTCAAGAAGCAAGGCGTCGTGCATCTGCCGGCGGGTTACAAGGCCGTCTACATCGCCGATCCCCTCAAGATCGAGAACGAATTTGGTGTCTGGCAGTCACAGTTTTCGCTGAACGCCGACTCGACCGAAGTCCACTACAGCGGGCTGGTCACGATCAGTGATATCGAGATCGATACCGATGAGTACCCTGCGTTCAAGAAGGCGTACGATGACTACTCCTCACCCAAGAACTTCCTGATTCTGCTCGAGAAGAAATAGTAGTAGCGACAGAAGTCGTGTTGCGAAGTGCGAGCGCCGTCATCGTTGACGGCGCTTTCATTAGTGTCAGGAGAACTTGTCGAAATCGAGATTGATCTTGGTGGTCAGGGGGCGAAGCTGTTCGCACTCGACACCGGCAAGCTCGAACATCCGTCGCGCGGCCTTGAAGAGGTCTTCGTGGGCATACTTGTCGCTCAGGAAGATCACCTTCTTGATTCCGACCTGGATAATCAACTTGGCGCATTCGTTGCAAGGGAAGAGGCTGACATAAAGACGTGATCCGGAAAGATCGGCTTTGGTCGAATTGACGATCGCGTTCATCTCCGCGTGGCAGACGTAGGGATACTTGGTGTCAAGCTTGCTGCCGGCTTCGCGCTCCCAGGGAAGCAGATCATCGCTGCAGCCGATCGGAAAACCGTTGTAACCGATCCCCACGATCTTATTCTGCGCGCTGACGATGCACGCACCCACCTGGGTATTCGGATCTTTGCTCCGCTGTGCCGAGAGCAGCGCGACTCCCATAAAGTAGTCGTCCCAATGTAGGTAGTCAGTTCGCTTGGTCATATTGTCGTCGTTCTCCCTTGCATCTCAGGGCCGTATATACGACGCCGGTGGATTTTCGCCAATGACATTTTGCAGCGCTGCAAGCCGAGTGATTTGGCTCCGGCGGCCGCCGGCATAGAACTGCTTGACTTTGGAGCGTCCTTCGCTTATCCATCTCACCTCAGGCCGGAGTGGTGAAATTGGTAGACGCACCGGACTCAAAATCCGGCGGGGCCTAAACCCCGTGGGGGTTCGATTCCCCCCTCCGGCACCATCTTCAAGAATTTTTCTCGGTTGAGTTGACATCCTTCCAGACACAGTCGTCGCCGGCAAACGATTGAGACCGCGTCGATTGATGACAACAACGCTCCAATTAACCTATTTCATCCGACAAATTGGCTTGACAGAATCGTTGTGTTCGTTATGATTAGCGCGTCTTTGAGAGAATGAGATTGTGCAGAAATTCACAAAGCAACCTGTGACTGGCAATAATGCCGTTCCTGTCGCGGACACCGCGAGTAAAACGCCGTGCGCGCATTGCGGTGATCCCAGCTGCGATGGCTCGGTGACCTTGGGGGATCTTCACTTCTGCTGCACCGGCTGCAAAGCCGTCTATCAACTCCTGCGGGACAATCAACTTGACAGTTTCTACGATATTGCCGGAGGCTCCGGGATTTCTCTAAAGGGCCGCAACGTCACAGACCAGTTCAGCTATCTGGATGACGAGTTAGTGGCTCGCCGCCTGCTCGATTTTGCCGATGGCAATACCAGTCGGGTAACCTTTTACGTTCCGCAAATGTACTGCTCGGCATGCATCTGGCTTCTCGAGAACCTGCAGCGGCTCAATCCGGCCATCATGGAGTCGCGCGTGAATTTCCCGCGACGGCGCTTGTCGGTGACCTTTCGCTCGCAGGATTTGACCCTTCGCGGACTGGTCGAACTATTGGCGATACTGGGTTACACACCGAGGCTTACGATGGGAGACCTGGAGAAGCGGTCCTTCTTCCAGGACAATCGCAGATTGATTCTCCGAACCGGCGTGGCGGGATTCGCCTTCGCCAACATCATGCTCTTCAGTTTTCCGGATTATCTGTCGACTGTCGCCGCTTTGCCGCACGAGTTTGCCGCCTATTTCGGCTATCTCAGCTTGCTGCTGTCTTTGCCGGTTCTGTTCTATTCGAGTGCCGATTTTTTCCGGACTGCCGTAACGGGGCTCAAGCAGCATCAGATTAATCTCGATGTGCCGATCTCGCTCGGCATCGCAGCGCTCTTTCTGCGCAGCGCTTACGAAGTCATTGCCGGAGTCGGGTCGGGTTACTTCGATTCAATGTCCGGGCTGGTGTTCCTGCTACTGATTGGGCGCGTGGTGCAGGCCAGGACTTTCCAGGCGCTTTCATTTGACCGCGACTACAAGTCATACTTTCCGTTGTTTGTGACGCGCCTCAAGTCTGGCCGCGAGGAGCAGGTCGGTGTCCAGCGTCTCGAAGTCGGAGACCGGATTCTGGTGCGTGGCGGCGAACTGGTAGTGGCGGATGCAATCTTGATCGGTGGTTCCGCCGCGATCGATTACAGCTTCGTCACGGGCGAGTCGACGCCAGTGATCCGGAACGCCGGCGACACGATTTACGCCGGCGGACGAATCACGGGTGGCGCAGCGCAATTGGAGACCGTCAAAGAGGTCTCGCAAAGTTACCTGGTCAGTCTGTGGGATTCGGAAAAATTCGCGCGGCGACAGGATGGTCTGGCCACGCGCATCTCGCTGCAAGTCGCGGACAAGTTTACATACGCCGTCATCACGATCGCCGTGTTGACCTTTCTCTACTGGCTCAAAGGCGGAATCGGCGAGGCAGTCACGAACGCCACAGCCGTTTTGATCGTCGCCTGTCCGTGCGCGCTGGCGCTGGCGATTCCGTTTACTTTCGGCACCGCGATGACGATCCTGGGCCGGCGCCATTTCTTCCTGCGCGATCAGGCCGTGATAGAGAAAATGTCTTCGAGCGACACCATCGTCTTTGACAAGACCGGAACTTTGACCGATGCCCTGGCAGCTACGGTCCGCTACGAGGGCCGCACTCTGACCGGCTCTGAGCGTGCCGCCGTGCGCTCCGTGGCCCGGCAGTCGACCCATCCGCTAAGTCGGGCCGTTGACGGCCATCTTGCCGACGCGGACGTGGTTGATGTGACGGATTTTCATGAATCAATCGGACAAGGCGTCAAGGCGACTGCCGCGGGGAGTGATATCCTGATCGGCTCGGCTTCATGGCTGAACAATTCAAACATTGCTGTTCTTGCCGAGAACCAGGGCGAATTGTCGCGAGTGCACGTTGCGATCGGGAACGAATTAGTCGGTCGCTTCGAGATCACTCCGACATTTCGCGAGAGCGCCGATCAGATCGTCCCGGAACTGAGGCAGAGTCATAATCTGTGGTTGCTCTCGGGCGACAATCCCGCTGCCGCTGTCGAAGCGATGTTGCCGCTGTTCGAATCGCATGACAAAATGAAATTCCGCCAATCGCCGCATGAGAAGCTCTCCTTTATAGAGAATTTGCGAGTATCGGGTCGCAAAGTCGTCATGGTAGGCGACGGCCTGAATGACGCCGGGGCACTGGCTGCCGCGGATGTCGGAATCGCCGTTTCCGACGAAGTCTCCGGCTTTTCACCGGCCTGCGACGGAATCTTGTCGGCTGCCGCGCTGCGCGACTTACCGAATTTCCTTCGGCTTAGCCGGGCGGCAGCGCGCATTGTGATCGCCAGTCTTGTGATCTCGCTTCTTTACAATCTGGTCGGGCTCTATTTCGCTGTAAGCGGCAGTCTTTCACCCCTGATTGCGGCGATCCTGATGCCGGTCAGTTCGATCTCCGTCGTCGGATTCGCCGTCCTTGGCACACGCTTGACGGCACGCAGATTGGGGTTGAACTGATGTCGGCACTCTTTCTGCTCATCGGATTCAGCCTGCTGGCCGCCGTTGGCTTTCTTTTCATGTTCATCTGGGCGGTGCGTCACGGGCAGTACGAAGACACCTACACACCGAGTGTGCGGATGCTGCACGATGACCCGCCATTGAAGACGCAAAATAACGATTCGAATACAGTGAGGGAGAATTGAGGCATGCAACTCGAAACGTTTAGTTATGACAACAAGATTGTCAGATACTTTACGTATGCCACGGTTGTCTGGGGAGCCGTCGGGATGCTGGTCGGGGTGATCATCGCCCTGCAAATATTCCTGCCGGGCGCCAATCACGGCATCTCGTGGTTCACTTACGGCCGGCTGCGGCCGCTGCATACCAACGCAGTGATCTTTGCCTTCGTCGGCAACGGCATCTTCACCGGAGTCTATTACTCGCTCCAGCGCCTGTGCAAGGCCCGCATGTTTTCGGACGCGCTCAGCTATTTGCACTTCTGGGGCTGGCAACTGATTATCGTGCTCGCCGCAATTACGCTGCCGTTGGGGATGACGACCAGCAAAGAGTACGCGGAACTCGAGTGGCCGATCGATATCCTGATCGCCGCGGTCTGGGTGATCTTTGCC
>CAZNWJ010000020.1:0-38859 GCA_964576925.1 uncultured Ignavibacteria bacterium | reverse complement strand
AATCTGTTACCCATCCCCCCGGTCTAGTCTGTTACCTATCCGCCCGGTCAGTACCACCGCCTGATTCCCCTCTCGAGAGGGGTGGCTCGATTCGCCCCCCAATACTCGCTCTCCTCTTGATTCTGCCGGGCGAATCGAGACGGGGTGTGTCGCTTCAACAATCACCACTCTGCCGCATTTTCACAACTCGCCTATTTCACCTCCCGCTGCGTCAGTTAACCGTAGGTCAATTCCCGCCTGGTCTCCGAACTCCGCCGATTTATTATGATTTCTCGGCGTCAACCCGCAAACTCGATCTCCTTCCGAAGGGAATTGAAAATAGACCGACCGCCCCACGAAACAAGAGCCCGGGCGCATTCCGCGCCCGGGCTCCACTCTACAGCGGCGTGTCCTCTCGCCGATGTCTACTTCTTGTTGACGGCAGTTTGCAAGGCGCTCAGTTGCTGCCGCAGTTCCTCAAGTTGCTTCGCGTTGAGTTCCTGCAAGCGCGCGATTTCCGCATCCTTCTGCTTGAGCTGCGCATACAATTCCTTGATCGCCGCCAGCGCGATTCCCGACGGATCGATCGTCGAAATCGACTTGTCGTCCGCGCCGACGCCGAACGCCTTCTTAAAATCCTGCGCTGTCGGACCGATGTGCTCGGCCTCTTCGTTTCCTTTGTAGTTCCACTTGGAGATTTCGAGCGCCGAGAGCTTCTCCAAAAGTTCCGCGCCGTCAACCTTCTCGAAGTTCTCCTTCGAGTTCTCGTCTGAAGCATTCACCCAGTTCGTCCCGTCGCAGTACGCACCGCCCACGACATCGATCCGGTGGCTGGGAGCGACTCCGATTCCGAGCGAGCTGTCGATATAACCCAGTCCGTCAGAGTCGAAATCAACCGCCAACTTGAAACCATTGTTAATGTTGATCGCTCCTTTGATGACCCCCTTGTTCTTGACCTTCATCCCGACGCTGATGCCGCTGCCACTGGCCACCACCTGGGCTGTCGCCGTATCGGCCGAACTCTTGACGCTGCGATCAACCAGGCCGTCGCCGTCGTCGTCCGCACTCAGTGAGTGCACGGCCTCAACACTATCACAATCGCTGCTGATCCCGCGGTTCTTGTCTGCGCCGGTGCCCTTGACTTTGATCGCCACGCTGCAAGTGCCCGGAGTGACCATATGGCTAAGATCACCCTCCGGGATGCCGTCATCATCGCTATCCACGATCCAGCGCGCATAAGAAGCGGCTGCCGCGCCGCTACCGCCTCCAAGAAGGTTTGAAACGCCGCTGACAGCCTTTGCTTCCGAGATTCCGTCGTCGTCGTCATCAATATCCAGGTAGTTGATCGACAACGAGTCATTGCAGGAAATGCCGGCCGAGCGGCCCTTGTCAGCGCCAGTGCCCTTGGTATTGATCGCAACCGAACAGCTCGTCGGAGCCACGAACTGCGAAATCTCGCTTTCCGGCACCGTGTCACCATCATCGTCGATCGAAGACGTGCTGCTCAACGAACTCGGAGTTGCGCCCGATTGGATCACCAGCACCCGGTTCGCATCCGCTCCCGTTCCCTTCGTCTTGATCGCATGGTAAGCGGTACTCGGCGTGACACTCTCGGAAATCTCGCTCTCGGGAACCGTGTCGCCGTCGTCGTCAATTTGACGCGATGTGCTTATTGCGTCTGGCGACGTAGTCGACTGGATAACTACAACGCGGTTGGATTCTGCGCCCGTGCCCTTGGTCTTAATCGCATGAGCGCAGGTCGTCGGCGTCACCGACTGCGAAATCTCATTCTCCGGCACATCGTCGCCATCACTGTCATACAATTGTCCGAACGTTGCACTTTGCGTCTGTCTGGCGACGGAAAAATTGGTGCTCAAGCGCGCCGGCGTGCTGTCAATCCTCTGCCGTAGCGAGACACTGCCCGTGTCGCATACCGATGTCGTGCTAACTTCCGCAACCCCATCCCCGTCGCTGTCGCTCGTTTGGCTGATCATGGACTGCTGTGTCTGATCGTCTGCGATCGCTCTCATATCAATGCGTTGCGGAAATGCGTCCAGTAGATTGTAGCGGCGCTTGGAGGCCTTGACTGAAATCGTCGCGCTGTTGGCACTGCTGTTCTGATCAACCGTGCTTTCAATTAGCCCGTCGTTCTCATTGTCATGCTCGCAGCGCATACTCGCCGCAGTATCCGGAGTTGCCTCAATAACAACTCCTGTGCGCTTTGCCCCGGTCCCCTTGGTGTTGATCGACAGCCGCGCACTCCCCGCGCCGGAATCGCAATCGCTCGTGATCAACGCCGCGCCCGAAGCAATCGCGCTGCCCGCCGCATGCAACCCACCGTGCACTCTTTCGCCAAATGTTGCATAGCTGGCGCTCAAGGTATCTCCAATCACCACGATCCCTGGCCCGGTCTTTATGTCACCATCTACCCGCCCCGCCGCTACCGAATATGGCGCTGCGGCCAGCCGTAACCGCGGCGAAATCGGCGGATCGGCACCAACACGAACTTCCAGGTAGCGCTCGATCGCCAGCGAACCGCCGCCACCGCCGCCGCTACCGGCAAGAATGTCGGTCGTCAGCGGCACCAGCGATCCCAATGTGGCCGAGAATAGCCCATCCGTCACTGAAATGCCGGGATGGACTTCCGTCCATAGCGCGACGCCACCTACGGGCGCTTCGAAGATGGCATAAGTAATGTCGAAAAATCCGTCGAGCGGGGTATCAGAGGCATCCAGTAACCTCCCTTGGTGTTGAAGCAATACCGGCACAGCAGCATGCGATACAGAAAACGACAGAACGAATAGAGCGATTCCGACCAAGAGTGCGACAAGCGGACGCAGCATACACGACTCCTTCAAGCAGGGAATAATTGTTCTTCTCTGGGTGTTTGTTTTGGAACTAGTTTACAGGAGCAAATATATGAGAATTTTGTTAGAATTCAAACAATTATCTATCGCATTAATCTATGTTTAAGAAATCGCTCCCTATTCGACTCAGATTCAAGACTCAACAAGTTGCGATTCAAAAAGAGTGATCACTCACTTACACGAAATAGGGCAGCCTTAGTTAAGACAAGAGATCACAAGCAGTTAACTTGTTTTCACAAAGATATGCTAAACTTGCTCTCGATTAAATAGAGCAAATTATCGAAAAATGGCTTGACAAACTAAAGTCCATTAGTTAATTACCGACCAATTAAGTGGTGTTTGATCTTGATTTACTTGTGAAGTAAATCACAAACGCTATCGGTTTTGGAGAGTTTCAGAATGAACCTGAGTAGCTTCGCACCCGTTGGCATCTTTCTACTGCTCGGGATTGTTTTTGTCCTGTTTACGCTCTTCCTCGCCAGGCTCATCAGGCCCGCTCGCCCCTCTGAAGTCAAGCTCTCCAACTATGAATGCGGTGAACAGCCAATCGGCTCAGCCTGGATCCAGTACAATCCGCGCTTCTATATTTTCGCGCTCCTGTTTGTGATCTTCGACGTCGAAGTGATCTTCCTGTTCCCCTGGGCGGTCGTTTATAGATCTCTTGGCCTCTTCGCCCTCATCGAGATGCTGATCTTTATCGGCATCCTGATCATCGGCCTCGTCTGGGCCTGGAAGAAGGGAGTGCTCAAGTGGGCGTAATCTCCAAGCTACCCGTCGTTCTCGAGCGCATGCCAATGGGCACCGTGGTGGCGACGTCGCTCGAAAAGGTCCTCAACGAGGGCCGCGCCTCGTCGCTCTGGTATCTGCTCTTCGGCACCGCCTGCTGCGCCATCGAAATGATGTGCACCGGCGCCTCGCGCTACGACTTCGACCGCTTCGGTATGTTCTTCCGCGCCTCGCCGCGCCAGGCCGACCTGATGTTCGTCGCCGGCACGATCACGCACAAAATGGCCCCGCGCGTCAAGTTGCTTTACGAACAAATGGCCGAACCGCGCTACGTCATCGCGATGGGTGGCTGCGCCTGCAACGGCGGTCCGTTCTATTACGACACCTATGCCGTTCTCAAAGGCGTCGACAAGATCATTCCAGTTGATGTCTACTTGCCGGGCTGTCCGCCGCGACCCGAGTCGCTGCTCGAAGCCTGCCTCAAACTCCAGCAGAAAATCAAAAAACAGAAGTTAGGAGAATGGAGCACCGACATCCGTGGCTGACAGCGCGACCATCCTCCAGATTCTCTCCCAGCGTTTTCCCGGACAGGTAGCAGCGCTGGAACTCGTCCCGGCGCAAACCGCCGTCTCCGTCGATGCCGCGCATATCCTCGATCTCTTCGCTTTTTTGCTCGAGAATCAGGATTTAAAGATGAACTATCTCTCATCTATCTCCGGCGTCGACCGCACTGACCATATCGAAATCGTCTATTTCATTTCGTCGTTCGAATACAAGCATAAACTCACCGTCAAAACCAAAGTCGATCGCAACGGCGGCAAAATCGACTCGATCCAGCACCTGATTCCCGCCGCCAATTGGTTCGAACGCGAAATCTGGGAATTGTTCGGCGTCGACTTCGTCGGCCATCCGGATCTGCGGCGTTTCCTCCTGCCGGATGATTGGAATCAGGGCAACCCGATGCTGCGTGATTGGGAAGGTGAGGATTTTGTGAGGATGCCTGAAGTACAATGAACGAAGCGACGCCGACACAATATTCGGAGGAATTCGAAGTCAACATGGGTCCGCAGCACCCGTCGACTCACGGCGTGCTCCGGCTGATGCTGCGCATGAACGGCGAAAACATCGTTTATGCCACCCCCTACATCGGGTACCTCCACCGCGCGATCGAGAAAATCTGCGAAAATCGCACCTACGCCCAGTGCATCCCGCTCCTCGACCGCTTCGAATACGTTACTTCGATGGCCGCCGAAGAAGTCTTCTGCCTATCCACCGAGCGGCTCGCCGCTGTCGAAGTCCCCGAGCGCGCCGAATACCTGCGCGTCATCATGCTCGAGTTCAATCGTATCGCCTCGCATTTGATCTTTCTCGGCACCTTCTCGCTCGATTTGGGCGCCATCACGCCGTTCCTTTACTGCCTGCGCGAGCGCGAACAGATTATGGATCTCTTCGAAATGACCTCTGGCCAGCGCCTCACTTACAATTATATTCGCGTCGGTGGCGTCGCTGAAGACATCCCCGAGGACTTCCTCCCGTTGGCCCGCAAGTTCGTCGACACTTTCCAGCATCGCGTCGACGATTACGAAGCAATCCTCACACAGAACCCGATCTTCCTCGCGCGCACCAAAAACGTCGGCATCATCTCCAAAGAGATCGCCCGCAACTACGCCGCTTCCGGCCCGGTGTTGCGCGCCTCCGGAGTCGATTGGGACCTGCGTCGCGACGATCCGTACTCGATTTATGATCGCTTCAAATTCGAGATACCCACCGGCACCGTCGGCGACACCTGGGATCGCTACATGGTCCGCGTCAAAGAACTTCGCCAATCCAACGAAATCATCCGTCAGGCACTCGATCAACTCCCGCAGGGCGACATCAAAGCCAAAATGAAGGCCGTCTTCAAGCCGCCGGTCGGCGAATGTTACGCTCGCATCGAAAACGCCCGTGGCGAGATGGGCTGCCATATCATCTCTGACGGAAGTACCAAGCCGTATCGCGTCAAACTCCGCGGCGGCTCTTTCTGCCACACCCAGTTGATCCCGGCCATCGCGCCCGGCATGATGATCGCCGACCTCGTCGCGACCTTTGCTTCGCTCGACGTTATTCTTCCCGAGGTGGATCGGTAGACTATGGAACTCTCGCCCCTTTTCGCCTGGCTCGAAGCTTGGTTATTCGACTTGGTCGAATCGCTCGGCCTCCCGCTTTGGGTCGCCCAACTCATCGAGATTCTCGGCGCCGCGATTGTCGTGCTGTTGATGTGCTTCCTCGTCGTGCTTTTCCTCGTCTGGTGGGAGCGCAAACTTTCCGGTCATTTCCAGCAGCGCCTCGGCCCGATGCGCACCGGCTGGCACGGCTGGCTCCAGACCATCGCCGATGCCATCAAGCTCTTCCAAAAAGAAGACATTGTCCCCAAGGCCGTCGACCGCAAAGTCTTCTACTGGGCGCCCGTCGTCTGCTTCGCGTCCTCCTACGCCGCCTTCGCCGTTGTTCCCTGGGGCGAGGGCCTGATTCCCTCCGACCTCAATATCGGCATCCTCTATATCCTGTCGATCACGACCTTCGTCGTCATCGCGCTCTTGATGGCCGGCTGGTCTTCCAATAACAAATATGCACTGCTCGGCGGTATGCGCTCCGCCGCGCAGATTATCAGCTATGAAGTCCCGCTGACCCTTTCCGTGCTCGGCGTGATCATGTTTGTCGGCTCGCTCTCGATGGTCAAAATCGTCGAAGCCCAGGCCGAGATCTACAACTGGTTCATCTTCCGTCAGCCGATCGGTTTCTTGGTTTATCTGATCGCCGCCACTGCCGAGACCAACCGCGCGCCTTTCGATATCCCCGAAGCCGAACAAGAACTCGTCGCTGGCTTCAACATCGAGTACTCCGGCATGAAATTCGCCATGTTCTTCCTCGCCGAATTCCTGAATCTCTTCTTGGTCTCGGCGATCGCGACTACGCTTTTCCTCGGTGGCTGGCAGGGACCGCTTTTACCGTCCTGGCTTTGGTTCATTCTCAAGACGACTTTTGTGATCTTCGTCATCATCTGGTTCAAGTGGACTTATCCGCGCCTGCGCGTCGATCAACTCATGGAATTCTGCTGGAAAGTTCTCTTGCCGGTGGCCTTCCTGAATATCATTCTGACCGGAATCGTCGAGTACTTGTTGAGGAATTAGGGAAGTCACCATGCCGACAGCGTACAACCTCAACCCGATTGCCGGGATCAAGAACCTGCTCATCGGCCTCTGGGTGACCCTGCGCCATCTCTTCAGCAAGTCGATCACTCTTCAGTACCCGACTGAACGCTGGGAAATGCCCGAACGCTCGCGCGGCGTTGTCGTCCTGCTTTCCGACAAGGAAACCGGCGATCTCAACTGTACTGCCTGCATCCTCTGCGCCAAAGCTTGTCCCGTCGGTGCGATCCGTATCGAACGCCACCGCGGCGACGACAAGCGCTGGAAACTCGACAGCTTCGCGATTGACAATACCATCTGCTGCTACTGCGGTTTGTGCCAGGAGGCTTGTAACTTCGACGCCATCAAGCTGACGCCGAAATACGAATTCTCCTCCTACGACAAGGCGAGCCTGATTTACGACGTACACCGTTTGCAGGAGCTTGGGCGCGATGTCGACTATGTGCCGACCGCCAAGAAGGCCGCGCCGAAATCGGCAGCTGCGGCGACGCCGAACCCGGCTCCGGCGACACCGGCCTCCGAAACGGCTGTCGCAACGCCGCCGCCTGCACTGGATAAGCCCGCAGAAACCAAGGGAGAGGGCGAATAATTATGGAATCCGGAATCGTCCCGTACCTGTTTTACCTGTTTGCCTTCATGATCATCGTGTCCGGCATTCTGGTCGTGACCTTGCGCGACATCTTCCATTGCGCGTTGATGCTGGTCATCTGCATGTTCTCGGTCGCCGGCATCTACGTCCTGCTCGGAGCCGACTTCATCGCCGCCGTCCAGGTCTTGATCTACGTCGGCGCCGTGTCGGTACTGATGATCTTCGCGATCATGCTCACCGCGCGCGTCTCCGGCATCGGCATCAAACAACAAAACGATCAGGTACCGCTCTCGTTGCTGGTGACGCTGCTGTTTATCGGGATCACAATCTTCGGTCTCGGCAAGTCAATCTGGAATCTCAAGAATGTCGCCGTACCGGAACAAACCGTCCCGTCGATCGGCACGCTCTTGCTGACGACCTATGTCGTTCCCTTTGAAGTCGTTTCGGTGGTCCTGTTGGCCGCGCTGATCGGCGCCGTCGTTATCGCCCGGAGAAATTGAGGATATGGAAATCGGACTCGGACATTTTCTCTCGCTGGCCGCCATCCTCTTCGGCATCGGCCTCTTCGGCGCGCTCACCCGGCGCAACGCCATCGGCCTGCTGATGTCGGTCGAGCTGATGTTCAATTCCGTCAATATCAACCTGGTCGCCTTCAACCACTATATCACGCCCACTGATTTCACCGGCCAGGTCTTTGCCATCTTCACGATCGTCATCGCGGCCGCGGAGGTCACCGTCGGCCTGGCGATCGTCATGCTGGTCTATCGCAACTTCCGCGACGTGTTCGTGGACAACATCAACCTGATGAAATGGTGAGCCATGCGTGAACTAAGCTGGATTATTCCGATTCTGCCGCTGATCGCCTTCGCGCTCATCGTCTTCTTTACCCATAACAATCGCAAGCTCTCATCCGGGCTTTCGATCGCCGCGATCGCCATCGGCTTCCTCTATTCGATCGTCCTGCTGGTCAAACAAATCGGCGACAACACGCCGTTTGAAATGACCGCCGGTTGGGCGATCTTCCCGACCCTGACGTTGGAAGTCGGCATCTGGATCGACGCGCTCACCGCGATCATGCTCGTCGTCGTCACCTGCGTTTCGATGCTCGTGCAGATCTATTCGCTCGGCTACATGCACGGCGACCCGCGTTTCTCGCGCTTCTATGCCTTTCTGTCGCTGTTCACGTTTTCGATGCTCGGCCTCGTTCTGGCGAACAACTTCTTCCTGATCTTTGTCTTCTGGGAACTGGTCGGCTTGACTTCGTATCTGTTGATCGGCTTCTGGTTCGAAAAGAAATCCGCCTCAGACGCCGGCAAGAAGGCCTTTATCACCACCCGCATCGGCGACTTCGGCTTCATGATCGGCGTGATCCTGCTGGCGGCCTATTGCGGCACGCTAAACTATCAGGAAGTCTTCCAATCTGTCGCCGGTGGCGCGATTCCACCGGCAATCCTAACCTTCGCCGGGATCGCGATCTTCTGCGGCGCGATCGGCAAGTCTGCCCAGTTCCCCTTGCACGTCTGGCTTCCGGACGCGATGGAAGGTCCGACACCGGTCTCGGCGTTGATCCACGCCGCTACCATGGTTGCTGCCGGTGTCTACCTCGTCGCCCGTTCGATGGAGCTGTTTGTCCATAGCCCCGATGCCGCCCTTGTTGTCGCGAGCATCGGCATTATCACGTCCTTGCTGGCCGCTTCGATTGCCCTCGTCCAGAACGACATCAAGCGCATCCTCGCGTACTCGACCGTCAGCCAGCTCGGCTACATGATCATGGCATTGGGCCTCGGGGCGTTCACCGCCGGCACCTTGCACCTGATGACGCACGCCTTCTTCAAGGCCTGCTTGTTCCTCTGCGCCGGCTCGGTCATCCATGCCGCCCACACGCAGGACATCCAGCAAATGGGGAACCTGCGCAAAAAAATGCCGCGCACCTATATGACCATGCTGATCGCGACCCTTTCAATCGCCGGTATCTTCCCGCTCTCCGGCTTCTGGTCAAAAGACGAAATCGTCGCTGCAACCCTCGGGCACCCCGTGTTTATGGTGCTGACCTTGCTCGTCGCTTTTATGACCGCCTTCTATATGTTCCGTCTGGTTTTCTTGACCTTCTATGGCGAGTCGCGCGACCAGCACTCCTTTGATCACGCGCACGAATCGCCCGGCGTCATGACCTGGCCCCTGATCATCCTCGCCGGACTTTCGATCTGCGCCGGCTGGGTCGCCATCCCGTGGCTTTCGCACGGCTATTCATCGTTCGCCTACCACGGCGAACCGCACCACGCCGAGGTGCACATCAGCGTCATGCTGATTTCGACGCTTGTCGCCCTGGCCGGTATCGGCCTGGCGTACCTGATGTATATCAAGCGCTCAATCTCGCCGCAGGCACTCGGCGCGAAATTCAAGGGTCTCTACACCTTGCTCTACAACAAATGGTATTTCGATGAAATCTACGACGCCGTCATCATCAAGCCGGTCCTGCGTCTGACCGACTGGCTCTGGAAATTCGACGGCGGTATAATCGACTGGATCGTCAACGCCTTCGGCCGCGTCACGATTTGGCTCTCCGACGTCAAGCAATGGTTCGACCAGCATATCGTCGACGGCGCCGTCAACGGGCTCGGTTATATCACCTGGGCTTTCGGCGCTCTCCTTCGCCAGTTCCAGACCGGCCGCGTCCAGTTCTATGGTTTCTTTATTCTCTTCGGCATCGTGCTGATGCTCATCGTTCGAGTTGTGTAACTGCTTCAGGCAGGAGTATTGATATGGACTTTCCGCTTTTAAGCCTCATGATCTTCACCCCGGTGATCGGGATGGTGGTCGTGATGCTGCTCAACAAGGATAAGCATAATCTGATCAAGTGGACCGCCACCTTGATCAGCATTATCCCGCTGATCCTCTCGTTCATCCTGGTCTTCAAGTACGACGGCTCGACCGCCGAGATGCAGTTCGTCGAGAAATTCTCCTGGATTCCTTCCATGAAGATCCAGTACTTCCTTGGCGTCGACGGTCTTTCCGTGCCGATGCTGTTCCTGACCGCCTTGCTCTCAACGATCTCGCTGATCGTCTCGTTCCATATCAATACTCGCGTCAAAGAATACTTTGCATTCTTCCTGCTGCTTGAAGCCGGCATGATCGGCGTCTTCGCCGCTCTCGACTTCTTCCTGTTCTATGTCTTCTGGGAAGTTATGCTCGTGCCGATGTACTTCCTGATCGGTATCTGGGGCGGTCCGCGCAAGGAATACGCCGCCATCAAGTTCTTCCTCTACACGCTCTTTGGCTCGATTTTCATGCTGGTCGGCATCCTGATCCTCTATCTCACGACCGGCTCGCTCGATATGCTCGAGTTGATCGCCCAGGCGCCGGCCTACGCCCATTCGATGCAGATCCTCGTCTGGGTCTTCTTCTTCCTCGCCTTCGCGATCAAGGTCCCGATCTTCCCGTTCCATACCTGGTTGCCGGATGCCCACGTCGAAGCCCCCACGGCGGTCTCGATCATTCTTGCCGGCGTCCTGCTGAAAATGGGTACCTACGGCTTCCTGCGGATCAGCTATCCGATGTTGCCTTACGGGACGCAATATTTCGCCTATCCCTTCGCCATCCTCGGCGTGATCGGCATCATCTATGGCGCGCTCGTCTCGATGGCGCAGAAAGATCTGAAAAAGCTCGTCGCCTATTCATCAGTTTCGCATATGGGCTACTGCATTCTCGGAATGGCCGTCTTCTTCATCGACCCGACCGGCAATGCCCATATCACCGGTATCGCCGGCTGCATCTTCCAGATGTTCAGTCACGGCCTGATCACCGGCGCGCTGTTCTTGCTCGTCGGCGTGCTTTATGACCGTGCCCACACCCGCGAGATTGCCGCCTTCGGCGGACTCGGCTCCAAGCTTCCGGTCTATACCGCGCTGATGACCGTCTTCGCGATGGCCTCGCTCGGTCTGCCCGGAATGTCCGGCTTTGTCGCCGAGTTTATGGTCTTTATCGGCGCCTTCCCGAAGTATCAGGTCATCACCGGCATCGCGGTCATCGGCGTCGTTCTGACCGCCGGCTACATCCTGCGCATGGTCCAGCGGATGTTCCTTGGCGAGTTCAACGTCAAATGGGCTAGCCTCACCGAAATCAATGCCCGCGAAATCCTCGCCGTTGCGCCGTTGCTCATCCTGACCATCGCCCTCGGTGTCTACCCGGCGCCGCTGGTCGACATGATCTCCGCCACTCTGCAGAACATCGTCGTGATGGTGTCGAGGTAGGGAAATGAGCGACCTGAAGTTGATGCTGCCTGAGCTGATTCTCTTCGCCTGGGCCATGCTGCTGCTAATCATCGGTGTCCGCCGTAAAGCGGCCGCCGCAACGAACGGCAATGGCATGATCTACCTGACCCTGCTCGGCATCGTCGTCACCGCCTTCACGATTCCGGCGACCGGCTACGGCATCGCCTTCGGCGGCACCTTCTTCGTCGATCAATTTGCACTCTTCTTCAAGATGATCTTCCTCGGCGCGGCCTTTTTTGCCGTCGCCTCCTCCGGCACTCTCATGCAGCGCCTCAGCGCCGACCGCGGCGAGTTCTTCTCGCTCGTGCTGCTTTCTACCGTCGGTATGATGCTCCTCATCTCGACCAACGAACTGATCACCCTCTACGTCTCACTCGAACTGACTACCATCCCGCTCTTCGTCCTTGCCGCCTATCGCAAGGACCGCCTGACGTCCTCTGAAGCGGGACTCAAATACCTGATTCTCGGCGCCGTCTCTTCGGCCGTGCTGCTCTACGGCATCTCGCTCATTTACGGCCTCACCGGTTCGACATTTCTTAGCGTATCTTTGAGCCGCCTGCTCGAGCAGTCGATCGGTATGCTCCAGGCCACCAACAATCTCAACCTCGCGTTGTTGATCGCGATGGTCATGATGATCGCCGGTTTCGGCTTCAAGCTCGCCCTCGTCCCATTCCACATGTGGGCGCCCGATGTCTACGAGGGCGCGCCCACCGCCGTCACCTCGTTTCTGTCTGTGGCCTCCAAGGGCGCCGGCGTCGCGGCCTTTGCCCGTGTATTCTATACCGCCTTGCCCAGCTTCAATGAATATTACTGGGGCATCATGATCGCCGTCCTCGCTGCCGCCGCCATGATCGTCGGTAACATCACCGCCGTCATGCAATCCAACGTCAAGCGCATGCTCGCCTATTCCTCGATCGCCCACGCCGGCTACTTGCTCGTCGGCTTCGTCGCCTTGCCGCTGACCCAAAACGACCCCGCCTACGGACCGGCCTCGATCATGTTCTACATGCTCGCCTATCTGTTCGCCAATATGGGCGCCTTCGCCTGCGCCATCGCCATCGAGAGAAACTACGGCACCTACGAAATCAAGGACTACGAAGGTCTCGCCAAGGACGCCCCCGCACTCTCGTTGATCTTCATGGTCTTCCTGCTTTCGCTTGCCGGGATCCCGCCCCTCGTCGGCTTCTTTGCGAAATATTACGTCTTCCTCGCTGCCTGGAAGCAATACCCCTGGCTGGTCATGATCGGCGTGCTCACCTCGGTGATCGCGCTCTACTACTATGCCCGCATCCTCAAGCAAATGTACTTCAGCAAGCGCGAAACCGCCTTCCCGAAAGCGCAGTACGACAGCCCGCTGCTCCTCACGCTCGCCCTGACCACCATCGGCACCGTCCTCTTCGGCGTCTTTCCCGAGCCGGTCATCGCGTTCGCCAGCAAAGCCTTCGAGGCCTTCCCCTTTTAGCTGTTGACATCATTCGCACTTTTCCTTAGTATCGCCTGTGCCCGAGTGGCACAATCTCATGAGCTCCGACGGTAGTATTCGCAACAGATTCAAAAGGTACATCGTATCCGGTGTTCTGGTAATTGTCCCGGTGATAATTACCTTCGTCGTCCTGCGCTTCCTGCTCAGTTCGATCGATGGTATCCTTTCACCGCTCCTGATCCGCTACCTCGGCCACGATATCCCGGGTCTCGGCATCCTGATCGTCGTCGTCCTGATCATTCTCACCGGTGTCCTGACCCAGGCCGTCCTCGGCCAACAACTGGTCAGCCTCTGGGACCGCATTCTCGCCCGCGTCCCGCTCGTGCGCACCGTCTACTCGGCTTCCAAACAGCTGCTGCAATCGGTCACCGATCCCAATGAGAATCTCTTCCAGCGCGTTGTGATCATACCCTACCCCCGCGCCGGCATGTACTGCTTTGCCTTTGCTGGTTCAGAGGTTCAACTTGACAAGTTCCCGGATAATCCGTATGTGGCAGTGTTCGTGCCGTCGACGCCGACACCCTTCACCGGCTTCACGGTCATTGTGAAGAAAGAGGAAGTTTATCCGACGAATATTAGTGTGGAAGAGGCAGTCAAGTTTATCGTCTCCGGCGGTATCGTGCGTCCCGAGGGATTGGTGCCCGGCGCGCAGGGAGGCGTGACCGGCGCATGAAGCTCTCCAAGCTGCTCTCCGAGGAACTCGTCGTCGCCGATATGCCCGGCGGCGCTAAGAAAGATGCTATCGCCTTCTTGCTCGATCGCATCATCGCCCGCTTCCCGCTGCTCGATCGCGAGAAAATCCACGCTGCCATCGAAGAACGCGAGCGCATCGAAAACACTTCCTACGGTCACGGCTTTGCCTTTCCGCATGCCCGCACCGACGAAGTCCAGCGCATGTACATTGCCCTCGGTCTCAGCAAGCGCGGCCTTTCCGACAAAACCCCGGACGGCGTCCCGCTGCGTTGCGTCTGCCTGATGCTGACCCCCTCGAATATTTCTCAGCTCTACCTGCAGACGCTCTCCGCCTTTGCCCGCCTCGCGCGCAACGGCGAACATCTCAAATCCATGCTTGAAGCACAAACTTCATTGGAGGTTATTGACGTCGTGTCGAATTCTGATGTGAAAGTTGACCGCGACCTGCTGGTCCGCGATATCATGGTCGAGAAAGTTTTCTGCGCCCGCCCCGAGCTGACCCTTAAGGAAGTCGCCAACATGTTCTACAAGTTCCGCATCGGCTCGATGCCCGTCGTCGATGACAACCAGCACGTCATCGGCATCGTCTCCAATCGCGACTTAATCCGCGCCGCGTTGCCCGACTACAAATCGCTCGTGCAGAACCTCTCGATGGCTCCTGACCAGATGCCCTTTGACGATCTGCTTAAAGCCGCCGAGAAGAAAACCGTCCGCGAGTTCATGACCACCGATGTCGCCACCACAACCGAGGACACGCCCGTCGTCGAACTCGCCGCCCTGATGATCTTCAAGAATCATCGCATGGTGCCGGTTACCCGCGACCAAAAACTCGTCGGCGTCGTCGTTATCTCCGACATCGTCTCCAAAATCATCCGCGGCTAGCGCGCCCCTCGCGCCCTAACCAATCTCTTCACCATCCACACATTATCGTGTAAATCGATTCCCCTCTCAAGAGGAGTGGCTCGCGCTCGCCGTGCGAGGAGCGAACGTACCCCTCAAATCTGGCTCTCACCCTACCGCGACGAAACAATCTCTCCATCACCGATGCAAGACGATCTTACTAAATTCCCCTCTTGAGAGGGGTGGCTCGCGCTCGCCGTTTCAATTTCACAACTGGCTACCAACCCCGACTTTTCTCACCCCCTCTCCTCTCTCCCACCCCGCGAGCGCGAGACGGGGTGTGTCGCTTCCGTATAAGCACTTTCCCGTTGCGTCAGGTCTTCCGTCGAAGCGCCCTCAACCCGCAAATCGCCCGACATCACTCGCGCGCTGAGACGGGCGACCTGACGCCTTCCTAACTCATGAATTCCGCACAGTGCCCACCTTTGCCACAACTTGTCATTGCGAGGAGCGAACGTACCCCTCTAATCTCGCTCTCACCCCACCGCGACGCAGCAATCTCTCTTCCACCCACGCAAGATGATCCCGCCAGATTCCCCTCTATCAAGAGGGGTGGCTCGCGCTCGCCGTCTTGAAACCATGACTCGTCATCGACCCCAACTCTCGTCACCCCCATTCCTGTCTCCCACCCCGCGAGCGCGAGACGGGGTGTGTCTCTTCCGTGCAAGCACTCTCTCCATTGCATCAGGTCTTCCGTCGAAGCGCCCTCAACCCGCAAATCGCCCGACATCACTCGCGCGCTGAGACGGGCGACCTGACGCCTGACTCAATCCGCTCACATCGGCATAGGCCCGCCGTAGGGCAGGTCTCTGATCGCACTCACCGAAAAAATCAAATTCACTTTGCCGGAGACCTGCCGCTTGTCCTGACTTACCTTTTGCGATGTCGTTGTCATTGCGCGAAGCGGAGCGTCCCTAATCTCCTTCTCTACTTCGTCACCCAGCCGCGACGAAGCAATCTCTCTTCCACCCACGCAAGACGATTCCGCCAGATTCCCCTCTCTCAAGAGGGGTGGCTCGCGCTCGCCGTCTCGATTTCACAACTGATTACCAACCCCGACTTTTCTCACCCCCTCTCCTCTCTCCTCTCCCGCGAGCGCGAGACGGGGTGCGTCTTATTCCTCCTCAGCAAACCCCATCACTTCACCCGCGCCAAGAACCCCTTCACCTCCGCCATCACCATCTCCGGCTGATCAAACCACATACACACCCGCGCATTCGCAATCGTCTTCGCGTCGAAATTCCTGTTCTTCGCCAGCGTCGCATTCCAGCCGGTGTGGCAATATCCCGTCATGTAATCCTGCCCCGGATCGAAGTAGTTTCCTTCCAAACCCGGCTTGAGCAGCAGCACCGGCACGTTGAGCTTGTCCAAACTCTGCGTGACATCCTGCGCATTGAATTCAATCAAATACCGCACCCACACGTGGAGCTCCGGTTCCGCGGCCATCCGCCAGACACGCAATCCGCGAATCGGATTCACCGCATAATCTCCGGGAAGAAAATTGTTATCATCCCAGGTCTCTCTCGTCACCGTCTTGAACCACATCGGCGCCATGTATTTGTCCGAGATTGCCACGATCTTCTCCAGCGGCATGTGCAACTTGAATTGCGTCGTATCGGTCGGCACAAAACAGGGAGCACCGCTGAGAAGAATCACGCCCGCGACTTTCTCCGGATGTTCCACCGCCAGCTTCAGCGCCAGCGTCGTACCCGTCAGCCAGTGCCCGACGACAATCACCTTCTCGAGTTTCTCGGTCTCGATCAATTTTTCGATCCCCCGATAAGCACCGTTCGTCCAGGTCTGTTCGCCGAAGCTCGTTCCCTCCGGCGGCGCCGGCGGCGCGGCTGTCTTGCCGAATCCCGGCAAGGTCACCGCATACATCGTCGCCTCGCTGCCGAGCGGCTCCATCAACTCGCGAAACACCTCGCCGGAAAACCCTAGCCCCGGAATGAAAATCATCGCCTGCTTGCCGCTGCCAACCTTGACCACGCCGCCGAGCTCACCCAGCCTACCGGTCTTGTAACCCGCCGGATCGACCAGGTTGTTCAGTGTCGAGTCCTGCTTCATGATGCGAATGCACTGCTGCTGCGCCGCAAGCTGATTGGAAGAGGCAATCAGTGCAGGCACGAGCATTAGCATGAATACAGGAAGACCCCTCACCCGCAGCATTCTTGATCTTCCTTCCGCAACTCTTCCGCACGCCATTCTACTCATCGCGATCCACACTCTCTCCGTGCCATCCGCTCTCAAAACAGACTTCACGGGTCAATATTTACGATTTCCGCGTCGTTGGATTCTCTTTACGAGGGTCGAAGGGAACAGGTTCCCGAAAAGTTGCTTCCCCCTTGACATCCCCCTCGCCTTCCCCCACATTAATCCCGCACTGTCCAATTCAACAACCGTATCACCGCCTCGGGGACGAAACGTCAATCTCCCACCCGTGGGACCGTTGAGGAAAGAGGTATACCATGACCGCAAAACTCGAACACCCCTTCTACCCGATCATCTATGTCCGCGGCTACGCCGGCTCGCAATCGGAAGTCGAAGAAACCGTCGCCGATCCCTACATGGGCTTCAATCTCGGCTCCACCAAAATCCGCCAGGTCTGGAGCGGCGATATCGAGCGCCACTACTTCGAGTCCCCGCTCGTCCGCTTGATGAAAGACTACGGCTACCTCGACGTCTACGACGGTGGCGAGGAAATGCCCCGCGAGTTCGTTCCCGCCCCGCGCTCGATCGTCATCTATCGCTACTACGACCGCGCCTCCAAAGACTTGGGCGCCGGCACCCGCGATGAAATCGAAGTCTACGCCGCCGGCCTCGCGCGCCTGATCACCGATCTCAAGAAACGCTACGATGCTTCCGGCGCTACGACCGGACTATCATTCAAGCTCTACCTTGTCGCCCACTCGATGGGCGGCCTGATCTGCCGCTGCTTCCTGCAAAACGACGCGATCCTTCCCGCCGCCGAATTGCCCGCGCTCAAATCCGTGCGCACTGCCGTCGACAAGGTCTTCACCTACGCTACACCGCACAACGGGATCGACCTGCGTCTCGTCGGCAATCTCCCCGCCTTCATCACTAACAACAACGTGAACACCTTCAATCGCAAACGCATGCGCGCCTTTTTGTCATTACCGCCCGCCGCCAACGATGACGACAACGTCGCCAGCCTCGACGGCAAATTCGACCCGCGCCGTTTCTTCACTCTCGTCGGCTCAAACCACCGCGACTACGAAGTTGCCCGCGGACTCGCCTCCGCCGCCGTCGGTCCAATGAGCGACGGCCTCGTGCGCATCGAAAACGCCACCGTCTGGGGTCCGTTCAAAGGCCCGAGTGGCAAGCTCGCCAAGTTCCAATCTCCGCGCGCACTCGTCTACCGCAGCCATTCCGGACATTACGGCATCGTCAATTCCGAGGAGGGTTTCCAAAACCTAACGCGCTTCCTCTTCGGAGATCTTCTCGTACTCGGCAAGCTTCGCTTCAACTCGATCACCTTTCCCCCCAAGGTCGAGGAAAAACGCGCCGCCGGCAAAACCGTGAAAGCCTCCTACCACATCGAAAACATCTTGCGCGTCCGCGGCAAGCGCTTCGATCTTCACCGTCGACTCGTGAGCGAGGAGTCTTCGACTTTCCGTACTTTCGATGAGCTCTTGAATCCGCCCGCTGGTGCCTCGCCCCGCCATCCGGTGTTGTTTTCGACATTTCTGTCGGCGTCACAACGCGTCAATACCAAACGCAGTACGCTTGGCTTTTCGATCGACCTCGGTGTTATCGTCCCCGAATACGAAATCGACGGCCTGCTCTTTCTCGACCAGCACTTCGAAGGCGGCTATCTCTTCCGCGACAAGCTCAACATCGAAGCGATTCCGCCCAAATCCGACGGCGATCCCTGGCGCCTGCGCTACGGCTTTGACTCCAACAGCCCGAATCAGATGACCAAACTCATCGCACCTGTCTCGGCCCCCGATGCAAAATCCCCTGGCAAACCAACTGTGTTTGAAATCCCGATTGTCCAGAAATCGCGTCCGGGCATCGACGCAGTCTTTGAGATCAGCGCCTTCCCCTGGAACGCGAATGAATAACTTGTAACCGAAACTACAGCGACTTCCCGCGCCTGAGCCGCCATTCCGCCAACGCGCAGTGCATGACGGGAACTGTCAGAACCGTGATGATCGCGATCAGCATACCACCGAATCCCGGTATCGCCATCGGCACCATCACATCCGAGCCGCGTCCGCTCGATGTCAACACCGGCAGCAGCGCCAGTATCGTCGTCGCGACAGTCATCAACGCCGGCCGGATTCGCTTCCCGCCCGCCTTCAGAATCGCCGCTTGAATCTCCGCATCCGTCTGCGGCTTGTCTGACTTGAACACGTCTTTGACGTATGTTGATATCAGTACCCCGTCATCAGTCGCGACACCAAACAGCGCCAGGAAGCCCACCCACACAGCCACTGATAAATTGTAGGGTTTGATATTGTACATCTCCCGCAGATTATCCCCAAACAGCGAGATATCGAAAAACCATCCCTGCGCGTAAAGCCAGATCATCATAAATCCGCCGGCCCAGGCGACGAACAACCCGGTGAACACCAGCGAGGTCACCGGAACATCCCGGAACTGGAAATAGATCAGTATGAAGATGATAAGCAGCGCCAGTGGTATCACCACGCGCAGTCGCTTCTCCGAGCGCACCTGGTTCTCGTAGCTGCCCGCAAACGAGTAGCTCACGCCCGCTGGAATCGTCAAGTCTCCTGACTTCATCTTCTCTTTCAGGAACCCATCCGCGGCGTTGACAACATCAACCTCCGCAAATCCCGGTTGCTTATCAAAAATGACGTAGCCGGTTAGGAACGTATCTTCCGCCCGAATCATCATTGGCCCGCGTACATACTTGATCTCCGCCACCTGCATCAGTGGAATCTGCTTGCCGTCGGGCGCCGCCACCAGCACTCGCTCCAAGTCCTCGACCGAGCCTCTTAACTCGCGCGGATAGCGCACGCGCACCGGGTAGCGTTCCCGGCCCTCGACCGTTGTCGTCAACGGCATGCCGCCGATCGCCATCTCGACGACTTCCTGCGCCGCTGCGATCGTGATACCGTAGCGCGCCAACCGTTCGCGATCGAAGTGAATCTCGAGATACGGATTTCCCACAATCCGGTCCGCCACCACCGTCGCGGGCTCGACCTCCGGTACCTCCTTGAGCAGCTTCTCGATTTCCAAACCGACCTTCTCAACCGTCTCCAGATCCGGCCCCTTGATCTTGACTCCCATCGGCGCGCGCATCCCCGATTGCAGCATGACGATCCGCGCGTTTATCGGTTGCAGCTTCGGCGCCGAAGTCGTGCCTATCAGTTTCCCGGCCTTGACGATCTCGTCCCAAATATCGTTGGAAGTCCGGATGTGATCCCGCCACTGCCGATACGGCCGTCCCGATTCGTCGCTTATCAGCTTACCGGCATCGTCCCGCGCAAATTCTTTCTTCTCGTCATCAAACCGGAACTTCAGCCGTCGCCCGTCCGCATCCGTGATGTACTCGCTCTTGTAGTTGATCACGGTTTCGATCATCGAAGTCGGCGCCGGATCAAGCGGCGACTCGACTCGGCCGATCTTGCCGACGACCGACTCAATCTCCGGTATGCTCTCGAAGGCCATGTCCTGATGCTGAACCACGCTGAGCGCTTCGTCGATCGAAGCGTGCGGCATCGTCGTCGGCATCCACAGAAACGATCCTTCATCCAAATCCGGCATGAATTCCTTGCCAATCCCGGGAAACGCATGACTGAGTGCAACAAAGGGCGGCGACGAACGAATAAACTCAGGGAGAAATCCGAACAGCGTGTTCCAGCCGAGCCAAATGACAAATCCGAAGGCAACGATCGCGCCCGGCACAGACAGGAACAACAGCTTGTGTGTCAGGCACCACCTCAAAACCGGTTGGTAGACTCTGATAAACAAGTGAAACATGCCTAACAATCCACCCACCACGACCGCGACAAAGATGAAGTTCAGCAGCTCCCCGCGTCCGACACCCAACGGCATCCAATGCGAACTCAACACAACCGTCACGATCAACACCAAGAGAGCGTTGATGTATCTCGGCATCTTGTCGCGCACTTTCTCTGGCAAGCGTGTCCCGATGAGCAGATAGATACCGATCGCCGACAACAGCAGACCTGTCCACCACAGACCCCAGACGATGACCAGCGTGAGCCCGGCAAGGATCAACCCGGCGGGTATGATGCGCGAGCTGTTTCGACGAGACTCTTTGGGATGGGTGAACATCAAATGCGCAAAGGCCGGAATGATCGTCAATGCCACCACGACCGAGGCCATCAGGGCGAACGTCTTCGTATACGCAAGCGGCTGGAAAAGCTTGCCCTCGGCGGCTTCCATCGTGAACACCGGCAAGAAGGACACCACTGTCGTCGCAATCGCCGTTAATACCGCCGAGCCGACCTCGGAGGTGGCGTTGAATATGATCGTGCGTCGCGAAGTCCCCGGTGGCGCTTCATCGAAGTGGCGGAGAATGTTTTCGCAGATGACAATGCCCATGTCGACAATATCGCCGATCGCAATCGCAATCCCTGCCAGCGCCATGATGTTTGCATCGACGCCGAATACCTTCATGCCGATGAACGACATCAATACCGCTACCGGCAGTAGTCCCGAAATCAGCAGCGAACTGCGTAGGTGCATCACCATCACCAACACGACAATCACGGTGACAATAATCTGATCGATGATGGCTGCGTTGAGTGTGCCGAGCGTCTCGTAGATGAGGTTCGTGCGGTCGTAGAACGGCACGATAGCAAGTTGCGATTCCGTGCCATCCGCGAGAGTTTTCTTGGGAAGCCCCGGCGCGATCTCGGCAATTTTGGCTTTAACATTCTTGATCGTCGCGAGCGGATTTTCACCAAAGCGTGTCACCACCACGCCGCCGACGACTTCAGCGCCGCCTTTGTCGAGCGCCCCGCGCCGCATCGCCGGACCGAGTCCGACGGTCGCAACATCGCGAATTCGAATCGGCGTGCCTCCCCGCTGCCGAATCACCGCGTTTTCAAGATCGCTGACCGACTTGATGAACCCCACACCCCGAATCGTGTATTCGACGTTATTGACTTCAATCGTTCCGGCGCCAACGTCGATATTCGTGTTCGTTACCGCTGTCAGCACATCTTCTAGCATCACGTCATAGGTGCGCATCGCGTCGGGATTTACATCAACCTGGTATTCTTTGACGAATCCGCCGATCGAAGCTACCTCGGCCACTCCATCCGCAGACTGCAGGGCATAGCGCACCGTCCAATCCTGCACCGACCGCAATTCGTGAAGATCCCAGCCGCCGGTAACATTGCCCTCTGCGTCGCGGCCTTCGAGCGTGTACCAGAACACCTGCCCCAGGGCAGTCGCGTCTGGCCCCAGGGAGGGTCGGACATTCGCCGGCAACAAGTCCGGCGGAAGCGAGTTCAACTTCTCGAGGATCCGCGTGCGCGACCAGTAGAACTCGACTTCGTCCTTGAAGATGACATAGATCGTCGAGAAACCGAGATAAGAGTAGCTGCGCACCGTGCGCACGCCGGGGATCCCCTGCAGCGCGGTTGTCATTGGATAGGTAATCTGATTTTCGACGTCCTGGGCTGAACGTCCCTGCCATTCTGTGAAAACAATTTGTTGGTTCTCGCCGATATCGGGAATCGCATCTACCGCGACCGGATCGCGCGGCAGGAATGAAATGTTCCAATCGAAAGGCGCAACCATCAGCCCCCAGGCCAGGATTGCCAGTGTCGCCAGGAACACGACGAGCTTGTTGTCCAGGCAGAACGCGATGACTTTGTCGATCAGCGACATCTGCGCCGGATCGCGCAACCGGCGGTCTTCATCCATGATTACTCGCCCGCCAATGGCTCAAGTGTGTCCTTGATCTCGCCGCAGCGAAGCATCTCGTCGCCGTAGAAGGAATTCCAGACGGTGTCGACGGTTTGCAGCCAGAACGCGCCCTTGTTGTCCCGCGCCATCGGGCAAAACGTAAGGTAATAGTTGCGCTGTTCGGCATGACCGAAGCTTTGATGAAGATCAATCATGGCATCGGACAAGTAGAAAAAGGCATCTCGAGCTTCCGCAAAACTCATCGAGGCGCTCAGCTTCTGCGCTTCCTTGGCGATCACCTCTCCATACTTCATCCAGAGTTTGTGGGCATCGCCGGAAAATAACGCCATTGCGACCGCCGCCTGAGTTTTTGAAACCTTCTCAGCGGCCGATTTTGCGCGCTGCAGGTCATCCTCTGCCAGCCTCATTTGCAGGTCGAAGTAGGCATTAAACAATGGTTCAAGCGCCTCGTGGGCAGCCGCCGATACTGCGACTCTTCCCGGCTTTGACCGCGACTCTTCAGTCCTCGTGCTGCCGCTCGCTGCATCGTCATCCACCGACATCAGGCTCGGCTTGGCTTGAATCTGCAGTTCGCTGTCGAGTTTGAACGCGCCATTTACTACGACCAGTTCACCTTCAACCAACCCGCTATTGACGATGTAATAATTCCCGCTTCTCCCGCCCAATTCGACCTCCCGTCCCTCGAAAATCGTCCCCTCCTCGCTGTCGGATGCGACATATACGACTGCTCGTTTCCCTGTCAGGAGCGCCGCCGTGACCGGGATGAGAAGTCCGTCATTGCTTCCGCCCGAGGTCGACGACGAAATCTCTGCGCTAACATACATCTCCGGTTTCAACCGCCCGTCTGGGTTCCCTATTGTAGCGCGCACTGCCACCGTGCGCGTCATCGGATCGACCGTCGGATCGATGAAGCTGATCTTTGCATCAAATGTTTCGCCTGGAAAAGATTGCGACGTGAATGTGACGCGGCTGCCAATGGCGAGCCCTGACAAATCGGCCTCATACGCATCGACCAGGAGCCAGAGTCGTGTTAAATCGGCAATGCGGTACATCGCCATCCCCTCTTCGACATAGTCCCCTTGTTGAACCACTTTTTCGACGACAGTCCCGCTGATCGGCGCAATAATCTTCATGTGCTCGGATGCTTTCTCGCTTTTCGAGATCTCCTCGATTTGTTCATCGCCAAACCCGAGCAACCGCAGTCTTTCTTGTGCCGCAGAGACATTTGCTTCTGCCGTTGTTCGCAGGCTGCTGCTTTCCGATCCGGCAAATCGCTTCAACGACAGTTCTGCCTGCAATAGCTCCTGCTGTGCAGCCAGCAACTCGGGGGAGTAGATGAGAGCGAGCGCTTCTCCCTGACGCACTATTTCGCCGGTGAAGTCAACAAAGAGCTTGTCTACTCTCCCGGCAATGCGCGCAGCGATGGTGGCGAGTCGCGTTTCGTCGAAGGCGAGCCTTCCCACCAACCGAATTGTCGTTGTCTCTGCTCCCCGAACTACCGGTGCCGTTTCGAGTTGCGCGAGTTTCTGCGCTGTCGCCGACATGCGGATTTGGCGCGGTCCCAATTCATCGCCGGAATCCGAGGTGAGCGGAATCAGATCCATGAAGCAGATCGGGCACTTGCCGGCCTTTGGCAGTTTTATCTGCGGGTGCATCGAGCAGGTCCAAACCGTTGCAGCGGAGACGGATCCGCCATTCGCACTTGAGTCGGCCTCTCCGCTTGTTTGCGACTCCCCTCCTCCGGCGACGAGCATGCCGAGCACAAAAGCCGCGACAACTGCAAGCCCGACGAAACTAGTGAACTTCCAGTTCATGTTTCCGTCACTTCGAGCAGATCGATCATTCGTATCTCCAACTCCTTCAATCACTAACCGTGATTATGACCTTCATGGCTGTCCTTCTTTTCCTGCGGCTTCGGCATCATCTCATCCATATTCTTGAGGTACTTCTTCGCATCTTTTTGAGAGAACATGCCTTTACACTTGGAGCAGCAGAAGAAAATCCTGCGGCCTTCGAAGTCGATGAACACCTTCTTGTTTTCTAAGTCCTCACCTGACACCGGGCACTTGGTTTGGATATTTTCAAAAAGCACACCATCTGTGGCGGCTTTCTTGAAGTACTTGTCAGGATCAGACATAATCTTCGGGATGCAGGCCGGGCAGCAATGATAGACCCGGTGACCCTGGATGTCGGTGAAAACTGTTGAATCGATCTTCCCTCCCATAACCGGGCAGTGAGTCTGAGCTTTCAGCTCTACCACGGGATTGGGCTTCTTCGCCTCTTTGGCGTCATCGCCGAAGGCTGTAATACCAAGGGCCGCAATCATTGAAATTGCGAGTACGAAGAGTCTGTTAATCATTGTTCGTTTTCCTCCATGTAAGATTTCTTTGGCAATATGAGGTCGAATTCAGTGCCGCAGAGCACCTCCAACTCGGCCAACTTGGTGGCTGCCTCGACGCGGGCACGTTCAGATTCAAGCTCGAACTGCAGAAGTTGTTGCTGCGCTTCAAGAAGCATCAGGAATTCCGTCTGTCCGGATTGGTAAGCTGTGAAGCTGACTTCAAGAGCCTCCTGAGCTTTGGGGATCAAGCCGTCGCGGTATAACCTCATGCGGCGCAAAGCGTCCTGGTACTCAAAATGTGTCATGGCGACCATGGCGACAACGTCATTGCGTTTTTCCTGAAGGGTATATTCGGTGCTCTGGACCTGACTTTCGGCTGCTTTCCGCATCGCGCGATTCTTGCCAAACCACAGCGGGATAGTCATTTGCAGGCCGAGCATATAGTCATTCATTTTCTCGGTAACACCGACATGATTGATCGATTCGGAGCGCTCATACTCGACGCCAAGCATAAACTCCGGCCAAGCTTCCTTTTTAGCCACAACGAGTTCGGCGCGTCGTGCCTCGACTTCATGCATGGCGCCATTCAATTCCGGACTGGCCGAGATTGCCAGTTCAATGAGAGAATCTCGATCGAATCGCTCGTCGAATGCAGGCAGCTCGCGCGGTTCCGGGAGCGATAAAGTGTCAGGCAAGTTTAATATTGACAATAGCTTAATTCTCGTTGGCGGGATCATATCGTGCATCGACTGTAGCGTGCTCTCCATCTCGGCGAGTTCGACCTGGGTTCTCGCCAGTTCGGCATAGCCAGTCAGCCCGGCCTGGTAGCGAGTCCTCACGACGACTTCATAACTCTTCATCAGTTCAAGATTTGCAGAAGTGATTTCGATGCGACGGGTGGCGAGGTAGTATTGGAAGTAGGCCGATTTGACATCCAGGCGAGTCATAAATCGCTCCAGCTCAAAGTCTTGAAAGGCGGCATCGGCCACTCTCCGGGCAACTCGCTTCCTGGCACCGAGGGTCCCGAACCACGGGATGGGCTGCATCAAGCCGAATCTGTGTTTTTTGCCACCGAATGGCTCGGAGAAATCGCTGTAACCGTATTGATATGAAGCGATTGGGTTTTCGAGAGCGCCGGCGAATCCAATCATTGATCGCGCCGACTGCCAGTTATAGAACGAGGCGCGCAGGCCGCAGCAGTCGCGTGCGCCAAGTTTCAGGTAATCTTCCAAAGTTGTTGTACTATCAAAAGTTGGCAGATCTTCCGGAGCGGCCCGAAACGCTAATTGAAGAGAGTCGCTCAGTGGTTGGCTTGCTCTCAGACCTCCGACTGCTAGCAACACGAAAAGCACGCATGTGAACGCATTTTTCACGTAGATTTCTATATCAAACTGCGTGCCATAAAGGTAAGTCTAACTTTTGCAATAGATTAACTTTGGTTTTTGATAACCTTCTGAAGAATATTCTTTATTAATGCATAATATTCTTCAATTTTCTTCATTAGCGACAGTATAAATAATGTCTATTGTTGTGACCGGATAGACCGCCAATGCTGACTTTTCGGCGACCTGCATAAGGAATCGAATTTGCTGATGCGAGTCGAGAAAAGTGCTGAGACCTGAATACAAAGCGTGAAGATGAAAAACAACACAAAATCGAGAATCGGGATTATCGCCGGGATCGTCGCATTGACTACGGCGATCCATTATGGCTGGGTGCTGGAGCCGATCTTCGGCGACCAGCATTGGATTCACGCCGTGCACACACGATTCTGCTATGTCCCGATTGTGATCGGCGCCGCCTGGTTCGGACTGCGGGGCGGGTTGATCACGGCGCTGGCGATCAGCGTGCTGGTGTTGCCCTACATTTTTGGAACCGAACATTCGGCCCATAATTTCGCGGGGGAATTGGTTGAACTGATCTTCTACTTCGCCCTCGGCGGACTGATTGGATTTCTCATCGATCGCGAGTGGAAGACGCGGCAACGGGAGAGCGAAACGCGGTTGCAACTGGAGAGATCGCAGAAGCTCTCGATTGTCGGGCAGGTGGCGGCGGGGGTAGCGCACGAGTTGAAGAATCCGCTGGCCTCGATCAAGGGCGCGGTGGAGATCATTTGCGATGATACGACGGCGAGGCACGATCGCGATGAATTCAGGGAGATCCTGCAACGCGAGATTCGACGAATCGATGGAACGGTCAGCGAGTTTTTGCAGTTTGCGCGACCGAAGCCGGTGAGGAAGGAGCGGCTCGACCTGACGGAGTTGCTAAGAGCCGCGCTAAAGCAGATCGAGGCGCAGGCGAAGAAGGCCGGGGTGACGATCGGCTTTGACGTGAGCGGGGCGGTTCAGGTTTCCGGTGATCGAGAGAAGCTGCACCAGCTGATTCTTAATCTTCTGCTCAACGCCATCCAAGCCTCGCGCGCGGGAGGCACGATTGATACCTCATTGATGAATGAGCACGGTCTTGCCGTGCTGGCGGTCAGCGACAGCGGCGAAGGTATTTTGCCGGAGAATCTCGAACGCGTTTTTGAGCCGTTCTTTACGACCCGGGCAAGCGGCTCCGGGCTGGGTTTGTCGATAGCCCGCTCCATCGTGGATGCCCATGAAGGGACGATCAAGATGGAAAGCGGCCCGGGCAAAGGCACAAGGGTAACGGTTTGTCTCCCCAGCATGAATTGAAAGACTCGATGATGCGGATCCTGCTTGCCGAAGACGATGATGCGTTGCGGCGGGTGCTTGAATTCAAACTCCGTAAAAAGGGCTACGGCGTGCGGGCCGTGGAGAACGGGACGGAGGCGGTCAAAGTGCTTGAGCATGAAGGCTTTGATCTGCTCCTGGCCGACATCCGCATGCCGCTGATGGATGGACTCGAGTTGCAGATGCGCGCGCTCTCGCTGCAGCCGACGATCAAGGTGATCCTGATGACGGCGCATGCAACGATCGAACAGGCGGTAACGGCGGTGCGAATGGGAGCGTACGATTATCTGGTCAAACCGTTCGATGACGAGCAGCTGTTCCACGCGATACAGAAGGCGCTGGAGTTTCACCGGCTGGAGGGTGAAGTAAATGCCCTGCGGCAACAAATTCGACAGGGTTATGAACTCGACGCGATCATCGGCCAGTCGGCGCCGATCCGCGAACTCAAGGAGAAGATCGCCAAGATTGCGCCCTCGAGTGCGACGGTGCTGATCACCGGCGAATCGGGGACGGGCAAGGAGTTGGTGGCACGGGCGATTCACGGTCTGAGTCCGCGGGTGGACGCGCGGTTTGTGCCATTGAGCTGCGCCGCGATTCCGCGCGATCTTCTGGAAGCCGAGCTATTCGGGCACGTGCAAGGAGCTTTTACGGGGGCAACGCGGGACCGGGAGGGGCGGTTTCAAATTGCCGACGGTGGAACGCTGTTTCTTGACGAAGTAGCGGAGCTGCCGCTGGAGCTGCAGGCGAAACTCCTCCGCGTAATTGAAGAGCGAAAATTCGAGCCGATCGGCGGAGAGAGGACACATGAGGTCGACGTGCGCATTGTGGCGGCGACGAATGTGAAGTTGCGCGAGCGGGTGGTCAAGGGATTGTTCCGCGAAGACTTGTATTATCGATTGAACGTCGTGCCGATTCACGTACCGCCGCTGCGCGAGCGGCGCGAAGATATTCCGCTTCTGGCGCACGCGATCGCCAAAAATGTTGCTCCGAAAGAGCCGATCCGATTCGAAGAGGGGCTGATGCAGGCCTTGAAGAACCACGAGTGGCCGGGGAATGTGCGGGAGCTGCAGAATTTGATTTCGCGGATGATCCTGTTGCGCAAGAACGATCTGCTGAACATGCATGATATCCCGAAAGACTTTGTCGAAGGTTTGCCGCGGCCGGAGAAGGAGCGCGAGCCGGAGCGGTTGACGTTTTATGAAGCGGAGCGGCGGATGATCGTGGATGCGTTGTTTCGCGCGCACTGGAACCGGACGAAGGCGGCGGAAATTTTGGCGATACCGCGGCACGTGCTGATTTACCGAATGAAGAAGTACGGGATCAAGGAGGGGGAGGAGGTGTGGGTGGTGTAGGGGGGGATTTTGCGAAGTGATGTCGTAGGAAAATGTAGTAGAGACACACCCCGTCTCGCGCTCGCTTGGTGGGAAGCAGGCGTGGAGGTGAGAAGAGTCGCAGTCGGTGTCGAGTTGTGGTCCCGAGACGGCGAGCGCGAGCCACCCCTCTTGAGAGAGGGGAATCTGGCGGGATCGTCTTGTGTGGGTAGCGAAGAGATTGCTTCGTCGCGGTTGGGAGGATTGCGAGTGATGGAGAATCGTTCGCTCCTCGCAATGACGCCCTCACCCCCGGCCCCTCTCCCAAGGGGAGAGGGGCGGAAGCAAGGCAGTAGGGTAGACATTCTTGTCTGCCGGGGTGATGTAGAAACGGCAGACAAGAATGTCTACCCTACCGGGGGAAATGAGTTCGACTACAAGCCAAATCAAGAATAAGAAAAAGGTGAGACCAACGGGTTGCTTCGAGTCGGAATACAAGTCGGACTTGGAAGCAACGCACCCCGTCTCGCGCTCGCGGGGTGGGAAGCAGGCGTGGAGGTTAGAAGAGTCGCGGTCGGTGTCGAGTTGTGGGACCGAGACGGCGAGCGCGAGCCACCCCTCTTGATAGAGGGGAATCTGGCGGGATCGTCTTGCGTGGGTGGAGGAGAGATTGTTTCGTCGCGGGCGGGGGACGAAGTTGAAAGGGAGTTCAGGGAGCGCTCCGCTTCGCGCAATGACAGGATCAAGAACATGATTCGAGAAAGCGTCAGGATTGCGTGGAAGAATTGACGCATCTGAGGAGAGTGCGAACACCAAAGAGACACACCCCGTCTCGCGCTCGCGGGGTGGGCGAGAGGCGTGGAGGTGAGGACAGTTGAGGTTGGCGACGAGTTGTGGAATCGAGCCGGCGAGCGCGAGCCACCCCTCTCGATAGAGGGGAATCTGGCGGGATCGTCTTGCGTGGGTGGAGGAGAGATTGTTTCGTCGCGGGCGGGGGACGAAGTTGAAAGGGAGTTCAGGGAGCGCTCCGCTTCGCGCAATGACAACGACATCGCAAGAGGTTAGTCAGGACAAGCGGCAGGTCTCCGGCGGAGTGAATTTGGTATCCTCAGTGAGTGCGATCAGAGACCTGTCCTACGGCGGGCCTATGCCGATGTGAGCGGATTGAGTCAGGCGTCAGGTCGCCCGTCTCAGCGCGCGAGTGATGTCGGGCGATTTGCGGGTTGAGGGCGCTTCGACGGAAGACCTGATGCAATGGAGAGAGTGCTTGCACGGAAGAGACACACCCCGTCTCGCGCTCGCGGTGTTTGAGACAGGAGGGGACTTCAAACGGCACGAGGGAGATTACTGTTCTTTGAATTCAGATTGCGAGCGCGAGCCACCCCTCTCGAGAGGGGAATTTCGAGGGACGCGCGGGTCGCTATGGATGCGAGGTCGTCGAGGCAATACTGCAAGATTGCTTCGTCGCGGTAGGGGGGAGGCGGGAGAGCCAACAGCGGATTCGCTCCTCGCAATGACAGCGGTCATTCGAGCAGATTGAAGTGATGTTTAGACTGTGCACAGTTTTCAAGAGAGGGACGCCTAGGCGTCCCTCTTCTTTTGGACAACTGAGAGAGTCTTGTCTCAACAGCCGTTACACGGAGCGGGCCCGCTATACCAGATGTATGTGATGATGTAAACTGCGTCCGAGATATTGACTGTTCCGCTACAGTTTACATCGCCTGATTCCAGAGGGAAGACGGGAGGTGGTCCGCCATAAACGTAGTTGATAATGTGAGTTGCATCGGACATTGACACAATACCATCGGCGTTGGCATCGCCGCAAAGATATTCACCTGCGATGCGCTTGGCGGCGGCTTCGAGGTTGAGGGAAGGGCCAATTGGATAAAGGACTATCCCAGCAGAGTCTGGCCCTTGGGGATGTCCGGTTGCGCTGATCAACTGTCGCATTTCTGCCGGCGTCAAGGGGCGAGAAAGTTCTTGGATGGCGTACGATTGGAGTGCTGTAATTGCAGCAGCTACTTGGGCCGAGGCGCCGCTGGTGGATTCAATGAATTCATAACTGCGATCCAACTCGTCGCAGACTGAGTAGTCAGACCCGCCTCCTGTCGTTCCTGTCGTAAAACACGTAAATCCTTGGACGTTGATTCGAGACCCAAAGGTGGAGGTGTCCACTGGATCGGAGTGGAATGGCTGGCGATGCAAAGTATCTCCTGATCCCGCGCCAACGATAATGGCCCCACTATATCCCCAAGCTCTCCAATAGTCGAGATTAGATCGATCAAGGTCGATTCCATCGTTGCCAGCTGGCTGAATCACGATAATGCCGGAGTCACTTGCCGCCTTGATGATATCAAAATACTCCAAATTGGCTGCTTCAAACGGTATTTCCTTCAGGAAACCATCGAGTAAGATTGTCGGGCAATATTCGATCAGAATAACATCACCTGGATCCGAGTCGAAAACTGCGTTTGAAACTGCGTCAGTGATGCGCAGATTCTCGGCCCCGTGTCCGAGACTATCAAACAGCGGATATACCCAAAAGTCAGCCTGTGGCGCAAAACCAGACGTCCCGAAACCGTTGTCTTGAGCTGCCGCTACGCCAATTGATCTCGTACCATGGTCTGCGGCGATCCAACCCGAGAATGGTGCCTGTCCGGGCTCGTACGTTAGCACGGGATCGCCTGTCGCAGTATCCCGAAGGTCTTCATGCTCCAGATTCCACCAAGCTTCAACATCAGTGAACCTCACTCCCTGTCCCTTCCCGCCGCGCAGCCAGAGTGAGTCGACATTTAGGCCCGGATTCGGGCCGCGCTCGATCTGTAGGGTGTCGTAGTTTGGCGTGACAATCGTGTCGCAGGAGTCATTCATCGAGCTGAGAAGGGATGATCGGGATGGACTCAAACTGTTCTTTGAGAGAGTCTGATCAACTGCCGTAGCTTTGGTCTTGGCTGCTGGTTTTTCCGATCCTGCATAAAGCGCGCAGGCCATGAGCGCTACACCGAGTACAATTGCAGCAGCACGCAAATGCCGGATTCGTCCGAAAGAATGATTCCGAACATTCATTTGGTACACTCCTTTGTTTTTTGATTTTGAACGCGTCGCGGGTTCCCTTTGATGCTTAAATCGCGATCGCGAAGACTGCTTGGATGAAAAACTCTACTAAAGACTCATTGCGGTGTCAACAATTATCGTTAGGTGAGCCTCGAAAAACGAAACCGGGTTGTCGGTCCTTGACAACCCGGTTGCTTTGAAGTGAACCCGATCTGAAAGAAGCAAGAACGGATTATAGAAGGTGTCTTGTCGCCATCACGTTCGGTCAAGTCCCGTCAGGAAGGATTCCTGACGGCGCCGAGGCGGTATTTTATCGTCGAACTCATTCCCACCCTTCGCTGCGCTGCGGGTGGGCTACGGAATCTCATGGAATTCAGTCCCACCGCAAGCGGTGGGGCACCGACCATCAACGACCCTCAGTCAATCCAGGGTCCGACATCTCTCGGCCTTTGCGGCGGTTGACGCGACTACCGAGCGGTAGTCGCGTTTATGCCGCTTGTCTTCAGGTCTCTTAAGAATCCGCCCGGCCGAGCTAGTCCGGGCGGATTCTATTCCCCACAACCCATCACTCCTGAAGATTGGTACCACGCACCAATTGTGAGATTGGAGCAGCCGCTACTTCATTGCGACGCCACATGTAATAGCAAGGGGTTTGCCAAACTGTAGGAATTCGATCAGATTTTATCATCGGGTGTCTAACGCGATGCAAACTATGATGTTACAAACTCTGAGCGATGAGAGGAATTGTTGGTTACCGAAGGGAGAAAACCAAACGGCGCGTGAAATCTCACGCGCCGTCGGTCACTTTATCAAGGGAATCTCCCTGTAATGCGCTTAGGCTGAACGCATTACAGGGATACAGCGAAATCTCGCGCAGTGTGCGTTACGTTTCACGCGGCACTGATGCGATACTTCTTCATTTTCGAACGCAGCGTTCCCTCGGGGATGCCGAGGAAGTCTGCGGCGCGACGGATGATTCCATCGCAGAGTTCGAGGGCGCGCGCGATTAACGAGCGCTCAAAGTCCTCGAGCTGTTCAGTCAGGTTGATTGACTCGGCCAAGGCCGGTCTTTTGCACTCGATAGGTTTGCGGCTCAGCCGTTCGATCAGATTCAGGCAAATGGCGCGCGGATCGCGGCGTTCAGAGACGATGACGCCATCGACCTGGTTCCGCATTTCGCGCACATTGCCCGGCCAATCGTGACCGACCAGACGCGCCTTCAAGATACCGAGCGTGCGGGCATCGACGTCGGCGAGCGAGATGCCGCTGGTCTCGAGGAAGTGACGGAAGAGCAGATAAGCATCCTCGCCACGATCCGCGAGTCGCGGAAGCTGCTTGGTCATGACCGCGAGTCGGAAGTAGAGGTCGGAACGGAATTTCCCCTGCCGCACGGCTTCGACGATGTCGATGTTGGTGGCAGCGATAATCCGGAAGTTGGAGTGCCGGGGTTGGACACCGCCCACGCGATAGAAGGTTTTCTCTTCGATCGCCGAGAGCAGTTTGACCTGCAGCCGCATCGGGAGTTCGCCGATTTCGTTGAGGAACAGGGTTCCGCCGTCGGCGGCCTCCATTAGGCCGACCTTGGTTTCAACGGCATTGGTGAATGCGCCGCGTTCGTGGCCGAACAATTCAGATTCGGCCAGCTCCCCCGGGATCGCGCCGCAATTGACCTGAACAAAACGGCCCTTGCGACGGTGGGAGCATTCGTGAATGTACTTGGCGATAAGATCCTTGCCGGTGCCGGTTTGACCCAACAAGAGCACGGGCAGGTCAGAATCGGCAACCTGTTCAACCTCGCAGAGGATCTTGACGAACTCGGGGTCGGCACCCACCACCTTTGTCGGTGTGGTGCGACTGCGATCCCGACCGGGCAGTGAAGCCGATCCGTCGAGATCAATCCCCAAGCTACGCAAGATTCGCAGCGCTTCTTCGCGCGCTTCTCGGGCGGTGGCCGGTTCGGTAGCCACACGAGCGAGAGCCAGATTGGTCATCGCGCTTTCAAAGCGGGCACCGATTTGATCGAATTCGACCACCAGTTGGCGCAGAATCTCGACAGCGGTCTGAGATTCGCCGCGCTCATGTTCGATTTGCGCAAGGAGTCGACGACAAGCGGCGGCTTCGACATGCTCCGAGACCGCCTGGGCATCGTCGAGAGCGGTTTTGGCAGCAGTTGTTGCCGAATCGAGATTTCCGGACTCGAATTCCGCTTGGGCGAGCAGTCGGCCGATCTGGGAAACCTCTGCGCAGGTCGGATTGAATCTCCGCGCCGCGTCGAGCCCGGCGACGGCGAATTCGATCGCCTGAGCGTAGTGTTTCTGCAGAAGAGCAAACTGGGCGCGATACTGCAGGAGGTTGATGCGATCCGGTACCGATTCAGTGGCTTGCACCAGTTCGTCGGCCAGATCAAGATGCCCAGAGGCCGCTTCAAAGCGACCGAGGTGCATCAGGGAATAACCCAAGCACAAATGCGCGCGACAGAGGTTGGACTTGTCGCCCAGGGTGGCATTGAGGTCGAGGGATTCGTCAAGATGCTCGATGGCTTTCTGGAACTCACCAGTAAGCATCAGGATTGTCCCGAGGTTGCCGGCAATTCGGGCCAGCGCTTCGGAATCGCCCAACGCACGGGCGTAGCCATCAGCCTCGAGCAAGGCATCGGCTGCCTTACCGAATTGGCCTTCGATGAAATAGGCACGTGAGAGGCGATTGAAGGAGCGAATGATGCCGTCGAGATCGTCGAGGCGACGATAGGTGGCGATCAGGTCGCGGTAAAGCCGCTCGGCCTGCGCAAGTTGGCCGAGTTCGGTGAGCGCCCGCGCGGCAGTCGCCTGCAACTGGGCGATAAGTGCGTTATCGCTGGAGTTCTTGATAAGTTCGATTCCAGCACGGGCCGCCTCCAGCGCTCGCTCGTACTGGTTCAGCTTCATGAGCGCTTGTCCCTTGAGGGAGAGCAAGCACGCACGATCAGCGTTGCTCAAAGAAAGATTTTGGTCGGCTTCAACGAGGCCGATGTGGTCCAAGACTTCCACGAAACGACCGTCATCCAGAAACTGCCGCAATTCGATGAGCAAAGCTACCTCATGATTTGCGAGCGGTTCTTTCATCGAGTATCGCCTTTCTGGTTGAGGCTAACCGGCTTTGCGGAGCGCGGGGTCTCGACTCTCGAGATCGGACGCAGCGTCTTCGGCGTCAGCTGCTTAATCCATTTCACAGATACGGTGAAACTGATCACCGCCGGTCCAAGTGGAACGCGGAAGATGAAGGTATCATCAGAATCGGTCCACTGGTTATCATCCTGCCAGGGATGAGCAGTCGGCAAATTTTTCGCGGGTTCGTACGGTGTATTTCGAGCAAACGCCGGGCTCATGGTGACCAGCAGTAGCGACGCTGCGGTCAGCAATGAAATAAGAGTTCTGAGCTTCATGTTCGAATTCCTCCTGATAAAGTGTGTTACAGGACTTTTACAAGACAAGGAGTTGCGCCCTTGCCGCCTAATATTCTATGCTGTATTTACTCTTAAGACGAAATTGGCGGTGAGTGTGTGCAGGGACTTCACATTGCTGCCTGAGATCAATCCCTGAGTCTCCACAACATAAAAATAGATGCAAAACCTGACTTTGTCAAGCTAAATTCGACTCGAACGGCTCCGATAACTGCATGAGAGGAAGATGTTTAGATATGCACAAGCTGCACCCAAATGCCATAGTCCAGATTGAGGGTCATATTGTCGACTCTGACATCCTGAGCGATGTCTTCGACGTCATTATCAAAGCGGGGGGTAAGTTTGAGATCCGCGAATTCGACATTGGCAAAACGAATGTCGAGACCTCGACGGCCCGCTTACGCATTAGCGCGTCCACAAAGGAGACGCTGGACCTGATCCTCAACCTCTTGTCGACCAAAGGGTGCTTTGTCGTGTCCGAACAGGCGGTGACGTTGCGAAAGTCGCCGAAGGACAAGGCCGTTCCGGATGATTTTTACTCGACGACGAACTTTCGCACCGAAGTTCGTGTCGACGGAAAGTGGATTCGCGTTAGGAATCAGCGCATGGACGGGGTGATTGTCGTTACCAGTGACGTTGCGGAAGTGAAGAAGCTGCGCGATGTCAAGAAGGGTGATCGTGTCGTTTGCGGTTTAGAGGGCGTGCGGGTACACCCCGAATTCAAGGAGCGTGAGCGCGGTGATTTCGGATTCATGTCAAACGAAGTCTCTTCCGAAAAGAAGGTCTCGATTGCGGTAGACAAAGTGGCGGAGCTGATTCGAAATCGCAAGGGCAAGCTGGTCGTGGTCGGCGGGCCGGTCGTGATTCACACCGGCGCCGTGGAGTCGTTGTGCCGGATGATTCGCGGCGGGTACATTGACGGACTGCTGACGGGCAACGCGCTGGCTGTGCACGATATCGAGAATGCCTTGTTCGGGACCTCGCTGGGGATCGACACCTCCGCAGGCACGCCGGTTGATCAGGGACATCGCAATCATATGCGGGCGATCAACCAGATCAATCTTGCCGGCGGTATCAAGGCCGCGGTCCGCAAGAAAGTGTTGCGCTCGGGGATCATGTACGAACTGGTCAAACACAAAGTCCCATTCGTGCTGGCGGGTTCATTGCGTGACGACGGCCCGTTGCCAGAGACGATTACCGACATGAACGAGGCCCAGGCGGCCTATGCGCAGCAGATTAAGGGGGCGGAGATTGTGCTGATGCTCTCGACGATGCTTCATTCGATCGCCACAGGTAACATGCTGCCGGCCTGGGTGAAGACGATCTGCGTGGATATTAATCCGTCGGTGGTCACGAAGCTGGCTGACCGCGGCTCAGCGCAGGCGCTGGGAATCGTCACCGATGTTGGTTTGTTTTGTCATTTGTTGGCGGATCGGCTGAAGCCCTAAAGAAATCCTCCGGTTCCTCGCATTTTCGTACTTGAGAAATCGACGTTTCTGAAGCTAAATTCCTCCTGTCGCGTGATCACTGACAGACCTCGATGACGCGTCAAGGAGAGGGTACGATGACGGCATATTTGCGGGGGTTGTTGCTACTCACGAGTATCTGCACTTTGCTGATAACGACGGGGTGCTCCAAGAACAAGAATGATATCACGGGCGAACCGAATGACGAAGAGGACACGACGCCACCGGAGGTCGTAGTTGACCTGCGGGCGGTAACGATTGGCGAATACCATTTCGAACTGCGCTGGACGGCGCCGGCAGATTCCGGAGACGGGTGTGCCGCCTATGACCTGAGGATGGCGATGGTGTTCATCACGGATTCGACATTCGACGCCGCAACGCCGGTGTCGGGTGTCCAGCATCCGAGCGCGGCTGGAGAAACTGAACAGATCTATGTCGGGGGGCTGGAAACCGATTCGACGTATTTCTTCGCCCTGCGAACGCGGGACCAAGACAGCAATTGGAGTTCCCTTTCAAATTGCCTTGAAGTCAAGACCCGGCTGGACAGCGTGGTTGTTCTGGCGGACTCGGCGCTGGAGCGAGCGCTACGCCAAGCGATCAATCGACCGACGGGGGAATTGCGGCAGTCGTATCTGCGCGATCTGCAATCGATCAACTCGGACCAGACGGGAATCAAGAGCCTCGCGGGAATTGCCTACTGTGGGAACCTGCGACAAGTCAATCTGCCGCGCAATCTCATCACGGACATTGCGCCGCTCGCGGAACTGGAGCTCCTGCGGATCGTGAACTTGATCGGCAATCAGGTGAGCAGCCTCTCTCCGCTGGCCGGGGCAGACAACTTGGAGCATGTCTTGATCAATCACAATCCGGTCAGTAGCGTGGTGGCGCTGGGCACCTGTGCCAAGCTGACGATCCTGAGGGCCGACGACACGCAGATTCGCGACTTTGCTCCGATCAGCAACTTACCTGATTTAGAGGTTCTCAACGTCGCCGAGAACGACTTAAGTGATCTCGACTTCGTCGAACCGATGTCGAAATTGACGGAACTCCGGGCGGAGAGTAATCAGATTAGCGATCTGTCGCCGGTAAGCACGCTAACCGGATTGAAGGGACTGATCGTTTATCAAAATCAAATTGTTGACCTGACGCCTTTGCGGGGGCTGACGGCGATTGAGTTTCTCGACTTGTCCGCAAATCAGATTACCGATCTCACGCCGTTGTTGCAGAATCCCGGGCTCGGGCAGGGAGATTACCTGATCTTGCTGTTGAATCCACTTTCGGAAGAAGCCCGGGAGGAGCAGGTCCCGCTGCTGCGTTCCCGGGGAGTGAATGTCGCGATTTAGAGGCGCGGAAAACGCCTTGCCAGTGCCGGAGAACGGCCATATTATCGGCAAGATGACGCCGCCGTCATTCCGTTGCTGGGTGTGGAGGGACAATGACCAAGCATAATTTTCTCGGTATTCCGGAAGAGTTCTCGCGATATGAAAGTTCGCCCTATGTGATTTTGCCGGCGCCGTACGAGGGCACGGTAACATACGGCGCGGGTACGGCCTATGGTCCGAACGCGATCATTGAGGCCTCGCAAGAGGTCGAGCTGTTTGATGACGAGCTGGGGGTTGAATCTTACAAAGCGGGTGTCCACACCAGCGCGCCGGTGGAGATTACTTCTGCCGGGCCGGAGCGCCAGAACGAGATACTGTATGCGCGCATCGGCGAGTTGCTGCGGGCGGGGAAGATCGTGGCGACTCTGGGTGGCGAGCACTCGATCAGTTACGGGCCGGTGAAGGCGTGTTTGGAAAAGTATCCGCAACTCACAGTGTTGCAGCTTGACGCTCACGCTGATTTGCGCAATGGTTATCTAGGCGAGAAGTTCAGCCATGCGGCGGTGATGCGGCGAATTCGCGATTTGACCACGCGCACGGTGAGTGTCGGAATCCGCAACTATTCGATCGAAGAGCATGAGT
>CAZNWJ010000019.1:19155-46072 GCA_964576925.1 uncultured Ignavibacteria bacterium | reverse complement strand
ACGCATTTAGACTACTGCCCTTTTATGTAAGAGTGTTCGCAGCTCCTGTGCTCGAACGTCTGTTGCCTGAGCGCGCCGGGTTCATCGCCCGGCGCGTGCCTTTTCCCTGTCCCCGCCACAGCGTGTCAAGAAAGTCAAATGCCTGTTCAACGGAAAGTTACGGCCGCACTGGAAGAGCGCATGTTCCTCATGTGGCTTGAGCAAGAGACTCCTCTGACGGAGATAGCCCGTAAGTGTGGTCTAAACGTCAATACCGTATCGGAATACAAAGAGAAGAGAGAATGGGAAAAGCGGAAGGCGCGCATACTGGCGGAAGCCGCGCAACGCACTGACCTGAAAGTGATTACGGGTCTCGTCAAAGAGGCGAGGGCGGTCGATGCTATCTGCGCCTGGCTGATCGGGAAGACGGTCAAACGAATGAAGGACGACCGCGATAAGCTCACACTCCCAGCGCTCCTCAAAGAACTCCGAGACACCATTGACACCAAGGTCAAGCTCAAGGAGATCATCGACCCGGAAATTCCGCCGGAAATCCCCAAGGATGAAATGGCCAGCGCAATTCAAGAACTTGGAGAGGCCTCCGTGAAGGCACTGGCTAAGGCGGCAGCGAAGCAAATCGCCAAAGTGAATGCAAAAAAATGACGACGCTGTTGAGCGATTTGCCGAGTTAGCGCGATCCGAGCGGTCCGGCCGCATGGCCATGGCTTGCGAAGACACGAGGTATATGTGCCTCGAATACTTCGACCAGGACCTCTGGCCGTGCCAACAGACGTGGGATGCTCAGCTTGATGAAATCCACTACGGTGGAATCGTCGGCCCACCCGGGTCCGGAAAGACTGAGCTGCTACTGCGGAAGATCGTTCAGCGGATCGCCCGCAATCGCAATATCCGCATCGCGATCATCTCGGCGACGGAGAAGCTGGCGCGCAAAGACCTCTCGGTCATCAGCCGAGACCTCCAGAATCCGAAGCTCGTTTCTGACTTTGGTTCCTTCCGGACGCGCACTGAGACCTGGGGCAAGACCTCAATCACGGTCAAGCGAACGGCCAACCTCAAAGACCCGACCGTCGAAGCACTTGGCGTCGGTTCCAACATCCTCGGCGGCCGTTATGACCTTGTCATTCTTGACGACCCGGTCGACGAGAAGACTGTCCGCAACGCTGATCGCCGCGCCTTCACCGTCGAGTACATCGAGGGCACGGTGCTTGAGCGCCTGGAGCCAGACGGTCAACTGTGGTTTCTCGGCAACCGCAAACATCCCGGTGACCTCTACAACTATCTGATTAGCTCTGGCCGCTATGAAGTCGTAGTGAGCCGGGCATTGATCCGCGAGCCTGAGCATTCAGTCGTCGAGCTGACACGGCCTGAGCCATCACAGTGGAATCCGAAGGTCAAGACGAAATTCAGGATCGTCTTTACCTCGAAGGATCACGGCGAAGCGCTTACCCCGGAACGCTGGCCGCCCGAACGGCTGTTAGAGTGGAAACAGCACATCGGCTCGATCCTGTTCAACCGCGAGTATCAAGGTATCGTCGTTGACGACGAGACGGCACTGATCAAGCGCGAGTGGCTGGAGGATGCCAAGGACCCAACGCGCAGCTACGGCGTCTATGATCGATCAGAATTTATCGGGATCATCTCCGGGTGTGACCCGGCGTTGGCGACCGACAAAAAGCGCGCAGAGAAGAACGACACCGACTTCTTTGTCAACACCACCATAGGAATCGGCCACAACGAGCACCGCTATCTCATCGATCTGGTGCGCGATCGCGGAATGACGCCGGTTCAGGTAGAGCAGACCATCGTCAAACAGGCGCGTCTCCACCGGCCGGACAGAATGCTCTTCGAAGCAAATGCTTTTGGAGAGATACACCTCTGGAATCTCAAGAAGAAGACCGGCGTGCCGATCAAAGCGCATTTCACCGGTGGCAACAAGTATGACCCTTACGCCGGCTACCCCGCACTCGCCACCCTATTCGAGAACAGGCAGGTACACCTGCCATACAAGACTGACCATGACAAGGAAATCACCAACGGTCTAATCGAAGAACTCTTCAACCCAGAGGAAACCGGCCATGACGATAGACTCTCAAGCTTCTGGATTACCGAATCCGGCGTGCGCTGGTTCCTGCGGGTGCTTGACAAGGTCGGATCACTCTCGGGTGGACGATCTTTGCGACAACAACGGCCCGAAAAGGGTGAAGTCGCGCACACAGCTCCGACTGAACGTCGGGTCAAGAAGAGTCACGCTGGAGTAATCATCACTTGAACCCCAAGGGTAAAGTAGTTCCAACGGCCCAGATGGCCTCCGTTGACAAGCACGGTGGTGTGGCCATTCTGGATAGCGGCGCAGTCTCCAAGGTCGCAAGATCGGCAATTGGCGGCTCGAATATCATCGACGGCTTTGAGGACCTTTACAAAACTGTCGACGACTTGTTGCGCCCACTCTTTGATCCGGCCACGCTTTGCACCTTCTCTTACAACAGCGACGCGATCTCGCAATGCGTGGAAACGCTGATTGTTAACGTCGACTATACCGGCCACAGCTTCAAGTTTCGCGCGCCGCTCGATAAGCCGGACCAGAACCCGTCGACTGCGGACATGGTCGACCGCAAGCGGCTCGAGTCCCTCTTCCAGCGTCCTAACCCTCACTCAACATTTCGCTCGCTGCGCGCTGAACTGCGCATCGACAAGAGCTACATCGGTAATCGTGGGATAGAAGTCGTCCGCAATGTCGCGGGCGAGATAGTCGAGCTCTATCGCATACCGATGAAGTGGGTGCGCATGACGAAGCCGCATCCCGAGCCGGTGGAAGTCACCTACGCAGTCCGTCTCGACGACGGCGAATGGGAAGAAAAGACGACCGTCACTCGGTTTCGCCGTTTTGTCCAGCAGGTAGGGAATCGCAAGGTCTGGTTTAAGGCATTCGGAGATCCGCGCAGCCTGAACAAGGAGTCGGGGCAATTTGCGCCAGCGGGTACACTCTGGCCGATAGACAAGGCGGCTTCTGAACTGCTGTTCGACTGCTACCCGTCGAATAACTCCGTCTATGGCGAGGCACCCTGGGTCAGCGAGATCGTCAACATCGTCGGGTCAAAGCTCGCGAAGGACGTCAACTATCTCTACTTCGACAACAAGGGCGTCCCGCAATTTGCGATCCTGGTCTCCGGTGGTTACCTCCCGACTGGTGAAAGCGGCGAGGATCCGGTTGCCAAGATTCAGGAGTACATAGAGAACAACATCAAGGGCGTGGAGAATTTCCACAAGACGATGATTCTCCAGGCGGCGCCTTACACGGTCGAGGATGCTGCTGGAGGTGAGAAGGCCGGCCAGGTCAGAATTCAGATCGTTCCGCTCGCCCAGTATTTCCAGCAGGATGCCCTATTCCAGGAGTACATCAAGAACAACTCCGCGGCCGTGCTCCGTAAGTGGCGCATCGCACCGGCTTTGGTTGGTGCTACTGACGACTACACGCGAGCTTCCGTCAAAGAGGCAAAGACGATTTCCGAGCAACAGGTCTTCTCGCCGCTAAGGCTCTCCGACGATGAAATGTTCAATCAGATCGTACTGGCGATGGGTATTCGCAGCTGGGCTTTTGAATCACTGCCGCTTGCCATTCACGATGACATAGACACCTTGTCGGTTATCGCCCCGGTGCAGGATTTGGCACCGGTTGGGCCAATGGTCAGAATCATCTCCGGCTTGCTTGGCGAGGCACCTCCCGAGCTCGATGAAGCCGTCAAGAACATGCTGTATGGCGAGTATAAACGGCAATTCCAACCGGCCTTCGACCTCTTTGGTTTCGGCAATGGCCAGGGTAATCGTGATGTCGACGATCCGACCCAAAAGCATGTATTGATGTTGCTCAAGGGTATCCGCGAAAAGCTTCAGAAGAAACACAACCCTCCTTGTTGATCTTGCTGGACAGGAGCGGTCGCCTAACACCCGGCCGCTCCGAACTCTCATGTGCATTAACTGCTTAACCCACGACGAACGCGGCTTCGCTCTCAGCACGATTGACCGGCAACTGGCGGCTATCGAAAAGCGCGAGACGATCCCCTATGAGCAGGACATGCTCGAACTGATCTACTCGGGCTGGATTGTTGCCACGCGGACCGGCTTGAAGGCTGCACTGGAATACGTTCACGCTGTCGCCTCTAACTTCACGCAAGACGACCTTGAAGCTGTAATCTCGATCTTACGCAGCGAGGCGGGGAAAAAGCTGGCCGCCGGCATGAGCGACGACCTGCTGAATCTGTTCGGCAAAGCTTATCTCAACGGCAAGGCCGTCAGCCTCTCCGAGCAGCTGATCGACATCAGCTTTACGCTGACTGACGAGACGTCAATTGAGTGGCTACTCAGTCATAACACTTACTGGATTGGCAGCTACTTCGATAAGAATCTCTCCGGTGCGATCGCACAGACGGTCAGTGAAGGAATGGAGCTCGGCCTCGGACGCGACGAGATTGGCAAGCTGCTGAAGGGTTTCTTCAAAGAGTATCCGGGCGTACCTGTGAGACCTGATACTTACTGGTCTGGACTGGCGGCGACTTCGATGAACCGCTCGCGAGTCTTCGGATCCGTCAACGGCTACCGGGAAATCGGCGTCCGCGATCTACAGATTCTGGCGATGGGCGACGAGCGCGTCTGCCCGATCTGCGAGCAGTTGGATCGGAAGATCATCCCGATCGCGCGGGCGGCCACACAGGTGCAGCAAATGATCGCAACGGAGAACCCGGAGGACGTCAGGGCAATCTCGCCGTGGCTACCAGCTTCTGATATAGCCGACCTATCGCACGAGCAGATTATGAATCGCGGCGTTGTACTTCCCCCGTTCCACTGGTCATGTTTTGATGACCAGACCGAAGTCTATAGCAGCAAGGGTTGGGTAAAGTTCGCAGAGCTTGACGGTTCAGAGCAATTCTTAAGTCTAATCCCGTCAAACTTCGATCTGGAGTGGCTGCCTGCCGTCAGGCGGATTGCACAACCTTTCAAGGGATCGATGGTGCACTTCTCCACCTACAGCTGCGACATTATGGTCACGCCGGATCACCAAATGTTCTACAAAAAGCGCTGGGATGCTCGCTGCGGTCGCGACACGTGGCAGTTTTGCCGAGCTGACGAGCTGCCGCCGGAGGCGTTGCTCTATCGGTCGTCACGGTGGGTTGGTCAAGACATACCGGAAGTTGATATCAACGGACTGAAGCTGCCAACGACTGACTTTTGCCGATTCTTAGCACTGTACTTGACGGAGGGTAACCGGGAGACGCTAAGCAAGAAGGGCATCAAGATAGCCCAGTACCGGGAGACATCGCGAGCGAAGATGCTGGCGGCATTGAAGCTACTACCACTGACTGTAACGGAAATCAAGAATGGCATCCGGATCACGTCACCAGAACTCTATGATTACGTCGGACAATTTGGGATGTGCTACGAGAAGTACGTTCCTGAATTCATCAAGACGCTAAACCCGACGTACATCCGAGAGTTTCTTGATTACTTCTGTCTGGGTGACGGATCTCTCAATAAGGGCGTTGAGTGGAACGGAGGGAAATTCTCTGATTGGAGAACCTACCGGACTACGTCACCACGAATGGCCGACGATCTGACAGAGTTGATTCTCAAGGTTGGGAAGCGGCCATCGTTTTCAATAAAGCGCACAAAGGGGATGCTTGCAACGTTCCCAAATGGAACCTACATCATGAACCATGACTTGCTCATCGTTGACGAATGCAGCAGGACGCAATCGACACTTCAGAAAATGAACGAGAGAGTTAAGCGCGTCCCCTATGACGGGATGGTATACTGTGTCGAACTCCCGAAGAATCACACCCTCTATGTCCGCCGCAACGGGCAGTCGATTTGGGCAGGTAACTGCCGCTGCGACGTAGTCGCCGCTTAATTCCGCAATTCCATTCACAGCCATAAACGGAGCAATCATGAATGCTCGCATAGCGATTAACAAAGACGCTGGTGCTGCGCCTGTTAAGAAGGCACAGCGTCTGACCAAAATCGAAGTCTACGAGGTATCGCTCGTTTCCACGCCAGCGGTACCGGACGCCGGGATTATTCTCACCAAGTCGCTGCAGCCGCAGGGGCCGACGATTCTCAAGTCCACGTCGATCATCAAGTATGACGCCGCACAGGGAATCGTGATCGCGCGCCCTCTGGTGCCGGATCGCGAAGATCTGCAGGGGGATGTCGTCACCAAGGCGGACGTGGAGTATGCGTCACACTCCTACCTGCGCAACCTGGCTTACAAACAGGCCAAGGGAACTGGCGGCGGTGAGCAGCACCAGGAATTCGACGTCGCCTATCCGATTCTCTCGATCTACGATGAAGACGGTTCGGTGCAGAAGATGTACGGTGTGCCCGACGACGACATCATTCCTGGCGCTTGGGTGCTCGGGCTCAAGGTCACCAAAGAGGAAACCAAAAAGGCGCTGGAGAAGGGCGAGCTTACCGGCATGTCGATCGGTTGCATCGGTGAGCGGATCGAGTTGGCGGCGCCGGTGAAGAATGCACCGGAGTATAAGCGCGGGGCAGTCCGCAAGCTAATTGACGACATGTTCAAGGCTGCCGGCTACGTGCGAGTGCGGCCGACGGACAAGTCCATCGACTTCAACTCGTCCTACACAATGCAGGTCTTCTACGATGAGTGCCCGGACATGTGGGACGCTCTCATGTCGGCATTCTGGTCGATCATGTACGACGACATGAACCACCCGACCTTCGAGTCGAAGATGGCTGCCATCGAGGAGTCGCTCTCGCAGTTTGCCACCAAGATTCGGCAGCTGTTCGGGATTGAAAAGGGCACGAAATCAACAACCGACGACAATGTCATTCGAATCATCGATAAGAGCGGCGGCGAGAAGCCGACCGACGAAGGAGTTTTGAGTATGGAGATCACCAAAGCTGAACTGGAAGCCATGATCGTTGAAAAGACCACGGCGGCAGTTTCCAAGGTGTTGACCGAGAAGGCGGAGGAAATCAAGAAGTCGCTCGGTGACGTTGCGGGTCTCACGCAGTCGATCACTGACCTCACCGCGCGGGTCGACAAGGTCGCCAAGGGCGAGGAGGGCGAATTCGTCAACTTGGTCGCCAAGGCCGTCCAGAAACTTCACGAGGCCGTCATCGAGATCGGCAAGCGTGTCACCGGCTCGAACGCTATTCCCGAGGACGAGAGCACCAAGAAAAAGGAAGAGGACGTCTTCAAGGGCACGGCGTTCAACTTCCTGCGCTAACAGCGGCTCCAACCGCACCCGGGGCTAATCACAATTATATCGCAACACTAATTCTCAATTGAGAGGATCCAATATGAGCGGAGTCAATGCACTTGACGCGCTGAGAAAACTTGCCGATGACGCAGGTCTCACCTTCGGCAACCGAGAGGTCATCAAAGGCGTTATCGCCTCCGACCTCGTGAACTTCTCAGGGCTGATGCCCAAAGACGCCACGATGGCGCTGATGAACGAGATCATCTCCGAGTCGGAGTGGATGAACGGCGTTCAGACCATTCCGATGGATTCGCCGAAAGGTGATGCGCCAATCATCGACTGGACGGGCCCGGCGCTGTTCCCCGGCAAGGAGAACAAGGGCTTCGAAAAGCTGGTCAGCCCGGTCACTCGCAAAATGCCGTATCTGTGCGCGAAAGCGCGTTCCGACATCGCCATCACCAAGGATGAGATCCGACGCGCAAAGACGCTTGGCATTACGGATATGGAGACCGTGATCCGGCAAGGATGGGCCAAGGCGGTCGGAAATTCCCTGGCCGACATCCTGATCAACGGCGACGAGTCGCTTGGAGTCGCACCGGTCAACGACCTGGAGTATTCGCGGTCGATTAACGACGGCGTTTTGAAGCTGTCCGACACCGGGGCGAATGTCTACGCTGGAGGCGGCAGCCTCTTCAGCGCCAAGCTGTTCGCCAAGATGCGCGACATGATGCCCGGGCGCTATAAATCGCTCGCGGGGATGAAGTGGATGATCAATCCGGCGATTGTCGATGACTATGCCAACGCCATCGGTTTCATCAACACCAACGGATCAATCGTCGGCGCCACTCAAGACGCGCTGCAGAAGCCGTCGCGCAACCTTGCGTCGCCTCATGGCGTCCCGTTCCTCGAGGTGCCGCAGCTGTCGATCAACCAGGGTGCGAATGCGGCGTCCGATGCTGCGTCCGCGCAGACCGGATTCACTCGCGTGCGGTGTGACACCGCATTGGGTGGGTATGCTTCAGGCAAGGCTGGCCGCGCTGTCCGTGTAGTCTATCTGCCGACGGGCGAAGAGCGCTCCGGCGTCGTAGCTGATGTTGGCTCGCACCTCGAATTCGACGCGTCGGACTACTTCGGTCTTCCGGCCGCGAACACGACCGCGTCGAATTACAGGGTTTACGTCAATGACGAAACCACCGCGATTCTGACTAATCCGCAGAACTTCGCGATTGTCTATTTTGACCAGTGGGATCAGGAAGCCTGGTACGAGCCGAATGAGCGTACGCTCTATATCTCGACGATGGCAGAATTTGACTGCATCTTGATCCGCCCGCAGGCACTGGTCAAGGTAACCGGCATCCGCCGTCCGGCCGTCACCTGGCCGTAATCGGGGAGATCAACCTTGATCACATGTTGTCGCTTCGAGTTGAACGGAACAAGCTTTCAGACGCCGGGACTGAGAGTGGCGCTACTAAAGCCGTTCACTATTACGCTCCCGGCAGATTCTCCTCTCTGTCGACTCTTCGAGTCGCCAGTCTTCAAGAAGACGTCAGTCGAATTGCCGGAGCGCCCGGGAATCCCCCTGAGTGTCTTCACTGACGAGGTTCTGGAGAATGTTTCCAGAATCCAGGAGAAGAAGAGCGAGTCGGGACTTGATCTCGACGAACTCGAACTGGATGAGTTAACCGTTCTTGCCCTCAAGAACGGTGGCGTCGATTCTATCGCGAAGCTCACTGAGATGAGCGATACAGAGTTGACGAGTATCAAAGGGATCGGCGGAGGGCGACTTGGCAAGATTCGACAGGCGCTGGCGGAGCACATCGTCGATACCGATGAGAAGTCGGACACTGACGATGAATCCGGCGAAGACGAATCCGGCGAAGACGAATCCGGCGAAGACGGCCAGTAGTCGCGGCTGATCAATTTCACGGCCCACAAGGGCATCAATCCGAAACAGCTAATTCACGAGGACAGATATGAGTTCTCAACATTATGACGGTTTCTCGAACCGTTTCATGCCCAGCGGCTCGCAGTATGGCGGGTATGCTGAGAACACCAAGGTACTCCGAGGCTGCATTGTCGGCGCTCCGACAACCGCGAGCACCATCGGAGTTGCTGCGGGAGCGCACGATTTCAACGCCAATGTCAGCGCTGGCGCCCTGGCAGTTGATGGCAAGGTCGTCAACGTCAACCCGATTGTTGACGCCGGCCTCTCTAACGCGGCTTCAGGCAACGCCTATCTGGCAATCGGCCAGTCGGTGATCTTCTGCCTGATCTACTACCGCTCGAAGGGTGACGGGGCTGTGCGTTCTGCCTGGGTTCCGGGCACTGCGGCCGCCCATGCGACCGTTGTCCGTCCGACCAAGGCTCAAGTCAAGGCGGCGCTGGGTCTCGGCGACGAGGTCGTATGGCTCTGCGTCGGCGAGACGCGCCTGAAGTGCACGGCCGACGCTGTTGTCTCGCAGGAGTACAACAACGCGATCGCGCCGTTCGACATCCCTGATCAGGAAACCCCGATTCTGCAGGGATAATGGGCAACATCATCACGAGTGAGGATCTACGGGTGGAGGGGATTGACTCTCCACCCGAGAATCCGCAGCGAATCGAGCAACTGATTGCCGACGCCGAAGAAGTGGTCGAGTCGATCACCAAGCGGCTGTTCTACAAGCGCGACGGCTTGACTGTCTACGCCAACGGGCGCGGACACGAGTCGCTGCGGCCGGAACATCCGCCGATCGCGATCACGTCGATTGCTGTAGATGACGAGCTGGTAGCCGCAACGGATTACCAGATCGTCACGCAGCCGATCGGCGAGCAGGCGCTCTTTGGCCCGGAGATTCGCCGGACTGACGGGAGCGTGTGGCCTAAAGGCACGCGCAACATCAAGATCGTCGGCTCGTTCGGGCATGTGTTGCCGGTGCTGCCGCTTACGGACCCGGTCGTCTATCGCGCGCCGGCCTTGGTGCGTCGTTTGGTTGCGCTCATTGTCGGGCACAATCTGAAGACGATCTCTGAGCAAGTAGCGACCAGCGGCCGCGGCGAAGTTGTGCGGGAAAAGTTGGGGTCAGCGGAATTCCAGTATGCCGAAGGGACAAGCGGCGGCTCGGACTGGAGTTCGAACAAGGAAATCAAACAGATCATTGGGCGCTATCAGCGCCTCGGGATTGCATCGGTTTAAGCTTATCAGCGAAAGGGCTATATGGCAGAGGTCTCCTTGGTCAATGTTCTATTCACGGTAATCGGATTTCTGTTGGGACTCGGAGGCATGTCTGTCTGGGTCATGAAGCGCGTCGATGTGCTGGCCGTCAAGATGAAGGCGGCAGAGAAAGACATCGAACGCCTCGATGAGAAAGACCACGACCTGGAGGCGCAGATCAAGTCTGCGGTGGCGCTACATACGGAATCCGTGAAGCTGCTGACCAATATCGTGAATCAAAACAACCTGCTGATTCAGAAGATCATCGCGACCAATGGTGACTGATGCCTTCGAGGGCAACCTCCAGAGCATGATGGATCGGTCCGGCAGCGACGTTATCTACCAGAAATTCGTCGAGAGCCCGGGCAACACGACAGCAACCAAAGAAGTCATCGACGAGGCCGCCGCCTACCCCAGCGGGTTGCATAAGACGCTCAAGGCGCTCATCGAGTTGGCGCCATCGCAGGCCATGCGCCAGAAACTCGGGCTCTCCGCCGACGTCGCAGCGGTGCTCACGTTGACAGTCTTTGATCTCACAAGGCTTAGTATTACGGTTACAACGAAGGACCGCTTCACTCTACCCGGATATGAGAAGCCGTTCTACGTTGACAAGGTTATCCCGACGATGCAATCACGCGGCCGTTGGTATGCTTACCAGGTGGCCTTATCGAAGAAGGCCGGAGGGCTGAGAAATCGCTAAGTCGGGATTGACAGGTGACTGGGATAAGCTGGAGTATGCGCTTCAGCAGTTTCCCCGGGAATTGCGCGTGGCAGCGGAGAGAGCAACTACGAAGGGCGCCACTCTGGCCCGCGATCAGGTCAAGAAGAACATCATCAATCAGGTCTTTCCGTGGGAGCCACTCAAGGCGGCGACAATTGCGCGTAAGGGCTCATCTAAAATCCTGATCGACAAGGGTGATCTTGTTCACTCGATCACGTTCAAGGTTATCAGCCCCTATGCAGCTTTCGTCGGCGTATTGCGGACAGCGCAGCGCAGCAACGGCGGGGATCTGGTTAACATCGCCCGCGTGCATGAGTTCGGCTTCATGGGTTTCGTGACGAACCCGGCAACCGGCACAACATATTTTCTGCGGATCCCAGCACGTGCCTATCTGCAACCAACGTTGGATCAAATCAGAGACAGGCTCTACGCTAACTGGCGCAAGGAAGTCGTCCAAGCACTCCAGAGAAGCATCAGGTAATCAATGGCAGCAAATGACAAGTATATCGTCGTCGAACGAGTCGCCATCGAGTCAGACATTAAGCGGGTGTATCCGCTGGCGCCGTTCATCCTCTACGCCGTCGGCACCACGACGCCGGAAGTGCGCTCCGGGGCGGCCGATGAATACGGCATCATCAAGCTGACCGGCCTGCCGGTCGGCGAGTACGACCTGTGGATCGACGGCGCGCTGCGTGAGACCTTCATTCATATCCCGCATGATTTCGCGATTAAGCACCCGGAAAGCTGGGTGGCGCGAATCGCCGGCACAATTACCGCAGACGTCAACGAGAACGAGAATTCGACGGTCTTCTACACGCCGGTTGCCGGCAAGCTTTTGAAGATTGCGGTGATGATCGAATACGCCGACGCGACTGCCAATGCGACGATCCATATTCTCAAAGGCGTCGCCGGCGGCGCGGCCGCGCTGGCCTTTGCTACTGACTCAATCTGGTCGGTGCAATGTAATCCCGGTGTCGAGCGCTATCGCTGGAGTCACGTTGACTCGGTTGCACAGCCGGCCCTCGAGGCGCAACGCGCGGTGACGATCGCGGTCGACCATACGGCCGGGACGATCAAGGGCGTGACGGTGCTGATGCTGTTCAAGGCTGACTAATGAGCCGGATTGAACAGATCCTCGTCGGCTTCCGCGAGCACCTGGTTGCCCAGTGCCCGACGCTGAGCGACGATGATGTCGTAATCGCGCACCGCGACGATCGGCTGGTAACCGATGACGACGTGACGCCGCCGAAAGTGACGGTGTCGCTTTACGACTTCCAGCCGGCTCCTGACCTCGACTACTCGGGCACTCTGCAAACAGAATCCATCGACATCCCGAATGAAGTCGCTCACCTGACCCTGAAGCCGCTGCCATTCCGGGCATTTATCCAGGTCGACACCTTTACCCGCCTGAGCAGCGAAGACTGGCAATTGCAGCAGGAGATCCTCCCGCTGTTGACCGGAAAGGTGCGATATATCGTTAACCACGGCACGGTCGGAGCGCCGGATCTCCACGAGTATTCAGTCGAGCCGCAACCCGGAGACAATCAGGATGATCTGGTCGATGGTGGCTTCCACAAGGTACTGCGCTTATCGTCGCCGCTGTGGCTCGATGATCCGCGCGAAATCGAAGATGTCGCTCTTATTCTGTCTGTCGAGGCGGTTTACGCTGATCAGACGATTACAATCGAGGAGGAAACGCCATGAAGTTTTTGGTGACGAACATCACAACGACCTACGTGACGATTGAGGGTAAGCAGCTTCAGAACGGCCAGAGCGTCGAGATCGAAGTTGAATCAGCTGGCGAGATCCTCGAAGAGCTGCGGCTCATGAAGATGCACGGCATCGTCAGCATCGAGCCGGTGGCCGAAGTGACGCTTGCCAGTCAGTCGCCGATCCCGGGCACTGAAGTTCTTTTCGACGAACAGTAATCTTCCCGTCAATAATTCCCTTTTCTCATAACAGGAGTAATCACGATGACCCTGAACAAAGGTGTCAACGTACGTGAAGGCGACTCTATTGCCGCCATCACTGGCCGCGGCGCGCGGATCACCGTCTTCATGGGCACGTTCGCCCGAGGGCCGGTGAAGGCCTTCGTCGGCAATCGACAGGAATTCGAGTCGCTGTTTGGCAGCTACGCGGTGCCGCTCACGACTTCATACTACGATGCTATCGACATGTTCAACAACGGTGGGAACATGCCGGCACTAATTGTCAACGTCAAAGGTCCGGCAGCCGTGCAGGCCTCGCGGACGATTCAGGATATCGACGCCAGCCCGCAGAACACGCTCAAGATCAAGTGGAAGGGCTACGGCGCCGACGGCAACCGGGCCTCGTTCATCCTCCAGGACGATAGCCGTCTGACGACCAGGCTGAAGGCGCAGGTGAGCCCGGCTGCCACAAGCGCGCAGCTCGAATCCGTGGCGCTGTTGGAAATCGGCAGCGTACTCAAGTTCAACAACGGATCACAGCAGGAGAAGGTGGTCTTACTGACGATCACGCCGAACACAGACGGCAGCGGCACTGTGACCTGGTCGGGCGGCGTGACCAACACGTACACGGTGGCCAACACGACGGTTACTTCCGTCGAGTTCATGATCATCGTCTACTACGACAATGTCGAGATCAAGCGCTTCAAGGGGCTGTCGAAGAATTCGGCCGTGACCTTCTTCCATACCAAGGTCATCAACGTCGACGAGATGAACTATCCGATTGAGACGGAAGACATCGTCTCGCCGTCGACGCCGCTTTACGACCAGTGGCCGGCGACCAATGCTACCGCGTTGACGTTGACCGGCGGTGATGACGACGTTGACGGCCTCGAGGCAACGCACTGGATCGGCTCGGCTTCCAACGGCACTGGCATCTATGCGATTGAGACCGTGGACGGCATGCTGCGGCTGGCGTGTCCGAATCCAAAGATCAACACCAGTCCGGCAGATGGCTACAAGCAGCTCGTGCGGGCGATGCTCTCGCTGGCCAACACCCGCGATCGTTCAGCTCGCGGATTCCAAGTCTACTTCGAAGTTCCATTTGGAACTTCAGTCAATGATGCTCTCGTATTCTCTCGTGAGTTTGAGGGATCTCCGCTAACTCCGATCTATGATTGGCAGACCGGCAAGGTGAATGGTGTTGAGGTTGTAAGTCCTTACACGGGCGCGATCGTTGGTGCGGCGGCTGCCAAGGACGCCAGTCTGGGCATCTACCACAGCCTCGGCGGTTATCCGATCGTAGCTCGCGGCGTGCCTTACTACAAGTACTCTGAGGCTAACGACAACCTGATGGCTGAGTACGGTATCACTACCATCACGCAAAACGGAGCGAAGATATGGGGTGCCTACACGCTTTCCGCTAATCCGATTTGGCGTTTCTCCAATCATCGCGAGCAATTCGTCGACATCGCTCAGACGTTGAAAGCCGAAACGGCGGACGTCGTTTGGAAACCGATGAACGATTCGACGATCAACCGATTGCACCGCCGGCTGGATTACTTCTTCCGGGGCAAGCAGGCGGACGGCGAGATCCTCAGCTATGCGATTTCGATTGCGCCGGCCGCGGCCAACGTGCTGCGGGTGAGCCTGTCGATCGGCTTGGTCGGTGTGGCGGAGAAGATCGATTACGTGCTGAAATTCGATAATAGCGGCTTCGTCGGCACCGAGCTCGGCGCGGCGGCGTAAGGAGATAGCAACTCTATGAGTGACGTACTCAAGAACCCGGTCGTCGGCACAGTCTTCGAGCTGGAGATCGACGGCATCACTGTCGCCGCCTTCGAAGAAATCGACGTGCCGGATCTGCGGCGGCCGGTCATCGGCAATCGTACCGGCGTCGATCCGAGCCATCAGACTTTGACGCTGGGCAACTATGAGCCGGTCGAAATCACGCTGCGCAAGGTTGTGCGCGAACTCGATTCACTCGTGCTGAACGAGTTTATCGATTGGCGCGACGAGGGCGGGCAGATGAAAAAGTCGGGATCTATCACCTGGAAGCACCCGGAGACGCTGGCGGCCTACGCTCGTCTGACGTTCGAAAACGCGGTCTGCAATAGCCTCAAGTTGCCGAACGTGAACGCGAACGAGCCAACGGCCAAGTCGATGTTCGAAATCAAAATCACGGTGCCGCGCTATCACGAGATCGCCATCTAAAAGATGGCCACCGAACAGGATATTCGTAACGCGATGACGATTGCGCTGCCTGATCTTCAGGTGGCGCATTTCGCTGTAGCGATCGAGGATGCGCTGCTGCCGGTGCGCGGCGGCTTCCGCGAATGCCGTGGTCTCGGCGGAACGCTGCAGTCATTTTCGGTCAATGAGCCGGGAGACGACAAGCAGCGGCAGTTCCCCCAGCGGGCGGTGTTTAAGCCGGTAACGCTGGTGAAGGGTCTTGACGTTGACGGCTACCTGTTCAAATGGTGGCAGCAGGCTAAGGAGTGGCGACCCGGGCAGCCGGACTATCACAAGACGGTGACGGTCTATGCTCTGCAGCGCGTGAGCGAAACGGTCGCGATCGCGCGGCGCGGCTGGGATCTGTTTCGCGCCTACCCCACTGACTGGGACGGACCGGAGCACAACGCGCTGGGCGTCGATATCGCGTTCGAGCGCGTCACACTCAACTACGAGGAAATGGAAAGCGCTCCGCTCGGAGCGTTCGTCAATCTGATATAGGGAGGAACAATGGAACCGATCACGTTTGAGTTGATCGACGGCTTTAAGGATAAAGCCGGCAAGCTGCATCGCCGCGTGCAAATGCGGCAGCTGACGATGGCGGACCAGATTGCCATCAAGTCGGACATTAAGGCGCAGCAGCTGCTCAGCTCGAAGTTTTCAATCGATTCGCCCAACCAGGTCGAACGGATGTTTGCCCTGACGGAATTCAACGAATACTACTGCATCGTCTTCAAGCAGACGGTGCTGGCAATCGGGGATCTCGACCAAACGTACCTGCGGGCCCACGAGATATTCTCCAAGCTAAGCGCGCGCGACGTGGGCTTGATGATTCAGTATCAGAACGGCGCCGGTGGCCGGATGCTGCGAGTCGACCGACTTCTGCAGATACTCCGCGAGCTGAAGCTCTCTGACGCGCTGCGGACTCAGATCACGACCGCGGTGCAGACAGAACTGGGGGAAGCACAAGCGGCGGCCGACGCAAGTTAGTTGATCTGGTCGCCGGGCTGTTTGTCGAATGGCGGGCATATGAACAGCAGGAAGCCTATCTGATCGCTCACTCCAACCTAACTCTTCAAGAAATTCGATCGCTGCCCCACGACTATCGCCTGACGCTGTGCAAGCGCATCAGCGCGATGAAGAAACAGGAAGTTGAAGGCACCTATCTGATATGGACCTAATCAGACAACTCGGACTCGGGTTCGTACTCGAGTTCGCGGATAAGACCTCCAAGCAGGTCGCCAGCGCGGCTAAGGAGATTCGCAACCTCAAGGGCGAAATCTCCGGGCTGGGGAGCGATTTCACCCGGCAGGTCGACGCCGTCGAAAAGCAGATGGAGCGCAACCGGAAGGTTGTCAGCACCGGCATCAAGATGATGGCTGCCGGGGCGGCGATTGTAACTCCGGCTGTCGTGGCTGCACGCGCCGCCATGCGCGACCAAGACACCTGGATCGGTCGCGTGACGCAGTCGATGTACCAGCAGAATCTGACGCGGGCGGCGGCGCTGAAGGCGATGGAGCGCGAGAAGCTGATGGTGGAAGATCTCGCACATAACGAGATCCCGCTGCCGTCGGACGAAATGGAACTGGCATGGATTCGGCTGCAGGGGCTGCTGAACGATACGGTTGCGGCAACCGAATCGTACCGCAACGTTATGCGCATGGCGGTGGTGACGCAGACGGACGCGGCCGCCGCAGTCGAGGCCTTCAACACGGTCTGGGGAATCGCGAAGAGCGCCATGGCCGATTTGGGGCCGGCGGAACGATCGCTGCGGATTACCGAGATGCTGACCCGGGCAAACCGGCAATTCGGCGCCGGCGTGGTCGAGATCGCTGACGCTCTGCGGTTCGTGTCCGACGAGGCCAAGCTGGCCAACCCGCGCCTGGAGGAGCTGTTCGCGCTGATGACGCCGCTGGTGTCGCGCGGCATGCCTGGACGCATGGCGGGATCGGCTGTCGGCGGTCTGCTGTCGAACGTATTGCGCTTCGATCAACAAGTCGATGAGTTGCGCCGAAAGTTGGGGAAGCCGGTGCTTTCATTGGCGGACTTCCAGCAAAAGAAGGAACTGCAACTATCGTTGACTCCCGAGCTGCGCAAGCTCATGGGGATCAACTTCACCGACAAGACCGGCGTCATGCGTAGCCCGATTGATATTCTCGCCGATCTTGACACTGCCCTGGGACTAACTCCGGACCGCGTTTCGAAGATCGACGAGTTGATCAAGACCGGACAGTTGAGCGAATCCGACCGAATGAAGGCGCTGGGCCTCACCGTCTCGCAGCAACAAGCATTGGTCAACGCCTTTGGCGAAAAGATTGGCAACTTCATCGGGCAGTCGCAGCAGCTCCGTAGCATGGAAAAGCGGTTCGGTGAGACCGGCATTCTGGCAGAGGCCTTTGGCGCTGCTCTGGAGAATGCCTCAGCACAGACGCAGCTGCTTGTAAATTATCTCGATGACTTCGTTGAAGAAGTCGGCACCTCACTTATCCCCACAATCATCGACCTCAGCAAAGCAATCAAGCCGTGGCTTGAGGACTTCACTGAATTCGTTCGCAACAATCCCAACTTCGTCAGAAACGTAGCTTTACCGGCTACTGCCGTTGGTGGCGGCCTTGCTCTTGGCGGTGCGGTTCTCACTGCAGGAGGCGCGGCTGCCAACACCTACCTCGGCTTTCGTATGTGGCAAATGCAACGCGAGATGGCCAAGCAGGCCGGCAGCGCCGTTGCTTCAGCGGCCGATGACGCGGCAATGGCCTCGGTGAAATCGGCCGGAGGCGCGATCGATGACGCGATTAAATCGGTGGCGAAGACTACCGCGGCTGTTGCTGATGACGCATTCTTCGCAGAGTGGGCGCCCGCGATGGAAAGCGCGATGACGGCAAGCGTGCGTGAAGCGGAGAAGGGCGCCGCGCGCACGATCGCCTCTATGCTCGGCCGGGGAGCTGTTGGAACTGCGAGAGGATTCGGGGGAGTTGGTCTGGCGTCACTAATCCCCACGGGACTTGAGGCAAGCCTGTCTGCACCGTCATTCCTGGATATCGGGATGCAGGCATTCGGAATTCAACGGAATCGTGCTGCAATCTCTCCGCAGCTTGCCCAGATAGGCACGGCGATTCGGCCGGACATCGCTGTCGGCAAGTATCCGACTATGCCGACATCAGATCTCGCGCGGTTGGGGATGGACCTGCTGGAGGAACTCGGTCGCCTGGTACAGGCGCAGGAGCAATCACTTGACTCGCAGCAACCTATCGTAATCGAGAATCAGCATATCTACGTCAGCGGCGGCACGACGAACGCAACTGAACTGGCGCGAACACTCTACGGGATAACGGCCTCCAAGACGAAAGAGGCAGCCGATCGCGCGGTTGGAGCTCAACACTAATGCAAATCGTCATTCCCATTCGAATCGTGCACGAGCTTCGGCGTGAGCCGATTGCCCGGGCACAGCTCTATAATCTTGATGACAACACCTACTTCAACTTTCAGTTCAATCCGTTGACGATTGAACCAGCAACCGAATATGGCTGGTCGGACGAGGGCTGGACGGGAACGGATAAGATCGACACGCAGTTTCTCGGCATCGGGCAGACCGAGCTTGACGTAACCAGCGACTGGCTGGTCGATCCGGTAGCACCGATCATACGGCACAACCTCAACAGTGATCTGGTCTACGAAGATGGCGCCGGCAACCGGCTGGTGCGAATTGAATCGGTGATTGCCGCGATCCAGCAATGGGGAGCCATTCGGACCGACGAGCGCCGCTCGTCACTCGTGCGACTGATCATCGGCGACAACTGGTATTTCAACGGGCGCATGACGCGATTTTCCGCGCGCATTGACGAACGCTTTGCCAACGGCCTGATCAGGCGGGCGTCGCTGCGGATCGGGTTCAAGGAGTGGCGGTCGACCGTTCCGATTGCCGGTCGCAACACCGGGTTGGCGAGGATTCGATGAAGGAGCAATTCATCACGCCGCGCTACCGAGAGCGAATTGACCAGGTGGCGCAGCGAGCCTTTCGCGGTGACCCACTAAGGTATGTCGAGTTGGCGGAACTCAATCCAGACGTCGATCTGTTCTATCCGCACCCGGAGTTGCCGTTGCGAATCTCCGGCGAGAATCCTGCAAGTCTATGATCAACGATCAATATCTCGCGCCGACCTGGACGATCAGTGTCAACGGCGTTGAACTCTCCGAGCGGACGCGGCTCGCGGTGCGCGAGATCGTCTTCGAGGATAAGCTTACCTATACCGGCAAGGTGGAGCTGGTGATTGAGGGGCACGAGGGAATTGACCTCGAAGTTGCCGACCTGCCGCAAGAAGGCGAGCTGAGTCTGCAGATCGGTTGGGGTACGATTACCGAAGAGGTTTTCAACGGCGAAATCATCGAAGTCGCGCCGGAGTTCGAGCACGGGCGCGTATCGACGTTGACGGTGATCGCCTATGATCGCAGCTATCTTCTGAAGAAATTTCGGTGGCCGGAGGAGGTCTACGACAAGCGCAAGATGGTCGATGTCGTAGAAGCAATACTGAAGAAATACATCGGCCCTGAGTTTCGGTTCGATGGCACGAGGCCATACTTCATCGATACCGACGGACAAATTGGCAACTATGTCCTCACTGCCTCGGAATCCGGGTTTCGGCCGGACGATCAAACGGACTGGGAGTATCTGAATCAAGTAGCCGAAGCAATGAATATGATGCTGCTGGTGAGGCAGAGGACTATCTTTTTTGTACGCAGAGAGTTCTTTCAGCAGCCGCGTGCCGGCATTCCGGTCATCGTGGTTCCGCCACAACTCAACTTCTATTACCGGCCTTTGCCTGAGCAACAGGATGATCCGCGCGGGCTCGCGCTATACCACTTCCGTCCTCGTAATCGCTCACTGAAGCAGCGCGATAAGGTAACCGTCGTAGAATGGCACTCTATCGATGCCGTCGGCAAGAAGCGGGGAGACTCAGCATTGTCAGAGCTTCGCGGCGAGAAGAACTACACGCAAATGCGTATTTACGCTCCCAACATGGAGATACTGACAATCAGAGGCAAGGCTGCTCAAAGCGATGGGGCCGCAAGCATCTTGGCTCAGGCGGAACTGGAGAAGCGCGCGCGCAAGTTTGTCGAAGGGCAGGGCATGGTGAAGGGTTGGCCTTATCTGCGACTGGGGCAACGGCACAACTTTGTGATTAACGATCTTGGCGATTTCGGTAAGAAGTTCAGCGGGGAGTATTTCATTTCCGGCACTGAGCACCGCTGGACAAGAGAAGAGGGTTACCTGACGATGATCGACGTGGAACGAAAGGCCTTGACTGAATGAAGATATATCGAGGGAAAGTCGCGGAATTGTCTGATCCGAAAGAACAAGGTCGGGTCAAAGTAGAACTCTTCGGATTCTCATCGCCTGATCTCGGTCGCGGAACCTCGCTTAAATATCCCCAAGCCAATAAAACGGCTTGGTGCCACGTGCTGACGCCGTTCGCGGGCCCCGGGTACGGGTTCTATTTCCTCCCTCAAGTTGGTGACACCGTCGTGGCCACGTCGCTGGAAAACGGCGAGTTCCTGATTCTCGGCTATCACTGGACGGGCGCACAGGGCAAGCCAAGCGAGGGCAACTCGAGCACGCGCGTGATTAAAACGCCGTCCGGACATCGGCTGCAATTCGTCGAAGGCGGGGATGTCATTGTCAGAAATCAGAGCGGCGCCGAAGTCAAACTGAAAGCGAACGGCGACGTCGAGCTCAATGGTACGTCGGGCGGCGGAGTCATTACCAAGAAGTGCATCTGTGCTTTCACGGGGAGCGAACATCCCCAGGAGTCCACCTCAGTGAAAGCTAAGGGAGCGATCTAATGGCGCTTGACGGAAATCGGTTGGGTGACGCACTAAAGGCGGCAGTCGAAGCATCGCTCGGTAGTTATATCAACCAAGGGGCAACTCCTGTCAACGCCGCGGCGTACCGAGAAGTGCTCTGGCGAGCTGTTGGCAATGCTATCGTCAACGAAATCACAACCAATGCAACGATTGAGTCCCTCACCGTAACGATGACACCCAACGACGGCTCTCCGCATACGCATTCACCCTCTACAACCGACACGGCTACTGGTAAGATCTCATGAAGCTGGACGAAATTCGCGGGATCGCTTTCCCGCTGCGCTTTGATGCCGCCGGCCGCGTGGCCAGTTCATCAGGTGAGCAACACTTGAAAGAGCGAATAGCCCAAGTGCTGATGACGGCAACCGGAGAACTGCCGTTCTGGCCGTCTTTCGGATCGAAGATCCCGCTGCGCGTATTCACGCCGGTCGGAGGGTCGGCGATCCTTCAGGCGGACGCGATGGAGGCTCTGCGGCAGTGGTGCCCGGATATCGAAGTGACAGAGCTGACACCAATCAACACCGAGCGGACGGCTGCTGGGCAAATGGGATATGCCCTGACGTTCAAATATCGCGGCGAACAACAAGCAAGAGTGAGCATCGGATTGAGGTAGTATGACTTTAGTTCCTGATAAAACGCACAAGGTGCCGATCAGCGAGATCGTCTTTACTGACTACGGGCTGACCGACCTGCTGGATAATGCGGTAGCGCGCAAGCGGGAAGTGGCCCCGAACTGGACGGACGAATCTCCGACTGACCCCGGGATGCAGTTGCTCTCGGTCTTTTCGTCGCTAACCCACCTCATGCAGCGCACCATCGAGCAGGCAGCCCGCAATACGTCATTGCTGACGACCGACCGGCGCGAAAGCGTGCGGGTCTTGGCTCGACCGCTGGGCTATGACGTCAAGGAGTATCGCGCCGCGAGCGTGAGCGTGCAGTTTACTTTCGAAGTGCCGCATCCGGAGTTGACGATTCCGGCAAGGACACGGCTATCGACTGGCGGCGTCGGCAACGAGCAGGAGATTGTCTTCGAGACGATCACTGACACGCTGGTGCTGGAAGACGCTGCGACGGCCTCCGTGGCCTGCATCCAGGGCGAATCGGTTCTCAACGAAGTGCTCGGCGCCTCGGATGGATCGGCACGTCAGAAGTTCTATCTGCGGCGGCGGCCGGTAATATGGGGGAGCGAATCGATCGAAGTCTTTGACGGATCGACTTGGGTCGCTTGGACGCGCTTCGTCGACCTCGTCGAAAGCTTGAGCACCTCCAAGCATTACACCGTGACGATCGACAACGAGGGCTGGGTGTACATCCTCTTCGGCGACGGCGAGTTCGGGGCCGTGCCGGTCGTCGGTACGAACAATGTTCGCGCCAGCTACCGTATCGGCGGCGGCAGCGCCGGCAATGTCGCGGCTAACTCGATCACCGAGCTGCTCACGCCGATCGAGCACGTGCTGAGTGTGACCAATCTGGCCGCAGCCACGGGCGGAGCTGATCCGGAGACGACTCGCCGGGCCAAGACAGTGGCGCTGGCCAAGTGGCGGGCGCAGCTGACCGGCATGACGGAAGACGGAATCCGGGCGCTGCTGCTCGATTACGTCTCGGATGCCTACGGCGCGATCGCGGCCGTGGGTATCGTGGCCGTCGACAAGCTGACCATCGACGTACGCTTCGTGCCGGCAACCGGTGGCGTTCCATCGGCGGGCTTCAAGCAAGAGATCGAGGCTTATCTCAACCAGGAAGACGTGGCGGCAATCCTGACCGAAGTTAGAGTTTCCGATCCGGAGTTCCTGGCAGTCGACTACGACGTCGACATCTGGATTGCCGACGGCTATCAGCGCGATCAGGTGATCGAATATGTGCGCCAAGCGATCGTGCGTTTCGGCTCGCCGACGTATCGCGACGCCGACGGCCTCTACCCGAACCAGTTCGGTCAGATCGTCGCCCTGTCGAAACTCTCGCGCGAAATCCAGAATGTGGCCGGAATCGACTACTTGGTGATCAACTCACCGGTGTCTGATCTTTCGATGCCGGCTTATCAAATTCGGAGCATCAACTCGATTGAAATAACCGCCAATCAGGGCGGCACGTCCGTCTCGCGGACGATCCTCAACTTCGAACTCTAACAATCCCTAAGGCCTATGTCTAAATTAAGTCGATGGGCTAAGTGCCTATTAGTCTTGCTGCTGCTTTGCCTGTCCGGGCAGCTTCAGGCAGCTACCTATCACGTTGATCGCGGCGGGAACAACAGCAATACAGGGCTGTCTCTTGCGCAGGCATGGAAGACAATCCCAAAGGCCTGCTCGACGGCGGTTGCTGGTGACACGGTATTTATCTATCCGGGGTTCTATCCTTCAACCGAGTACACAGTCACCGACCAGCTATTTTATAATAATGCAGACGAAGCGTATCGGCAGATTCTTGTTCCGCTCAATACCGGGACGTCAGAGGCTCCGATCGTGTTCAGAAATGCTCCTGGGCAAGCGCGGCCGTACATTCAAGGTGATAATGTCAACGCTAACGCTCTCTACTATCCAAGCGCATATAACGTTGTAACGTGCAACCTCGGCATTGGAAATGGTTCGGGCAACGTCAACTACATTCACATTGACTCACTGCACATGGCCATGTCGAATATGGGGCACGTATTAGCCCACGGAAACGGTCTTGAAATCAAGAACTGTAGGTTGGACTCGCTGTGGCATCCCGACACAGACGGATTGGATAACTCAGGAGCCATCTGCAACTTCCGTGCCGAGGAGCATCCTGACACCCGTGGTGACGATATGCTGATTATGGGGAATGAAATCTCAAACTGCGGCAACCTCGATCACAGTTGGGGTTATTTCAACGGATCAGGTATGAATTTCTTCCAAGGTGAGGGTATCCGCATCATTAACAATCGCATACACGATTGCAGCGGATATGGGATCAAGTACAAAGGTGAGCCGGATAACGGCCCACACGACGCATGGATAGAGGGCAACTGGGTATGGGATTGCGGATTTGGCATCAACTACGGCAACTGCGGGGAGGCGATGGACTCAATCGTAGTGCGGTACAATGTTATCTGGAATTGCCCACGGGACGCTACTGGGGATATTCGAAATTCCTTCGCCATCGGAGGTTGCGCGGCGTGCAATCAGTCTTTGGCGAATACTTCCGTTTGGGTCTATAATAACACCATTGACCTGAATAGCAGCGCGGACTTTCTCGCCGGCTTTATGCCTGATCAGTTCGGCGGCGGGATGGAAGGACGCTTCTTCAATAACATCATCTGGGATCGCGGATCATCGACATACTTGAAATCAATATCCATTACGACGAACGTTGCGTTTGCGGATTTGTGGATTGATTACAACTATTGGGTGACAGCGAATCCGACCACGCGGGCTTACGCAGCGCGCTACAATTACGATGGGGAATCACAAGTACAATCGTACAGTTTTTCGCAATGGCAGGGTGCGTCAATCTCCGGGATATCAGGATATGACGCACACTCTGTGGCAACGTCAGCGAATCCGTTTATTGACGGAGCTAACCACGACTATCGCCTCGCCGAAGGATCGGCCGCAGCCACTGCCGGACGTGGAGGCGTCTGGCCTTCTTACGTCGGCGCTTTTGCTCCAACTGAAGAGCATTCGCCTAATTGGCACGACATCGATCAAATCTGGCATGACACTTACGGTGGGCTGGTCAACGCGGCAAACGGCTTTGCGGCCGGCGACACGCTGAACCTGATCGAAAATATCTACTGCCGGAACAAGAAGTGGGGTCTGATCATTCAAGTGCCGGTGCTGATCCTCGGCAACGGCTATGCCTTACATCCGGACTCCGTGGCACTCAACACGATCGCCAATAACTCCTTTGAAACGCCGGACACCGATCCGACGCGGGCAGCCAACTGGGACTTCACCGGCGCGGCGAATGTCGTGAGGCAGTTCGGCCACTGGCAGGTTGTGACCGAAGGGAGCGACGAGCCATCGTTATGGCATGGCAGCTATGCCTTGCGCGTGCAACTCCCTTGTGGAACGCAGACGGTCAAGAGCAGTGCGCTCTATCAATTTGCTCCGAAGGCGCATCACGCGATCGAGATGGCCTTCCTGAACACGGCGGACAACAACGTCCGCATCACCGTCGGCTTGCTCAACGCTAACAATGACACCGCCTACTCGGCGACGAATATCGTCGGTATCATGGAACGCGGCTCAGAGCCGGTATTTGTCCACTTCATGACGAAAGATACCGTGGAAACCTATCGAGTTTTCATTCAGATCATCGGTGGAGCTGCCGCGGCCAGTTCTAACCAGATATTCATCGACCACGTCCTGCATACGACTTACCGCACTTTCGGTATCGCGCTTGAGCCGGATACCTGCGCATTGACCATCGACATGATGGACAATCAGCGTTTCCTCAACCCCTCGACCGGACTGATGGAGACGGACCCGGGTACCTGCTACGGTTCGACGAACTCGAATCGCGAGCTCTGGGGGATCGGCGCTCAGGGCGGTATCGGCGAAGGAACGGAGATTAGAGACCTGCGGATAGAGCCGGTGCAGCCGTCGCTTTACGGCTGGGGCATTTACGGCTCCTACACTTGCAGCGACGTGACTATCGATCGCGGAACGATCAAGCCGAAGGGATCGAATCCGCAGGGTGTGTTCACCTGGAACGGCATTCGCTGGAGCGTCGACTCCATCGATGTGATCTTTCCGACTGATCCGCTTGACTACCACTACACCAAGCGTGAGGCCATTCCATCCGTCGGCATTAACTTGCGAGCTGACAAAAACTCCTACGGCTACAGCAGCCGGGTCTCTTACTGCCGCATTTACAACTACCCATATCAGGGCGTCTACGTGACCACGCGGCGTGATACGTCGGCCGACGACGTGCTTCAGTATCCGCAGAACATCGTCGAGGGTTGCGAGTTCTACCCGAAGACGATCATCACCAACGGCTTTGCAATCGAGGACTACGGCAACGCCGCCTCGATCATCCGCAATAACAAGATATTCGGCTCAGGGCAGTACCACGGCACCGGCATTCATATCACGACCAAGCTGGCGGACGCGGACTCGTTGCAATGGTCAATCGTCGAGGGGAACGTCGGCACGGTTGAAAGTTATCCTTACTCGCAGGAGTACAGCTACGGCCTGCTGGCGTACGGCATCCAGCACGAGGGAGTAGCGCTCTGTTCGCTGCGCACCAACTATATGACGGCGCTGGCTATCGATCCGGCCGCACCGGCTGTTGATGGACTGCGATTCACACGCTCAGGCGCATTCAAGCTGGTCATGCACAATAACGTCTTTCGGGGATTCTCTACCGGCAACGTCACCGGCTCGGCGGTGCACTTCTATGCGCCGAACTGGGCATTTGATCCGGCGACCGACCTCTTCGACTGCTTCACGAATGACTTCATCACCAACGGCGTGGCTCTGCGATCCGTCGGCGTCAATTCCGTTGGCCTGCAATTTCGCGACTGTTTCTTCGATTACAAGGACACGCTGACTGCACCCAACTGGAAGAAGATGAAGTCGGGGGAGAACGCTTTCTTGCCCGCGCGAGATCTGCGCTTCATCGACAACCGCTATGGCGACGCCGAGGCGGACTCCGCCTTCGAGCAGACAATGATGTTCGGCGCTTACAACTACCTCTCCACCGCAGACAACGGCACGGAGTGGCTGCTCTCGTGGTCAACGACAATCAACAGCCAGGGTGCGGGCGGGCCGCAAGAAGGCGATTCGGTTTTCTGTATCAGCGC
>CAZNWJ010000019.1:0-19145 GCA_964576925.1 uncultured Ignavibacteria bacterium | reverse complement strand
ATCAGCGCCCAGGGCGACACGCTCGCGCGCGGCGCAACGAATGCCAGCGGTCAGTTGATTACAGTGCTCGACCAGTTCCGGGATTCGGCGGCCACCACGACTTACAATCAGAGTGTTGATCGGACGAATTATAGTCCGTACACCATCAGGGTGCGGCATTCCGGCTTCGAGTTGGAGCAGGTAGTAGCCATCGACGACAAGAAGACGTTGAACTTCAACTTCAGCAACGACCTCTCAGGTCTATTCAAACGCAAGAAGAGAATCATCGAATAGGAGCTAACATGATCAGGAAGATCATCGCCGGCATACTCGTATTGAGCCTGCTGGCTTTGCCGCTTTCAGGGGCAAACGTCGGCGAGAAACGGGCGGTGGACAATATCGGCGACTACCTGACCGAGCCGCTGGCGAGCACCGGCCTGTCCACGATAAAGCCGGACTCGGCCTCGATCAAGACGGTGCTGCCAGGAACTGGGCAGGTCTACTTCGCCTTCTCCACGACCTTTCCCTTTAACGACATCGGTATTTCACTGCAGATCAATCGTGAGGACTCTTCTTACATTTGGTACGATCAGATTCAGGACATCGACGGCGCCGGGGGAGTCGGCGCTTACACGACGACGGTAACCCTCTACGGTGGCACTGATGCAGCCGAGACTAAGTTCCAATACGACGTAAAGACCAACACGATCGAAGCGGTCGACGCGCGGATCATGACTAACCTTGACGTTCTTGTATCGTCACGGTTGGCTCCGCAAACGGCCGGCCGCACACTCTTGGTTGGCGTGGCCGGGCATGCGGGGCTCGACCTGGGGAACAAGATCGGGCAGTATGTTACGAATGACTTCACGGACGGCTTTCTCACCAATGGCAAGATTGCGGACGGGTTCATCACCAGTGCCAAGATCGCGGCCGGCGCCATCACCTCGACGCAGGCTCCGAATCTTGATGTTGCCGTATCGACCCGATTAGCGCCCAGCGGTACTTTGGCAAACGTGACGAACGTCGGCCAGCTTGGGGGCAGCGCCGCGGGACTTTCCGGGCTGAACAACATGTTCAACGCCGACGAGAATTACGCGCTGGCGGAGTTGACCATCCTTGGCCATACCGGATTGAACTTCAACAACACAACGGGGACGCTCGGCTCAGCTGACTTCGACGATGGATTTTTGACGGGCGCGAAGTTCGCGGACGGTTACTTAACAGGGTTGAAGATTGCCGACGGCGCTATCACTTCTGCGAAGGCTCCCAACCTTGACGTGGCAGTGAGTACAAGACTTGCACCAACCACGGCCGGCCGGACGCTGGACGTCGCCACGACCGGAGAAGCCGGTATGGATCTGTCGAATGTAAACGGACAGATCGACGCGGCAGAGATCGCGACCGGCGCCATTACATCGGCAAAGATCGCTGCCGGAGCTATAACCGTAACTCAGGCCCCCAACCTTGATGCTGCCATCTCTTCGCGGCTGGCCCCGGGTGGTACTCTCGCGACTGTGACGAACGTGAATCAACTGGGCGGCTCAGCGCTTGGCATTACCGGACTCAATGAAACCTTCGATGGAGACGCCGTCAACGCACCTGGTGAAATCACGGTAAAGCTGGCCTCCGACGGAACGCAGAACGACACGCGCATGACGACGGCACTTGCCAATCTGGCCACCCTCATTTCCACAACCGACTCGCTGGAGACGTGGACGGAATTCATGATGTACATCAGCCACGCCTGCGCCGGGTGTTCGACGAAGTATCTCCCGGCCGACGGCACCGGTTACAAGGACGGCTACGAAGTCTATCAGGGCGGCGTGAAGAAAGCCACGGTGCTCTTCCACCACAACAACAACCCGGCCGTGCTCGACGCGCGTAAGACGACCAAAAACTACTAATGGGTTTTGACGATTTTCAACCGACTCCTGGAGGCGGGTTTGATTTCAATCCCGTCTTTCCGACCGGAGTCGGAGTGGCGCCAACGCCGGCGACGCGGCAGCGGCCGTTCCCGGAAACGCGGATCAGGCCGGAGCCGATTGACCTACTCGACTTTCTGCCGTCGTGCCAAAGATCAGACGGCATGCGCGAGTTTGCGCTGCCGGTCAACGCGCAGCTCAACGAGTCCTACGCTCTGGCCTTGAGTCTGACCGATCTGGCCGACTACGAGCATTGCCCGGTCAAATTCCTGCCGCACCTTGCCGCTAACTTTGGATTTGAGCTGATCGATATCAGCTATGCGACGGAACGCGAGCTGCGACGTCTCTGCCGTGACGCCTTCATCATCATGAAACGGCGCTGCTCGCTGTGGTCGGTGCGACGAATCATCGAGGACCTCGGGTTTACGGCAACGCTCAATGCTGAGTACCAGATATCCGGGCGCTTCAACAAGCACAGGTTTTGGAGCCGCCTCGCGGCGACTTCGAAGGAGCTCACGTTCAGCTGGGATGCTGCTTCACTCGAAGGTTGGGGCAATGAGGCTTTGGGCAACTTCAAGGCGATTGCCTCCAGCTTGCGCGGGTCTTCGAATTCCGGCACGGCCGCGCCGACGATGTCTGCGACTTACCCTGAGACGACTTCGGACTATAATCTGCAGTTCGACTACCGGCTATTGACTTCCGGTGACTGCTGGTTCGGCGCGATCGCGCGCTGGGAGTCGACCTCGAAGGTACTACTGGTGACATTTTCGAAGAGCGGCGCCACGGAGGCTCTTACCGTTTACGCCTATGTCTCAGGTTGGATCGCCTTGGCGACGGTCGATATCTCGGCTGCCGACTGGAAGACCGGCACGCACCGGGTGACGATCTGGGACTCGGGGACGACGATTACTGTCTTCCTCGATGACACGGTACTGATGTACCAGGTGGTCTATGCGGCGTTGGTCAGCCCGGTCAAGAAGGGGTTGTTCTGCGCCGCCGGCACCGAAGTTGAGTTCGACAACTACATTCTCCGGGTTCTCGATCGCCGCAAGCTGCCGAAATTCTATGACCCGACACAGGCAGACAAGAGCCTGAAGATAACACTCGCCGGCACGCCCGATTTTGCCACGGCCAAACAGGAATATCTGGAAGCAATCATCCCCCAATTCGTGCCCATCGACACGGAAGTGCAATGGGTCTGAGGTGAAGCATGGGAAACGCTGATATAACAAGAGATCAATTTAGCGCCGCGAAGAACGTCATCCGTAAGATCGGCCAGCGCGACGTCTACATCGTTGACGCCGACTTTAACGAGCAGGGGCAGATTTCCGACTACCGCCTAACTGAATTAGCCTACCTGCTCGCTCAGGGGAAGAACGTCCGTTTCGGCCCCGGTTGGGCGATCTCAGGCGGATCTAATCAATTATCGATAACTGCGGGCAAGGCGCTCATTCAACTGGCGAGCGGACAGTCGTACATTCTTAACCAGACCAGTTCACCTCTCAACGTCACCGGCTGGACAACGCCATCGGGTGGCAATCGCACCGATATTCTCTATGCTGATATCTCGCTGCCGATCATCGACGTGGGCGACGATGCGACAATCGTTAACCCGGCAGTCGGCACCGAAGCGTGTGTCGACCAGCGGTTGACTTACACGCTGGTGAAGCTCCAAGGCACAGTCGGCGGCGGAACGCCGTCATTGCCGACGCCCCCGGCTGGGCACTACTACGTAGCGATCGCGCAGATTGCGCGGACCTCCGGACAGGCGACGATCAACTCTGTCGATATTACGCGGTTCCTCACGCCGTGGACGCCGCTACAGGAAATCATCTTCTGGTCGCAGACCTTAGCGGCCACCTACGGCTATAATAACAATGCTGTCGCCTGGGGCGCTACTGAGCAGACCGCCTTCGGAACCCCGACGCCGGACTCCGCGGATACCTGGTACAAGAAGGTAATTGTGCCAATCTGGAAGACAGCCTCATTCAATCGCATCAAGGTGCGCGGCATGGTGCGCCGGCTGAACCTCAACAGCCTCGGCGAAAACTACGGCATGACCGTCAATGGTTTTTCGCGCGTCCTCGGCACCGGTACCAATGACAGCTATGTCTATCGAGAGATTGTGCAGGATGTCTCTTCTGCCGCCGATGGTGCTGATCTGCAGACGGCAATTGAACTCTGCTCAGCCGATGGCGTGAACTCCTACCTGATGCAGCAATTGCAGGTCGTCGGATACCTCGAATAGCATGGCGATCGCAGCGCTGAATCTCAAGAAGTGCACCGGAACGAACGCGGCGACGGAAACGACGATCAGCGATAAGCGGCTGGCGTTCCTCTCTATCGACTCGACCGGTAACGATTACAACGCCAATCCGATCCCGGTGCCACGGGATGCCGGGTCATCACCGGCTTACGGGATGGAACTGTGGATCCGCTGGGAGTTGGCGGCCGCGCCTGACGGCTATCTCAACAATTTCAAGTATGCGGGGCCGGCAACGCAGCCGGATGCCGCAGCTAATCCGCCGAACAAGGTCACGATCTACGCCGGCACAACCGGCACCGGAGCGACGCCGGTCAAGACGCAATCGTCGGTGGCCACAGCGGTGCAGCATTCGAGCTACTACTCTGAGGCCACGGCACTTGCGATTGGCGTTGTGCCCGGCGATGGCAAGCTGGAGGCCGTCGGCGAGAAGACAAACTTCCTGGTATTGCAGCCGCGCGTCGCCTACCTGGCGGTGCAAGGTGTACCGCCGACTCAGGTGCATGTGCTCTATTTCGACGAAGTATGAAGTATTTCTGGGTGTTACAATTCGCTGACGGCTCAATTCTCGACGAGCGCGAATGGCGAGCGATGTCGCGCGAAAGTCGCATAGATCCACAGTGCATTGCCGAAAATCATAGTCCTGCAGTGGTAGTAAAACTTTATCGCCAAGACGAGCGGGGCGATTTGGAAATGGAGCGAGTCTTTATCCCGCCACATGCGCAGCCGCTCTGTCACAAGCGGCACGCCGTAAATGCGCAGACAGGCGAGTCGCTCGGGCACGTCTACCGAATCGGCTGGCGGCTCGATCAACTGCGGTACTTTATCAACTTTGACCCCGAGACCGGCGCTTTGTCCGGTCAACTCGACACGATCTAATCTCCGAGATCAATGGCAACTGAACTCCTGCGGCCGAATGGCGCGGGCGACCTGACCAATTGCACGCCCAGTGCGGGAAGCAACTGGGACTGCGTTGACGAATCATCGGCAAACGACTCTGATTACGTCTACACGCTTGGTTCGGCATACGTCGAGGACTCCTACGCCCTGGCGAATCATGCCGCTGCAAGCGGGACGATCAATTCTGTCACCGTTCACGCGCGCGTGCGCAAGACAGCGAGTTCGACAAACAACCAAGTGGCACCGCTGCTCAGACTCAGCGGCACAACCGTCAACGGCACGAACTGGACGATCACAACGTCCTTCGCCGAATACTCGCAGGCAGTAGCGCGGCCGGGCGGCGGCAGCTGGACAGAAGGCGATCTCGATGCACTTCAAGCCGGCGTCAAAATGCGCTCGCGCGGCACTGGATCAGAATGGCCGGAAGTATCGCAGCTTTGGATCGTCGTCGATTACACACCGACCTCGAATCATCCCTCACCGACCTCGCTTGAGTGTGAGCGGCAATCGCAGCCGGAAAGCGCTTCTGACGATCCGGTCTTCTCGGCCATCTGGCAAGCCACCGGCGACTCCGGGACGGCAACACACGCTTACGTGCAGGTCTCTGAAGTCAACACCTTCTCGAGTTTCAAGTGGGACTCCGGATGGATTGACATTGCCGATATCTCCGACAACACGCGCTGCCAGTTGATCGACTACGCGGGAACAGAACTTTCGTCAGACCCGCCCAACGGCTGGTATTACTGGCGGATCAAGTTCAAGGATGGTTCGGCGGTCGAGAGCGACTGGAGCGGCACCGCACAATTCAAGGGCGTCGTGCGGCCGTGGGGAGATCGCAGCTATGCGCTGCGGCGCAAGTTGCTGCTCAATACCGATCATGCGGATGTTCCCGGCGGCTACACCTATCGCTTCAAGATCAAGACCGGCAATCGCTCGCGCGTCGGCAGTAATGGATTGAACAATGATTCGATCCAGGAAGCCGGTTACATGGTGGCCGACTTCGGCACCAAGACTCACGTGGTTTATCTGTCCGAGACGGGCACGGACGGCCAACTCGGGATCTACATCAACACCCTCGACCGGTCGACCAACACCTGGGGCACGCCTTACAAAATTGACGACGCCAAGACAACGGTCGATACACACAACTACCCGACGCTCTGCATCGATAATAACGGCATCATTCACGTCTTCTATGGTTGCCATACGACACCATGCTATTACACGCGCTCGCGCGTAGCCAATGAGTCGGGAGCGTTCCCGGGCGACGGTGACGAAAGCGGAGTCTGGCACACGCCGACGACAATCGGCAGCGATCTGACCTATCCGATTGCTTTCGTCGTGCCCTCCACAAATCGCGTGGTCATGATCGCCCGCGGCGACAATCAGCTCAAGACGCTGATGTACTACTCGACTGACGGTGGGGCGACCTGGACGGCAGCCGGAGCGATCGCCTACCATTCGGCCGCGAACGGATTTCGCACCTACTGCTATGGCGTAAGATTTGACCGCGTGCGGGAGCGGTTGCATGTCGGCCTCTCATTCATCAAGACTGGCAACATCACCCAGGGCGCTTACTACTCCTACTCTGATTTCAACCCGGGCATTCAGCAGGGTTTCTTTTACTGGTATGGCGCCAACGGCTTTCAATCCGGTATCACCGGATCGAGCCCGATTTCGATCTCGACTGCGGATCCGGTTATCACAAACGAGACCGGCGATCGCGTCATCTTCTTCTGTCGGCACATCGCGTTAACCACCGACGGCAAGCCGCTGATTTTCTGGGCTTATGCTTCCAACCTCGAACTCTGGGGGCAGGAGGCATCGTTCGGGATGTCGCGTTGGGATTCGGGATCCTCACAGTGGGTGCACAAGTGGATTACCGAGGATTACGACTTTAAGGCGCGGACCGATCGCGCGGGCGTGCCGTCCATCGTGGATGCTGACGGTGTCATTCACACCTTCACGGCGACCGACTCTGTCCTGGAGCGTCATCACATTCCGACCGCCAACGGCTTTCACACGAACTACTCGACGACCGGCGCGGCCTCCGGCTATCTGGCAGTAGATGACGGCGTCGAGCGCTACGACGGCACCGATACTTACATCGGCGGGACGACGACCGGGCAAGGATCGTTCACGTCGAACAAGACCTTGCCGACGAATGCGTCGCTGCTGAAGGTTGGTGTTGAAGCTGTCGCAGAAGATCAGAGCACCGGCAGCAACTTCCGCCTCTTCATTCGGATCAGCGGAACGGACTATGAGAGCACCGACTTTTCGAGCATCGGCACCGGCTGGCACACGCTGCGTTACTGGTGGGATGTTAACCCCGCCACCGGACAGCCGTTCACCAAGTCTGAAGCTGAAGCCGTCGAGTTCGGAATAAAACAGACGGTAGCTTCGAAGACGTGGCGTTGTACCAGGCTCAATCGACTGGCATTGATCCAGTATTCCACGAGCAATGAGAACTTCGCCAGCGAGATCGCTGAGTTGACTTCCTCAGACCTGGGCGCCAACTGGGCGATTCGCCGGGTCACTGAGAATTCCTACGTCGGTGTGCCGATTATCAGCATCAAGCATCATTACACCAATCGACGCATTGAGATGGTCTGGTGCTCAGGCCGCGATATCTTCTACCTCGATCAGCGGCCTTATGGACTGGTGCGCAGTGATGCTCGAGATCTGCGGCTCTACTGGAAAGGCGCGGCAAGCTCCTCTGAGTTGCATCGCATTATCGACTATGCCGACCACCAGGAGACGGTGGTCTCGTTTCCGGCTCCCGAAGCCATTTCGGCCGGGAAGAAAGCGGGCACCAAGGATCTCTATGTCAGCTTTGGCAATCCGAACCAGAGCGGCAACCCGCTCTCAGATCCTAATCAGGTCTTTCCGCTGCTCTTCGAAAACTTTGAGACGCTGAACAATGGCGATAACCTCCACGGGCAACGCGGCTGGACGGTACTGGAAGGCAACGGCACGATCTACGCCTCACCGCCCGATCATAACAACTCGGTCTATGCCGGCACGAAATCGCTGAAGCTGGCTAACGGCGGCACGCAGTCGGAAGTTGAAAAATCTCTGCAGGCGGGGACTGCGGACATCGTCGTCGATGGTGCCGCGCTCGTCTGGGGCACCGGCGGCCGTGTTTGGATCAAGGCCGTCGATGGTTCGAACAACGTCTTTGCGGCTGGGATTAACGACGCCACCGGCTACGCCTGTTATCTCGACGGCACCGGCTGGCATGATCATGCCTCGATCCGCGCCCGGGCCGGCGTCATGAGCCGGATAAAATTGCAGATCAGCGCGTCCGGATGCTCGGCATGGATCAACGACCAGCAGATCTGCGACGAGATTACGGCAATCACTTCAGTATCGAAGGTGCGGATGGGCGCGACGTCGTTGTCGCACGTCGACCTGGTGCATTGCTACCGCGCGCTTAATCGCCGGATCTATCAGTCGATTACTTCCGGGTTCACCGACAACGCGATCACGCACAACTCGGATCACACTTCGACTTACCAGTCCACGAACGACGGCAAGCACGACATGAGCGCTACCGATACGGTGCGCATCGAAGTCAAGGTGCGAGCGCGGTTGACCTCGGAGGAAATCGGCACGCACTACGCCGACGTGCACGTGTGGCTATCCAGCGGCACCGTTTACAACTCAAATACGATCATCGATGATGAGACGCTGAGAATCACGCCGCTGGTAATCAATACCTGGGTTTCCGGCACGGTGGTCTTCTACACGCTGGCCGAAGGATCCTACTCGGTCAAGGTTGACTACTACGCCTCGGACATTACGCCGAGTGGCGTCACGATCGAGATCGAGGAAATCAAGCGCTACTATTTCCAGCACGATCCGGTCATCGAGCTGCAGGCTGAGGAAGTCTCCGGCTTTCTGATCGACATGGCCTTACTCGGCCGCGGCACCGAGCAGTTTTCCATCGACATGAAGCTGCAGGACTATTTCGTCCGGTCCGGGGCGCAGTTGGCCATCGAGGCGCGGGCCTCGCTTCAGTCGACTTCAAAGATCAATGCTGAGTTTTCCAATCAGTTCATCGTGGCGGCGCGCATGGCCATCGAGGCGCTTGTCAGAGTTGCCGCCGGGCAAAGGAGTCTCATTGAACACCAGTCGCAACTGTCTCAGGGCATCCGGCTGCCGGAAGAGTCGCTCGTGAATGTAACCGCTTCAGCTCGCGTCTATACCGACTGGCTGAATTGGGTTCAGGCAGCGCAGCCTCTGCCGGCGGACTCGCTGGCGGCCCTCGAGGTGCAGTCACTGCTGCCGACAGAATACCGGGGCACGACCGCGATCGCAATGGCACTCCCGATTGACTACTTGCAATCGCTGACAGCTATGAGCGCCGCGCCAACTGAGTATCTGCTGACGATGGTCAGTGCTAATCACCTCGAGGTGGAGGCCGGCGCAGCAAGAGTCGTCGCCATACAGTTGCCGATAGAAGTGCGCGCGGGCGTGAACATCTTGCTGATCATGCCGGTCGAGAGCCGACAGGAACTGATCGGCAAGCTCACGACGCCGGTAGAATTCAATCGCCTGCTCTCCTCCGGCGCCATCCTTCCGGTCGAATCGCTGCGCAATGTATCGCTGACGACCTCGATGCCGGTAGAGTGGGCGGGATCGGTGCAGGTGAGCGCATTAGTGACGCTTCCCGTCGAGTATCTCGGCACCGTTCAGATCTCGCCACGGCTTGAGATCGAGAGCAACCGCAAGCTGTCCGCCGACTCAAAGATCTTCATCGATTTCGTCGGCACACTCAAAGTCAACGCCGCCGCGGCTGTGGAATGGCTTCAGAGCCTTGAGCTGCTCAATCGCCTCGAGGTCGAATCGCTGCAGGTCGTTTCGGCTGCCAGTCGGAGTTACGTCGAATATCTCGAACGTAGATATGCCTCGGTGTCATCACCGGTGGAATTCGTTGCGGCTGTTGTGGCTGCGCAAAGATTGGCCGTCGAGTGGCTGGGCGAGCAGCAGTTTGAGGTAGGGATTCAACTCCCGGTAGAGTGGCGCGCCAGCTTGAACGCAGTCAACCAATTGCAAGTCGAATCGCTGACGACGAGAACGGCGGCAACGCTGTTGCCGATGGAATCACTCCGCCAGGTCGGCGCCGCACATGCTCTGCCGATTGAGTTTCGCAACACGATCTCCTCCGCGATCTCAACGATCAGCGTAGAGTGGGCGCAGCAATTGGCGGCGGCTCTGCAATTTCCCATCGAGACCAATAAGGTGCTTACCGCGCCGATCTTGCAGAGCGTCGAGCACGCCGTGCAGCTACTGCTCTCCGCACAACTGCCTGTGGAATTTGCCGGAGCGATTGCATTCTCGGTTACAACTGCACTCCCCGTCGAATGGCGGCGCACGATTATCGCAAATGGCAACATGCCGGTGGAGAGTCGCTCGACACTGAGTGTCATTAGCGGCAGTCTGCTGGTGGAAAGCGGCAAGGCGTTCGCGACCTCTAATCGCTTCGCCGTCGAATACGGCGAGGCGTTTCTCGTCGGACAGCAAATCATCGCCGAGTGGGCGGGTAGCATTGGCGCGAAAGCCACGATGCACGTCGACTACGTGAGTCCGGTGGCCGGCACGATCACAACCAACATCGAATTCAATCAGCGAGTTACCGTCCAGTCGCGCCTCGAGGTCGAGCAGCTCCTGCAGACGCTCTCCGGTGTGCAGTTGCCGGTGGAATATATCGGCGTCTTTCTGGCCACGCTGGCAATCGCGCGGGCACAACTCTTCGTGCCGGAACTGGCCGGTGCGATGGTGCGCACGCCGGCGATTGCTGACGCGCTACTTCGCTGCTGTCAGCTTTCGGGGGTGACCTTGACCACGGCGCAGTTGCATGCGGCCGCAGCGAGAATTGCAGAACTCCTTAAAGCGGAACTCAGGAAGGGCACAATATGATTACCGTTGACGGAGCTGTCCGCGAGGGCAATTCCTTTGAACTCTATTTCGACCAGCAGCTGACGACGGCCGCCGGAACGGTCGTAGTGCGCTCGATGATTACGTCGGCGACGCTGACGATCACGCTCAAGTCCAACCGCATGACGATCATTAACAATCGAGAGAATCTCGACGTCACGGACAACTTCAACGAGCAGGGGGAATTCCGTCTGGCGCTCACGCCGGATGACGCCGTGATCCTGTCTTCGAATCCGGCGACGCGGGATGAGTGGCACGTAGCCACGCTCACCGTCGTCATCGGCGGCGCCGAGCCGCAGACCTTTGTCGACGAGCTGCATTTTAAGGTCGTCAATCTGGACACTGTCCAGTCCTAAACTCCGAACTCAATCACAACAGCTAAATACGAGGTGAACCATGAGCGTTCTCAAGCGCGATATCCGCGTCTATGGCTCGACGACTATGCCTGACGACGACACCATACTAAACATCGGCGGTGCGATCGACACGAGCCGTAAGCTGGTCTGGGGCGAACTCGCATCTGCGGTGCAGCTGAAGGCTGTGTCATCAAATTCCGGCGATACGACTCAGAGCATCACCATCACCGGCCGCACAGCCTCCGGCGCGAAAGTTACGGAGACAATCAACTTGAACGGCGTGACGCCAGCCCAGGCCGGAGTGCCGAAGACGTTTGCCCGATTGATGAAGGCGATCAAGTCGGCGACCTGCACGGGGCACGTGGCGCTGATGTCAAACACGGCGACGCGTTCGAACACGGCAACCGGCGGCGGCGTCGATGCTGACGGCGCTCCTTACATCGATCTCGATGCCGGTGCGTCCGCGACGGATGACATCTACAAGGGCGAGGTCGTGCGCATCCCCTCCGGTACCGGCGCGAATGGACTCAACGAGATCGTCGCCTACAACGGCACGCTCAAGCGCGCCTACGTTCGCAACGACTGGGGCACGGCGCCGGCCAGCGGCTCCGGATTTGAAATCGCCAAGGGGATGTTCTTCGAGAAGACCCCGAGCGAGATCATGGAGTGCCGCCGCATTCACTTCGACGAGGCTGCCAACGCTGCGGGCGGGTCCAACAAGGTCAGCTATGACAAGGGATTTCTCAAGAACACGCATGCGACGCTGGCTCTGACGAATGCCCAGGTCAGCGAAGTAGCCGGCGGTATTGCTGCGAAGGAAACCTTTGCGCTCGATGCCGCAGTGAACGGCTCGACGACCAATGGCGCGGGTAACAACCGTAACGTGGCGCCAACCGGGACCTTCGACTCGAATGCCAAGAACGTGCCGGGCGGTAACCTCGAACCGGGTGATGCCATCGGCTTCTGGGCTGCCTTGTCGCTCAACGCCGGCGATGCCGCGCAGAACAGCTACTATGAGCTACAGGTAGCCGGGACGACGACGTAATGGCGAAGTTCGAACCCGAATTGGAAAAGGTGATTGTTCGCGAGGGCGGGCGCGCTGCGTGGCATAAGAAGGCCAGCGACAAGGGCGGCGAGACATACTGCGGCGCTTCACGTCGCTATCATCCAACCTGGAAAGGCTGGAAGATCGTTGATGCCATGCGCAGCCACCACCGCTTCCCGGATATTCTTGCCGAGAGTCCGACGTTGCGGACAGCCCTGAACGAATTCTATCGCGACTTATTCTGGGCGCCGGTCAAGGGAGACGAGATCGAATCTCAGGAGATCGCCGGAATCCTCTTTGACTTCGCGATCAACTCCGGACCGCCCGACGCCGGCGAGACTCTGCAGGAGGTGCTCAATTGCCTCAATCGCAATAGTGCCTCGTGGCCGGAGCTGAAGGTCGACGGTGATATCGGCCCGAAAACGCTCGCGGCGCTATCGGCGGCAAAGGACGACTGGGATATGATCCCCGGGTTTATGAGATCGCTGCGCGTGTGGCACCTCAAGGAGTTCATGCGCAAGAACCCCGACCAGGAAATCAACGCCCGCGGACTGATTCGCCGGGCGCTGGGGCTGAAGTACAAGTAAGTCTGCACATAAATCTGTACCAGGAGGAAACTATGGAAATTGTCTTGGCAAAAGGAGCACTCTACGGAGGCTTCGTGCTGGCGATCGTCGCCGGTCTTAAATCGATGATTGGTGCAATCAACGGGTGGCGCACATTGATTCCCGTCGTGCTGTGTTCTGCGGCATTCGCTTGGGGAGATCGAGCTTTGGTGACGCCGACTCCGGATCTCGGTGTCACGGCCATGGTCTTCGTTGCGACGGTTGCAGCCGCCATCGGCGTCAATTTGACAATCATGAAAGCTGCCGGTGGGGCTTTCCCTTCCATGAAGGTGAACAAGAATGGGTCTGATACCTAAAGGCATCTTGGCCAACGCCGACCTCGACGTACTGAAAAGCAAGGAGGTACGGCAACTGATTAACCTGATCGGACGCTGGGGGCTTTATACGGCGGCAACGCTGGCGCTGGGACTAATCGGAGCGGCTGCTGTCTTGATCGAGGCGGCTTCGTGGGCGGCTGTGCTGTCAGTGATCGGGACGTTGCTGTCGGCTGCGCTTGGAATTGAACACAAACTGTCCGCAAATGCTGCCGCGCAGAGTCCTCAAGACAAGACGCCGCATGATCCGAGTGTAGCGCCGCCAAGTCTGAGAAAGGACTGACCATGAAAAATCTTCTGACAATAGTTCTCATACTGACGCTTGGCGTCACGGCATCGGCACAGAGTGTCGGTGATATCAAGGGAATGTTTGCCGGGGTCACACTCAAGAAGAGCCTGCAATTCAGTCAGACGAACTATGCGGCAGGCTACCTGCTCAATCCCGGTGGCGCATACTACCAGGCGGTCGGCGTAAGCTGGGACTCGAAGCTCGGACTCGTGAGCCTCGAATTCCCCGCCTTCGTGCGAATGAAAGGGCAGTTATTCCTAACGGGATCGTTCGATCCGTTTGACGTAGCCACCAGCTCGGGAGTCATTGTTCGTAATCCGTCGATCGGAATGAAGGCGGGCTGCGCCTACGTTACCAAGAAACCAGTTTTTCAAGAGTTGTATCTCGCGGCCTCATTGGTGTTCGTCTACAAGACTTATTTCGACGCGGGTGAGGAAGCGCAGGTCGATCCACAGCCGCTCGCGACTGATAACCTGGGCAGCGAAGTTTGGTTTACAATCGCGCTGCTAAACATTCTTTGAGGGCGGTATGATCGAACGACAAAGTCTCTTACGGCCGGGAACGGTGATCTTGCTGGTGCCGGAAATTGCGTGGTGGAAGATCTGGAGGATCGTCCTCAATCTGCTCTACTCGAGGATCCAACGTATTCAAAAGCGCTGGTTCGCCCCGATGGATCAGTGGCTGGGTAGGATCTTCGCAGAGAGCTGCCACGTGATGGTCGTCTGCAAAGACGGCCGGGTATACGATCCGACGTTTCCGCGCATGCAGTGGAAGATGATCGACCAGCTCAGCGGCGATCACTTCCGCGCCTACTGGTACCGCGACGTTGATATCTCCGGCGAGCCCTACGCCACAATCCTGCACGAGCTTTGCGATCAATCCGTTCGCCAGCGCGAGATCTACGACGTGCTCGATTTGATCCAGTTCGAGATGATCGATGTCATCGGTTACAGCGGTCCGGACGTTACGAAGAACAAGATTGCCGGTAACATTGCCAACGCCGTCGGTCTCGACCCAAAGGGCATGGTCTGCTCGACGTCAAGCCGTTCGAAGTTCGAGGGACTGCGCAAGAGAATCGAGCGAGATCATCCGGGGCTGCCGCAGCTGCGCCGTTTATTCACTCTTCCGAACGGTGCGGAGACCTTGGTTGAGCTGACACTCCCGGAGGCCTGGGCAAACTTCTCCGACGATACGCAGTACGATCACGAGCAATTCCACCCGGACTTTCGTTTTGTCGGCGAATGGAAGGCCGGCAAGAAGATCAGATAAAACGGCTCGCAAGGCCGTACTTCCTCCCATATCAGAGGCCCCCGCTCGGAGCAATCCGGGCGGGGTTTTTTGTTGCCGTACGGCTGCCGTGAAAAGTGCCCGCTGCTCAAGCGGAATCCGGGGCGTGAGGAGCGCAGCAGCACGGGGTCGAGTAGTTTGACCTGTGAGGAACTGCGTTGCTCTATGAGCCTATAATCGCGTCGTTTTGTGACGCTGGCGTAACAGATAGTAAGACAAGATAGACAACTTAGACATGTGGCAACGAGTTAGCTCGTGAGCGTAACAGTGATGTTTGCCCGCTTAAATCGCGTAAGTTGTTGGGATAAGGGCTTGTCGGATAATGGCGTCCCCAACGGGAGTCGAACCCGTGTCGCCGCCGTGAAAGGAACTGTAGGTATAGTACTTGCAGGGAGTTACGCTTTCAACGTCACGCTTGTGATGGCGACACGTTGATTTCGTCCAGCAGCGCGGTATTGAGCTGCGTGATGTTCGCCCCCTTAATGCGCTCCACCATACGGGCTTGCGAGAGATTCTGATAATACTTCAGTGTCGTGGCCGGGTTGGAGTGGCCAAGCACCTTGGAAACGTAACTGATATCGCCGGTCCGCATGATCTCCCGGATTGCCCAAGTGTGCCTAAGATCATAAACTCGATAGCCGGAGATTCCCAGCTTGCCGCAAAGATACTGCCAGCGTCTGCCCACCCGGTTCTTGTCAAACATTGGATTGCCGCCTGAGTCGAAGAGATACCGCCCCTTGCATGGCAGCCGGTTGATGACATCTGTTGCCGCATCACTCAAGGGGATCAGCGGCGCATTCTTGGTCTGATTCGAGGCCTCCGGTGGGAAGTTGAGAAAGAAATGAGTCTCGCCAGCGGTTTTGTACTTGCTCAACCAAGAGACCTCCGCGCGGCAAAGGTGCGACGTGCGCAATCCCGTCTCGGCCAGGAGAATCAGGAAGGCGCGAAACAGCGGCGGCGCGGCCGCAAGAATCGTCTGCAGGATCTCCTGCGGGATCTCCTTGCCGATCCGGCGTCCACTGGAATAGCGCTTGACCGAAAACTTGTGCGGCAGCAGGCCAGTGATGCAGCCGACGTAGCGGCCGACCGTCGCCGGCTGGAGACCCTTGCGTAGCAAGTGAGATCCAAAGGCGTTGATGACGTCCGCGTCCACGGCCTCGATGATTTGAATGCCCTGCTCGTGGCACCAGTCGGCAAAGCGTTCAATGCGACCTTTGTCGGTCTTGAGTGTCATGTAAGTTTTGATTTTGGCGCGCTCCTGCTCGGAGAGCAGCTCGACGAGGGCATGGAGAAGCGGCGTGCGCTTGCCGAAGCCCTGCGGTAGCGGCGCATTGATGCGAATGCGATTCTGAATGCGACGCAGCTGGAGGTAGGCTTCCGCCTTGTCGGTGGTTCCCGACGAGCACCAATGGCGCTTGCCGAGGCGATCGTAATAGTAGAGCCAGATATAGGGTGAGTCCTTACGGACGTAGATGTCGCCTGAATCTCGACGCCGGCGGCGCGGAGGTCTCTTCATGACGCCAGACTCCGGGTCGTCTGGCGCCGAATCTTCATAGACCCTGTCCCGGCCCAGGGGAAAGTATCTGAGAAATCAAGATAGCCGCCTTTAGTGATTTGATGAGAAGGTACACGAGTTGCAGTATCGCTGCCCCGCCATCCCGTGGTTGCGCCTCTTTTTGTCCCGTCACACAGTCCTCCCATGTTGAAGTAAGTCTTGGTGGGAAAATGCAAGGGACTACGGGGGAAGTAAATCATGTGAATATCGCCTGTTGAATCACTCGTCGATTGTGCCCACACTTTTCATTGACCTTCCAGAAGAGCTTTGAGTTGTGCTGATTCTACCTCTCTCATGCAATTACATGTATCCGCTATAACAGCCGAGAAGAAGGCATGTGTTTGATCGCCGATCGTAGTCTGGAGCTCTCTCCATTCCCACTTTAGCTCGACTCTGAAAACAGTAACGCCCCGTTCGAGTCTAATGTCAGTATGGATATCGTCAAGTCCTGCCGAAGGTGCAAGAACACCGAGGTCCCTCGATACTCGTCGTGGTGATTGTTGCGGATGGTTCGGATCCGCGTAGATGATGCTCTCTCTCAGATTATCTACTCGAGATTGGGATTGGTTTATGATTGAAAGCACGAGTGACCAGTCGTCGCCGCTTCTTCTGCAATTCAGGGGGCCAACTTTGAGCTTTGGACGATTTAGAGCAATGAACTCGCTGACTCTCTGCATTGCAGCTTCTCTCTCCTGGTTGAGTTCCTCGAATCGTAACGCCATTTCTTGCCGAGTCAGCTGGATCGTGGAGTCCATCTGATCCACTGATCTTGTCTGCAGCTTTACGCTCTTATCCATGAGTTGTGTTGTCTCCGTCAGGAGAGATATTTCTCGTACCGCGATCCACAGGCCGCCTACGACCAGTCCGAGCGTCAGAATGGATACCCAGAAAGGCCACGACTCGTGCTTCCACAGGGAGAATCGGCCTTGTGGAGTTCCGCACTCGTGGCACAGAGTTGAGTTGGACTCAATTGGCATTGCGCATCTGATGCAAGTTCGCCCAGAACTCCGCGATAATTTGCCGGATGTCGATTCTCCTTGTCCGTCTCCCGGGATGGTATCAGTCATTCTTGCGGCGGCTCCGAAATCGGCTTCGTTCAAAGTTTCTCTTCTCCGTGGCGAGTGACCTCAACTCAGCATGATTCTCATCCGTAAACTTCGGGGATGGAAGATTTAGCAGGGCCCAAGTGACTATGACCGTTACTGTCGTTAAGGCCACGCCACCGAGTGTCGTCAGCCAACTTACAATTGGAATATCCGCACTCTCACTTATCAAAAACCAACTGAAGACACTGACCGAAGCCATATAAATGCCGAGAAAAAGTCGAGCGCGTGAGTGTCGCTTGACAATCCTTTCAGTAGCCAGCTCCAATCGAAAGTCATAGAAGTCCGAGAGTGAAAGCGGCTGATTGCAAGTTGGGCAGGCGAAGCTGCCAGCCTTTAGATCGCCTTCTTCGAGATCGAGACTATCGCCGCAATGCGTGCAGAGCATTTGGTTTGCTGTGAACTGTTCTGACAACTAAGAGCCCTTCCTTCACGCGGTATCACCAATAAACGCTTCGAGCATTCTTACGACAGCTTTCTTTTTCTCGCCGTCCTTAATTTTCATCAGTAACTGCGCAGCCCGGACAATATCGGGATCGTCGCCGGGGATCGTGCCGCCGGCGTCTTCGATCATCGTGCCAAGCACGGCGAGTAGGTCGTCCTTGGTGAGCTTCTGAGGTTCGCGGCCGAGTATGTAGTAATCCATGCTCATGCCGAGGAATGCGCAATAGTCGGCAGCGGTTGCCGTCGTTGGCGCAACGTTGCCGTACCAGTGCTTTCGTAGCCCTCCAAGGCTCACGCTGAATCCCGCCGCAATCAAGGCGTCGTAGAGTTTCTGTGCTGATCCGTAGCCTTTTTTGAAGGAAAAATCGCGAAGCCTACTACCAGCGATTTTCGCCAAGTCTTCCTCTGACACGAACAAAACTACCACGCCGATCCCTTTGCCGTCAATTGCCTTATAACAAAGTTATAAGAAAATATAAAAAAAGTTATTGACATACCCTTAAAGGAGATTAGATTGTCCCACAGATGGGATGATAAGCCCAGAAAGGAAATTGATGAATCTGATTCGTACCAGCCGCCGCAAACTTTCGAGGCAGGGCTCAAGGCTCATAGTCGGCATCCCGGGAGAGCTTGCGGAAGACTTGGGCATCACGGAAGAGCACAGCGCTGACTGGCACAAGGTGCTGGACGACGAGGGCAAGGTCATTCCAGACCGCGCCGTCCTGATCTTTACCAAGAACGGCGACGGGGAGGCTGAGGCTTCGTGACTCCTAAAGTGACATCGCTCACTGCGGAAGTGACGTCGCTGGGCACGCTGGCGAGTTATGAGCGCTGCGTGCAGGACAAGGTAGCGATGGAGATCATCGGCATTAGCCGGGCGACGCTGGCCAAGATGAAGGCCGGCGGGATCTTGCGCACCAGAATCGTCGGCGTGACCGCCAACGGTCCGATTCGGCGCACCAGCGCGGAAGAGGCAAAGCGCTACAGCGACTCGCTGAATGGGGGAAACAACTAATGACACAAAGAAAAAGCCCTCAGGGCTGGGGTCATCCTCTCGTCCCTGAGAGCGCAATCAAGATAGCACGTTTCCAGGTTCTGTCAAGGCGGAATCGTGGAGTGGTT
>CAZNWJ010000018.1:19690-50444 GCA_964576925.1 uncultured Ignavibacteria bacterium | reverse complement strand
TCTGTTACCCATCCCCCCGGTCTAGTCTGTTACCTATCCGCCCGGTCAGTACCCTTCTCCCCTCTCCCTCTGGGAGAGGGGTCGGGGGTGAGGGCCAGAAACCCCGTCAACCCGCCTGCATTCCCCTTGCCACTTTCGCCTCGCCTTCGCTATATTCCCGTAAGAGGATCATCATGTCCACCAAATCGATTGTCGCCGAGGTCGCCCTCGTCCCGAACTATCTCTTCCACCTGCTCGCCGTCGCCCGTGCCGGCTACGATTCCGACTACGCCGACCGCCATCGAGCGACGGTCCGCGAGGACGATCTCCGCTTTCTCGAACAGCACCGCACTCTTATCAGCTTCGGCGAGGGACACGGCGGCGCACTCTGCAACTTCGCGCTCTTTTTGCCGATCATGCTCGACCTCGACAATCGCGGTTCTATCGATGAAATGTTCCGTCTCGTCCTCGAATCGCTGCGCGCCGGCAATTGCGACCGCCTATTCGACCGCTACCGCCACAAATGCGAACAGCTCCATGCTACCTGGTTTGCACCGACTCCCGCTGACATCAGTGCCTGCAGTCAGCACTCCGGCGCGGTCGAACGCTACGCTGACATCGTCTATCGCAACTGGAACAACTATCAATTGCAGGTCTGGCCCGCCGAATGCCGCCAGATTCTCGATGTTGCCGCGACGATCAATGAACACTTCAGCCAGGCCAACACCATCGCCGACTGGGAGCGCATTACCGGCAGGGAATTTCGCGCCGCCCGCTGCAAGATCCTGCTCTGCAGCGCCCTCGCCAATGGCCCCAACGCCAACTCGATGGGCTACGATCGGATCGTCTTCTGGTCAGGGAAGGAATTGGCGTGGACGTTGGATTTCATCTCTCACGAGGTCGGCACGCACCTGCTTATCGACATTCTCCGCACCCTCAGAGACGACCCCGATATCGAGTGGAACTCCCTCTACGCCGCCTACGAAAGCCTCTGCCGCTATCTTAATACGCTCGTGCTGGGGCGTGAGCCGGTCTACAAAATCGAGCAATTCCGGTCTGGTGACTACGCCCGCCTTTACGCGCAGTTGATCCCCGATCCGGCGCATGCCGATCTGGCCTCTGCCGTCAAGACCGCGGCTCGTCAAATCGGTGCCTAAGAAAACGAAAGGCCGCCGTTCTTCCGAACAGCGGCCCTCGCAATTTCACTTCTTCCGGCGACTAATGAACCTTGTTCACCTTGCCGGCCTTGATACAACGCGTGCATACCCGTACCGTCTTGACCTGGCCGTCGACGCGCGCGCGCACCGATTTTAAGTTGGCGTTGAAGCGGCGGTTCGTCAGGTTATGGGCGTGCGAGACATTGTGCCCGAACACCGGACCCTTGCCGCAAATATCACAAGCTCTTGACAATTCTCATACCTCCAGCAGAACTTAGACTACCATTATACGCAATCTCGCCCGCCGGTCAAGTCGTTCGTAACTATATTTTCCGAACGCGAAAAAAGGCTTTACGGAGCTTAAAGTCGACCGTATTATAGATGCGACCGGGAGACCCAGATAATTAGACCGGATATCCCCGGCCTGGTCGGCTCCACAAGCGCTAACGAAACGCCAGGAGCACACCGTATCGTACTCTAAGGCAACCCCCATTGGATGGTGGTCAGCCTGCGTAACCGCATATCGGTTAAGTAAGTAACTGGGTCTCCCGGCGATTTTTTTTGAAGGGGAAATGGCTTCCAACGAAAGAACATAGACTGAATTAGCAGCGAAACTTTGTAGGTCGAAACCCCTTATGGCAGACAAGGGTGCCGGAGAACAAACCATATGTCGAAACCCCTCAGACAGCTTAGACAAAACACTGACGCAGCCATTAGGGGTTTCGACCTACTTTGCTCGGTCTCCCTCGGAATACTTGGTGAAGGGTTGCTGTGAAGATATCACTTTTTGGCCTCTTGTGCATTAACACCGGCTTGTACATGATCCTTTTTCGAAGCTGGATTGCTCGGTCATCGATCGAGATCGCCCGAAAGCTAAGAGCGTACAGTCCAAAGTACGAAACCTTAAGGAAGTCCTCACTCTTTGGCGGCACTCTTTCCTTGATTATTGGAGTGCTCTTCTTGACGGGTTTGACGGGACTGGATGCATCATCGATGAGCGCGGACGACATCAGAATAGGAACCGTAGTGGAACCTATCGCATTGATCGCTGCCGGTTCCTGGAGCATCCTAATGAGACGCCGTTGGGCACGCACTGCCACTGCTGAGGGTGATCTGGTTCTTGATCGGAAACTGACTGAGCGGCAATACATCGTAGTCGTCGTTGCTTGCGGAGTTGTTTGTTGTTGTGTAGCACTATTGGTAGTTGCTGGTTTTCTTCCTTATGAGTTTTGAAAGATCGTAAGTCGCAACCCCTTATGGTCGACTCGCGCACCTTTCCGAAATGTCCGAGGGGTTTCGACAAGAGTGCTTCCGGGCGTGACCATCTTCGTAGGTCGAAACCCCTAATGGCCGACTCTCGCACCATTCTGAAATGTCCGAGGGGTTTCGACAAAACTGCTTTTGGAGGAATTGAATTCATCGTGACGAAAATCCGTCGCTACTATCGGCCCGGTCAGGTCTATTTTCTAACGCATGTGACCGCGGGTCGGAAGCCCCTGTTAGTTCAAAACATCGATATCTTCCGGCTCACATACAAATCGGTTATCGATTCTTGCGGAACCGTCACTTTCGCCTGGGTCGTTCTGCCCGATCATTTTCACGTGATTCTCGATCCGCGGACCAATGATCTATCCGATATGATGAAACGCTTCAAGCTGCGGTTCTCGGGGCTTTATCGCTCACGGTTGCAACTCCTCAGCGGAAGAGTATGGCAGAATCGTTTCTGGGATCATGTCATACGCGATCAAGAGGACTTGAATCGTCACATCGACTATATACATTATAACCCTGTCAAGCATGGACTGGTAAGCGATCCCTTCCTGTACGCGGAATCGTCATTGCATGAGTTTCATCGCGAAGGTTATTATGAGCGCGATTGGGGCAGCCACGAGTTGGCGAGCTTGGATCTGGATGTCGGAGAATGAACCAAATGTCGAAACCCCTCAGACAATTCGAGCAAAACTGCGATACGGCCACTAGGGGTTTCGACCTACCCGACTCAGCCTGTCAGCGTCGAGTAGGTTAACAATGAAATTCACCCCAGTTTTTCAAGATAGTACGAAGCAAAGGACTCTGCTCTACTTGTCGGACGAGTGTTCCTTCACTACAGAAGGAGGACTAGACCACATCGAGATGGAACTGATCGTGAACAAGATCAGTTTAGCGATCTTCGAAGGCACGGTTGTAGCCGTAAGCGGATTCTGTGGACTGGACGCCTCTATGCTCAAGAGGTTGGAAGTTCCTATCTCATTACCGGGGACGCTAAGAGTAGAACACAATCTGAAGTTGGGATTTGCGTACTCCGTCAACGATGACGAGCTCCCGGTGCACGTCGACAGGTTCTTGGGATGGGTGTGTCTTGGGGACCCAACTATTCGAGAAAATGCGATTGAGTTCATTAGCAATTGCGTTGCCGTGATCGACCGCAGTGGAAACCTGGTCGCGCTATGGTTGAAACCAAGAGAATTGCCTAAGATTCGCACGAAGTGCTGGTGTGTCGAGGGCTAAGCCCTGTAGGTCGAAACCCCCAATAGCAGACTCGTGGCCCTGTCCGAGCTGTTGGAGGGGTTTCGACGGACTTTTCCTGAACCTTTGATTGACTTTCTTCTCCATTGGAGGCAATGTTCTCCTCATGACGAAAATCCACCGTAACTACCCGGCTGGTCACGTGCATTCTCTCACGAATGTGAGCAATTTTTTTCTATACGCGGAGTCGGCGCTGCGCCATTCTTATCGCGCCGGTTGCTACCGACGCGATTGGAGCAGCCACTTATTGGTAAGTCTCAATTTGAATGCCGGAGAATGAACCATATGTCGAAACCCCTCAAACAGCTTAGACAAAACACTGACGCAGCCATTAGGGGATTCGACCTACCTCGCCTGTTGAAGTTCATCACGTCACCGCTCATGATAGTGGCATTGTCGTGTTCTGGGACATCCACCCCGAAAGACCCCAACTCAATGCTGGAACAGGCACTCTCTCTGATTGCAGAAGGGCGCAAGAGTGAGGCCATCGCGAAATTTGAGGAGATCGTGAGAGAAACTGAAAAGGCGGCAGGGACAGGTCCCGCTGTTGCACTTGCCTACCTTCACCTTGCTCGCATGCAGGCATCGGCACTCCGCTTCGTTGAAGCGGACTCTAATTACTTTTTTGCCGAGCAAATGATCCATCATAACCGGATGTCTGATACACTGCTTGCAATGGCATTTGCTGAACACGGTCACGTCAGACTAGGATTTGACGACTTTGAAGGATCAGCGGACCTCTATAAACGCGCAATTGAGATGTACAGTAGGCACTATGACCCGTGCTACATCCGTATTCAGCAGGTCCGAGAGTGGCAGGCAGAATTATTCGATATCATTGGCGACTTCGACTCAGGAGCGCATTTCATTCGGGAGTGGCTCGACTGCAAGTCGCAACCAGAGATACACTCAGATTCGCTTGCTTTGCATATGGCTGCAGATCTTGCAGACCACTACTTGAAGATTGGAAAGTTCGAGGCGGCATCTCAATTGGTGGAGAAGTATAGTCATATCTCCGACTCTTGTAGTTCCGAGTTCATTGTCCAATTCGCGGAGTTTCGCCGTGTGCGGGGCACGATCGCGCTCCTAAGCAGTGAATATGAGATCGCATTCAGAGACATCAGAGCCGGGCTAAGTCTATTAGACGGGAGAGTGGATTCACTCTCGAGTGTATTCAGGACACATGTGAGAGCTCTCGCGGAGTGCTACATCCGCACGGCAGACACATTGACGGCGACCGCAACTCTCAGACGGTTCATTAACTTGACCGCATTGAAATATGGCCCGGAGAGTTCAATCTGCCGAGACGCTACAGTGCTTCTCAATCGGTGGAATCAAGGTGTTATTGCCCCGCAGATCGACAAAACGAAGAATTGACAAGTTGAGGGCGGTGTCCCAGCTGCACCGTAGCGAAGTATGGGATTCTCTTCACGCCAACTCCTGTTGTTTCACTACAACACGGGTGCCCCACCGCTTGCGGTGGGTACTGACTGGCGTTATCATTGGATGAAAATCCCACCGCAAACGGTGGGGCACCGACATCCTACGATGGTTAGACTCCCCCCACAAACCCCTTGATTCTCGCCGCCCCCCGCTATACCTTCGGCTCTTCCTGATGGAGGAGGCATGGCCGAACCGAAAATCACCGCCGAATTAGTTGCCGATCACGGGCTTTCACCGGAAGAATACCAGAAAATCAAGGAGATCCTCGGGCGCGAGCCGTCGTTCACCGAGCTGGGCATCTTCTCGGTCATGTGGTCCGAGCATTGCTCATACAAGAACTCAATCCGTCTGATCAAAACTCTGCCGCGCTCCGGCAAGGCGCTGCTCACCGAGGCCGGCGAGGAAAACGCCGGTGCCGTCGATCTCGGCAACGATTTGGCGGTCGTCTTCAAAATCGAGTCGCACAATCACCCCTCGGCCGTCGAACCGTATCAGGGCGCAGCCACCGGTGTCGGCGGTATTCTGCGCGATGTCTTTTGCATGGGCGCGCGCCCGATTGCCGCACTCAACTCGCTGCGCTTCGGCCCGCTCACTGAACCGCGCGCCCGCTACTTGTTTAATGGCGCTGTCCGCGGCATCGGCGATTACGGCAATTCCTTCGGCGTTCCGACTGTCGGCGGGGAAGTCTACTTTGAGGATTGCTATCTCGCCAACCCGCTGATCAATGCAATGGCCGTCGGCATCTGCAAAAAAGACCGCATGGTCTCGGCGATTGCCAAAGGCGCCGGCAATCCAGTGTTCATCGTCGGCTCCTCCACCGGCCGCGATGGCATCCACGGCGCGACCTTTGCCTCCGAGGAGATTTCGGAAAAGTCTGAATCCAAGCGCCCCTCCGTGCAAATCGGCGATCCGTTTACCGAGAAACTTCTCTTGGAGGCCACTCTCGAAATCATCAAGGATGATCTCATCGTCGGCGTGCAAGACATGGGCGCCGCCGGCCTGACCTGTTGTTCTTCGGAAATGTCCGCCAAAGGTGAAAGCGGCATCGAGATCAATCTCGACCTCGTGCCGGTGCGTGAGGATCGCATGACCGCTTACGAAATCATGCTCTCCGAATCGCAGGAGCGCATGCTGGTTGTCGGCAAGAAGGGCCTCGAGGACAAGATCAAAGCTGTCTTCGCCAAGTGGGATTTGAACTGCGTGCAAATCGGCCAGGTCACGAGCGGCCGCAATATGGTTGTCAAGATGGGTGGCAAGGTCGTCGCTGATATTCCCGCTGAAGTCCTCGTGCTTGGCGGCGGAGCGCCGGTTTACACGCGCGAGCAGAAGCGCCCGGCCTATCTGGATGAAAAGCGCATCTTCGACTTCGGCAAGATTCCACAGCCCGCTAACTACTCGGAAGTTCTCAAGAAACTGATCTCGTCACCCAACATCGCCTCCAAGCGCTGGGTGTTTGAGCAATACGACTCGATGGTGCGTACCAACACCGTCGTCGGTCCCGGATCGGATGCCGCCGTCTTGCGGATTCGCCATTCCGAGAAAGGCATCGCGCTGGCGACCGACTGCAACGGCCGCTATTGCTATCTCAATCCGCGCCGCGGCGGACAAATCGCCGTTGCCGAAGCTGCCCGCAATGTCGCCTGCTCCGGCGCGCGTCCAGTGGCGATCACCAATTGCCTCAACTTCGGCAATCCATACAAGCCCGAAATGTACTATCTCTTCGCCGAATGCGTCGCCGGTATGGGCGAGGCCTGTCGAGTGTTCGATACACCAGTCACCGGCGGCAATGTCTCGTTCTACAACGAAGACCCTGAACGCGCTGTCTATCCGACTCCGACCATCGGCATGCTCGGCATCATCGATGACTTGGCGCACATCACCACGAAGAACTTCAAGAGCGGCGGCGATCTAATCTTCCTTGCCGGCGTCACGAAGGACGAATTGGGCGGCTCAGAGTACATGAAGGTCATCCACTATCAGGTGACCGGCGATGTCCCCGCACTCGATCTTGAATTCGAAAAGCGTCTGCAATCCTTCATTCTCGAAGCTATCTGTCAGGGACTGGTCAAATCCGCGCACGATTGTTCCGAAGGCGGCCTCGCCGTCGCCCTGGCTGAATCGTGCATCGGCGATCGCGAAAATCCGGTGGGTGCGATCGTCAAATTCAAACTCGATCTGCGTGCTGATGCGCTCTACTTCGGCGAATCACAGTCGCGTGTTGTTCTGAGTTGCGCCCCCGAACGCAAGGGAAGTCTGGTTCAGTTGGCCGGTTCGATGAATGTCCCGCTCAGCGAAATCGGCGTGGTCGGCGGGTCGTCATTGAAGATCAACTCCGATATAGACCTTGATCTGGCCACGATGGACGATCTCTATTACGAAACCATCGGCCGCATCATGGCGTAATTTCGTGAGAATTGCCCGTAGGGGCGACCCTTGTGGTCGCCCATGCATGCTGTTGTAGAAAACGACGATAGGCGGGGACAAGCCCCGCCCCTACGAATCGTTCAATGGACTTCTATCTTCTCTGGGTCAAATCGAACCCGCTGCTCTCGGCCGCGATTCAATTCGCTATCCTCGGCACGCTCGGTGAAGTGCTCTCATTCTGCATCCGCAAAAAACGCTTCGGCCTGCCGTGCAATCTCTGGCAGCTCTTCCAGAAAGTGATCGCCTGGGGTCTTCTCGGCATCATCATCAAGTACGGATTCGTCGGTATGAAGGGCTTTACGCAGGCGCTACTCGACCACAACTTGCTTCCGCATATCTTCGCCACCGGCATCGGCTGGGCGTTCGCGGTCTCGGTGCTGACCAACATCTTCTTCGGTCCGCAGATGATGTTCTTCCATCGCCTTGAAGACAACGCCATCATGTGGGACTGGAATTTCAAGGGTCTGACGACCGCCTGGTGGACGCTGCTCTGGTTCTGGATTCCCGCCCACACCGTCACATTCAGTCTTCCCCCCGACTGGCAAATCGGCCTCGCCGCTCTTTGGTCGGTCGTCCTTGGCCTGATTCTCGGCCTCACCAAACGTCGGTAGGCCGGACATTCCCGTCTGGCGCATTCTCCTCACGGCGGCATCTTCGTGATCACTGAGCCGGTAGCCGGTAGCCCACCCGGAGCGCAGCGCAGGGTGGGGCCGATTCATCCGCCGCACCCAAAAAAAAGTAGGATCGACATCCCTGTCAGCTGCTGCGAGCGACCGGAATCTCCATCCTACGGAATTGCTTTTCGACTACGATTCTTGCGGCGGAAAATCTATCCTAACATCTCGCAATAATCAAGTTCGGTATCCAAAACCGAATTGTCGCCATTGCGGTGTTCGGTGATATTCAGCGCCATCAAGCGGCCGTCCTTCTCGAACAGCAGCAGCAATTGATCGGCGTTGCCCGGCTGCATAAATCCCTTCAGTTCGGCACCGCGAAGTTCATTCTGCTTGCTGATAAACATCTCGCTTAACTTCATCATGTCCTCCCGACACTCTCAAAAATCTGATACGGTAAGTAAGAGGTTGTTGATTCCAAGCCTACATTTGGCCAATCAGCTTGAGCGTGGATATTACCGCAAACGCCTGTCCCGCGCAATCAAAAAGTCGCGGATTTTCCGCCTTGCCGCGATCCGAGAGCGGCCTTCGCGGGCGTCCGCGCACCTCCTTCTCGCATTGGGAGAGGGCCGGGGTGAGGGTTTGAGGCGTTGCGGCAGGTCTTCCCGTGAAGCGCCATTGACTCTGGAAGTACCACAACTCTCACGCGCTTCATGGGGCGACCTGCCGCTCAGAGGGTACCTCCCCCTGACTCATCGCCGAAGATCTGTTGTCTGTCGGTTCCCCTTCTTGACTCTCCCCCCCGCAATCCCTACCTTGCTTGAAGTCGGAGGACCTCTATGGAAAAAACCGCCATTCGCAATACCCTCGGCGCGCCGCTCGCCTGCAAAGGCTGGCATCAGGAAGCAGCGCTCCGCATGCTCAATAACAATCTCGATCCCAACGTTGCCGAAGATCCCGCTAACCTGATCGTCTACGGCGGTTCCGGCAAAGCCGCCCGCAATTGGGACTGCTATCACGCCATCGTGCGCTCGCTCAAATCACTCGATAACGACGAGACCTTGCTTGTGCAATCGGGCAAGCCGGTCGGCATCTTCCGCACGCACGAGTACGCCCCGCGTGTGCTGATCGCCAACTCCAATCTCGTACCCCACTGGGCGAGTTGGGAAAAGTTCCGCGAACTCGAAAAACTCGGCCTGACCATGTACGGCCAAATGACCGCCGGCTCCTGGATCTACATCGGCACGCAGGGAATCCTGCAGGGCACTTACGAGACTTTCGCCGCCTGCGCCGACAAGCACTTTAATGGCGATCTTTCAGGAAGATTCATCCTCACCGGCGGCGTCGGCGGCATGGGCGGCGCCCAGCCATTGGCCGGCACCATGAACAACGCCGTCATCCTCTGCGTCGATGTCGACGAGCACCGCATCGATCGCCGTATCGAAACGCGATACCTCGACCGCAAGACTCTATCGCTCGACGAAGCGCTCAAGTGGGTTGACGAGGCCAGGAAGAAGAAACAACCGCTCTCGATCGGCCTTGTCGGTAACTGCGCCGACACGCATCCTGAGCTGGTCAAGCGTGGAATTGTCCCTGATATCGTGACCGATCAAACTTCCGCGCACGACGAGTTGAACGGCTACGTCCCCAATGGCCTGTCTTTGGCAGCAGCCTTGGAATTGCGCAAGGCGAATCCGACCGACTATATCAAGCGCGCGAAGGACGCGATGGTTGTCCACACCAAGGCCATGATTGACATGCAGGGCAAGGGCGCCATCGTCTTTGACTACGGCAACAACCTGCGCGGACAGGCCTTCGCCCACGGCCTTAAGGACGCCTTTGCGTTTCCCGGTTTTGTCCCCGCATACATCCGTCCACTCTTCTGCGAGGGCAAAGGCCCCTTCCGCTGGGCAGCTCTCTCCGGCGACCCGAAAGACATCGCCGTTACCGACGAGGTCATCAAGCGCGAATTCGCTTCCAACGCCGCCCTCGTGCGCTGGATCGATCTGGCGGCCCAGCGCGTCGCGTTCCAGGGACTCCCTTCGCGCATCTGCTGGCTCGGCTACGGTGAGCGCGCTAGGTTCGGCCAGATCATCAACGACCTGGTCAAACAGGGCAAAATCTCTGCGCCCATCGTGATCGGCCGCGATCATCTCGACTGCGGCTCGGTGGCCTCGCCCAACCGCGAAACCGAATCGATGAAGGACGGCTCCGATGCTATTGCCGATTGGCCGTTGCTCAACGCATTGCTCAACACTGCCTCCGGCGCTTCCTGGGTAAGCCTCCATCACGGCGGCGGCGTCGGGATCGGCTACTCCATTCACGCCGGCATGGTCGTCGTCGCCGACGGCACAGCAGAAATGGCAAAGCGCCTGCAGCGCGTCCTGACCAATGATCCCGGCACCGGCGTCATGCGCCACGTCGATGCCGGCTACACCGAGGCCGTCAAGTTCGCCGACGAACACGATGACATTAAGATCCCGATGATGGAGTAGGAGGGACAGCTTGCAGTTTTGCTGTGCGCTGGGGAGAGCGAGCCGGGAATCACAGGATACGGGACGCTTCTCCTAATCGAAAATCCTACTAGAGCAGTTTTCTGTACTGGTTTGGCGCACTGGATAATCTATACTTCGCAGCGGCCTATTCACCGCTCCGGCTCGAATCTCCGGGTACCGCTGTTTCTTCTTCGATCCCCAACTTGCGCTTGATTTCGTTTACGCGGGCTGTAATCCGCTCGGCCTCCGCCGTATTTCCGGCGGCATTCTCGATCGCCGCTAACGTCTCCAGATCGTCCGCGACTTCGGGCGATTCCGGGCCAAAAATCTTCTCGTCGATCGCGATCGTGCGCTTAATGCCCTGAATCGCAGCCCTGTGCTCACCTACGGCGCTTTTGGCGTTGGCAAGGTGGTACAGTGCGGTTGACAGCGCAGGCGTTTCCACGTTCGACGACTTGTCAAACAACCCGACGGCCCGGTCCAGGTCGGTGATTGCTCCCTGCAGATCTCCCGATTCCAGTTTCGACAGCCCGAGATTGGAGTATCCCTGCGCAACTTCCGGGTGGTCCGGGCCGTGAATCTTGATCAGCGAGGCAATCGACTGCTCGAAAAAGGGCCGAGCCTCAGCGAGCCGCCCTTGTTGCGCATGATAGATGCCAAGATTAGCTAGTCCCTTGGCAACCAGCGGATGAGCCTCGCCGTAGATCTGTCGGTAGATCGTGAGCGCCTTGCCCCCCGCCTCGCTCGCCTGTTCAAAGCGCCCCGCCTGCGCCTCTGCTACTGAGATGTTGGTCAAGATATTCGCTGTCTGATGGTTGGACTCCCCGAAGAGCCGTTCCGCCACGGGCAACGCCCGCCGCAATATTCTCAAAGCTGTATCCGGCTGCCCGAGGTTTGTCCAGACGGCGCCTTGATTGTTGAGGAGATTGCAGATTGCCGTTTCATCCAGCGGTTCTCTGGACTCAACCAGGGCGATCGCGCGGTTCAGCATACTGTCGGCGCGCTGTAATTCACCGAGTTCGCTGAGCATCCAGCCATAGTTGCCCAAAACTTCAATCACGCCCGCGACACCGGCCTCTCCATGAGACTCTAAGAGCGCGAGGGCTTCGTCGAAACACTTGCGGGCATCGGTCGATTTTCCGCGACTCTCGCAAATGCGCGCGAGCTGGTGGACGCTGAAGGCGATGTCAAGATCGCCCGCCGGCAGATGCCTGCGCCGTAGCTCCAACGATTTCTCCGTCAGTTCCTGCGCTTTCTCGAATAACCCCAGGCTGCTGTAGACTTGTCCGATCGTCAGCAACAAGCGGGCTTGCATGATTGGCTCGCCGGCCAATTGCGATTCGATTCGTTCGGCACCCTCGTCAATCACCGCGCGTGCGGTGATCGTCTCGCCGCGACTCACTGTCGGATCTGAACTGCGGAACAAATCGACAAGGAAATCCGAAGTGCGCTGCGCCGTCTCCGCCTCGCGCAGGGCCGTCTTCTCAGCCGCTGCGGCACGCACATAGAGCACACCCATCCCGATCGCCGCCACGACCAGAAGCACCAGGGCCGCGGCCGCCGTAGCAAACACGCCTTTGCGGCGTGCCACGAGCTTGCGCAATTGGTACATCGTACTGGGCGGACGGGCTTGAATCGGCTGCGAAGTCAGAAAACGCCCAATATCCTCGCCCAGCGCCGCCGCACTGGCGTAACGTCGATTCGGATCCTTCTCCAGAGCCATTCCCGCGATCGTTGCCAAATCGGGATCCAAGCTGATCGTACCCTGCCACAATTCCTGCATCGGTCGCGGCGTCTGCTCGCAAATGATCTTCACGGCCGACAACAGTGATCCTTTGTCAACCGAGTAAGGACGCTGCAGCGTCAGTAGCTCGTACAAGATTACGCCGAGCGCGTAGACGTCGGTGCGCACATCAATCCCGTCAACATCACCGCGGGCCTGTTCCGGCGCCATGTACGGAAGCGTTCCCTTAATAACGCCGATCTCCGTGACCTGCGTGGCTGCCACATCCTCTTCCGTGATTCGCGCCAGACCAAAATCAAGAATCTTTACCATAGCCCCCGATCGTGTCCCCGGACTTGAATCGGAGCTGGATGCCTCGGTGACGATGAGATTCGACGGCTTGAGATCGCGATGAATGACGCCGCGCTGGTGGGCATAGTGTACCGCCTCGCAGATCTGGCGGAACAACTGCAAGCGTAGTTCCAGTTCGGCACGGTCGAGAACCTTCGGCCGCGCTGCCAACCAGTCCGACAGCATCGGACCCCGCACCAACTCCATCGCAAAGAAATGCTGCCCCTCCGCGGTTCGGCCCGATTCATAGATTCGGCCGATGTTGGGGTGATCCAGCCGCGCCAATGTCGCCGCCTCTCGCTCGAACATCTTGAGACGCATGTCATCCACCACCTCCGTCCCGCGCACGACCTTTAGCGCGACCAGTCGCCGCGGCGACGGCTGCTCGGCTTCATAGACAACACCCATGCCGCCTTCGCCAAGCACTCCCAGTACCCTGTAGCCGCCGATGTCCAGCGGATGCTTGTTCGCCTTCTGGGAAGCGCCGGCATCGCTTGCGGCGGCGAGGGTTTGATCCCCGGTCTCCGGGACACGGGAGAAATTCAGGGTCGGATCAAGATTTGATTCAGCGTCAGACATCGGCACCTCCAGCGAAATTCGCGCTCATCCAGTTCCTGAATCCTGACGAATTTGCGGGATCCGGCCCGCCAGCGCGGCTACCACCCCATGATTCATTTGACTTCGGCATCGCAAATCAGTAATCAGGAAGCGCTAAGTAGTCAGAGTCGATCCAAAATGTCAATGCAATTCAGAGTCGACTTGACTGCCGATTTAGCCCGCTTTGATCTAGTCTGCCGCCGGTCGTCTCTACAATTTCTGCACCAGCGTGTACATCCCAAACAAGTCGTTCGCCAGATCCATCGACTCATCCCAGCCGAAAGCCTTAGCCATCTCGTGCGCAAACTCGGTATCATTGAGATCGAAGGCGATCACCTTGAAGCCGATCTTCTCGTACAAAGCCTTCTCAAACGGCGAACGTCCGTCTGACCACGGGATATACTTCTCGGCTGTCGGCGGCGTGTACTTGGGGTGCAAATTATAGATCAGGAAATACCCGCCCGGCTTGAGCAGATCGTAAACGCGCTTAACAAAGGTTGAGTCATCGACGCCAAGGTGCACCAGCATCTTGGGATCGACTTCCATCTCGGGATGCACATACCCCTTCTTGAGCGTGTTTTTCGAAACAAAAAGATCATACCCGCTGCCAAGCGCCTGGTTGATCGCCATATCGGTCGGGAAGAAGCCGAAGTGCAGATTGACGCGACCTGGAGTGTTTTTGGCAGTGGGAACCACACCGGTGTCGGACGGATGGCTATAAAGCACCCGCAACAGCGGCTCGACTTCGATGCCGTGCACGTCGGCGCCAAGCGCCGCCATCGCCTTTAACTGCCCGATCGAGCCGAACCCAAACTCGCAGATCTTTGCCTTCTCCAGCGAATTGAGCCCCGCCTGGCCCACCAGATCCAGTGCGCGCGCAAAGGCCACCGGCGATCCGTACATCGTGAAATAATAAAACTGCTCGCCCAGTTCGCGGCGCAGGTAGCCGGAGGTGGTATCTAAGCCTTGCGACGTGAACTCAGCTTCCGTCAGGGCGTCGCGCTTGGCACGATTGAAGTACGCAACGCGCGGCGCAACAATCGCCGGCAACGTCGAATACGCTCCGAGAAGCTGCTTACCCACCGCGCTTTTGACCAGAGGCTGCATCGCGGCGGCGTCTTTGGCAATCTGCTCGACCGGCGTAATCGTGGTATCGCTCTGCCCAAATACCGAAACGCTGAAGAGTGTGGCGGTAATGAAGACGGCAAGCACAAGCGCGTACCGTTGTGAGGACGGACTTTGTATCATTGGTAACTCCTTACGGAAATAGTCAATGCTCTGATCTTACGGTGGAAGCAGGTCGTTGTTGCGACTTGGTAATAGATGTTTTTTGTCTGATAATGTCAAACATTGAACCCTTGATTCGTCACTGAGGAATGAATATGCGAACTAACATTATTCTGGCTCTGGTCTTCGCCACCTGTTTGATGGTCAACACCCGGAGTCAAAGCGAACAGAAACCCGCCGCAACGCAAGCCCAGTTCGTCGTGATCTACTCGACCGGCGCAGCCTGGGACACCACCAAAGCGCCCAATGAACAGCCGTATTTCGCCGAGCACTCGGCTCAGTTAGCGGCCCTGCGCAAGTCTGGAATCATCTCTCTGGGTGGCCGGTATGGTGACAAGGGGATGATCATTCTGACGGCTTCAGACAAGGCGGAAGCCGACAGCATCGTCTTCAACGATGTCGCAGTCAAGAACCGGCTCTTTGATGCGGAAGTCTACCGGTTTCACGCCTTCTATGACGGCTGCGTCACCAAGTAAGATCTCGCCGTCTTCTGCTCAAACCAGCGTCCGGCTCCGAATCGACAGAACCGGACGCAAGACGAATTCGACTTACGGGCAGTTCACACAGGGTGCCGGGCCGCCGCCGAAGATGTACGAAATCAAAAACACGGCATCGGAGATCGTCACAATACCGTTGCAATCAGCATCGCCGGCAATCGTCGGAACGGGAGCCGGTCCGCCGCCAAAAATGTAGGTGATCAAGTGCACGGCATCAGAGATGGTGACGATCAGGTTCCCGTCGGAGTCGCCGCAAAGATACGGCGGATTGACGACGCGGATATGCACGTTCATCGCATCCGACTTGCCGGGCACACTGCTGTCCTGACAGTAGATCGTAAAGAAATAGTCACCTAACACCGTCGGCGTCCCCGCGATCGTTCCCACGCTGCCCCCGGTAAAGTCGCAGCCATAGGGAATATCGCCACCAAGCAATTGCCACTCGAGTGGTTCGGTGCCGCCGACGGCCGTAAGTTGGTAGACGAAGGGCTGCCCGACAATGGCGTCGGGGACTTCGTAAGCTTGAATATGCAGCAGCCCATCGCAGGCATCGCCGATGCCGTCGGCGTTCTCATCATACTGCTCGGCATTCGCTGCGAGCGGGCAGTTGTCGCACGGATCGCCAATGCTGTCGCTGTCGCCATCGCTCTGGTTAGCGTCGGCCGTCGTCGGACAATTGTCGGTTGGGCAGGTATTACCGGCATATCCCGGATTGCCGAAACCGTCACCATCGGTATCGGTACACATGTCACATGCGTCCCCCGCACCGTCGCCATCAGCATCAGCCTGATCGAGATTGGCATTCTGAGGGCAATTGTCGCATGCATCGCCGAGGTTATCTCCATCCAAGTCGCTTTGACCCGGATTAGAAGCGGTCACGCAGTTGTCCTCGGCATTGTCAACGCCGTCACCGTCGATGTCCGCATCGCAGAGATCGCCACTGCCATCGGCATCAAGATCCTCTTGACACGGATTGAACAGCGCCGGACAGTTGTCCTCGGCATCGTCCCAGCTGTCGAAGTCCAAGTCAGCTAGGACTTCTCGATCAGACTTCCCGGCGGTTGCGACCTCGCAGGCGCTCCAGCCGCTCAAGTGAGATTGAAGCCAACAGCGCATGCGACCGGCTTGTTGGGGCGTGAATTCCGTGTAACAAAACGCCGGGGCATAGCCCATGTAATTCTGCGGCATCGTTGGCCCCCACGGCTGCGCCGAACAGTCGTCGATTCCGCCGGGAGGGGCACAATTGACATTCAGTGGCGTCGGATCGGTGTCAGAACAGAAGTCCCCGCGCAGATCGCCTTCAAATCCGTCTGCGGACTCGTAGCACGGCCCGCACAAAGGGACCTCCGAAACGCCCCGTTGGGTGTGGTAGAGCCCGAGGACATGACCGATTTCATGCGTCAGAACCTGGGCGCCGCCGACAAACCAGGCTTCATCGACGATCGCCCCACCAGCGCTGGTTGCTGTGGGCAACCACGGGAACACTCCAACGCCGCCTTGTGGCGTGGTTCCGGTGACATAGACATTCAGGTAGCTGCCCGGCTGGTAGCTGAACAGGGTTCTCAACTGCCCGGCCGACGCCCCCATAAGCGCGATTCCGCTGCGAAACTGGCTGGAATTGACTACGCGCCATTGATAGACGAAACGAATTCGGCTGGGTGCGTAAGCAGCATTCAGCGTCGCGATCTGTGCGGCGATGACAGGCGCGCTGGAGGCCGGATTGGAACCGTCATCCTCCGCGAAGACATTGATGTACAGTCTGATCACCACCCAGGGGGACGTCGGGCCGGGGGTGTTTTCATCGCGAAGGACCGGGTCGTCGCATGGACCTGCCTGCGAGCACGCGCGCCCTGATTGGTCCCCGTCCGGTCCTTCCACACTTGTTCCACAGACCGGGTGATCCGCGGCATTGGTCATGCGAAACAACATTAGTAAGATTGCCAATAGCAACTGGGCGTACGTGCTACTTCTCATTGTCAACTCCGATTTTGGCTCCGCAGGTTTGCCGCCAGATGTTAGGTAAGTGATTACCCAACTGAAACGCTCGCGCAGCCACTATGCCTTGTCACATTTCGTGAATGGTAGAAAGCACTGCGTCGGGTGTTAGACTGGTCAGCAACGGGGGCCAATGCGTTGAAGAAGATTCTATCGGAGGCGGCGACCGGCTCATCTGCTCGATGAGCCGATCGCACGAGGACTCAAATCACGGACAGTTCGCGCACGGCGCGGGGCCGCTGGCGAAGATGTAGTTGATCATGTAAACGGCGTCGCTGACCGTCACTATACCGTCGCAGTCAACGTCACCGCCGTTGACATCGAGTGGGGGCACCCCCTCATCAAAAATGTAGCGGATCAGGAAAACGATGTCGCTGATGTTGGTCTTCTGATCGGAATTGGGATCGCCACACTCACCCTGGGCGGCCAAAATAATGATCTGCGTGGGGACATCAGAATCAAACCAGTCTGTGGTCTCTGCCGAGAGAAGTGTACCCTCGCCGGTGTAAGTAAACCAAATTCCGGGGCTGTACGACTGCGGTTGATTGGGATCAATTACAATCCGCGTGTGGCTACCGTCGTACACAACAGCAGGCGGACCGCCATTCGAAGGGGGAATCTGGAAACTCGGCGTTATCTCGCCGGAAAACTCGAGAAGCGCGCCGGCGAGAAAGCCCGGGTACTCGATGCGAACGAATTTCGCGTCCGGGTTCTGTATGAATGCCGCTGTCGCCGCCTGCGGCGCGCCTTTGGGCACCGGAAGCGCATCACCGATGATCACGCGATAGATATAGACGAAATCGCGAAAAGTCAGCTGCAAACCGTCTGCGTTAGCATCGCTGGCGGCTATCTGAGCCTGTCGAAACTGCGGATTTGGATCGAGCGCACTCAATCCATAGAGGAGATAGTTGTAATACAATACGTAGTCGGCAATTTCGTAGGCAATGCCATTCAGATTGACGTCACCACGCGCGTCGATTGTGTCCGAACAGGCGATGTCGACGCCACCATGCGTTATGCTAAGCTGGCGACTGGGAGCATTGCCACCGATCGCTCCGGCAACGCAGTAGTCCGGGAGACCATCAGTCGAAGGCAGAGCTGTCGGCCTCTCGATCGGCCACCCATAATCGAAATCGCGGACATCCTCAGCAACATAGAGTGTGTCTCCGATAACCGATGAAACGGCATTGTCGCCGCAGTCATTCCAGTAGAACTTTAGCGGCAAGTATTGGCAGTCATAGATGGGGTCGGTGCTGGCCAGGAATTGGATCCGGGCGAGTTGTCCGGATTTCTCCGCTAAGTACGACGAAGGTTGCCCGCTAACGCCCGCCAGATCAGCGACCGCGACGATTCTCACGACGACCTTGCCGGGGGCAATGCCTTCCGTTTGATAGTTGAAGTACTCCCATCCGGCACTGTCAAGCAACGCCCCTTGGCTGACGCCGAGAAAGGTCAGAGCCTGATTGTTCAGTTCCACGAGAAAATCGAACCCGCCGAACGCCGGCCCCGGTCCAAATCTCGTCAGGTTGATATCGACCACCGCCAGTTCGCCGGGATATGTATTGTGGGTTTTCGTCAGACTGATCAAGGTGTTGGTTTGGGCAAACTGCGCGAATGCACTTGACCCCGCGGACAAAACCACGATAAACAGAATGAAGATGGAGAATAGGTACAGACGTCCCAACCGGAGATCGATCGGGTCAAAACGATTAGACATACTTCCTCCCAACAAGTGAGTGTTAAACCGGGTCTAAATCGTTAGCGAGATAGGCTGATATTCTCGAGTTGGGTCAGTTACGTTCGGTCGTTAGCGAGTAATTTCAATAGTAATCTACTATGCCACCCCTTTGAGATATTGTCAAGCCGATTTTCGTTCAAATCGCGTTAGCGGGAGGACTCACAGGCAACTGGAATCGCGGGACACATTGGCCGTTGCGTCGGTTCTTGTCCCGCCACGAAGAAAACGATGGAAGAATCACTCATCTGCCCTTGGCGGGATGTGAACCGACGCCTTCGTCTTCACCGCTGTCCCCGGATTGCAGTCGGCTTTAAGGACGATCAACACCCCGCACACGGCGCCGGCCCGCCGCCGAAAATGTAAGTAATCAGATAGACTGCATCGGAAATGGTCACAATGCCGTTACAGTCAGCGTCGCCGGCGACCGTCGGAACGGGAGCCGGGCCTCCACCAAAAATGTACGTTATCAAATGCACGGCATCAGAAATCGTCACGATCAGATTTCCGTCAGAGTCGCCGCAAAGATAGGGCGGATTGACGACGCGGACATGCACGTTCATCGCATCCGACTTGCCGGGCACACTGCTGTCCTGACAGTAGATCGTAAAGAAATAGTCGCCTAACACCGTCGGCGTCCCCGCGATCGTGCCCACGCTGCCCCCCGTGAACTCGCAACCAAAGGGAACGTCGCCGCCGAGAAATTGCCAATCCAGCGGCGCAGTGCCGCCCACGGCAGTAAGCTGATACATGAACGACTGACCCAAAGTTGCATCCGGCACGTCGTAGGCCTGAATGTGAAGCAATCCATCGCAGGCATCGCCGACGCCATCGGAGTTCTCATCATATTGGTCAGCGTTAGCTACCAGCGGGCAGTTGTCGCACGGATCACCGAACGAATCCGAATCTGAATCAGTTTGATTTGGATCAGCAAAGGCAGGGCAGTTATCGATCGCACACGTGCTTGCAGCAAATCCCGGATCGCCGTAGCCATCGCCGTCGGTATCGGTGCAGGCATCGCATACATCACCAATTCCATCAGCGTCCACATCGGCTTGGTCGACATTCGAAATCATTGTGCAATTGTCGCAGGCGTCGCCCAACTGGTCGCTGTCGGAATCAGTCTGACCGGGGTTGGAGGCTGCCAGGCAGTTGTCGCTTTCGTTCGCAATGCCGTCTCCATCGAGATCGCTGTCGCAGAGGTCACCGCTGCCGTCACCATCGAGATCCTCCTGGCACGGGTTGTACTGGCCGGGGCAGTTGTCCTGAGCATTGTCCCAAGCATCGAGGTCGTTGTCGGCGAGCGCCTCGCGCCCTGACTTGGTCACGGGAGCGACCTCGCACTCGATCCAACTCGACAGCCGATCCATCACCCAGCAACGCATGCGGCCGGCCTGTTGTGGAGTGAATTCAGTGACACAGAATTGCGGGGCGTAACCCATGTAGTTCTGCAGCATCGTAAAGCCCCACGGTTCGAGCGAACAGGGATCGATGCCGCCCGGCGGAGTGCAGTTAAAGTTGACGGGAGTCGGATCGGTATCGGAGCACCGATCACCGGTTACATCCGCATCGGCTCCGTCGGCAGATTCGTAACACGGCCCGCACTGGGTGACTTCCGAGACACCAAAGTGGGTATGCAGGAGCCCTAAATTGTGCCCGATCTCATGCGTAAACAGGTGGCTGCCGCCATAAAACCAATTTTCATCGACAAGCGTGCCGCCGAGTGGCCCCTGGGCGCTTGGAAACCAGGGCAGGTATCCGGCGCCCCCCGATGGGGTCACGCCGGTCACGTAGACGTTCAGGTATCGGTTAGGCTGAAAGTTAAAGGCTAATCTTACGCTGTTGGCGCTGGTGCCAGTAATGTCGGTCAGATTCCGGTGCGCCGACGAGTTCACCACGCGCCATTCGTAAACAAACTTGAATCGATAGGGGGCAAAGTCGGCATTGAGGCTGGCCATCTGGGCATCGACTTGCGCCTGGGTGGCAGCAGGATTTGAACCGTCATCCTCGGCAACGACCGTGATGTAAACGCGAATCACAATCCACGGCGACGATGAATCAGGAATCGCGGCATCACGATTCTCTGGCAAATCACAAATGCCATTCACCGGACATGCGCGCCCGGCCGCGAGATCGTCTTCCGACAACATAAACTCAGTCCCGCAGACCGGCCGCTCCAACGGGGCGCCGGGGCTGCTGGTTAACGGAAGGGCGGAGAGTAGAAGGGCAGTCAGGGTGATCAGGATTCTCATTTCGTAACTCCAATCGGCGAAACCTGGGCGTTGCATCGTATTTACGTAAGCGCTTACATAAATAATTGACTCGACCAGTTAACGCAGTCGCCGCGTCGGCGTCGGCTAACACTTCGTGAACGGTTATAGTCCCTTCGCGAAACTGCCACGAGTTGTCGGTACATTGTGATTGTGGCCGCGGGTCTGCCGGCCTATCTTCTCGCGATGGCTGATGTCAGCTTCTTCAAGTCAGCTGCCGAGTTCCGCCGTTGGCTCCACAAGAACCACCAGAAAGCTGACAAACTTTGGGTAGGCTACTACAAGGTGGGTTCCGGCAAGCCCAGCCTGACTTGGCAGGAATCAGTCGACGAAGCCCTTTGCTACGGCTGGATCGACGGCATTCGCAAGAGCATCGATGGCGAAAGCTACAAGATTCGATTCACCCCCAGGCGCGCCAAGAGCAACTGGAGTTTGGTCAACATCAAGCGCGTACGCGAACTGAAAAAGGCCGGCCTTATGCACGAATCAGGTCTGACGGCCTTTGCTGCGGGCAAGTCAGAACGCCGCGACTACTCGTACGAACGCCACGAACGTACAGTTTCTCCCGAGGTCGAAGCCGCCGTGCGTGCCAATGCCCGAGCGCGCAAGTTCTGGGACAAGCAACCCCCCGGCTACAAAAAGATCGCCTGCTTCTGGGTCATGAGCGCCAGGAAGGAAGAAACGCGCTCGCGCCGACTGCAGACTCTCATCGAAGATTGCGCAAGCAGCAAGCGCATCGGAGCGCTGAGTTCGAAATCAAAGTGACTGCAGAATTGCGCGTCGTATTCAAAAAGAAACCCGTATTATGAAATTTTAGCATCGCAACTCGTTGAGCTGCAGCAACCCTTTCCAAATGTGACACAGCTCCGGCTCCGGTTCTGCTCTCTTTGCCGCCCGATTTTGACCCCGAAAACACGGCTAACTCCATGCCCTGCAATCACCGCTGTGCATAATTCGTAGTGCACCACTACATAAGTACATCCACGCGGATAAGTAGGAGGACACGAGTAGCTCAACAGCCGCCCGAGTCACTCAAACCGCGTGCACTTGGCGATCGAAGACGTCTAATCGTTCGCCGGGGGATGATTCCTAGGATCGCGCGTTTGGATTGAGCGGCTCTTCGGGTGTGGGTCTGTTGGCCTGAGGCCAGATCGCCCTCGCAACTGGTTGTGACGGCCCGGATCTTGGACGTAAGTTTGCTGCTGGTCTCGTGTCTATGCCCGATCCGGATTGGGCTCTCCCTTGATTCTTGGGAGAGCTGAGTTTGTCAGAGTTTGGATTCATAAGGAACTCGTTAGGGACTGATCGAAACTGATTGACTGAGCACAGACTACTTCAGCACGATTACTAAAGTGAACTGCCGGACTCCAGCCGGTTGCGTCGCTTCTTGATTTCGCGCGTGACACTTTGGATCACCCAGTATTAGCAGGCTCGCAGCGCGAAACTGTGAACCGACGCTCTCAGTATTTTCTGCATTCGCAAATGCGTGAGACAGCCCCAGGATCTCTGTCTCTTGGAGAGCAGTTAGAAAAACAACTTCCCGATCTTAAGCGCACCCTGCTTCCACGGAACCCGGTGCGTGACCGTACCAGTGCCGGTCGAGAGCTTATCGGCATTGTCGAGATACCACTGATAGTTCCGCAACAGCGCATCGCGGTTCGAGTACTTGGGCTTGTACCCGAGTTGCTTCTCCGCTTTCTCGATCGAAACGAAAGATTCTTTCGCCGCCGTCTCGTAAATCCACTTATAGAGCGGTGACAGGTTCAGCAGTTCGAGAAAACGCAACGTCCAGATCGCCGGCGCTTCCGGTATCGGAACGACTTTCTTGCCATGACCGGCCTTGTCGAGCACCGCCTGGAAATCGGTGCGCGGTGTGCCGAACTCCTTGGCGCCGATATTGAACGTATCGTTGACGACGTTTTCCGGCAGCGTCGCGCACAGCCAGATCACTTCGCAGAGGTCTTCGACATCGAGATACTGGTACGGATTGTCGCCCTTGCCGAGAATCGGGAATCCGTGGCCGTCGCGCGCCCACTCGTAGAACATCGCGAACACGCCGAGCCGCTCCGGTCCGATAAACGACTTCGGCCGCAGGATCGGGACGCAAACGCCTTTTTCGCGGAACCCCAGACAAACCTCTTCCGCCTTGACCTTGGCGATGCCATACGGTCCCACGCCGTGCATCGGGTCGGTTTCCAATAGCGGATGGTGATCCGGAATTCCATAGACGGCAGTCGTGGATATATGAATCACGCGCTTGACACCGGCGCGCACCGACTCCTCCATCACAATGCGCGTGCCGTCGATGTCGGTCGAGAAGATGTCTTCCGGTTTGTAGAGGGGAAGTGCGGCCGCCGCGTGGACGACGAAATCGCAGCCGGCAACGGTGCTGCGGACATCTTCACGATTGCGGATATCACCGATCACGGCGCGGATTTTGTCTTTACAATCGGGATAGTCAAAGGGTTCGAGGTCGAGCGATACTACCTGGTCGCCCTTGGCCAGAAGGTAACGGACGAGATTGATTCCGAGAAATCCAGAACCGCCGGTGATCAGATATTTCGAACTCATAAAGTCAATGTGTCTCCCTGTTCATCGTTCATTACAGTCGCCTAATATAGGTGTTCACGAGAGAATTTTCAATGCCGCGAGCGGCAATTCCGAAGCATCCTGGCAGACAATCGGCGGCGAAATGGCAAGTGCCGGAGATTCGGGGCGAACTTTCCGTCACGACTTACGTAGCTCTCAAATAGATAAAATCGATCCACTATTGGAGACCCTGCGATGGAATTCTCGATTGACTCATTTGCTGATGGACAACGGCGGGCGCTCTTGCGCGCCACGGCCGCAGGGAGTGCCCTGTTCCTCCTGGGCGGAGCCGGAGCACTCAGTGCCCAGACCATGTCGCCAGACAGCGCCACCACCCCGAAGAAACCCAAGGTCGACAAAGGGCCGCCGCTGGAGGCAAAACTCGTAAAGGACTTCGTGGGCGTCTGCCACCGCGACCTCCAGGCCGTCAAGCAGCTTCTGGCCTTTCAGCCCGCGCTGCTCAATGCCACCTGGGATTGGGGCGGCGGCGACTTTGAGAACGGCATCGAGGCATCGTCGCACGTCGGCGATCGCGAAATCACGCTCTACCTTCTCGAACAGGGCGCGCGGCCGACGCTGTTTATGGCAGCGATGCTGGGACACCTGGAAATCGTGAAGAACTTCCTGACGCTCTACCCGGCGCTCCTGCATTGCAAAGGTCCTCACGGCCTCTCGCTGATTCACCATGCGCGCAAGGGCGAAGACGAAGCGCGGCCGGTGCTCGCCTATCTTGAATCGTTGGGAGCAATGTAGCGATGGCTGTGGCCCAACATTGCTGGGGTCTTGCAACTGGTAGGTCAGGATCCCCGCGATCCTGACACCGATCCACGCCACTCACCGATATGAAGTCGCCCTTGGCAAATCGGCTGGGGAGTTGTATGCTTCTCTCAGTGCATTCCAACTCCTATCGCCAGGCACAAACCCTTCCTCGTACCGCCGGCACCTCATAGCTATTCCCCTCTTGAGAGGGGTGGATCGAGCCCGCCTTACCGAATCCGCGACCATCCGCATGACTGCGCTCATCGCAACCGCACTCCTGTCATCCATCCCGCGGGCTCGAGACGGGGTGTGTTCTTCGCTCCGTCAACCGCGCAAGTTGCCACCGCGCCCCCCGCAAGCAAGAACGGACGGCCTTTCGAGCCGTTCGTTCAGAAATAGGTCGCAGCGACGACCAACTACACCAACTTGGCAGTCAGCTTGATTTCGGTAGCGGCAAGGGCTTTGGAAATTGGGCAGCCGGTCTTGGTGCCGGCGGCAATTTCCTGGAACTTGGCGTTGTCGATCCCCGGCACGCGCGCCTCGCAGACTAACTCAATGAGCGTCACCTTGAATCCGTCGCTGACCTTTTCAAGATGCACATGGGCGGTTGTGCTGACCGAATCCGGAACGTGACCGGCATTGGACAGGCCCGCCGAAAGCGCCATCGAAAAACAGCCGGCGTGCGCAGCGCCGATGAGTTCTTCCGGATTGGTTCCGGTGCCGGATTCGAAGCGCGAAGTAAACGAATACTGTGTGTCCTTGAGTGTGCCGGATTCGGTCGAGACAGTGCCTTTGCCGGCCTTGAGATCGCCTTTCCAGTTGGCGGACGCTTTACGGATCATTTTTCCTCCTGAGAAATCACCTAAGTTAATTCAGACTTGCATGTGATACGGCAGAATAGGGTAAGGGTTGGCGCGGAATCGCTTGTGTTTGTTTTCAAAACTCGCGAGGATGATTACAGGGACTGGCGAAATCAATCAAGGAGGATTGCGATGAAAAATGCCTTGTTGTTATTGGCGCTGATGCTTGCGCTTTACGGCTGCCAGAAAAAATCGGAAACCACCGAAACGCCTGCGCCGGCTACCCCGGCCGCGCAGAACACGGCTGCCGACACGACCGGCGCCGCGGCGGCCATCTCCGACAAGACCTGGACGTTGGTTGAATTGGGCGGCGTCGCGGTCGAACCCAAGGCCGACGAGAAGGCGAGTGTTATCACGCTCGGCGGCGACGGCACCAGCCTCACCGGCAATACCGGCTGCAATCAACTTACCGGAATCTACCAGTGCACCGCCGATACGTTGGTGTTCGCGCATATGGCTGTCACCAAGATGTTCTGCGAAGCTGTCGCCGAGCGCGAAACCAAATTCCTCGAAGCGCTGGAATCGACCATCACGTTTCACTTGCGCGACGGCGAATTGGAGCTCTGCGACGGCGGCGGCGCCGTGATCGCGCGATTCAAGGAGATGTAGCACCCTCACCCAATCTCCCTCTCCCAAGGGGCGAGGGGAGAAATCGTCGGGGCCGGGTTTGCCTGCCCGCGTGACTTGTGCAGTTGTAGGTCGGGTTCCGAATTCCGCGCGAACAACAAATCGGAAGAAACGAGCGTGTGACCGCGGAATGAGAAGCCCGACGAGGCGATTGTGACGAATCAAGTTGTCGGGTTTCTCGCTACTGAGAGTACGCTCTCGACGGGCAGTCAGCAGCGCTCGGAACCCGACCTACGAACCACGGGTGGGCTACCAATCTAGAAATTCAAACTTGTACAACTCAATTTCCAGGTTCCAAGTGCCTTCATCCGCTGATGAAACCAACCAGCGGTTCTCGTGCATTTCCATGCTAACAACCGAGACCTCCTCTTTAGTGATGGATTCGGAGAAGGTACGAAACCTCAGGACATAGTGGCGCAGCTGGGGACTTTCCTCGACCACACCAAGGACTTGATAACTGAGATTAGTGAAGTACATCGGAAGGTGCTCGATAAAGTCGCAGGCTAAAGCTGCAAATCCGATTACGAACCGAACGGAGTCCAAGGCTTGAACCTCGGCAATTGAATGAGAGCCGTCGAAGTACTCTACGTACATTAGTGAATCATCCTCGCGGCGAAACTCGTACCCACCGTAACGGTAAAACGAGAATTTGCCTACTTGGCTAAGTTGCCCGAGGATACTCGGGTGCAGCATGCTCACGCAGGACTCCCAGTCGAGCTCTTGTACCGATGATAAGAAATTCTGCAGAATCAATAATGCCGAATCGCTCTGTGCAGTTTGAGCAGAGAGATCACCTGCGATAAACAAAGATAGCAGAATAGTCAGGAGGGCGACGAACGACGTGCGGTTGAAGTGTAGTCCTCGCCTGTTCTTCGTGGCCATGCGAGCGCCTCGCCCGATGGATGTTGAGTGCATCGTTTTGACAAGAATGTCCAATTTATAGCAGGAAATCAAGATTGAAATGCAATCAGGTCCTACCCTCCGCTGAAGCTGCAGGTGGGCTACGGAAAAACTCCTCGTGTCAGGTCACAATCCCGTCCTCGCTGGCGCTCGGTCGGGATCAAGCCTTGACACAACTCTTAAACTTCCAAGACTGGATCCCCGCCTTCGCGGGGATGACAGAAATCATACCTCCGGATGACAGCGATTGTGCATGGGATAGTAGTATCTACCCCTCTACCTTTTTCTTCAGCCACTCCACCAGCGCGGAAACATTGACGCGGTCCTGGGTCATCGTGTCGCGGTCGCGGATCGTCACGGTTTGATCCTGCAGGGTCGTGCCGTCGACCGTGATGCAATACGGCGTGCCGATTTCATCCATGCGGCGATAACGACGTCCCACCGCGCCGGAATCGTCATAGAAGCACTTGAAATGCATCTTGAGATCGTGGAAGATCTTCGTGGCGGCTTCCGGCATGCCGTCCTTGTTGACCAGCGGAAATACGGCGGCTTTCACCGGCGCGATCTTTGGTGAGAACTTCAGCACGACGCGCACTTCGTCTTTCACCGGCTCTTCCTCGTAGGCGTCGACCAGACACACCAATAGCGTGCGGTCGCAGCCGGCGGAGGTTTCGATGATGTAGGGCACGAATTTTTCGCGCGTCTGATCGTTGAAGTAACTCAGGTCTTTGCCGGAGGCCTCCATGTGGCGGCTTAGATCGAAGTCGGTGCGGTTGTGGATGCCTTCGAGTTCTTTCCAGCCGAAGGGGAATTCGTATTCGATGTCGAAGGCCTTCTTGGCGTAGTGCGCAAGTTCGCCCTCGCCGTGTTGGTGGTAACGCAGGCGTTCTTTGCGGATGCCGAGTTCGTGGTACCACTTCATGCGTTCTTCTTTCCAATAGTCGAACCACTTGTCATCCTCGGAGGGATGGATGAAGAACTGCATTTCCATCTGCTCGAACTCGCGCGTGCGGAAAATGAAATTTCCGGGCGTGATTTCGTTGCGGAAGGCTTTGCCGATCTGCGCGATACCGAAGGGTACTTTCTGGCGCGCCGGGCCCATGACGTTGAGGAAATTGACGTAGATGCCCTGCGCGGTTTCGGGGCGCATGTAGACGACCGCGGAGGTGTCCTCGACCGGACCCATGAAGGTCTTGAACATCAGGTTGAAACTGCGCGGCTCGGTGAGTTCGCCTCCGCATTCGAGCGGCGACTTGCTCGGTTTGAGCGGACAGCGCGCAGAATCGAGTTGATCGGCGCGGAAACGAGCTTTGCATTTTTTGCAGTCGACGAGCGGATCGGTGAAATTAGCGACGTGGCCGGAGGTCTCCCAGACCTTGGGATGCATGAGAATGGCGGCATCGATACCCTCGATGTCGTCGCGCTTCTGCGTCATCGCTTTCCACCAGAAGTCCTTGAGATTGCGCTTCAGCTCGATGCCGTAGGGGCCGTAGTCCCAGCACGAGCCGAGGCCGCCATAGATTTCCGATGATTGAAAGACGAACCCGCGCCGTTTGCACAGGGAAACGATCTGGTCCATTTTGTCGACGGTTTTTGCCACGAAGTCCTCCGATATATTAGCAGTTAATATTTGCGATTCATCACCCTCACCCCTGACCCCTCTCCCAGGGGGAGAGGGGAAGAGGAGCGGGTCGGTGTTTCTGTCATTCCCGCGGAAGCGGGAATCCAGCCGGGTTCGCTTCCTGGTGTTAGGATCGCAGGGATCCTGACCTACGAATGTCCCACCCTCCGCTGACGCTCCTGGCGGGTTGCCGGGAAATCACCCTCACCCCTGACCCCTCTCCCAGGGGGAGAGGGGAAGAGGAGCGGGTCGGTGTTTCTGTCATTCCCGCGGAAGCGGGAATCCAGCCGGGTTCGCTTCCTGGTGACAGGATCGCAGGGATCCTGACCTACCAGGTCGATACGCCGAGTGTCCTACACACCCCGGCTCCGTTCCTCCTTCGTCGGAACGGAGCAACCCCTCTCGAGAGGGGAATCGTGATCGCCAGGAATTGATTCCTGACGGTGCGGAGAGAGCGTTCGGCCAGATTTGAACCCGCAACCAGCTTTCCCCTCTCACCCTGGGAGAGGGGGTAGGGGTGAGGGTGCCTTCGCCGACAACACCCCGACGCCTATTCGCTCTCAAACAGCCGCAGCTTGCGCAGAAAATCGAGCGACTTGAGATCGACTCGACGGCCGATGTGATATTCGGTCAGCGCGATCAGCAAATCTCGTATCTGCGTCATCTGCAGCGGCGTCAGCGCGATTTTTGCCGTGTCGGCGATATTCGTGCCGGCGAGCTTTTTCAGGGCCAGGACGGTCGCGCGATCAAGCTGCAATGCCAGTTCCGAGCCGATACAGCTGTCGCAAATCACCCCGCCGCGCTGCGGGTCGAACATCAGTTTGTCGGCGGCAATCGGCTTGCCGCACTCGCAGCAGTGCTCCAATTCCGGCGCGTAACCACAAAATATAGTCAGCAAATACCAGAAATGCAAAAGCTCGCGGCGGAAATTTTGTTGGCTGGATTTGTCGAGCAGGCGCAGGTAGCGCTTGAGCAGGAAGTAGACCTGCGGCTGCGATTCGCCCTCGGGGAGATAGAGGTTCACAAACTCCATCGCCGCGGAAGCAAAGCCAAAACGATTTTCGTCGGCGATGATATTCGTAAAGGATTCGACGATGTCAGCCTTGGAGATGTATTCGGCTGATTTCTTTTCGTGCTCGTAGAAGACGACATCCGCGACGGTGAAATATTGCAGCGCCTCGGCCATGCTCGATCCCGGTTTGGTCGCGCCGCGCGCAACGAGCGGGAGTTTGCCGTGCTCTTTGGTGAGGCAGATCAGGTAGAGCGAGGAGTCTTGCACCTTGGAGCGCTTGAGGACGATCAGTTCAGTCTTCTTGAGCGGCATGGGGGCAGGGTACGGAGGTTTAAGCGGCATGTCAAGGCAGGCTGCGGGCTTCGTAGGGGCGACCCTTGTGGTCGCCCGAGATAGGTGATCTCTCTGTCACCGCGTGAATTGGCGGGCGGGGACAAGCCCCGCCCCTACGGACGTGATGAGATTGGGGATAATCCGATGCGTAGTTCGTAGGGGCGACCCTTGTGGTCGCCCGAGATAGGTGATCTTTCTGTCACCGCGTGAATTGGCGGGCGGGGACAAGCCCCGCCACTACGGAATGACATGAGAATTGAATATGTGATTGACAATGGTCGCAATGGTCGCTGAATTCACCAGTGAATGGACGAAGGTGGCATACCTCGAAGAAAGCCGATGCGATTGAGGGAATACGACTATTCCAGGGCGGGTGTCTATTTCGTGACGATTTGCACAGACGAACGGAAGCATCTGCTCGGATGTATTGAGCTTGAAACGTTGTCGTTATCGCCTGTGGGTCAGATTGTACGGAAGCAGTGGCTTCAATTACCTCAGAGATTCAGCGCATTGCAGCTGGACGAGTTCGTGATAATGCCGAACCACTTTCATGGAATTGTAGCGATTCTGGAAGCGGTTGATCTGCGAACTCCAGCACGATGCTCGCCCTCATTGAGCCAGATCATCGGCGCATTCAAATCTCTTGTCGTCCGCGAAGTTTGGAAGGATGCTACGATTGGTTGGGATCGGAGTGCTCAGATCTGGCAGAGAAGTTTCTACGACCACGTTGTCCGCGATGAAAAAGAACTATTAAGGATACGAGAATACGTCGTTGGGAATGTAACTCAGTGGGCACTGGATCGTTACCATTCGCCGTAGGGGCGACCCTTGTGGTCGCCCGAGACAAGGGATCTCTGTGTCACCGCGTGAATTGGCGGGCGGGGACAAGCCCCGCCCCTACGGACGTGATGAGATTGGGGATAATCCGATGCGTAGTTCGTAGGGGCGACCCTTGTGGTC
>CAZNWJ010000018.1:0-19590 GCA_964576925.1 uncultured Ignavibacteria bacterium | reverse complement strand
ATCCGATGCGTAGTTCGTAGGGGCGACCCTTGTGGTCGCCCGAGATAGGTGATCTCCCTGTCACCGCGTGAATTGGCGGGCGGGGACAAGCCCCGCCCCTACGGATGTGATGAGATTGGGGATAATCCGATGCGTAGTTCGTAGGGGCGACCCTTGTGGTCGCCCGGGAATGATCACTTTGATTGCCAGGTCTGCCTAATATTCGATGACGCGCTCGCCGGGGCGGGAAAGCTGGTAATTCTTGCGGGCGTACTTTTCGATCAGGAGCGTGTCCGATTTGAGGCGATTGCGTTTGATCTCCAGGTCGACGAGTTCGGTATTCAGTTTGAGTTCTTCGGCCTTGAGGTCGTTGATTTGCGCCTGCAGCTCCATCATGTTGATGAAGCCATACTGCCCGACGGTCAGGTTGTAGCTGAGAAGCAACATGATGGCGAGCATCACGAAAACGACGATTCGGGCGCGCAACCGGCGCCAGCGGTGATCTTCCTTGATCGGCATCGAAAGAGTGTCTACTTATGCGCTTTCAGGTTAAAGAACGCGTCGCGGCCGGGAAATTCGGCCATCGCATCGAGCTCTTCTTCAATACGTAACAAACGGTTGTATTTCGCAACTCGATCTGTACGGCACAGCGAGCCGGTTTTGATCTGTCCGGCGTTAACGGCGACAGCGATATCGGCAATCGTTGTGTCTTCAGTTTCGCCTGACCGGTGCGAGATAACCGAAGTGAAGCCGGCGCGCGTGGCCATCTGAATCGTGTCGAGTGTCTCAGTCAGCGTCCCGATCTGGTTCAGCTTGATCAGGATGGCGTTGGCGGCCTTATCGCGAATGCCGCGATCGAGAAAGACCGGATTGGTGACGAACAAGTCGTCCCCGACGATTTGCACCTTCTCGCCGATTTCGTGAGTGAGTTTCTTGAAGCCGTCCCAATCGTGTTCGGCAAGTCCATCCTCGATCGAGATGATCGGGAATGCTTTGCAGAGTTCTTTGTAGAAATCAACCATTTCATCGGTCGTCAGGCTGCGACCCTCACCGGCGAGGTGGTACTTCTTGGTTTTCTTGTCGTAAAATTCGGAGGCGGCTGGATCGAGGGCGAACAGCACGTCCGTCCCCGGCTTGTACCCTGCTTTCTCGACGGCTTCGGTGATAACTTCAAGCGCCTCGCGATTCGATTTCAGATCGGGCGCAAAGCCGCCTTCATCGCCGACCGCGGTATTGTACTTCTTGCCGTGGAGGACGCCTTTGAGCGCGTGGAAAACTTCGGCACCCATGCGCAGAGCTTCAGAGAATGTCTCGGCGCCGGCGGGCATGATCATGAATTCCTGCAGATCGACCTTGTTGTCGGCGTGCTTGCCACCGTTGAGAATGTTCATCATCGGCAAGGGGAGGACGCGGGCGTTGGCGCCGCCGACGTAACGGTAGAACGAGAGCATCGAATAGGAAGCGGCAGCTTTGGCGACAGCCAGGGAGACGCCGAGAATCGCGTTGGCGCCAAGATTCTTCTTCTCGGGAGTGCCGTCGAGACCAAGCAGGAAATTGTCGAGTTCTCGTTGATTTAGGACATCCATGCCCTCTTCTTTCAGCGCAGGGACGATTTTATCGTTGACGTTGGTGACGGCTTTGAGAACACCTTTGCCGAGATAGCGCTTTTTGTCGCCATCGCGAAGTTCAAGGGCCTCGTGGCTGCCGGTCGAGGCCCCGGAGGGCACAGCGGCACGGCCGAATGAGCCATCATCAAGCAGTACATCGACTTCGACGGTTGGATTGCCGCGGCTGTCGAGAATTTCGCGGGCAAGACACTGAGCAATCTTTGGCATGGACAAATTCCTCCCTGAGCCAGACTTACAGGCGCTGAAGCTACGGTGGGTGAAGTTGCGGTGCAACAAAAACTTTGAAAGGAATGATCAAGCGTTACATTACAGCAATTGGTAGCGCTTGCGGACGTACCATTCGACGCAAAGGGCGGCGATGATGATGCCGAGCAGCCAGATATTGTCGAAGAGCGCGAATTCGGAGCGATGGACGACAATCTTTGACGAAAGCGACTGGAACGGGGGAATCGCAGCCGTGTCGGCGGCGGCATAGAATTTCCCACCGGAGACTTCGCTAATGCGTTTTAGCAGATCGAAGTTGGCGATCTGCGACAGGTCTTCGAGTGAGTAGGGCTCAACGATAAAGTTCGATGTGGGGTTTCCGAGTTTGACTCCTTGGCGCTCGACGCGACCTCTGATTGTATAGTTGCCCGACGGCAGGTAGTGCAGGTCTGCCGAATAAAGGCCCGGACGATCGTAACGGAATCCGACGACGAGCGAGTCGGCGGGATTCTGCAAAGACTTCACAATGGCTTCGACTTCAGCATCCTCCACCGGGATGAAGGCTTCATCGAGCACACGTGCGCTGAGATTTACTGATTCTCCGGCTATAAAGATCGGCCGTTCCGGAGTGATCGTGACGCGTTCAACATCCTCGCGCGCCACCAGCCAGAGGACCATGTTTTCCACCAGACGCGAATAGGTCGAGTCGGCTTCGTTGACGGTCTTGCCCAGGAATTCGAGTTTCCAGAAGGGGAAGGCAGAAAGGCAGGCGACCTTGCCGGAGCGATAGCGCTGGGCGGCGAAGACCGGCAGATCCTGCTCGCCGGCTACCAGCGGCGGAACCGAGGCGATCACGGTAGCCTCGGGCCGCGGATCGGCCGCGAGAAGATATCCGGTAAATGGCGGCAGGGCGTTGAGAATGCGCTGGATAGTGGCACCATCCTCGGCCAGGCGCACCAATGGATGAATGCGGCCGCGCTCGGTCAGATCAAGTTGGATTTCCTGGCGCACGATAGTTGATCGGCCGTCGGCGAACCGATACGGCAAGAGCGATTCGGGAAGGCGGGCCTTGGCGCTGCCGCCGAACTTCTCGGCGGCGAGAAAGAAGAGTCCCTTACCGGTGCGATCGAAGAAGGCGTCGAGCAATTGCTTGTGATTGCCAAGCCAGTCGGCGTCGAAGTCATAGAGAATCAGGGCGTCGTACTCGGCGAGCCCGGCGATGGTCTCCGGAAACGGAACGGTACCCGCGATTTTCTGGCGCGATTCGACAGCGAGGTCGACCTTGAAGTCATCCTTGGCCGACAAAGCACGATGCAGGAACTTGAAATCCCAGTTGAGATAGGCTGCTGCAAGGAGGATGCGAATTTGGCTGGCGCGAATCTTGACGTGCATCTGGCGGGAGTTGTTCTTGTCCGATTCTTCATTCGCCTGCACCGGCGTGGAGGCCTCGATGACAATCTCGCCCTCGACCTCGGGTGCAAATTGCAGTTTAACCGTTTGTTGACGCCCCTGGCCGACGAGATCGATCTCCTGCTGAGTGAGCACGCGATCGCCGCGGCGCAAGCGAAGCGGCAAGCGCAGACCTTCGAAGCCACGCGACTCGAGGGTGACTTCGACAGGGAATTCTTTCCCGACGAATCCAACCGGATTGCACTCGACCTTGGCAATGCGGATATCAGGAAGCGGATTCGGGTCGCCAAAGCCAATGGTGGTGACCGGGACGCCGATTTTGCGCGCCTCCGCGACCGGGTTCGGCCCAAGATTGGAAGCGCCGTCCGAGAGCATCACGACGGCTTGAAGGTTTTCGTTTTCGTGGAGTTGCGCCAGTTGAGCGAGCGCGGTTCCGATGGCGGTAACGGGGAGCCCGCTTCCGGTAGCCTTGCCGGGAATGACAGTGTCGGCAAAGGAGAATTGCCCGACGACGGCATTCGCGGGGAGCCGGCTTGAGATGCTGCTCAGGTAGTCTTCGATTGCCGCGAATTGTGCAGCCGAATGGCGATTGGTGGCCATCGAGGTCGAATTGTCAGTCAGGATCGCAACGACCGGGGGCTTGTCCTCTGCCGATTGTTGCTCCAGGAGCGGCTCGGCGAAGACAAAGAACAACGCGAACAACGCCAGGCCGCGCATGATGCCCAGGACGATACGCAAGGAGCGGCCGAGCGGCGGATTCGTGCGGCGATAGTAAAAGTACGTCAAGACGATGGTCGCGAGAAAGACGAGTGCGATCGCCCACAGCCAGGGCGAGGTGAACGACAGGCTATAGGTTGTGGCAAGCAACAAAGGCGACATAATGAGATTATACTGCGATTGCGGGCAAAAGATGAAGGAAGATTCGTTTAGACGTCACGATTGATCGAAAACGTCGCGAGCCGTTCGAGCGAGTTGTAGAAGCGATTGTTGGCAAAAGGCTTCAAGAACGACAGCGCCTGATCTGCGAGCGATTGCGCGCGGCCACGGGCGTAGTCGATACCGCCGGAAGTCTGGATGAAGTCGAGAACGCGATCGAAGCCGCCCTCCTCGACGCCATTTTCGAGAACCTTGATGATAGTCTTACGGGTGCGGGTCTGCGACTGGCGAAAGGCGTAGATCAGCGGCAGCGTGATCTTGCCATTAATTAAGTCGTTGCCGAGGCTCTTGCCCGTGCGCTGCGTGTCGCCGACGAAATCGAGCAGGTCATCGGCAATCTGAAAAGCGCAGCCGGAATATTCGCCGAAGTTGGCCAGACGTTTGACCATTTCCTCCGGGGCGCCGGAGAGAATCGATGGTGAGACGGCTGAAGTTTGAAATAAGCTGGCGGTTTTGTCGGAGATGATCTTGAGGTACTCCTCCTCGGTCAGCTCGTAGTTATGCGCTTCCTCGATCTGGCGCAGTTCGCCGACAGACACGCGCTCGGTGGCCCGGGAGACGCGGCCCAGAATCTCCAGCGAGCCGGTCTTGACGAGAAGAGTGAACGCCTTGGCAAAGAAATAGTCGCCCATGAGCACGGAGACGAGGTTGTTCCACTTACTGTTGACGGTCAACTCGCCGCGGCGATAGTCGGATTCGTCGATGACATCGTCGTGCAGCAGTGTCGCCGTATGGATCATTTCAACGGCGAGGGCGGCCTCGACCAAGTGGCTCGATTTGTAGCCGGTGGCCTTGCTGACAAGGAAAGTGAAGGTCGGGCGCAGGCGTTTGCCGCGGGTGTTGAGAATGTGCCGCGAGATCGCGAAGATGAGGGGCGATTCGTTCTTGAGGTATTTGACCTCAAGCTTCTGGAATCGCTCCAGATCGGGCTCGATCGGCTTGATAATCTCCTTCAGATCAGTACTGGCAATCACGGTGGTCATTCTATCTGATTGAGTGGTCAAGGTCAATAGCTTTGTGTGAAAGGGTTCACGAAGGCTCACAATGGCGTCTGGATTGCTTCGCAGCGGCCAGGGAATCGGGTCACTGCCGCCGTTCCGGCGAAAGAATTCACTGCGGACAATTAAACATGGAGTAGGACGTCGTCGTAGATTATATTGCTGCGAATAATCACGCCGAAAAACCGGAGGGACGATGGCATCCTGTCGATTTCTCGCTTTAAGCACGATCGCTTTGATTCTGGCCGCCGTAACCGCAAGCGCGATTGCATCTGAAATTCATCAAGCCGTGGTCGCAAACGACCTGCAGCAGTTCAACGCGCTGATTGCCGGGGACAAAACCGCGCTCAACCTACGTGATGACGCCGGTCGAACGCCACTGACGCTGGCAGCCGAACTCGGGCGCAACGAAATGGCGGCGGCGCTGATTGCCGCCGGGGCCGACGTGAACCTGGGGAATGATAAAGGTAGCTCGGCGTTCCATCTGGCAATCGTGAACGGACGCGCCGACATTGTGCGGTTGCTGCTGGAGAGCGGCGCCGACATCGAGGCGCGAGATGCGCTCCAACGTACGCCATTGATTACGGCTGCGGAGTGCAAGGATCTCGAAGTCACCAGGCTGCTACTGGCAAACGGCGCCGACATCAATGCGGTGGCAGCGCGAGGCTACACGGCGATCCTCTGGGGTGCACGCAACCAGCGTGAAGAATATGTTGATCTGCTTGTTGACGCCAAGGCGGCAATCGCTCCCAACGATCTCCCGCGGGCGTTGGAACTGGCAGTGGTCGGCGGTATGGAAAGGTTGTACCAGTACGCACTTGATTTGGGATGCAACATCACTTCCGTAAGAGAACGCGATCCGGGCCTGATATTTCCCGCGGCAGCAGGCGGGTCTCTGGAGATCGTCAAGTCGTTAGTCGAGCATGGATTCGACCCGGTCCAGACGGATCCCAACGGCTACACTACGATTCATGGCGCCGCTATGAACGGACACGTCGAGGTGCTCAGGTATCTTCGCGAACTTGGTCTGGACATGAACGCCCGAAATCTGAAAGGAGAAACCGCGTATAACGCAGCCACGATGTTGGAGCAGCACGCCGTGACTGACTATCTCAGGGAATGCGGCGCCGACACGAGCGCCCCGCATTATCCTATTCTCACGGGGCCTTACATGGGGCAGGAGCCGCCGGGTGAAGTGCCCAAACTGTTTCTACCCGGGATTGTCTCCGGCCACTACCGGGCTCATTCGGCGCTCACATTCTCGCCCGATGGGCTTGAAGCCTATTGGACAGAGATGCGACCGGGTGAAGCAGCGGTCCTGTATTCGCATGCTGTCAATGATGTTTGGACCTATCCGGTGTTCGCTGCTGTGGATCGCGACCCGCTTTTTGCGCCCGACGGAAAGCGACTCTATTTCATCAAGACGCGCCCCTATCGAGACGGGGATGTCAGGGGTGGCGATTCCGATTTCAAGGAAGAGTATTGGTATCTGGAGAGGACTGAAGCCGGCTGGTCGGCGCCGATTTCGGTCGGCGAAGATGTGAACGCCATCGGCCTTCACTGGCCGTGTTCTGTCGACAACGAGGGCAATCTGTACTTTTCCGAATTCGCGGATAACATGTATCTCTCCCGGTACAGGGATGGAAAGTATGGAAGGCCGACGAAGTTGACAGAAGCTTTTGGAAATCAGAATCTCATCGGGAGTTGCCCATTCATCTCCCCGGAATCAGACTACTTGATTTACGTAGCCGGCAGCGGTTTGAGTATCTGCTTCAAGAAGAAGGACGGCACCTGGACGGATGGGGTCAGTCTTGGCGGCACAATAAATGCGTCGCATGTCAACGGGTCGCCGCGAGTAACGGCCGACGGAAAGTACCTGTTCTTCGTGAGTGCAGGACAGGGGAGGCCGTGGGGTATCTACTGGGTGTCAGCGGAGTTCGTTGAACGGCTGCGGCGAGAGCACGTCGCAATCAATTGAGATTCTGCAGGGAGCCTCTTAGGATCCTGCCCACACTTCAACCTCGACGAGTTTCTGAGGTGCAGAATACGGCCGAAGACAACTACGGTTCGCAGGGTGGTGGGCCGCCGGCGAAGATGTAGTTGATGAGATAAACCGCGTCGGAGATCGTGATAATCCCGCTGCAATCAGCATCTCCGGAGTCGAGCGGGTCGGGGGCCGGACCGCCGCCGAAAATGTAGGTGATTAGATAGACAGCGTCCGAGATGCTGACGAAACCGTCACCGTTAGCATCGCCCGCAACGAATTGCGGAGCGCCTTCGAGGAAAATCGCTTGCGGTGTGGTGATCACCGAATCGACGCCGTCGGAAATGGCGAAGGAATACTGGTACCAACCGGTGGTGTCGATTGCAATCGTCGTCGCGAAGAATACACCGCCGCCGAAAGTCAGCTCGCAGGTTGTCATCTCGTAGGCACCTTGTCCAAGTAGACGGAGCTGATGCAGCACCGGCAGATCGCTATCGGGGTCCTGGTATTCAATCGATGAATAGACTGATCCCGGTTGAGGCAACATTACACCCAAACTCAAGTTCGGGGTTTCATTGCCTGAGTAAGTCGCGTACTGAAACTCCGGCACGAGTGCACATCCTTTGCCGTTGTCGTTCAGTGCCAATCCGGAGAGACTCTGAGTAGCCGTCACCGGAGCGCTCAAAATCATTCCGGAAGGAGTTGGCCAGGATGACCAGCCGGGTTGAGCCGTCAGATCCGCAATGTTGCAAGCCATATGGAGGTAGTTGCCGGAAATGCTGGTCGAGATGTTACCGATGCGAGTGAAAGAACTGTCGGCAGGATTGATGCGAAACAGCCCTGAATTGAGAGCCAGGGGGACACTGACATAGATCATCGCGTAGGCGGCCGAGTCTGAGCCGTCCGGGTCGACGATGCCCACCGAATAGAGAAAGAAATTCAAACCGCTGGAGGTGGGGAAGCCGCCGCCGGCATTGGAGAGGCGAGCGAAGATTCGGGTATTGGAATAGCTCATCGACAAACCCGTGATGTCAAGCCATTGACCAAGCGCGCCGACGGCATCGCCGGTTGGATCGGCGCCCATGTTGGCGAGCGCGACCTCCGGCGCGGGAAATGTGCCGGCTGAGTTGACGGGCGATTGCGAGACGACCAGCGTGTCGGTTTCGGCGCGAAAATAGTATTCCAGCGTATCCGAAGGCGGCATGAATGTCAGAGCGGTTGAGATCGTCCACGCGCTGCAGGCCTCGGAAACGAGATTCATCGATTGCGAAAGCCAGGACGTTGCGCCGGCGTTGCGGTAGACTAACTGATAGACGGCGCCGGGATTGTAGAAGAGTGAATCGGTAAAAAGATATTCGTAAGTTGTCGTCGCACCGGTGGCGCTGTGCCGATTTATGGCGAAGGGATTCGAGAGGCTTTGGGCAACCGCATTGGCGGACAAGAGGCCGGCGATCAGGCATGTAAGCAAGAGTTTTTGAAGTGAGGTCATAGCGTCGTTTATCCCAATGGTTGACTGTGGCAAGTAAGCATTAGAACCGTATACAGGGCAATATATAGCGAAAAGTGAAAATGACAAGGATAGACATTCTTGTCTATCGGGTTCGCAGAATGAAGTCAGATACGAATGACGAACCTGGCGGAGGCGATCTTCGTGTGCGTCAGGATCGCGGGGATCCTGACCCACAAATAACGGGGAGGCGTCAGAAGAGGAATTTCTGCAGCCAGACGACATCGTAGTCCTGGCCGAATTTGCGGCCAACGCGTTTGAAGAGGCCGCAGATGTTGTAGCCGTTCTTCTCCTGGAAGCGGATGCTGGGGGTGTTGAGCGAAGAGGCGCAGCCGAGCAGGGTGTCGATGCCGCGGGAGCGAGCGGCCTCCTCCATCATCTTTAGGACGCGTTGTCCCAGACCGTTGCGCGTGTGTTCGGGACGAATGAAAATCACGATCTCAGCGGTGCGGCTGAGCGTGTCGCCGTATTCGAAAGGACGGAGCATCGCAAAGCCAATGATGCGGTAATCGGGCATCTCGATTACATAGACCGGCAATCCTTCGGCGACGCGAAGGACGTGCTCCAGAAAGGAATCGTCCACCGGCTGCTGCGGAAAAGCCGCGAAGCTGGTGGCGACAAAGTGGTTGAAGATGGCGGCGATGGCTGAGGCATCCTCCGGTCGAACTTCGCGCACTGAGTAATCCATATCGAAGTTATCGGTAGTTGGGCGAGCCGTTTGCGCATCCGTTTTCGAAGTGAAACGAGATGAGTGAAGATTGAACAGCGGCAACGGGCGTGTGCTGGATTGATTCGATTCGTCAACAACGCCCTCACCCGCAACCCCTTCTCGCTGCAAGGATGGGGGAAGTCTCGTTGTATCGAGATCTCAGCAGCAGCGAACAGGGCTTGCCAAGAGCGTGCCGCGATGAGATATTCCGCTTTGTATGAAGGTTTGCATTATTGGCGCTTCAGGCAAGCTCGGTAGGTACATGGTTCAGCACGCCCTCGATCGTGGTTACGAGGTTGTTGGTGTGTGCCGCGCCAAGAGTGTCAGCAAGCTGGAGGCGTTCAAGGGGCGCATCGCGATTGTGCCGGGGGCAACCAATGACCGCGACGTTATCAAGCAGGCTGTCGCGGACTGTGAAGGTGTGCTCACCGTGCTGGTGCCGTGGGGGGTGCAGCAGTACTCAGCCGGGACAGCCCAGGCGGTGCTCGATTTTGCCCGACCCGGAGCGCGACTGGTGTTTTCCTGTGGCTGGCACATTGCTAAGGACGGCCAAGATCGCTATTCCAGCGCCTTCAAGGCCGCGGTGAAGATCTTCGGTTGGATTGCCCGGCTTACCCGCTTTGCCGATCTCGACGATCAAGTCGAAGCGTGTCGGCGGGTCTTTGCGAGCAAGACGCGTTGGACGGTTGTGCGCGGGAGCGACCTGGAAGAGGGGGAAAGCCAAGGACTGCCGGTTTGGAGCCGACATGTCGGTGATTCAATTCTCGCCAGCAACAAGACACGGCGAATCGATTTCGCGCTGTTCATGGTGGCAGCGCTCGAGGATGACACGCTCATTCATGAAGCTCCGGCGATTGTCAGTCAGCAATCGGCATCGGCGCTGCCACACTCGATGATCCCCTAATAAAGAGCCCGTGATGTCGCCATCATTGCCGGGGTATCTCGAATCTGAATCCGCGAAGCTTTTTAATCTTTAACGCACCGAACGGACAGGCCATCTTCCCGATCGGACCGATAGCGTAAAAGGGTCGCATCCTCGAACCTCGTCCCACGCGACAGGACGTGATCACCGGAGTCGGTCGAGGATGACCAGAAGTAGCCATTGTCTCCGATGTCATAGAAATGGCCGCTCCCGCTGCGATCGCCACCGGGGCGCGCAGCCCAGCCATACTCGTTGGTAGCCCCGGTGTTGGGGCTGATCCAATGGCCGATTCCCGTCTCTTTCAATTTGCCCCCGGCTTCCGCGATGCCACCAAGACATTCGGCCAATATCTGCCATTCCGAATCAGTGGGGACATGCCACCCTGCCGGCGCAATCTGTCGGTTGTCGCCGACGGCAAACCAGTTGTACAGCAAACCAAGTTCGGCAACTTGCGCATCGTCATTTTCGTAGCTGCAGCAAGCCCCTGTAGTCAGCTTGGACCATTCGGCATGGTCGGTGACGACTGGTACACTGTCGCCGTTGCGATAATGAGTAACACGCAGATTCTCCGCCATCCAGACCTGCGTACCGATTCTCACAGTTCGATAACTATTACCATCGATGTCCGTCAACGTCTCACGCGCACATGACGCGATCAGTGCGAGCGCAACGAGCAATTGTCCGAAAGATAGTAGCGACTTCGTCACCGCGAAGGACTCCTTGGGGCGCAGTTGAACCGCCTGTCGTGGTATAGAGGTTGCCACGAACTGACGACCCATTACTACTCGATTGAACCTCGAGTGCCAAGACCATAATAAAATCCATGGGATCTTTCGGGGCCCGTTGTGAACTTCGTCCCTGAGAGTTTCGAGTTTTCATCGCCGCTCGACGGGGAAAACAAAAAAATCTTCCCGCGACAAGGGTTTTGCAGCCAACCACTTAGCTCGCGACTCCCAAAAGTTTAGAAACCCGGTTGCATTTAGCTGGTAAAAGTCATAGTCACCAAGACGGCTACTTCTGGACGTAATAGGCAAATCGGCCGCGTGTTCGCAATTCTGGCCAAGACTTCGCGAACCGGTCGAGAAGATCAATAGAGCAGACGATTGGCACTCCGGCATGCCTTGGAGGATGGCGCCTGTGCTTGTATGTGCAGACACGGTTATTTTTGTGGATAGGAGGACACTATGATGAAGAAACGATTACTCGCCTTTGCCGGCACCGCAGTTATCGCCCTGGCGATACTGGCCGGCTGCACCGACAAAGAGATGCAGGCCTTGTATCAGCAGGCTGTCACGCAGTCCGCGGCGCAGGCTGATTCGATCCGCGAGCTGAAGATTCTCGTGCAGTCCAAGTCGGACAGTCTGACCCTGGCGCTGCAAAATGTCGAAACGACCAGCACCAGTGCGGCGATGCGCGCCGACAGCTTGAGCGACAAGCTGCGTCGTACGGCGGGGTACGCATCCAATCTCAAGAAGGAACTCGCGACGCTACAAGAGGAGTGCTCCAAGCGTGAAGCCGAGTTATTGACCGGTATCCGCGAGCGCGACTCGGTCCTGACCATTATCGACGCGCTCTTTTCAGACACGAACATGACTCTGACCGCGGTGCGTGGTGAACTGGGGGATGAGAAGACCCGCTCGCGCTTCCTGACCGACTTACTGAACAAGGTGAAGCCGTGGTACAAGAAGTGGAAGCACGACTCCAAGCGCAGCTTCCTGAAGGTGCTGTTCGCCGCCGGCAAGGCGAAGACGCCAGACTTCCCGGAGCCGAATCTCGATAGTTTGATGATTCCCTACGAGACTCCGGTCATGGAGACCCCGACTGATACTTCGACCGCGAAAAAAGAGATACAGCTCTAAACGCGAGTCGTCACCGGTGATTTCGGGCGCCCTCCGCCGCCCGAAATCACCTTCCTGAATTCCTGTGAATCCGGCGAGTGCCGGCTTGGTAGCCTCCTCCTGCCTGGGATCCCCATACCGTCCATTCCATGCAGTGAGTATCCTTAGCCGATAGCCCAGCGGTGCTCGCCGTGTTTTATTTTTGTCGGTACCTTAATCACCACTTGGCACAAACAGCGAAGACGGCTTTACTTCAGGGGGAATAGCCTGGAGAAAGCAGACTTGACTTCGGAATTCGATTACTACCGCACGGGTCTTGCGGGAGCGCGGCTTAAGCGCTGCTACGAAGTTGCCCCGCCGCGCGTGCAGCAATACCTGGACGCGGAGATTCGGCACGTCATCAGGGAGATCGCGGGTCGGAGAGCCGTGCTGGAGCTGGGTTGCGGTTACGGTCGCGTGCTCAGGCGGCTGGCCCCGCACGCGGCCCTTGGAGTCGGAATCGACAATTCGTTTGAGAGCCTGCTCGTTGCCCGCGATTACCTCGCCGGTGTTTCCAATGTTCACCTCTTCTGCATGAACGCCGCCGCCACCGGATTTGCGAATAGCAGTTTCGACGCCGTCGTCTGCATTCAGAACGGTATTTCGGCCTTTCACGTCGACCGCGCGCAACTCGTTGCCGAGGCGTTGCGCCTTTGCCGGTCCGGGGGTATCGCGCTGTTTTCGTCTTATGCGGACGAGTTCTGGAACCACCGTCTGCAGTGGTTTCAAATGCAGGCGGAGCAGGGGCTGGTCGGTCCGATCGATTATGCGCGCAGCGGCGACGGGAACATCGTCTGCACGGACGGATTCACCGCGAGCCGTTGTTCGGCGGACGAATTCGCAGCGCTGGCCGCCGGGTCGGATTGTGAAGCTGAAATCGGAGTGGTCGACGATTCGAGTCTGTTCTGCAAGCTGACAAGTCCGCGGTGAGCCAATCAGCGCCGCAAAATATACTTGACATAATTATCCACTAAATGACATCCTGAGTCAGGATTAATAGGGGAGAAGGAGCTATGGTGTTCTCTGTTCGTCCGATCGAGGACGCGGACGCCGCCGCGGTCACGGCCATTTTCAATTATTACGTTCAGCATTCATTTGCCGCCTATCCCGATGAGCCATTTGATGAATCGTTTGTGGCGCGGCTGCGCGCGGCCGCAGGTGCGTTGCCCTTTCATGTAGTCGTCGGCGCAGCCGGAGAAATCGTCGGGTTCGGGATGCTGCGCCCGATTCACCTGGCGTCGACGCTGAGGCGCAGCGCCGAAGCCACAATCTTCATTTTACCCAAGTACATTCGGCAGGGGCTGGGGCGGATGTTGCTCCTGCAGTTGGAGACCGATGCACGCGAGCTCGGCATCGATACGCTGATCGGCGGAGCGTCGTCGCTCAATCAAGCCAGCATCGATTTCCAGCGTCAATGCGGCTTCTCGGAATGCGGCCGTTTCCGCCGCGTCGGTCACAAGTTTGATCAGGACTTTGACATTATCTGGATGCAGAAGTTCATCGGATAGCTTCGTCGGCGAGAACCTGCCCATCGGTTCACTAAACCGCCTAAGCTATTCCATCTGATATCACATTCCTGCCGTATCACTGGATATGTCGAGCCCGGCGCCTTTCCCGAAACACGAACATCGCCATTATCGGTACTACGATCTCATCATGGCGCTGTTCGTCACGGTGCTGCTCTGTTCGAATCTGATCGGTCCGGCGAAGATCTGGACATTCTACGGTCTGTCGTTTGGTGCCGGTATCTTGTTCTTCCCGATCAGCTATCTATTTGGTGATATCCTGACCGAGGTGTATGGCTATGCCCGCGCGCGCAAAGTGGTGTGGGCGGGATTCGGCGCGCTGCTTTTTGCCTCACTCATGTCGTGGGTCGTACTCAAGCTGCCCCCGGCTGAAGGTTGGGAGGGGCAGGCCGCTCATGAAGTCGTCTTCGGCACCACACCGCGGATCGTATTCGCTTCGATCTCCGCCTACTGGGTCGGCGAATTCTGCAATTCCTTCGTGCTCGCGAAGATGAAACTTTTGACCAAGGGCCGCTGGTTGTTTACGCGGACGATCGGTTCGACGATTGTCGGCACATTGATCGATTCGGCGATTTTCTATCCGGTGGCTTTCTGGGGAATTTGGACGAACGATCAGGTCATCAGCGTGATGGTGGGCAATTACGCGTTGAAAGTGCTCTGGGAGGTTGTCGCTACGCCGTTCACTTATCGGATCGTCGGTTTTCTCAAGAAGGTTGAAAGAGAAGATTACTTCGACTACGACACCAACTTTACGCCGTTTTCGCTGAAGACGGACTGAGATCGGATGCCCCATGACGACTCTTAAGATCGTCCGCACTGATTCAACCCATCCTGATTTTCGCAACCTCGTCGTACTGCTCGATCAGGACCTGCGCATGCGCGACGGCGACGAGCACGCGTTTTATGCCACTTACAACAAGATCGACAACCTCGGTGAAGTTGTCGTGGCCTATCGCGATGAGCGCGCGGTCGGTTGCGGGGCGTTCAAGAAGTACTCCGATCAAGTCGCTGAGATCAAACGGATGTATGTCCTGCCCGAATACCGTGGGCGGGGAATCGCCAGTGAAGTGCTAAGCGACCTTGAGAAGTGGGCTGCCGACTCCGGGTTCAGCGAAGTGATTCTCGAGACCGGGAAGAAGCAACCGGAAGCGATTCGGCTCTACCAGAAAAGCGGGTACAGGGTTATTCCGAATTACGGACAATATGAAGGGGTTGAAAATTCAGTTTGTATGAGCAAGGGATTGAAGTAGCGCGGGCTGTTGCGCTGATCTTGGCGGGAAACAGATTGCTTCGTCGCGGTATCGCTCTCGCGACGGGCAGAGGTGGAGAGTCCGGGTAGGATAGACATTCTTGTCTGTCGGAATGCACCTGGAGCCAAACAAGAATGTCTAGCCTACCGGGGAATATAGCTGGTGTCAGGTTGACCGACGCGGCGTCTCGGCGCAAGACCTGGCGCCAGGCTTCGTGTTGATTCCAGGGAGTCGCCGCCAGCTAACAGCGGCGACACCCCCCTCCTCCCGCGCACTTACATCGAGTCGGGGATCTCCGGTTCGACCAGCAGCGTCAGGAGGCTGAGCGATTCCTGCCAGCCGAGGTAGCAGGCTTCCGGCGGGATGACATCGGGGAGGCCCGATTGTTCGATATTCAACTCGGTTCCGCAAAAGACCTTTTTCAGAGTGACCGTCGTGCGCATTTCGTCGGGTAAACCGGGATCGTCGAACTTGTCGGTGTAGACGAGGCGCTCATTCGGAACGACTTCGATATAGGTGCCGCCAAACGAATGGCTCTTGCCGGTGGAGAAATTCGTAAAGGACATTTTGTACGTGCCGCCGACGCGGGCATCGATCTGGTGCACTTTGCCGGTAAAGCCGTGCGGTGGAGACCACTTGGCCATAGCCTCGGGATCGATGAAGGCGCGAAAGACGCGATCGGGGCTGGCTTTCAAGACGCGATGGAAGCGAACGGTGTTGGGCATCGGTGGCTCCTTTCGACGAGCTGAGTCAGTGTTATTAACGGTTGTACGCGGGGTGCCTGGAATCGATTAGAGATTATAGACCCATATTTTAGAGCATTGCGAACGAAGACTTGGCACGGTTGCAGGCTACCCGACTGGCTTCGGTGTTGGACGTCATCCGAGCGCAGACGGAGGAACACGAATTCCCGCGATGGCCATCGGGGAGGAGACTGCTATGCCGCTGCACGAAAATCGCGGGCCTTTTACAACCGTTTGCTTTTCGCTCTGGTGCTGAGACGATAACTGAAAGGTTATTCTAACGTAACTCTCACTCTTTTGGGTTGGATTCTAGACCAAGAGCCGGTTCGAACAAGACAAGGGAGGCAATTGGTCATTTTCTGACAAATTTTCAGTTCTGAGGGACTTGCATTCGCGACTTCTTGCGTATAACCCAAAGTTGAAATGAAATCTCTGTAAGGACACATGCATGTACAAAGCCAAAGCCTACTCTGCCGCGAGCGCGACATCTCCACTCGTTCACACGACGATTATGCGGCGCGAGCCGACCGAAAAAGACGTTCAGATCGAGATCCTCTACTGCGGAATTTGCCACTCCGACATCCACATGGTTCGCAGCGAGTGGGCTCCGGTTCCCATTGCGTATCCGATCGTCCCGGGCCATGAGATTCTGGGGCGCGTGACCAAAGTCGGTTCCGCTGTGACCAGGTTCAAACCCGGCGACCTGGCGGCCGTGGGGTGCCTCGTGGGCTCCGATGGCACGTGTCCGGAGTGCACGGCCGGCTTCGAGCAATTCTGCCCGAATATGGTCCTGACCTACAATTCTCCCGACAAGCACCTCAGCGGCGCGGTCACCTACGGCGGCTACTCCGAGAGCGTGGTAGTCGATGAACACTTCGTCCTGAGCGTTCCCAAGAATCTCGATCCGGCCGGCGCCGCGCCGCTGCTCTGCGCCGGCATCACGACCTATTCGCCTCTCAGGCACGCGGGTGTCTCGAAGGGCAAGAAGGTCGGGGTCATCGGACTCGGCGGGTTGGGCCACATGGGGGTGAAACTGGCGCATGCGTTCGGCGCGCATGTCGTTGTTTTCACCACCTCTAATAATAAACGCGACGACGCGCTGCGTCTGGGAGCCGACGAAGTTGTCCTCTCACGTAACGCAGGCGAGATGCAGAAACATGCGGGGAGCTTTGACTTCATTCTCGACACGGTATCCGCCGATCATGATATCAATACGTTCATCGGCCTTCTGCGCCGCGACGGCAAGCTTACGCTCGTTGGCGCGCCGCCCACGCCATTGGCGCTCGCAGGGTTTGGTCTCATTTTCGGGCGCCGCAGCGTTTCTGGATCGCTGATCGGCGGCATCGCCGAGACCCAAGAGATGCTTGATTTCTGCGGTTCGCACAACATCACCGCCGACGTGGAAGTGATTCCGATTCAGAAGGTCAACGAGGCTTACGAGCGGATGCTTAAGTCCGATGTGAAGTATCGTTTCACCATCGATATGGCCTCACTGAAGGCGGAATAGGGCATGGCGGCCGGCAGGTGACGGCTGACCACAACACGGTGGCTGCGGTTGCAGAGACATTGTCGCGCGTTGCAGTAAAAACACCCCCGACAGGATTCGAACCTGTTACCCTCTGCTTAGAAGGCAGATGCTCTATCCGAATGAGCTACGGGGGCGTAATCGTGCTTCAAGTCTATTGAACCGCAACGGGGTTGTCAACTTGAAGTTGGCGGCAGGAATACGTATTGACTCAATTCGATTCTGCGTTATCTTGAGACGACATTGTTGATTTCTTAACCTGACGCTCGAGTTTACTTCCGAGTCGTAAAACCAACAGGACTCATCATGAATAGACTGCTTACGTTTGTCGTCGCGCTGGGGCTGTTTTCCAGTTTTGTGTCGCCGCTGCTGGCGGAAGAGATCGAGGAGTTTCTTCCGATCGGCTTGACCGAGGAAGAAAAGACCCGCCTTCACGAGATCGGAATGAACTTCCAACGCACAGCGCCGCCCCCGGGAGTGATGCGCACTTGCGCGGAGTGGGAACACAGCGAGCGAGTCTTGATCCGCTGGCCGCTGGGGATTCCGGTGAGCCTGGTAGCAGAAATGTCGGAGGACTTGCTGGTCGTGACGATTGTCGGCAGTGCCTCGCAGCAGACCACCGCCATCAGCACGTACACCTCCGGCGGCGTCAACATGGCGAACACCCAGTTTATCATTGCCGCGACGAATTCGATTTGGACACGCGATTATGGACCGTGGTCAATTTTCGACGGCAACGGCAATCTGGGATTTATCGATCACATCTACAATCGTCCACGACCGCAGGACGACTTGATTCCCGGGGTCGTGGGAGCGGCTTGGGGAATTCCGGTCTATGCCATGCCGCTGACACACACCGGTGGGAACCACATGAGCAATGCGAATGGGATGTCGTCATCGGAAGAGCTGGTTTATGATGAGAATCCGAGCCTGACGCCGGCCCAAGTGGATGCCACCATGCTTGACTATACCGGCAATGACTACGAGGTGATGGATTATGTGCAGACCAGCGGAATCCATCACATCGACTGCTGGGCCAAGTTCCTCAATCCGAATACGATCTTGATCAAAGATGTGGCGCCGAGCGACCCCGACTATTCGCGTCTGAATGCCCGTGCGGCTCAGTGGGCAGCCATGAGCGGGCCGTGGGGCAAGCCGTACAAGGTGGTGCGGATTTTCTGTCCGTCCGGGACGGCGTACACAAATTCGATTATCCTGAACAAGAAAGTGTTCGTGCCGACGTTTTCGAACGCCTGGGATGATGACGCGATTCAGACCTACCAAAATGCGATGCCAGGATACGAAGTGCTCGGCTTTACGGGCTCGTGGTTGTCGGATGACGCCATCCACTGCCGGGCGATGGGGATATCGGATCGGAACATGATGTATGTCGACCATATTCCGCTCGAAACAACAGGGGATACAGTCAATCCCTACCGCGTGAGCGCGTTCGTGTATGCGCACTCGCACTCGGCGCTGCTGACGGACTCTTTGAAGGTTTACTACAGCGTCGACGGGGGAGCGTTTGCGTCTGTCGCGTTGACGGCGACAGTTGATCCCGATTCGTTCGAGGCGTTCATTCCGGCGCAGGCACCGGGGAGCGAAATCCGCTACTATTTGAAAGCGGCCGATGTCACAGGAAACATTGGCACGAGCCCGTATATCGGCGAGCCCGGTTCCTACACGTTTGGTGTGAATGCCGCACCGACGATCACTTCGCCGGACAGTTACCTGCAGCGCACGGAAACGGCGTTTTCGTACTATCCGGAATTCAGCGATCCGGATGATCTGACGCACACGATCAGCTACACAGGGCTGCCGGCATGGTTGACGGAGAGCAACGATTCGTTGAGCGGGACCTTCCCGGCCACTCCCGTTTCGGTGCAGTTCGACGTGACAGTGGCTGATGAGTTCAGCAGCGACACGCAGACGGTGACATTGAATTCGTATCTCTGTGGCGACGCCGACGGGACGGGAGTGATTTCGATTTCGGATGCGGTGTTCCTGATTACGCATATCTTCCAGGGCGGTCCGGCGCCAACGCCAATAGCTGCGGGCGATGCCGACTGCAACGGATTCCTGAGCATCTCGGATGCAGTGACGCTGATCTCGTATATTTTCGCGGGAGGGCCCGCACCCTGCGCGAGCTGCCCGTAAGGCGGCGCAGGCTCGAGCTTACGCGCCCAATCGATTACTCCGCCGGCGGGCAGAAATTGTGTTCGATCAGGTGGGTGCGCAGGATCAAAGAAGCGAGCAAATGATACGAGATCCGGCTAGCGCCAGTCGAGAGGAACTTGCGAACTTCAGCCACATCGAAATACTCCGGCAGCAGTTGTGAGGTGCGCAAGACGCGGTCGATTTCGGCTTGCAGAATCGGCGGCGGAGCCGGATC
>CAZNWJ010000017.1:0-55947 GCA_964576925.1 uncultured Ignavibacteria bacterium | reverse complement strand
AAAAGTGTTACCTATCCGCCCGGTCTAAAGTGTAACCTATGCGACAGTCAGTACATGAGGGTTCCTGTGTCCCTACGCTCTGAGTTGCACCAATAATCTCGCAGTTACTTGAACGATTTCCGTCCTTGCCGCGTAACAATGAGTGATGTTTCTTCAGGGACGACGCATGAACTCGATTCTCTCCACACGTGTCTCGATCCAGGCCAGCCTGTTTGCCGCGATCCTCGGACTTATCGCTGTTCTGATTCTCGCTAGCGGCCGCCTTCAGAGCCAATCAAAGATCCGCGTGCCGCAAAGCCTGCTTGCCCAGGATTCTCTCAAAGTCTGGGTGTACTTCAAAGACAAGGGAAGCCCCGATTTGGAAGCAATCCGCAAGGCAGCTATCTCGACTGCGGCTCTCCAGCGCCGGAGCCTGCGCGCGGCCAATCCTGACGCCGATTTTCTCGACCGCGAAATCAACCGCGAGTACGTCGCGCAGCTGCGCAGCAACTCGCTGCGCATCGTTCATCCGTCCCGCTGGCTCAATGCCGTCAGTGCCGTCGTGAATCCCGCCCAATTGAATGACATCGCTCAACTTGACTGCGTAAAAGAAATCAAGCCGGTCGCGCAATTCACTCGGCGCGGCGACGAATTCGACAGCCCAACAGGAGGACTGCAGCGGCCGACCGGACCGTTCCCGCCGGAGTATGGACCTTGTTACCCGCAACTCAACCAGATTCAGATCCCCTTACTTCACGACCAGGGTTTATCCGGCGAGGGTATTCGTATTCTCGTCCTCGATTCCGGATTCAACACGGAACACTCTGCTTTCGCGAATACCGATATCGAAGCTACCTACGACTTCATTAATGACGATGAAGATGTGGCCGATTTCGACAGCCTCCTCGGGCAGCAGTCGCATGGGACTTCGACCCTGGGGCTGATCGGCGGGACCGAAGAGGGAAGAATGATCGGAGCTGCCTTTGGCGCGTCCTTCCTGCTCGCCAAGACTGAAGAACAGACCAGGGAAATACCAGCCGAGGAAGACCACTGGGTCGCCGGCATCGAATGGGGCGAAGCTCTTGGCGCCGATGTCGTCACCAGCTCACTCGGCTACACCAACTGGTACACTTACGCGGACAAGGACGGTAACACCGCTGTTACCACCGTCGCTGCCGACATCGCCGCTTCTCTTGGCGTCATCGTCGTGAATGCGATTGGCAATGACCAGCGGATCTCACCGCAGCCAACCTTGCTGGCGCCTTCCGATGGCGACAGCGTCATCGCGGTCGGAGCCGTCGATCTCGGTGGGGGAATCACGCACTTTTCTTCTGGTGGCCCATCAGCCGATGGACGCATCAAACCCGACCTCTGCGCTATGGGCCAGAGCAACTACATCGCCAGCTATCTCGGCGGCTACGGCACCGGCAGCGGCACCTCCTACTCGGCTCCCTTGGTGGCAGGCGTGGTTGCACTTCTGCTGGAAGCTCGCCCGGAATGGAAATATGGCGACATCTATCGCGCTCTGACACTGACCAGCACGCGGGCGGCCGCGCCCGACAACGTCTACGGCTATGGCATCGTGCGCGCGCTCGAAGCCCTCAATTACGACGGCTCCGCCCCGCGCTATATCCGCGGCGTCACTGCTTATCCGAATCCCTTTAGCGACTACGTCCAGTTCGACTTCGAAGTCCCCCCAGCCGGCGCAGTCGAAATCCGCATCTACACGGTCGCCGGCGAGAAGATCGCTACTATCACCCGCGACATCGCCGATCCTCTCCCCCCGCGCTGGCAGGGCAACAACGACTCCGGTGACGAAGCCGCCCCCGGAATCTACATTGCCTACGTTTCCGCCCCGGGTCTCTCCGTTACTAAGAAGATCTTCAAAACCCGCTAACCATCTAACGATCGTATCTCATCAACTTCATCCGAAGACCTTCAATTCGCCTCATGTCCTGTAGAACCGACTTTAGTCGGAGCTGCTCTGTCTTGTCATTGCGAGGAGCGAACGAAAAACGTGCATCTTGTCCGCACTCGGTCGCGACGAAGCAATCTGACTCTCTTGATCTCCCAGCGCCGTAGGGCAGGTCTCTGATCGCACCCACCGCGAATGACGAACCCACGCTGCCGGAGACCTGCCACAATCCAATTCTCAAACGCGTTGCGTCAGGTCTTGATCCGGCACGAGTACCCTACCTTAGCAGTTGCGTCAGGTCTTCCGATTTCGCGCACCTTCGCCGTGCGTCATCCCACTACCCTTCACCGCGAGATCGGGCGACCTGACGCGCACCACCATTGTTCCCCTCGCCGCGGGGTGCTCCCGCTCCAACCCCTGCAAATCCCGCCACGCTTTCGCATTGACTTGATAAAATCACTCGCGTATTCTTCTTTCCTTGGACGCAGCCCAATCCCGCGTCTTCGCATTTATTGCTAGAGTAGGAGTCACTATGCGGCTTTACGAATATGAGGCCAAGGAGCTGTTCGCCAAATTCAAGATTCCGATCAGCGCCGGCAAATTGGCCAAATCCCCGGAAGACACCATCCGCCTCGCCGCCGAGGCCGGTTATCCTCGCGTGCTTAAATCGCAGGTTCTGACCGGCGGTCGCGGCAAGGCCGGCGGCATCAAGATCGTCAACTCCGAGGCCGAGGCCAAATCCGCCGCCGAGGCGCTCTTCAAATTGACTATTAAGGGCTTTCCTGTCGACCGCATCCTCGTTGATGAGAAACTTGATATCGCCCAGGAATACTATCTCGGCGTCACCATCGACCGCGCCAACTACAAACTCGTCATGATCGCCTGTGCCGAGGGCGGCGTCGATATCGAAGAGACCGCCGCCAAGTCTCCCGAGAAGATTCTCAAGCTGGCTTTCGACATCGACGACGATTTCATGTCTTTCCACGCTATCAAGGTCGGCCATTTCCTCGGCTTCCAGGGTGACCAGCTCAGGGCCTTTATCCCGATCGCCCGCGGCCTCTACAGCTTCTTCGTCAAGTACGACGCCAAACTCGCTGAGATTAATCCGCTCGTGCGCACTACCGACGGCAAACTCATCGCCGCTGATGCCCGCGTCTCGCTCGACGATGACGCACTTTTCCGCCATAAAGACCTGCAGGACATGGGCATCGAGAAGCGCCACGAGGAAGGTGAAATGACTCCGCGCGAGCAACAGGCTCAGGATTGGGAGATTCCGTATCTCGACCTCGACGGCGACATCGGCATGTTTCCCGGCGGCGCCGGCTTTGGCATCATGGGTAACGATTTCATTCAATATTACGGCGGCAAACCCGCCAACTTCATGGACTCCGGCGGCGGCCCGACTCCCGAACGCCTCGCCAAGATGCTGATTCTCCTAGACGAGAATCCGCAGGTCAAAGCGATCTTCGGAGCGCGCTTCGGCGGTATCAGCCGCTGCGACGATTTCGCCAAGGGCGTGCTGATGTTCCTCAAAGATCACGGCCTTTCCAAACCGATGGTGATGCGCTTCACCGGCAACATGTGGAAAGAGGGCATGCAAATCTTCGAAGACGCCAAGAAGGAAAACCCCAAGCTCTTCGAGCGGATCGAGTACCACGGCATCGAAATGCCGATCGAGGAGATCGCCAAGCGGGTCGTCCAGGTCGCGCGGGAGGTGAAGTAACATGGCGATTCTCGTTGACAAAAACTCGCGTGTGATCGTGCAGGGCATCACCGGCGGCGCCGGCTCGTTTCACTGCAAACGCATGAAGGCATACGGCACCAACATTGTCGCCGGCACCTCTCCCGGTAAGGGCGGCAGCTCCGTCGAAGGCGTCCCGGTTTACGATTCCGTCGAGGAATGCGTCAAGCAGCAGGGCGCTGATACTTCCGTAATCTTCTTGCCTGCACAATTCGTTAAGGAAGCCGCCATCGAAGCCATTCATGCCGGTATCAAGTTCATCGTCGTCGTTCCCGAGCATATTCCGATTCTCGACATGATGAAAGTGCGCAAAGAAGCCCAGAAACTCGGCGCGACCGTCCTCGGCGGCAACACGGCGGGCATCATCACCCCGGGGCAGGCCAATCTCGGTATCATGCCCGACATCGCCTTTACGCCCGGCCGCGTCGGCACCGTGAGCCGTTCCGGCTCGCTCACCTATTACATCGCCGACACGCTTACCCGCGAAGGCTACGGCGAGACCACCTGCGTCGGTCTCGGCGGCGACCCGGTGCTCGGTTCGACTTTTGACGAGATTCTCTGGAAGTTTGAGCAAGACCCGCAGACCAAGGCGGTCGTGATGGCCGGCGAAATCGGCGGTGTCTATGAAGAGCGCGCCAAGGATGTCATTGCCAAGATGAAGAAGCCGGTAATTGTCATGATCGGCGGCGTTTTTGCGCCGCCCGGCAAACGCATGGGTCATGCCGGCGCGATCGTCGAAGGCAACATGGGAACCGCTGAATCCAAACTGAAAGTCCTGGAAAGCGCCGGTGCCCACCGCGCCAAAACCTTCCTCGACATTCCGCGCATCCTCAAGTCGCTGAGTATATAGAGACCTCGACCCTTGTCGTCATTCCCGCGCAGGCTGGAATCCAGTTCAGTAGGTCGGGTTCGCAGCGAAGCGCCGAACCCCACACCTGCCTTCAAACTCGTGACATTCTCTTTGGGCTAGTCATTGCGAGGAGCGAACGGAGTCACATCAATACAACAGCACCTTGCCGCGACGAAGCAATCTTCTTCACTCCCGCAGATCGGTAGGACAGGTCTCTGATCGCACGCACGTTGGCGGCCACTGTCTCTTTGCCGGCAACCTGCCACCCCCGATTTTGATGCATACCTTTCCTGTTGCGTCAGGTCTTCCGATTTCGCACTCCAAACTAAGCCTTGACTCCTCCCTCGATCGCGAAATCGGGCGACCTGACGCACTCTATCTCTGGGCGCGTCATTGCGAGGAGCGAACGGCGCCGAACCCAACACCTGTCTATTGCTGGCAAGGCGCTGGCCCGCCGGCGAAAATCCACGTAATCAAATACACCGCATCCGAGATCGTCACGAGCCGATCACAATTCACATCTCCCGACCGATAGGGCGACGGCGCGTCGCCGTCGTTAAAAATGAAATTGATCACGTGAACGGCATCGGAGATATTCACCGCGCCCGTGTTATCACAGTCCCCGTTCAGGATCACCGGCGTCGGCGCCTCCAGGATCAGAAGCGTGCCATTGGCGCACAGAAAGATATCCGTGCCATCCGTGCACAATGCTTCGCCGCGATCACCGAAATAATTCGTTGAGACTTCTTGCGGGTACCACGGGCTGTAGAGATCGACAATCGACAGTGACCGCGCCGTCGAGAACAGGTACTCGCCGATAACCGATCCAGTGTGGGCGTATCCGTAAGAAATATAGGTTCCTCCAACCTTCACCGGTGTCTCCGGCGTACGAATGTCTACCACTTCGAATTGCCCTGAACCATCAATGAGGTAGAGGTAGTCGCCCCTCAACTCCATGCTCTTACCCTGCGAGGTATAAGCGGTAACGTACTCGCCGATCTTTACCGGAACCGCGGGCTCGCTGACATCAAGAATTCTCACCGTGCTGCTGATAGTGTGGTAGGTCGAGAATACAAAGAGCGTCTGATCACGCAGGAGCAGGCTCGTCGTGTATTCCATGTCCGGCTCACTGTAGATCGTCACCGGCTGCGGGTGCAGCGGATCGCTGAGATCAATTACCTGCACACCGAGAGCACCGGTCGAGTAACCGTAGCCTCCGCCGACGGCAACTTCCATTGAGAGATAGTCACTGATGAGTCGGTCGGCGAGGACCGGGTGTGCCGGGTCGCTGATATCAAGAGCATTGATGGCCTCCCCGTCGGCGACATAGGCAACGCCCTCCTCCAGTTCAACGCTCCAGGCTCCGTAACCCGGCGGGAACCACGAGGAAAGAACCTGTGGGTTGGCACGATCCGTGATATCGACCAGATAGAGGTTACCGCAGGCCATCGCTGCCAGATTTCCCTTTACATCGACGTCATGCGCCCAGGAGTACGTTCCCTCAAAACTGCCGATGGGTAAAGGGGCGGCTGGGATCGATGCATCAAAAATGCTCACCTTGCTCAGCAGTTCGAAGTATAGTCGATTGTTGATCCGCAAAATCCCCCACGACTGCGTTGCCACGGAGCCAACCCGCGTCGGCGACGCCGGATCGCTGAAGTTGATCACGTGAACATACTCGTTCTGACCGCGTGTGCCGTAAACGTGCGCATCGATTGCGGCAATCTGTCCGTACGGTGGGCCTGTGTAACGACCCAATTCTACTGGCCAGCTCGCATCGGTTATGTCCAGCGCAATGATCTCGTAGCTATCCTGCTCTATGCGATCGACCACATACATACGGTCTCCCTCAATCGCCAGTTGCTCGGCGTTGACGAAATTGGCGTCGATCGCGAGCGTGGACAATTCTGCCGGGTTCGCGAGGTTGACGATGCGGACATCTTCGCCCTCCACGGTAAACAGCTTGTCGCCGCGAATCGCGCCCCCGGATCCACTGGTCCGAACCTGCAATTTAACGAACTGTGGTGACGTGGGATCGGCGATATCCACAACTACAATATTCCCGGGATCAAGAATGACAAGGTAATCGCCGTAATTGAGAAAGGTATATCCGAGCGATTCGAGCAGGCACTCGCCAACGATAACCGGAGCCTGCGGATTGCTGACATCGATCGAAACCAGGTAGCGGTCGCTCCCGGTGGTGCGTCGAATCACATAAGCATGATTACCTGACAATCCGACTCCATTATCGTACAAGCCGGACTCGAAGAACACTTGTGATACGACCACTGCTTCCGCCGGATTACTGGCATCGACGATGAAGAAGCCCCAACTGGCGACGCAGTAAAGATAGTCCCCTCCGACGGCAAAGGCCTCGACGTAAGGTAGCGACACGTGGCCGATGACATTGATCGGATATCGAGGGTCAGAAACTGCCGCTGGCAAAACTTCGCCGGCGGCAATTTGGTCGCCTGGAGGCAGGAATGGGGCAGGGGTTTGATCAGCCGACAGCGGCACAAACAGAACCCAACACAGGACCAGCGTGAGCATTCGCACGAGCATTGCAACCTCCTCCGACAGTATTAACTGAAAACGGTATGACTGGCGCCGCCCGATCCTGATGTCTTACCACGATCAATCATACTCGGCCAGGAGGGCCACCCTCATGCCGTTAAATCGATCCTGCTGAAAGCAAATTATAATTGAGTTACAACACCATATTACGGACTTCCACAACTTTCGTCAAGTGGTATTCCACACAATCGCCTCGGCGCCGACAAAGCCGATGTCTGAACTCTTTGCGTCGCGGCCGCCGATCGCGTATTATGACCTCAGTAGAAGTCCCAGTTGTCCGATCATCGGAGCAACAAGACGTGGATCAGGACGATTATCAAGAAGGACCTATGTCCGAAATCTTAGCTTCCGTCTACCGTAACACATCCGTCGAGTCCGTCCATTACGGCTCGATCGTCGTCACCGATAACAAAGGCACCGTCCTCTACTACTGCGGGGACCCAGAAATGATGACCTTCACGCGCTCGTCAATGAAGGCTTTCCAGTTCCTCGCCGTCTACGAGTCCGGCGCCACCAAGCACTTCGGTCACAATTTGCAGCAGATCGCCATCATGCTCGGCTCGCATAACGGCAGCGAATTGCACCAGAAGGTTGCCAAGGCAAACCTAGACCTGATCGGCCTCAACGAGTCATATCTGAAATGCGGTTCGCACCTGCCGATCGAATGGCGCCAGAAAGGCGAATTGCCCGTCACCGGCGTCAAATACACCTCGCTTGCGCACAATTGCTCCGGCAAACACTCCGGGCAGCTCGCGCTCGCGATGCACATCGGCGATGATCCGCAGCACTACATCGACCCCGACTCGAAGACCCAGACAATGGTGCGGCAGGCGATCAGCGAGGCCTACGACTACCCCTCCGAGAAATTCGGCACCGGCACCGATGGCTGCTCGCTGCCCAATTACTGCCTGCCGCTGCGCAACATGGCCAAGGGCTACGCCAACATCGTTACCCGCACCGCCGACTCTGCCACACGCCGCGAAGCCTACGGTGTCATCATCGACGCCATGACCGAACACGCGCTCATGGTCTCCGGCAATGGCCGTCACGATTTGGCCATCACCGAGGCCTGCAAAGGCGACGTGATTCTTAAGGTCGGCGGGGAAGCCGTCGAGACGATCGGTGTGATTTCCAGAGGTCTTGGCATCGCTATCAAAATGGCCGATGGCAACACGCGCGGACTCGCGCCGGTGATCTGCGAAGTCCTCCGCCAACTTGGCGTGATCGATGAAAGCACCGTCAAATCTTTGGGGCACTTTGCGCGTACTCCCCTGTACAATGATCGAAAAATCCTCATCGGCGAAATTGTGCCGACATTCAGACTGAAGAAAGGTTAGTATGCGCGACTTCCTGAAGTCCAGATTCCCCGAACTCGACCTTATTAAAGATCCCAGGCTCCGCGAGGGCGTGCTCAATGTCATGGTCGAAGCCGTCGAACTCAGCGGCTTCTCCATGGAAGAACTCGACCAGGTGCCGTTTACGCTGCTGATCCCCGGCACCCCGATTTCGCTGATCACGCACACCCGCGCCGTGCTCGACACCGCGCTACGCGCCGCCGATTCGATGACCCAGTTTTTCGGCGACCGTATCCAAATCAATCGCGACTATCTCATCGCCGGCGGATTGCTTCACGACATCGGCAAGTTCGCTGAATACAAGAACGATAACGGCAAGTTCGGCAAATCCGAGTTCGGCAAGTTAGTCCGCCACCCGTTTTCCGGCGCTGCCCTGGCGATGAAATACGGCCTGCCGCCCGACGTCGTCCATTTGATCGCCACCCACGCCGGGGAGGGCGACAAAGGCTATCGCACTCCGATGTCCGTGATTCTGCATCACGCTGATTTCATCAATTTCGAAGCCCTCGGCGGCAAGATTTAGGCGTAGTAATAGCAGCCCGTAGGGCAGGTCTCTGATCGCACAATCTGGGGATAACGAATAAACTCTACCGGAGACCTGCCAACCACGTCCCCTCCTTCTGGCAACTCTTGATCTGGCCCGAGCCCTTCAATTTGTTCCGTCAGGTCTTGATGCCGGTCGAGCGCCTTCAGATCGTTGCGTCAGGTCTTAATCCCGGTCGAGCGTTAGCGAGGACGGGATTGTGACCTGACGCTCTCCCAGCCCCAAACATCCGTGAAGAGCGCTCGATGGGCAGACCATGTCATTGCGAGGAGCGAACGAATCTCTGTCCCACGCGAAAGCCCAACCGCGACGAAGCAATCTCTTTTCGTCCGCAATCGCAGGAGACCGTAGGGCAGGTCTCTGATCGCACGATCTGGGGATAACGAATGATCTCCACCGGAGACCTGCCCAATTCTTACGCCCACAAAACAGCCGGGCAGAATCAATTCCCCTCTATCAAGAGGGGTGGCTCGCGCCCGCAATTCTGTTGCAGTTGCTCATTGCCGACCTCGGGTGATTGACTTTCCTCTCGACTCTCCCACCCCGCGGGCGCGAGACAGGGTGTGTACTGATCAACCAATCCGCACCACAGTTACCCGCTCACTTTCCGCCATGTCATTGCGAGGAGCGAATCGCCCCCAATCACAAGGCGTGCCCCAACCGCGACGAAGCAATCTCCGTTTTGGCCCCGACAATCACGGCCAACAACAAAACGGGGTGCCCAGCCATTGCCGGGCACCCCGCGTAACTCAAATGTCAGCGCCGTCTATTGGTAACTCGGCGTATGCGTGTACGTATAGGTCAACGCGCCGTTCGAGGCTTCCACCTGCGCCGTGCCGTCATCCATGAATTCCACGGTTACCGTCCATTCAACGTCAACCTCGTCGGTCGTAACCGCTGCGGTAACATTCAGCGTGCCGCCGGTCGGATACGATTCATACCACGGATTCGAGGCGTCGAGATGGTAGCTGATGTTGTCGGCCTCCGCCGAAAACTCGTAGCGCGCCGTCTTCTCGACTGACTCCTCGACATAATGATCCTCGATTGTCACCAGCGCATCGCCGTAGAAGTACTGCGTCGGCTGCTGCCATTCGCGGAAACTCAGGTCAAGATAGCTGGCGATATTGGTATAATCGTCGCCCTCGCCGGTGTAGGTGTAGGTCTGGTGGCGAATCAGGTCAAGGCCGGTAATGTACGGGTAACGGAAATACTGAACGGCATAGTCGCCTTCCCAGAACCGCGCCGAATCGACATAAACAAAGTTGTAATCCAGCGCCGTGCTCAACCCGAGGTAGAGCACATGCCATTCGCCGACGTAGTTGTAAAGTAACGAATCGCTCGGTCCCAGAGCCGGCCATTCCCAATCGATATCGCTGGGGTAGCGATTCGGCTTGTACGCAAACTTGATCGAAATCGCCAGCGTGGAATCCACCGCCTGGCCGATAGCCGCCTTCATCGGTTGAAATGCCGGGGAATTCGGATCGCCGACAGTGCTGTTTGTAGTCTTGTCGTCGGAACAGCCGATAAACGTCAGGGTCGCTGCCAGGACCAGAAACAGTCCGACAGTCAGACTTGGGCGCAACATGTTTGACTCCTTTGAAGTGAATCAGTTCTTCAGTCGCTTGTCATCCATCAAAACGAGCATGATCGCTTTCTGGATGTGGAGTCGGTTCTCGGCCTGATCGAAAACAACCGAGTTCGGGCCGTCCATCACCGAGTCGGTGATCTCGGCATTGCGCAGCGCCGGCAGACAGTGCATAACCAGACAATCAGGTTTCGCCAGTTTCATGAGTGCGTCGTTTACCTGAAAGTCCTTGAGCAGCGCCGCCTTTTCTTCCGCCAGATGCTTCTGGCCCATACTCGCCCACACATCCGTGTATACTACATCGGCATCGCGTGTGGCGACTTTAGGATCGAATACCACCTCGACTTTCCCCACTTTCTCAGCCTGCGCCGCCTTCAGTAACCCTTCGTCCGGCATCGTGTTAGGATTGGTACCGACGACGAAATGGAAATTGTAGCGGCGCGTCAGGTTGATCCAGGAGTTGGCGATATTGTTGCCATCTCCCAAGTAGACAACCTTCAACCCCTCGAGCTTCTTCTTTTTCTCTATAATTGTAAAGGCGTCGCCGTATATCTGGCACGGATGAAGCAAATCCGTGAGTGCATTGATCACCGGAATGGAAGCATGTTGCGCCAGCTGCTCCACATCCGAGTGCGCAAAGGTCCGGATCGTTATCATCCCCAAATAGCGCGACAACACCTTGGCCGCGTCGTAAATCGATTCGCGTTTTCCCAGTTCGATTTCCTTCTCCGTAATATAGAGCGAGCTTCCCCCCAGCTCGGCAATCCCCACCTCAAACGAGATCCGCGTCCGCAGCGAGGCTTTATGGAAAATACAGCCAACCGTCTTGCCCGCCAACGGCTTCGGGCTGATTTCGCCGCTTTTCATCTGCGCGCACAATTCGAAAATCCGGCTGATCTCAGCGGTCGAAAAATCGGTCTCGGACAGGAAATCTCTCTTCATCTTTCGCTCCTTACTCTATCAAAAACAAACCGCCGTGAAGCTATCCGCGCGCCCCTTGCGAGTCAAGCGATTTCCGAGACTCAACCGTCGATCTATTCTCACAGTAGGTCAGGATCCCTGCGATCTTAACGCCTCCGCGTCCACTCGTCGGCTTTTGTCGTTGCACGAAGCGGACGAACTCCTGGTGATTTCAATAGGTGTTCGCCGCGACGAAGCAATCCCCCTCGAAAACTCCTTGCACTTTCCCGGCAACTCCCGAGTTTGAATGGCCGTACATGACTTGGAGGTATTATGCGAATGTTTTGGGGACTACTACTGCTTCTCATCGGCGTGCTCTTTCTCGCCGACAATATGCGCTGGTTCCATTTCGATTTCGGCGATTTTGTCAGCACCTACTGGCCGGTCGTCCTGATCGCCCTCGGTGGCTGGATGCTCATCGAGAAAATTCGTCCGGAGAAACAACGCCATTTCGACTACGCCAAGTTTGATGGCCGCCAGTTTAAGAAGACCTTCGGCGATGTCAATCTTCGCCCCGGCTCTCTGGACAGCGCCGGTTTGGCGGTCGAGGAAGGCATCGGTGAAATCAATCTCGATCTTACGCAAACCACACTGACCGCCGGCGAAAACAAGGTCGATTGCAGTCTGGGGATCGGCGACGTGCGGATTATCATTCCGTCGGGCATTCCTCTGCTGGCTACCTGCAATGCCGGTATCGGCGACGTCGAAATTCTCACGAACAAACGCGATGGCTTTGGCGCCAGCCTCGACCATAAGGATGCTAATTACGACACTGCAGATATCAAACTTCGCATCTTCGCAAAGGTCGGCCTCGGCGACGTCCGCATCACGCGGTAGGTGAGCATCTCGACCGCAAAACGCTTTTCCCGTTGCGTCAGGTCTTCCGATTTCGTACGTAGCACTTGACCTTGGCGCGGCTTGTTATCACGAAATCGGGCGACCTGACGCGCTCTCGACACCTGCGCCAGCCACTCGTAGGTCAGGATCCCCGTGATCCTGACGCCCACCTTCGTTTACCTACTCGATCGTTGTCATTGCGCCCGGTGCCCCGCCGCTTGCGGTGGGACATGAGAGTCAGGACGTGGATGTCCGGCGGTTCCGACCCTCTTCGAGGTTACGTCCTCCTAACTCGGATGATCGATCAGATTGCGGCCATCGTAAAGTCGAAAGAACCAATTCCCCTCGCGAGGAACTCTCAAATCCTCTCCAACGCCCGCTCCACCACCATGTGCCGCCTCTGACCCGTCTTGCTCTTTCCCGCTGGCCTCAACAGATACCGCTCCAAAACCGGCGCCGCGTACTTGATTTCCCCCCGCGCTGCCGGCGTATCAACTTCTGAGAGAGCCAACACCGAGTAGAAAAATGGAAACCGCCGCCACCGGCCTTCGCCATCGCGCAGTTTTTTCATCCAATGCAGCCCTCTATCAACCCAGTCTTCACAACCGCGCAATCCTCCCGCCGCAACGTGCCGCCAAAGCGCAGGATCGCACGTCCCGCAACAAAACATCTCGCGTCCGTTGTCCCGCGCATTGACCAATTTCTGCGTCATCGCCGATGTTGCGCGCTCCAACGCCTCCTGAGCACTCTTCGAACTCGGCCTAAGCAGAATCATCGCCCGACAGGCCTCCTCGCCGGACACATGCCGCAAAGAGGCGCTCGGTCGGACAGTCTCCCCGGTGAACAGCTTGATTCCTTTTTCCTGATCCAGCTCCGTCGGCGCGAACATTTCGGCGTATGCTCCCGCTTTCCCCTGACGCGAGGCAATCCACTCGGCGACTTCTTCGCGCTCTTCCTTGTCGATAGCCTGCTTTAGGAAGAACGCTTCACTCACCGCGTCAACCGTCTGAGCCAAACTGCTGCGAACGATCTGCATCTTTCCTCCTGTACTCCAAGCAGTTTCTTTTTCATTTCGAGAAGGGGCAATCATTGTGGTGCTGTTGAAGACAAATCAACCTGGCGTGCCCGCTGGTGGCAATCACATTTTCACAGTGTCAGGGCTTTGGGGCTCAGACCTGCGCGGTCATTGCGAGGAGCGAACGACTTTAGAAAACTCCGGCCACGCCCGTCCGCGATGAAGCAATCTGCCCTTCAGCTATCAATGCCCCCTTAAGTCCCCCCTACACCTTCGCCCCCACACCCACTTTCTCGCGCAGCTTCATAGTAAAATGACGCAAATACTGCGCTTCGTAGACGAATTCAAAGCCCACCAGTTTCTTTTTATAGCTGTTAATCGCATCTAGCGTCACCGCCACATGCATCAAGTGCGCATTCGTGTAAACCCGCCGCGGCACCGCCAAACGCACCAATTCATACGGCGCGTATTCCTGCTTGCCCGTCACCGGATCCTTCGACTCAAACATAATCGACCCGATCTCGCACGAGCGAATCCCGCCCTCGCGATAGAGTGCCACCACCAGCGCTTGACCGGGAAAATCCTTTTGGTCGATCTGCGGCAAATACTCGCCGGCGTTGATAAAAATCGCATGCCCGCCCGCCGGCTCGATAATCGGAACGCCGCGCTTCATCAGTTCGTCACCGAGGAACTTCACCTGCTTCGTGCGAAATTCCAGGTAGCGTTCGTCGAGCGCTTCGTAGATCCCGCGCGCAATCGCTTCCAGGTCGCGCCCGGCCAGCCCGCCGTAAGTGCGAAAACCCTCGATCAGGATCATCAGGTTGGTCAGCTTCTGCTCCAGCTCCGAATCGTTGACGCCGAGAAATCCCCCCATATTCACCAGCCCGTCCTTCTTGGCCGACATCAGCGCGCCGTCGCCGTAGCTGAACATTTCGCGGGTGATTTCCTTGATCGATTTGTTCTCGTAACCCTTCTCCCGCGTCTTGATGAAATAGGCGTTCTCGGCGAACCTCGCGCAGTCGAAGAACAAGGGAATACCAAACTTCTGCAGAACCGCGTGCACGGCTTTGATATTTTCCATCGACACCGGTTGTCCACCCGCCGAATTGTTGGTCAGCGTGATGAAACATGCCGGAATCTTGGCGGCGCCTTTCTCGCGAATAAAATCCTCGAGCTTGGCGACATCCATGTTGCCCTTGAACGGATAATGCGAATGCGGATCGCGCGCTTCTTTGCAGACGATATCGATCGGAATCCCGCCTTTGTGCAGCGTATTGGCGCGCGTCGTGTCGAAATGCGTGTTGTTAATAATGAAGTCGCCCGGATTGACAATCGTGGAAAACAGCAGGTTCTCCGCTACACGCCCCTGGTGAACCGGGATGAAGTGCTTGAAACCGAAAACATCACGTAAAGTCTCTTCAAAATTCTCGTAGTTGCGGCACTGCGCGTAAGCCTCGTCTCCCAGCATCATGCCCGCCCACTGGTTGTCGCTCATCGCGCTCGTTCCCGAGTCGGTCAGCAGATCGACGAACACGTGCCGCGACTTAAGATTGAAGATATTGAAGTGAGCTTCGCGGATCCGTTGTTCGCGTTCTTCGCGCGAAATCAAGTTGATCGGCTCTACGACCTTGATGCGATACGGCTCGGCAAAATGTTCCATCGTCTGCTCCAAAGTTGCGCCCCGCGCCTGCAGCGGGACTACGCCGTCGACAACCCCGCATACCGGGGGACTAACAAACCTCCAATATATCGATCTAGAGGCACAAATCCACCCGATTTCCGACCTGAATTGAGCGCCCCTTGCACAGGTCAACACGCGCCCGCTGTCATTGCGAGGAGCGAACGAATCTCAGTTTTTTCAACCTCCTCCTGCCGCGACGAAGCAATCTGTTCGTCCTCCGGCGCACTCAGCATCTACACCCGTTGCGTCAGTTCATAAGACGAAACCTCACCCTTGCGATTTCCCCCGCCGAGCGCTATTCTCCCCACATGGATCGTGAAGTCGTCCGCTATAACGGCTGTTTCGTCTGCGGCCCCGACAACCCCATCGGTCTCAACCTAAAGTTCGTCTACGATGGCAAAATCTGCCGCACCACCTACCAGCCCGATACCCGCCACGAGGGCTACAAGGGCATCCTGCACGGCGGCATTCTGGCGACGATTCTGGATGAAGTCATGATCAAGGCCGCCCTCGCCGAAAACGTACTCTGCGTAACAGCCTCCATGGAGGTTCGTTTCAAGGCGCCCGCCGACATTCGCTCTTTCTATACTTTTGAATCCCGCATCGTCAGCCGCCGCGGCCGGATTATCGCCACCGAAGGAAAGGCCGTAGACCAATCTGGAACAACCGTCGCCGAGGCTACCGGCAAGTATATGACGGTCTCCCCGGACCTCAAAAGCCGCCTCCAACAGTCGCTCGACCCCTGATTCGCCCTGTGCAGGGCGCTTCGCCATAAGCGCAAAGCCGTTCATTCACAATATCGCCGACTCAGGCCGGCACTCGGCTTTCGCCGGGCGCGATGGGGAAGACTATCAATTTCAACGGCTTGCAAATCACTGCAAAAATCGCTCGCTGACTCCCGCCACGGCACGCCCCTTGCAGAAGGAGTAACCCGAGGTGAAATGATGAACTGTTACTTCTACGGCTCCAATCTGCATCCCGAAAAACTTGTCCGCCAGAAGGGCATTATCTCCTTTGCCATTCCCGACTACGGCGTGCTCTTTCGCGCCCAGTTCGAGGGTAATCGTTACGAATGCGAGTATCAGGCCGGTATCGCCTTGATCCGCTTTTTGCAGCTCAATCAGACTCACTTCGCCGGCAAAGGCGTCAAGCTCCTCACCGACTCACCGATTGTCGTCTATCAGGTCAATAACAAGCTTTCGGCCGCCGGCAATCTCGAACGCCTGCGCGATATGATCATGTTCTACAAACGCAAACTAGGTTTCGAACTGAAGTGGATTCCCACCAAGATGAATCGCGCCGAAATGGGTCTCGATGACCTCGCCGTCAACGCCAACACCCCCAAATTCAACTACGATATCTTCGACGAGGGCACCCGCCGTCGCGACCCGGCCCGTGGCGCGAGCCGCCAAAACTCGAAGATTGCTTAGCGGTCATCTCCCGCAACAACTCCCGCCACTGCAGATTCCTCGTGTTTACCCGATGTTATATCTGTCGTTTGCTCACAAGCTTTGGGTCGTTACAGCGTTTCGTTCGTAGAAAGAAAAGATGCGCACTTGCTTTTTCGCCGGACAATCATAGGTTATCGCCCCTGATGACGAAGTACTTTACTCTCATAACGTCCCTGGTTCTCCTGGCGCTTGCAGCAGCGCTGGCCGAGCAGTATCAGGTTGCCCCCGAACTGATCGATACCGTCGATCTCACCGAACACCGCCGTACCTGGGGCGCACCCGACGGCGGCTTCTTCATTCTCAAGAAAAGCGGCATCGAGCAGCGCCGCTATCCAGAGTTGGCCATCAGATCACTCAACTCCCGCGGCAATCAGAAACTGATCTCCGCCGAGCGCGGCCATTATTACGCGTTCCTCGGCTATGCCAATTTCTCGCCGACGGACCTCAAAATCCAAACGATCACTCTGTACAACGCCGTTGGCGGGGAAGTGTGGTCCGTCAAGAATCCCGGCTGCAATTCCTTCCTTCTCTGCGATGGCGCCGCGGTCGCCGTCGGCGTCTCCGGCGCGGAGGGACTCGCCGAATCGCGCCTGCAATTCTACGGCGATACCGGCGAATTGCGCGGCTCAACCCGCGTCGAGAATTTTTATGCCGGCCAGTGGTGTCCCGGCGGCCAGTGGTTTTTTGCGATCACCGGCGGTGGCCAGTTGGTTAAGTACTCGCCGGCGGGCGTTGAGGCCGCCCAAATTGGTCCGGCCTCGAAGTATTTCACCAGTCACGATGGCTCCTGCGTCGCGGCGCTGACTGACACGTTGCTCGTCTTCGCCCTTACCAACTCCACTTTTGCGATGCCGATGCGCCCCGAGTTGCTGCGTTCGGTGCAATTCGCCGCCGATGGTTCCAAAGCCGCAATCCTTACCCGCGACCAGTTGGAGATCCTCGATCTGACTAGCCGTACCACTCTTGGCAAGCTCTCAGTCGCCAACACCCCGTTTCAGCTTTTTCATTTCGACTGCGATCCGAATTTCAACTTCTTCATCTGCGGCGCCAACAACTCAGCCGACTCGCCGGATCGCCGTAATACCGTCGGCAAAGTTATGCTCTTGAATGCTTCTGCCTCCCCGCTTTGGGAGCGAACTTTTGACTACGAAGAGTGGTCGATCCGCTTTCCCGATGTCCGCATCAGCGCCGAACTCCGCACCTTTTCCGTCCTCACCATGCACGACCTCTATGTCTACCGCTATTAATATCTCTGCGACGATTGCTGTTCGTTTGTCGCCCCGACTTCACTCGTACTCCGACCTGCAGCATCCTCTCACACCCCGTAGTTCCGACTTCAGTCGGATTCGGTGCGGGTGTCATTGCGAGGAGCGAACGGCTTTCGACATCTCACGCGCTGGTTGCCGCGACGAAGCAATCTCTCTTCACAATCCCTCTGCGCGGCACCTTCCGTCGAGTCGAGCGCACTGAGCCCCACCCGCTCCCCCCGGTAGGGTAGACATTCCTGTCTGCCTCCCCTCGCATCGCCCCGGCAACAATCCCCCCCAAACAAAAAAGGGTGGCCTCTCGCGAGACCACCCTCAAACTTCTCAACCGCAACGAACGGCTAATTTGCCTTCGCTTTTTTGTTGAGCATCTTCGCCAAACGGCTTTTCTTGCGGGAAGCGGTGTTCTTGCTCATCACATTGCGCTTGACCGCTTTGTCCAACAGCGACGTCAGTTCGGAATACGATTCCGCATTGGCGCCCGGGCCCTGCTTGACTTCTTTGATCGCCGAGCGAAGTTCCGACTTCACCGCGCGATTGCGCTCGCGGGCCACCAGCGACTGTCTGTGCCGTTTGATTGCTGACTTATGACGTTTTGCCAATTCTCTGTTCCTCCAAAGTCCTTTACACTAAAGCCTAATAATATAGGCCTCCTCGAAGGCTTGTCAATTGGAAACTAAGAGCGCCGAAAAAGGCAGCCTGATGCGTTCCGCCGGCGTCGTTTCCGCCGCCACCCTGATTTCTCGCATCCTGGGACTCGTTCGCGAACAGGTCACCGCCTATCTTTTCGGCGCCGGCGATATGGTCGACGCCTTCAAATCCGCCTTCCGGATTCCTAACCTCTTGCGCGATATGTTCGCCGAAGGCGCGCTCTCCGCCGGTTTCGTCCCGCTCTTCGCCCAGAAGCTCAAGTCCGGCAATAGGGAAGAGGCCATCCGCTTTGCCGGACTGGTTTTTGGTGCCCTGACAGGAATCGTCTCGGTCATCGTGATCCTGATGATCGCCCTCACTCCCCAGATTGCCAATGTCCTCGCCGAGGGCTTCGAAAGCGTCCCCGGCAAACTCGAATCCACCGTCGCGATGGCGCGCGTCATGATGCCGTTCCTCCTGCTGGTCTCGCTGGCGGCGATGCTTATGGGCGTGCTCAATTCTCTGGGTAAGTTCTTCGTCCCGGCGTTAGCGCCCGCCCTCATGAACGTCGGCATGATCATCTGCTCCATCGCCTTGGCGCCCTTGGTCGATCCGCCCGTCATGAGCCTCGCCATCGGCGTCTTGGTGGGAGGGGCGATGCAGTTCTTCGTTCAGTACTTTGCCCTCAAGAAGATCGGTTTTCGCTTTCCCTTGATCTTCGATCTTGCCAACCCCGATCTCTACCGGCTCCTGCTTCTCATCCTGCCGACGGCGATCGGTCTGGCCGCCACGCAGATCAACGTCGCCGTGATAACGCGTATCGCTTCGTCCGACTCCGGCGCCGTCTCCTGGCTTGACTATGCTTTCCGCCTCCTGCACCTGCCGCTCGGCCTTTTTGCCATCGCGATTGCTACGGTCGCATTGCCGCGCCTCTCGGGTGAAGCCGCCTCCGGCAATCATGCGGAGTTTGGCCGCATTCACTCCAGCGCGCTGCGGCTCGGCGCCTTCTTGAGCTTGCCCGGAACAGTTCTCATGGTGCTGCTGGCCAAAGAAATCTGCGCCGCCGTCTACCAGTACGGCGCCTTCACGGCTGACGATGCCGTCAACACCGGCCGCGCGCTGGCCATGTACGCGCTGGGCTTGCCCTTCTTTACGTTGGTGCGCATCTCGGTGCCTGCCTTCTACGCCATGCGCGACACGCGGACTCCGGCGATCATTTCGATTTTCAGCGTTGCGGTCAACATCCTCCTGTGCTTCCAGTTCCGGGAACACCTCGGTTTCGCCGGCCTGGCTCTTGCCGCCTCCGTCGCCGGTTTCGGCAACTTTGCCATGCTCGCCTTCCTGCTGCGCAAGCGCGCCGGAATCAACTATGATGCGTCATTCTACAGCGCCATGCTTCGAATGTTGACCGCCACGGCGATAATGGGGGTTGCCGTCTGGGCTGCCCGCGAGTATCTTCTGGGACGGATCATAAAAAGTGACCTGCATCACCTGCTGGATCTGACCATCCTCCTGGTGATTGCCGGGCTGGTATTTCTGGTTATGTGTCATTGGCTTCGAATCGAGGAATGGTCGCGCCTCTGGGGCGCCGTAAGTCGAAAGCTCTCGCGAAGCAAATAAGGGAGGCTCCCGTTGCGCGCTCCCGCGCTCTTCGCCCTGCTGCTGTTTGTGGCGGGGATTCTTCTCGGCGACAGCATAGCTGTTCCGTCTCTGGCTTTTTTGGGCGTCGCCGTGATTTCCACTACTGTCGCCCTGGTCTACGCCCTGATTGATCGTCCCTTGCTTTCCCGCGCCGCCCTGGCAGCGGCGATTGTCACCTCAGGCGCCTTTCTCACCCGGCAACAATTAACCGACTTTCCCAACAACCACATCTCGCATTTCACAAGTCTCGGCGGGCGCTCATCTCTCATCGGCGTCGTTTCCGATGAGCCCGACCTTCGCCCCGACCGCACCTATCTTGTCGTCGCCGCGGAATCACTCACGTATCTCAATCGCACCATCGCCGTCTGCGGAAAACTGCGCGTTCGGGTCGCCGAAAGCACCGCCGCCTTCAATTTCAAAGACCGTGTCCGCTTCTCCGGCTTCGTCGGTGCGCCTCCTCAAGCGCGCAATCCCGGCGCCTTCGATTATCGCAACTATCTCGCCGCCCGCGGGATTCATGCCGTCTGTTATTTGACCTCCGATGACCATCTCGAATTGCTTTCCTCCGGCGCCTCTGAGCCCTTCGTACGATCGCTGGTCGTGCCGGTTCGTGACTACATCGTCACGGTGTTCGACCGCCACCTGTCACGCGAGCATTCGGCCATCTTGCGAGGTTTTCTCATCGGCGATGTCCGCTTCATACCGCCGGAGGTCCATGCGCGTTTCAAAGATACGGGCACTCTCCACGTCCTGGCCGCCTCCGGTTCGAACGTCGGCTATGTTCTCTTCACGATCTTCCTGGTCCTGCGACCGCTGAGACTCCGCAAGCCGTATCGCTATCTTCCAGCGATACTCGGAGTCATCATCTTCTCTTTCCTCGCCTTCAATCAGCCATCGGTCGTTCGCGCCTCGGTAATGGCGATCGTTGCGCTGATTGGCCTCAGTCTCCACCGCGACAACAACTGGCTGAATTCCATCAGCATTGCCGGCCTGATCATTCTCGCCGTCCGCCCCCTCTATCTCTTTGACCTGGGAACACAGTTGTCCTTCGCGGCGGCGTTTGCCCTGATTCTCATCATGCCTGCTTGCGAGACCTGGCTGCCGAAAGGGAAGTCCCGGCTGATGAGGCTGCTCCGTTACTTGTTGATCCTTGTTCTCGGGAGCATAGTCGCCCAGCTCGGCGTCATACCGATCTTACTGCACAATTTTCATGGCGTACCGCTCGTCAGTTTTCTGGCCAACATCGTTATCGTTCCCCTGGTCGGCCTGATCGCCACAGTTGGGATCTTGCTGGTGTTTCTCTCGCCGCTTTCCTGGGTTGCAGAACTTCTCGGCACTGCGCTGTCCTTCTTCATGAACGTCTTTGATTCGGCGCTCAGTTTCTTTGATGCCTTGCCGATCCCGCCTTTCGAAATCGGCGCTCCATCCTTGGTCGCTGTCCTTGCCTACTATTCCTTCCTCCTGCTGATCCTCTTCATTCTCGCTCGCCGCCGACTTGCCGTTACTTTTCTTTGGCTCTTCGTTCTTTCTGTCGCGCTTAGTTTCTGGACCACCGCCTTGGCCGGTTCAGGTCGTGCCGCCCGCGTCACGATTCTCGACACCTTTCGTATTCCAACCATATTAATAGAGTCCCCGGGGCAGGGAACCACTCTCATCAACGGCGGCGGCCAGGATCGCGCGTACGATGCCGGCGAGTCCATCGTGTTGCCTTATTTGCGCTTCCGCGGAGTCCGCTCACTGGAGCGCGTGCTTCTAACGACCGAAGAACACCGAAATAGGGCATCCGTCCATTCGGTATTGACTGAACTTTCTCGCAGGAATGAAACCAATGCGCCGACACCCCAATGGGCCGATCCGATTGTCCGCCTGCGAACAGATTCGGTCACTCTGCTCCTGATTACGCAACCGGTGTCTGTTCAGAATTTGTACAGCGTCGATGAGCCGATCAGTGTCCTCGGTTTGGATTGGCGATTATTGGACATCCCCCAGACTTCTGAGCTGATTGATCGCTGCCGCCCCCGGACAGTCCTAATCCTCAACTACTTCAGACGTTACGGCGGGCTCGAGGCACTCTCTGAATTCAGCAGCCGCCATCCCGGTGTGACTGTCTACAGCACCAGAGAAGACGGCGCTCTCGAGCTGATTATCGAGAATCACCGCTGTTTCGTATTGGCCGAGTCCAACAGCTGAGCCGACAAAACACTTACCCTGCACCAACATCAGCGCGGCGAAAAGCAATTCCCCATTAAGAATCCCTCCCTGCCTCCCGATAAAGAATATGAACTGGTCCCTGCGGATACATGTGTCCGCAGTGAGCTAAATTTTGAACAGTCTAACAAACTGAGATCATGAGTTTTACCGGCAATCTCCAGACCGTGGCGTTTCCCGATTTGTTGCAGCTGTTTTCAGCCGGCAAGAAAACGGGAACTGTCACCATTATCCGTGGCAATATCCGAAAAGAGATTGTCTTCAAAGACGGCAACATCATCAGCGCCAGCTCCCAGGAAGCCGAAGAGGACTACCTCGGTCAGATTGTGCTCAAAAGCGGCCGCATCACGAAGACCGATCTCCAGCGCGCCGTGTACATGCACAAGACCTCGGGCAAGAAAATCGGCCAAGTGCTGGTCGAGATGAAACTGCTCAGTCGTGAAGAACTCAGCATGCTCCTCAAGCAACAGGTGGAAGAGATCATCTACAACCTGTTCAGCTGGAAGGAAGGCGAGTTTATCTTCAAGGAAGGGCAATTGCCCGCCTCTCGCGAAGGGCTTGTCGACCTCAACACCATGAACATCATCATGGAGGGCACCCGCCGTATCGACGAGTGGGTGGAAATCCAGAAGGTGATGCCGTCGGACCATCAGGTCCTTCGGGTCTCCGCGACACCGCAGGTGAAGTCTGACGAAGTCACAATCTCGCTCGACGAATTTCGCGTCCTGACCCTCATCGACGGCACCCGCACCGTGCAGGAAATCCTCGGCCAATCGCCGCTGGGCGACTTCGCGACCTCGCGCGCCGTCTACAAGCTCTTGCTGGGTAAACTGGTCGAAATCAGCGGAACCAAGGAAGCGGAAGTCGCCGATCCCAAGGAAGAGGACTCGCTCTTCTGGCTGCTGCTGCGCGTTTATGCAGCTTCGTTTAGCTTGATCCAGCGTACGCTCGAGAAGAAGCTCGGCACCGAAAACGATAAGGTCCAGTCGACCCTCGCGAATTTCCGCAAGGGTATCTGGCAGTACTTCAACGGTGTCAGTCATGCCGACTTTCCGACCAATTTCGAGGCCCTCAAGCGTGCCCTCGCCAAGACGCCCAAGGAGACGCGCACGCTCAAGCTCATCAGCGGCCTCAACCAGATTCTCGAAGAACAACTCGCTTACGTCTACAACTACCTCGGCATCGAAATCCGCAAGCAGGTCGCGGCTGATATCAAAAAAGAAATCGCCCTCCCGCTCGCCGAACGTCGCGAGGTTGACAAGAAGTATGACGTCGGCAACGAGTTATATCGGATCCTCAAGGAAGTGAAAGTGACCAAGGAGGTCCTGTGAAGCGCCTGATCAACTCTCTTTGGAGCCTGCCGGCCCTTATTGCGCTCGTCCCGTTCTCTCCGGCTGCCGCCCAATCCGGCAGTGGGGAGACTTCGGCGCTCGGCGTCGCTGTCGACGTGCTCTTGCTCGTGGCCGGGCTGCTCTGCTTTTCGCTCTGCATGAAAATCTTTGCCCTGCTGAAAGGCGGCGAGTTGTCGCCGGGGTGGCAGTTGCTCTCGGTATCGTTCCTGATCTTCTCGATCGGCCAGGCGCTCAGTATCGCGCTCGAACTCGATTTCTTGTCGCTGCCGAGTGGCGCCGCCGGAGCGCTTCAGGTCCTCGCCTTGTTTATGATTGTTCTCGGCGTGGCCCGCATCAAGAAGAGTCTGACCTAAACCCAATCTTCGAAGGTCTCTATGATGGAATCAGCAAGTCTGGCAGAGCGTATCGAAAAGTGCGAACGGATTCTCAAAGAGAATTCCAATTCGCAGGTCTTTGCTTCGCTGGCCGATGCGTATCGCGCCAACGGCGACCTCGATCAGGCGTTTCGCGTCTGCCGTCAGGGCCTGCGCGTGCATCCCAACTACGGACCGGGGCACCTCGTCATGGCTCGCATCAGTTTCGAACGCAAGATGTTTGATTGGGCGGAACAGGAACTCAATGAAGCCGTCACCCTGGATGGCGAAACCCGTGCCACCCAGCAGTTGCGCGTCGAAATCCTCATCGCCAAGGGGAATTTCGGTGACGCCGAGTTGCAGATCAAGAAACTCCGCGCCACCGGCGTCAATCCTCTCATGATCCAGGAGTTGCAACAGCGCCTGGAACGTCAGAAGAAAGAGCTGCGCCGCCGCAAAAACGAACAGGCGCCCAACGTCGCCATCGGCGCGCCGTCGCCGTCGTCGTTGCCGCCTTCGCCGCCCACCAAGGTGCAGGAGCCGCCGCTGACACTCAGCCAGATGATGGATCGCGTCGCGGAGTTCGACAACGTCGCGTGCGTCGTCTGTGCCTATCACGACGGCACCGCCGTCGACCAGCGCGGCGCGCACTCCCAGCCGGTCGGCGAAATCGCCGCTTTCGGCATCGAGATGTGCCGCAATACGCAGACCGACGCCGCTCGCCAGCACCTGGGCGAAGCGCAGCAAATCGTCGTGGAAACTCAGGACGCCAATATCGTCATCGTCCGGCTCAGCCGCTACGATCTCGTCCTGATGTGTGATAAGGATGTCAATCTCGGTTCGATGCGTCTCAAACTGGATGAGATCACCGACCGCTTACGAGACGAATAGAGTTGAGAGGATGCTATGGCTTTGACGATCAGGGATGTTCGGCACTTAGTCCTGTTTCTATTGATTCTCGCAGCGTTGCCGATGCTCCCATACCCGAATACCCTGGGGTTCGGAATCGGCCTTGTCGGCTGGTCCTACATCGCCTGCGAGTTGCTGTTCTTTCTGGCGGCGAGCATGGTGTTCAACCGCGAGACTTCGCTGACCCGCGGTGCAACCTCTGCCGTCCTCACCTGGATCGGGCGCGTCGCCATGTCCGGCGTCTTCTGCCTGTTCCTGATCGGCATGGAGCGAGTCCCCGTCGCGACGGCCTGGAGCGATGCTTTTCTCAATTTCAAACCGGCCGTCTACCTCTTCTCGCTGACCGCTCCCTTTGTCTTCAACTCGACCCTGAGGTCTCTGATGGCTAAGAAAAAAAGAATCCGCAAGCACAATAGCGAGCGGATCATCATCGACGGCGGCGTGCGACCCGCTCAGGCCCCCGGCCCGAGCCGCGAGCATGCCGTCATCCCGGTTGCCCAACCGCGCTCCGCTTCCGAGTACTTCGACCGCTCGTTCCAGGACGCTGTCCAGCACGTCGGCGAATACTCGGGCGTGCTCTGCGCCATGCTGATCGACGGCGAAGGGCTTCCCGTCGCCGGCTGGAGCCGTGGACGCTACGACCAGGAAATGTGGAGCGCCCTCGCGCGCCGTATCATCGATGACGTCAACCGCACTTGCGCGCAGGGCGGGACCGTTCATCCCCAAACCCTCGAATTCAAGACCGGTCAGGAGCGCTTCTTCTTGCAGCGCGTGGCCGATATGTGGCTGCTGTCGATCGCCGACGCCGCCTCCGACGAACTCGAAAAAATCCGCGTGCACCAGGCCGTTGATATGGTGCTGCGCCATTTACAGGATAGATATAAGAATCTCTATATGAGCGAAGCAGGGAGAAGTTATGCGGGAAGTACTGTCTGAACTGAATAAGACTTCCGGTATCACCGGCAGCATGCTCGTCGGCCATGACGGTATCGTCATTGCCGCCGACCTAAACAGCCAGTTCGACGATGAGACGATCGGCGCCCTGGCCGGTTCGATCAGCTCCACCGTCGCCAAGAGCCTCGAGCGGCTGCAACAGACGCCGCTGAAGCAATTGACGATCGAAGCCGATCGCGCCAAGATGTTCATCGCCGCCACTCCGGTCGGCTATCTCGTGGTTACGGCAGAACCGCGTGTCAACATCGGTCTCGTCAGGCTCGAAATCAAGAATGCGGTAACGCAAATCAGCCTGTAACGCCGCCGCAGGGAGAGAAGAATGGTATCTATCAACTATGCAAGCCGGGAAGTCAGCTGCAAGATCGTCTATTACGGCCCCGGCTTGTCGGGTAAGACGACAAACCTGCAATACGTGCACGCCAAGGTGCCCAAGAAAACCCGCGGCGATCTGATCAGCCTCGCCACCGACGCCGATCGCACGCTCTATTTCGACTTCCTGCCGATCAACATCGGCGCTATCAACGGCTTTGCCACCAAGTTCCAGCTCTATACTGTGCCGGGACAGGTCTTCTACAACGCCACCCGCAAGCTCGTGCTCCGCGGTGTTGACGGCGTCGTCTTTGTCGCCGACTCCCAGCGCTCGAAAAAAGAAGAGAACATCGAATCACTCAATAACCTCAAGGAAAACCTGGTCGAGTACGGCTATGACCTCAACACGCTTCCGATCGTTCTGCAATACAATAAGCGCGATCTTCCGGAAGTGATGACGATTGCCGAAATCCAGGCCGATCTGAATTGGAATAATCTCCCGTTCTTCGAAGCCTCCGCCGTTAAAGGCGTCGGGGTCTTCGATACGCTCAAGCTGATTACAAAACTGGTGCTCAATAAAGCGAAGAAGGGCGATGACGCAGCCGCCGAACCGGATAGCGCTGAGGCCGAAACAGCTAGCGATCTTCCCGTTGGGCCGCAGACGACGTCTGCCGCCAAACCGGTCGAACCGCAGCCGGCGCCCGCCTTCGATCGCGTTGCCGCGCACGCGCCGACCGCGACCGTGGCCGCGGCGCCTCCGGCGGGCGAATCGCTCCCGCGCCGGGTCGAAGTCGAAGCGCCGCCCGATGAAGCCGAGTGGAATATGGCGCGACCCGCACCCGCTGCCGCGCCGGCCAGATCGCCCAAGCCGAGCTTGTCTGAGATTGAGTCGCGCTTGCAGCCGATCGGCAATGACAACTTCGATTCTCTGAAAATGGAAAAACCCGCTCCGGCCAAAGTCGAATCCGACGCGCCGGCGACCGACTACGCTGACACCTTCGAAGTGCCCAAGGTCGTGGGGATGCAACGCAGCACCCGGGTTAAAAAGAAAAAGAAAAGATTCTTCTTATTCCGCTGGTTCAGCAGGGATAAGGATTAGTCAGGAGGTCTTAAGTGGCTGGCGACAAACTCATTGTCTACTGGGACGACACCGAGAAGATCGATACGGTGATGACCCGGCTTCTGAAAGGTTCGGAAGCCAAGTGCGCCTTGTTGGTCGATAAGGATGGTCACCTCATCGCCCGGCATGGCTTTACCCAAACCCTCGACACCACCGCGCTTTCGGCGCTGATGGCCGGCAGCTTTGCCTCCACCGCCGAAATCGCCAAGCTCGTGGGTGAGCCGGAATTCTCCGTCCTTTTCCATCAGGGACGGAAAGATCACATCCATATGGGGATCGTCGGTGACCGCTCGATTCTCGCCGTGATCTTCGACGATCGCACCACCATCGGGATGGTGCGCCTCTACGCCAAAGAAGCGGCGGAAGAGCTGCAGAAAATCTTCGAAACGGTCCTGCGCAAGGTCAATTCCAGCGATCAGGGTCTTTCCGAAGAGTTCACCACCTCGGCCGAAAACAAGCTGGAGGACATCTTCAGGGAGTAGCCGCGTAAGGATTCGCGACGGCAGCACCAGGAAGGACTATGCCGAGTTCTAAAGAATTAGGGACGATGCTCGTTGACGCTGGGAAGATTTCCAGCGAACAACTGACGCAGGCGCTTTCGCTCGTCGAGAAGGGCAAAGGTCGGCTCGAGCAAGTGCTCGTGCAGATCGGTGCCGTGCCGGATGAAGAGGATATCACCTCCTTCATCGGCCGGCAGCTCAATATCGGCGCGATCCGCCTCTCCGATCTCGAGCTGAATCCCGATATCGTCAAGCTGATTCCGAATGACATTGCGCGCAAGTTCAATGTCATCGCCGTCAGCAAACTCGGCCGTACCCTCGTGGTCGCCATCAGCGATCCGAACAATATCTATGTACTCGACGCCATCAAATTCATCACCGGCTGCGTCGTGCAGCCCGTCATCTCGCCCGAACCGGCAATCCAGAAGGCGATCGAGCACTACTATGCCAATTCCTCCCAGTACACCGAGATCCTCAAGGGTCTCGAAGACTCGGAAATCGAGGTCATCTCGACCGGCGACGAAGACATCAACGTCGTCGAACTCCAGTCGGCGGTGCAGGACAAACCGCTCGTCAAGCTCGTCGACTCGATTATCACCGAAGCCGTCCGCAAGGGCGCTTCCGATATTCACATCGAAACCTACGAGAAGCGGCTGCGCCTGCGCTACCGCATCGACGGTGATCTGATCGAGATGTCTCCATTGCCGTTCAAGTACCGCGCGGCCATCGTCAGCCGCGTCAAAATCATGGCCGATCTCGACATCTCCGAGCGCCGCCTGCCGCAGGATGGACGCATCAAGATCAAAATCGGCGACCGCGCGATCGACCTCCGCGTCTCGGTCCTGCCGACGATCTTCGGCGAAAAGGTCGTGATGCGTATTCTCGACCCGAAAGCCCTGATGCATGATCTGACGCATCTCGGCTTCCCGGAATTGTCGCTCAAAAAATTCGATAAGGCGATTCACTTGCCCTACGGCATCATTCTCGTCACTGGCCCGACTGGTTCCGGTAAAACGACCACGCTGTACTCGGCGCTCAAGTCGATTAACACCGTCGATATCAACATCATGACCGCCGAAGACCCGGTCGAATTTAACTTTGAAGGCATCAATCAAGTCGCCGTCAAACCCGACATCGGCCTCACCTTCGCCGCTGCCCTGCGCTCTTTTCTGCGTCAGGACCCCGACGTGGTCATGGTCGGCGAAATTCGTGACGGCGAAACCGCCGAAATCGCCGTGCGTGCCTCGCTCACCGGACACTTGGTGTTCAGCACCTTGCACACCAACGACGCGCCGTCTTCGATCAACCGTCTGATCGACATGGGCATACCCAGCTATCTCGTCGCTTCCGCCGCCAAATTGATCATGGCCCAGCGTATGGTGCGCAAGATCTGTAAGCGCTGCCGCGAGGAATCCACCGCCGACAAGGACGTGCTCCTGCGCCTCGGCGTGCCGGAAAAAGAACTGAAAGATTTCAAGGTCTACGAGGGCCGCGGTTGCTCCGAATGCAACAATACCGGCCTCTCGGGCCGTACCGGCTTGTTCGAAGTTATGGAGATCACGCCCGAAATCGAACGGCTGATTATCGAGAACGCCCCCACGCCCGACATCACTGCCCAGGCGGTCAAGGAGGGCATGCAGACGCTGCGCATGGCCGGCGTCGAAAAGATTAAGCTCGGCGTCACGACGATCGAGCAGGTTCTGGCCGAGACCTCGTAGTCGCGGCCCTGAATGTGAGAGAGACTATTGGTGGATAAAGGAAACGCTTATGATTAACCTGCGCGAACTGCTCGAAATCCTCCTGGAGAAAAAAGGCTCGGACCTGCATTTGTCCGTGGGCTCGCCGCCGCAGGTGCGCGTGGACGGTCGCCTCGTCCCGTTGGATATGGACGTGCTGTCGCCCGAAATGACCAAGAAACTGGCCTACAGCATGATGTCCGAAAAGCAGAAGCAACGCTTCGAAGAAAACAACGAACTCGATATGTCCTTCGGCATCGAAAATATGAGCCGCTTCCGCGTCAACGTCTACATGCAGCGCGGCAATATCTCGGTTGCCCTGCGCCAGATCCCCTTCAAGGTCCCGACCTTCGAGGAACTCGGCATCGACAAGACCGTCGTCGAATTCGCCAACGTCCCCAAGGGCCTCGTGCTCATCACCGGCCCCACCGGCTCCGGCAAATCGACCACCCTGGCCGCACTGATCGACAAGATCAACCGCGAGCGCAAGGCTCATATTCTCACGGTCGAAGACCCGATCGAATATCTGCACCGCCATCAGAGCTGTCTGGTCAACCAGCGCGAAGTCGGCGCCGATACCCGCTCCTTTGCGGCCGCGCTCAAGTACGCCCTGCGGCAGGATCCCGACGTCGTCCTCATCGGTGAAATGAGAGATCTCGAGACCGTTTCCGAAGCGCTGAATATCTCGGAAACCGGTCACTTGACCTTCGCCACCTTGCACACCAACTCCTGCGCGGAAACGATCAACCGCGTGATCGACGTTTTCCCGGTCAATCAGCAGGAACAAATCCGCGTGACGCTCTCCTTCGTCTTGCAGGGCGTCGTTTCCCAGCAGCTCGTCCCGCGAATCGGCGGCGGCCGCGTCCTTGCGACCGAGATCATGGTCTGCACTCCCGCCATTCGCGCTTTGATTCGCGATGATAAGATTCACCAGATATATAGCATGCTCCAATCCGGTCAGAAATACGGCATGAAAACCATGAACATGTCGCTGGCGGAACTGTATCTGTCGCGCAAAATCACGGTCGGCGAGGCGATGTCGCGCTCGTCCAACGTGCAGGAACTCAACGAAATCCTCTCGCGCGTGCAGACGGTCGCGGAAGTGCATCGTTAACGAAGATAACTGGAGGTTGTTATGCCGGTCTATGAATACAAGGGCAAAACGGTCACCGGTTCGCAGGTCGAAGGCGAACTGAAAGTCAAAGACCGTGGCGAACTCGACCGCATTCTGCGCCGCAACAAGATCCTGGTCGACAAAGTCACCAAGAAGCCGTCGCAGATTCAAATCAAGATCGGGTCGGGGATCAAGAAGGTCCACGTCTCCCGCTTCACGCGCCAGTTCGCCACCATGATCGGCGCCGGTCTCCCGATGGTGCAGTGTCTCGACATTCTGTCGAAACAGATGGACTCGCAGGAATTCTGCAAGGTCATCACCGAAATCAAGGATGCCGTCTCGTCCGGTTCCACGCTCTCGGAAGCGATGGGCAAACACAAGAAGGTCTTCGACGAACTCTACGTCAACATGGTCGAAGCCGGCGAAATGGGCGGCGCCCTCGATACCATTCTCGTCCGCCTCGCCAATTATCGCGAAAAGGCCGACGCGCTGACCCGCAAGGTCAAAGGCGCACTCGTCTATCCGGCGGTCGTCTCCTTTGTCGCAACCGGCGTCACGATTGCGATGCTGACCTTCATCGTCCCGATCTTTGCGAAAATGTTCGCCAACCTCGGCGCGGAATTGCCCGCGCCCACGCAATTCGTGCTGGGTGTCTCGCAAGTGCTGCAGAAGTACTTCCTCGTTATCCTCGGCGCGGTCGCGCTGTTGGTCGTCGGCTTCAAGCTGATGATGCGCAACGAGGAAGGGCAGTTCCAGTTCGACAAGTTCATGCTCAAGACGCCGGTCTTCGGCAACCTGATCCGTAAGTCCGCCGTCGCCCGCTTTACCCGCACGCTCGGCACGCTGATCCAGTCTGGTGTCACGATTCTCGATGCCCTCGAAATCACCGCCAAAACCGCCGGCAACCGCGTGCTCCAGCGCGCCATCAAGAAGTCCGTGCTCTCGATCGCGGAAGGTGATACGATTACCAACCCGCTCAAGGAGTCGGGCGTCTTTCCGCCGATGGTAATCCAGATGATCGGCGTCGGCGAAAAAACCGGCGGCCTCGACGACATGTTGTCGAAGATCGCCGATTTCTACGATGAAGAAGTCGATGCGGCCGTCAGCGCCCTGACCTCGATGATCGAACCGATGGTCATCGTCGTCATGGGTGTCGTGATCGGCGGCATTTTGATCGCGATGTACCTGCCGATGTTCGACATTATCGGCAAGATCAACTAACCGCATCGCCCTAAGGCAGATAACATCCGGTGAAACCACCTCTGCGGCTGCGGAGGTGGTTTCTTCTTGACGATGAAACAGCGCAAGAAAAAGCTCAAGGAAGAACTGCGCAGCTTCTGGTTCATCCCGCTGCGCCTGTCGATTTTCTTGCTCCTCTTTGGCGCGGTGATTCTCACCGAAAGTACCCAGCGCCAGACCTTCTGGCCGTTCCTGCTCTATTCGCTCGCGACGCTGCTGTTTCTGCTCGTAATCGAAATCGACGCCCGCTTCTTCCGCCCCGGCGTCCTGCGGCTGATAATCTTCGTCCACTTCGCCTTTGAGCTGCTGGCCGAGGGCGCGATTCTGCAGAATGCCGGGTTGTTGACCTCGCAGTATTCGATTCTCTTCCTGTTGACAATCGTCTCCGCCAGTCTGGTCTACAAACTGGTCGGCACGATTTCGATTGCTACGCTGGCTTCACTCACCTACGCTTTTACTTCAAGCTTGAATCGGGTTTTCGAAAAAGGCCAGGGCATCTCGCTCGACACCTTCCGCGTTACCGTGCAGGGCAACGATGACGTCTTCTACGCCATTTTCCTCCACGTCTGCACTTTCTATCTCGTGGCGTTCATCTCCGGCTTCCTCGCGCAACGCCTGCGCGCCAAGGAGGGCGAGCTCACGCACGCCTCCGAGGAACTCGAGCGCGTCCAACTCGATACCGACGACATCCTGCAGAATCTCCACTCCGGGCTCGTCACCATCGACAGCGCCGGTCGTATCGTCTATTTCAATCGCGCCGCCGAAAACATCCTCGGCTATCGCGGTATCGACGTGAAAGGGAAGAGCTTTCTCGAAGTCTTCAATCGTTCGATGCCCGAATTCTGCGAGCGCGTCTTGTCCGTTCTTAAGCAGGCCAAATCAAATATTCGTACCGAAGTTGAGATCCCCGGTCGGGACGGCCGCAAACTTCCGCTCGGCCTCAGCGCTTCGGTCCTCGGCGAAGAACGCATTGGCATCCGCGGGGTCGTTGCGATTTTCCAGGACCTCACCGCCGCCAAGGAAATGGAACAGGCGCTGCTCAAAGCCGACCGTCTCGCTGCCGTCGGCGAACTCTCGGCGCGCATCGCGCATGAAATCCGCAATCCGTTGGCGTCAATCTCCGGTTCAGTGGAGGTTCTTAAGAATGAAATCGCCTTGCAAGATGACAACGCGCGCTTGATGCAACTTATCGTGAAAGAATCCGAGCGCCTCTCGCGCATCCTTTCCGATTTCCTCAGCTATGCGCGCACCGGTCCCGGCCGCACCGCCAAAATCGAAATTGTCTCCGTGGCCGGCGAAGTCGTGGAACTGCTTCGCCACGACCCGCGTTGCCCGGCTAATCTGAAAATCGACTTCCACAGCGCGCAGGCAACCGATTACGTCATCGGCGACGACGATCAAATCCGCCAGGTCCTGATGAATGTCCTTACCAATGCGCTCGAAGCCGTCTCATCCAGCGACGGCCAAATCAATGTGAAGATCGGCCCGTCCGCGAATCTGGACAAATACCCGCCTACCGATTGGCTGGCCCTGACAGTCGCCGACAACGGCGACGGTTTCAGCAGGGAAGTCCGCGACAAGCTCTTCGAGCCGTTCTTCTCGCGTAAGAAAGGCGGCACCGGCCTTGGTCTGGCCATCGTCAAACGCTGTCTCGATAACATGCGCGCGCACATCGAGGCCGAATCCGCCCCCGGCGCCGGCGCCAAGTTCATCATCTATCTGCGCCGCTACGTCGTCTCCCGCGACGACGAATTGCTCGCCACGTCCGACACACCCAGTTCGACATCGACTCCAACATCTACTCCAACTTCCAATCCGACACCCTATTCAAACTCCTTGCGAACATCCAGAACATTTTCCGAGTAAGACAATCTCTCATCCGCCATTCCATAACTCCGAGCCGCTCGACCTGACGCGTCACCCACCCGGCACGATAACCCCCCGGTAGGGTAGACATTCCTGTCTGCAACAATCTCTCCTCCCCGATAGGGTAGACATTCCTGTCTGCAACAGTCTCTCCTCCCCGGTAGGTTAGACATTCCTGTCTGCAACAATCTCTCCTCCCCGGTAGGGTAGACATTCTTGTCTGCCACCACACAATCTGTTACGCATCTCCTCGGTCTGTACTGTTACCCATCGGCCCGGTCAGTACCCAAGCACAATTTCCCTCCAACAGCCTGACGATCCCCTGATAAACACCATTCCCCTCTATCAACGCGACGATCCTCTGGCAAGCACAATTCCCCTCTATCAAGAGGGGTGGCTCGCGCTCGCCCTTTCGATTTCACAATTGACTGCAAACCTCGTTCTTGCTCATCTGCACTCCTCTTTCCTCTCCCGCGAGCGCGAGACGGGGTGTGTTGCTTCTGAGTTCGACTTTCGCTCCCACTCGAAGCAACCCGTTGATTTCACCTTTTTCTTATTCTCGATTTGGCTTGTAGCCCGTAGGGCAGGTCTCTGATCTCACTCGCTGGGGAACACGAATACACTGCGCCGGAGACCTGCCAGAACTCGGCGCCATCCGCGTTAACACCTCCCTCCGGTAGGGTAGACATTCTTGTCTGCCGCTGATTCCTGTCTGCCACCACCAATTTCCCCCTCTCCTCTTGGGAGAGGGGACGGGGGTGAGGGCGTCTTTACCTCGTGCCCGAATGAACACCGGTCAATCACAGCGTTATTCCCCCTTAGCAAAGGGGGCAAGGGGGTTGTATTTCACTCGTTTATTCTGCCCTGTATCGCTGACTGCACCGCCATCTCAATCTCCATCCCTCTTTCCCGCGTACCATTCACACGCGTAACTGTTGACCGCATGAGGAACCGCCGTGATGCCTGCACATACCAATCGCCTGACTAACGAAACTTCTCCGTATCTTCTCCAACACGCTCACAACCCCGTCGACTGGTACCCCTGGGGCGAGGAAGCCTTTGCCCGTGCTCGCAGCGAGAACAAACCGATCTTCCTTTCCATCGGCTATTCCGCCTGCCACTGGTGCCACGTCATGGAACGCGAATCATTCGAGAACGAAGCCATCGCCGAGATCATGAATCGATACTTCATAAATATCAAGGTCGACCGCGAAGAACGTCCCGACCTCGACGATATCTACATGACCTTCGTCCAGATGACCACCGGCTCCGGCGGCTGGCCGATGTCGGTCTGGCTTACGCCCGAGCGTCGCCCATTTTTCGGCGGCACCTATTTTCCTCCCGAGGAAGCTTACGGCCGTCGCGGTTTTCCCGAGATCCTCCACGCAGTTGCCGAGGCTTGGGAAACCGAACGCGACAAGATCATCGCCAGCGGCGCCGAAGTTGTCCGCCAACTTCAGGCAGCCACAGCAAGCGTCTCATCTCCACGCGCCCTCTCGCCTTCGCTAATCGACACGGCCGCCCAACAAATGCTTCAGCGCTTCGACCCTGTCGAGGGCGGCTTTGGCAGTGCACCCAAATTCCCGCCCAGCTACTCGCTCTCGCTCCTGCTGCGACAATTCCGACGTAGCGGCGATCAGAGGGTATTGCGAGCCGTCACGCACACCCTCGACAAAATGGCCTGCGGCGGCATCTATGACCATCTCGGCGGCGGCTTCCATCGCTATTCCGTCGATGCCATGTGGCTCGTCCCGCATTTCGAGAAAATGCTCTATGATAACGCCCTTCTTGCGGTTGCCTATTGCGAGGCATTTCAGGCCACCGGCAGACCGCTCTATCAGCGCGTCGTCAGCGAAATTCTGGATTATATTCTGCGCGACATGGCGGACGAGGCCGGCGGCTTCCACTCCGCCGAGGACGCCGACAGCGAAGGCGAGGAAGGGAAATTCTACGTCTGGACGCCGGAGGAAATCAATTCAATCCTCGGTGTCGCTGACGGCAAGCTCTTCTGCGACTATTACGGCGTCGACACCGCCGGGAATTTCGAACATCAACGCTCGATCCTCAACGTTCGCGTGAACTCCTCCGATTCTGCCGCGCGCTATCATTTCTCCGAGGACTCGCTCTTGCAGCACCTGGACGGCCTGAAACGCAGACTTCGCGAAAAACGTGACAAGCGTGTCCGTCCGTTCAAGGATGATAAGGTGCTTGCCGAGTGGAATGGCCTGATGCTCTCCGCCCTCGCTCGCGGCTACCAGATTACGGCCGAACGGCGCTATCTCGACGCTGCTACGCGCTGCGCCGAGTTTATCGAGAACACGCTTTTGACCACGCAAGGTCTGATGCGCGTTTACCGTCGCGGCGTTGTCAAGCAACCCGCCTTTCTCACTGATTATGCCTTCGTCGCCGCGGGCCTGATCGACCTCTACGAATCGGGATTCGAATTGCGCTGGCTGCAACTTGCCGATCGGCTGGTGACGGAGATGATCGCGAGATTTCTTGATAGCGACGGCGGCTTCTACATGACGCAGGACAATCAAAGCGACCTCTTGTTGCGCCAAAAAGACTCGTATGATGGCGCCACTCCCAGCGGCAACTCGGTCGCCGCCATGACGCTGCTACGACTGTCGCAACTTCTCGACAATCAGGCTTATCGCGAACTCGCAATGAAAGCGATCGCCGCTCTCGGTCCCAATGCAGAGCGCATTCCGACTGCTTATATGAATCTGCTCAACGCCCTGGACTATGCTACTGCCCGCCCACTGGAGATCGCAATCGTCGGGCCACTTACCGATCCCTCCACACAGGCGCTGCTTCAACAAGTCTATTCGTTGCACCTGCCCAACCGCATACTCGCTCACTACGACCCAACATCGACATCGAAGGCCCTCGCATCCGGTCGTCCCGTTGCCAACCCATCAGCATCTCCCGTTCTCGACCCCCGTGAGATCATCCCCTTACTTCGCGACCGCGATCTGCAGAATGGACGACCTACTGCTTACGTCTGCGAAGACTTCGTCTGCAATCTCCCCGTCACAACCCCCGGCGAACTTGCCGCCCAACTGCGCTCGCTGTCGAACACCAATGAGCGCAGCCGGTAGGGAAGGAACCGGTGGCCTCGGTAGGTCAGGATCCCCGCGATCCTGACGATTCTGCTTATCGCAATCCACCTCAACCCCATCCCCCGGTAGGGTAGACATTCCTGTCTGCCACTAAATCCAGAACCCGCTCTTCCTGTCTGACAATTCCTTTCTAAAACGGCAGACAAGAATGTCTACCCCACCAGCCGCTTTCTCCCCTCGCCCCTTGGGAGAGGGGGCGGGGGTGAGGGCGTCATTGCGAGGAACCCGTACGGCAGGTCTCTGATCTCGCTCACCGGGGAACACGAAAACACTTCGCCGAAGACCTGCCAGAAGCTCAGCGCCATCCTTGTCAACGCCACCCCCGGTCGGGTAGATATTCCTGTCTGCCTTCCTTTTTTTGGAGGATCCCACCCCCGGTAGAGTAAATATTCCTGTCTGCCGCCCTTTTCTGGGACGATCCCATTCCCCTGGTAGGGTAGACATTCCTGTCTGCCTTCCTTTTTTGGAGGATCCCACCCCCGGTCGGGTAGACATTCCTGTCTGCCGCCCTTTTCTGGGACGATCCCATTCCCCCGTATGGTAGACATTCCTGCCTGCCACTAAATCCAGAACCCGCTCTTCCTGTCTGACAATTCCTTTCTAAAACGGCAGACAAGAATGTCTACCCCACCAGCCGCTTTCTCCCCTCGCCCCTTGGGAGAGGGGGCGGGGGTGAGGGCGTTTTTGCGAGAAGCATACGCATTCCACAATCACGCACCTTGACACTAAATCGCGACGAAGCCATCCTCCTACCAAACTCGTCTATACTGGATTCCCAAAATCCACTATGACTTCCCACATTTCTCGACTTCCCCGGCCAATAATCTCTTGACAGCCTCCCCCATCTCGATATATTTGCCCCCTAACTCAAGGCGGCTCAGGCATGAAGGACAAAAACGACGAGAAGTCTGAGTACCTCAGGCAGATCGGCCTGTTGAGCGCAATACCGATTCTAATGGTGGTCGGACCATTGGTCGGTTTCTTTATCGGGAGTTGGATCGACAGCTGGGCGGGGACAGACCCCTGGCTCAAAGTCATCTTGATTATTCTGGGATTTGTTGCGTCCGGCAAAGAAATCTATAACATCGTGCGTAGAGTGAATAAGAGTTTGTAATTTTTTTCACAAGCATGGGATTGGAATTTATCACACGAGTCATTCGCACCAGCGCCATCACGGGGCTGGTCGTTGCACTTTGCCTCGCCTTTTATTACGATTGGAAATTTGCCCTCGGCTTCTTGACCGGCCTCGCCTGGAGCCTGGTCAACATCTTTTTCATTCGTCAATTGATTTCTGAAGTCGTCTCCCCCGGTAAGACCGTCCGCAAGAATCTCACCGCCGCGCTGGCGATTATCAAATTCCCGCTGCTCTATGTCGCGGGCTACTTCATCATCGCTTCCGGTTGGTTTTCCGTCTACGCCCTGCTGATCGGCTTCTCTTTCATGTTTGCCATTATCCTGCTTAAGGTCCTCGGCCGGCTCTTTCTTGGGCTCGATTTGCCGGGACTCAAGCACAATCATATAGAGGGTACGCGCCCGTGAACCTGTCCTTGATTAACGTCTTCGCTTCGTCAACTCACGGAGAATCGCCCGTAGCCGACTCCCTTGCGCATGCCGTCGATTCCATTTCGCACGCTGCCGGGACACTCGCGCACGCCGCCGATACCGTTGCTCATGCCGCCGGCGCGCACGGTGGCGGCCACGAAGGCGGTTCGCACGAGTTGCCCAATATTGTCATGGTGCTCTACAAGGTGTTTGGCGAACCGTTTACGGCGCTGCACCATTGGGAGAACATCTTCTTTGCCTTCCTCGCGCTCGGCTTCCTCTGCGTGATGGCCATGATCATCTACCGCAAGCGCACGCTAATCCCCGGCAAGCTGCAGAACTTCGCCGAACTGATCGTCGAAGGCCTTTACAACTTCTTCCACAGCATTCTCGGCGAGCACGCCCGCAAGTACACGCCGTTTCTCGGCACGCTTTTTATCTACATCTTGACGATGAACTGGATGGGGATGATTCCGTTCTTTAAAGCGGCTTCTTCCAGCGCAACCATCACCGTGTCGCTGGCCATCATCGTCTTCTTCTACTCGCAGTCGGTTGGTCTCAAGCATCTCGGCTTCGGCGGCTGGTTTTTCCATCTGCTCGGACAACCCAAGAGCGTTATCGAGTGGTGCTTGTCGCCCCTCTTTTTCCTGATCCATTTGATCGGCGAAGTCGCCAAGCCGCTGTCGCTGGCGCTCCGTCTCTTTGGCAACATCACCGGCGAAGACATCCTGATCGCTGCCTTTACCGGCATTGGCATCATGGCGCTCTCGTTTATGCATTCGCCCGTCGGCTTGCCGTTCCAGTTCCCGTTCTATTTCCTCGGCCTGCTCTTGTCGACGATTCAGGCGCTCGTCTTTACGTCGCTGTCGGCGATTTACATATTCCTGATGCTGCCGCATCACCATGAAGGTGCAGAACATTAATTGAGAATAAACTTTAGGAGGAGTCATGGATTTTAGATTTGCCTTAGCCCTGGCGCTGCCGATTGCCATCGGCCTGGCCGCGATCGGTTCCGGTTTCGGCCTCGGTCGCGCGGTCGGTTCTGCCATGGAGGCGATTGGTCGCCAGCCGGAAGCCGCCGGCAAGATTCAGACGGCCATGATCATCGGCGCTGCGTTTATCGAAGCGTTGACGATCTACGCCCTGGTGGCCTTCTTCCTGCTGTTCGGCAAGATCGCCTAATCGCTCAAAAAATCACGGCGCGGACGGCTCAACCGTCGTCCGCGCTCGCCGTGAAACTCTTCGTAAAGAGGTAGGGAACGTTGTTAGACCAGATATTAAGCGCACTCAAGATCGAGATTCCGCAGCTCATCACACACATCGTCGGCTTTTTGCTCGCATTGTGGGTGCTGAAGAAGTTTGCCTGGAAACCGATCCTGGCTGTTCTCGACGAGCGTCGCGACAAGATCAAATCCAGCTTCGACGATATCGAAGCCAAGAAGGCCGCCGCTGAGAAACTGCATCAGGACTACGAAGCCAAATTGCGCTCGATCGATGAGGAGGCCCGCCAGCGTCTCAATGCCGCCGTGCAGGAGGGCGAAAAGATCGCCGGCCAAATCAAAGACAATGCTCGCAACGAAGCCAAGGATATGATGGAGCGCTCCAAGTCGGAACTCGAGCAGGACTTTGCCAAAGCGCGCATCCAGCTCAAGGAAGACATCGTCAATCTGACGATTGGCGCCGCCGAGCGCATCATCCACGAACGTCTTGATCAGCCCAAACACCGCGATCTCATCAATCGCTTTATCGACGACGTCGAGAAGGTGAAGTAAGAGGTAAACGGCTGTGGATGCCCAGTTAATTGCCCGCCGCTACGCCGGCGGTTTATTTGAACTGACGCAGGAAAAAAAGGCGTCTGACGAAGTCTATCGCGACTTTAGCGACTTGGCCGACTTGCTCAAAGCCGATCGCACGCTGCTGCAGTTTGTCGCCGCGCCGCAATTGCTCGACTCGGACAAGGCTGCCGTGATCGAGAAAGTGCTCAAGGGCAAAGTCTCCGATTACCTGTACAACCTCGTGCAATTGGTCGTCGAGAAACACCGCAGCGATTTCCTCGTCGAAATCGCCGCCGAATACGAAAAGCTTTACAACGAAAGCCGTGGCATTGTTGCGACGCGCCTGGTCACCGCCGTGCCGCTCACAGATGCCGAATTGAACACTATCAAGGCGAAGCTCGCCAAGATCACCGGCAAGCAAATCACCGTCGATACCGAGGTCGATCCGAAAATCATCGGCGGGATCATCGCCTTCGTCGGCGAAAAAATCATCGACCGTTCCGTTCGCCACGATCTCGATATCCTGCGCGAACGCCTGATGGAATTGAAAGTCATTTGACCGTAGGGGCGCGGTCTGCGTGCCCGATTTGGATATGAAAATAATGCTTATCATAGAGGAGCTCACTTAAATGGCTCTCAAACCAGAAGAAGTCAGTTCGATTATCAAGCAGCAAATCGCCGGCTACCAGACCAAATTGGAAATGGAATCGGTCGGCACCGTGCTGCAGGTCGGCGACGGTATTGCCCGCGTCTGGGGTCTGCAGGATGCCCAGATGTCGGAACTCGTCACCTTCCCCGGCGACATCACCGGTGTCGTGCTCAACCTCGAAGCCGATAACGTCGGCGTCGCCATCATGGGCGATGACCGCACGATCAACGAAGGCGACACCGTCCGTCGCACCGGACGTATCGCGTCGGTCCCGGTCGGCGAGGCCATGATCGGTCGCGTCGTCAGCCCGATCGGCGAGCCACTCGACGGCAAGGGTCCCATCGCCACCAAAGATTACCGCAACATCGAATCCGTTGCGCCCAACGTCGTGCAGCGCCAACCCGTCAAAGAGCCGCTGCAGACCGGCCTCAAAGCCATCGACTCGATGATCCCGATCGGCCGCGGCCAGCGTGAACTCATTATCGGCGACCGCCAGACCGGCAAAACCGCCATCGCGATCGACACGATCATCAATCAGAAGGGCACCGGCGTCATCTGTATCTATGTCGCGATCGGCCAGAAGCAGTCGACCATCGCTCAGGTTGTCGGCGTTCTCGAATCTCACGGCGCGATGGACTACACAATCATTGTCTCGGCTTCCGCCAACACACCCGCACCGCTGCAGTTCTTTGCTCCTTACGCCGGCGTCGCGATGGGTGAATACTTTATGCACAAGAGCAAGCACGTCCTCTGCGTTTACGACGACTTATCCAAGCACGCTGCCGCCTATCGCCAGCTCTCGCTGCTACTGCGCCGTCCGCCGGGCCGCGAAGCTTATCCCGGCGACGTCTTCTATTTGCACTCGCGCCTGCTGGAGCGCGCGGCCAAGCTCTCGGACGACCTCGGCGGCGGCTCGTTAACCGCATTGCCGATTATCGAAACGCAGGCTGGCGACGTATCCGCTTACATTCCGACCAATGTCATCTCAATCACCGACGGCCAGATCTTCCTCGAGTCCGACCTTTTCTACTCCGGCACGCGTCCGGCAATCAACGTCGGTATCTCGGTTTCGCGCGTCGGCGGCAATGCCCAGACCAAGGCGATGAAGAAAGTCGCCGGACGTCTGCGCCTCGACCTCGCACAGTATCGCAACCTCGCGGCGTTCGCCCAGTTTGGCTCCGATCTTGACGAAGCCACGCAGGCGCAGTTGACCCGTGGATCGCGCACGGCAGAAATCCTCAAGCAGGGGCAGTATATCCCCATGCCGCTTGAGAAGCAGGTCGCCATCATCTGGGTCGCTGTCAACGGCCACCTCGACAATGTACCGCTCGAGCGCGTTAAGGAATTCGAGGAAAAATTCTATCCGTTTATCGAGAAGAGTTATCCCGACATCTTCCATGTCATTCGCGACAGCAAGGTGCTCGATGATGCTACTGAGGGTAAACTCAAGGAAGCCACTGCCAAATTCAAAGCGGAGTTCATGAAGTAACCGATGGCGAACCTTCGCGACATCCGCAAGCGCATCCGCGCCGTCAAAAGCACGACGCAAATCACCAAGGCCATGGAAATGGTCGCGGCCGCGCGCTTGCGCAAAGCCCAACAAATGGTCGAACAATCGCGCCCCTACGCCGAGAAAATGCGCCTCATTCTCGAGGAAATCTCCGCGGCGGCGGCCTCGATCGAGCATCCGTACTTCGAACAACGCGAAGTCAAGCGCAAGGTCCTCGTCGTCTTTACTTCCGACCGTGGCCTCTGCGGTTCTTACAACACCAACGTCATTCGCCAGGGCGTCAAATGGCTCCGCGAAAACGAAGCGTATGAGCCGCGCTTGATCCTTGTCGGCAAGAAGGGCGAGGATTTCTTCCGTCGTCAGAAGTGGCCGATTGCCCGCGTGTTCAAAGGCATGCAGGGACGCATGAACCTCGACATGGTGCGCGAGCTGATGCAATATCTGACCACGCTCTTCACCACCGGCGATGCCGATCAGGTGCAGTTGCTCTACACGCAGTTCTTGTCCACCGTATCTTACCGCGTCGGCGTTCACGGCTTCCTGCCGATCAAGCCGCCGCACGCCGAACACCAGAAAATCAAGAACTACATTTTCGAGCCTGATCCCGAGCACATCTTCGAAGCGCTTATGCCTTCGTATGCCCTGACGATTATCCAGATGGCGCTCGCCGATACCTTTGCTTCCGAGCACGGCGCCCGCATGATCGCGATGGGGCAGGCCACCAAGAACGCCAACGAAATGATCGATACCCTGACCCTGCAATACAACAAAGCGCGCCAGGGCCTGATCACCAAGGAACTGCTCGAAATCGTCACCGGCGCCGAGGCCCTGAAGGGATAATCGTAGTGACACTGACCTCACCCATCATCGACTCTTTCGAGTTGTCATTCCCGCGGACGCGGGAATCCAGCTTCGTCTTCGCGTGCTTACCTTTCGGAAATATTTATTTTTCAACATACAGGAGCTGTAATGGCTGAGAACTGGGGAAAAATCGTGCAGGTCATCGGTCCGACCGTCGACTGCGAGTTCGACTCGGACAAGCTGCCGAATCTTCTCAATGCACTCAAAATCGAAGATTCCGCCAAGGGTATCGACGTCACGATCGAAGTCGCCCTCCACATCGGCGATAACATCGTTCGCTGCGTCGCGCTCGCTTCAACCGATGGCCTCGTCCGCGGCATGAAGGTCAAGGACACCGGCGGCCCGATTACCGTTCCGGTCGGCAAAGAGGCGCTCGGTCGCTTGTTCAACCTGCTGGGCCACCCGCTCGATTCAATCGGCGCCATCCCCGCATCGACCAAGCGCTATCCGATCCACCGTCCCGCGCCGCCGCTCGCCGAACAGGAGACCAAGTACACGCTGTTCGAAACCGGCATCAAAGTCATCGACTTGCTCGAACCTTACGCCAAGGGCGGTAAAGTCGGCCTCTTCGGAGGCGCCGGCGTCGGCAAGACCGTTATCATCCAGGAACTGATCCGCAACATCGCCACCGAACACGGCGGCTATTCCGTGTTCTGCGGCGTCGGCGAACGCACGCGTGAAGGCAACGACCTCTGGCTTGAAATGAAAGAATCCGGCGTGCTCTCCAAGACGGCGCTCGTCTTCGGCCAGATGAACGAACCCCCCGGCGCGCGTCTTCGTGTTGGTCTCTCCGGCCTGACTATGGCCGAGTATTTCCGCGAGGAAGAGCACCAGGACGTGCTCCTCTTCATCGACAATATTTTCCGCTTTGTGCAGGCCGGTTCGGAGGTGTCCGCGCTTCTTGGCCGTATGCCCTCCGCGGTGGGATACCAGCCGACACTGTCATCTGAAATGAGCGCCCTGCAGGAGCGCATTACGTCCACCAAGGCCGGCTCGATTACCTCCGTGCAGGCCATCTACGTGCCCGCCGATGACTTGACCGACCCGGCGCCGGCGACGACCTTCTCGCATCTGGACGCCACGACTGTATTGTCGCGCCAGATCGCGGAACTCGGTATCTATCCGGCCGTCGATCCGCTCGATTCGACTTCGCGTATTCTTGATCCCAACGTCGTCGGCCACGAGCACTACAACGTCGCCCGCGGTGTGCAGAATATTCTGCAGCGTTACAAAGACCTGCAGGACATCATCGCGATCCTTGGCATTGACGAACTCTCGGAAGACGACAAACTCATCGTCTCGCGCGCGCGCAAGATTCAGCGCTTCCTTTCGCAGCCGTTCTTCGTGGCCGAACAGTTCACCGGCCGCCAGGGTCGCTACGTCAAGCTCAAAGACACCATCGCGTCGTTCAAGGAACTGATCGAAGGCAAGTGCGACGACATGCCGGAGCAGGCGCTCTACATGGTCGGCAGCCTCGATGAAGCCCGCGATGCGGCCAAGAAACTGCGTGAAGGCAAGTTCTAATGGCGTCGTTTAAGCTGTCAATTGTTTCGCCCGAGCGCATCCTGTTGGAGGATGAAGTGACTTCGCTGGTGGTCCCCGGTGGCGAAGGCTATCTGGGGATCCTCGCCAACCACGCGCCGTTGATCTCGACTCTCAAGGTCGGCGAGATCAAATACAAAGACCGCAGCAACAGGGAAGTCTGGATGGCGACTTCCGGCGGTTTTATCGAAGTCTCCAACAACAAAGCCACCATACTTGTTGAGACCGCCGAGTTTGTCGATGAACTCGATCTCGGCCGCGCCCAGAAAGAACTCCAGCGCGCCGAGAGCTTGCTCGGTCTCGACCTGTCGGCTGCCGATCGCGAGTTGGCGCTTCACTCACGCCACAAGGCGCAAAACCGCCTCGACTGCATCAAACGCCACAAAGCGTCTTAGGCTTCACGTCACTCGCTGGATCAATTCTTCTTGTTTACCTGTAGGTCAGGATCCCCGCGATCCTGACATGCTTTCTTCATGATCATTCGTAGGTCAGGATCCCTGCGATCCTGACATGCTTTCTTCATGATCATTCGTAGGTCAAGATCCCCGCGATCCTGACACCTTCGCTTTTGGGGCCTGCTTTCTCCCCTCTCCTTTTGGGAGAGGGGCCGGGGGTGAGGGCGTCATTGCGAGGAGCGATCGTAACCCCAAAACTCCAACCGCCCTTTACCGCGACGAAGCAATCTCGCACTGTGGCTCAGGATCCCTGCCATCCTGACTTTCACTCCACCAATCTCTCCAGCTCAACTCGCCGAAACGTGACCGACCGATTCCCCTCTCGAGAGGGGTGGCTCGATTCGCCCCAATTCTTGTTCTCCTCTCAATTCTTACCGGGCGAATCGAGACGGGGTGTGTCCTCCGTTTCCTACCTACGATTTCCTGGGGCAGTCATCAAATCACCCGTTGCTTCAGGTCTTCCGATTTCGCACTCCGAACTCAACCTGAGCTCCTGCCCCAATCGCGAAATCGGGCGACCTGACGCACTCCATCTTAGGTACACGTCATTGCGAGAAGCGATCGTAACCCCAAAACTCCAACCGCCCTTTACCGAAACGAAGCAATCTCGCGTTGTAGGTCAGGATCCCCCAAATCCTGACTTGCAAACACAGCACTCCCCGTTGGAACTATCCCGTCCTCATTCGTAAAATCCATTATGTCAACCCGCATTTCCCCTTGGCGCAATCGCGGTCGACTGCCTATATTTGCGCCGCTAACAACTCTAACATCTAACCAGGAGCATTCATGCGTTTTATCACTATCCTAACCCTTTTCATCGCGAGTGTATTTATGACCGCCTGCGCCGACGACGCCAAAACCAAGAACCCCATCGTCGTTCTCGAAACCACCGAGGGCAACATCGAACTCGAACTTTTCCCGGGCGTAGCTCCCAATCATGTCGCCAACTTCCTTGAACTGGCCGGCAAGGGCTTCTACAACGGCGTCATTTTCCACCGCATTATCGATGGCTTCATGATCCAGGGCGGCGACCCCACCGGCACCGGCATGGGCGACTCCGGCAAGCGGATCAAGGCCGAATTCAACGACTCGCTCCACCACGCCGGTACCCTCTCCATGGCACGCTCACAAGACCCCAACTCTGCCTCTTGCCAGTTCTTCATCTGCCTCGCGCCGCAACCTCGCCTCGATCATAACTATACGGTCTTCGGCAAGACTATTGCCGGTTTCGACGTCGTCCAGAAAATCGGAAAATCCGAAACCTCGTCAACGCTCATGCGCGCTATGGGCGCCAACGGCAAGGCCGAACTGATGAAGCGCAAAGAAGCCGGCGCCGATGTGAAAATCGACGCGCAGGGTAATGTCGCACCCGACCGCCCGCTCAAGACAGTCAAGATTATCAAGGCCTACCAGAAGAAGTGAAACGTCTCGCCGTCTTCGGATCAACCGGATCGATCGGCGTCAACTTGCTCGATATCGTCCGCAAAAATCGCGGACGATATCGCCTCGAACTGCTTTCCTGCCATCGATCGATCGATACACTCGCCGCCCAGGCGCACGAGTTCGCTGCCGCCGCCGTGCACGTCTTTGATTCTGCGGTCGTGCCCCAACTCGATCGCAAACTGCCTTCGGGAACCCGCGTCTATGCCGGCAGGGAAGTTATCCCCCAGTTGATCCGCGATCTCGACTGCGACCTCGTCGTCAATGCCATCGTCGGCGCCGCCGGGCTCGAAGTATCGTACTATGCTCTCGATCGCGGTATCAATCTCGCGCTCGCCAACAAAGAGTCGATGGTCGCCGGTGGCCGGCTCCTGCAACTGACTGCCGCCCGCACCGGCGCTCGAATTCTGCCGATCGACTCCGAGCACTCAGCGCTCTTTCAATGTCTGCTTGCCGGAAAACATCACGAGATCGAAAAGCTCATCCTCACCGCCTCCGGAGGACCATTCCGGACGCGTCCGGCGGAGACCTTCGCCGACATCACCCCGGCGGACGCCCTCAAACACCCCAATTGGTCGATGGGTGCCAAGATTACGATCGACTCCGCTACGATGATGAACAAGGGGCTCGAAGTCATCGAAGCACACTTCCTTTTCGACGTCCCGCCCGGGCAAATCGAGGTCGTGGTTCACCCGCAGTCAATTGTGCACTCGATGGTGCAGTTCACCGATGGAGCCGTCATCGCGCAACTCTCGCCCCCCGACATGCGTCTTCCGATCGCGTATGCGCTCGAATATCCCGATCGCCTGCCGACCGACTTGGCCCGGCTCGATCTGTCCAAACCGCTGAGTTTGAATTTCGAACCACCCGATCCAGTCCGCTTTCCGGCTCTCACCCAGGCATTTAAGTCATTGGAAATAGGAGACTTAGCCACGCTCGCCCTCAATGCCGCCAATGAAATCGCCGTCGCCTCTTTTCTTGCCGGTCGCATAAAATTCACCGACATTCCGATAATAACGGCGAATGCCCTCGAACACCCGCCCCGCGGCTCGGTAACGAACTTGAGCGATCTTCTGGAAGCGGACCGGTTGGCGCGTCTCGAGGCTGAAACCCTGATCAATCGCGGAACCTTAACTCCGAGCAGGCGTTAATTAGATCGTGATACTCGAAATACTCTCATTCATTTTTGTCCTGGGGCTCCTGATCTTTGTCCACGAACTCGGCCATTTCGCCGTCGCCAAATGGTGCGGCATTCGCGTCGAAACCTTCTCACTCGGCTTTCCGCCCAAGATGATCGGCTTCCGCAAGGGCGACACCGAGTACTGCATTTCCTGGATTCCGCTTGGCGGCTACGTCAAGATGGCCGGCGAAAAACCTGAAGAGGAAGATATCCAGGGCCGCCCCGACGAGTTTATGTCCAAGCCGATCTGGCAGCGCGCCGCCGTGATCTTCGCCGGCCCGGCGATGAATTACCTCCTCGCCATCGTCCTGCTCTTTACCATCTACTTCTTCCAGGGCGAACCGATCGAAGATCGCTCCGCCAAAATCGGGCTCGTCCTCGCCGGTGAACCCGCTTCGACCGCTGGTCTGCAACCGGGAGATCTCATCATCGGCGTCGATGATTCAACCGTCACCAGTTTCGAGGATATGTACCGCCTCGTCACCAATCGCCCCGGCGAACAAATCAATCTTCGCTGGCAACGCGAGGCCGATACGATGAGCGCCTTCATTACCACCCGCGTCGACACCGTGATGGACGCCAAGGGCGAAATTCTCACCGTCGGCAAAATCGGCGTCGGCAAACTTGTCGAGTATCAGCCGATGGGCTTCGGCAAAGCTCTTGTCGGCGGTTTCGTCGCGACCAACATGTACGTCGGCCAGATTTTCAAATTCCTCACCGATGTCATCACCGGCTCGGTCTCATCCAAACTGATCGGCGGCCCACTCTTTATCGCGCAGGCGGCCGGAGAAGCCGCTAAGCAGGGCATTATCTCCGTGCTCTTTCTCGCGGCCATCCTCTCGGTAAATCTTTGTGTGGTCAACCTCGTGCCGATTCCGGTGCTCGATGGCGGCCAATTGCTCTTCCTCCTGATCGAGAAGATCAAAGGCAGCCCGATTTCCATGCGCGGCCGCGCGATCGCTCAGCAAGTCGGACTCGTGTTCCTGATCCTGCTGATCATCTTCGTCACCAAAAACGACATCTGGCGCATCAATATCTTCGGCTGGTAATCGCCCTCTTTCAACCTCCTGACTGATTATCTCTATGTAGGTCAGGATCCCCGCGATCCTGACGAATTCGTTTTCTTGCGAAGTCAACCGTAGGTCAGGATCCCCGCGATCCTGACGTCTTCGAATCTTCATCGCGGCAACTGCAGATTTGGACCCCTGCGATCCTGCCTCCTTCGAGCCGCTTAAACCGAATTCCCCTCTCGAGAGGGGTGGCTCGATTCGCCGTCAATTCTCGCTCTCCTCTCAATTTCTACCGGGCGAATCGAGACGGGGTGTGTCCTCGCGTCTCAGCATCCGTTGCGTCAGGTCTTCCGATTTCGCCGTTGTATCGACCTTCGTCCAATCACCGTCGTTAACTGCGAAAAATGGCGACCTGACGCGTACTATCACCGGCACTTGTCATTGCGAGGAGCGGTTGTTTAAACCAGATTCCCCTCTCGAGAGTGGTGGCTCGATTCGCCGTCAATTCTCGCTCTCCTCTCAATTTCTACCGGGCGAATCGAGACGGGGTGTGTCCTCGCGTCTCAGCATCCGTTGCGTCAGGTCTTCCGATTTCGCCGTTGTATCGACCTTCGTCCAATCACCGTCGTTAACTGCGAAAAATGGCGACCTGACGCGTACTATCACCGGCACTTCTCATTGCGAGGAGCGAACGTATCTTTACCTCGAGGCGAAGCTTCACCGCGACAAAGCAATCTACTTCTCGAACCTCGGCAACCTCTTACATCCTTACCGACAACCCCACAAACGGATTGAAATCCTCTCCGTGCCGGTTCAATCCAACGTTCACGCCGCCGTCCAATTGTACATTCGGCCCTAGCGCCAGCGTCAATCCCGCATCCAGCGTCGGCACCCAGGTCTGCTTGCCGGCTAAGCTGACCGACTGAAACAACTCAAAGTATGCCCCCAGTTTCTCGGACAAATCTCTCGCCAATGTCGCCGAAGCAACATACTCCCAGTGACGGCCATCCGCATCGACATTCGCCACCAGATCCATCTCCTGCATCAACCCCAGCCCAAACGATCGTCCCAGATCAATCGCTACCGGAACAATCAACCCTCCTTGCCAGCTATCGCTGCTCACCTCTTCCGCACCAACCGGGACCACGACATAGGGCATCACTCCCAAAGCGTACTTCCCGCCGTCGTTACCGATCAGGTTGAGTTTTAGACGCAAAACCGGGTCGCTGACTCCCTCTGTTTCCGCACCGCCCTCAACCGTAGCCCGTTCCCACCCCAGGATCACTTGCAGGTCTGCTGCCCGCCACAGCCCCGCCTTCGCATTGATCGAGCTGCTGTAACTCCGCATCTCGAAGTCTGTTGCCCCGGCCGCCACGGTTGTCCGGCCGTAATTGAACAGGTCGATTTCCAACTGCACGCGCCCCGCCTCAACGGTATACGGACTCTCCGTCTTATCCGGCCGGTCGGTTGACAATTCGCGCCTAAACTCAGCCGCGGCCGTGCCGCTATTGCCAAGCACGAGCGCCAATACTCCGGCGCCCGCCAGGGATTTCAGGCAATTCACTCGCACAAAAAAACCTCAAAAAAACTGTTCATATTCGACTCAAGCACCGTATCATATACGACGATAATTTAGGAGCGACTAAATAATTCTATAGGTATGACAAAACAACGATTGCAACCCTCCATCTCCGTCGAGGATTATCTCAAGGCGATCCTGCGCCTGACCGGCGACGGCGGCTATGCGAGCACCAACGCCCTCGCCGCCGAACTGGCGATCTCCGCCCCTTCGGTCTCCGGTATGTTGCGCAAGCTCGCCGCCCAGAAACTCATTCTCCACAACCGCTATTACGGCGCCCGACTCACCGCCGCCGGACAGCGTCAGGCGTTGCGCACCCTGCGCCGCCACCGCCTCGTCGAGCTCTTCCTGCATAAATGCCTGGGACTGAACTGGGATGAAATTCACGAGGAAGCCGAGGTCCTCGAGCACGCGTTATCTGATCGCCTCGAGTCGCGTATCGATGAGTGGCTCGGTCACCCCGCCTTCGACCCGCATGGCGAGCCGATTCCCGATGCCTCCGGCTACATCAAGCCGCGCAAGCTCGTGCCACTCTCCGATATTCCCGAACGCGCCGGCGCCGTCGTCGCCCAGGTTGGCGCGCAGGATTCCGAGATGCTCGTCTATTTCGGGCAGCGCCGCATCTATCCCAATCGCAAAATCACGGTTCTCGGGCGCGACCGGTTCGGCGGTTCGCTTAAAGTGCGCGTCGCTGGCCGCGTTCAATACCTCGGCCTCGCAGCCGCTCAACAAGTTATGGTCGAACAAGTCTAAAGGATACTTGGGATGAAACAGCTTCTCACTTCAGTTGCCCTCTTAATCTTACTCCCGGCGCTGCTGCTCGGCGCCGGCAAACCGCTCGCCGTCGCCACGACCACGATGATTTACGATCTCGTCGTGCAGATCGGCGGCGAAAAAATCGAAGCGCGCGCCATTCTGTCCGCCGGCTCTGATCCGCACACCTACAAGCCGGTGCCCGGGGATGCTATCATGATCGCCAATTCGCAAATCGTCTTCCGTAATGGCCTGAAACTCGAAGGCTGGATGGACAAGCTCGTCGAAAATGCCGGCGGCAGACGACCCGTCATCACTGTCTCGGACGGTATCGCGGCGCTCGACGACCCGGCGCAAGCAGGACACCCTGATCCTCATATCTGGTTCTCCGTGCCCTTCTGGAAAGTTGCTGCCGACAATGTCACCCGCGGCCTCAGCAGTCTCTTGCCGTCCGAAGCCAAGTACTTCGAGAATCGCGCCGCTGCCTACAAACAACGACTCGACTCGCTCCACTCTTGGGCCAAAGGCGAGATGGCGCGCATTCCCGAATCGCGCCGCTATCTGGTGACTTCGCACGATGCCTTCAACTACTTCGGCCACGAATACGGTCTCACCGTCATCGGCGTTCAGGGAATCTCGACGGAAACCCAGGCCAGCTCTCAGGACGTTGCCGCCATCGTGAAATTCATCAACGAGAAGAAGATTCCCGCGATCTTTGTAGAGACCTCGGTCAATCCGAAACTGATCGAGGAAATCTCGCGCCAGTCCACCGCGCGCATCGGCGGCACTCTTTACGGCGACTCCACCGGGCCCGCCGGCTCCGGCGCGGAGACCTTCATCGGCATGCTCTCCGCCAACGTCCGCACCATTGTCGCCGCACTCGGAGCCAATCCATGACCGCGCCCCCGATCGAGATCCACGACCTGACGATATCGTACCACAAGAAACCTGTGCTCTGGGGCATCGATCTCGATATTCCTGAAGGCGCTATCGTCGGCATCATCGGTCCCAATGGGGCAGGGAAATCCACGCTCATCAAGGGCATCCTCGGCATGCTTCCCTTGGCCTCTGGATACGTGAAAATCTATGGAGAGGAACTCAAAGCGCGGCGCAAAGAGGTCGCCTACGTGCCTCAGCGCGAATCGGTCGATTGGGATTTTCCTGTTACTGTCCGTGATGTCGTTCTCATGGGTCGCTACGGCCATCTCTCGACTTTTCAGCGCCCGCGCCGCAGCGATCACGAAAAAGTCGATCAGGCGCTGACCCAGATCGGCATGGCTTCCTTCCGCGATCGCCAGATTGGCAACCTTTCCGGCGGCCAACAACAACGCGTCTTCCTCGCTCGCGCGCTCGCGCAGGAGGCGCGCATTTACTTGATGGACGAACCCTTTGTCGGCGTCGACGCCGCCACCGAAAGCGTCATCATTGAATTACTCCGTCAACTGAAACAACAGGGCAAAACCGTCGTCGTCGTCAATCACGACCTCCAGACCGCGCGCGAATACTTCGACTACCTTTTGCTTCTCAACATGCGCAAGGTGGCCTTCGGTCCGACGGCCGAGGTCTTCACCCCCGAACTCCTGCAAAAAACCTATGGCGGCAAGCTGACGATTCTCACCGAAGCTGCCGAGGCTACCCGGTTCCATGGCGCGCTTCCTAAGAAATAGCCTGCTGCTCGCGCTCGTTCCGCTGCCGCTGCTGGCGGCGCGCATCAACGAAATTCGCGAAAGCAGTTTCGTCGATCAACTGCGCGAATTCGTCACGCTCAGCTCGCCGATCGTCGTCAATACCTTGCTCGGCTGCGCGCTACTGGGCATGCTGGGCGGTGTCCTGGGCAGCTTTCTTATCCTGCGTCGCATGTCGCTGGTCGGCGATGCACTCGGTCATGCGCTGCTGCCGGGCATCGCGATCGCTTTTATCATCGTCGGCTCCAAGTCGATCCTGCCGCTCTTTCTCGGCGCACTCGTTGCCGGTTTGGCCTACAGCGTTGTTTTCGGCTTTGTCTCGCGGCAGCGCCGCGTCAAACCCGATGCCGCTCTCGGCCTGACTTTCACGGCGTTTTTTGGTCTCGGCATTGTGCTCTTGAGTTACATCCAGAATTCGCCAACTGGCAGCCAGTCGGGTCTCGACAAGTTTCTCTTCGGACAGGCCGCAGCGCTGTCGTCTCACGATGTCACCACCGTCGCGCTGATCCTTGGCATTTCACTCTTGCTGATCTTCGCTTTCTTCCGCCAGTTGCAGGTTTTTTCCTTCGACCCCGGATTCTCTGTCTCGATCGGCTTGCCCACCGCCGTGCTGCACTATTTCATGATGGCGCTGATTACGCTGGCCATCATTGTCTCCGTGCAGGCCGTCGGCGTCGTCTTGGTCTCGGCGCTCCTGATCATCCCCGGCGCTGCCGCGTTTTTGCTCGTCAAGCGTCTCAAGGCTATGTTGATCGTCGCCGGTCTTATCGGCCTGCTTTCCGGTATCGTCGGGGCATTTCTTTCTTACGTGCTTCCAGGAATACCGACCGGTCCGGTAGTCGTTCTGGCGGCCTCGACCATCTTCGGCGGCGTGCTTCTCTTCGCGCCGGCTCAGGGCATCATCCCGCGCCTGCTTGGCCGCTGGCGCCGGCGCACGCGCTTCGAAACCGAGAACCTGCTTAAAGCCGCTGCTGAATTTGTGCAGTCGCGTCCGGCCGACGAGCCATGGATCGACGTCAAGGAATTCGCCGCCTTCGATCGTCGCGATTTGCCGGTATTATCCAACCTCTTGCGACAACTCCATCGCGCCGGGCAGATCGTCTTTGCTCCGCCGTCGAAGTTCCAGCTGACGGAATCCGGCGCCGCAATCGGTCGCCGCGTCCTGCGCAATCATCTGCTCTGGGAGGTCTATCTCAGCGAATACACCGACATCGCGCCTGACCACATCCACTTCGACGCCGAACGCATCGAGCACGTCCTCACCCCCGAGCTGGTCGCGCGCCTGGAATCGTTGCTCGCGCAGAAGACAATCGGCCTCTCCGATCCCCACCGGAGTCCGGCATGAGTCTCCATCAGCTCTTCATTGAGCCGCTCTCGTATGAGTGGATGATCCGCGGCCTGATCGTGGCTTCGCTGGTGAGTGTTTCTCTCGGACTGCTGGGCTCGTTTCTCGTCCTCCGCCGCCTTTCGCTCATGGGCGATGCGCTCGCTCACACCGTCCTGCCCGGCATCGTCATCGCATTCCTGATCTCCAACTCGCGTGCCTCGCTGCCGCTGCTGATCGGGGCGACAGCGGTGGGCTTCCTGACGACACTCCTGATTGGCGGCATCAATCTCAAGAGTAAGGTCAAAGAGGACGCTGCAATGGGCATCGTCCATTCAACCCTCTTCGCCATTGGCGTCATCTTGTTGACGTCGTTTGCCTCTCACGTCGATCTCGACCCCGACTGCGTGCTCTACGGCGATCTGCTCGGCGTGCCCACGACTTCAGTCTGGGTGATGCTCGCCGTAACACTGCTGGTTATCGCCGGCATCGCGCTCTTCTACAAACAGCTGACGATTTCCGCATTTGATTCCCAACTGGCTACGGCGCTCGGCATCCCCGCCGCCGCGACGCACTACATTTTCATGGCGTGTCTCGCGCTGGTGCTGGTCACTTCCTTTGAAGCTGTCGGCTCGGTGCTCGTTGTGGCCATGCTAATCGCCCCCGGCGCCACCGCGAATCTCTGGGCTGATCGGCTTCCTACCATGCTCCTGCTCTCGGCGCTGCTTGCGCTCGGCGCGGCAGTCAGCGGCATGTTTGCAGCGGTCTGGATCAATTGCTCCCCCGCCGGTGCGATCGTCTGCTCTTCCTTCGCGCTTTTCTTGGTCTCGCTCGTGGCCTCGCCGCGCTATGGCCTGCTTCCGCAATGGCTCCGCAAGCGACGCCTGCGCCGTCGTATCGTCCGCGAGAACATTCTCAAGGAATTGGTGAAATCATCCGGCACGTCTTCGCAACCGGTTGGTATCGAAGTTCTGAACAATATTCTCAAACTCCCCTTCGGTCGGCTGACGCGCAACTTGCGCCGTCTGCAGTCAACTTCCCATCTGCAGATTTCCGACGCTGCCGTTTCTCTGACCGCAGCCGGGCAGGCCGAGGGCGAGCGCATTCTGCGGAATCATCGTCTCTGGGAGGCCTTCTTAAGTCAGGAATTCAGTCTTCCGGAGGATCATCTGCACCGCGACGCCGAGGAAATCGAGCACATCCTTACTCCCGAACTCCAGGCACAACTCGCCGCGCATCTCCACGATCCCGCCACCGACCCCCACGGCCAACCGATCCCCGGACAGATTCCATAGCCTCTCGCTGCGTCTCCATGTGTGTCATTGCGAGGAGCGAACGAATCCCAATTGACGAGACCCCCATGCCGCAACGAAGCAATCTGCCCAGCGCCCACCCTTCACCGACCGCATTCCCCTCTATCAAGAGGGGTGGATCGAGCCCGCTTTTTACATTCCGCCGACACCGACAACCGTCGATCCACTTGCAGAGCACTCCTGTCTCCTACCCCGCGGGCTCGAGACGGGGTGTGTCTCTTATCCTCTGCTGCGTCAATTCTTGATCCGTGCTGAACGCTTGTGGAGATTGTTGCGTCAGGTCTTGATCGCGGCTGAGCGCCAGCGAGGACGTGATTGTGACCTGACGCCAAAGTCAATGAACCCCGTCATTGCGAGGAGCGAACGAATCCCAATAGACGAGACCCCCCATGCCGCAACGAAGCAATCTGCCCAGCGCCCACCCTTCACCGACCGCATTCCCCTCTATCAAGAGCGTGTTGAAAAAGTACTCCGGACTGTGATCGCGCAATACAACCCCCTTGCCCCCTTTGCTAAGGGGGAAT
>CAZNWJ010000016.1:0-56412 GCA_964576925.1 uncultured Ignavibacteria bacterium | reverse complement strand
GTAAATCCCCGGGAAGTTATTGGTCGCAACATTTTGGAAGTCATTCGCAATAGTGACCTGCAGCGACTCATCTCGCGCACGCTCACGATGGAGGACACGATTGAAGGCGACATCAGCATTAACGACGACGAGCAAGGCAGCCGCTTCCTCCAGGCGCACGGAACCTTGTTGCGCGATCCCGACGGCACATCACTGGGCGCGCTTGTGGTGCTCAACGATGTCACCCGCCTGCGCAAGCTCGAGAACGTGCGCCGCGACTTCGTCGCCAATGTCTCGCACGAACTGAAAACGCCGATTACCTCGATCAAGGGATTCGTCGAAACCCTGCTCGATGGGGAAGCCATGGATGAGGAGGAACGTCGGCGATTTCTCAGCATCGTCTCCCGTCAGGCCAGCCGATTGCACGCCATCATCGAAGACCTCTTGCGCTTGTCGCGGATCGAACAAGAATCGGAACGCGGTGAAATTCCGCTCGAAATCGGACAACTGCGCGAAGTCCTCGCCGCCGCGATAACCTCCGCCGAACAGCAGGCGCGCGCCCGGAACATCACCATAAATCTGAGCTGCGACCCGGCGCTTCAGGCCCGTATCAACGCGCCACTGCTCGAGCAGGCCGTTTTCAATCTTATCGAAAATGCGGTCAAGTACAGCGACCCGGATACTCAGATCGCCGTTGCCGCTTCGCTCAGCGATCGACAGGTGACGATCACGGTGCGCGACCAGGGATACGGAATTGCCAAGGAACACCTCCCCCGGCTCTTTGAAAGATTCTACCGCGTCGATCGCGCCCGCAGTCGATCCCAGGGCGGGACCGGCCTGGGGCTCGCCATCGTCAAGCATATCGTCCTGGCGCACGGCGGGAATGTCACTGTCCAAAGCGAGATCGGCCAGGGAAGTACTTTCACGATCAGTCTCTCGAAATCGTGACTCACAATCCCGAAACTGGGTTCTAACACAATTCTAACAAAACATTAACACGAATTACCTACTTGGATAGGTTGTATGGATGGCGAATCGCCCATCCGTCCTTGTCGGGCGGGTAAGTGGCGATCGACTCAGGAGGAGTAGACCGATGCAGAAACTGATTCTCACCGCGCTGATCACGGCCATGTTGGTCGTTCCGGTAATTGCAGGTAACATCACCATCAAAGGTTCTGACACGATGGTGCGGCTCGGCCAACGCTGGGCTGAGGAGTACATGAAGAAATTCCCCAAGACCGTTATCCAGGTTTCTGGCGGCGGTTCGGGGACCGGCATCGCAGCGCTGCTGAACAACACCACCGACATCTGCATGGCCTCGCGCGATATGAAAGCAGCCGAGTATAAATTGGCCAAGGATAAAGGCATCGATCTCAAGCGTTTGGCAGTCAGCCTCGACGGGATTGCCGTCTTTCTTCACAACTCTAATCCGGTCAACGATCTGACACTCGCGCAAATCAAGGCGATCTATACCGGAGAGACGACCAACTGGAAGGAAGTCGGCGGTAAAGATGCGACGATCATCCTCTATGGCCGCGAAAACAACTCCGGGACCTATGCCTATTTCAAGGAATTTGTCCTCGATGAGGAAGACTACTCCGAACGTTGCCAGACTCTTCCTGGCACGGCCTCGGTCGTAAACGCGATCACCAAAGACCCAAACGGCATCGGCTACGGTGGGATCGCCTGGGCGACTACCGTCAAACACGCCGGTGTCAAAGCGGCCGATACCACTGCGGCAATTCATCCGGAAGTGACTGCAGTTTCCAATGGCACCTATCCGATCTCGCGCGAACTCTATTTCTTCACCCGCGGAGTCCCGACCGGAGAAATGAAGGACTTCATAAACTGGGCTCTCTCACCCGAGGGGCAGAAAGTGGCTGAGTCAGCGGATTACTTCCCGCTTCACACCGAAGCCGCTGCAGCCAACATGATCAAGTGACGTCGTTTTCTGACGGTGCCCAACTGAGATCAGAATGCAACTGAAGTACAACTTCAAACCGAAATCCAAGTGGCGGGAAGTGCTGGGCGAAAAGTTCATTGCCCTGAACGCTTTTGCGGCTTTGATCGGCATTGCCCTGATCTTCATCTTTATCTTCAAAGAGTCGATCCCGCTCTTTACAAGTTCCGAAGTACACGAAGAAGTCACCCTCGATCAGATGTTCACCAAGCAGGTCTGGAAAGAGGGGCAGGAAGCGCGCCACTCCTGGCAGCCCAATTCCAACGTCCCCAAATACTCCTTGATGCCCCTTTTTGTCGGCACACTTAAGGCAGCGTTGATCGCGATGCTCTTTGCCGTGCCGCTGGGTGTCGGGGCCGCCGTCTATTCATCTGAGTTTGCATCCAAGCGCATGCGCGAAATCATCAAACCTGTGATCGAACTGCTGGCAGGGATTCCTTCGGTAGTGCTGGGGTTCTTCGCCCTGATCGTTCTCGCTTCGATCTTGCAGTCCGCCTTTGGTCTGACTTATCGTCTCAACGCGATCAACGCCGGAATCGCGCTCGGTCTGGCCATCGTACCGATCATCTTTACGGTCTCGGAAGACGCCATGACTGCGGTGCCGCAGACGCTCCGCGACGCAGCTCGCGCCTTGGGCGCCAACCCCTGGCAGGTTTCCTTCACAATGGTCTTGCCCGCCGCCATGCCGGGCATCGCCGCCGGAATTGTGCTGGGCTTCGGGCGCGCCATCGGCGAGACGATGATCGTGCTCATGGCTTCCGGCAACGCGGCCATTCTCTCCGGGAGCTTCACCGATTCAGTCCGGACGCTTTCGGCGACAATCGCAGCCGAACTTGCCGAGGTCGTCTTCGGCAGCCCGCACTACAACGTGCTCTTCTTCATCGGTACGCTGCTGTTTGTCTTCACATTCCTGGTCAATCTGGGCGGCGACCTGGTCCTTGATCGGCTCAAAACGCGTTTTCAAGGCAGGCTCAAGTGAGCAATGTTCTCGTCCGGCCGAAACAAGACCAGTTTTCATCGACGCTAACCTTCGCGCCGAAAACGCAAGGCTATATCCCGCGCGGTCTGACCTTTGCCGCTACTCTGATCATCATCGCCATGCTGGCGCTGATTCTCGGAAACATTGTCATCGGCGGCGTCGGCACGATTACCTGGGACTTTCTGAGCAGTCCACCGGAACAAGGTTTGGAAGCTGGCGGAATCCTTCCCGCCATCATCGGGACCGTGTTTCTGGTGCTTCTCATGGTAATCGTCAGCGTCCCGGTGGGTGTTCTTACGGCGATTTATCTTCAGGAATACACCAGCCCCAATTCGAAAATAACCCGCGTCATTCGTGTCGCGATCAACAATCTCGCCGGCGTGCCGTCGATCGTTTTCGGTCTGTTCGGATTGGGCTTCTTCATCGGCTTTATCGGCAACGGCATTGACTCCGTCATCCTGCGTTCCGAAGCCCCTGTCTGGGGGCAGCCGGCGATCATCTGGGCCGCGATGACCCTTGCGCTCCTGACCCTTCCGGTTGTGATCATCTCGACGGAAGAAGCGCTCAAAGCAATACCGCGCGACCTTAAGGACGCCAGCTATGCGCTAGGGGCCACCAAGCTCCAGACGATCATCCGCGTGATCCTGCCGCAGGCCTTGCCGGGCATCTTCACCGGTGCCATTCTCGCGGTCAGTCGTGGCGCCGGGGAAGTCGCTCCGATCATGTTCACCGGCGCGGCTTACTATCTGCCCTATCTCCCGAGTAAGCTGACCGACCAGTTTATGGAACTGGGCTATCACGTGTTCGTCATGGCCACGCAATCCCCTGACGTCGAGAAGACGCTTCCGATTCTGTACGGCACGGTTTTGGTGTTGCTTCTCCTCACCTTTCTCTTAAATTTGGTCGCCGTTTTAATCCGCTCGCGGATCCGGTCGAGGCGCATCAGTGCCTAAGATCAATCTTGACATTCGCTCGGAAGAAGTGGATCAGATGTTGCCCGCTGACAAAAACGATAAGTCCATCGTGAAAATGGAGGTCCACAGCCTCAACTTCTATTATGGCAATCACCAAGCGCTTAGAGAGGTCGCGATCGACATCGACGAAAATCGCGTGACGGCCTTTATCGGTCCCTCGGGCTGTGGCAAATCGACTTTCCTGCGCACCCTCAACCGCATGAACGAGACAATCCCCGGTACGCGTATGACCGGCTCTGTCAAACTCGACGGTGTCGATATCTATAACGGCATTAGGGACGTCTCCCAGGTCCGCACCCGCGTCGGCATGGTCTTCCAGAAATCCAATCCGTTCCCGAAATCGATCTTTGAAAATGTGGCGTACGGTTTGCGGGTCAACGGGATAACTGATAAGCAAGTGATCGCCCAGGCCGTGGAAGAGACTCTCAAGGCCGCCTACCTATGGGAAGAAGTCAAAGACAAGCTCAACCATAGCGCCTACATGCTCTCCGGCGGTCAGCAGCAGCGACTTTGCATTGCTCGCGCCCTGGCTGTGCGTCCGGAGGTCCTGCTGATGGATGAGCCGGCCTCGGCGCTCGACCCGATCTCTACTTCAAAAATCGAAGATTTGATTGGTGAACTGAAAAAAAACTATACCATTGTCATCGTGACGCACAACATGCAACAGGCAGCCCGGATCTCCGACTCCACCGCCTTCTTTTATGAAGGCTCGCTCGTCGAATTCGGGCCGACCAAGATCATCTTCACGAAGCCCAATAAGAAACAAACTGAAGATTACATCACGGGTCGATTCGGTTGATAGCAGATAATTCAAAGCCTATGCCAGAACATCTTCGCCGTGAAGTCGACCGCCTTAAACGCAAACTGCTTGCCTTGAGTGCTTATGTCGAGGAGTCGGTGCAGCGCGCCGCCAAGTCGATCTCCGAGCGCGACGAAAAACTCGCCCTGCGCGTGATCGATACCGACCACGAAATCGACGAGATGGAAGTCGATGTCGAAGAAGACTGCCTCAAGATCCTTGCGCTCCACCAACCGGTGGCCATCGACCTGCGCTTGATCATCGCCGTACTCAAAATCAATAATGACCTCGAACGAATCGGCGATCTGGCGGTCAATATCGCCGAGCGCGCGGTGTCGTTGTCCAAGCAGGTCCGCGTCGACTCGCCTTTCGACTATGCTACGATGGCCGATAAAGTCCAGAAGATGCTGCAGAAGGCGCTCGATTCGCTCGTCCACGCCGATTCGAAACTTGCCCGCGAAGTGCTCGCCTGCGACGACGAAATCGACGAAATCAACCGCCAGATGTACGAGGCGATCGGCAAACGGATCCGCCAGAACCCCGAGCATGCCGATACGTTGATCCAGATGCTGGCCGTCTCCCGCAATCTGGAACGCATCGCCGATCACACCAGCAATATCGCCGAAGACGTCATCTACATGACCGACGGCGAAATCGTCCGCCACGGCCACCGCCAGTATTAGTCCGCTGCGCGTTCGTTTTTCTTCCTTAACTATCGACTAGATAGACCGTTTTTCAGCGCCCTTGTGTCGCCACCCCGGATCATGTATAATCTTCTCCAGGCGTAGACTACATTCCCTGGGGAGGGACCAAGCATGACAGCAACCGGCTTGTGGGCGCGGCTGAAACGGATTCGGCTACTGCCACCGCGCGACACCGAGTTTTATGGCCAGATGGAGCGGTTGGCGGACACGGCTGCCGAAGCCAGCTACTGGCTAACCGAACTCTTTGCCGCCGATGCCAAGCGCGGCGCGGAGATTGCCACCACCATCGAAAACTGCCTGACGCGAACGACCCAGATCGAAAAGTCAATCGAAGATCTGCTGGGCCGAGCACAGCAGCCGCCCTTTGGGCGAGCGGACATCAGCCAGTGGGCCAATGATGTTTTTCGAATTGTGAAGTACATTAATCACGCGGCCAACCGCTACGTGATTTACGATATCCCGTCGAGCGACAAGGAGATGAGGGAACTGGCCGGTATCATCCGCGAGGCCTGTGAGCAAGTGGTCGAAGCTGCCAAGTGCCTCCGGCGCGATCGGCACGTCGAACCCTATGCCCGCGCCGTCGACCAACTCGAGACCCGCGCGGATGACATCTATCACGGCGGTTTGCGCCGGCGTTTTCAGGAAATTCGCACCGACCGCGCCAGCCTCGAGGCCCGCATCAATCAAACTCCGCCGACGGCGGAACTGGAATCGGTGCTGGGGCTGATCAAGACCAATGTAGAGTACACGCGCCACGTGGCTGTCTTCTTCATTCTGCGGCAGGTCTACGCCGAACTGGAACGGGCTATCGACTCGTGCACAGACGCCACAAACACGCTCAAGGGCATGGTTGCCGACAATGTCTGATCAGCTGCTGGTGATCCTGATCGTTGCCGCGGCGTTAATGTATGATTTTGTCAACGGCTTCCACGACGCCGCCAACGCGATTGCCACGACCGTCTACACCCATGCTCTCTCGCCGCGCATGGCGATTATCATGGCGCGGTCCCTCAACTTCGTCGGCGCTCTGTTGCACACGGCGGTCGCTTATACCATCGGAAAAGGCGTTGTCGAGAGTCAGTTGGTAACGTTACCGCTGCTGCTCGCTGCGGTCGTCGGCGCCATCCTCTGGGGATATTTCACCTGGTACTTCGGCATGCCCTCTTCGTCGACCCATGCCCTCATCGGCGGGTTGGCTGGCGTGGCGCTCTTCGAGTACAATTTCGACTGGAGCGTCCTGATCGCACCCGGCATCAAGAAGATCCTGATTGCCATGGTGCTCTCGCCGCTGTTTGGCGTCATCATGGGCATGCTTCTGCTCTCTGTGTTCAGTTGGTCGGTCTGGAAGGTCAACTACCGCAAGTCGGCGTTTGTTTTCAAGAAGCTGCAGGTCGTGTCAGCGGCTTTCGTTTCGCTGACTCACGGCATGAACGATGCCCAGAACGCGATGGGGGTGATCACGGTAGCGTTGATGTCAGCCGGAGCTATCAGCGAATTCCACGTGCCGATGTGGGTGCGCGTCGCCTCGGCGTTCATGATCGGACTCGGCACGTCGGTTGGCGGCTGGCGAATCATGAAAACGATGGGAAGAAAGATGACGCGGCTTCACGAACCCATCGACGGCTGCGCCGCCGAAACCGCCGGCGGCACGGTGATTCTCATCGCTTCGCTCGTCGGCGCCCCGATCTCGACGACCCAGGTTGCCACCAGCTCGATTACCGGAACCGCCATGGCTTATCGCATCGGCAACGTCAAATGGCGCGTAGTCGGCAATATTCTACTGGCCTGGGTCTTTACCTTCCCTGGAGCGGCACTCTTTGGAATCGGTACGCTCTTGCTGTTGAGGTTATTCAACTAGATCAGCAGAATCGCTTGAACAATAACGCTGCTCCTGCGTAACTCGATATATGGCACTTCCGGTACACTTCCTGCGGCGAACCACCCTGGTCGCGGCATTTTTGCTGATCGCAAGCTCTGCCTCGCTGAGCGCGTTTTCGCGGCCGCCGCTCTTTACCGTCTCCGGGGGAGTAGCCTACCCGGTCGCGAACAAGCACTTCGCCGAGCACTGGAACACGGGACTCAATCTCGGCCTCGGTATGACCTTCCCCCTACGCGACCGGCTCTCGGCTGCGTTTACGATTGAAGCCAACAATCTCCCGCTCGATGATCGCACGTACTTACGCGATCGTCAGCTCTATGGAGACGGCAACACCGTCGAGGAAGGATCGGCGACCGTGATCGCCGCCAACGTCGCCGCGAAAATCTCCTTCAGCCGCGCGCGCACCGGTGAAGCCCTTTACGCCTTGTTCGGAGCGACGCTCGCCCGCGCGTCCGCCGGCGACGCTCTTGTCACCGAAGTCGAAGGAAATATCCGCGACTCGTATGTCGTCAAGGGCGATGCGCAGACCGCCGTCGGCTTGGGCGCCGGCCTCGGTTTCGATGTACGCCTGAGCCCCAACAGCTATCTGTTCTTCGAAGCCCGTTACACGCTGCTGTTCACCGACAACCCCGCGGTGCACTTTGTCCCGCTCAAAATGGGCGTGGCGTTTCGCTGAGAAGCCCCTGTTATCTCGCTGATTTGTAAGCCGTTACCGCAGTTCTGCCCCACTTGATTCAACTATTGCGCTTCACTTTCGGCTTGCTTTCCTGCACTCCGCGATTATCTTGCAAGTCTCTTTTTGCGGAGGTGACGGGATGCTGAACGCGCTGAAGATTATTTCAGGCACGGCCAACCCGACGCTCGCCCGGAAGATCGCGCAGTACACCGGAGTGCCACTAACCGAGTGTGACGTGCGGCGCTTTTCCGATGGCGAAGTGCGGGTGCAGATCAATCAGAACATTCGCGGCTCGGACTTGTTTATCGTCCAGCCGACGAATCCGCCGGCAGAGAACCTGCTGGAACTTCTGATTATGATCGATGCCGCGCGGCGCGCTTCCGCAAAACGCATCACCGCCGTAGTCCCGTATTACGGTTACGCCCGGCAGGACCGCAAGGACCAGCCGCGCGTCTCGATTACGGCGAAATTGGTGGCGAACCTGATCACGACCGCCGGCGCGGATCGCGTGATCACGATGGACTTGCACGCGGCGCAGTTGCAGGGATTTTTCGACATCCCGCACGATCACCTGTACGCGAGCAAGATCTTTCTCGACTATTTCCGCGCCAAGAACGTGCCCAATCTCGTGTCGGTCTCGGCGGATGTCGGATCGATCAAGATGGCGCGCGCGTTCGCCAAAGAGCTTCATTGTCCGTTGGCGATCATCGACAAGCGCCGCCTCGAAGCCAATGAGGCCGAAGTGATGAATATTATCGGTGACGTCAAAGGCAAGAACGTCATCATTCGCGACGATATCGTCGACACCGCCGGCACGGTCGTGCTCGGCGCGCAGGCGCTCAAGGATCACGGCGCGCTCGACATCTATGTCTGCTGTACCCACGGGGTACTGTCGGGCAACGCGCTCGAACGCATCGAGCATTCGCCCATCACCGAGATGGTGATCACGGATTCGGTCAGCCACGACATGACACGGCTGCCGTCGAAGTTTGTCGAGATTTCGACCGCCGACGTTTTCGGCGAGGCGATTCGCCGCATCTGGCACGAAGAATCGGTTTCGAAGTTGTTTGATTAATTCATAGAGGTGTTGAAATGCAAGAGATGAACCTGGAGGCCAAACCGCGCAGCGGCGCCGGCAAAAGCGTCACGCGCAAAATGCGTGTCGCCGGCGACGTGCCCGCGATCCTGTACGGCCTCGACAAAGACCCCCAGATGCTCGGGGTCAACGCCCGCGAGTTGTACCGCATGCTGCACACCGCGGAGAGCGAGAACATTCTGATCGACCTCAAGGTCGGCACCCTGCGCCCCGAAAAGGTGCTGCTCAAGTCGATCCAGCATCACCCGGTCACCAACAAGGTTGTCCATGTCGACTTCCAGCGCATCGACCTGACCAAGAAGATCATCGTGCCGGTGCCGGTCCACCTGACCGGAACCGCCGAAGGCGTACGCGGCGGCGGCGTGCAGGAATTTGTCACGCGCGAACTCGAAGTCGAGTGTTTGCCGACCGATATCCCGAACCACATCGAAATCGATGTGACGGCGCTTCAGATCGGCGACTCCGTGCATGTGTCGGAGATCAGTGTCGACAAGGTCGAGATCATCACCGACCCGTCGCGGACGATCGTGATTATTTCCGCTCCGACCGTGATCAAGCTCCCGACGGCTGGCGAGGGCGTCGAAGGCGAAGCTGTGGCGGCCGAAGCCGAGCCGACCGAGCCGGAAGTCATCACCGAGAAGAAGCGCGAAGAAAAAGAGAAGGAAAAGGAAGAGAAAGAGAAGAAGTAACTCTCCTCTCTTATCTTTCGACCCATCACTCGGCGGCAGGCCCCTTCGGCCTGCCGCTGTTGTTTTTAGTCGGTGTCGAAGACTCGGTGGTGGGTAGTGCGACAAGGCCGACATTCAGACAATCCGCACAGAAGCCGCTTTCCAGAATATAGGTCGCGCGGCAATTCGGGCAGTACGAGCGGGCGCTTTCACTTGATTGTGGAATCGGGTCGCGCGTAGCCTCGAGGGAAATCTGTCTCCCTGCACAGATGTCAGAAATCTGTTCATCAATCAGCTGAGCCCACGCAGACTTGATATCGGCGAGATCTTGATCGGGTGCGGGCGGCATGCCCCCCGGACGGTACGGCTGCCGGCGGCGGTACTCGCGAGCAAATGCCGCGAATCGCCTCGACGTCAAGAGCGCTGCCGCGACAGCGAGCGGGTGAATGGCGGCGAGTTTTTCTTGCACCAGAGTATCAGCGGATCGGAGCCCCGCCGGCGGATACGCGATCTTTCCCAGTGCGTGCAGTGTGCGCCAGCCCCAGGGTTCCGATATCAAGTCCCTTCGCGCGAACCAGTAGAGAACCCCAATGATCACCTGCACCGCGACGATCGTGAGCGCTACTACGACAGCATCGAAGCTCGCCGATTCGAAAATGAGCGTCGACGGCAAGACAATCAAGAGCAAGATGAGTTGAATCGTCGCCAAAGATGACAGAATTGCGAGTCGACCCTCATCCTGCTCGGTTTGTTTCCTGATGGCGGCTGTGTCGAACATAGCTGCGAACTTTGCCTTGATTTTTGTTCGACGGTCGTCGGCGGAACCGGAACTGAGAAAACCGTGGTCGGCGATGATCGCTTCCCACCAGCCCCCTTGTTCAAGAACGACTCGCAAGTGTTGCTGAAGACGCTGCGCCCGGTCAGTTCCGGATCCTTCGACATCGTCGAGTGGAAGATGCACCAGTGTGTGCGAATCTTCACCGACGGCCAGGATGCCGTTGGGGCTGATGATCACTGCCGGATCGGGAATCTGATAGTGACCGATCGGCGCGAACGGGTTCAGCAGTATGATTCCGCGACGAGAGGAGCCAAGCCAGCGACTGGGCCTCTTCAGTTGAAAGTTGCCGAAGACCGTCGGGACCGCGGCAAATGTATCATGCCTTAGCCACACCAGGCATTCCACCAGGTAAAGCGCCAGGAGAAACGCGATCGATCCAAGAATCTCGAACACTTTGTTACGTCGGGCGTGAAGGCGATGACTGTTCTTTGTCCCGGCCGAGAATCCGTTTCAAAAAAGCACCACCCGCGGCCAAAGCTACGACAATGATCTTCCACAACCACTTGAAGAGCCCAGCCTTGGCCGCTACAGCAGCTCCACCCCCGAGGACCAGCGCTTTGAGCCCGTATTCTGCCATTCGGTCGCCCTCGCGAAACTCGGCATACGTGTGACCGGTTTTGAATGCAAAGCTCTCCATGATAGCCTGGAACTCGGGCATCACCGCAGCAATGTCATCCGGAGATGCTGCAATCGTTATCTGCATGACACCGTCGCGCCCCAATCGTCTTGTATTGTAGTTTACGCTAACCTGACCATCGCCGGCCCGCAGCCGGGTGGCCCACTCCAGATTCTGCGACGATTCGTTATACCGAGGCGGCTGGACCCAGCCCTCGAGCGTAAGCGTCGGCCAACCGCGGTCGAGTCGATCCTTGTTGCCTGCCTCAACACCTTCTCTCATTGCCTCAAGCAACTCGTCCGCGTCGAGATCGGCCTTTTCATCATCTTTGACGTAACCGATTTTTTCAAATTCAAACACAACAAACCAGCTGGATGAGTCGGGTGCAATGAATCCAACTTCGTTGCCCGAGGGAATATTCTCGGTTAGCTCCATAACCTTTGAGGCTTCCCCTTTTCCGGCAAACACGTAACCTTTCGGTACATCTATCTTGGCCCAGTAACCGAGATCGCCTTGTGCCGGACCCTCAGTAAATTTGATTTGCGGCTGTGGGTTCTCTTGGTTCATTTCTTGCCCTCGACTCCCACCTACCATTGTTAGGCATGAGATTATCGTCGTTACCGCAATTACTCGAACCGCATAAAGTCGACTTCTCATCGGTCCCTCCGCATTTTTTAGCTGGGGTTGCCAGCAGTTGTGTCTTGGCTTTCATGCCCAAGAAACGACCCTTACGAATTCGAGTCAAGTAGTATTACAGCAAGCCGGTTGCTTGCAGCTTGTAGGTAGCTCGTGTTAATCGAGGAACTTCCACATCGGAGCGGCTGCCAATGATCTTGGGTCTTTGCACACGATACACACGCTCTGCGTCACCCCTTTAGACGCCCTCCTCCCCACAAAGGCGAAAATGCAGCGAGCTCAAATTGGGAATTTCACCCGTCCTCGACGGTATCCACCCTGGATGGTGTTGTCGAAGTGACTGACTTCACGACGGTGAAACTTCAACCCAAGGAGGAGCTTATGAAACGCAGCTCTTGCAGCATCGTTGTCGCAGTGTTTGTCATGGCGGCCATTTCGTCGCCGCTGGCCGCGACCCGCATCATTGAATCGAAAATCACATCCGTCGCAGTTTACAACGACCGGGCGCTCGTTACGCGAACGGCTCAGGTAGGTTGGGCAGCGGTGATCAGATCCTCACGATCGACCGCCTTCCTCTCCAGGCCGATGAGAGCTCAATGCGGGCCAAGATCGTCGGACCCGACGCGTTGCTCTATGGATTGAATCACTCTGTTCGAGTGCGCGGCATCGACGACACCGCCGCCCAGGACAGGCTCAAGGCCACAATCGATAGTCTGGAGAACTTTGTGATTGCGCCGATCGACGCTCGTACCGCCGTCCTGCAAAAGCAAATGGCCATGTTGGAGCGACTGGCTGACCATAGCGGCGCGCTGATCGTTGACGAGTCGCGACAGGCGCTTGAGGTGCGGGCGTGGGAAACTGCGTACGGCATCGTCAGCCGCCAAATGTTGCAAGTCGCTGATTCGCTACGCGGACTGGACTTAAAACGAGCTAAAATCGTCATTCAATTGGACAAATCAAAAGCCGAGTGGGATCGCATCCAAAACCAGTCGTTGCAGCAGCATCGAATCGTCAATATCGATCTCTCCACCCGGGTCCCGGGGCGATACACGGTAACACTGTCGTATGTAGTAGCGAACGCCACATGGCGCTCCTTCTACAGCGCGCGCCTCAGCGATTCCGGACAAGTGGACTTCGACTATTTCGCGCTGATTCAGCAGAGAACTGGTGAGGATTGGTCAGACGTCGAACTCACCTTGTCTACCGCACGCCCCGATCGCGCAGCCGCGCCAGGAGAAACACGGCCACGGCTGCTCTCAGTGCTCGAAATTGTATCCGCCAACCGCGACCTTCTTCGTATCACTGAAACAGCAAACTTGCGCCAGATCACGGCCGAAAACATCAAGCGTATGCCGGTTTCCACAGTCCAGGATCTGCTTAAGAATCAGGTGGAGTTGATCGATGTCGCCGCTCAAGTCGTGGTTCGCGATGCGGCAACGACTTCATTCTCGACGCAATTCAAGGCCAGACGCAAGGAATCGATCGCCTCGGGCGAAAACTGGGCACGTACCCAAATCAATCACTGGACGTTTTCGGGGTCGATCTCGTATCAAGCCCGCACTCAGACCTCCTCTAATGTATTTCGCTTCGTCAAAGTGAAGAATGAATCCGAATCGCCGCTTCTGCCCGGAACCATTGCGCTTTTCGCCGAATCCGATTTTGTCGGTGCGTTGAATTCGCGCTCGCTGATCCTGCCCAGCCAGGAATTCGAGTTGGCCTTCGGCATTGATGATCACTTTGAAATCGAGCGCGAAATTGTCAATCGTCGCAATTCCGTCGACGGCGATAACCGCAAACTGGAAGAAACCATCGAAATCCGTTTGGTCAACCACGGCGAGAAGAGCGCCACGGTCGAAATCGAGGACGCCGTTCCTGTTTCGAACGATAATCGCATCAAGGTCAAAGTGAAGTCAATCGCCCCGCGTGTTGAAGTCGACAAGGAGAATGGACTCTGTAACTGGAATCTGTCGCTTGCTCCAGGGCAAGAAAACAAGATCGCGATCACGTACGAAATCGAACACCCCAGCTCTCTGACAGTAGCGGGAATGTGATCTGTCTCTAGTTTCAATCGCGGTAGTTCGAGATTCTGCGCGTCTTTCGGAGAGCCTTCAGTCACGGAAGTCCTGCCTCGCGAAATCTCGAACTGCCGCATTTTTCTTCCAGCCCCGCTACTATTCATGTTTGCACACCCGCTGGCGGTTCAACGTCACCCCTTTAGACGCCCTCCTCCCCACGATGGCGAAAAAACAACGAGCTCAACCTGAGAATTTCACCCGACCTCAGCGGTGCCTCCGCTTGGCGCATTCGTCTGAGCAACTGACTTCAAGACGGTGAAACTTCAACCCAAGGAGGAGCTTATGAAACGCAGCTATCGTCTGCTTGCCGTGGTGGCGACTATCTTGCTGGCTACTGCGCCGCTCAACGCCGCTGCCCAAACCGTTGCCTCAAAGATCACAGCCGTCACGGTCTACAACGACCGGGCATTGGTGACCAAGACCGCACAAGTCTCACTCGCGGCGGGAACCAACGCTCTTGTCTTTGAGGATCTCTCGATGACCGTCGATCAAGCGACCCTGCGAGCGCAAGTCGACAGCCCGCATGCTAACGTGATGGGCCTCGTGCAGGAGGTTGTTTCGTTCCGGGCTGAGGATGCAGCCGCTGTCAACCGCCTGCAGGATGAAGCAAGACGCTTGCGCGATCAGACCCGCGCCGCTCTCTCCGACCGCATCGTTGTCCTCGAACGACAGAAACTGATGCTGGAAACGATGGCTCAAAGCAGCGCCGCGCTTTCCGGGGACGTCGTCAAGACCGGCTTTGATGCCCGCAATTGGGAGACAGCTTATGACTTCATCGGCGGACGTCTCACCGCTGTCGTAGACTCGATTCGCGCCCTCACTTTGTCACGCGACGAAATCGACTCGAAAATCAACAAGCTTCAAGCCGAAGCAGATTCCATGCAACGAGTGATCCGGGAAAAAGCGCGCAAGGTCACCGTGGAAATTGTCGCCAACTCCGCTACGCGCTGCGAAGTAAAACTGGATTACGTCATCACCGGCGCCCGCTGGACCCCGATCTACCATGCTCGCATGGTCGACTCGGGTCGTGTCCTTCTCAGTTACTTCGGCCAGGTGCAGCAAAACACCGGCGAAGACTGGGACAATGTAGAATTGACGTTGTCGACTGCACAGCCCAATCGTAGCGCCTCACCGGGTGAGTTGGTGCCACGCTTGCTGAGCGTCCGGGATCTGACCAGTCCGCAAAGCGTGGTCGAACTTCTAACCAGTCAGACCGGGACTGCTGAACGCTTCGGCGGAGTACACATTCGCGGCGGTCGCAGCAACGAAGTAATGTACGTCATCGACGGCGTCGCTGTCATGGATCCCATTGGCGGCATTGCAGTCGATCAGGCGATGAACATTTCCGGCGATGTCATCGAAGATCTGATGATCATTAAGGGAGGATTTGATGCCGAGTATGGAAACAGCAACATGAACCACGTCGCAGTCGTCCCGATGCTCGCCTCCGGCTATTCCAGCCAGTTTCGCGTGCAGGGCAGGCAATCGATTGCCTCAGGCGCGCTGACCGTGCGGACCCCGATCACCGATTGGACGCTGCAGGGCGAAACGCGCCTCGTTGCCCGACCGAAAAATCGACTCGGTGTGTATCGCTATGTTGCTCTAAAAAACGAAACGGGAACACAACTCCTGCCGGGGCAGATTTCTCTTTTTGCCGCGTCCGACTATGTCGGCTCGCTCAATTCGCCTTTCTACTTGCTCCCGGGGCAGGAGTTCGAACTGGCCTTTGGAATAGATGATCGCGTCGCGATTTCCCGCGAGATCATTAATCGCCGCATCAGCTTTGACGGAGATAATCGCAAGCTGAAAGAGACAGCCACCATCGCCCTGATTAACAACGGCCAGGACTCAGTGGTAGTCGATCTGGAAGAGGCTTTGCCGGTCTCCAGCGACAACCGTGTCAAGGTGAGGCTTTCAGACATCTCCCCCGAGACTGATGGCGATGTGTTTCAGGGGATTCATCGTTGGAGAATCGCCCTGCCTCCCGGTGCGAAGCAGGAAGTGCGAGCTACCTACGAAGTCGAACACCCCTCGTCAATTTCACTTGTGGGTATGTAGTGAGGAGGTGCTCCTGCCGCGCTCAATTGCCGATCTCTATTTCTTCTGCAGCGTAAACACCACTATCTCCGGCCGGTTGCCGGAGCGCAACGGTGGTCCCCAGGTGCCGACGCCGCAGGATGTATAGAGATTGTAGTCGCTGTCGGTGTGCAGGCCGTAGTCGTGGCCGCGATAGACACGCTTGGTAATGTAGTTAAACGGCCACATCTGCCCGCGGTGGGTGTGGCCGGCCAACTGCAGGTCGATTCCGAGCGCCTTCATGGTATCCGAATACGCCGGCTCGTGGTAGAGCAGGATGCACGGCCGCTCGCGATCTATGCGTGTCAAGATCGAGTCCAGGTTCTTGCGCTGACCCATCAGCGGGTAGTCGATCCCGACCAGTTGAATGCCGTCAATCTCGACAATCTCGTCGCGCAGAACCCGCACTCTCGTTCCATCCAACGCACTCAGCGATCGTTCCACCCCGACATAGGTCTCGTGGTTGCCGGTAATAAAGAATGTTCCCAATGGCGGCCTCAACTCGTTCAGCGGCTGCGCCATTCGGCCCAGCTCCAGCCCGGCGCCGTCGAAAAGATCGCCGGTGATCACAACCAGGTCCGGGTTCTGCTCGTTGGTCTTACGGACGACCTCGGCCAGAAAGCCCTCACGCAGAATCGCGCCGATGTGAACATCCGAGAGCTGTACAATCTTGCGCCCCACCCATTGATCCGGCAAATCGCGAACCTGGACCCCGACAGGTTTAACCACCGGATGGGCCGCATTCCAGAGGCTATAAACCGTCGCCGAGAGCGCAGCCAACAGCACAAGCGCGAGGGTTATCTGGTCGCCGACCGCGCCGCCCATGCCGACGACTCGCAGGATCGCGGCGACAATCCACGCTGCCACGCACGCCAGCAAGAGATGAACAAATGCTCCGATCCAGACCGACGACACCAAATAGGCCATCCGCGTCACCAGGTTTTCCTGCCAGTGCACCAGCAGCGCGGTTGTGATAAAACTGACTGAGAGACCGGCAAGAATCCAGAAGAGGCTCCGGCGCAGTACTCCGCTTTCAAGGTGGAAAAGCTTGACGCACGTGAAATAAACCCCGGCATGAGCCGCGATAACGATCAACGACGCAACCGTCACAAAGATCAGGAAGGCATAGCGCATCGCGTGTTTATACATGCCTTGAGGAGATAAGTCAATCGAGACCTGCGGAATCGATCAGCCGGATTCGGCCGGCAAGAAAAAAACCGGCGGGTCGTTGGACCCGCCGGTGATGTATTGCGCAAAACCCCTGGAATTTTGCCGAAGCCGATTGCTAGCCCTTGGTCTCCTCTTTCTTCGGAGTCTTTTCGTGAATCGCCTTGACGTTCTTCACGGCTTCTTCAAACTTGAAGCCCTTGAAGGTCGGCGACTTCTCATTGTGACAGGTCACACAGACTTCCTTGGTCGGTTCAATCAGACCACTCGCCAGTGACAAGGCCTTGTCTTTCATGACCTTTTGCGCTTTGTATTCCGAACCCGGACCGTGGCACGATTCGCACTGGACACCGGTCAACAACGTACCATCGGCCAGCTTGCCAGTAGAATGACAACCAATGCACTCTTCTTTCTTCTGCTCTTCCGGTTTCAGTCTGTCCCAGGCTTTCGCATGGCCGGTAGTGAGCCAGGTGGTGTGCTCGATCTTGTGGCAGATCTTGCACTTGGTGTCGCCGACGTAATCGAACTTCTTCTTGGTTTCCGCCGGCTTGGCAGCATCCTGCGCCATCATTGTGACGAACATAAACGCAACCAGAGCGAATATGATCATTGCCACAACAGTCAATTTTTTCATCCCAATCCTCCTCAAGATGTTTATCTCGTCATCTTGCCAGTTATACAACAACCGTCAAAACAGGACGAAGATATTTGCTGTATCTCTTCTGTCAAGTGAATTAAATACCAAAATGGCGTTCTTTGGCTACAATGGCATAATCTATTGATTATTAAATGCTTATATCTCCGATCAAAATTCCGTGATTTTCGCGTGACAATCGCCTAAGCTAAAAAATTCACAAAGTGTGCCTTTTTGGTCCGCGTAGGGCCGCCCCGGCTGACCGGCCGGGGGAGTTATCTTTTTTGTTGATTTCGGTTTGAGAAGAATTTAGACTACGCCCTAATTTCGACTGGGCAAGGTCTGCCCAGTCCTTAAGATTTAGGATAATGGACGAATTTCCACGGACGGAGACGCTTGAAATCGCTTCTCCCCCGCGGACTAACGATGATGAACGATGAATAACCTTAATTGGGAGGTATTGACCTTGCGAAAAGCCATAGTTCTCTTGACGACGCTGGCTCTTTTCCTCAGCATGGCTCTGCCGGCGCTGGCTTACGATCAGACCGGGCGGCTGGGGTTGAGCTATCGTTTCGGTTTCCATTCGGTGATGAAAGACCCGTGGAAACTCCGCACCATGCACGGTGGGGAAGTCAAATTCGTGTTCCACAAGAACTGGGCCGTCGGCCTGACCGGTACGTATGGCAGAACCGGCAAAGCCGTATTGGAAGCCAACGAAGATGGCTTGCCGTCCTATCGTGAAGCTCAAGACGATGAAAGCCACCTGAAGCTTTACAACTACATCGTCGAACTGGGACCGACATTCAACGCTACGCCCGATGACAAGTGGAACCTCTTCCTGACCACCGGAGCCGGTATCGGCTACTGGGCTGTGAAGGACGGCGGCGATGTCGTCAAGATCAACGACCTCAACGGCAATTCGTTCGATCTGAAAGATCAACGCTTTACCATCATGTTCGGCGGCGGCGCCGAGTACTTCCTGATCGAGAACTTCTCGATCGGCGCGGCTTTCCGCTATCACATCTTCACCGATATTCTCTCCGGCTTCCGCAATAACGACGTTCGCGAAGGCTACGAGGACGCGCTCGATATTCACAAGGGCTTGCTCGAAGGCGGCGCCTTTGCCACCGCGTACTTCGGCTCTTGCAAGGACGACGACAAAGACGGCGTCTGCAACGAGGACGACAAGTGCCCCGACACGCCGCGCGGCTGCAAGGTCGATGAGAACGGCTGTCCCATTGACTCCGACGGCGACGGTGTCTGCGACGGCATCGATAAGTGCCCCGACACGCCCAAGTGCGCCAAGGTCGACCTCAACGGTTGCCCGATCGACACCGACAAGGACGGCGTCTGGGATGGTTGCGACAAGTGCCCGGATACCCCGACCGAATGCAAGGTTGACGCCGATGGCTGCCCGCTCGATGCCGACAAGGACGGTGTCTGGGATTGCCGCGACAAGTGCCCGGATACTCCGACTTGCTGCAAGGTTGATGCCGAAGGCTGCCCGCTTGACTCCGATAATGACGGCGTCTGCGACGGCTGCGACAAGTGCCCGGGTACCCCGGCCGGCTTAAGCGTGAATCCGGAAGGCTGCCCGACCGACTTCGTGTATCCTGAAAAGGAACTGATCCTGCGTGAAGTCCAGTTCGTGGTCAACACCTGGACCCTGACCGCCAAGGCGAAGACGGCGCTCGATGAAGTTGCCAAGTCGTTGGCGGCGTTCCCGCACGTGCAAATCGAAGTCCAGGGTCATACCGACACCTCCGGCAAGAAGGAATGGAACGACACGCTGTCGACCAACCGCGCCAAGGCCGTGTATGACTACTTCATCACGAAGGGTATCGAAGCCGCGCGCCTGACCTACAAGGGTTACGGTCCGGATCGTCCGAAGTACGACAATGCGACCGCGGAAGGCCGCGCGCAGAATCGTCGCGTCGAACTCGTCCGCATGAACGAGTAGAATTCGATTCTACATCCAGCGCGATTACAGCGCTGTTTCAGACTAAACAAAAGCGTCCCGGGAAACCGGGACGCTTTTGTTATATGGACTTGCCGTGTAGGTCAGGATCCCTGCGATCCTGACATCTGCTCTTCCGTCGAATCTGCATTGTCGTCACCTGTAGCTCCGACTTCAGTCGGAGGTCAGAGGTCGGAGGCGGAAGGCTGAAGCCGGACCCCCCCGCATCCCGAACGACATTTCTGCGCAAACTCTCCGCGGAATTTCGCCGCTCTCGTCAATCTTTTTACAGGGTCATTGCGAGGAGCGAACGCCAGCACAATCTTCTCACTGCCTTCTGCCGCGACAAAGCAATCTGATGTGGAAACGGATCCCAACATCGTAACACCTATGTTTATACCGCCCGCAGCTCGATCAACGCTTCGCTATGATCGTCAGCGTGTCCTCGATTTCAAATCCTTCGATGGCCGGGACATCCGGCGGGAAAACCAGCCGCAGTTCCTTGCCTGGTGTCAGGGTAACTGCTTGCGAGTTGCGCGAGGAGTATTGCATCGTCGACTGGCTGACCGGCTTTTGGCCGCCGCGCGCAGCCGACAGCATGTAATGACGCATCAATGTCACTTCGCATTGGGTCTCCTCCTGCGCCGCACCTGCCGCGCCCGGCATCTGGATTTGAACGCGGTACATCACCTCCCGCACTCCCGACGGATCATCCACCGGGAGCGGAAAACGAATGTCGAAGTCGTATTGGTCGGCCAGCAACGTCTTGACGTGGCGCTCACGGGCAACCTGTTGGCCGTCCCGCAGCAGCGTCGACGTCAGGGTTACAGCGTTCCGGCCAAACCCCGAGACCGAGGCCGCGCCGTCGCTGAGAGCCGTCGCCTCCAGGTAGACCGTGCGCGCGTCGTCCAACCGGTACGAGCAAAGCAGAACGCTCTCACCGGGTGCAAATGCACGCTCGGTAGTCGTTCGTTCGGCAGCACCGGGTTTTGAAGCGTCGCGATACCGCAGGGCATGCGTCGCGGCGCTGATTCGCGCTTCGCTGACTCTCAGGTTGAACACCAACTCGAAATTCAGACCGCTCTGCCGAAAGCGCGTCACGTCGCTGGTAATCCCCGAGGTGCCGTCGGCAATATAGTACACTCCGTCACAGCGCGGATCGCTCGAAAGGTCAAACACCAGCGACATTTCGTCAAGCACCTTGCCGCTGGAGTCTTCGGAGTAGACGTGGACCTGCAGATACCGCGGCAGGGAGTCGGCTTGGGTATTGGCCGCCACGACGGCCAAGACGATCGTTATGAGCAGAATGCTTTTCATGATTCCTCCTGGCGCATGACAGAATCGGTGGTTTCAGGCTGTTTCGGCTGTGCGACCGCCGGTTTGACCCGGATCACTTCTACGGCTTGTACCATGCCACTGCCGCTTGATTTGCCCGCAGGAGTATCCGCTGTTTGTAGCAGCAGCGCCCAACCGCCGATCAGCAGAATCGCGATTCCCGCTGCGACCGGAACCGGCACCGACAACCGGCGCCGCCACCACGGCACATTGACTGTGTGCTGCGGTAGCCGGGTCGCGATCGCTCCGGTCGGCTGCGGCAGGCGCTGAATCACTTCGCGCACGCGGCGGCACGATTCGGCAAACTCAAGACAGGAAGCGCAGGTCCGCAAGTGCTCATGCACGGCGCGCGCCTCCGCCTCCGGCAACTCGCCGTCGAGTTGATCCGAAATCAACCGTTCGAATTCCTCACAAGTTCTCACCATCAACTTTCTCCCAATTTCTGCATCTTCTTACGAATGCGATGTAGACGGACGCGGACGGCCTCGGCGGAGATGGCCAGCATGGCGGCGATTTCATCGATAGAGAACTGCTGCAGTTCGCGCAGCAGGATCAGGTCGCGCTCTTCCGGTTCCAGGCGGCCAAGCACTTCCTCGATGAAGCGCTTGGTTTCTGCATCGATTCCGGTAGCCGGCGGCACGATTGACTGTTGCAGCCGAGCCTGCGTTTGGGCTGCGCGCAAGCGCCCGAAGCAGAGATTGCGTGCGCAGATGAATAGCCAGTCCTGCAGCCGCGACTGAATTGCGAGCTGGCCGTTCTGGGCGAGCAGGCGCAGGAACGTCTCCTGCACGACCTCCTGTGCCGCGCCGGGATCGCCGAGCACGTACGCGCAGTAATTCAACAACCGGCGGCTGTGCCGCTGATGGATCCGCGCCAGTGCCGCGCTCTGACCTTGGCAGTAGGCAGTCCAATCGTGTCTATCGATGTCGTCCATCGTTCGTCCTAAAGACACCGCGCGAGGAGAAATGTTACAGCTTCGTCTGCCGGAACCGCGAGTATTCGAATGACGATGCTCCCCCGACCTGCCACGGTGACCCAGTGCTAACCTGAATAAGTCCTCTGTCATTGCGAGGAACGAACGCCCCGGGGCTACTCACTCCACAACTGCCCGCGACGAAGCAATCTGACTTGTGTGCCATTCCCCTTGCCCCTTATCCCCCCACACTCATCCCCGCCACCCAGCCCGTCGACCAGGCAGCTTGAAAATTGTAACCGCCCGTGATTCCGTCGATATCGAGAATTTCACCGGCGAAGAACAACCCCTTACAAATGCGGCTCTCCATCGTGCGAAAGTCTACCTCCTTGAGCCTCACGCCCCCGGCCGTTACGAATTCATCCTTGAATTCCCCCTTGCCCGTTATGGCAAATCTCGCATTCGTCAATTGCTCGATCAGCGCCAGCGATTGCTCGCGCGTAACATGCGACCAGGTCAGCTCTTCCGGGACGCCGCACGCAGCCGTCGTGCGCTCCCAGTAACGCTTGGGAATGTCGTAGAGCGGATGTGCCGCTACCGCGCGCTTGGGATGCGCTTCGCGATATCGGCGCAGGTTCTCTTCGATTGCCTCGTGCTTGTCATCCGGCAGAAAATTCACCCGCAACGTCGCCTGATAACGAGTCCCATGAAGCAACCGTGCGCCCCAAGCGGACAGCTTCAGCACTGCCGGGCCTGATAATCCCCAATGCGTAACCAAAAGCGGACCGCGCTGTTCAAGCGGATGCTCGCCCACTTCGAGCACCAACTCCACATCGAGAAAGCTGATCCCCGACAAGCCGGTAAGACGCGGGTCTTTGATCTTAAAGGTAAACAGCGACGGTACCGGCGGAATGATCGTGTGCCCCAGTGAAGCTGCCATTTCATAGCCGGCGGGGCTCGATCCGGTGGCCAGAATCACACGGTCAAACACCTCGCTGTGCCCCTCCTTGAACGTCAGTTGAAAGCCGCCTTCTTCGATTTTGGAGATACCCGTGACGCGCGCGTGAAGGCGCAGCTCAATCTTTTCTGATGTCGCGGTGCGTTGAAGACAATTGATGATCGTCGCAGAGTCGTCAGTCACGGGGAACATCCGGCCGTCTTCCTCCGCCTTGAGCCGCACCCCGCGCGACTCAAACCACTGCACGGTATCGCGCGGCTGGAAACGTTGAAACGGTCCGATCAGCTCCTTGAACCCGCGCGGGTAACCTGTGAGCAGTCGCTCGACGTCAAAACAATGATGGGTCACGTTGCAGCGTCCGCCGCCGGAGATACCGACTTTATAAAGCGGTTGACGCGTCGCTTCGAAAACGATGATCTCGCTTCTCGGAAACTGCTTCGCCGCTGTGATCGCTGCGAAGTATCCCGCGGCGCCGCCGCCGATGACGGCTACTTTCAAGCTCGTTGCAGGAGTCATGGAGGTGAATTAACGGTAAACCGTCAGGAAAGTCAAAGCAGGCTAATCTTCGCTGCTCGACAGGTCGCGATCCGCTTTAAGCCGGAACTTGGCGACAACAATCTGCGAGAGTTCAATCAGGGTCAGGTGCTGTGCCTTGGTCACGACCTGCTCTTTAAACCTGATCCACTGCTCGTGGAAGGCGCAAGGTGTCGCGTTCGAGCAATTTCGCAAACCCATGCAGCACTCGTCCTCAAGAGCGGTCAAACTGTCCATCGCCGCCATGATACGATAGAGGGTCAAATTTCCCGGCTCGACCGCCAGGGCAAATCCACCTGTCGGTCCTTTAGTGGAAATGACGAACTTCTTGCGAACGAGTTGGCTCAGCACTTTAGCGAGGTATTGCTCCGGGATGTCAAGGGCTTGCGCCATCTCCCGCACCTTGACGGTAGTTCCCATGGGCAGGGTAGCAAGGTACCCTAGAGCTTCGATTGCGTAGGCTGTCGATTGAGGATAGAGCATGCTTGGAATCCTTAAGCGTCTCCGTTTCCGATATCCTGATCGGATAATGCACAATGTTTCAAGAAAGTCAATCTAAAACATGGATAAATGAGCTCCCCAAAACAAAACCCATCCCGGATCAACTGGCTTTATAAATCTATCTCTCTTAGCGTCTTATGCCGTTCTCGACGACAAATCACGAAGGCCATATATTAAATGATAGAATTTATCTTGTTTTTGATTGACAGGACTAAATCGGTCGTGTATATTGACGATAATAAGATCAGAAACTCATATATGAACCTTTAGGCTCACAGGAGGAAACACCATGTTAGCTGCAAGCCGTCACCGTAAAGCCGAGATTTCTGAGATTCTTGGCGATCTCCCGACCGGATCAAACTGTGATCGTGCCTTGGTCGTCGAAGCTAATCCGCGCGACCTCATCGATGCGCGCATAGCTTTGATGGAAGCCGGTTACACCAAGATCGATGTCGCGATTTCGCTTCGCCTGGCCTTCGAGTTGATCAAAGATAATCGCTATGCCGTTTCCTTGGTCGACTACATCCTGCCGGATGGCGATGGGTTGGAACTTCTGGAATGGCTGGACGACCAGTCGGAGGTCATCATGATCGCAGGCAGGGCCGGACTCTCGCGCGCCAAAGTAACGCGTGTGGCCTTGTCCAGCGCCGGTCTCGCCGCCGCTTCAATGTAATCGCCCGGCGCTGCTGCAGGGGAGCATCCAAAAGGGTAATGGGCCGGGCCAGCCGCCCGTCACGCCAGACTTGCTTTTCAGCCTGAATCGAGCCATATTGTCATCGATAACCGTCGCGCCGCGTCGGCCAGCGCCTGCACCGCCCGCGACAAGGGTGCCTGAAACTGATCGGGAAAGAAGCAATGAAAGTCATTTCCACCGGCAACAGCAAGACACTCGATGAGCTTGGACTCCACAATCTCGGCAACGTATACTGGAACGCCACCACACCGCATCTCTATGAAGAAGTCGTGCATCGCCACGAAGGCTACGTCGCGCATCACGGCGCCCTCGTCGTGCGCACCGGCCAACACACCGGGCGCTCGCCCAACGATAAGTTCATCGTTCGCGATTCGATCTCGGCGGACAAAGTCTGGTGGGGCGAAGTCAACAAGGACTTCAGCGCCGAACGCTTCCACAACCTGTTCCATCGCCTGCAGGCTTATTTCCAGGGCAAGGATATCTTCGTCCAGGATTGCCACGCCGGCGCCGACCTCAAATTCCGCGTGCCGATTCGCGTGATCACCGAAGACGCCTGGCAGAGCGTCTTCGCCCGCAACATGTTTCGCCAAATTCACGATCCGGGCGAGCGTGAGCAGCATATCCCGGAGTTTACCATACTCGCCGTACCGCGCTTTCGCGCCATGCCCGATTTCGACGGCACCCGCTCGGAGTCGTTTATCATCATCAGCTTTGAGAGAAAGTTGGTCCTGATCGGTGGCACCGCCTACGCCGGCGAAATCAAAAAATCGGTCTTCACGATTCTCAACTACCTGTTGCCGCAACACGGCGTCATGCCGATGCACTGCTCGGCGAACATCGGCAAGGCCGGTGATACCGCACTCTTCTTCGGATTGTCCGGCACAGGCAAGACGACACTCTCAGCCGACCCCGAGCGGCTCCTGATCGGCGACGACGAGCACGGCTGGTCCGATACCGGCGTCTTCAACTTCGAAGGCGGCTGCTACGCCAAGGTCATTCGCCTCTCGCCGCAAAATGAGCCTGATATCTTCGGCGCAACCCGGACCTTCGGCACGATTCTCGAAAACGTCGGCTTTGATATCGACACGCGCCGCGTCGACCTCGATGACAACTCGCTCACCGAGAACACGCGCGCCGCCTATCCACTCAGCCACATCGCCAACTCCGTTCCCGAGGGTGTCGGCAATCATCCAAAGACCATCGTCATGCTTACCTGCGATGCCTTTGGCGTCCTGCCCCCAATCGCCAAGCTGACACCGGAGCAGGCCAGCTATCAGTTCATTTCCGGCTACACGGCGCGCGTTGCCGGAACTGAGATGGGTCTTGGCAACGAGCCCAAAGCGGTCTTCAGCACCTGTTTTGGCGCGCCGTTTATGGCGCTGCCGCCCTCGGTGTACAGCTCGCTCTTGCGCGAAAAGATCGCGAAGCACAAGGTTTCCTGCTGGCTGCTCAATACCGGTTGGAGCGGCGGACCGCACGGCGTCGGCAAGCGGATCAGCCTCCCGCACACGCGCGCGATCATTCACGCCGTGCTTTCGGGCGATCTCGCAAAGGCGCCGATGCAGACCGATCCGATATTTGGCTTGCAAGTGCCGCAAGCTTGCCCCAATGTCCCGACGGAAATCCTGAATCCGCGCAATACTTGGAAAGACAAGGATGCCTTCGACAAGCAAGCTCGCGCGCTGGCCGTGATGTTCCACGACAACTTCAAGAAATTCACCGACGGCGTACCAGAGGACATTAGGGCAGCCGGCCCGACCTACAAGGGATAACCGGCATCGGAAATCCGCAGATTCTTGCGGGTATAAACGTCGGCCGGCAGCATCCCGCTGCCGGCCGTTTGCACATGACTGTCCGTGAGAGTTTCGGCTTCACGGCGACCGAAACCTGGTCGCCGCTTCGCGCCGGGAACCTACCGATAGATCTTCGGTTTACTACTGGTGAGCAGCGAGAATAACTCGACTCAAATAGTCTAAGATTGATGAAAATTAACTCTCTTTGGAGGTAAGTGAATGAGAAGAATCGCCTTAATCGTGCTGGCATCAGCCCTGGTCTCCTCGCATCTTTTTGCGCAGACTTGGACCATCGACAAGTCCCATTCGTATGTCGGCTTTAGGGTCACCCACCTGGTCGTCAGCAAGGTCAAGGGTCAGTTCGGTGAATTCTCGGGCACCATTAACTTCGATGGCAAAGACTTTTCCAAGGCCACCGTCGAGGTTAGCATCGACCCACGGACGATCGATACGCAGAACGAAAACCGCGACAAGCACCTGCGCAGCAGCGATTTCTTCGCCGCTGATTCACTTCCCGAAATGAAGTTTGTCTCCACCAGAATTGTCCCCGGCGAGGGCAACAAATTCCAGATTATCGGTGATCTGACAATGCGCGGCGTAACCAAGCCAGTAACTCTCGACGCCGAACTCAACGGCACCATTCAAGGCATGCGCGGCCCCGTCGCCGGTTTTTCCGCGATGGGAAAGCTCAATCGGCAGGATTGGGGCGTTTCCTGGAGCCGTGCATTGGATAATGGCGGACTCGTGGTCAGCGACGAAGTCGAGTTGAATATCGAAGTCGAAGCGATACAGAAGCAATAGACCGATTCACCTCCCGTTTCACAGGCATTGGCCCCGCCCCTCAGGCGGGGCCTTTGCTTTTTTGGCGGTTCTCCGCATTTCGGGGACTCCCCATGGGGTTGCGCCCGCCCGCCGCGCGTGTTATACTGCCTGCGACGTTCTCGATTTCGCTTTTAATGATTTCCCATAGGAGAATACGACAATGTCGAAACAAGCGATGACCGAACTCAAACAGCAATTGAGCGAGGTCGCCATGATCGGTTCCACCGTCGCCGTCCTGGGCTGGGACGAACGCGTCTATATGCCGCGCAACGGCTCAGCGCACCGCGCGAATCAGCTCGCTTACCTGACCGGCCTGCGCCATGAAAAATTCACCTCGCCGGTTATCGGCAACCTGCTCGAAAAGGTGGAAGGCACCGCGCTGGTGAAAGACCCCCTTTCGATCGATGCCGTCAACGTGCGGGAAATCCGCCGCGCCTATGACAAGTTTACAAAAGTCCCGAAAAAACTCGTCGAGGAAATCGCCCATACGGAAACCGTCGCCCAGAATGCCTGGGTCGAGGCCCGCAAGAAGAACGACTTCAAATCCTTCCTGCCGCACCTGGAGAAGATGATCTCGCTGAAGATCCAGTACGCCGAAGCGGTCGGATATGAGGAAGTCATCTACGACGCCCTGCTCGACGACTACGAACCCGGCGCTTCCACCAAATCGGTGACGGCGGTTTTCAAGGAGTTCCGCGAAGAACTCGTACCGTTCGTCAAGAAGATCCTCAATGCCCCCAAGAAGCCGGATATCTCCATTCTTCAGCGCGACTACCCGGTCGAACGGCAGCGCATCTTCGGCGAGACCGTGGCCGCGGCCATCGGCTTCCCGTTCAGCGACGGCCGTCTCGACATCACCGTCCACCCGTTCTGTACCGGCATTGGGCCCGGCGACTGCCGAATCACGACGCGCTACAATCCCCGCCACGTCGGCGAGGCGCTCTTCGGCACCATGCACGAATCGGGACACGCGCTCTACGAACTCGGCCTGCCGCACGAGCACTTTGGCATGCCGATGGGCGAGGCCGTCAGCCTCGGCATTCACGAATCGCAATCGCGCATGTGGGAGAATATGGTCGGGCGGTCGAAGTCATTCTGGGAGTATTTCTTCCCGCTGGCGCAGCAGACCTTCCACGACGCCCTCGGCGACGTCGCTTTCGACGACTTCTACTTCGCGGTCAACGATGTTCGCGCCTCCTACATTCGCGTCGAAGCCGACGAAGTGACTTACAATCTGCACATCATGGTGCGCTTCGAACTTGAGCAGGGAATTATCAGCGGCGATATAAAGCCGAAAGATATCCCGGCGGCTTGGAACGAGAAATTCTCCTCGTACTTCGGCATCAAACCGGCAAACGACACGCAGGGTTGCCTGCAGGATGTCCATTGGTCAGCCGGATTGTTCGGCTATTTCCCGACTTATGCGTTGGGGAATCTCTATGCCGCGCAGTTCTTTGCCAAGGCCAAGCAGGACATCCCCGACCTCGAAGACCAGTTCGCGATGGGCAAGTTCGGCGATTTGCTCGGCTGGTTGCGCAAGAATATTCACAGCCAGGGCCAGCGTTATCGTTCCGAAGACCTGGTCAAGGTCGTCACCGGCAAGAAGCTCTCGCACAAGCCTTTGATGGCTTATCTCGAGAAGAAATTCAAGCCGTTGTTTGGCGTGAAATAGCGCGCTACAGATACGATTCTGACGTCACAATGCCCGCTGCTCAAGTAGAACAGCGGGCATTTTCTTTCCGATGGACTAATCCCCAAATGTGATTGCACCCCCGCCGATTCCACCGTATAATACCAAGTTCACTTTTTTCGGAGGACATTGTGGCTACTGAATATATACGGATCAAAGGCGCCCGCGAGCATAACCTCAAAAACATCGATATCGACATCCCCCGCGATCAACTCGTCGTCGTCACCGGGTTGTCGGGGTCGGGCAAATCTTCGCTCGCGTTCGACACGATTTATGCCGAAGGCCAGCGCCGCTACGTCGAATCGCTCTCGGCCTATGCGCGGCAATTCCTCGGCCTGATGGAAAAACCCGATATCGACTTCATCGACGGCCTCTCGCCGGCGATCTCGATTGAACAGCGCTCCGCCAGCAAGAACCCGCGCTCGACCGTCGGCACCGTCACCGAAATCTACGACTACTTGCGCCTGCTCTTTGCCCGCGCCGGCGAACCGCACTGTTACGTCTGCGGCAGCAAGATTTCGCAGCAGACCGTTTCGCAGATCGTCGACCACGTCATGGAGTATCCGGAGAACAGCCGCATCCAGATTCTGGCGCCTCTGGTGCGCGGCCGCAAGGGGGAGCACCGCGAAATCTTCGAAGAGATCAAGAAGCAAGGCTTCACCCGCATCCGCGTTGACGGCGAGACGCACGAGATCGATGCCGAACTTAGACTCGACAAGAATAAGAAGCACACCATCGAAGTCGTTGTCGACCGCCTCGTCGTCAAGGGCGGCATCACGACGCGCTTGGCGGACTCGATTGAAACGGCCGTCAAACTCACCAGCGGTGTCGCCGCCGTGCTGCAGGGTAACGAAGACCCGCGCGTCTTCTCCACGCACTACGGTTGTCCGAATTGCGATATCTCCTTTGAAGAGTTGTCGCCGCGCATGTTCTCGTTTAACTCGCCCTACGGCGCCTGCACCGGCTGTTCGGGACTGGGCCACAAGATGGAAGTGGATCCCGACCGCGTCGTGCCCGATCCGTACCTGTCGATCAACGACGGCGCCATCCACCCCTGGCGCGCCGACATGTCCAACTGGTATCGCGTGATGTTGCGCGGCGTCGCAGAAAAATTCAGCTTCAAGTTCACGACGCCGTGGAAAGACCTCTCAAAAGAGCAACAGCAGGCCGTGCTATTCGGCACCGACAAGGAAATGACCTTCCGCTACGAATCGCGCGAAGGCCGCCATAAGGGCGAATACCGCGGCAAATTCGAGGGCGTCATTCCCAATCTCGAGCGGCGCTACAAACAAACCGAATCCTCAGGCATCCGCCAGTGGATCGAAACCTACATGTCGATGTCGCCGTGCCAGGTGTGCAAGGGGTCGCGGCTCAAGCGTGAAGCCACCTCAGTCTACGTCAGCGGCGAATCGATCGCGTCCGTCACCGGCATGTCGGTCAAGCAGGCACACAAATTCTTCAACAGCCTGTCACTGACTCCTAAGCAGGCGACGATTTCCAAGCAGATTCTCAAGGAAGTCCGCGAGCGACTGGGATTCCTCGTCAATGTCGGACTCGACTATCTTACCCTCGACCGCATGGCGGCAACGCTCTCCGGCGGGGAAGCGCAGCGCATTCGCCTTGCCACCCAGATCGGCTCACGGCTGGTCGGCGTGCTCTATATTCTCGATGAACCTTCCATCGGTCTGCATCAGCGCGACAATGAACGATTACTCAATACCCTGATTGAGCTGCGCGATCTCGGCAATACTGTGCTCGTCGTCGAACACGATCGCGACACGATCGAGCGCGCCGACTGGGTGATCGATCTTGGACCCGGAGCCGGTATCCACGGTGGGCAAGTGGTCGCAGCAGGCACGCCCAAAGCGATTATCAAGAACCCCAAGTCTTTGACCGGCCAGTATCTTTCGCGCAAGCGCACGATTCACGTGCCGGCGACGCGTCGTAACGGCAACGGCAAGAAGGTCACTTTGCGCGGCGCGCGCGGCAACAATCTCAAAGAAGTCGATATCGATATCCCGCTGGGCGTCTTCACCTGCGTCACCGGTGTTTCCGGCTCGGGCAAATCGACCCTGATCAACGAAACGCTCTATCGCATCATGGCGCGCCACTTCTGGGATGCCAAACACGAACCACTGGGCTACAAGAGCATCACCGGGCTCGAACATCTCGATAAGGTGATCGACATCGATCAGTCGCCGATCGGCCGCACGCCGCGCTCGAATCCGGCGACCTACACCGGGCTGTTCACTTTTATCCGCGATTTGTTCGCGCAGTTGCCGGAATCGAAGATCCGCGGCTACCAGCCCGGGCGCTTCAGCTTTAACGTCAAGGGCGGGCGCTGCGAAGCCTGCCAGGGCGACGGCATCATCAAGATCGAAATGCATTTTCTGCCGGACGTCTACGTACCGTGCGAAATCTGCCGCGGCGAGCGCTACAATCGCGAAACGCTGGAAGTGAAGTACAAAGGCAAGTCGATTTCCGAAGTGCTCGATATGACGGTATCGGAGGCGCTGACCTTCTTCGCTAGCATCCCTTCGTTGCGCAAGAAGCTGGAAGTACTCAACCAGGTCGGTCTCGGCTACGTTCATCTCGGCCAGCAGGCGACGACACTCTCCGGCGGGGAAGCGCAGCGCGTCAAACTGGCGACGGAGTTGTCGAAGACCGCGACCGGTAATACGCTTTACATTCTCGACGAGCCAACGACCGGTTTGCATTTCGAAGATATCAAGATGCTGCTGGGCGTGCTCAATGAATTGGTTGAGCGCGGCAACACAGTGGTCGTAATTGAACACAACCTCGACGTGATCAAGACCGCCGACTATGTGATCGATCTCGGTCCCGAGGGCGGCGACGAAGGCGGACTAATCGTAGCCTCCGGCACCCCGGAGGAGGTCGCCGCGGTCAAAGCCTCTTACACCGGCCAATTTCTGCGCGAAGAAATCGCCCGCGAAAAGGCCGCTTCACCGGCAAGACCCTCAAAGAAATCCGGCCGCGTGAAGTTGGCAGGCTAGGGGAATCATAATCGACTTGTTTCGTAGGTCAGGATCCCTGCGATCCTGACTTACTTCAACATTCATCAAATCAACCGTCAGGATCGCAGGGATCCTGACCTACAAACTCTCTTCATTCTTGTCATTGCGAGGAGCGAACGCCATCCCATGGATCTCACCGCCACTGGCCGCGACGAAGCAATCTCTTCTCGCTGACAATCATCACGTTCCCGCTCCTACAGTAGGTAGGTCAAAACCCGCAGGCCCCCAAGTGCTCGGTACTATTATCGAAGTCTATGCTCCGCGCGCGAAGTCTTTGAATTCGTGACGAAGGGTTTTGACGTCTTCGGTTGAGGATAATTCTGTGCCAGCTGTCAAATCCCTTCGAGAGTCTCCATTCGTGGCCGTATTGTATAGACTTTGCCATCGCTGTGATGCGATGACTTGACGCGCAACGGGATTTGACCTACTGCCTACAATTCATACTTTTGGCTGAAGCACTCGTTGATCCAATTCTTGACTTCTGTCTTCTGGTCCGGATGAATGGGTTCAAGCGGTTGTTGCGACAGCTTCTGACGCAGCTCAGCAATCCGCGCTGAGACATCTCTCTGTTCGATCAACCGGCCATCCTGAAAAATCAGTTCGTGGACTTCCCTGTATTTCCACGCGGATTGAAACCCCATATTCACCATAAGCCCGCGGATGAAGTCACGGGCAAGGAGTAGGCCGCCGGTAAAAGTGACGGAATGGTTCAGATGTGGGTAGATGAAGTCACCGGGCGAAAGCTGCTCGAAACGAATCTGGGGTTTGACACCAAAAAGCACGGGAGGTATCTCATCCGTGTATAGGCACAGATCACTTAGAATCAGCCGATCGCTTTCGACGCGGTATCTGCAAACAAAGCCGCGCCAACATGCCGTACATTTCGGGGCCGGCCGCAGGCCATGATTTGCCGGTAGGAATAATCCGAAGCCGTTGACTCCCACGATTTCATATTCGGCGTTCTGGTATTCGCACATGTCCTCGAATTGAGCTGTCATAGTCGAATCAAACGCATTTTGCTATTGTGTACCAACTGTAGCCGAGTAGGTCAAAACCCGCAAGCCGTTCATTGCTGGCTACTGCTTTCGAAGTCGATACCATGCGCACGCAGTAGGTGAAGTCGTGACGAAGGGTTTTGACGCCTTCGGTAGAGGATAATCCTATGCCAGCAGTCAAATCCCTTCGGGAGTCTCCATTCCTGGCCGTATTGTAAGGACTTTGCCATCGCCGTGTTGCGATGACTTCACGCGAAACGGGATTTGACCTACTGCCTCTCTTCATTCTCGTCATTGCGAGGAGCGAACGCTATCCCATGGATCTCACCCCCACTGGCCGCGACGAAGCAATCTCTTTTCGCTGACAATCATCGCGCTCCCGCCCCTCACAACTCCATCTCCGCATACTCCAACTTCGCCAGACGCTTCGGGATCAGCTTCTTGAGCATCAAGCCAGCCAGCGCGATGAGCACCAGCAGGCCTGCGATTACACCGAGATAGCGGAGCGGGCCGCCATAGCCGTAGCGCGTTAACAGGAACATCGGCCCCATCACCAGCGCAATCGGCACGACCATCGCGACCATGTAAATCATCTGCCGCTGTCCGGCGCGCGCCGGCACGCTGAAGGGAATGCGCGGAATCAAGACGATATTGTAGCGCACCAGCAGCACCATCATCAAAAACAGCACCACGCAGTGCAGCAGCGAATGCAGGTAGTTACCGAAGAAATAGCCCAGCACGACGACCAGCAGCAGCGTGTACGGCAGGCAGAAGAAAAGAATCGCAAAATGTCCCGACGACATCACCAGTTTCGTGCGGTCGGCGGGGGACGAAAAGAAAATCCACGATGCTGCCGCCGAGGATGAATACCCTGCACTCGATACGACCACAAACGGCATGATCGCGACCGCGAAGTAAAAGAGGAAATTCCCGGAGGATTTGGCGTCAGCGATCGGCGCAAACGGGTCAATCACCATGTTTCCATCTTTGATCCCGAGAAACAAATAGAACAGCGTCAGCGGCACGATGACAAGAATCGCCATCTTGAATCGATTGTCGTACTTGAATTGCGCCCGAATCAACTTCCGCACCGCCAGGTCCTCCGAGGACGACACCGCGTCAAGCAGTCGCCCGACAATTGACTTGCCCTTGCGCACCGCAGCCGTCTTCTCCTGCTTCTCGACCAGCTCGGTTAACGTCAAAGCGTATCCGGTCGACAGCCGCGCCATCCCGAAGTACGCCAGCAATCCAAGCGCCCCGATTCCCGCGAATGCAGCCAAAAGGCGGTCGATGCGAAATTCCTGCAGCGGCAGGGAAGTCCACGCTGCATACCAAGCCGGCGGTGCCAGGTTCAGCGCCGAGTAGTCGAGGTTTGCGGTGTTGAGCGTGCCCACAAAGTTGATTGCCGACGGGAAGAAAATGTAGCCAGCATAGAGCACAGTAATCAGCAGCAATTGCGCGTAACCGAGCACGCGGTTCATCGTGTCGCGATTGACGACCCGCAACATTAGGCTGTAGAACACGATGAAAAACAACGCTGCCGCCATCGCTGTCGCCCAGCCCGACAAAAACGTCAGCGGCCCCATCCACCAGGCGCCGAAACGAAGTCCCGCTGCAATCGCCGGGCCGATCATGATCGCGAACGCCAGCACGGACACGTAGGCACTGAAGTGAATCGCTTTGACGGCGAAGAAAGTCCTGGAACTGACCGGATGCGGCGCCAATACCGGGTAATCATCCGGGCTGAGAATCAGATTGGAGAATTCGAGCAAGATGGTCAGGGCAATGAACACCATCACGGCGGTGTTGACGATCAGCGAACCGAAGAACGGATCGTTGATCTTCCAGATCACTGCCGCCATCACGAGCCCGATCAAGAATTTCATGATCAACACGCCAAGGATCGCGGGAAACTTGACTTCCTTCTGGCCATAACTCTGGAACGGATTTCTCGACCCGCGCAAATCGCTCTTCAGGGCAAGCCGCAAGAGAGTCTTGAGCTGTCGCTTGTCGATCTTGTCGGCTGCGTTTTCCATTACGCTTGCTCCCCGCTGTCAAGCGCGCGCAGAATGCCTTTGGCCTGCGAATCGATGTCCGTCGCACCGGTAAGTTGATTGAATGCCACGCCGAGTGAGTCAACGCCCACCTGGTTGATGATTTCCGCCGGTGTCCCTTCCACAAGCTTCTTCCCCTTGCTGATGATGATCAATCGATCGCACAGGCGCTCGACAACTTCGAGCACGTGCGAGCAGAACACTACCGTCCGGCCTTCACGCGCAAACTCCTTGATCAATTCTCGGATTAGCGATTGCGCATTGGCATCCAGCCCCGAAAGCGGTTCATCAAGCACGAGTACACTCGGATTGTGAATGATCGCCCCGGCCAAGAGCAGTCTCTGCTTCATCCCCTTGGAGTATCCGGCAATGCGACTGTCGGCGAAATCTTTCAGTTCCAGTAGCGACATCAGCTTGTCCACTTGGCTCTCAACCTTCTCGATCGGGAAAGAATGCAGGTGGCAGACCATCTCCAGGTGTTCGCGCCCGGTGAGATTTTCGTAGAGCGCGCAGTTTTCCGGGACAAACCCGAGATCGCGCTTGATGTCGTTGATCGCCGTCCGTACCGACTTGCCGTTGATCTCGATCTCGCCATCGGTCGGCGTGAGCATCCCGACCATCATTTTCACCGTCGTGCTCTTGCCCGCGCCATTCGGCCCGAGCAAACCGAATATCTCGCCCGTGTTGATCGTAAAGCTAAGCTGGTCAACGGCGCGCAATGTGCCGAAGTGCTTCGAAAGGTCGCTGACTCTAATCAAGGTTGTCTCCTTCGCGCCTTGCCTTTTCTAAACTTCCGGGTTGTCCCGCTTCGAATAGTAGAGAATATCCTCGTGAAAATGATACCCGAGACCGGAGAACAGGGCGCGCGAGGCTTCGTTCTCGCGGTCGATCAATCCGTATACAATCAGCGCCCCGGCTTCGCGCAATCGCTGATCGCACACTTCAATCAGCTTCCGCGCGATACCGCGTTTGCGAAATTCCGGCAATACCGCCAGTCGATTCAGGCAACCGCGACGACCGTCGTATGTCCCGATGATCAATCCGACGAGTTTCTCGCCGTCGTAAGCGCCGATTAGCCATTCGGGATGACGCGCGATCTCGGCGCTCACGCGCTCGCGGCTGTCGCGGCCGAGAACCTTGGCGCGCAAACCCGATACATTCCAGATCGCGACCATCGCTTCGTAATCCTCAATCCGAAGATTTCGATATTCGATTGTGCTACTCACCAGTTTCATCTCTCTTGTTGAACTGCTCCGTGACCTTCTGTGATTCGCGCCTGGCAACAATTGCGAGCAGTTGCCTGAATGTTTCAAAACCTTCTGCCGCTTCTTCCTGCAACAGCCGATTAAATTCGCCCGACTCGATCGCGTAGTAAATCGCTTCCAGCCGCTTCATAAAGACGTCATCAAACAGCGACGGCATCGCCAGCAATGAGCCATACCCGGCGGTCTTCGACACCCGCTCGATCATCCCGGCCGGGCCGTGCGCTTCAATCATCGCTGCCAGCAGCTTGAGCTGCTTGATCGTCTCCAAGTAAGCGTTCTCGGGACTGATCCCCTTGTCAACCATCGTGCGAAAAACCGCATCCGTCAAACCCGCCAACCCTCCGACAAGCAGCGTCTGTTCGCCGAACAAATCGCCAATCGCCTCGGCAGCCATCGTGGTCTCGTAAATTCCGGCTCGCCCCGCGCCGATCGCGTCAGCGATGGCGAGAGCCGTCGACAGCGCAATCCCCGACGTATCTTGCCCGCATGCGACAAAGCACGACAGGCCGGAATCGTTCAGATAGTTTTCGCGTAGATCGCGCCCCGGCCCATGCGGCGCAACCAGAATTACATCGTCCTGAGATCGAAAGAGAACATTCTTGAAATGAAAATTCGACCCGTGCAAGAGCACAATCGTCAGCGGCCGCGCGGCTGATTTCAAGAATCGATCATAGACCGCGGCTTGCTCGTGATCGGGAATGGCAAGAATAACGATTTCGCATACCGCTGCCTCTTCCAGCCCCGCAACCGCGCTACCATCCGTTCGCGCTGCACCAGTTGAGCGACTTCCTGCTCGCAGCAGCACGCGCACGTCGCAGCCCGAATCCCTCAGGTTCAGCGCAAACGCCCGTCCCTGCGAGCCGAAGCCGATAACGCCGATTCGCTTGCCCACAAGCAGCGAACGGTCGCAATCGGCCGAGTGAAAGACGCGCAGCGCCGACATCTCAGAGCGTCAGGTCTTTGAGCGTGAAGATCGGCTCGAAGCGATACCCCTTGGCCGCGAAGGCCTCCGCTCCACCCTGAAGCCGGTCCACCATCACGATCACCTTGACAACCTTGCAGCCCGCTTCTTCCAGGGCTTCTATCGCCTTGAACGACGACGACCCGGTCGTCACGACATCCTCGACCACCACCACGCGCATGCCGGGCTTGATCGGGCCCTCGATGCGCTTTTCACGTCCGTGCGAGGATTTCTCCTTGCGAATAATCAACCCCGCAACCGGGGAATCGCTTTCGTACGAGAGCGCGGCGACACCCGCGATAATCGGGTCGGCGCCCAACGTCAGACCGCCGATCGCATCTACGTCATCATCCTTGATCATTTCCAGGATCACTCGCGACAGATAATTGAGTCCTTCCGGCATCAACGAGAGCAGCTTGCCGTCGATGTAGTAGGTCGACTTCTGACCCGACGACAACGTAAAATCGCCGTGAACGACCGCGTGCTTGTTGACCTGCTCGAGAAGTTTGGCTTTCAGGGAATTGAGATATTCAGACACAACGACTCCTTCGTAAGTTGGCTGAAGATAGCCGCTGGTGTCGACGCTGTCAAGGCGGGCGCTACTCGTAGCGCAAGGATTCGATCGGATTGAGATTGGAGGCTTTGACGGCCGGGAATAGCCCGAAGATCACCCCAACCAACAGCGCAAAGAAGAATGACATGATGATGGAGTTTACGGCAATGCTGGTCGACCATTGGGTGAAACTCGCCAGCATAAATGACGCGCCCACACCGGCGGCAATGCCGATCAAGCCGCCCAGAACGGCAATCGTCACGGCCTCGATCAGGAACTGGTAGCGAATATCGCGTTTGCGCGCGCCGATGGCGATACGAATGCCGATCTCGCGCGTCCGCTCCGTGACTGAAACCAGCATGATATTCATGATGCCGATCCCGCCTACGACCAGCGACACGGCGGCGATCGAGGCCAGCAGCATCGTCATCGTCTTGGAAGCTTCGCCGAACGTGCTCAAAAAATCGAGCTGGCTGCGGATCGAGAAGCTGTTCTCCTCGCCCTGGCGCAACTTCAGCACCTTTCGCAACACGCGTTCCAGCTCCAGCGAAACCGGGTCCATCTGCGCAACGTCCGCCACTTTGACCGAAATCTGGTTGATCCGCTCGGTGCCGAAGACCCGTTTGTGCGCCGTCAGGATCGGGATAATCACGGTATTGTCCGGGTCGCCCCAGCCTTCACCCTTTTCCTTGAGCAAGCCCGTAATCGTGAAATTAATCCCCTTGATCTTGATCTGCTCGCCGATCACGTGCTTGTTCTCAGCAAACAACTCCGAGCGCACTTTCTCGCCGATCACGCAGACCCGCGCGCGCCGGGCGTTGTCGGTATTTGTGAAATAGGCGCCTTCTGCGACCGGCGAGTTGCGCACCCACTCGTACGCCGCCTCGGTGCCGAGCACCTGCGAAAAGGTGACGCTGTTGCCGTACTTGATCTGCGTATTCGAATAAAACTCCGGTACGATCGCTTCCGCGCCCTTGACCTCCTGCCGCAGGGCATCAAGATGTTCGTGGGTCAACTCAACCCGTGCGCCGGAGGCCCGGTTCTGCTGCCCGCCGAAGGAACCGGGACGGATCGTCAGGATATTCGTTCCCAGCGACTGAATCTGCGACTCGACCTGCTTTTTGGCGCCTTCGCCGATCGAGATCATGGTAATCACCGCGCCGACGCCGATGATAATGCCTAGCATGGTGAGCACCAACCGAATCCGGTTTGCCAGCAGCGCGCTGATCGCCACGAAAAACGATTCTGAAAAATTCATGTTAGCCATCGTATTCCATTCAAATCGTCGCCGGAGAATTGGACAACATTCCCGCGCCGAAACCTGCACCTAATATACAGTGGGAAAGCGAGGAATCTTCATGCCGTCTCGAAAAAAATTGACCGATAGCGAAATCCAGCAGCAGTTATCCACCGCCCCCGGTTGGGGTTATCTCGACGGCCGCCTGCGTTCGGAGTTCCAGACCCTCAACTTCGCCAACGGCGTGAATTTCGTCAATCAGATCGCCGAAATCGCCGACGAACTCAACCACCACCCGGACGTCCTTCTGACCTACCCCAAGGTCGCAATTGAGATCTACACCCACGATGTCGGCGGCATCACGGACTTTGACTTTGAACTCGCCCGAAGGATCTCAGCGCTGTTGGAGTAAGGCGGCGATTACCATCAAGGCATCACCATTAGCGGACTACTTTACATCGCAGTAAAGATTACGCGTAGGGCAGGTCTCTGATCGTACCTGCTAAAGCTCTCGCACACTCTCCACCGGAGACCTGCCTTTCTTACTGTCGGTACCCAGCCGCGAGCGGACTGTTACAAAAGTGCGATGCCAACGGAATAACACCCCTCGGTTTTCGTCTCCTCCTTCGTCGGAGACTGAAACCGCTCCCCTTGTTAGGGGAGAATTTGTTACGCACGAACGGCTCTCTAAGAGTTTGTTATTCCCCCTTAGCAAAGGGGGCAAGGGGGTTGTATTGCGCGATCACAGTCCAGAGAACTTTTTCAAAAGTCCGCTCGCGGTGGGAGTGATACTGGGCGAACCCCTATTTTCCGCCCGGCTCCGGCACTTCCTCGCTGATCCCTGCTAACCTCCGCGCCAGTTCAACCTTCTCGTCAACCTTGCCGAGCGAACGAATCATCAACTTAGCGCCATCAGGGGAACCGCCACCATGCATACACCCTGGTACGCCCGCGCCGATCGTCGCCCATTCGACCAGCCGCGCGGCTTTCATGCGCGACTCGGCCGAGGAGCGCGCGCGCATGTATTTGGCGATCAGGTGACCGTACTTGGTCGACTTGTAGTCCTTATATGACGGGATGCAACCGGTCTCGGCGATACCGCCGGCGATATCCTGCGCAATCCGTGAAGTCTCGTACGGCAGCGTCGCTACCAGTACCTTATTGACATTCGAGAGCAGTTGGTCTGCAAACCACGCGCCAGAAGGATGGCGTTTCCCCATCGCCGCCGCCGCGATCCCCATACCGAAAGTCGTCTCGTTGTTGATCTGCATCTGAATCACTTTGTCCTTGAAGACTTTCGAATTCAGACCATTGGTGCGTGCCGTCAACAAGGCCGCGCCAATCTTGACATCGCCTTGCCCCGCCACACAACCGCCGATCGCAGCGCGATAATTGCAGATAAAGTTTAAGACAGCGCTCTGCGCGAACTTGGCCTCACCCGCCATAAACACGCGCTCGTTCGGGATGAAGACATCTTCGAATAGCAGAAACGCCTGCGTGATTCCGCCTTCGTCGACCGGCGCATCAAAGCCTTCCTCGAGTTCGCGATCGTCGCTGGGATGGCGCGTCTCGACAATCGTCAAATTCGGAATGTCACGCGGAATCACGAACGACACCGCGTAGTCTTTGTCCTCGTCTTTGTATCCAGAACCCGGCAGCACGAAAATCTCATTTGCCGCCGCCACACCGCAGATCATCACCTTGGCGCCGCGCACGACAATACCATCGGGACGGCGCTCGACGATCCGCAGAAACATATCGGGATCATCCTGCTCAGCCGGCGCCTTGGTGCGGTCGCCCTTCGGGTCGGTCAGCGCACCCGAAATCGTGATATCGCGCGCCTGTGCATCGAGCAGCCAGGTTTTGAGGCGTTTATGGTAGTCAGTACCGAGCGCATGATCGATATCATATGTGACGGCATACATCGAGTTCATCGCCGTCCAGCCGACGCAGCGTCCGCCGGTGCAGGTGCCGGTCTTCTGGAACATCGTTCGTTTTAGCCGGCTGTTCGCCCACATGTCTTCCGGCGACTGGATGAGAGAGAGGTATCGCGAAACCGGTTCGCCGGTCAGGTGCGAGACTGTGATGAAAGTATCGTGATTGGCCGGATCGGCCGTGAGTTTGTAGATCTGCCCGTGCCCCTCGATCGTGCGCCGTGTCACCGGATGGGTCGTAACGTCTTCGATCAATTCGTCGAACTTGTAGATATTGGGCCGCATCCGCTTGAGCGACGCGACATAATCATCGTAACTTCTGATTGCCATGGCTGACTCCTCTACGCTCGCTACCCCCTAATGTAGATTGTTCGGTAGAAATTAGTAGAAATCCAGAAAAAAGCAATCTGGAATTGGTCAACTGAGTTAGTGCAGCCTCTTCTTGCAGGCTGGCAAGACTGTCTCAGCGAATGATCGCGTACCCCGCCTGCAAAGCAAACGACACGTTCTTGCGATCAATCTGCGGTGTTGTATCCATGAGCTTGCTGATGCCAGATGTGAAACGCAAGTCGAATGTAATCACTCCATTCGGTTTGTAGACATCGACCGCAACCCCAAAGGTCAGGCCAATATCCACTGATCGAACGTCAGCGATCACAGCTTTGATTTTTTCGCCCGCATACTCCAGCGCAGCTTCTTTGCGCACCAGAATGCCGGTGGTTGGGCCGAGGAATATTCGCGGAACAACAGGGCCATGCTTCGTGTAGGCGAGCCGCATCAATACGGGGAATTCAACATAGTCGACACGAAAGACGCTCGGCACGATCGTGTTATTGATCCAGACCTCTTGTCTTGATCCCTTGGCGGCATAGTTGGCTTCGCACTGCATCGATACGTAAGCCCCGAAAGCGTAATTGCCGAAAAATCCGGCGCTCAGTGCGTAGCGCCCGCCCAATGCGCGTGTGTCTGCCCCGGTGAAAGTCGACAGCCGTCCACCCGCCTTGAATCCGAGCTGAATCTCACCTTTAACGCTTCCGCGTATCTGGTTCGGTGCTGCCGCTAGGAGGGCAAAGAATAGTGTTGTTGTTAGCTTGAACCTTGGTGACATTGGTAACCCCGCCGATTCGTTTTCCGACCTTGAGCAGACCGCGTCTGCCATATTCCTTTGCGCGGCCTCAAAGTAATCATAGCAACGATTGTCCGTAATTGACACAAAAAAAGCGAGGCCGATATCCGGTCGGCCTCGCCCAAAACAGAGGTTTGGAATCTCCGGCGTTTACTTCATCAGCACCATCTTGCGGGTCTGACTGAAATCGCCGGCATTCATGCGATAGAGGTAAATGCCAGAAGAAACCGGCACGCCGCTCTGGTCGCGTCCGTCCCAGGTAACCGCGTGCTCGCCCGGGGCTTGCATCGCGTTCACCAACGTCCGCACCGTTTGTCCCATGATATTCACAATCGTCAACTCGACACTTGCAACTTCCGGCAGGAAGTACTTGATCGTGGTCGTCGGGTTGAACGGATTCGGGTAGTTCTGGCTCAACTCAAAATTCCGCGGCAGCGGATCGGTCTTGGCCAGCGGCTCGCCGATTTCGACTTCTGGATCGGTGAGCGGTGTCTCATACGAGGAACCGGCACCTACGCAGAAGTTGTCGAAGTTTGAGTTGGCGCGGTTGTAGCCGATCCCCACCAGCCCACTCGGCGCCGAGCCGAAGTTGTACGAACCCAGCGTCACACCGTCGACCTTGAGCGTCGTGTTACCCGTCGCGGTGACATTAACTTCCACGTTGTACCATGTCGCTGTGCTGACGGTGGTGTTGAAGGTGGCGCGCACAGTGTTCGTACCGCTGGTCCGCGAGTAGATCCGCCAGCGATTGTTAACGTCATCGCCCTCAATGAAGCGATAGTTGTTGGCATCAATGTAGTTGAAAATAATGCGGGCATTGCGTTGCGTCCGACCCGAATTCATCCGCACTTGACAGGTGATCGTCGGATTCGTGAATGAACCGAACGGCGACGTCCGCTTCGAATTCAGCGTGTTCGAGTTGCCGGTAACGATGCCACCCGAGACGCTCCAGGTTCCGGTGCTGTTGCCCCAGTTCGAGATATTATTGTCGTTGAAGTCATCGCACTGCTGCGCCGGCGGAGTCGTCACCGTCACATAACCGCTCTTTATCTCCTGATCCGTCCCGCACGCGTTCGTCGCGGTCAGCGTCACTGTGTAGGTCCCCGGCGTCGTGTAAGTGTACACCGGGCTGGTCGCAGTCGAAGTCCCGCCGTCTCCAAAGGCCCACGAATAGGTCAAGGGCGCGGTACCCGTCGATGAGTTGGTGAAGGTCACCGCCAGCGGAGCCGAGCCGGAAAGCGGCGTTCCTGAGAACTGCGCCGTCGGCGCCGTGCAGCCGCCGCCGCTGTTGACGGCATTGTAAGCATTGACGCGACCCGCGCCCAGCTTGCCAACATACGCACTATTGCAGGAGAGACCCGTGATCGGATCGGAAGTGGTATACAGCCGGTCCCGCACTTGCGTCGCTGTCCAGGTCGGGTTCTTCGCCCAGATCAGCGCCGCTACGCTTGCCGCGATCGGCGTGGCCATCGATGTACCATCCAACGTCGCGACATAGTCATTGGCCGCATCGGCGTGATCGTGATACGAACTCAGGATCGCCGTTCCCGGAGCGGAAATCTCCACCCAGGTGCCATAGCTCGAGAAGCTCGACTTGCAATCGTTTTGGTCGGTCGCCGCTACCGCGATGATATCCGTGCGTGCAGTCATGTAGTCGGAGGTCTGATTGTTGGCGTTACCGGCCGCCTTGAAGATCATTCCGCCGGCATTGAGGAAATAGGTAATCGCCGCATCGATACCGCCGGTGTTCGAGGCGCCCCAGGAACAGGAGGCAATCTTCGCGCCCTTGTTGGCCGCGTAATAAAACGCCGAGGCCGCGAAATCCATGCGCACGTATCCGGCTTCCTGGCCGAGATATGATTGCGACCAGCCGATACGCAGCGCCATCACCTTAACGCCATTGCCCGTCGGTTGCAGAGTGCCGTTGCCCCAGCCGCCGGCCGCCGCGCACGACGCGTAACCGTTGTTGTTGATCGCGCCGACGTTGCCGGCACAATGCGTGCCGTGGCCGTTGAAGTCGCGCGGATCGTTGTCCGCCGTCGAGCAGTCCTCGCCCGACCAGCAGCCCGTCAATCCGGTGACAAAGTCGTAGCCAATCCAATCATCAACATAGCCGTTACCGTCGTCGTCAACGCCGGCCGTGCCGTTCTTTTCTGTCGTGTTGATCCACATATTCCCGTCGGCGCCGCCCGGGTTTGTCGATGACGCGTTCGAGCCGCCGAGATCTTTATGGTAATAGCGCACGCCCGAATCGAGCACCGCGACGATCACTGCCGGGTCGCCGGTCTCAATGTCCCAGGCTTCCGGTGCGTCGATGTCGCGGTCATTCGCGGCCTGGTTCAGGTGCCACTGTTCCGGATCATAGAAGCCGTCGTTGGGGGTCGCATAAAGTGAATGAATGCCGATCGGCTCTACCGAGGCTACATACGGGTTGTCGCGGTATTCCGCCATGACGGCCTCAAGATCGTGGCCGCTCTCAAATCTGATCACGTGATACCGCGATAGATCGAGGACCTGCCCCTTGACCATGGTCGGCTGGGCGCCGGGGAATTGTTCGCGCAAGTCAGCAACCTCGTACTTGCGTGCCAATTCATCCAACGACGCGTTGCCGATCGCCACCAGGCCAAGCGCCGTTCGGGCTTGCGAGATCTTGCCGATGTCGGCCTTAAACTGCACGACAAATTCGTTGGGGACGTAACCGATGAAATCGGGTGTCTCTGGCCGGACGACGTTGGCCACCTTTACGTCTGCGAGCGCCAGCGCCGTCAAGGCCAGGAAAATTCCGAGTGCGATGACAGAGGTCTTTCTCATTGAGTTTCCACTCCTCCACTGGAGAACCGTGTCTGTTTAATGGACATCACTGTCCATGCGAGCAAGTGACGTTGGTTTAAACCGCCTGTTTCGCGGTTCCTCTCACCCCCTTTCGTCCACGACGACCGACTTTCCTGGTTGCGGCAATACACCGCGAACCGTCGAGATCAACCGATGAAACAATCATCGACCCTTCGTCTCAGCCATGACTTTCGTTGTTGGATCGGTCTCGCTCGAAGACCGGATTTTTTCTTGTGATTGTTGCCGGATAGAAGCATAATGGACTCTCCGTGTCAAGTTGTTTTTGACAGTCTCAAACTTTGGTCGCGACCGGCGGGCCAGCGAATATTTAGTGAGCGCTAACTTCGAAATCTGCTCTCGCCCCCGCTCGTCAACTCGCTATCTTGCAGGTATCATGATTGCCATGGAGTCACTACGGGATGTAGCCCTGAAAGCTGCCGCTGCCGCTGAGCCCGAAATCATGCGCCTCTTCCGGGAAGGCACTTCGGTCGAACTCAAAGCCGACGAAAGCCCCGTCACAATAGCCGATCGCGGCGCCGAACGAGCCATCAAATCCGTGATCGCCGATCGGTTTCCCGACCACGGATTTGTCGGTGAGGAAGAGGGCACATCCAATCGGCACGCCGAGTATCTATGGATCGTCGACCCCATCGATGGCACGCGGAACTTCATTCGCGGGATTCCGCTCTTCGGAACCCAAATCGGCTTGCTGCACGCCGGGAAGGTGATCCTCGGCGTCTCGAATATGCCCGCTATCTCGGAGTTAATGCTTGGCTACGAAGCAACGGCGACTCTGAACGGTGCGGTTACGCGGGTAAGCTCAGTTAACAAACTTTCCGAAGCCACAATTTCCTTCGCCGGCTTGAATCGCCGCGAAGGTCAACTCAAGACCGAAAATCTCCTGGCCTTGATCGACGCTACCCTGCGCGTACGGGCGTTCGGCGACTGCTACGCCTTCCACCTGGTTGCCAGTGGCCGCATCGAAGCCGTCGTCCAGCCCTATATCAATATCTGGGATATCGCCGCGCTAACCGCGATCATCGAGGCCGCCGGCGGACGCTGCACCGACTTTGACGGCAATCCGATCGGTCTCAACTCCCGCTGCATCTTGGCCAGCAACGGGCATCTGCACGACGAAATTCTCGACCGCCTGAACGCTTAAGTGACACTTTGCACGTATAATCCAGTATGAGGACCGGTATCCAGATCCTTGTCAATCGAATGCGCCGCGTTGGGCTGGCGGCTGCACTAATCTTCGGTGCTCAGGCTTGCTCCGAATCATCCAATTCCGTTTCTGCAGACGTACCCGGAATCAAACTCCCCCCCGGCTTCCACATCGAGGTATATGCTCCGGACGTTCCCGGCGCCCGCTCTCTCGCTCTCTCACCTACCGGTACGCTTTTCGTGTCGTCGAGAGGCGAGGGGCGCGTCTATGCCGTCGTCGACACCAATCGCGACTTCAAAGCCGATCGGGTTTACGTTCTCGCCGATGACCTCTTCATGCCCAACGGGATCGCGCTGCGAAATGGCTCCCTCTACGTTGCCGAAGTCAACCGCGTCATCCGCTTTGACAACATCGAATCGAATCTGGCCAGCCCGCCCGAGCCGGTTGTCGTAAGCACCGCCTTTCCGTCGGATGCCTCCCACGGCTGGAAGTTCATTCGCTTCGGGCCGGATGGAAAACTCTATGTGCCGGTCGGTGCACCCTGCAACGTCTGCACCCGCGATGATCAGCGCTATGCTACGATCATGCGCATGAACCCCGACGGTACCGCCCTCGAAGTCTACGCGCGCGGCATTCGCAACTCGGTCGGCTTTGACTGGCATCCCACAACTGGCGAACTTTGGTTCACCGATAACGGTCGCGATATGTTGGGTGATGATATTCCCCCCGATGAGCTCAACCATGCTCCCGGTGCAGGCCTGCACTTCGGCTTTCCATACTGCCACGGTGGAACCATCCTCGACCCGGAATTTGGCGCCGGCAAGAACTGCCTGATGTACACTCCCCCGGCGCGCGCTCTCGGCCCGCACGTTGCCGCCCTCGGCATGCGCTTCTACACCGGCTCGATGTTCCCCGCCGAGTATCGCAATCAGATCTTCATCGCCGAACACGGCTCGTGGAATCGCAGCAAACCTATCGGCTATCGCGTCAGTTTGGTGCGGCTTGAAGACAACAAGGCCATCAGCTATGAGACCTTTGCCGAAGGCTGGCTCGCCGGGGGGGAGGTCTCGGGTCGGCCCGTCGATCTCGAACAAATGCCCGATGGATCGTTCTTGCTGTCGGATGACTACGCAGGGAAGGTTTACCGTATCTACTACAAGCCTTAGGGCCTTGCGTGAAGGCGAGATTAGCGGCCCCGCCTGTAAGTCTCAACGTCTCCTCGTCTACTTCAACTGGGCCTTTACCCGCTGAATCGCCTCGTCCAGTTGATTGTCCTCACCTTTTTCAGCTCGATTGAGATCACGCGGTACCGCGAAGTCCGGTGAAACGCCGTGGTTCTCAAGATTCTGCCCTGCCAGTGTGAACCAACCCACTGTAGGAATCTTCAATGTTGAACCGTCAAGCAGGGTCTGGACCTCCGTCCCGATAACGGCGCCGTGGGTCGTTACACCGATAATCTCGCCGATCTTCAGTTCGCGAAACCCCTGCGCCAGAATCTCCGCATCCGAACTCGTGCGCTCGTCAACGAGCAAGACGACCGGACCCGGCACCGCCAGCGGCGCATCCTCGCCTGCTACTCCCGTGCGCGGCTTGTGGGTTATGTACTGCTTGCGCGCCAATAGCTGCAGGAAGCGGTCGTGTTCCGATCCGCCGCTATTCCCGCGAACGTCCACGATCAAAGCTTGCTTGCCGCTGCCGAACTGCCGCAGCTCTCCCATGAATCGCTCTAGAGCCTCAGGAGTCATCTGCGAAGCGCGAACATAGCCGATCTTCCCTTGGCCTTCCTTGTCGACTCGAGCCCGGGCGCGTTCCGCTTGTTGACGGTCAATAACCCTGCGGTGGTCGGCCACCGTCAGGGGCGTAAGCGTGATTGAACGCGAGAGCCCGCTGCGATTGATCAAATCGATTCGAACCTCTCGTCGCGCTGTACCCAGGAATGGTCGAAACGCGTCGATATCATTGTCGAGTTTTTGGCCTTCTACGGCGGTGATCTTGTCGAAGGAGCGTATCTCCGAGGACTTGCGCGCTGCCGGCGATTCCGGGGCAACATCCAACGCGATCATTCCCGCCGCATTGTCGGTATAGTCGGGCAGAAACCCCAACATGCCGGTCTCCAAATGCACGGCGTCGGGTAACCACAGATCGAGATGTGAGGCCTTGAGCTGCCCCAGCATCTCACGGAGCAGATCGTGGAAATCGCGCAGCTCGGTCAGGTGCTGAAGTCGCGGCGCATAGCTTTCGCGAATCGTATTCCAGTTCACGCCATGGTGTGCCTCGTCATAAAAGCGCTCCTTGATCAAACGCCAGCATTCGTCGAATATCTGCCGCAGGCGTTCGGAGCGCCGGTAGCTCGTCGCTACGCTTAACCCCAAGCGTGCCTGCTCACCGGTGGTTAAGTCGAGCGAGTGCATGCGGCCCGCATGGTCAAGGCAGTAGATGGTGCCATCGCTAGCCGATGAACGCAGATGATGTGCTCCCGCTGGCAAGCTGGCCATCTGGCGTGGTGATGGGGACTCTATATCAAGGGTCAGAACCTCAGAACGGGAGTTCAAGAGTACAAACGTAGCCCCATCCGCGGCCAGAACCGCTTCGGCAACTTCGCCGCCACAGTCGACCGCGATGGCCCGCCTGGCAATCCCTTCGAAGTCGATCCTCAACGGACTCGTATTCATGCCGTTCGTGGCACGAAAGAGCTCGCGCCGTTCGTGAGCCGGGAGATCAGCGATCTGACGATCGAGGTACACGTAATGCAAGTCGCCGTCGTTCACGAAGTAGAGTACTCTGCCGTCCGCGGAGAAGCGGGGGGCTCGGAAATGGCCCGGCACCTCGCTGATCCGTTCGACCGAACCGCTTTCCGTGTCGCCGATGAACAACTCGTTCAGCCAATCCCCGTTTAACTGCGTGAACGCGATATAGCGGCCGTCTGGCGACCAGTCGTACTCGCCCACCGGTGATTGCTGAGTCAAGACGCGCTCGGTGAGCTTCTTGATGTCGGCAACTACCAGTTGGACACCGCCTCGGACAAAAGCTACCCGCAGCTGCTCCGGTGATATCGTCGGCTGCGATATCTGTCGATCCGAACTTAGAACATCATGGAAATGAAAATCGTGCGCTAGCGCGAGCAGCGGTTCCTCCGCTTCATTCGAACTCGCCAGCCGCAAAACCGCAGCATCGCCGTCGCGCCCGACAAATGCCAATTGCGTGGCGTCACTGCTCCAGGCGACTCCTGCTTCAGCCGCCGCGGTGTTCGTCAACCGGCGGCTCTGACCGGTAATCAGGTCCTGGCAATAGACATCGCCTTCGACGATCAGCGCCAACTGCCGCCCATCCGGCGAAACGGCGTATTCGCTGAAGCCCGAATCTGTGTCGGCAGTCACCAGGTCGTTGAGCTTGGCCGCATGGGCAATCTCGATCGGCAGCCGGCGTCCCTGGTTGGAACGCAACTCGTAAACATAGATCTCGCCGCCCGTCTCGTAGGCCACCAGCGATCCATCCGCCGACAGCGAAGGCTGAAACACGTCAAGCCGGTGGTTCGTCATCTGCACAACCGTCCCGCCGACGAGATTCCTGCGGAACAGGTTGTAATTGCCCGTTGAATCCGACAGGTAGATCAACTCGCTGCCGGAAGGAATCAGAAATCCGTTCAGGTCGTTGCCGCTAAAACTCGTCAGCCGCTCGATGCTGCCCGAGGATAGATCCTTCAGGTACAAATCGCAGCCCGCGCTCCCACGGTACCCCTTCTGCCACCACGGCGTCGCTCCTCGTGTGAAGACTAACTCCCCGCCGTCTGCGCTGGGACGACCATAAAAGGATTCAATGCGAGTCAATGGCCGTTCGTGCCCCCCCTTGGCCGGAATCTGCCAGACCTGGTCATAGTCGTAATCTCGGCTCGCGTGGAAGAACACAGAGCGTGAATCCGCGCTCCAGCCGGTCACGAAATCATCGTTGGAGTGCGATGTCAATTGCGTCTCGCTGCCCCCATTTACCGCGATAACATACACATCAAAGTTGCCATTGCGATCAGACGAGAACGCTATCAACCTTCCATCCGGCGACCATGACGGGTATCCTTCATAGCCCACATGAACCGTCAAGCGCTCGGCGCGGCCTCCCTGGGCGCTGACGATCCACAAGTCTCCCTGAAATCCGAAACAGATGCGCGATCCGTCCGGAGAGGGCGCCGGGTGACGCAAGTAAAGCGATTGCCCGGTAGCGGCTCCGGAGATGCACAAGAGGCTCAGGACGATGACTACGTTTCTAAGTGAAAACAAGACCAAGAGTTAACTCCACACCGGGACAGCCCGACATCAGCCGTATCAATTTGACGCGACAACCGGCCAAATGCAAAATCTTTTTCCGCTCATTTTACTGCTTCGACCAATTCTACAAGTAGCTGAGCCGAGTCAACATCAGGGAGCCCGCCTTCACGTTGCGTCGGTTCTTGATTTCGCGCGTCGTCTCTGGAGGATATTGATAACGTTAGGCTTAGAGCGCGAAATTGTGAACCGACGCCGCCCACCCTCCGAATCGCACGATCCTGGGTAGGCTCTCGTATCCGCCTAGGCAGTATTTAGGATAGCCGCTCCTGAGTTCCGCTGGAGTGCCTCTGGAGTTCTTCATGTTGACTTGCCGCCCCATTCCGCTATCTTGGACGTCTCTTTGCCGAAAACACGGCAGGAATTGGAGTTAAATGGTCAAGTGTACAAAGAATAAGGCCGTCCTTTGCGACATGGATGGTGTGATCATATGGGATAACAAGCTGATCGAAGGCGCCAAGGAGTTCGTCGAATCGCTGATCGAGCAGCGAATCCCGTTTCTATTTATCACCAACTACCCGTCCCTGACCCCATCTGACCTCAGCCACCGCGTGCGCAAGGCAGGATTGGAGATCCCACCCGAACATTTTTACACATCGGCGATGGCCACTGCTGCCTTCCTGCAAAGCCAGAGCGCCGGCGATAAGGTCTTCGTCATTGGCGAAGGCGCGTTGACTCATGCCCTCTATGAGCATGGTTTCAAGGTTACTGACCAGGACCCCGACTTCGTGGTTCTTGGCGAAACGCGCTCCTACAATTTCGAGATGATCGAAAAGGCTATCCGCCTGATCCGCCATGGCGCCCGATTTATCGCCACCAATCCTGACGTCTCCGGGCCCTCCGGCTTTCCGTCCTGTGGCGCCCTTGCGGCACCCATTGAACGGGTAACTCGTCGTAAGCCCTTTTACATCGGCAAGCCCAATCCTTACATGATGCGCGCCGCGCTCCGTCAGATCAACGCCCACTCCGAATTCACCGTCATGATCGGTGACAACATGGATACCGACATCATCGCCGGGATCCAGTCCGGTCTTGACACGATCCTCGTGCTTTCCGGAGTGACAGAGTCGAGCGATATCGACCGCTATCCCTACAGACCTAATTTCACCTACTCCAACGTCGGTGAAATAGTCTCTATATAATATCTGCGCCTATCCTCCTGAGTCTATCCCGCAAGTACGGCTGTAGTCGACTATTCCCATCGGAAAATTCGGAGATAAGTCGATGCTCATTTTGCCTCTACCTATAAGGGGATTCTGATTCGGATGTTGTTCCGTCTTACTTCTAAAGTTTGTGATAGATTTCACGATAAATTACAACAAGATGGGTAAAGGCGACAAATTTGTAACTCTTTTTTCTTGACACTCTCGTGACAGAGAATTAAACTGTGCGCTGTTAAACAAGAGGACTTTGTGACAGATTTCACATATCGATTGCTCGCGAATCTGGAACAGAAAAATGGACTTTCTACTCACCAACGGGGTTTATATGCATAAAAAACCAAAGAATCCCGTCAATATCCTGATTGCCGTTTCGCTGGTCGCTCTTCTGGGCGCGCTGATAGCGACCGTGCCGTTGACGGCCGAGGAAGCTACCACTGCGTCCAACGATGCCTGCCTCGAATGCCATCAGGATATGGCGGACAACCTTCTTGGCTCCAAGCACGCTCTCTCCGTGACCGGAAGTCGCGGGATTGCCGTTACCTGCATTGGTTGCCATACCGGCGGGGAAGGGCACATGGACGATCCGGAAGCTGTCAAGCCGGTCGTGCCAAGCAAGCTCCCCTTTGCTGGACAGGCGAATGCTTGTGCTTCCTGTCACCAGGGAGAACATCAGACGTCGATGGTTTCGACCGATCCGCATGGACGCGCCGGTCTCGATTGCGCCACCTGCCATTCAATTCATGGCAATGAAAACGACGGACTGGTCAAGGATGACAATGAGAATTACTGCCTCGGCTGTCACCAGACCGTCGGCGCCCAGTTCAGCGCGCGCTCGGCTCATCCGGTGCACGAAGGCAGCGTCATGTGTGCCGACTGTCACCCGATGAACAACCGCCAGGACATGCAACTGGCTAAAGGCTTCGATTGGACCTGCCAGAACTGCCACTCCGATGTGGCCGGACCGTACGTCTACGAGCACCCGGTCAACTACAATCACCTGGTCAACGGCGGCGGCTGCATTGAATGTCACAGCCCGCACGGTTCGCCTAACGAGCGCCTGCTGGCGCAACCCGGCAACGGCGTTTGTATCCAGTGCCACGGCGTGCCCGCTGGCCACCGCGTCGCCCATTCCGGCATGGCGGTCAAGATCGACTGTGTGAATTGTCACACCGAATTCCACGGCTCGAACGACAACAAGTTGTTTCTTGATCCGATGCTGACGACCACCTTTTACGCCAACTGCTACGCCTCCGGTTGTCACGACAACCTGAAGAAGTAAGGACGGGAAGTATGAAACTGAAATTATCGTTTCTGATCGGCGCTTTCGCCCTCCTGCTCCTGGCCGCTTCGGCAATGGCGTCTGCAGGCTCCGGCGAGGTGCGCGTCGGCTATATCTACCTCGATGAAGAGGGCAACCAGTCGGTTTATCATCCGACCTTTAATCTTTACGAAGGTCCGACAATCTCCCTTGACGGCTTCCGTTATCGTTTCGCTAACGGCATGACCGCCCGGGCCGACTTGGAGAACATCATCATGAACAACCGCAACCTGAACGCTTCTCTCGCCAAGCCGGGCGTGTTCGATTTGCGCGTTGGTCATGACCAGTTCCGCCGCATCTATAATTTCGACGAAAGCAGCTACACGCGTCGCCATCAGGAGCGCGCCAGCTTGCGCGTCACTCCGGTAGAGCATGTCGAATTGTTCGGCGGCGTCCTGATGATGGAACGCACCGGCACCACAACCGATCTGTTCAATCCGACCCCGAACCCGACCGAAGTCAACGTCGACTACAAACGCAGCTACTACAACTTCGGCGCCCAGTTCAATTACAAGGGTTCGATGGTGCTGGGTGAGTTTCGCAGTGACCAGTACACCGATAACAACGATGCCGCGCGCGATCAAAAACGTGCCGAGTATCGTTTCACCGGTTTACTGACCTGCCCGAAGTATGATTTCCTTAAGCTGATCGGCGGCTTCCGGCATTTCGAAACCGAATTCGATCAAAGCGGATTTATGATCAGCAATAACCGCGGCTACGGCGGCGGTGTGATTGATCTGCCGCAGAATATCAGCCTGAAATACGTCGGCGTGCTCGACCGCACTTCGTCCGACTCCGATTTCGTCGCGACCGACAACATGATGCATACCGGCTATGTCTCCTACACCCGGCCGCTCATGTTCGGCATCACGCTCGGGTATCAATTTGATTCCAACGACGATTTCGAGGATGAAGTCCGCGGCAAGTCACTCTACGTCGGCGGCTGGACTACGCCGCGCAAGGGTTGGGAAGTGCGTTATGAGTTTGGCAACCGCAAGGAAGAGGTGGAAGACGGCATCCGCCTGCTCGGCGACGAAAGCCGCAATCGCCACACCTTCTCGGTGAAGTACCGCCCCGAGAAGATCGGCGCCTTTGGCTACAAGATGACCAGCGTCATTCGCGAAAATGACCAGCTCGGCACCAAGGCCGACATGTACCGCTTCGCGGTCGACGCCGTGATTCGCTACTTCGAGAAGTATGGTACGCTCAGTTACGCCTACGTCCATTCGCAGGGCACCTATGAAAATCTCGCCGAGAACTTTGATTTCCGTGATCACCTTGTTTCCGGCGACGTTACGACGGCAGAATACAAGGGCATCACGCTCGGTTTCGGCGCTCTTTATTACCGGAGCCAGCGCGATCTCGATGTCGAGCATTTCAATATTAGGTTAGCGGCCGCGTTGCGGTTCTATCAAGACTACCGCTTCGAAGCCGAATACAACGCCTACAATTTTGATGATTTGTCGGTCTACGAAGACTACTACACCGGCAATGTGGTTGAACTAAGTTTAATTAAAGGATTATCGTTCTAGGAGGTTAGTATGAGGATCCTTAGAGCACTACTAATTGTCGCCCTCGTGCTGGCGATGGCACTGATCGCAGGATGCGAACGCAAGATCGTCAACGAGATCGCGAACAACGACCAAAGCCTGAACGGCTGCTTCGCCTGCCACGGCGAGACCAGCTTTGATGGCGCCCTTCAACAAGCCCGCGGCGAATGGGAGAACTCCTTCCACGCCTCCGGTCTGAGCATCGACTACACCAATCGTCCCGGTGCGGATTGCCAGCAGTGCCACAACCATGCTGGCTTCATTGAGTACATCACGACCGGTGAGGAGAACAGCGCAGCGCAGTCGACAGTCAGCGCAATTCATTGCTTCACTTGTCACGCCCCGCATGAACGCGGCGATCTGTCTTTGCGCGCTACCGAGCCGTACACTTTGAAGAACGGTGTTGTCTTCGATCACGGCGCTGCTAACCTCTGCGTCAACTGCCACCACTCCCGGACGAACATCGCCAACGATATCGCCGGCGGTGACACGACCCGCTTCATTCCAAGTTCGCGCATGGGACCGCACCATGGGCCGCAGGGCGACGTGCTGAAAGGCACACACGGCTTCCAGTTCGCTGGTTACACGTACACGAGTACGACGCACGCGTCGGTCGTTCGTGATGCTTGCATTGGGTGTCATATGGGCAACCCGGCACAGCATGACGGCTACGATCTCGGCGGCCACAGCTTCAACATGCAGTACGAATCGCACGACGGGACCACCTATACGCTGATCGGCGTCTGCGCTCCTTGCCACTCTCGCTACAGTGAATCCGGCGTTACCAAATTCGACGACTGGCTCGTGCGCGACGTCGATGGCGACGGCGTGGTCGAAGGCATTCAGACCGAGTTTGATGACCTGCATGATTCGCTGGGTGTCCTGTTAACCAAGGTGATTAATCCAGCTACCGGCTTGTTCCGGACCAACGTCAGGGTCACCCGCGGGCAGCAAGGTGCCGCCTACAACTGGAAGATCTACGATGAAGATCGCTCACGTGGTATTCACAATCCCAAGTATTTTGAGGGCTTGCTGAAGAGTTCAATTGCTCATCTCAACGCGAATCCGATTCCGTAGATAGCCAGTGCGATAATAGCTCTGTCGGTGAGTTTTCACCGCACAGACCAGATCAAGAACCTCCGGGTCATCCGACCCGGAGTTTTTTTTGTCCAACCGATGTCTGCAGCCTCCCCCGGCATCGTTGCGTCGGTTATCTTCCCGCCACGACGAATCGAAGAAGTTGCGTCAGTTCTTGTCCCGCCACGACGAAGCCACAAGTCCGTTGCGCCCGTTCCCGTCCCGCCAGTTCAGAGCCATGAATCCGTTGCGTCAGGTCTTGCTCCCCGCACGACGCAATCCGCGGACTGGACGCTCACCAGCCTGCGGAGAGTGTGACCTGACGCCCTCAATAATCCGCTCAAACGTCGGGCCACACGTCACCCATGAATACTCGGCACAGATACAGCCAGTCTACCCGCGGGTGCCGCAAGACCCGACGGAACCTTGCGCGCCGTTGCGTCGGTTCTTGGCCCGCCACGACGAAAACGATGGAAGAACTACCTCTCTCAACTTGGCGGGATGTGAACCGACGCCACACTATCGCCACGACTTGTATACCGGAGTTGGCCCACTCTTCTCGTCGAAATAGTCTCCCGCACTCGACCACTTCCATCCGCGCGGCTCGGTCACCAGCCCCGCTCTCACCGGATTCTCATGAATGTAGTTGAGCTTGGTTCGCATCACAGACTCCGATTTGATCACGACACGATCGAATCCGGGCATCCAAATAGCGCCATCCAATCCTAAGTCCAGCGCCACCTTCTGCGCTACATATTTCTTGAAATCGCGCATGAAGTCCCCGAGGCGAGCACCGTCAATGCCGAGGACGAAGTGCAGGTGGCTCGGCATCAGAACGTAGCCTGCGATCGCGGCGTCATATTTCTCGGAGCAAAACC
>CAZNWJ010000015.1:0-63132 GCA_964576925.1 uncultured Ignavibacteria bacterium | reverse complement strand
TGGAGGCGGGTGATTCGAACTGCGATGCGCTGGTGAACATCTCGGATGCTGTGTATCTGATCGGCTACATCTTCTCGGGCGGCAGCGTGCCCTGCGCGGCTTGTCCGTAGATTTTGGTAACATGCTCCCGCAATTCGGGAGTAGCGGATAAACAACATGGGCGACCCGCAGGGGTCGCCCGTTGTGTTTGTGTGCGGTGGGTTAAAGCGGCTTACGTTAACAGTACCCGCGATCTTCGCCGCTACTTGCGCCGTTGTTTCGGCTGGGCTTTCCTTGCCGTCACTTTCTTCTTCGGGGCTTGTCTGGCTTTGACCTTCTTCGCGGGCTTTGCCTTTGGTGCTTGCTTCTTGGTCGCCTTTGCCGGCTTGGCCTTTGCGGCGACCTTGGCGACCTTGCCTTTATCGGACATCACTAACTTTGCAACGAAGTTGCTTATCTTGCCGACGTTTTCGAGGTTTGCAATTGTCTCGGCAATGTTGCGTCGCTGCGCATCGGAGATGTACGGTTTGGTCAACCCGTAGAATTTGTCCATCAAGTCCTGATCGGTCATCGGTTCACGCGGATCACCCTGAGCAAAGTCTACCGACTTCGAAAGAGTGGCTCCATTCTTCAGCGTAAACTCGACGCGCGACGGTTGAACTTTCGGGAATCGGGCTTCAAGTTCATCATCAGCAAAGACCTTGATTCGCTGGATGAAGTCGATCAGCGTCTGGTCGGCAATCCGTGCCGGCAGAAACTGCAGGGGCGTCACCATGCGATCCATGATCGCGGCGCCGACGCAATACGGCATCGAGTGGTCGGCGGTTTCCTTCTCCCTGGGATGATACTTGGTGGGATCGGCAAGAATGTCGACGGCGCGGTGAATCGTGTACACGCGGACTTCGTCGATCTGATCCCAGGTGACGTTTTCTTCTTTGATGAGCTTGAGTGCAGCCGTCACCGGCGATTGCGTCAGGTATTCAGTCGGGAACGCTTTGAACGCAATTTGCGGCACCCGCCAGTCTCTGCCAAGTCCGTCAAACAGGATTTCCGTTTCGAAATTGCCGCCGAGAACCTGGTACATACCTTCTTTGCCCTCGAATATCTGGATTGTCCCGGTGTAGCCTTCCTTCGCTAAGAGCGCGCCGAGCACGCCGGCATGGGTCGAGAGCGGATCGGCAGTGTTCTTCATCATCGAGAGTTTGCCGGCGGCGATCGCTCCCGGAGTGAACGAACGGCAGCCTGAGATCGCGATGGCATGCATCATCTGTTCTGCAGTAAGCCCCAGAATCTTTCCGGCGGCCAGGGGAGAACAGAACGCGGTCAGGGTTGCGTGATGCCACCCTCTCTCGCGAATACCAGGATGGGCAAACTCGCACATCCGCATCTCGATCTCGTGCGCAATGACGATAGCGAGCAGCAGGTCTTTGCCCGATCTGCCTTCTCGCTCTCCGAGTGCGATCGCCGCGGGGATGATATCGGACGGATGCGACGGATCTTCCTTCCAATAGATGTCGTTGTAGTCCATCGAACGGATTTGGATGGCGTTCATGAGTGCCGCATTGTAGCTGTTGGTCTTGACCGTCGAACCCAAAATCGTCGATTCGGGTTTTCCGCCAAGTCCGTCGATGACTTTGCGCATGACTTTCGAGTCATGCGAATGGTATCCGCCCAGGCAGCACGCGATCGAATCAAGGAGAATCCGTTTCGCGGCAACGATGACCTCCGCAGGGACGTCATCGTACTTCAGTCCGTGTGCCCACTCCGCAAGGCGGAGCGAGATGCTTTTGTCCATTGTTTACCTCAATTTCAAGCTCTTGAACTTCAAATTCATCCCGCGAAATTAGGTGGTCGCAATCTCCAAGTCAATGGACTTGTTTGGTCGAGTTTCGCGCACGGTCGATTCTGAAGTGGCGCTCTTGAATGAGTGGCATGTAAGAGCATGGCTTGGGGCATTCTAGCTCCAAGCCATTCTGGGGCCGAAGAATGCGGGACCTTCCCGTTAGTCGCAGGCTGCGCAGGGCGACGGACCAAGGGCGAAGACGTAGTTGATCAGGTAGACGATATCTGTGATGTTCACCGAACCATCGCAGTTGACGTCGGGTTCGCCAATTGGCGGCTGCCCGAAGACAAAGATATAGTTGATCAGATGAACAGCATCCGTGATGTCGATCTGATGGGAGCCATCCACATCGCCGCAAGAGTACCCGGCAGTGAACTCAAAAACATCGGCCGTCGTTGCTGGTTTGTTGGTGAAAACCGTTACGATAGTCCCGGCGGCTGGAAAACTCGACCCTGACTCAGAGTCGATGAAGCGAAAGCGCCGATAAGACCAGGACAAGTTGTCAGGATCGTGATTGCCGGTGTTTTCACCTGGACTCGTCCAGTCAACGTTGTTGTAAGGAATTTCATTTAGGTAAAGGCCGTCGCCCCAGCCGAAGACGCCGATATCATTGCCGTCATCCAGCAGCATAAAGGAAATGCGGACATCGTCATTGGGATCCTCCAGCTTCGCGTTGCCGATATTCCAGACTTCAAACGGAACCAGGAACGGATTCACCGAACTGTAATCGTCGCTGCCGTAAGGGCCGAACCAGTCAAAACAATGTTCCGACGCCCCGGAGACAAAACGAATTTCATAGTCATCATCGGTCGGATAACTCCAGTTGTAGCGGCCCAGAGAATGGTCGCCGTACGGATCCATGTACCATTCATGCGTGGAGTTCAACGAGAAATTGACATTATCCGGAGGAATCACCGGCCCATAGGCATTGAACGTCTCAACGATGCGATTGACTCCAACGACCGGCGTTAGCACGCGAATCATCATGCCATTGATGATTGGGAAGTCATAACCGAACTCATGCGTAAGCTGTTGCGTCAGTTCAATAGCGCCGGTTGATTGATCCACCAGATTCCAGGTGAGATCGGCATTGAACGTCACCCGGTAATCAACATTGGCAGTCGCCGGCGGATCAAGATACTCAACGACCACCATCGCATCGGAACTCCCAGCGATGTGAAGCGCCGTGTCTGCTACGAGTCCGAGATTGCCTGATGGCACCACAGCTACTACAACTGGCAGAGTCTCCACTGTCGCCGTCAAATAGCCGTAAAGTTCGCCAAACGGACCCGTAAACGGAATCAGGCCATTAATGTCGTAGTAGTAACCGCTTACCGCAAAGAAGTATTCGGTTCCGTTCTCCAGAGGTTGCTGTGTATACGCGTCTGTATTGACCGTTAAATCGTAGCGCAGATCGGAATCGGAACCGCTTTGAACAATGACCCGTTCAATGCCGCCGGTCGCCGGATTAAAGCGGTCGGCATAGATCAGGAGAACATCGTTAACCCTGTCGAAGGTGGCAATCTTTCGCCAGGGGCCGTTCGCTGACAGTCCCTGGAAGATGTTGAAACCTTCGAACTGAAAGACCTCGGGCAAAGATGGAAACGGATCGTAGGGGTCGATCAGGTCCGAAGCCCAAATCAATTGGACTTGTCGATCCAACCCGCGCCCATACAGTGACAAGTCTCCCGTCAACTCAAGGGCACTAAAGTTATCCTCGAACACAGTCTGAACGGCCTCGTCAACTTGTCGCAACGCAATGACCGAACCCAAAGGGCTGTTTCCCTGCCCGACCAACACCGCCACCACGACTTCTTGGGTGTCACCCGGTACCATCGTGAATGGGCCCGTGCTCAACATCAAGCGACGATCCGCGGCCGCTTCGTCAATCCAGCCGGTCTGTGCGACAGGATCACCTGAAACCGCAAATCGCGTCGGCAGTCCTGTTGACGGGTCGATCATCGGAATCATCTGCCCCGAAAGTCCATCCTTTGTCAGGCCTTTCATGTATCCGTAAGTTTCGACGCGGCTCGCCGGGTCAGTGCCGTTGATGTACTTATTGAAGGAACTCATCGCCAGATTCTTGAAACCCGGTCGCGCAACACCGTTAAGCCAGCCGATATCCGCTGGACTGCCCAGCACCAAGGGGCCGCGTAGGAAGTCGAACCCCACCGCAGGTGCGGCCGCACCGTATTCTGAATCTTCACCCTCATTGTAACAGTAACCCAGCGAAAGTACCGTATCACACCCCACCAGGTCATCAGAGGCATTGCCCAGGTCGGGATCAGCCCAAATCGAGACATAGGCGCTGTCGAGCGTGTTACCGCCTTTGTTGATGATCAGGTACTTCAGGAAATACACGTTCCCCAGAGCTGTCCCCCTTGCCCAACCAAAGGCAGTATGTTGAATCTCAACGCCCAGCGGCAACGTACTGCCGGCGTCATTGATATGATGATCGGGATCAGCATCATTGAATACCGACCAGGTCATCAAGTCGCCCAGGATCAGCGGATCGCCGGTGGCATCAACCGGTGCGCCCTGACTCACCGGCCAATTCGCGTAATCCGGATTGCTGGCGGGCGTGTCGCCGCTACGAACCTTGTAGACTTTGAACAGCGCGTTGTCCGGGAGATATGTCCCGTCTTCCATCGGTCCAGGCACAAACTCGGATGAATACTCAGCGATCGCTACACGCGTCTCTCCCGCCACCTTGGCGCCAAGCCAAAGTCCCGCGCTGTAAACGACGGTTTTGCTCGTACCACGCGGATAGTATAGACCGTCAGTCTTGCCGAGAACATTCGCGTTGTCGTAAGCAAAATTCCCATCGTTGTAAACGAACATCTCAAGGTTGTTGATGTCGAGGCGGGTGTCGTAGTCAAAGATGAGGGCAGTCGGTGGATTGCCGGTCTGCGCCTTCGAACGTGCCGCTTCCGCAACACTCCCGGAGATCACGAGTCCCATGACCCAGAATGCTGCGATACAAGTGTTCAGGTAAGGCTTGTGCATATTGCCTCCCCAGTGGGTGGAAATGAGTCAAACCGTCGGTTTATGTGGACTTTCCTTGCTATTATGAAGATAGTTCTTGAGAGGAAGCTGTCAATGATGGAAATGCTATGTCGGATTGATAACGGCAGCAGCTACTTCAACAACAACATCTTACGTGTACTCTCGAAATCACCAGCCTTGATCTGATAAAAATACACTCCGCTGGCCATTGGCTTATTGAGTTGGTCGCGACCATCCCATTCGATCACATGCCGACCGGCGGGCAAAGAAGTCTCGATCAGCGTACGGACTCTTTGTCCGAGAACGTTCATGATTTTCGCAGTCACAAAGGAAGGGCGACCCAAGTCAAAGGAAATGGTTGTTCCAGCGTTAAATGGATTGGGGTGGTTTTGATAGAGTGCGAGCTCAGAAGGCGCAAAGCTGGCTTCCTCGTTAACGCTTACGGCCTGGTCGCGTTGGAAAACAACGACGCCGGTGCTTGTGGCCGCGAAGATCTGGTTCTTAGCGGCGACGAGGTCATAAATGTAGTCATGCACTTGAATCGTATCGAGAAGAACCGGCGTAAAACCCTCGCTCAGGTCAAATACTTCAATGGCCCCCGATCGTGAGACGAAGACGAATTCGTCGTCAACTGCCAAATCACCAAAGTAATCTGCGAGCAAAGGCGGATATCTGTGCTGGAGAAATGTCATCGCAGGTGCCTCGAGATTGGTGATCTCGAAAGCCATTAGTCCGCCTGTCGGACTATTGGCTAAGAGCAATGAATTGAGAAGCACTGCGTTCTCTGGGCCAGTCGGTTGACAGAAAATGCCGGGTGGGTCGTCTTCGCCAGGAGGATTCTCCCAATAGCAGAACTCCGGAAAATCCGAGAATGAAGACTGCTCAGCCACCTCCAAATGTTCGTCTAATCTGAGGAATTCTAACCCGAGATTAATCTGCGCTCCCGAATAACCTGCCCAATCCTTCTTGGTGACTGCAATCGTGTTGTCACGAATGGCCAAACCTATGTGCTGCGGACCCCTAATAAAAGCGAGCTCAGTTGGTGCAGCGGGGTTTGAGAAATTGACTGCACTAACCGTACCGTCAGTGCCTGTCATCACAAGCGTGTCACCGTTCAGCGAACCACAGATTGAGCCGTTCCACGGCGCACCTAACTGCGCTATCGGCTCGAGCATCCCAGTCCCGTTTAGGTCAAAGACCCGTAGGATCCCATCCTTGAAATTGCAGTATAGCCTTTCACTTGCGCTTTTCAGCAATTGTGCGTCGCAGTTGTTGTTATTGCACTGTGGTACTGACCACTGCCAAAGAGCGGAAGGCTGCGCGACATCGCTGATGTCCAGCGCCAAGACTCCGGAATCGCCGTGAGCAACGAAAAGGGTACCCTCAAGAAGCTCCAAATCGGTAGGAAATCCCGCAACTGAGAGATCGAATACCCATTGCGGATTTTCAGGATCAGCAAAGCTGATTGCCTTGGCATTCCTGCCATCCCCAATGAACGCATCTGCGCCCTCGATGCACAGTGCTCCGCCTGCTCCAGCATTGGCAATGAACGAATCGGTAGCCGGAGCGGTCGGTACTGTGATATCGACGATTCGAAGAGACTTGTCAAAATTGCCTAACAGCACTCGCGCTCCGAGGAGTCCAGCAAGAGCAGGCCGCGATGGCGAATCAAACGTGCTTATTTGCTTCGGATAACCGGGGTTCCGACAATCCCAAGCTTGAAAATCAGGAGTGTCACCAATTATATAGAGCGTATCATTCCGTACGGCCAAACTCCTGAATTCGCCCAGATTCGTCAACGAACCGACAAAATGAGACACTGCGGGATCACTGATTTCCCAGAAGATTACGCTGTTCGTGGGAGAACCGGTGCCTATGTAAAGTCGACTTCCCCATCGGGCGAGAGATCGTCCCCAGTTTCCAACGTATTCTCTTCGAACCACAACAAGCGATTGAGGTGCGCTGATGTCAATCACATTGACATAGAATCCGTCTCCTGTATTGCCATCAAGTACGAAGACGTACTCACCTACCACTTCGAGGTCATTGGGCCAGGCATCCAATTGGAGCGAGCCAAGTTTGCTTAGCGACCAGTCGGGTTCGACAGCTACAAGAGTCAGTCGATCCCATTCGTCAATGACGAGCAAGTGACTCGAGGCTAACGCAATCTTTACCGGTACACACTCCCAATGGAACTGCGATAGTTCTGCGGGGGCACTGCGGTCGGAAATGTCTATGAGTCTGACTCCCTGTGCGTTGAGGCAGTAGGCGACGTTGTCGCGAACAACAAATGAACTAATCCCTTGCCAGAGAAGCGTATTGACGTACTGGAAACTCGCCTGTCCAGAGTTCGCGGTGTTCCAAGCAAGGGTGAGTAGAATCGAAGGCGTTAACAGCCGTAAGAACGACAGCCGGATGTAAGCACAAAGGTGGCGCACAAGTCCCCCAACAAAACTCAGTTACTTCTAATATACTTTACATGGCTTCATCTGTCAATGTTTAAGACTAAACTGAATCGTTAACAAGCTAGTGCACAACTGTCCTTCCGCCCTCTGACAAAAGGAGTGTATCGAGTCGTTCGTCATTCGCAGCTCCTGGCGGGACGCCGAAAACGAGAAAGTCCCCACCTTTCGATGGGGACTTGTCATCAAACACTGTGAATCTCCGCATCTACGCCGACCCAATTGTCTTGGCCGAGTCCTTCCCCTGCTTCTCCCTGATCACCGCCTGCGCGGCTGCGAGGCGAGCTATCGGGACGCGGAAGGGGGAACACGAGACGTAGTTGAGACCCACGCGATAACAGAAATCAATCGACTGGGGATCGCCGCCGTGCTCGCCGCAGACGCCAAGCTTGAGATCGGGCTTGATTGAACGGCCTTTCTCCTTGGCGATACGCACCAACTGGCCAACTCCGGATTGATCGAGCGAGACAAAGGGGTCTTTCTCAAGAATACCCTTATCGTAGTAGAAGCGCAGGAATTTGCCCGCATCGTCGCGCGAAAAGCCCATCGTCATCTGGGTTAGGTCGTTGGTGCCGAAGCTGAAAAATTGCGCTTCCTGCGCGATTTCATCAGCCGTCAGCGCGGCGCGCGGGATCTCGATCATCGTTCCCACCAGGAAAGGAATCTCAATCTTGTGCTTGCGCATCACCAGGTCGGCGACCCGCAGAACGACTTCGCGCTGGTTGGCCAACTCGTTCTTGTGCCCGACCAGTGGAATCATGATCTCCGGGAATACTTTCTTGCCGTCCTTAATCAGTTCCGCCGCGGCCGTGAGAATGGCGCGAACCTGCATCTCCGTAATCTCAGGGTAGGTGATGCCGAGACGGCAACCGCGATGTCCCATCATCGGGTTTTGCTCATGCAATTGGTCGATCCGCTCGATGATCTTCTTGAGCTTATCAATTTCGTCGACCTTGTCGGCGTCACCGTCAAGTTCTTCAAGCTGCTTGAGTACATCCTCGCGCTTCGGCAGGAACTCGTGCAGCGGCGGATCGATCGTGCGAATCGTTACCGGCAAGCCTTCCATAGCTTCAAAGATGCCCTTGAAATCTCCCTTCTGGAACGGGAAGAGCCGGTCGAGGGCAGTCTGGCGGTCGGCCTGCGTGGTCGCCAGGATCATCGCCTGGATGTGCGGCAAGCGGTTCTTGCCGAAGAACATGTGCTCGGTGCGGCAGAGCCCGATACCCTCGGCGCCAAATTTGCGTGCGACCGCAGCATCCTGCGGCGTGTCGGCGTTGGTGCGGATGCCGATTTTCCGCACCTCGTCCGCCCATTTCATAAACGTACCGAATTCTCCCGACAGCTCCGGGTCGATTGTCGGTACTTCACCGAGCATAACTTCGCCGGTCGTGCCGTTGATCGTGATGACGTCTTTGTCCTTGATAACCAGCGTACCGATGGCGAATTGACGCCGTGCCTCGTAAACGCGGATGTCCTCGCAGCCGACGACGCAGGGTTTTCCCATGCCGCGGGCAACAACGGCCGCATGCGAAGTCATGCCGCCGCGGGAGGTCAGAATGCCTTCCGAGGCAATCATGCCGGCGATGTCGTCGGGATTGGTCTCCATGCGAACAAGAATGGTGCGTTCGCCGCGTTCGGCGAGACGGACGGCCTCGTCAGCATGAAACACGACCTTACCGGACGCCGCGCCCGGAGAGGCCGCCAGGCCCTTGGCGACAACCTCAAGCTCAGCTTCGGGGTCAATGCGCGGGTGTAGCAACTGATCCAGTTCAGTCGGCTCCAGTCGCATCAGCGCCTCGTCGCGAGTAATCAGCTTCTCGCCAACCATATCGACGGCAATCTTCACGGCGGCCTGCGCCGTGCGTTTGCCGGTACGGGTTTGCAGCATGAAGAGACGGTTTTCCTGGATCGTAAACTCGAAATCCTGGACGTCGCGATAGTGTTGTTCAAGCTGCGTCGTGATTTTTCGCAGTTGCTTGTACGCTTCCGGCATAACCTTTTCAAGTTGCACGATCGGCTGCGGCGTACGAATGCCCGCCACGACGTCTTCGCCCTGGGCGTTCACCAGAAACTCGCCGTAGAATTCCTTGTCGCCCGTCGAGGGGTTGCGGGTGAAGCCGACACCGGTGGCAGATGTGTCTCCCATATTGCCGAACACCATCGCCTGGACATTCACGGCAGTCCCCAGATCGGAAGGAATGCTGTACTTGGCGCGATAGGTGATCGCGCGCGGTGAATTCCAGCTACGGAACACGGCATCGCGGGCCATCTGTAATTGATGCCAGGGATCGGTTGGGAATGCCTCGCCCGATTTGTCCAGGACGAGTTTCTTGTAGGCCTTGACTATTTCCTTCAGGTCATCAATCGACAGTGAGGCGTCGTGCTTGATGGCACGCTGCTTCTTCTTGCGCGTGATGACTTCCTCGAATTCATCCTTGTCGATACCCAATACGACGTTGCCAAACATCGAGATGAAACGGCGATAAATGTCGTAGGCGAATCGCGGGTTGTCGGTCTTGGTGATGATTCCCTTGAGAGAATCTTCATTCAACCCCAGGTTGAGGATGGTGTCCATCATTCCCGGCATCGAGAATTTGGCGCCGGATCGGACCGAGACCAATAGCGGATTGTTGACGTCACCGAACTTGGCTCCCATCGAGTGCTCGATGCGCGCCATGGCCTCCCGCATGTGCTTGTCGAACCAACGAGGCAAGGAAAGATTGCTCTCATAGAACAAACGACAGGCGTCGGTCGTGATCGTGAATCCAGCCGGAACAGGGACTCCGAGATTCGTCATCTCAGCGAGGTTAGCTCCCTTGCCTCCGAGCAGATCGCGCATTTCCGCCTTGCCCTCGGCGGAACCGTCTCCAAAGAAGTAGCAGTACTTGAGATCAGCAGCCGGTGGAAGCGGTTTCTTCGATTCCCGTGGTGCTTTGTCGGCTTTAACCTGAACGCCGATCTTACGCACTTTGGTAGTAGTGACTTCAGTAGTCTTTCTGTCCTTCGCCGGCTTTATCGCACCGGTTGGCTTGGTGCTAACGGGTGCGGCAACCGGTTTTGCCGCTTTGGCAGGCTTGACTGCCTTTTTCGCACCGGAGGCCACCGGCTTCGTAGCTTTCTTTACTTTTAATGCCGCTTTAGACTTGGATTTCGCGGCTGACTTGCTCTTGGCTTTAGGAACAGTCTTTTTCGCTGACATTATGCAATCCCGTCCTTATCGTTGACATAATTTGCGCCAATATACGAGTTTTATGGCAAAAACAAAAGTGCTGCAGTGAAATTCCGGGAGCGGAACCTTACTGCAGCACCTCGCAAGAGCCTTTCGCTAACCGGGAACCCTACATTGTGAACATCTTCTCGCCGGCGATGATCTTTTGCAGGATCTTCAAGGTCTTTTCCGCCGGAGAGTGCATAATGTCGTGCGTGTTGTAGGTCAGCCGGGCGTTGTCCCGACGGAACTCCAAGGCGTTCTTACCTTTGGCGCCCGGAGCACGCTGTTTCTTTTTGTGGAGCAGATTATACTGGCGTTGGTACTCTTTGGCCTTCTCGCGATGAGCCAGGTAGTACTGACGCTGATACTCTTGCCGCCTACGTTTTGCTTCTTCCGGCGAAAGCGGCTCTTTGCGCCGACGCCTGGACTTTGTGAGGGTAATTTTCGTCATCCCCGCCTTCCGTGGCCTGAAGGTTACGGTCACACTACCAAAATCTCAAAAACCCTTGAGTAGTACGGGCTTCCAAAAAGCATTTACGCAACTAATTTAGCCCGTTACACTTATCCTGTCAAGTGATTTTTTCGTCTGATTGTAAGTTTTTTATTGATTTCGTGTGATTTTCGTAAGCTCCTATCGGGAAATCAATTCCGAAACTCCATAATTTGAACCCATTATCCCGCAACAAAACCGGGGCGGCAGAACCTGCCGCCCCGGAGCTGTCAGATCGATTGCTAAGTCACTAGTGGACTAAGGAAGCATCTCCCACCACCTCTTGATGTACTGGACACGTTCGATGAACAGAGAGATACGCGCCATGACTGTATATCCGAATGAGGCACCGAATCCGATCATCAGAGTGTAGATACCAATCTTAGCCAGCCCCCCAAACCAACCTTTGTGCTCCTTCGAAAAGAAGAAGTAGATCAGCGAGGATATCACCAAGATCACCAGGATTGTATCCCAAACACCGGCTGGGATCCCGAAGAAGCCAGGTTTTGCGAAATCGAAGCCGGTTTGGCCGACGGTTCCGTAGACCTGCTGGATAACGCGGTTACGCATTTCAAGCGGGATCGCGATACCGGTGGCGATACCGATATAGAGCGCGATTGGATAGCGGCTGACCCACGACCAAGTCTTCGAGAAGCGAGCCCACATCAGGATGCCCAGGATGAGTGGCAGCAAGTAGTAGAGTTGGTCAAACTTCGGCGTCCAGGTGTTGCTCACAAAGAGATGATTGAACAGGTTTGGACGCAGCCCATTGTAATAGAGAATAATGACGAAGTAACCAGCAGAGACCCCGACAACAAGGTGCTCCGCGAACTTGTAGAATGGGTTATCCTTATACAAGAACGAGAAGGTCGAGAGTGTCAAGAAAACACCCAGGGTTGTCCACCAGAAGGTTCCCCAATTCAGAGCTTGTTCCACTTTATGCCTCCTTCCTTCTCTTGGACTTCTCGCGTTTGTCGAGGAAGTAGCCGATGTTGCCGATTATGATGAATCCGATGATCACGATATGGGCGAATGGCTGCACTCCCATAGCCTCCATAGCTTTTCCCGGATTCTTGCAGAGGTACTCGTATTCGGCAGCACCCTTCATGCCGCCCATGAGTCCGATGATCTGTTCTGACTGGTAGAACGGGTAGTAGTCGGAGGCTGATACACCGGTGAGCCCGAGCGCGACCTTGACACCGTAGCGACCGTTGCCGTAGGCAATCCAGGCATCCGCGACGTTCGAGCCCGTGATATCGATCACGCCGGCGATCTGGTCGTAGTTCTGGATCTTGGCCATGATCGGCATCGAGTCAAGTGGCGTGTTGTAGTAATCCTGCGGGAAGGGGATGCGGAAGTTCTGGCCCATGCCGAGGATTACCAACGCGAAGTAAGGGCGATATCCGAGAAAGACATAGTCCTTGCCATACTCGGGTGTATAGCCGTGGTACATTTTGACGGAGTCGACTACGGCCTTGACCGCCTGTTCGGCCATGCCCGCGCCATTCTGAGACAGCGTCAAAGTGACGAGCTTGAGCCTCTTGGCGAGCGCCTGCTCCATGATTGCGAAGGCCATCGGGTGAAGTTCGGCGAGCGCGTTGGGATCATAGTCGATTGCCACCAGGAGATTCTGACCCGGTTCGAGACTCTCGACGAAGTCGTAGATAGCCCGGACCTCGTCGGAGACGACCGGTTTGACCGAGAAGCCTACGATAAGCGGGACGATAACAAAGATCGCCAGCACCAGGAAGACCCAGCGTCGGTCGATACTCATCAGCCGTTCGTTGAAGGTCAGTTTCTTGTTCGTTTCAGTTGTCATCGTTTGACCCTCCTAATCCCTTCCCAGGTATGAGCGTTCAATGCCCAACACGACTTTCAGGGCCGTCGCGACAATCCCCAAACCGACACCGATCCAGATTGCGCGTTTAGCAGCCAGGTTCGGTACCAGCAGGATCCAGTTAGACACTACGGTGACGGCATCCGAAAGCGGTCCCATCGGGAGTACACGCGCCATCAGGATGAAGGCCGCGACCAACAACACGGTCGACAGCACCGAGCGGGCACGGAAGGCACGGTAGGCTGCCGAGGCGATGAAGAACGCCAGGAGCGAGAACATCGTCGACTGAATCGGGATCATAATGTGGTCGAAAAAGTGCGTGAACATGTAACTCTCGAGCCCGCCCATGAAGCTCATGCCAAAGAAGATCATGCCGAAGAGACCGGCGAGAGCGACATACGAGTAGAAATAGCCTTCCTGTTTGGTCTTGATCTTGTGGTAGCTGACTCGAATCAGCGACCAGATCCCGAGCGCCAGGGCGAAGATGCCGATGATGATGGTCCAGTCGATCAAGAATTCGTAGGCGCGTTCGGAGAACTCCGCCGGGACGAAGTACTGGATCACCATGAAGACGCCGGCGAGGAAGACGACTAACAGCGGTAATTGTCTTTTCATGCTGCCCTCATCCTCCTACGACTCGATCTGGAACAAAAGCGCCATGAACTCCTTGCTGGAGAATGCGCGAATGGCCAGTCCGATTAAGATTGAAAGAATCACAACGCCCTTAGCCCAGTCCTGGGCTTTGAGCGTTCCCATAAGAATCGGCTCACGATTTAAATATACGCTGGCAGCGTAAAGCTCTTCACCGATCAAGGTGTAGTCGCAAGCAACTACGAAGAACGGCAACTGCGCGATTTCGTCGGTGCCGGCGATCTGAATCGATCCGGCTACAGCGCCAGTTTCAGCCAACAGCAGCGACTCGGCGTAGAACTTGCCAAGGTAGACGTTGGTTGCCGGCCGTTCGCGCAACATGGTACCGTTAACAGCCGCGACATACGCGAACTGCGATTGGGTGACGAAATACACGGAGTCCGGCTTGAAGTCGTCCGGTCGGCCGGCATCGGAATAGCCGGTCTTGACCGTTTCTTCGGCGACTGTCAAGACGATTGGATCGTAACAGGGCACGAGAATCGGCGTCTGGTACTCGGCAACTCTCTTGGCGACGCGGCCAAGCACCGAGAAGGACGCGATCGTTGCGATGTCCGAGGCGGTCCCCAAACCGAGGACATAGAGGATCGGCCGACCCATTTCCGTCGCTCGACCAATGGCTTCGTCAACCGCATCAATTCCCGCCAGCGGGCGCACATACAGCGTTCTGCCCTGCTTGGCAAAGTTGATAAACATGATCGTTAGCAGGACGAAAATCACGACGAACACCAGGACGATGAGGCGCTTGGTATTAAACCAATTGTCGAGCGCCTGTCCGGGAGCCGAGATAGCGGAGCGGCTGGATTCGCCGGCGGTCAAGGCATCCACGCGATAGAACAGGTTAGTTGCCTTCGGAATGTACGCTGAAGAAGAGGGATCACGCGAGCCGCGATCGACATAGAAGTTTGTGCCCCTGGCAACGGAACCCCGCTCAGACCATAGCGAATCGTGAGCGTCTGCCGCCGCCGCGCGATAGATTCGGTAGCCAATGACCGTCGCCCGCCCGGTGCTGTCATCAGCCGAAAGCGTCCAGCTTACTCTGAGCGAATGCCCGTTGTCATTAGGATAATCGGACACCACCACATTGGTTGGTGGCGCTGGAGGATCAGGGGCGGCGACCGCCGCCTGCGTCTGCACAATCGCGGTGTCGCTTTGCGCCAGCGCCAAGCCGGGCAAGAGCAACATCACGGTTGCTGCAATCAGATAAATCGTACGTACCACATCCACCTCATATCACAAAGAAGGAATGATTTCAGATCACAATATATCCAACCAGTCGTGGAAGAGGAAGGTAATTCTGCCGACGAGCAGCGAGATACGTCCCATCACCGTATAGCCGAAGGACGCTCCGAAGGTGATCATCAAGACCCAGATGCCGATGCGCGAGGCCACACCAAATGCGCCCTTGTGTTCTTTGGAGAAGAAAAAATAGATTAGTCCGCAGATAACGCCGACGAAGATCACCAGATTGGTCGCAGTTTGAAGCAGTTGGCCGTCGGCCGCAAGTGATAGAGTGCTGAAAAACGGCCCGATACCCTGCCAGTCGGGCAGTACAGAGATGAAAGTGTTATTCATCTGCTGGATGAAATCCGATTGCAGATAGCGGGGTAGGTTCAGTCCGGCTGTCGTCCCAATGATAAAGGCCAGTGGCCAGCGCGAGATCCAGCTCAATTTCGGGACCAGGCGCATCAAGAGAATGATTCCCATAGCCACGGGAATCAGGTAATGCCAGCTGAATCCTTTGTACGGAACCTGGAAATAAGAGGCCAATTCAGGAATCGTTCGCGGAATGAAGTTCCCGACGATCGTGCTCCAGAATCCCTGGCACATCCAGTAGGCCGCGGAAATTCCCACGAAGAGATGCTCAGCAAAGCGATAGAAAGGATTATCTCCATAGAGGAACGAAAAAATGGACAGGGTCAAAAACGCCGCCACGGTTAACAAGAAGGCATCGCGAACGGCGTGCTCATCGCCGCCGGCAAGGCCGGTCTGAGATTTGAGATACCAACTGATGACAAACAACACCGTTGCCCCCGCCATAACGATGCGCATCCATTTCGAGGAGTTAGCCATTTTGTGCCTTCCTTCTCCTCGAACGGAAATAGCTGACGTTGCCAATGATGATAAACGCCACGATAACGACGTGCGCCATCGTCTGCGGCCCCATCATTGTCAGCGCCGGGGTCTCGATTGACTTGAACTGCGGATAATGCTTAAGTAGTTCAGATTCGTACTCCGCTGCGCCTTTGGTTCCGCCCAGCAATCCGAGAAGTTGGCGCGGATAGTAGGGATACAACAACGGAGTTGAGACCGCCGCCGCACCGCCCGCGGTCGGAATTCCGCCACGATCGCCGGCGAAGAGCACCCATTCCTTGACGCCGGGCTTGCCCCCGCCGATCGAGATCAGAAGATCCATGTCTTTAAGCGATTTGACACCTGCCATCATCGGTAGCGAGTCAAGCGGCGTACCGTTAACATCGGCGGGGTACATTTTGCGGATGTCGGTGATCACGACGTTGAGCACGCCTTCATTGCCGGCTTTGTATCCCATATTGCAGTAGTCGATGCCATAACGTGCCTGTGGAAACTCGGGAATCAAAACGTCTTGAAGCGTGACCATGAGCAGCGACTGGCCGGTTGCCCACAGCGAGAAGAAGTAGATCTTGTGACCTTTCGCGAGGGCGTGACGGACAAAGGCGTTGGCCATCGGATGGACTTCAGGCGCCATTGCCGGATCGAAATCGTAAGAGATCACGATCTTAGATCCCGCCGGCATGGACTCGATCTTGTCAAAAGCCGATTTGACAATCGGTGTCGCCGATTCGCCGAATTTTAATTGGAAAAGAACGGCCAGACAAACCGTGATGCCGATGAAGGTGAAAACAACGCGGCGATCGACATCCTTACCCTGCAGGGAGCGGATCAGGATCCAGAGCAATCCTCCACCGATGACAATCGCTGATAACGTGAAACCCATATCAGTTATCCGATCCCAGGTAGCTGCGTTCGATTCCCAATAATAGGCGCAGAGACATCGATACCACTCCCAGTGCAATTCCAATCATAATCGCGCGCTGGCCGGCCAGATTGGGTGAGTTCATAATCCAGATGGCGAGATTCGGGATCTGCGCTATGGAAAACGAATCGGGTACCCAAGCAGTCAGAATCGTACCCAGCGGAGTCCGCCCGAGCAAAATCACGAATGCAGCGACCAGGAGAATAGTCGCCTCGGTGTTCTTGGCGCGAAAGGCGCGGTACGAGGCCGACGCAACGAAAAACGCTAATAACGAGTACATGGTCGCCTGCAGCGGCGACATCACGTAGCGGAAAAGCAATTGAAACCACGATCCGGTGGCATCCAGAGGCGCTCCAATGCCGCCGACGTTGCCGACCTTGAACAAACCGACCCAGAGCATCATCAGAAACCCGACCAGCGTCACAACCGAGTAACCCCAACTGGGGGCTTTGCGCGAGACCTTGGTGAAATGCACGCGAAGGAGGTTGCCGCCGCCAAGGAAGAAGGCAAAGACGGCAATAATGTCGAAAAAGAGCGAGGCCTCTTCGCCCCAACTCTCCATCGGCGGGATGAATACCGAGAACATCAACACCCAGCCGACGACAATGATGATGAGTAATGGGACCTGGCGTTTCATTATATCCTGCTCAGCTGATCGAGAACATTCGATGCAGCAATTCCTCGATTGACTTCATGAATCCGACATCCCAAGCCTGTCCGACAGTGGCGGCAATAACTCCGATCAAGATTGCGCCGAGGGCAATGCCCTTGCCGACATCCTGGCCTTTGAGCGATCCGAGTTGCTTCGGCTCTTCTGAAAGGTATGCCGAGGCAGCAAACAACTCTTCGCCAATCAAAGTGTAGTCGCAGGCGGCAACAAAGAACGGCAATTGGGCCGGCATAGCGGTCCCTGCGATTTGAATCGCTTCGATCGAATTGCCGGTCTCAGCGAGAATCAGCGACTCGGCGAAGAAAGCCCCCAGGTAGAAGCACGTCGCCGGTTTCTGTCGAACCATGATACCGTTGACGGCTGCGACATAGCCGAACTGCTCATCCGTCGTGTAATGCACCATATCGTCGTTGTAAGCATCGGGACGACCGGCCATCGAATAGGCTTCTTTGATGATTTCGCGGCCGGCGGTCATCACGAGCGAGGCGCGGCAGGGCATATTGATCTGCGAATCATACTGCGCTATTGTCCGCGCAACACGGCCGAGAATAGTCAATCCTGCCAGTGTTTGCACGTCGTCCATATCCTGGGTGCCGGCAACGAAAAGAACGGGCCGCCCCATTTCGGTAGCGCGCCCGACGGCCTCGTCGATGGCTTCCAAACCGGCAATGCGGCGCAAGAAGAGCTTTTTGCCGCGTTTGGCAGTTTCGATGAAGAAGATCACCGCACCGCAGACGATCAGACCGATCACGACGACAGATATCTTTGACCAATTGAACCACTGCACGGTAGATTGGACCGGGGCTGACTCGGCGGAGCGAATCGACACTCCGTCAACCAGGGCGGCGACCGTGTAGATAAAGCTGCTATCCGACGGAGCATTCTCATCGACGCTTGCCCGTGTTCCAAACGGCAGCGTTCCCAAGATGAACTCGTCGGCGCTCATCGCGTTCCGGCGGATGACCTGGAACCCTGTAAAGCCGGCAAGAGATTCATAACCGGGATCTGTCCAAGTAATCTCGATGTGATCGCCATTGTCGTTCGGGAGGTCAACAGCCGAGATTGCAATCGGTCCCAGATCGGGCAACGACGGCTTAACCGTAACACCCAGGCTCTCGGGCGCCATCGAAGCATCCTGCGCACGAAGTGACGACCACCCCACTGCAAGAATGATGAGGAGTGTGACGCAGGCAAGTCTTGACAGGCTTCTGGAAGTCTGCGTCGTCGTCATGCGGATTAGCGAATGAGTTTGAGCCAGTCCGTGAGGAGAAAATCGACGCGGCCGATAAGCAGCGACATACGGCTCATCACCGTATAGCCGAACGAGGCGCCGAAGGTGATCATCAGAATCCACGTCCCGAACTTGGCTGCGACCCCGAATGCCCCGCGATGTTCTTTCGAGAAGAAGAAGTAGACCAGCGCTGTCATGGTGCCAATCAACACGACTGACTGGCCGATGATCTCGCCGGCGGCCGACAGACCGATCATGTTGCGTACGGAAGCATCGACCTGGGCAATGGCATCGGTAACGAGATAGACCATCAGTTTAAGTCCTGCGGTGGCGCCGACGATGAAGGCAATCGGCCAGCGGGCGATCCAGCCGATCTTGCTCGAAAGCCGCAGCAACATCAGGATACCAAGAACAACACCGACCAGGAGGAAATAGTCGTGCACGACGGTGGTTGTACCGTCAGGCAGAGTCTGATTTTCGCCAATGAATATCCCGACAAAAGCCTTCTTATAAATATTGTCCCAGAAATAGGTGATGAACCAATATCCGGCTGAGATACCGATGAAGACGGCTTCGGCGATCTTGTAGAGGATGTTGTCCTTGTACAGGAATGAAAGAATGCCGAGCGTCAGAAGGGCGCCGATCCAAACGCCGATGATTTCCATTGTCGTATGTTCCATCGCTATCCCTTCCGCTCCTGTCTGCCGAGGAAGAGCGCGACATTGCCAATGATGATGAAAGCGATCACCACTGCGTGGGAGAATAGCTGAGACAACAAAGCTACTGTTGCGCGGCCTGGCTCTTGAGTGGCATTCTCAAATTCTGCCGCGCCGGTCATGCCACCAACCAAGCCGACCAGCTGCTTGGCGTTGAGATAGGCGTACATTTCGGGGGCTTGTACGGCGGTATTGCCGGCGCCGACCTTCACACGGAAACGATCGACGGCAATCTGCACCCATTCCTTGGTGCCGGGATAACCGGAGGACCAATTCACGACGAGGTCGACGTTATTGAAGTTTTCGACACCGCGCAGCAGCGGGATCTCGTCATATGGGGTGTTGTTCACGTCGCGCGGGAACATGCCGCGGAAACTCGAACCCATACTCTGAATGACAAATTCGTTGCCTGATTGGAATCCCAGATTCACGTAGTCGGTGCCATAACGGAGGTTTTTGGCAGCTACTTCCGGTTCCTCCAAAGCACGTACAATGGACAGATTAGCCTGCTGCGGTCCTTGCGGCCAGAGCCCCATGATGATCACCTTGAGGTCGTTCTTGAAGGCGTAGGCCATGGCGGCATCGGCCATCGGCTGCAATTCCGGCGCTGACGGGGGATCGTAATCATACGCCATCAGCACTTTAGATCCCGGCGGTAATTCCCTAATCGCATCGTAGAGCCCGGCTACTTCCGGAGAAACCTTGGTCTCCAGTGAGATGCTCATGAAGTACGGCAGCACCAGGGCAACACCAACGAATAGGAAGACCCAGCGACGCTCGACGAACTTTCCCTTGATTGTCAGCAACAGAACCACGACGACGGCCAATGACAAGAGGGCAATGACGATGTACGAGACGGTCGAAGAGAACTCGAGCGGCTGCGGGTCGCTCATGAAGGTACGCACGGCAGCGATCGCGCAGATCAGAAGGACGACTATCGTGAATATATGCTTCTTCATAGCCTATCCTTCCAGGTGCGACCTTTCGATACCGAGGATGATGCGCAGCGAGGTTGAGACAATTCCGAGCGCAATACCGATCTTAATTGCGCGCTGCCCTGCCGTGTGAGGGAAATTCATGATCCAACTCGCCCAGTCCGACGACCGGAAGCCCTCGGGAATAAACGATGTCAACATATCACCCAGCGGCACGCGGCCCAGCATCACCAGGAAACCGGCGATCAGCAAGAGCGTCGCCTGCAGATTGCGCGCCCGGAAGGCTCGGTACGAAGCTGACGCTACGTAGAAGGCGAGGATCGCGAACATCGTCGCCGATAGCGGCGTGTAGATGTAGTTGTAGAGCCAGTCGAAATTCGTACCCGGATCGCGGAAGGAAGTTTGCGGGACATTCTTTAGTCCGGCGTAGCCGTCGATGAATCCGACGACCACGATGAGCAAAAAGCAAATGACCACGACGACTGAAAGCTGCCATTCATGCGAACGCCGCGAAATCTTAGTGGCAGAGATCTTCATGAGATTCAACGCGCCCAGCCAGATGGCAAACGAGGCGACAATGGTGAACCACTCGTTATAGTAGTTTTCCAATTCGCTAAAGGGGGTGTGCGGAATGAAGTAGGACAGCACGAAAACCAGTCCGACGATGAGGGTGATGATAATTGGTACTTCGCGCCGCATGCTTATTCTTTCCTATTGGATCTCGACGATTTTCAGAAAGTCAGTCCAACCGAACGCTATCGCGATCAAACCGACTACTATCACCACAAGAAACGCTGCCTTGGCAAAATCCTGCCCCTTGAGCGATCCCAGCAATTTCGGTTCACGAGCGAGGTAGGCCGAGGCTGCAAACAGCTCTTCACCAATCAAGGTGTAGTCGCAGGAGGCCACAAAGAAGGGCAACTGCGAGGGCTGACCTGTTCCGGCAATCTGGATCGCGCCGGCAGCATTTCCGGTCTCCGCCAGAATCAGCGATTCGGCAAAGAACGCGCCCATGTAGAACATCGTTGCCGGTTTATCACGTACTACCATGCCGTCGATAGCGGCGGCATAGCCGAACTGGTCGTCCGTGACGTAGTGCACCTGATCTTCCTTAAACGCGTCAGGTCGTCCAGCTTTCTGATACGCCTCTCGTACCGCTTCGCGACCTGTGACCATGACCAGTGATTTGCAGACCGGCACATCAAGCAGCGTGTCGTTCTCGGCGGCGATCTTGGCAACACGGCCGAGAATCGTTATCGCCGCGATGGTCTGAACATCGTCCATATCTTGAATGCCGGGGATAAACATGACCTTGCGCCCCATCTCCGTGGCGCGGCCGATCGCCTCTTCGACGGCGTCGATGCCGGCGATTTTGCGCACATAAAGCTCTTTGCCATGCCGAGCCTGGCGAATAAAGAACAAGATGGCACCGCTAATCATCAGCGTCCAGAGAAAGAGCCAAATTCGGTCGGTATTGAACCATTGCGCGATCGGTTTGACCGGGCCGACGACCGCCGTCATTGCCGGTTCACTCATGCCTTCGCCATTTCCGGCAAGCGCTGCAACTTTGAAAAAATAGGGGTGATCAGTGATTAAATCGCCGTTGGAAAAACTATTCTGACCCTTGGTGGTCTCTCCAATAACTTCAAATGGTCCATCGGCAGATGCTGAGCGAAGAATCTGATACTTGCTGACCCTGCTGGCGTCATCGGGAGAAAGCTCCCAAGTTATTCGCAGGCTCGAGCCGTTGTCGTTGGGGGTATCTTCGACTGCCAGCGCCGATGGCGGCGCGGGAGCTGCGACTCTTTGAATTGCGGCAGTGATCGTGTCAGAAGGTGCGAGCGTTGAGTCGGTCTGCGCGGCGAGGGGAATAGATATGAAGAGAATGCCGGCAAGCAGACATCGAGCTTTTGCAGTCAAATCGCGCACTCTCCTCCTGACAGGAGCGACGGGTTCGGAGAAGGAGTTGAATCAAGCTACGCCCGAGATCAGGACGTTTGAGGACGCACTTTGTTCAACGGAAACGCCGTCGGAAAGGGTTCACAAATTTCACGCAAATTAGGCGGGAGTGGGGAAAGTGTCAAGGATAAAATGGCTAAGACACTTATCGCGGGGCCTGAAAGACAAGATGGAGTTTCGTGGCTCTGTTAATCCCCGTACCTCAGAGAGTGCAAAAAGGCCCTGTTCATTCTTGAACAGGGCCTGTGAGATTTGACCGAGTCTGGTGCGGAACTTATCAGTAACCGAGATCCTTCAAATGCTCTTTGTAAGTCGCAGCTGACTTCTGCAGGGCAGACAGCTCTGCCGCCTCCAGCTTCAACTCGTAGATCTTCTCTACGCCACCGTTGCCCAGGACAACCGGCACACCGATGTAGATGTCTTTGATACCATATTGGCCGGTCAGGTAGGCCGAGCACGGGAACACCTTCTTGGTGTCGTTAAGCACAGCCTTGACCATTTCGACCGACGCCGCCGCAGGGGCATAGTAGGCCGAACCGGTCTTGAGCAGCTTGACGATTTCCGCGCCGCCGTCGATCGTGCGCTTGCTGAGCGCCTCGATCCGATCAGGGGCCATCAGTTCGGTAATCGGAACACCAGCCACGGTCGTATAGCGCGGCAAAGGCACCATGGTGTCGCCGTGCCCGCCGAGCACCATCGCTTCGGTCTCGGTCTGCGCGATGTTTAACTCCATCCCGACAAAGGTGCGGAAACGAATCGAATCAAGAATTCCGGCCTGGCCAAAGACGCGGTTGGCGGGAAATCCGGTCACCTTATATGCGTGGAAGGTCATCAGGTCGAGCGGATTGGCGACCATGATAATCATCGCCTGATCGGCATGCTGCTTGACGCTGGCGGCAACATCACCAACGATCTTGGCGTTGGCCTTGAGCAGGTCTTCGCGCGACATGCCCGGCTTGCGCGCCAGGCCGGCAGTGTGCACGACGATGTCGGAACCCTTCAGCAGCGAAAAATCATTTGTGCCGGTGATATTGACGTCGTAGCCGCGCACCGGACCGGCTTGCATCAGATCGAGGGCTTTGCCCTGCGGCAGTCCTTCAACCACATCGAAAAGCATTACGTCGCAAACATTATCTTCCGCGAGATATTGCGCAACGGCTGCGCCGACATTACCCGCTCCGATGACTGATACTTTCTTACGCATGAACTCCTCCCGTTCGGTCGTCGCAATTCTTACGCAGCCCGGCGATACAACACCTGCGAAGCCGCATCAAGAACGACAGCGACACGACATTGATTCCCATATCTATCGATTACTTCATCGATTGCTTCTTGAATTCCCGAACGCGCGGCTATCGGCAGCGCGCTGAGCACCCCCTCGGACAAAGTAGAGCATAGTACAAGGTCGATTCGTTTTGCAAGAGCGTTTGTGCGACGCACCTTGTGGATTCCCATGACGGCGTCTTCCCCATGACCGCCGCCCGGATTCTGGCCTTGCGCAAGAGCCGCCGCGAGTTTGAGGAAGCGCTCATCGCCGACACCATCCGCGCAGCCGGAGATGAGCAGGATCGTCCCGCCATCGCGAACGGCTGCGACAACATTTTCATAGGATTTCTGCAATTGGTACAGGTTTCGGTCCAGCGGCGGATACACTACTGATATAATCACATCATACAGTTCGTCGACGGCATGGGCATAGTTGGCAACCACGAAATCGCAGGCCTGATCATAGGACACGTCCCAGTCTCCGCAGCTTGCGAAATAGACTTGTTTGCTGTGGTCGCAAACGACCTGGACCGAGGCGCGGGATAGGTCATTGAGCACAGTCGTTCGTCGCTGAATGTCCTCCCAAACCGGGTTGCCCTGCTTTTTCAGAGGCTTGCTTGAGTCAGAGACTGCCCAGGCATGATTGCGCTCGACGTCCTCAAATGACGCGCACCCGGGAAGGATGATCTTGCGGCCGCCAGTAAATCCCGCGAAATAGTGCGGTTCGACGGAGCCGATCGTCAGGATGGCGTCGCACCAGCTGAATAGCCGGTTGAGACGACAAGCGGTCTCGCCGGCGCCGAATTCTGTCAGTTGATCTTGCGCTTGTGCCTGGTGTGAATGCACGCGCGGCGCAATGGCCTCGAGAAACGGGCCGAAAATTGCCGACAAATCGCCGTCCTTTGCGACGGGATGCAGGCCGGTGGCGATCAGAAACTGCGTGCAGTCCACGCGAACCAGGTCCTGCAGTGCCGCAAGGATGCGGGCGGTCGGCGTCGGTCTGTAGATATCGTTCACCACGATGAGCAGGCGATGCGCCGCCGTGATGAATTGCGCGAGATCCTCAGGAACCGGACCGCGATTGAGCCAATGGTCGGCGCCAATCTCCTGCAGTCGGCGCGCCGGCAATTCAAAAACTGTCGCCGGCACCACATCAGGGATCGTTATATCTATGTTTTGTCCGTTGTACCAGACAGCCAATAGCACCCGGGCCTCACATGCAAGCCGCTACCGCTCTGGTAGCAGGCTGCCAAGTTCAAATCTTGCCGAAATGAAACTGAATTTCGATCGCCGCGTTCTCCGGACTATCCGAGCCGTGCACCGAGTTCTTGCCGACATCGATGGCAAAATTCTGCCTGATCGTGCCGCAAGCGGCCTTTTTCGGATCGGTGGCGCCGATTAGTTCGCGGAAAGCCGTGACGGCATTCTCGCGTTCCAGCGCCGCTGCCACAATCGGAGAAGAGCACATGAATTCGACCAGCTCGTCGAGAAATGGCTTCCCTTCGTGGACTTTATAGAATTCCCGCGCGCGGTCGGGAGTCAAGTGGACCATCTTGAGTGCGATGATCTTGAATCCAGACGATTCGATCCGGTCGAGGATCTTCCCGATCAGGTTGCGTTCGACCGCGTCCGGTTTGATCATAATCAGCGTACGTTCTTTCACGATTAGATTCCTCGTTTGGCTTCTTTGCCGACTTTCAGGCCGAGTTCGAGCGCGGCCATGTTCTTCTCCTCCGTGCCGCGCGGCGCGCGCTTTTGCACGATCTTGGTCAGCGATTCAACGCTGACGATCCCGGTTACAGCGCAGATCGCGCCGAGCGAGATGACGTTGGCGACCATTGGCACGCCGATTTCGTGGCGGGCCAGCTGGCTGAACGGAATCCCCACGGTGCGCGCGAACGGCGTCTGTGTCACCAGGTGGCTGTCGACGATCATCACGCCGTTTTCCTTGATGTAGTGATGGTAGAGGTCGCACGATTCCTGTGTCATCGCCAGCAGCAAGTCAAGCGCCATTGGCTTAGGATAGTAGATTTCGCCCGCCGAGATCACCAGGTCGGTGCGGGAGGCGCCACCGCGGGCTTCCGGCCCATAGCTCTGCGTCTGGACGACGTTCTTGCCGTCGAGCGTTGAAACGGCTTCGGCAAGAATCACGCCCGCCAGTACGAGCCCCTGGCCACCGGAGCCAGACAGGCGGATTTCAAACCGATCGAGATTCTGGGCCGGTTCGGCGTGATCATGCGCGGCTTTGGCTTTGGTCTTGGTTGGCATGATTATTTCCCTTTCAGACTCTCGATAAGTTCCTGGTAACGATCGCAATACTCCGGCAGTTCGCTGTCAAGGAAGACACCAGTCAGCATCTTGCCCGCCAGTTTCTCCGGCGGCAGCTTGGCGGCGGCCTTGAGTGGGATGACGTTTTTCTTCATGTCTTCAATCATCTTCACGGCATCGCCGGCGCGATTCAAGCGACCATAGTAAGTGTGGCAATTGGAGAAAGCTTCGACAACCGAGAAGCCGCGCTTAGCAATCGCCTGCTCGATCAATTCATCGAGCTGATTCACGTGGTACACGGTTCCGCGCGCGACGTAGGTAGCGCCTGCGCCCATTGCCAGCTTCGGAATATCGAAGTTGTTTTCCTTGTTGCCGTAAGGCGAGGTCGTAGCGTAGGAGTCCGCGGGCGTAGTCGGAGAAAACTGCCCGCCGGTCATGCCGTAGATCATGTTGTTAATCACGATGGTCGTGATATCGATGTTACGGCGCGCGGAATGGATGAAATGATTGCCGCCAATTGCCAGCGCGTCGCCGTCGCCGGTGATCACGATGACTTTCATGTGCGGTTTGGCCAACTTCACGCCGGTGGCAAAAGCGAGGGCGCGGCCGTGCGTCGTGTGCAGCGTATTGAAATCGAGATACGCCGGCATGCGCGAGGAGCAGCCGATACCCGAAACGAGGCAGATGTCATCGCGGTTGATTTGTAGCGAATCGATGGCTCGCACCAAGCAACCCATGACAATACCGATGCCGCAACCCGGACACCAGACGTTGGGAAAGGCCTTCTTCGGGCGCAGGTATTGATGAACAACATCAGATTTCTGTAACATTACCTTACCTCCTTGATCTTTTCAAGGATCTGATCCGGAGTGATCAATTCGGAATCAAAGCGCGCCAGGCTGACCACTTTGACATGCTTGGGGGCGACTCGTTCGATTTCCGTGACGTACTGCCCCTGGTTGAGTTCGGCGACGATGATCACCTCGAGGCTCTTCGAGCCGAATATCTCGTCATACTTCTTATCGTGAGTCGGCCAGATTGTGATCGGCCGCACTTGTCCGACCTTCATCCGGCGGTGTCGCGCCATCATCACTGCCTGCTTGGCGGCGCGGGCGACGCTGCCATAGGCGACCACGGCGACGTGAGCGTCTTCCATGCCGTCCGTTTCAATTTCGCAGATGTCATCGACGTAGCGCATAATCTTGCTGTGAAGTTTGTGCAACTTGTCGTGCGTCTTCTTTGGATCGCTGGTCGGGAAACCTTCTTCATTGTGCGTCAGGCCAGTAACGTGGAAACGGTAGCCCTCGCCAAAGGCTGCCATCGGCGACTTGAAGCTGGGTGTAACTTCGAACGGTTTATACCAGTTGGCCGGGACTGTCGGCTTGGTCCGGTTGACGATCTTCAGCGAGTTCGAGTCAGGCATCACGACCTTTTCGCGCATATGCCCGAGCACTTCATCGAGCAGCAGGATGACTGGAGTGCGGTATTCTTCCGACAAGTTCATCGCCCGCACAGTGAGTCGAATGGTCTCTTCCACCGATTGCGGGGCTACTGCTATGGCGACGTAATCGCCGTGCGTACCCCAGCGGGCCTGCATCGTGTCGGCTTGCGACACCTTGGTCGGCAGACCCGTCGACGGACCGCCGCGCTGAACATTGACAATGACGCAGGGCACCTCGGCGATGTAGGCGTATCCGAGATTCTCCTGCATCAATGAAAATCCGGGGCCCGAAGTCGCCGTCATGGTCTTGGCTCCGGCGCAGGAGGCGCCAATGATCGCCGCCATCGAGGCGATCTCATCTTCCATCTGAATAAACTTTCCGCCGACCCGCGGCAATCGCCGCGCCAATCCCTCGGCGACTTCCGTAGAGGGCGTGATCGGATAGCCCGCGAAGAAAGTCAATCCTCCGATTAAGGCTCCTTCGACGACCGCTTCGTTCCCTTGTAGTAACTTCACTTCGGCCATTCCATCATCCTCCTACTTCTCGTTCGACACAATCGCCAGATCCGGGCAGTGCAGCCAGCAAATGGCGCACTGTGTGCACTTGTCCGGATAAGTGATGATCGGTTTGCCGTCGCGGTCGGACGTGAATACCTGGTGCGGGCAGAAACTGATGCAGATACCGCAGGCCTTGCACCAGTGCATATAAATGGTGAGCGGCACGCGACCGCTTCCCGTTGTTGCTTCGGTCGATACTGGACCGGTGCCGCCGCTTGTGTCAGCCATAGCTCAAAACTCCTACTCTTGCTTCCGGAGCAAATTATCTCTTCTTCGTCTTGGCCTTGTTGTTCTTGCTCTTGGCCGCCTTGGCCGGCTTCATCTTCGTGACCGGCGCTTTGGCTTTCTTGACTGCAGCTTTCTTGCTTGCTGCTTTCTTGGCCGGCTTAGCCGATTTCTTTGCCGTGCTTTTCACCGACTTCTTGGCAGCCGGTTTTGTTGCAGATTTCGATTGCGGCTTCGCTTCGAGGCCGTTCAACCTCTTCTCGATCAACTCTGCGACCTGTGCCGGGGTCTTGGCGACCGGGACTCCGACAGCTTGAAACGCCGCGATCTTTTCCGCAGCCGTTCCCTTTCCGCCGGAGATAATCGCTCCAGCGTGTCCCATCCGCTTATCGGCAGGCGCCGTCAATCCAGCAATGAAGGCGACAACCGGTTTGGTCACGTGCTTCTTGATAAACTTAGCGGCTTCTTCTTCATCGGTGCCGCCGATTTCACCAACCAGCACGATTGCCTTGGTCTGAGGATCCGCCTGAAAGGCAGCCAGACAATCAATGAAGTTCGTGCCAATAATCGGGTCTCCGCCGATGCCGATACAACTCGACTGGCCGATCTTGCGCATGGTGAGGTTGTAAACGATCTCGTAAGTGAGCGTGCCCGAGCGCGAAACCAATCCCACATTGCCCTTCTTGTGGATGTGTCCCGGCATAATTCCGACCTTGGTCACGCCCGGCGTGATGATCCCCGGGCAGTTCGGGCCGATCAGGCGCGTGCCCTTCGTCTTGAGGTAGTTGTAGGCTCTGAGCATGTCGACTGCCGGCACGCCTTCGGAGATACAGACGATCAACTCGACGCCCGCATCAGCAGCCTCGTAGATCGCGTCGACAGCGAATTGAGCCGGGACGTAAATCACCGATGTATTGGCGCCCGTCTTGGCAACCGCCTCGGCAACCGTATTGAAAATCGGAATGCCTTCGAAGCCGGTTCCGCCCTTGCCCGGCGTAACACCGGCAACGACGTTCGAACCATATTCCTTCATTTGCCGTGCATGAAACGATCCGTCACGTCCCGTAATACCCTGCACGACGATCTTGCTGCGTTTATCTACAAAGATTCCCATATTCGTTCCTTCCTTACGCCACCTGCGCCAGTTCGATTGCCTTTTGCACCACGCCGTCCATCGTGTCCGCCGAAATCATCTTCGACTTCGCCAGGATCTCGCGCGCGATGTCTTCGTTCGTGCCCGTGAGCCGCACCACGATCGGCACCCGCGGTTGGAATTCGGAGACCGCTTTGACGATACCGTTCGCAACGTCATCACAACGCGTGATGCCGCCAAAGATGTTGAAAAGGATCGCCTTGACATTCGGGTCACGCAGAATGATGCGCATGGCGGTAACGACTTTGTCGGGGTTGGACGATCCGCCGATATCGAGGAAGTTTGCCGGTTCGCCGCCGTAATGCTTGACCAGATCCATCGTCGCCATCGCGAGTCCGGCGCCGTTAACCACGCAGCCGATGTTGCCGCTCAGGCCGACGAAGGACAAACCCATCTCGCGGGCTTCATTCTCCGACTCTTCGTTCGGGGCCACGTCGCGCAATCCTTCGAAATCCTTGTGACGGTACAGCGCGTTGTCGTCGAGATTGATCTTGGCGTCCAGCGCAACGACTTCGCCCGAGGGCGTCGTCACCAGCGGATTAATCTCGGCGAGTGTGCAGTCACTGGCGATGAAGCATTCATACAACTTCATGATGATTCGTGCCGCCTGGTTGGCGGTGTGGAAATCCGAATACAATTTGAACGCCAGCTCGCGCGCCTGGAAGAACTGAATGCCAAGCAATGGATCGATATGCAGCTTGTAAATCTTCTCCGGTGTCTTGGCGGCCACTTCTTCGATATCGATACCGCCTTCGGCTGAAACCATGATCACGGCCTTTTTGGCGGCGCGATCAACGATAATGCCGCAATAAGCTTCGTGCGCGATGTCACTGGCTTCCGTGACCAACACTTTGCGCACGATCAATCCCTTTATGTTCATGCCGAGTATCGCCGTGGCGTTGGCGTGGGCTTCATCGGCATCCTTGCAGTACTTGATACCTCCGGCCTTGCCGCGCCCGCCGACATGCACCTGCGACTTGACCATCACCGGCTTTCCGTATTCCTGGGCGATCGCCCGCGCTTCCTCCGGTGTCGTCGCAACCCGGCCTTTCGGTACCGGAATCCCGAATTTCGCGAAGATCTCTTTTGCCTGATATTCGTGTATTTTCACTTAAAACTCCTTCAACCGTTATCCGGCTGAGTCCTATAGAATTGCTTTGCTTCTGCCATGAGTGTATCGAAGTCGTTCTTTTCCGGAAAATCGAGAACCAGTTCCAGCAGGTGGTTGAGAATCTCACCGACCTGCTTTCCCGGAGGTAGCCCGAATTCGCGCATGATGTCGTGACCATTGACGGCGAGATCGGATAGCCCGAAGGGCGGCTTTTTGTCCAATTCGGCGCGGATGCGCGCTTCGAGGGCGTCGACATCGTCGTTGGTCTGCCCCATGCCCTGACCGATGGTGTCGGCCCGTCGAAGTTCCAGAAGCGGGAAAATCAGGTCGAGTCCCGCCCGGCGTATCAGCCGACGCAGTCCCTTGTCAGTGACATCTGTCGTGAACATATGACGCTCGACCAGGCTGCAGACGTCGCGGATGAAATCATTGGAATAGCGAAGGCGCTCAAGAATTCCGTGCGCCAACTTCGTGCCGAGCGCATCGTGGCCATAGAAACTCGAGCCCGTATCGGTCAGGCGCTTGGTTCCCGGCTTGCCCAGATCGTGAAGCAGACAGGCCATTCTAATGAGCAAGTTTTTCGGGGCAGCGTCTACTACCGCCAGGGTGTGTTCAAACACCGGCCATTTGTGATATGGTCCCGGCTGATCGACACCGACCGTAGCTTCCAGCTCAGGGAGAATCTCCCCAAGCAGACCGGATCGTTGCATCAGGACAAAGCCGATCGAGGGTTTATCTGCTTTGAGTAAGAGCTTGTTTAGTTCTTCGGCGATCCGTTCTGACGAGATGGTTGAGATCAGGTGCACATTCTTGCAGAGCGAAGTCCAGGTTTCCGGTTCAATCTCGAACTCAAACCGCGCCGCAAACTGCATCGCACGCAACATCCGCAGCGGATCTTCCGTGAACGAGGCTGGATTGGTGTAACGGATTATCTTTCGCTCGAGGTCGGCGCGGCCTCCAAGCGGATCGACGAATTCGCCGGTGACAATCTCGCGGGCAATCGCATTGATCGTGAAATCGCGGCGGGCCAGATCAGCATCGACGGGCAAGGTATGGTCGAAGTCGACCGCAAAATCGCGATGGCCCGAGCCCGTTGAATATTCGCGCCGGGGAAGTGCAAAGTCGATCTGCGCAGCGTCATGTCCGTGCCATTCATGTGGTAAGAACTTGATCACGCCAAACGACTTGCCAACGACATCGACACGGCCGTGGGCGCGCAGCAATTGGCAGAGCTCTTCGTAAGGCAGGCCTGTCACCAGAAAGTCAAAGTCCTTGCTGGCAACCCGTCGGGACAGCAGCGAGTCCCGGACAGTCCCGCCGACTTCGTAGAGCCTCCCGCGCTCGGTGATCGCCGCGATCACCGCCTGTGGCAATCCGGCGACCATACTAACTGCGTTCGATAACAGTACCGGCATTTCCGAAGACTGCCTCCGACGCTTTCTCGATCGAAGTAATGACGACCTTCTCGCCGCCCATCTTGAGGAAATCCACCGCCGCTTCGATTTTCGGTCCCATACTGCCCGACGGAAAATGACCTTCTTTCAGATGCTGCACTGCCTCTGCCGCGGTCAAACGGTCGAGCAGCTTCTGGTTGGTCTTGCCGAAATTGAGCGCAACTTTGTCAGTACCGGTCAGGATAATCAGCATCTCGGCGCCGATTTCGTGCGCAAGCAATGCAGAGGCCCGGTCTTTGTCGATCACGACGTCGATTCCTTCCAAAGTACCATCTGTTTCATAATACACCGGTATGCCGCCACCACCGGCGGCGATCACGATTACGCCGGCTTCGACGAGGCGCTTAATGATGCTACCTTCGACGATGGCCTTCGGTATCGGCGAAGGCACCACACGCCGCCAGCCGCGATTGGAGTCTTCCTTCATCGTCCAGCTGCGCTCCGTCTGAAACAGCACCGCCTCCTGTTCGGAGTAGAACTGCCCGATGTACTTACTCGGGTTTTGCAGTTCCGGGTCATTGCGATCGACCACCACTTGGGTGATGATCGTAACGACCTCGCGCTTCACATGTTCGCGATGAAGCCGATTGAAGAGGCTCTGGCCGATCATGTAACCCATACCGCCTTCGGTATCGGCAACGCAGATTCCCAGTGGAAGAATCGGCGCCTTGCCCCGGGCGAGTTCGACCCGCAGAATCGCATTACCGACCTGCGGGCCATTGCCGTGTGTAATCGCGAGTTTGTAGTCGCGACGAATCAGCTCGATGACGCCGTGCAACGAATGACGCGTGTTGGCGAACTGATTCGTGATCGTGTCCTCAACTTCCTTGCGCGTTATGGCGTTGCCGCCCAGCGCAATGACCGCGACCTTACTCATCGCTTATTTCTTGCGTCCCTTCTTCATCTTGGCGGCAAAGTCGCTCAGGATGTCCAAAAGAGTCGGTTCGCCGATCTCCTGCAGGTCGTAGCCAACGCGGGTCGAAGGCTGTTTAATCTTGCAGACGCGGCGCAGATCGATCGGCGTGCCGATGATCACGCTGTCGCACTTGGTGGCAGCAATCGTCGCCTCGAGATCTCTAATCTGCTTTCCGCCGTAGCCCATTGCCGGAAGCACTTTGCCGATCTCGGGATACTTCTCGAACGTGTCGACCAACGTCCCTTTCAGATAAGGCCGCGGGTCGACAATCTCGGCCGCGCCAAACTTATGTGCGGCGACTGTGCCGGCGCCAAATTGCATTTCGCCGTGCGTCGCCGTCGGGCCGTCTTCGATTACCAGGACTCTTTTGCCGCGGATGGTCGAGGAATCTTCGACAGAGATAGGGGAGGCGGCATCGACGATGACAGCCTCGGGATTGTATTTCTGGATATTGCCGCGCACGTAATCGATATACTCGCCGTCGGCGGTGTCAATCTTGTTTATCACGACGACATCCGCCCAGCGCAGGTTGGTTTCACCGGGATGATATTGGATTTCATGGCCCGGGCGATGGGGATCCGCAACCGTGATCCACAGATTGGGCTGGTAGAATGGCATGTCGTTGTTGCCGCCGTCCCAGACAACGACATCGGCCTCTTTTTCCGCCTGGCGCAGGATCATTTCGTAGTCGACACCCGCATAGATCACCTGGCCGCGCGCAATATGCGGCTCGTACTCTTCCATTTCTTCGATGGTGCAACTGTGCTTAACCAGGTCCTTCAAAGTGGCGAAACGCTGGCAAGCCTGCTTGGAAAGGTCACCGTAAGGCATCGGATGACGAACCGCCACGACCTTGAGGCCGAGTGATTTTAGGTTTTCGCACACTTTTCGTGTGGTCTGACTCTTCCCCGCGCCGGTGCGCACGGCCGCGATCGCCACGACCGGCTTTGACGATTTCAGCATCGTAGCCTTGCCGCCGAGGAATCCAAAATTGGCTCCGGCAGCCAGGACCATCGAGGCCTTGTGCATCACGTATTCATGCGAAACGTCGGAGTATGAGAAGATTACCTCGTCGATGCTCTCATCGGCGATCAGATCCATCAGATCGTCTTCGGCGTAGATGGGGATTCCCTTCGGGTACATCTTTCCGGCCAGGTCGGCGGGATACTTGCGACCTTCGATATCAGGAATCTGCGTCGCCGTAAAGCAGACGACTTCGACGCTGGGGTCGTTACGGTAGTAAGTATTGAAGTTGTGGAAGTCGCGCCCTGCTGCCCCCATGATCAGTATCCGTTTTCTCGCCATTTGTCTATCTCCTAACACTTGCTCGTTTCAATCTTTCGTGTGAACCGTAAACGATCTTTCGTGGGTGGAACAGTCAAACGGCGGATGCCAGCCAGATGATATACAAGAAATAGAGCATCACCCGGTGACGCGGACAGTAGGGGCTGAGGCTACAACTGTGGTTCATATAATCTCATTCAGGCCCGCCCAGGCGGGCCTGATCATGTTCTTGCGTTTAGGCGTCGATCTGGGCCCGCTGCAATGTCCCGGAAAAGTCGACGTATACCGACTTCCATTCGGAGAACACATCCAGCGCCTGGTGCCCGGCTTCGCGGTGCCCGTTGCCGGTCGCCTTGGTTCCGCCGAATGGCAAATGAACTTCCGCGCCGATCGTCGGGCTATTGACATAGAAAATGCCTGTATAGACATCGCGCATTGCCACAAAAGCTTCGTTGATATCCTGGGTGTAAATCGAAGCCGACAGGCCGTACATCGTGTCATTGGCCATCTCGATTGCGTTCTCAAGTGATTCGCACATTGCCACTGAGACTACCGGCCCGAAAATCTCTTCGCGCCAAATGGTCATTTTCTGCGTGATGTCGGCGAACACGGTCGGAGTCAGGAAATAACCCTTGCTGTAGGTGCCACCCGTCAGGCGCTCTCCGCCGAACAACAGGCGGCCACCGTCCTTCTTCCCGATTTCGATGTAACGCAGGTCGGTATCGAGCTGCCCCTGGTTGACCGCCGGCCCCATGTCGACGTTAGGGTCCAGGCCGTTGCCGACGCGCAGCTTCTTGACGCGCTCGACGAACTTGTCGAGGAACGACTTGTAAACGTCTTTGTGGACGATGATTCGCGAGGTCGCCGTGCAGCGCTGGCCCGTCGTACCGAAAGAGCCCCAGAGGGCGCCGTCGACCGCCAGGTCAAGCTTCGCTGACGGCATGATCATCATCGCGTTTTTGCCGCCCATTTCGAGCGAGCAATGCTTAAAGTCCGGCGCGCAGGCCTTGGATACAACCTGGCCGATTTCCGAGGAACCTGTAAAGGAGACGACCTTGATAGCCGGGTGATTCATCAGGGGATCACCGACCCCCGACCCGGTGCCGGTTACCATATTCACGACGCCTTTGGGCATGCCGGCATCCTGCATCGTCTTGATGAAATTGACCACGGATAACGGGGTGTCGGTCGCCGGTTTGATGACCACGGTGTTCCCACAAACGAGCGCCGGGATCATCTTCCACGAGGGGATTGCCATCGGGAAGTTCCACGGGGTGATCATGGCACAGACACCGAGAGGCTGCCTGACCGACATCTGGAACTTGTTCGGCAATTCAGACGGCGTGGTCTGACCGTGCAAGCGGCGTCCTTCACCGGCCGTAAAATACGAGATATCGATCGCTTCCTGCACATCACCGCGCGTTTCGTTCAACACCTTTCCCATTTCACGGGTCATATCGTTGGCGTATTGCTCTTTGCGCTCGACCAGCATTTGCGCCACGCGGTAGAGGATCTCGGCTCGCTTCGGCGCCGGCACCAGCCGCCATTTCTTGTAGGCCTCCTGCGCGGCGGTTACCGCAGTTTCGACGTCGGTCTTGTCGGATTTCTGAAAAATACCGATAACTTCGTCCGTGTTTGCAGGATTGCGGTTTTCGAACGTCTGCCCGGTGCGCGAAGCCACCCATTCCCCATTTATGAAGTTCTTGTATACTTCAGGCATCTAATCCTCCCAAAAGAATAGCTAACAACATCGGGCAATTTAGTGAATTTTTTCACTTCGCCCGACCCGTAGAATGTTGAAAAATATAGCGACTATGACCCCTATGTCAACTTGTTTTGCTATTAACCGACCAAAACGTGAAGGAAAGAGTCCCTGAAAATCTGAAAGAGTGATCTACCAAAACAGTCGGGTCGTACTCTGCTATTATCGGCAGCAAGATCCAGTGAGTTTTGGTGACTCAGTCTGTCGATTGTTAGTGGCTCCTAGCCTCGATAGCATAACACATCTAATATATTGTCTATGAGAAGGTTATGGATCAGAATCGTGCTTGCCACCGAGACCTTTAGCCTGCGGTTTGGGGAGCAAGACGGCTCGATCTAATCCAGCTGGCATCCCTTGCGGGAAGCGTGAATAGCAGGAGAGCGACTCCCATCCTTCGGGCCCTGACTTCTCATGTGCCGAAGTCGACAAGGCAGCCCCCGACAAGCTCCCGGTCGCGATCCAGACAGGTAACGAGATTATCAGGATGAATCCATGGGATACTGTGGAAGCCGTTCCGGAGATAGTCCAGAGGGTGAGAGTTCCGAGCTTCGGATCGTATGATTGCAGGTGCACCGACCTAATCTCCCCAGCAGAATAGCCCTCCAATCGACCTGAATTCCTGAGAATGAATATGCTGTCTTTCTGAACCGCGATCAGTTCACCCTCGAGCGTATCCAATTCGCCTACCATGGTCTCCAGACGAACCCAGCCGCCGAAGGCGGTTCGTTGATTCTCCTCCGGGGTACCCAGCCAACCACGTGGTGCGATGGTGCCCGCGCAACTCGTCAGGACCATGGCGCAGAGCGCCAGGACAATCAAGGTCCAAGAATCAGTTCTTGTTTCCAGCATATCGGCTGCTCCAGAAATAGCGTTCCAGGTCCGCCTCGATTCGCTTGTATTCGGGCGCGAGCTGTTTCATGGCCTCGGTAGGATTAAGAAGAACCAACTGCGCCATCGCAGGATTGTAGTCCGCTTTCCATTCTTCCCGCATCCACTCGAGGTAATAGCCGCGCGCCTCGAGAAAGTACTCATACTCCGTTGCCGGCTGCGGCAATTCGTAGCTGAGATTGAAGGTGTCCCCGGGCATGGAAGTCAGCGCTCTGCCGGAGTCAATCAGTGCCGCCCGCAGGCTGTCACTCGCCACACCCGCGTACTCAACCTGACTTGGCGACAGCCGAATTGGCTCGACTTGGGAGCCGACGCGCACCAATTGCGCGAGGTCAATCCGCCAGCAACCGCGGGTCAGACGCAGCTGGAGCTTCTTGAGAGGCTGATCATGCTTGCCCAACTTGATCAGGTGGACGTCGACAGCCAGGGGGCCGGTCTCCCGAAAAGCATCCGCCAGATACCAGCCACCGCTCGTATCGGGAAGCCAGACTTCAATATTACTCAGCCCCTCTCCAAAGTCCTTGAATCGTGAGATGGCGTTTGTTCCCTGGCGCTCCAGTGTGGCGAAGAAGGCTCCGGATTCCACTCCCATAAAGGCCAGAGTCTTGTAGAAGAGATAGGTACTCATCAGCGTCTGTCGACAAGCGATCGCCAGGCCGAGGTCTCCGACCAGAGCATGCTCGAACTCAACGTTGACCGTATCCTTGGTTGCCAAATCAACTGAGTCGGCCAGGGTGAACCACTCGCGACCGTCAATGGCGCTCATGTGGGGGCTGTAGTCGCAGCAGGCGCCAAACCACTGTGCGTTGACAGGCTCGTTTACGCTCCAGAATTCTCCGGCAGGGGTGGCCAACACGTTGCCGCTGTCAGGTTTTGGCACAGCCAGCAGATTCGCCGTGCGGACGACGTGGGTTTCATAGGCTTCGTTTGTCATGATGAGGCGTCCCTGACTTCCCGTAAATCGACATCGGCTCAAGGCATCGATATCGGTTCGTTCCAGCGCCGGCGCCACGCTGGAGGAGAACCCCTCCGCCAGAAGAAGCAGGCTGTCACCATCTTGCACATAGAACGTCGGACAGGATCCAAAGCAGGCTTTCGGGTCGGCGATACAAACGATCGTAATTGCCACTGACGCCACCGTTACTATCGTCATCGGAATGAGAGCCGGAGAAACGCGCGGTACGTTGGTCTCGAAGATTGCCACCGAGTCAATCGAGATGGCAAATGCACCGGAATCGATGAGCTCTCGATTCCAATCGAGATGCCGACCGTTGCCGATCACCATGGCCGTTTCAGCCTGCACCTCCCAGTCTGCCAGAATGTAAACATCACCGTCCAGCATGTGAGCCTGTAGGTACTTTGCTTTGCGGTCGAGATTGCTTGCGCGTTCCGGTGGAATCAGGGTTCGCTTTTCGGTCATCAAGCCGCATCCCACCGCCACAATGGTGACGAGCAGGAACGTGACCGCCGACCAAACACGTCGTGAGTTATCTAGAGTCACTTGACTATCCACACCTGGCCTTCCTGTGCGGATGCAACGGCGCGGACTCCGGATCGTCTTAGGAGACGCCGCGCGGCAGAGAAGTCAAATTCATCATCTGCGTGTGTAATGAGAATTCGCAGTCGCTCAGGATCTATGATGATATCGCTCAGAGCGCCAAAATCAACATGGCTCGCTTCGACAACGAGGAACCTGGCGCCTGGCAAGAGGCTCGCGATCTCGTTTACCGATCCAACATCCGCTGAATAGATCATTCGGCTTCGCCCGGCTTCAATCACGAATGAATAACACTGAGCGCGGTTCGGCTTGCGCGAGCCTTTGAGGATCACCCTGTGTCGTTCCAGATGGCGATTGGCGACGGGGCAAAACCTGACAGAACCGCAGCGATGCACTCCGCCCGGACTTAGCGCGACAAACTCGATGGGAAAGCCGATCTTCAACGGGTAGAGATAGGTTAGATCAAACAACGCCCGCAATCCCCTTATCGCTTCCGAAGGTGCGAAAATTGTCAGCGGTGTCCGGCGCTTGAGAATGTAACAAGTCTGGATGAACAGCGGTAATCCGGTCACGTGGTCGGCGTGCATGTGTGAGAGCACGATCGCCTTGATTCCACGCGGATCGATCCCGATGCGCTTCAGCGCCGAATTGGCGCCTTCGCCGATATCGAAAAGAACCGCCGTCCGCGCAGCTTCCACCAAGTAGGAGGAACAAGCCTTGCGCGGGTGTGGGTTGCCGGAAGAACAACCGATGACAGTGAATTTGAGCATGAAATCTTTGCGTCCCCGACGGAGCAACACCCGATCGGAGACGACTCAATCGAAAACTTCGCGGAAGATCTTGATCGTTTCGGTGATATCGTCGCGGTTGACGTCAAGATGCGTGACACAGCGAATCTTGCTGCGGCCAAACGGAATCGCCAGCACACCCTTCTCCTTAAGTGCGGCGACGATATCGCTAACGGGCCGGCCCGATTTCTCGACGCTGATCACCACGATATTGGTCTGGACGCTGTCGAGATCGATGTAGAGGTCTTCGATTTCCGACAGCGATTCGGCAAGATACCAGGCATTGTCGTGGTCTTCGGCAAGTCGGGCAATATTGTGATCGAGCGCATAGATGGCGCCCGCCGCGAGAATCCCGACTTGTCTCATGCCGCCGCCGAACATCTTGCGAATGCGTCTTGCGGCGACGATCAGTTCCCGTTCTCCGATGACGGCTGAGCCAATCGGCGCGCCCAGTCCCTTGGAGAAGCATACATTGATTGTGTCCGCAAATTGGCCGTACTCAAGCAGCGGAATCCCGGTGGCGACGTGCGCGTTCCAGATGCGCGCGCCATCCAGATGAACCGAGAGCCGGTTGTCGTCGGCCAGTTGGCGGATGGACTGCATTCCGTCGATCGGAAAAACCGTTCCCCCGGCATGATTGTGAGTGTTCTCAATCGTTACGATGCTCGTGCGCGGCGAATGCACGTCGCCGCCGCGGATCAATGGCGCAATGTCGGCTGCCGTAAAGACACCGCGCACTCCCCGTACGACGTGAAACAGCAGACCCGAAAGTGCGGCTCCGGCAGCGGCTTCGTAATTGAAAATATGGCACCCTTCCTCACAGATTATCTCCTCTCCCGGTTGCGAAAGGGCGCGAATGGCGACTTGATTTCCCATCGTGCCGCTGGGAACGAAGAGCGCCGCTTCCTTGCCGAACAGCTCGGCGACTTTCTTTTCGAGCTGAATGACCGTGGGATCATCACCGAGGACGTCGTCACCGACCTCGGCTGATGCCATGTATTGCCGCATCGCCTCAGATGGACGGGTCACGGTGTCGGAGCGCAGATCGATGTATTGCATGCGAGAGAAAGAAGACGAGTTGTTATTTGGCGGTCAAGCGAAATTGTCGACGCTTGCGAGACTGACTACGGCAAACCCGGCCAGATCTTCATCATCAGGTACATTACGAGCCCGGAACTTAGGGGCACGGTGAGGTTGTCGTCGCGGTGAATAGAAATCGCCTCGACCACTGACGCAACTATTGCCCCGACGATTCCAACGGTGTAGGGGACCTTGGGCACAATGGCTATGATCAGGAGCGCTACGACCAGGAACCCGAGGGCTCCCTCGACGGATTTTTGCCCCCGGATCTTGTGCTTGCCGAACTTGCGGCCGACCATGGCCGAAGCAACGTCTCCGGCAATCTCAAAGGTGATAGCAGTAGCTGCGAGGTAGCGCGGAAAGAAGGCTATTGTCAGAGTCCCCGCCAACAAGATGTAGAAGGCTCCGGTAAAATTGCCATTCCGTTCTTTCGGTCGAATCATCCCGCCGACAACCGGTTCAATCCACAGCCACGGTTTCATGCGGCGCAAGCGGAAGTACTCAAAAAAGGCCACTATCAGGAATGCCGTACCCAAAACGCCGATCGCCCATGGCCGAGGCAGGATGATATAGCTGGCCGGAATCAACAGGGCGATGAAGTGAGTCGCCTTGCGCCATGCCTCCTGGCTATAGCTGATATTCCCCGGATCAGCTTCCACTGACCTGCTTGAGACTGCTAAGGGAATCGGCAACCTGGAAGTAGCGCGCCGGATTGGCGAAATCGATCTGGCTCCAGATATCGTCGTAGCGGACGATGGTGCGTCCTTTTTTCAGCCATTCGACCCAATCATTCTCCTGTTTTTCGTAATCTTCGGCCCGTTTCCGTCGGCGGACCTCGTTCCGCGCCCCTTCGAAGTCCAGTTGCATTTTGCGATCGAGGACCCTGATCAAGTGGAATCCCCATTGCGTGCGGACGGGACCGGAGACCTCATTGAGCGGCGTCAGCCAGGCGCGGTCGTAGAGATTCGCGTCGACATCATCGCGTGCGATCCAGCCCAATTCGAAGGCGGCTTCTTTGAAATCCTGCTCTCCGGGGTAATACTTCATTGCGACATCTTTGAAATCCACTCCCGCGCGGACTTCACGTAAGGCCTCGACAGCCTTCATCGAGTCGGAAAAGATGATCTGCTGGATTTGTATCGGTTTGTCAGAATTGAACTCACTTTCGTGAGCCCGATAGTACGCCTTCAAGACCTCGTCGGAATAATTCGTCTCAGGCGGAATGCGCCGCCGCGTGATCCGACTGATGATCTCTGAGCGGCGGAGATTCTGGTAAGCAGTCTTGAGCGTGTCGAGGTCAAAATAACCCAATTGACGACACACCGAGGCAAGGACAAACGGTGAGGCCTTGGCTTGCAGCAGGCTCTTGCGCAATTCCGGCGTCATGTCGGAGACGCGCGCACTGGTGCGGTACATCATTTCGTACTCGCGCAGTATTCCGGCTTCAATCGTGTCGGTGCCGTTTACGATACAAACCCACTCGTGCGGGTCATAGTCACCGACGTTGCGTTCGAGGATAGCGTCATTCCACTGGTACTGCGCCAGCACATAGACGCTGTCGACGAAGTGTTGAGCAATCGCAGCTTCGACCTGCATCTTCAGTTGCTGGTCGATTTGCGCGCGCAAGTTACTATCGAGAGGAGCGACGAACTCGGCGGAAGCTGAATCGACTCTCAGAATGTGCCAACCGTAAATCGACTTGAACGGCTTGCTCAGGCCGCCAATCGGCAGCGTGAAGGCGGCAGCGGAGAACTCATCTACCATCTCTTCGCGGGTAAACCAGCCGCTGTCACCGCGCCGTTGCTTGGAATTAGTGTCGTGCGAATGTTGCGCCGCCAGTTCGGCAATGTCTGCACCGCCCTTGACCTCAGCGTAGAATCGCTCGATATACTCCTGTTCATGCGCTTTGACATCTTCCGGCGTCCAGCCACTCACGTCAATTCCTGCAGCTTCCCAGGCTTTGAGATTGTCCGAGATGAGCAGGTGCGTCACGCGCCGGCGAGCGGGAATCGTGTAAGTGGAGATGTTCTCGCGATAGAAGCTGTCGATCGAAGACTCGGAAACCACAACGTGCCGCGATATCTTATCCCACGCCATATACTGCATCGCGACATCATGAAGCCGGTTCTTAGCCAACCGGTGGATTTCCTTGGGGTCGTAGTCATCAAACTCCTCGACTTTGGCGAAAGCTAACTTGCGGTACAGGACTTCATTATAGGCGTTTTCCGGGGTCGAGGATTTGTCGCGTCCGGGAATGGTGAGACTCTCGAGTTCTCTGAGCACCTCGCCCAGGGTGATCGTAGCATCATCAACTGTCGCGATAACCGTATTCGCGTTGAGCGGACCCTCCTGCTCGACTCGCGGCACCTCCTTCTCACAGCCCGTGCCGGCGACAACTGCCAGGATAATGCCGGAGAGCGCATACAACATTAACCGTAACTTAAGCACTTCGCTCACTCCTCCTAAAACGATGGCGCGCAGACCCGTCGGACTGAGCGCCGTTACAACTCAACATTAAGTGAAATTCGGTATGAATTGTCAAGGTCACCGTGATCCATGAAGGCACCATCGAGGCGAAAACGCATGAGACGCAAACCGATGCCGAGCGTCAGCCGGTCGATGTCGGCGCCGCCGCGGAAGAACACAATGTCATGATAGCCGATCTCACCTCCGAGGTGCGCGTCAAGCGAAACTCCACCTGCGGAGATCTGTGCCGCTTCTTCTCGTCCTTCGAAGAGGATGTCGCCATCAGCGGCTGCGCGCAGGGAGAAATCCTCTACCCGCACCAGGTGTGAAAGTCCGAGCCTTAGCGCAGGAATAATCGACTCAGTCGTTCCGTTATCGTATGACAGAAAGGTAGAGGTCGCGTTGGTAAGCGCCGCGCCAAAACTCAACGACTCGCTGCTGCCGTACTGAAGACCGGCGTCGATTCCGAGCCCCCATGCCGAGTGAGAGGCCAATGATCGCAGAACGAACTTAGCGGCCGCGCCGAATCGCCAGTCACTGCCGAAGCGGACCCCGCCGCCAAGCAAAAGCTGATAATCGTAGTGTGACTCTTCATCGATGATCTTTGGCCCGCCGGTTTCGGGATCTTTCTCGGTAAGGATGATTCCCCCACCGCCGACCCGGTACAATCCAATCCCGACTCCACCTCGGTTATTCCGGATAGTGATCGGACGGGAGAAGGCGAGGAAGTCATGGTTAATCAGGGAGCCGAAGGTCTCGGAGTGAAGCAGAACCGCCTGCGGACGCGCGGTCAAGGCAAGGCAGGCCGGATTGTAATAGATTGCACTGGCGTCATCGACAAACGCGACATGCGCACCACCCATCGCCATTGCCCTGGCGTTCGCGCCAAGGATATAGGCTTCGTTGGCGTACTTAGCGGCAAGTGCAATGTCACTCGCGCTGATCAGCGTCGCCAGAACCAGGATCGCTTTACTTAACTGAATCGCTTTCATGCTCTTGCCGCGCCAAGCTACGCACCGATAAAATCAGTGTCAATGCTTTATACCAACAAAAAGGGCGGTTGAACGCGTCAACCGCCCAAATAGTCGTCAGACAGAGAATCGGTTTAGGACTCGCTGGTCTTCGTTTCTTTCTTCTCGGTGCAGGTGCCGACGTTGGCGCACTGCTTCTTGCACTGCTCCGGGGTCATGCTGGAACCGAAAACGGCCTTCATGTCTTCGGTGCAGTCAGTCTTCAGGCTGGCAACGTAACCGGCTTTGGTAATCGTGCCGACCATGGTCTCAGTCGAGACTTTCTCGGGATGGAAGACGATGGTGGCCGTCTTCTTCTCGAGGCTGGTTTCGATGGCGCAGACGCCGTCGATGCTTCCAATGGCCTTGTTGATCGATTCAACGCAGCCGTTGCAGTGCATCTTGTCGACGCTGACAAACGCAACCTTGGCTTCGCCGCACTTCAGGGCTTCGGAAACCGCTACGGCCGGATGGCCGTTCGGAAGCGTTGCGCTGGCCGTCGTGGTCTTGGCGCCGCCCATGCAAGCAGCCTTCTCAGCCGCCGTGCAGGTAGCACCGGCTTTGGTCGCGCCTTCCTTGCTCGTGCAAGCCGCGCCAGCCTTCATGGCGCCATCCTTCGAACCGCAGGTCGCACCGACCTTGGTCACAGTGGCATTATCTTTGGTCGCCGCCGCCGTGGTAACTTTGGCCTTGTCGCCGCAGCCGGAAGCTGAGGCTTTCGAGGTCTTGTCGCCGTCGCAGGCGAACATCGCCGGAGCCGCCACAAGAACCGCGAGAGCGGCGGCCATACAGATAAAGGCGAATCGTCTCATCTGTGTTTCCTCCTGATGTAGTGTTGTGAGATACGCGTTATACTCATTTCCTTCACTTCTCTAATCTTATAGGTACTGGGCGACTTTTTTCTCCCAGTAATCGACATCTTTGAATCCCACGACCTTGTCGACCACGGCGCCATCGCGATTGACGAGGATGGCCACCGGGATACCGCTGCCTATGTTCCACGCCTTGGCGACGTCCAGATTGCCGATCAACACCTTGTACGGCATGCCCTGCGCGCGAGCAAAACTCGCTAATGAGTCCTTGCTCAAGTTGTCCAGCGAGATCCCGACGACTTCAAAACCGCGCGACGAGAGCCGGTTGTGCAATTCATTCAAGTGCGGTATCGAGCGCCGACACGGCGGACACCAGGTCGCCCAAAAGTCAACCAGTACCACCTTGCCCTTAAACTGGCTGAAATCGACCGTACCACCCGACACATCTTCGAGTTCGAACCCGGGAGCTTGCGCTGCCTGGGCCGTCGACCCGCCGCTTTGCGTACCGCACGAGACGGCAAGCGCGGCGACGATGACCAACGTTGATATTAATAAGGCCGGAATCCAACGACTCACGGCTTGACTGCTTTCTCTTTAGCCGTAGTGGCAGTAGCCCCACGTTCTTGATACCCGGCGAGCTTTCCATCCTTGAAAGTCAAGAACTGGTTACCGGAGTATTGCCACTCTTCGGCGGCTCCAGCAGGTGCTGTCTTGGTCTCGACCTTCTCCGGAGCGCCCCAACTTGCCCGCACCTGGGCTGAAGTCATTCCTAACTTCAACGGAGCTTTGCTGCGGGCCGACGTGAGCTTTTGCTGTAACCCAATATAATCAGTAAAGGCCATTTCGTCATTATAATTATTACCCACGTAGTCAAGTATCATCTGCATAGCAGTTGAATCTACGAAGCCAGGTGCCGGCGCAATCTTGGCGCCCGATGGCTCGAGAAACCAAGTAGTTGGGTAACCTTTTACTCCGTATTGAAGAGTGAGCCCTTTTTCAGTGATGTCACCTTCGGTGAGTTTAAGAACATCGTAGGAGTCACCATCGACTTTCGCGGCAACGAATTTCTCCGACAGGGTCTTGACCACTAACGGGTTGCTGTAGGTCGAGGCTTTCATTTTCTTGCACCAACCACACCAAGAGGTTGTGAAATTCACGATGATGTGCTTGTTCTCCTTCTTGGCCTTGGCCAGAGCCTGGTCGTATTTCATCCACGCAACCAGGTCACCGGGATCAGCGTAAGCCCTGCTGTTGTTCAGACCCGAGAGAAGGAGCGAGGTCAGGAGCAGTGCGATGATGAAGCCCGATGCAGATTTCATTTGTCTTACTGTTTCGTTCACAAGTTTTGAAGTATTCATCTCCAAGGAGATAGAACATTGCTGCTGAAAGAGCCTGCTCTTTCGATCGCTGTCTTTCATTTTAACCCTATCAATTTAATCCAGTTCCCAGAATTCAGCCGGATTTACGGAAACTTATGTTCTCCCTGCCCAGCATTTGTTCCAGTGCCTCCATTAGCTGCGAGTCCGGCATGACGCGCAACCGCTTCGGCGTTAACGTGAACAGCTGCTCTCCAGACATCATATTGATCTGGACCCTGACCGGTCCCGGGTACTTTCCAAAAAGCAACCCAATGTCTTCCAAGAGCTTATCGTTCGCGTGTCCATTTACGAAAAGCTCAAGGGTGGCTGGACGCTGATTGAACAACCCCTCTAATCCGACAATTTCGGCAGCAATGAGCTTAGGCTTTTCGTTCTCCCGAGTCGATACCCGGCCCCGGCACAAGAGGCGTGCATCAACATGCACCAGTTGTCTCGATCTTTCGAATAGATCGGCAAAGGCGATCACTTCGATCACCCCGTAGAAATCCTCGAGGCTAATAAAGGCCATTTGGCGGCCCTGTTTGTCGTAGTTGATCTTCAGCGCCTGGACGATGCCGCCCAGGAAGACATCGCTGCCGTCAGGCTTTTCCGCAATTTCGTCGGAATTGACCGTCGCATACGCCGCCAGCTCGATCCGGTAGTTTTCGAGCGGGTGGCCGCTGACATAGAATCCAAGCGCCTCTTTCTCTTTTTGGAGGAGCGTGGCGCGGTTCCATTCATCGAGACGCGGCAATGCCGGTTCTTGAATGGTGGCGTCGTCGCGGCCGCCGCCAAAGAGATCGGACTGGTGAATCGCCTCCTTACGCTGAATCGACTGCCCGAAACTAAGCGCCTGCTCGACGGCCCCGAATTGCTGCGCACGCGATCCGTCGAGAGAGTCGAGTGCCCCGGCCGTGATCAATGATTCAATCGTTCGGCGATTCAGCGAGTTGAGTTCGACGCGAGCACAGAGATCGAAGATCGTTGTGAAGCGCCCGCCCGAAGTGCGCGCACGCAGGAGGGCCTCCACGGCGCCGTGTCCGACGTTCTTCACCGCCGCCAGAGCGAAACGGATCTTTTCACCGACGACATTGAACGACAGCTCCGATTCATTGACATCGGGCGGCAGCACCTGTATTCCCATGCGCCGACATTCTTCCATCAGCACAATGATGCGATCGGTGGAGTCCATTTCGGATGTCATGTTCGCGGCCATGAATTCGTGCGGACAGTGCGCTTTCAGGTAAGCTGTTTGATAGGCCAACAACGCATAGCCGACCGAGTGCGACTTGTTGAATCCGTAGCCCGCAAATTTCTCGATCAGGTCGAAGACTTTTTCGGCGGTTGTCTTGTCGATGCCGCGCGCAATTGATCCAGCGGTAAATTCTTCTTTTTGCGCGCGCATGAGTTCGGCGATCTTCTTCCCCATGGCCTTGCGCAGGATGTCCGCCTTCCCCAGCGAGTAGCCCGCCATCTCGGAGGCGATCTTGATCGCTTGTTCCTGGAAAACGATGACTCCGTAGGTGTCTTTCAGGATCGATTCGAGCAGCGGATGTTCGTATTCGACCTTCTCGCGACCGTGCTTGCGATCGATGTAGAGATCGACGACGCCGCCTTTCAAAGGACCGGGGCGGTAGAGAGCGTTCATGGCTGCGAGATCGTTGAGATTCTCCGGCTTGAGTTTGCGCAGATATTCCCGCATGCCGGAGGATTCAAACTGAAAAATGCCGATCGTGTGACCGGCGCCGAATAATCTATAGACCTGCGCATCGTCGAGCGGAATTGAGTCGATATCGATGTCGATATCACGATTACGTTTCACCAAAGTGAGCGTGTCATCGATTACCGTCAACGTGCGCAGGCCAAGAAAGTCCATCTTAAGCAGGCCGATTTCTTCGACCGCTTTCATATCCCATTGCGTCGTGATTTCGTCTTTGCTCCCTTTATAGAGCGGCACATAATCGGTCAGGCGCGACGGCGCGATCACGACGCCGGCGGCGTGCGTCGAGGCATGCCGCGTCAAGCCCTCCAGCACCTTCGAATGTTCGAGCAACTTGGCGATGCGGGCATCGGCATTCGCTTGTTCGTTGAGTTGCGGCTCCAACTGCAGCGCCTTGTCGATGGTCATGTCGAGCGCGAACGGAATCAACTTGGCGATCTTGTCGACGTCGCCATAGGGGATCCCGAGCGTGCGACCGACGTCGCGCACGACGCCGCGCGCCGCCATCGTGCCGAAGGTGATGATCTGTCCGACGTTTTCCTGGCCGTATTTGTCAATCACGTAGCGGATGATTTTATCGCGCCCGCGATCGGAGAAATCGATGTCGATGTCCGGCATGCTAATGCGTTCCGGGTTGAGGAAGCGCTCAAACAGCAGGTCGTACTTGACCGGATCGATATTGGTGATACCGAGAACGTAGGAGACGATTGAGCCGGCTGCCGAACCGCGTCCCGGGCCGACAGACACACCCAATTCGCGGGCTTTACGGGTGAAATCCTGTACGATCAGGAAATAGCCGGCGTAGCCCATTTGTTTGATTACGCCCAACTCGTAATCGAGTCGCTCGCGCAACGGTGGGGTCACGTCGGTGTAGCGATCGCGAATTCCCTGCTCGGCCAAAAATGTCAGGTAGTCATCGGCCGTCTTGTGCTCCACCGGCAACGGAAACGCCGGCAAGTGGTTCTTGCCAAGCTCGATTTCGACATTGCACTCTTCAGCGATCTTCAACGTGTTTTCAATGGCATTTGGATATTGGCCAAAGCGTTCCTTCATCTCCGCAACGGTCTTGACGTAGAGCTGGTCGGTCGTATAGCGCATGCGATCGATGTCGTTAAGCTGCTTGCCGGTTTGGATGCAGAGGAGCACATCGTGGGCGTCGGCATGTTCGCGCTGGAGGTAGTGGCAGTCATTGGTGGCGACTAATTGAAACTTGTTCTCATTGGCCAGCTTCAACAGGAACGGTCTGACCTTGTCCTCGTCGGCAATCGCGTGATCCTGCACTTCGATGTAGAAATTCTCTTTGCCAAAGATATCTGCCAATTCGAAGGCGGCGCGCTTGGCTTCTTCGTGGCTGTTGTTGCGAAGATGGAATGAGACTTCTCCCTGGAGGCATGCCGACGTGCAGATCAGCCCTTCTGCATGAGCTCGCAGCATCTCTTTGTCCACGCGCGGGCGGTGATAGAAGCCTTCAAGAAACCCGATCGTTGAGAGTTTGATCAGATTCTGGTAGCCAATCTTGTTTTTTGCGAGTAACAGAAGGTGATTGCCGCCATCGGGGTAGCCGGCCACCGGTTGTTTGTACTCGCGCGAGCGCGGTGCGACATACATCTCGCAGCCGATAATGGGTTTGATTCCCGCCGCCTTGGCTTTCTTGTAGAATTCGATCGCCCCGAACATGTTGCCGTGATCGGTGATCGCCAGTGCGTGGAAACCCATCTTAACCGCCAGCTTGACGAATTCTTCGATCCGACAAGCACCATCGAGTAGCGAGTACTGGGTATGATTATGGAGATGTACGAATTCCGCCGTCATTATCTTGCCCGTCGAGCGCTCTTAATAATCCAAAGATTCGTACGCGGGTCGCCGGCGCAACAGTTTGAAGTAAAGCCAGCCAAAGACGAAACCGCCGACATGGGCGAACCAAGCGACCCCACCGCCCGAACCGCCAACCAGTCCGGGAAGCCCATAGAGCAATTGCAGCCCAAACCAAATCACCAGCAGTACCTTCGCCGGCACGCGCACAACCTGAACGAAAAAGCCAAGGAAGATCACAGTGTGGACGCGCGCCTTGGGGTGCAGCACCATGTAAGCCCCGAGGACACCGGCAATGGCGCCGGACGCCCCGATCAAGGGGATCTCGGAGTTCGGATCCAACACGGTGTGCAGGCCGACGGCAGCGATTCCTGAGAGCAGATAGAAGATTATGAAGTGCAGTTTTCCGAGATTGTCTTCGACGTTGTTGCCAAAGATCCAGAGGTAAAGCATGTTGCCCGCAAGGTGCATGAACCCGCCGTGCATAAACATGCTGGTGATGACCGTCAGGCCATACGGAACCGCTAACTGCGGATAAACCTGTGTGAAATGTGTATACTCGATCGGGATATACGCCCACTTGTATACCATCATGTTTAGCGTGGTCTCGTCGAGCGTTAACTGGTAAATGTAGACGAGCGCGTTGATCGCAATGAACAGGATTGTGATAACCGGAAACGACCGGGTCGGGACTTCGTCGCGTAAGGGAAACATCTATCTGGAATATACGACGTGAGCCCTCTTTGGACAAGGACGCCAATGATCTACTTTTTCCGGCGTGCGCCGACACTGAATTCGCTCTTGTGGTGGCGCGTATTGCCCTGTCGATCGGTGACTTTGATTTCCAGTTTGTGTTTGCCTTTGCTAAGGTCGAAGTGCGGCGTCGCGGACACAAAGGAAGTCTCATAGTCATAGACCGGTATAATCCAGCGGCCGTCGACATAGACATCAATTCTATCTCGAATTCCAGAGAGGTCATCACCGAGCTTGAACTTGATCACGGGTCTTGGCGACGAAACAGAGGCTCCCGCACCCGGCCTGAGACGGCTTATCGTCGGCGGCAGGGTGTCGATCTTGACTGTGATCGGCGCGACTGTGTTGGCTTCATAACTGATCCAGCCGGTCGTTTGGTCAAACTTGCCGCCCAGATAGGCCGAGCTCCCCCCCCCAACCGAATAGAGTCCCGCGCCGCGCGGCAGCTCGCTGCCGATGCGGTAGGAGTATGTCAAGGGCGTCGCAATCGGGAGAGTTGTCGGTGTTGGATTATAGACACCAAAGCGGTCGATTCCCAGGCGATCGAGCCTAAAATACAACTGCTCTTCAAGCGGAAAGAAGACTGCCGAATACTCCGGAAATGTGATTTCGAACACGCCATCGCCGCTGCGAATCGATCCCGGGCTATCGGCGTCAGCAAATGCTCGCGTTACTTCGACGGCAATGTTGACAAAACGCGTTGCGGCACCGCGGGTCTCGATCGCAACGGTCAGCGAATCGCCTGCGATCATGGCGCCGGATGCCTCGAGCGAATCGACCGTTCCCAGCCAGAAACGACCGGCAAGCGGATACAAGACTGCGCGACTCATGCCACGCTCCAGGGCTGTCGCGGAATGTACAGCGATAGACCCAATATCCTTGCCTCTGACGGCTGCCAGAATCATCAACCTGGTACCGTTGGGGATCAAGGCAGCCTCAAGACCGTCGTATTCTGTACCATAACGATCTACGAGACGGGCGAGTTTCAGAGTATCGGGACGCGGACGAAAGCTCTTTGCTGTCTGAACCGGAGAGCTGAACTTGACTTCGGCCCTGGTTGAATTGCCAGCCACGTCCCGTGCGACAATCTCCAGCGGTCCGGTTGCTCCACCAAGCCATTCGCAGATCCCAGCGACGGAACGGGGCAACTCAACCGGGACGAGATTATAGAACTCCTCGCTGCCGCTTGTCGACTTGGCGAAGTTCCGTTGGACATCGATCAAATATGATTCTTCGAAGGGCACGCGATCGTAGCGCAGTGAATAGAGCTCGCGGCCACCTGCCTCGGCGGTGATCTCGTAGATCGGCTTTGGCGAACCGCCGCGCGCCATCCGGTCGACGGCTTCCACAGCCAGCCAATAGCTACCCTGATCGCAGGGGAGGACGACATTTGCCGAGTAAGCGCCCCCTCGCGAGGCTTGGCGCAGCGGAAATTCCAACGTCCAGCCCAGCGCCGCCGCCAGCTCGTCATTGCCAAACCCAATAAGGCGGATCTTCCGCAGCTCCGGCGCGATCCGGTCTTCCACGTCAAGCCCAGGCAGGGTCAGCGGGTTGAGCGGCACGTTTCCGGGTGTGCGCACTTCAAAGTGCAAATGCGGCGCACCAACACCGGTATTGCCGGAGAAAGCGATCGTGTCGCCACGTTGCACGCGAAAGCGCTCAGGTCCGACTTCGACATCCTGAGAATAGCTCTCGGCGGCAATCTGCTTTTCTCTGATGAATTTCTCAATGTCCGGAGCGAAGGCACTAAGATGCGCAAAGACGGCGGAGTTGCCGTCCTTCATGTTCAAATGCAGCGCTTTGCCGTAGCCGAAGTACGAGGTGCGCACGCGGCTGATATAGCCGTCGGCCGGCGCTACCACCGGTTTCCCGATCTCGCCGCCGGTACGCACGTCGATCCCAACATGATACCGTCGGGCGCGAAAATCACCGAAGATCGAGGTGAGTTCCTTCGTGAAAGGCAGGGGCCAGAGATAGGGTTCAGCAAGGCCGGTGACAGCCGTTGCCATCAGCATCAAAACTGCTGCAAACGATATTGAAGCAAGGCGAGAGTTCATTTATCTATTTGGCCGCTGTGCTGCAACGGCCGCAAATTCCGATCAAAAGAGTTCGAGATTTTCGCCGATCGCGGCGCGCGGTTTCGTCAGATCAACCGTTCGCGACGGCGCTTGATTGCTGCGAAAACCCTTGTGCAGAAACTCAGCATCGTAACCCATTTCCCGCAGTATCTGTGCGAACTTGGGTTCGCCATGAAGCGTGTAAATCTTACATGGCTTGCATCTGTCGATGTACGCAATCAACTGCGTGAAGTCCGCGTGATCCGACAACGGCACGCCAAAATCGGTGCCGAAGTTGTTGCGGCCGCGCCCACCTTGCGACCAACCGCTTAGAAACAACGACCGCTTGCGCGGCAGAGCCTTGAATTTCTCGTCGCGCAGGGTGTGCGGACTGACGACGACCACCTTTCCCGACAACTCAGCATGCAAGTAGTGCTCGGTCGGCCCCAGCTTGAGTCCTGCCTTGCGATAGAGGTGATTGATTTCGTTAACGCTCTTGTCGCATGCCACGGCGTATCCCTGTTGTTGCATCAGCAGGATGGCTTCCTGCGATTTGCCCATCGCGTATCCCACCAGAACAGGAAGATAACCATCCGCGACAGCCCGCTTGACGAAGGCAACGATGCGGGCGTACACCTCATTCTGCGGAGGAAACGAGTACGCCGGATCGCCGTAAGTGGATTCCATAATCAGGATATCACACTCGCGCGCCTCCATGGTCGGGCAAGTCAAGTTGGGGTAGACCTTGAAGTCGCCGGTATAGACGACCCGCGCTCCCTGCACCTCTATCAGAATCTGCGCGGCTCCGAGCATATGCCCGGAAGGAAACAACTCAACCGAAGCCTTGCCGAACTTGACTTTGCGTTTCATCGGCAGCGCACGAACCGGCACCTGCGGATAGCGCGCCGCGTACATCAAGGCCGTCTCCACCGTTGCCACGACACGCCTGTGCTTACGGGCATGATCGGAGTGGCCGTGCGACACGAAGGCAAAATCCGCCATCCGATGCGGGTCGAGAGCAAACTCCAGGCCTTCAATCTCAATGCCGTTTTCAAACTTGATGAGGGGCAGCGGTGACAAGAACTCAACTTTCTCTAGAGTTTATACCCGATCGTTCGCAAGAAGCCGTGGCGCTTCTTTTTGGCTGACTCGTCTTCGATCCCCAGGGGCGCCTCGCCGTCGACTACACCGAGTATTCCCCCGCCTTGTGCTGTACGGGCGACAATGGCCTCGACAGGATTAGCGGTTGCGCAAAAAACGTTTACAACCTCGTAAACACTCTTGAGGCTTTGCAGCAGGTTAACAGGATATGCATCCCGGATGAAGATCAGAAAACAGTGTCCGCAGGCAAGTCGCTTGACGTTTTCCGCCGCAGCTTGCGCCAGCGTGGTGTCGTTGCCGGAGAAGCGCACCAGTCGATCTCCCGAGGCCTCGCTGAAGGCCAGTCCGAATTTCACGCCCGGCACAGAATTGACGAGCATCTCGTGCAGGTCCTCCACGGTCTTGATGAAGTGACTCATCCCAAAAATCAAATCACAGCCTTCCGGCATGTCGATCTTGATGGCTTCGATATTCATCGGCCCTCCTCCTGGCCCTCATACCAGTATCGCCTGGCGAAGCGTGCTTCGTCAATCGTTTCATCACAACGGTAGTCCGAAAACTCCTCAACAACTCCAAAGCGTCCCTTGAAAAACAGAAATCCCGCCTTGCCCTTCATTTCGAAGCGGCTGGGCAGATACGCCGTCGCGCCGTTTAGTTGTTGCGGGAGATAATCCATCTCAAAGTGGAGCGTATCGACAAATCCAGGCATTTTCGACGGTGCAAATACCGTGCGCATAACTCCGGCTGATTCACCATCGATCCAATAGGTAGCATTGAGAAGCCTCTCGTCCGGATCGAGCGGTCGAGCCTGGACAACATAATAGGTTCGCAACCTCTGCACCGATTGATCAAAAACCTCTCCATCATTAGCCCCGGCGACGGCCGCCGAATCGAAGCTGATGGCAGAATCGTGTTCAGCGACGAGAAAATAGCTGTACTGCCCGCGGCCTTCAGATGTGAGCGGATCAACAAAGTTGTCTCGTGAGGCTTTCTTTTTCTTGTCGGGGTTCTTCTGCGCTTTTTCCCATTCCTCGTTCTTGTCGCGGACTCTCTTGGCAGCCTCGGTCGCCGGGAGCGGCTTGCCGTCCTTGTCAATCGCGAGCACAAGCTCCGATTCTCGATCTCCGGAGTGGTAAATGACTTTTGTCATCGTCAGGACTTCGTCGGGCTGCATGTTCTTGTCGTACTTGATCGAGCGAGTCGTTGCGCGATTGACGTACTTGCCGCAGAGCGAATCCTGGCGTTCTATCGCAGCGATCGCCCGATCGACGATTTCGCCTACGGGCGGCGCGGCCGAGGTGGAAGAAAATGCGGCCATGATGGCTAAGGCTGAACAGAGTACAATCTTCACGAGTATCCTACTTCGTCAATTCACGTACCGCGATCACTTTGTCGCCTTGCTGCATCTGCAATACGACTTCCATTCCCGAGACCACCTGCCCAAATAGCGTGTAGCGGCCGTCCAGATGCGGTTGTGCCGACTGGCAAATGAAGTACTGGCTGCCACCCGTGTCCTTGCCCGAGGTTGCCATGCCGACGGAGCCGGCGACGTAAGGCAGCGCATTGTATTCGCAGCGAATCGCATAACCTGGGCCACCCCAGCCGTCACCACGCGGGCAACCATCCTGAATCACGAAGTCCGGAACCACGCGGTGCCAGACCCGATGGTCATAGAAGCCGCTACGGGCGAGCCTCAGAAAGTTGTACACGGTTTTCGGCGCAGCGTCGACATTCAATTCGATCTCAATGGTGCCGCGAGAGGTTTCAATGGCAACGTGCGGCCGTCTCTGTGGCGGGTCGTAGAGCTCGTTGAAGTTGGCGTCGCTGACGACACTGGTAAAATGATCAGAACCGGGTGCACTGCCAATTCCTATTTTTCGCGCAAGGACACGGCCCTTCTCTCGAACAAAGAAGTTTACACTCACTTCGGAGCGCTCACAGACGGAACGCATGGCTGCGGAAGTATCCTTACTTCCCCCGATCTGAATCAGCGCATCGAGGATGGATTCGCGGATGTCATCTGAGTCTGCCGTAAGAAACCGCGCAGCCAGTTGCGGCACGAATTTGGTGAGCGAATCCTCAGCGATCTTGTTGCACGCAATCGCCACGGGAATAAGATCAGGATCCTGCAAAGCTTGATGGAGTCTGGTGTCGGTCAGAATCGAATCCGCAAAGGCAAACAGCTGTTCGAGGGCTTCGCCGCGTACCCTGGGCACAGTGTCATTGCAAAGACCTGTAAGGGCGGCGCGCGCACGATTGCTCCGCACGATTCCGCAGGCCTGTGCCGCAGCTTGCCTGTGGGAAGCATTTGGTGACGCGATGAATCTTTCAAGACTGAACCAGTTCTTCCCCTCAGTTAGTCGGGTCTCGGCCAACAATGCCTCGGCTGCGACGGCAGCGATTTCGCTTTCGAGTAATGGCGCAATCTCGTCCTGCCGGAGGACTGACTCAGCCCCGGGCGAGAAAGTGCGGAGCGCCGCAGCCTGCAAGTACGGATTCTGAACGTGTATCGCCCCGCCAAAAAGCCGTTGTGGAGTCGCTTTCCAACCTAACCGTCCTGCCGCTTCAATGGCATGATATTGCACCCGCCATGGCTGGTTCATTGCTCTGGCAATCAATGTCTCGACAACCGTGCTATCTCCAAGTCTCGCCAAGCCATCGGCGGCATAGCATTGGATATTCTGGTTGGTCGACTCAAGTCCTGCCTGTAGCGCATCTCCGGCACCGTCAACTTTTCGTCGTGCCAAACCATAGAAGGCGGCCTCTTTGATCGAAGAATCCGGCGACGCGGTGAGTGACATCAAAACCTGTGCTGATGTCGAATCTTTCAGGCGAAATAGGGAATGGGTCGCGACGGCACGAACAGCCGCCGACTCTTCGTCGTCAAGTGCCGTGCGGCAGATCAGCACCGCAGCGGAATCGCCACCGATCTTGCTGAGGGCATCAACGCAACGTGCCCGAACAGCCTCGTCCGGCGATGACAGCAACTGCCCTAAATCGCCAAGAAGTGCTGCCGCAGAGATCTGGCCGGCAGCAAAGACTGCTTCTGTGCCAACGATGCGTTCCTTATCGTGAAGCAGGCTCTTGAGGATCGCGGCGTGGCTCGTATCTCCCGCGATCCCAATTGCATAAGCCGTACGCAAGCGGACGCGCGGGTCGGAATCGCCCGACCAGGCGGTGAGAGAGTCGGCATTGAGCCGGCGCTCGTCCTCAGCGATAGCGATAGAGAGCAACCGGGCGCGACTCGGATCTGACTTGGCAAAGAGACCGGAAACCGCGCTTAGCAGCAGTAAAGAGAGGATCAGGCGCATAGTCGAGATTAACGCCCGGTGCGCTGTTAGACAAGTGGGAAATTGACAGCCAGGAGTCAGGCTGCTACTTAAGCAGCATCATTTTACGAACTTCGCTATGTTCGCCGGCGGTAAGTCTATAGAAGTAGATACCGGAGGCCACTTCATTTCCTCCGTCATCTACGCCGAACCACTGGACGATATGAGTCCCCGCGGAACGGTCGCCCTCGATCAATGTCGCTACCTTTTGCCCGAGCGAATTGAAGACCTCAAGACGCACACTTCCGGGACGCCGGAGATTGAACTCAATTTGAGTTACGGGATTAAATGGATTGGGGAAGTTCTGAGCCATTGCAAACTCGCGCGGGAGTATGAGCGGGTCATCTTCAACCGGCGTTGCCTGGCGATACATCGCCTGGGCCCGCTGGGCCGTAGTCTTTAGCGTCGGCAAATTGCGCGCTGCGACAATAGCAAAGGCAGCCGTGTCTGAAGTCCCGGGCGCCAGGTTGAACGGACCCGTAGCGATGGTGTAAGAACGATCGGGGAAAACATTCATGGTGTCGACGTTGTTTACGGTAAGCAGTCCGAATTTCTCAGCTTCTGTTAACCCGTCATATACAACCAGGGAGTTGGCTACGATATTGAACGATGAGATTCCTTCGGGATTCAAAACCGTCGTACCGCGATAGACAAGCTGATTGTTGTACCACATGTAGCCCAGTCCGATGCTCTCGTCGTAGTTCGCGCGATCGGAACCCGAGCCCTCTGGAAAATCCCAGTCGAAATACATGCCGACATAGACGTTATTGAGCGTGGTGTCATTGTCGTTAAAGATGACATACTCCATTACCACGTACCCGGCGTCCGTAGCGCCGTCGAAACTCGCGGTTCGTTGCTCAACGGTGATGCCCAAGGGCCGGTGAGCCAACGCATCCCGAAAGCGTGAGAATGACTCATGATCGCCGAGCACACCGCCCTCGATCGTCGTCAAATTCCCCCCGGGTGCGACGCGGAAGTCTTCGTCGATCGAGTTGATGTCGTTGGTAATCGCGTCGGATACGCTGACGGCATCATTCCCGATCATCAGGCCGGACTGATAGAGGTTGTTATCACCGGTCGTCGGAAAGCGAAATCCCTGGCCACCGCCGTTGCGCACAGAACCCGGCGCCAGCCCGTAAGCGGCAAAATTAGAGACAGTGAACTTCAAGCTGTCTGTGGTATGCGTGTAGATGGACTTCACAAGGGCAGTGCCAACGGTGAAATACAGCTTAGTCACTTTGGCATAGCCGTCACTGCCGGTGATCTGCAGGTCAACCGTCAATTGCGTTCCGTCGGCGATTAGGTTGTCAAATTGCAGGACAAACGGGTCGTCCTCGTTATCTGCCTTGACGTCCTGGGGCATATTGCCGAAAGTCGATGAGCCTTCCTCAATCGCAATTCCCGCTTCCGGGTTGACCAGTGTACCGGTGACTCCCATGACGTCAACTCCGGAGTTCTGGAGCGTGACGCGCACCGAGACGGTACTACCGGGGTCGATAGCTACGTGCTCGACCGATTTGACAAATACATTGACCTTGTTGTTCGGCGGCAGTAATGCCATGGCAGCCGGGATATTGATGATTCCCTTGCCGGAGTTGTTATCCTCGCCGGTGGCCCCAAGATCAATGGCCGAGTTATAGAGAGCCCACTTGATTTCATCCACGGTCGCATTGGGATTATACTGACGCAAGAGTGCGACCGCGCCCGCCACGTGCGGTGCGGCGAAGGACGTGCCGCTGACTTTTGTGTAGAACGAACCGCCCGTATTCGGTGTTGTCGTGCGCACGAGGTTGCCCGGCGCAACGACTTCCGGTTTTATCGAAACGCCGTCGCAATCGGAAGGCCCGCGGCTCGAAGTGCTCCATACGAACTCACCAAGCGTATCGGTGGCACCCACTGAGAAAGTGTTGATCAACGTGGTGGCACGATTCGCTGGATTACGGATTGTACCATCGTTAGGCCCCTCATTTCCACAAGCAAAGATGACCACCGTACCCAGGGCCTCGACGTTGTCGATAACGTTCCAAAACACATCCGAACAATTGAGGTCGTCTTGGCGAAATCCCCAGGAATTGTTGAGAACATCCGGGACATCCTCTATCGTATTAGGATTCCCGTCGGGATCGGCTACCCACTGGAATGCCTGGAGGTAATTGGCGCCGGGGATATCCACGACTCGGGCACTAATCCACTGGGCTCCGAACGCAACGCCAGTAGTGTCCCCGGTTGCGTCGTTGCGGCCGACCATGACCCCCATCGTATGCGTTCCATGCTTGCCAGCGTCGAGCATTGTCGGATCCCAGGCAGGCGTTGGAGATCCTTTTATCGGATCAAACCAGGATTCTGTTACGGAGTGAGTCAAGCCTCTCCAAGAACCGGAAAGCGCCGGGTGGGTACCGTCAACCCCAGTATCGAAGGAGGCGACGAGACGCCCTTGTCCGGTATAGCCCATCGCCCACATCTCTCGCGCGCCGATTGCGCTCAAGCCGGGCGAAGCTCCGGCACTTGCGGAAGCTTCCGAGAGAGTCTGATTAGGGTTGTAAAGCGATTGCAGCGGCAGCTCTGTGATGATGTGCGAAACATCTTCACGGAGAGAAAGCTCAAGGATGTAAGACGGCGTGGCAACCACCTTCAGCGCATTGGCAATCCAGTAGGGTTCATACGACTGCACCCGACCGGATTGAATGCCACTTTCAATCTGCTCAATAATCGCGGACTGGTTGTCCTCCGCAAGGTGTCGGAGTTCTTCGATAAGCAATTTGTGGGTGGCTTGTAGAGAGCTCTTCTTGAACCGTGCCTGTGCACCCGGCTCAGTGACATCGTATTGTTCTTTCAGGAACAGCAGAGTGGCGATGTTCTCGTTCGGGCTCGCCAGCGAGAGTCTTTGACTAAGCTCCGTCGAGACCTGCCCTGCTCGCACCGGTCTCGCCGAAGTGATTGACATCAAAACGAAAAGCCCCGATACCAAGCCTCTAATAATGAAGATACTCATCCTGGTAAACTGTCCAGCGAAGACCATGCCTGTCGATGGCCCGTCCGCATAAAACCGGTCACAATCTCTATCTGGCTGCATTCTAATAACTTAGACGGCCTTCTCGCTCGTTGTGTGCAATCCCCAGAGTTCGCTTTCGGTCTCACGCTGCCGGCGAAGCGCAAGCGATTGCAATAAGTGTGTCTCAGCAATCAGCTTATAGCTTCACCGCAGTGCCGGAGGCAGTCACGAGGAGCATTCCCTGGCGAATGACTTCGTAATCGATATCGACGCCGACGACGGCGTTGCCGCCCAGCTTGACAGCTTCCTCCTGCATTTCCTTGAGAGCGATGTGCCGGGCCTTGATCAACTCGTTTTCGTAGGTCGCTGAGCGACCGCCGACGATATCAGTAACTGTCGCGAACAAGTCTTTAACGATGTTCGCACCCATCACGGCCTCCCCCGCCACGATTCCCAGATACTCTCTGACCGGTCGGCCCTCGATTACCGCTGTGGTTGTGACAATCACGCCTGCTATTCCTCCGACTGATAAATCCCAAGAAGTCAATTTAACACGGCGAAGTCGGGAAATCAATCGGAATGCAGCGCAAGCAACTCTGTCGCGGCTTGATTCTTTTGTTGACAAATAAGGCGATGTTGTCTTCATTGTAGCCAGTCCCAACATCATCGAGCTTCAACGCAGTAATCGCGCAACCTTTGGCAGGAAAGTGTATGGGCGACGGTGCTCTTTCTCCGCTTGTCTGGCTGCCCGCGATAATGAAGGGCTCCCGGTGGCGAGGATGACAATTCTCTGTCATCACCTGCGACTTCTCTGCAGCTGTCTTGCATTCAATCCACATTCGTGGAGTTGTTGATGAAACCTGACGACGATAAAACTCAGGCCATGTGGGTAATCGCCGCCGACACCGTCGTGGACCACTACCGGATCATCCGCAAAATCGGAGGCGGGGGGATGGGCGATCTCTATCTCGCCGAAGACACCGATCTTAATCGACCCGTTGCGATGAAATTCCTCGCGCAGCACTTGTGTGCGAGCGCCGACTGCCGGGCCCGGTTCAAGCGCGAAGCCCAGGCGGTCGCCATTCTCGACCATCCGAACATCGTTCTTCCCTATGACGTCGGGGAATATCGAGAGCGACCCTATTTTGCCATGCAGTACGTGGAGGGGCAATCTCTGCGTGATCTCATAAAGGCCCAGAATATTTCCGTCGAACGCGCCATCGATATCGCGATCCAGATTTGCGATGGTCTGCGCGCGGCGCATGAACATGGGATAACTCACCGTGATGTCAAACCGGCAAACATTCTCGTCGATCTTGACAACCGCGTTCGTATCGTCGACTTCGGCCTTGCTTCAGTAGCCGGCGCCGACGCCGTAACGAGGACCGGCTCGATCATGGGCACAGTTGGCTACATGTCGCCCGAGCAACTCAGGGGAGAGACGGCTGACCTCCGCTCTGACTTGTTCTCGGTCGGCGTTGTTGTCTATGAACTCCTCACAGGCCGAAACCCTTTCGCCGCCGACAACGAGGCCGCCCTCCAGCTTCGGCTCCTGGAACGCGATCCCGAACCTCTATCGAGCCTTCGCCCGGGTATCCCCTCGGGGTTGCAGACAATCGTTAAGCGAGCGCTCGCGAAGAATCCCGCGGCTCGCTACCAGTCCTCGGCTGAGATGTTGGCTGATTTGAGACAACTCCAGCGCAACCCTTCTGATTCACAGCCCGTGAGGCCGGCAGTACTCGATCTGGCGCGATCAGATCGACTTCGGTCGCGTTTCGCGATATCCGTCGTGATACTGACCGCGGCCGTGCTCACTTATCTGCAATTCAATCGCTCGATTCCGGAGTCAACTACTTCAGAACAGGTTTACCTCGCCGTCATTCCGTTCACCAACCTGACCTCCCAGTCGACCAGCCAGGCCTTCTGCGATGGGCTGATGGAGACCTTGTCAAGTAAACTGACGCAGTTGGCCGAGTTTGAAGGATCGCTGTACGTAGTCCCGGCCAGTGAGATTCGCGAGCGCCGGATTACCAGCGCCGCTCAGGCGCGCTCAACCTTTGGCGTCAATCTCGCCGTGACGGGAAGCATCCAGGAAATTGGCGACGGGATTCGCACGACACTGAACCTTGTCGATGCGGCTTCCGCCCGCCAGTTGCGTTCAATCGTGCGGGATGAGCAGAAACGAGACCTGTTGGCACTACAGGATTCGACTGTCGCCGAGTTAGCGCTGATGTTGAATATCCAGCTTCGCCCGGAATCACGCGGCGTCCTTGCGGCCGGCGAAACCCGCTCCTCAGAGGCTTATCGGGCTTATCTGGAAGGTCGTGGGTACTTGAAGGGTGGTGCGGGACTCGCCGAGCTCGACAGCGCCGAGGAATCTTTCAAAAAAGCGATCGCAGCAGATTCAGTTTACGCCCTGGCTTATGCAGGACTCGGGGAAGTGTACGCGCGCCGGTACGATCTCACGAATGATGTCTCCTGGGTGGATCCGGGGATCAGCTTTAGCAGTCGCGCGCTCGAACTGGATGATCAGCTCGCGCCGGTGTTTGTGACGTTGGGATGGGTGCACCGCTATACCGGCCAATACCAGGAGGCCGTTAGTTACTTCAAGCGCGCGTTGCAGATCGATTCTACCGACAACGAAGCTTACGTTCAATTGGCATCCACCTACGAAGCGCTCGGTCGTCTCGTGGAGGCCGAGTCCACTTACCAGGCATCACTGCGTCGGCGCCCGAATTATTGGCGCGACCACTACAACCTGGCGCGCTTCTATGCATTCCACGGGCGCAGACAGGAGGCGTTGGCGGCGGTCGCAACCGCCGAGTCTCTGGCTCCGCCGGGAACGTTTCCGCGCGAGGCCATCGGCAGCCTTTACACTTTTCTGGGCGAATATGATCAGGCGACAAGACTTCTCCGCCAAGCTATCGAGATCGAACCCCATCATTTTGCCTACTCAAATCTCGGGGTGATCCTGCAGATCCAAGAGGAGTACGAACAGGCGGCCGACATGTACCGGCACGCCCTGCAACTCAATGACAAGGACTTTCAAGTTTGGTTCAATCTGGCGACAGTCTGTGAAGCCATACCAGACCGCGCCACAGAAACCAGGCAGGCCTACGAAAGTGCGATTGCCCTGGGTGCCGAGAATCTCAAAGTCAATCCTTACGAACCGGAGTTAAACTGCAATCTCGCCGACTGCTACTGGCAGGTCGGCCAACGCGACACAGCTCTGGCTCTGGCAAGGCGGGCGATCAAGCTCGCACCCAACGACATCGAAGTCATGGTTAGAGCCGGAGTCGTGCTCGCAAAAGCGGGTTTGCATGAAGAGTCGCTCGCCTTGATTATTGCCGCCGTCGAGCGGGGTTTTCCCGTCGATCGAGTGAAGTCAACTACCGCCCTGCAACCCCTGCTCGCCGATGCGCGACTGGAACGCCTGCTGCGGCCTAACAAGTAAGCATATTCATGTTCGATAAACACGTCGATACGCGCCGCCGGGTCGGCTAAGGTATCGGAAACGACCCCACGACACCGCCGGCGCTTCGACCTCACCCATTACTCAAGGAGTCGCTATGACGCACACCAAATCCATCGTGATCAAGAAGCAAGGTACCCGTTGTGTTGTCAGACCGCCGCTGATCGTCGTCTCCCCGGGCGAGAAGGTCACGGTAAACAACACCACAGGTAAAACCGTCGCCATTCACATCGTGGAACTCAATCGGACCTACAAGATTCCTCCGACGCCTTTTGGATCGAGACCGCCATATACGATAACGGTTCCCAACGTCCGGCCGGGCGCTTACCACTACGTGGTCATCTGTTTCGCGCAGGTTGAGTTCTGTATCACGTCGGGGTTGCCAATCATCATCGTTCCCCGCCGCGAATAACTGAGAGGGAGCTGTCAGTAGAGGTGGTGTAAACGGCTCGGTCGATATCCCCCTTGACAAATGCCTGCCAACTCATTATTTGGCTGACTGGTTGAACGTTGATGGCGGTGTAGCTCAGTTGGTTAGAGCAGCGGAATCATAAT
>CAZNWJ010000014.1:0-83074 GCA_964576925.1 uncultured Ignavibacteria bacterium | reverse complement strand
TCGTGCCACACCGTATCATCCACCGCCCCCGATCCCAGGGAAATGCTCGGGGACACCTGCACGGCGTAATCGATAACGCGGAAATTGAAAGTCTCCGTAGTGTCGGCCTTGCCGTTAACGGCGTGCGCCTCGAGATAGTAGCTGATGAATGTCCCGGGAGTCTGTGCCGGAATGAATCCCTGGAACTCATTCGGATTTCCCGTCGCGACCAGCGTGTCAAGGTACGGTGTGAAATCAACACTGTAATGCAAAAGCAGAGAATCCGGATGGAATGCTGCGTCCGCAGTGATGGTCGCGAGCACTTGGTAGTTGTTCACAGTGTCTTTGGTATCTTCCAGAGGCGTGTGGGCAATTTGGACACCGGCGTAAGGATCCCACGTGTTCATAAAGGTCGCGCCGGTGTTATCCGGATCGAGCCAATCCCGCAGGCGCGTGGCCGGAGTGCCTCCACCCGTCCACGAAAGCGAGAACTTGCCATAGTAATCTGCGCGCAAGTCATTGCAGGCTGCCCAACCACCATGAAGCTGTCCGACGACTTGGTGCTGCTTGTTGTACAGTGGCGACCCGGATGATCCGCCCTCGGTCGTCCCGTCATCCCAGACCGCAATGCGCCAATGGCTAAGACTCGAATTGACCGTGCTGCCCAAGTAGTCGGTCGATTCATAAGAATCATAATCGAAGGAGATCTTCTTGATATCTCCCGCCGGGTGGTGAATGCCAACAGCAGAATCACCGTTGACGTTCACATTGTTCCAACCGTTAAACGTGACCTTGAACGAATCCGGCGGAGCCTCATTGAGGAGCAGCAAACCTACATCTGAAGTCGAGTAGTTCGCCTTCAGTGTCGAACCTTGAACGGTCATCCAAGTCGGTCCATTAACATTCGCACAGGTAGGGCTCTCGTAGTTGAACATGATAATCCAGGTGTTGGACGAACCGAGACAGTGATTCGCGGTCAAAAAGTACGGAGTCTTATCCTGCCGCACGTTATTGATCATCGAGCCAGAGCACCAGCGCGTTCCACCGGAGAGGAGCACCATTGCGACAGCGCGCTTTTCTTTCTGCCAGGCCGCACCCTCCGGGCAGTTGACGTTGTTATTGCACGAGCCGGAGCCGCCGAAGTCAAGGGCGTCCTTCGCCGTCTTAAATATGTCTTTGTAAGCGTGAACGACGCGCGAGATTGTGATTTCGCCTTCGTAGACGACCGCAGCCGGTTCGTAGTACTCGACGGTGATCTCGTCACCCTTCACCGGGGCAGTGGCCATCTCGCCATGTGGTTTGTTGTTGCGAGACGTAAACGCACCGATCAGATCGGTCCGGTCTGCGTTGTAAACAAACAACTGCGCACCTTCCGGTAACCGGTAACGGCTGAAGATCAAGTTGATTGAATAAGCTCCCGGTGAGGCGAAGGTCAGCCGCCAGACGCGACCGCCATCGGCAAGGTTTTCCCAGACACCGCTGTTTTCCAGGGAGTATTCGCCGTCAAACGGGAAGCCGAATCGATAGGGCACACCTTTCGATTCTTCGATAGCATCTTCGGCCAGAAGCGCAGGAACGTCAACCGGGCTCATGACCAACCGCGGGATATCAGCCCGCAGGGGTTGGGTGAAGCTCGGCGGCGTGCCGCCGGCGGACAGCTGCGCCGCGGCTTTTGCGGCCAAAAGGGCTAACACGAGGACGACAACAGCGCTCGACCGTCGCCAACGAGCCGGCCGTGTCTCTTCCGATGAACACGGCGACGTGCGGTAGATTTGTTGCATGTAACCTACTCCAAAGTAAGTGTGTGGTACTCTTCCGGGTTAAGCTGTAGCACTGCAATATAGCGTAATCTCAAACAATAGCAAGCCAATAACTCCATGTTATTGGTAACGAAAACGGGAGTCCCGCCGAAGCAGGACTCCCGTTGTCTTATCTACCGGTTTCCCGGTTCAAGACGAGTCTGACTAGAATCAGATCTCTACTGGCCAGCCACGCACGGAGCGAGGCCACCACCAAAGATGTACTGAATCAGACGGACCGCGTCAGAGATATTCACGACCTGCGAGCAGTCGGTATCACCGATCACCAGGTTGGCCGGAGCAGTGCCGCCGGCGAAGATGTAGGTGATGATGGAGACAGCGTCGCTGACCGTGATCTGGCCGCTTTCGTCAAAGTCACCCGGAAGCAGGACATAATCAAGACTCGGAGTAATGTAACGTCCCGGAGTCGGGGTCGACTTACCGATGATGACTACGTCACCGACGATCGAGAACGGAGTCAAATCGGTGAACTGACCGGCAACCGTGAAGGTCTCATTGTTGACGTCGAACAGAATACCGTACGGCGGCAGGAAGTTCAACGCCGTCATTTCGGCCTTGACCACCGGTCCCACAAACGACGGATGGCTGGCTTCAACAGCAGCGCTGGCAACCGGAATGCCATTGATCGTGACGGACGACAGATCGACGTCAGCCGCAGTATAGCCACCGCTGAACATACCGAAGTAGAAGTCGTCTACGAACGGCGTGATGGCAAACAGGAAGTACAGGTACTGCGGATCCGGATCAATGTACGCGGTCGGAACGATCGGCAACACGTTGATCGTGTAGTCTTCGACTTCGCCGTAAGAGGTTGTGCCGCAAGGCGACAACGTGCCGGTGTACATGATGCGCACGCGCATTCTGGTCGGGCCAACATTGGCGCTCATCGGCGGAACGATGTTGCCAGAGAACGAGCTCGGGCCGCCCGACATCAGAACCCGTTCGGTCGCGTCGAAGCACTCGTCGCCGTTCCAGTCAACCCACACGCCGCACTGGTCGCTGGTGTACGGAAGACCGTTGGTGACGGTGATCGGGTACGACAGCGTCGGCAGCATGTTGGTCGAAAGAGCGGTGTAATCGTCGTAGCTCGAAGAACAGCCGGAGGCGTTGTCGATGCTTCCAACCTTAACACGGCTGATGTATTCATCGCAGAAGCCGTCTGCAGCACAGTAGCCGACAGAAGCCACAGCGACGACATTGATCGTGTACGGGCCTACGGCACCCGCCTCAGTCAGCACCGGATAGTAGTAGGTGCCGGCCGGAAGCGACGACCAAACGATGGTCACGTTGCCGTCACCGCAGGTCGAAACATCAAACACGCCAGCCGGGGTGAAGCCCAAGCACGGACAGCTGGTGGTCAGATTTAACCAAGCGTTTTGGAACGCCGGAGACGTGCCACAGTAGTCAAGCTGGACGTTGGAGCATTCGGTAATCGTGAAGGCTTCCCATGCATTGCTGCCCGGGAACGACGCGCAATCCGGCGAAGCACCGGTGTTATCACCAACGAACTGGACTGGAACGCCGGAGGTCAACACGACCGGGGTTACGTCTTCACAATTGTCATTGGCCGGAGGCACCACGGTATTGACGGTCAACACACCCGCACCGGCGTTAGCGGAGTAACCGCCAACTTCGATGAGGTACTGGTTGCCACCGATCACCGGAAGTACGATTTCGGATTGGACACCGCATTCGTCATCAGCGCAAGCGAGCTCTGTCAGAGAGCCGCAAACTCCGGAGTAAACAGCCAACTTCGTGTCGAAGCTGGAGCCGCAAAGGCTGATTGTCGCATTGCCAGTGATCGGCGCAGTAAACAGGTACCAGACGTTCTTGGACGTCATGCAGGTACCGCCCTGGCCGGCCGAGGCGGTAATCGTGTTGAAGTTGAGGCTGGCAATGTCGCCGATCGGCGTCGCGTTCGCACACAGATCGTTCGGCGGAGGCGGAGCTGCGCCGGCAACGGTGATGTTGAAGTTCGGTACGCAGTTCGGGGTCGGCCAAGTGTCGACCATGATGTAGTAGTCACCAGCCGCCAGGTTCAATCCGTAGATTGATTTCGGCGTGCCGGCAGAGCTGGTCACGATACCCAGGCAGGAGCCGGTTGCGGCATCCAGCGGGCAGACGTTATCGATCGCCATACCGGTCCAGGTGGTGCCCAACGGATCGAGAGTCAGGTCGATGACCAACGGCTCGGTCAGGGTCAGCTTGATAATGGCGTCTTCGCCACCATCGTACGAACCCATACAGGTCGTCGAGTAGTCATTGCCCTGGCCGCAAGTGAACAGACCGGTGAGGGTCTGCGGCAGTGTCGCAGCACTGGCAGTGATCGTGTACGGATTGGCGCAGGTAGCACCCGGGGCCGGCGGAGCCGCCACGTCGATCGTCAGATCGAAATCAGGGATACAATCCGGGCTCGGCCAGGTGTCGACCATCAGGTAGTAGGTACCCGGATTCAGGGCCAGGCCGAGAATCTTGTGGGTCGTGCCACCGGAGTTGGTTGACTTGGCAACGCAATCGCTGACGCCGGCATCGAGCGGACAAGCCGAGTTGTCGATCGCCATACCGGTGTAGGTTGTGCCCTTGGGATTCAAGGTGATGTCAACGGTCACAGCTGCCGTGACGGTGATTTCATAGACGATGTCTTCGCCACCATCATAGAAGTCAAGGCAAGTGGTGCTGTAGTCGTTGGTGCGGCCGCAGGTAAACTGGTTCGCATCGACGAACGGAATGTCGCCGGGGAGCGAAATCTTCAGCGGGTCGCCGCAATTGTCGCCTTCTCCGGCAACCGGGCACGGATTGTTGGTGCAATCCAGCGCATCATCCCAGGTACCGCCGAGGGTCGAACAGTCAGCCGCGGTCACATCCGCGCACTGATTCGAGCCATAGCAGCAACGGCCGATCGGGGCCGGGTCGTCATTGACGTTGATATCGTCGATGGCAGCCTGGGCGCCGTCAACACCAACATAGTGCCACGCCAACTTCACGTTGGACTGGCCAACGTAACCGGCAAGGCTGATGGTTTCCTGGTACCAGGTGAAGTTCGTGAAGACGCCTTCACCGGTTTCGTCCCAAAGCTTGGTTGACCAGGTGCCGCCACCGTCGGTCGAGATCCACAGCTCGAGATCGTAGTTATCAAACGGGCTGACGCCCCAGTAGTAGCTCATCATCCACCAGAACTCGATCTTCAGATCGCCGGCAGCGGCGGAGAAATCGAGAGCCGGGGAGACGATCCACTCATCTTGAGGAACGAGAGCCGGATCGTATTCAACGTCGGCCGAAGCGGTACCGCTGTGGAAGGACAGCGTCTGCTTCTTCCAGGTGTAGGCCGCATTCGTGATTATCGTGCTCCAGCCGGTCGGCGGGACAGTTACTTCCATACCTTCGGACAGGTACGAAGCACGATTGTCGGGTTGAACAATAATGGGGTCGTCACGACGCGGAGCAACCTTGGTTGCTTCACCGTCATACGCGCCAACCGGATCCACCACAGTGACGCCACCGTTCTGGGTAATGACGGTGTTGTCGCGCTTCATCTCGGGAGTGATGATTTGTTTTCCCTTGAGAGTCTTGGGAGCATCAAGCGTCTGCTCCTTAGCGATCGCAGCCGAGGTAAGTAAACAAAGAGCTGCGAGGAGAGTGATGAGAATCCGGAAAGTCATTCTGCATCGGTTCATGGATTCACCTTTCCTTAACGCAAAAGTTTAGTGGTTCTTTATCTGACAATTGGACAATCCGCCCGAGAGGACTTCAGACGGACTACAACCTCATAGGCGCTTCCTCCCACGATTATGGTTCAAAGGTTCGACGTTTGTGACATCTATTACCATGTTTCGTGCATTCATGGATGAGCCCGCTAGTACGGGAAGTATTTCGTTTTTAAGACAACTTGAGTCTTAGCGAAGACCTTGCTTAACTATAGAGTAAGTTAAAATTTAGGAGCCAACTGTCAAGAAAAATCTCGTCTTTAGCCGGAGAAATCAAGGGATTATTGCCGTTCTCCAGATCCCGCGAAACGCGTCCAAACGACCAGAGAATCGACCACACGGTCGTTGACTTTCCCGTCGAAGGATATTATACTCACCATTCTCTGGGCGGCTGATCCCGCCCTCTTAAGATGCTCGGAATTGAGGGAATTGAGGATATTTTACAATGGCAAATGTCAAACCCGAAGACATTGAAGTCATCCTGGCTACTGATTGCGGGTCGACCACGACCAAGGCTATTCTGATCGAAAAGACAGACGGGCAATACCGTCTCATGGTTCGCGGAGAGGCACCCACAACTGTTGAGGCTCCCTTTGAAGACGTGACAATGGGAGTGCTGAATGCCGTGCAGGAAGTCGAAGAACTCTCTGGTCGTAAGCTGTTGAACGATAAAGGTGAAATCCTGGCGCCCCGTTCTAAGGACGGCTCGAAGACCGGTACCGATATCTATATCTCGACCAGCTCAGCCGGTGGCGGCCTCCAGATGATGGTTGCCGGCGTTGTGCGTTCGATGACGGCCGAATCCGCCGAGCGTGCAGCGCTTGGTGCCGGCGCTATCGTTATGGACGTGATCTCATCCAACGACAAACGGCAGCCTTACCAGCAGATCGAGCGGATTCGCCACCTGCGGCCCGACATGATTCTGCTTTCCGGAGGCATAGACGGAGGAACCACGACTCACGTAGTCGAGTTGGCCGAACTGATCGGTGCTGCTGATCCACGGCCCCGCTTGGGCTCAAGCTACAAGCTACCAGTGATTTACGCCGGCAACAAGGATGCTCGCACGGCGGTCGACGGTACGCTTGGCAAGAAGGTTGATCTCAAGATTGTCGATAATCTGCGGCCTGTACTCGAGCAGGAGAACCTCCTGCCGGCACGCGAGGCTATTCACGACCTGTTCCTGGAGCACGTTATGGCCCAGGCGCCGGGTTACAAGAAACTCATGGATATGACCGATGCCCCGATTATGCCCACTCCCGGGGCAGTCGGGCTCATAATCAAGACCGTCTCGGAAATCGAGAACATTGAGGTTGTCGGCGTCGACATTGGCGGGGCAACAACGGACGTTTTCTCGGTCTTCCAGGGTGTCTTCAACCGCACAGTGTCGGCGAATCTGGGTATGAGCTACTCAGTGTCGAACGTCTTTGCAGAAGCCGGTCTTGAAAACGTAATGCGCTGGGTACCGTTCCACATGGATGAACGCGATCTGCGCAACCGTGTGAAGAACAAGATGATTCGCCCGACGACGATACCGCAATCGATGGAAGAACTAATCTTCGAGCAGGCGATCGCCAAAGAAGCGTTGCGCCTCGCTTTCATACAGCACAAGAATTTCGCGACAGTCCTGAAGGGCGTGCAGCAACAACGTACAATTGCGGATGCGTTCGAACAAAAGGCCTCCGGTCAAACCCTCGTTAACATGATGACGCTCAACATGCTAATCGGATCGGGCGGTGTGCTTTCGCATGCCCCGCGGCGCCAGCAGTCGGCCCTGATGATGATCGACGCCTTTGTCCCGGAGGGCATCACGCGCCTGGCGGTTGACTCGATCTTCATGATGCCGCAATTGGGTGTGCTCTCGACGGTTCATCCCAAGGCTGCTACCGAGGTGTTCGACAAGGATTGCCTGATCCATCTCGGCACCTGTATCGCCCCAAGCGGCGACAGCAAGGAAGGCCGGGAGATGATGAAGTTCCGTATCGAGATGCCCGACGGCAAGGTTGAAGAAGGCAAGCTCATGTTCGGTGAGATGAAGCTCTTCAAGCTGGGTTTGGACCAGAAGACCGGTCTACCGCTGAAAGCCAAAGCGACATTTGAACCGGATGGCAAACTTGATCTCGGCGAGGGCCCCGGCAAGCGCCGTGAACTGACGGTCTCCGGCGGCGTCGTCGGAATCATTCTCGATGGTCGCGGCCGTCCCTTTGCGGTGCCAACTGACGATGCCACACGTGTCCGCAAACTGAAAGAGTGGATGCTGGCGCTGGATATCTATCCCAGGGAAGCGCTGGAAAGGGCTTGATGCGGGTCATCGCTTGATGGCACGCGCACAAACTCTGAGAATAATGTAGGGCGATTCGCGCAGGGCGCAATGGCCCGTTGATCAATACGAGGAAGCCAATGGCACATACTTACACACCCGGCCTGAAGGTCACGCAAAAAGAACTGATTACCAAACGGCGTATCTTGCCGCTCAAGGGCGAAGTGGTCGTCAAGGTCGGTGACAAAGTCGGCCCAGACACTGTCGTGGCCCGAACGCACCTGCCCGGGCCGGTAGAAACGATGAACGTGGCGAATCTTCTTGGCGTACCACCGGAAGACATCATGCAGTGCATGCTGAAAAAGGAAGGCGACTCGGTCAAACTCGGCGAACTCGTTGGTCTGAACAAGTCGTTCTTCGGCCTGTTCAAATCCGAAGCCAAATCCAAGACCGAAGGTACAATCGAGACGATTTCATCGGTAACCGGCATGGTCCTACTGCGCGGGCATCCGGTACCGGTCGAGGTTCGTGCCTACGTAGATGGCGAAGTTGTCGAAGTCTTTCCGCAAGAAGGCGTCGCGGTACGTTGCTGGGGTTCGTTCGTCCAGGGCATCTTCGGCATCGGCGGCGAAACTCACGGCGAGTTGAAAATGGTCGTGAATTCGCCGGAGATAAAACTCTCGGAAGATCGCATCGATGATTCCTGTAAAGGCAAGGTTATCGTCGGTGGATCGATCGTCACAGCCGACGCTGTGCGCAAAGCCATCAAGGTCGGAGTCAAAGGCATAGTCGCCGGTGGTTTTTCCGACAAGGACCTGCGCGATTTTCTCGGCTACGACATCGGTGTCGCGATTACCGGCTCAGAAGAACTGGGCGTAACTCTGGTTGTTACCGAAGGCTTCGGTGAAATCCAGATGGCGCGCCGCACCTTCGATTTGCTCAAGAGCCTTGAGGGCAAGATGGCTTGCATCAATGGCGCCACCCAGATTCGCGCCGGCGTTATTCGTCCCGAAGTGATCATTCCGATCAAGGACGATATCCGCTCCGGCAGCGGTCAGACGCAGGGAGAGATTCAAGGCCTGACGATCGGCTCGCCGGTTCGGGTGATTCGTTCACCGTATTTCGGAAAGCTCGGCAAGGTGACATCTCTACCGTCGCCGCTCCAAAAGTTAGAGTCCGAATCGCACGCGCGAGTCTTGGAGTTGGAATTCGAAACCGACGGCAAGCGCGCGATAATCCCGCGCGCCAACGTTGAGATGATCGAGGACTAAACAGCATACGCGTTGACGCGTCTCAACGGTGCATATGGACGTGTGCCGTGCCTGTAGAAGCGGTGCATGTTTTGGGTAGCCCCACCTTGTCAGGAGGTGGGGCTTTTGATTTGGTCGAGGCGGGGTGCGCTAAAGAATCGTCCGACTGAAGTCGGATCTGCGGAATCCGTCAGAATCTTCGTCCCGGAGCTTTCAGAGAATGCGAGGAATTACACCCGCGCTTTGAGTGCCGCCAGGCGTTTCTGCGCGTCTTTGAGGTCATCGATCGGTGAGTCTGCGTCTTTCCAAATCTCGACGAAGGTGGAATAATCCTTGATCGCTTGGTCTGTCTTGCCAAGTCCCTCGTACGCCCTGCCAAGGTAGTAATAATAGAGCACGTTGTGGATGTAAGCGCTGAAGCGCACTTCGTCAAAAAATGAATTCCGTACTGCTTCAAGGGCATCAACAGCTTCCTGGAAGCGTCCAAGAAGCAGGTAGGCGCGGCCAAGTTCGTAGGAAGCCGAAAAATTCACCCTCTGCTGTGCCACATACTGAAAATCCGCGAGTGATTTTTCCAGATTGGGCTTGAGCATGAAGTAATATGCGCGGGCACGGCGGTACGCGGCCGTTTCGGCGCTATCCTTCGCGGCGTCTACCGCCATTGAATCAAGAAACTCCTCAGCAACCTTCGTTTCACCGACAGACATGGCCAGCAATGTGCGCGTGAGTGGAGCGCGACCGGAACGGGGAACGGTCGGCCGTAGGGTGTCAATGTAAGTCGCGAACCTTCCGAACTCTCGCCAAGCCCGTTGCACATCGCCGAGATAGTGATAGATACGCGCCTTTATGATTTGGAACTCGAGCGACGGACCTTCGCCTCTTTCGAGCAGGTCGGCCTTCGAAACGACTTCAAGTTCTTCAAGCGCCTTTTTGAATTGCCCGCGATAGAGAAACAGGTAGACCCACTGACTCCGTGCAGCCGTCCGCTCGAAAGCCTCCGGGGACGACATTGCCTGTTTCACGAGGCTTTCTGCTTTGCCATAATCGCCGGCGATCATCTTCAGAATCGAAAGCTTCGTAATTGTCCGCATGGTGAAGTCGGGTTTGATCTGCAGCGCCTTCTCATAGTAGGATGCCGCCGAATCAAGGAGGCCCATTGAAGCGAGCATATCTCCTTTGCTGTCGTACGGGTTCGGTTCGTCCGGTGCAAGCTCCAGGTATCGGTTAACCGAGATCAATGCGCTGTCCAGATCGCCGAGGCGCATGTAGTTGTAAGCCAGTTGATTCCAGCCGGTCTTGAACATGCGATCGAGTGCTAGTACCTTGTGGAGAGTGACAATTGCGGCGCGTGTGTCGCCCATATTTCCTTGAGCTGACGCTAGCTGGTACAGGATTTCCTTGTTGTCCGGATACTTTGTGGCTGCCTCGGCCAGCACTTCACTGGCTTTCACCTGATCCCCTTCGGCTTGTGCACCGTAAGCGCGAATCAAGAGCTTCTCCAGCGGACTCGCGTGGTCAATGAAACGAAGTGCGGCTTCCTTCGCCCGTCTCCAGTCTTCGCCATCCGATTGCGAGGCAAGACGTGCCCAGGCGATCGCAAAAGTTGAATCCAGATTGACGGCGCGGCGGAAGGAATTGCGAGCCCCGGCGTGATCAAACTGCTGCTGGTACTCGATACCTTCAAGATAGTAACGATAGGCTTCCGGTGACGAAGTCGAAACCGCCGCCAGTTCGATATTCGGCTCCGTGTGCATTTCGCGCGGAAACGCCGGGTCGACTCGAAGCTTGCGAGCCAACTTCTCGGTCACGGCAAAGACCTTCTCACCGGCTTCACCATCAAGCCGATGGCTCGCGAGTACGCCGCCGGATGCAACATCGATAAGCTGGCTGGTCATGATGATTTCGGGTTCAACCTGCAAGATTGAACCCGTAAGCATCCACTTGGCGCCGGCCTTGCGCGCCACCTGCGTCGACATCTCGCGGTCAACGCGGCGTTGCCCCTCCTTGCCCAGTTCCTTAAGGATATCGTAGAGCCGCTGGCTGGAGACGACGCGAATCGACTTGGCTTCCGATAGGTCCGTAATCAACAAATTCGTTACGATCTCGCCGAGGCGCTGCTCATCCGCCGGGTCGGTGAGATTGTCGAAATACATGATGGCCATCCACTGTTCGGAGGCCTGGGCCTGCTGGTCAGTGCTGAATGAGAGATTCCATGGCTTCAAGAGCAGGATCAGCAGAAGAACCAGCAAGGCGCCTGAAGTCGAAACCACGAGCGGCATTCGCGAGCGTTTCTTCGCCGGCAGGGCGCGAATGCTCGGAGATGAAGGTGAAGACTGCGTACCATCCAGAAGCTTTTTTTCTCGCTTCAAATCAGCCATCAGGCCGGAAGCAGACTGGTAACGGGTCTCCAGGTCTTTATCGAGAGCACGATCGAGAACTGCTTGCAGTCCCGGCGGCACATCCGGTCGGTACTGCGCCAGCGGTGCAGGCGTGTCATAGATGATGGCGCCCAGGGTAGCGGCGTCCGTGTCGCGACCAAACGGCTGTTTTCTGGCAATCATCTCATAGAGAACGATGCCGAGCGAGTAGATGTCTGAGCGATGGTCAACGGTTTGCCCCTGGGCTTGCTCCGGCGACATGTATGCAATCGTCCCGAGCGTTGACCCGGCGCGTGTGATCTGGCTCGCACCCTGGACCGTCGCCAGACCAAAATCGAGTAGACGCGGGCGTCCGTCCGTATCAACGATAATGTTTGCCGGCTTGATGTCGCGATGCACGATGCCCAACTGATGCGCTTTTTGCAAGCCGTCGCAAAGTTGCACGCCAATATCAATGATCTTGTTTAGCGGCAGGTCCTGCTTCAGCACTTCTTTGAGCGACTGACCATCGACGTTTTCCATGACGATGTAAGGGCGGCTCTCGTGCTCGGAGACCTCGTAGATCGTGACGACATTTGGGTGATTCAGCGCGGCGGCCGCTTGAGCTTCGCGCAGGAAGCGTGCTTTAGCATCGGGGTCACTCGAAAGTTGTTGGGAGAGGAACTTGATCGCCACCCTGCGATTCAACGAGTTGTCTTGCGCCAGAAACACATCGCCCATTCCGCCCGAGCCGAGGCGCTGGAGAAGCTCATAGTGACCCAAGTGCACGCCTGCAGTCGGGATAAAGAATGCTCGCGTGTGATCTCTGTCGTTGTCGGATTCAGTCACCGGGATCTCCACTGATCAGGTTTGGGCCTGGATGCTCCGCTTTGAGCACGAAGCCCAAACAATGAAGAGTTGTTCTCCAGATTCAACTAATAACTTTCAATTTATGACGTAGCACAGCACCACCGGGTTTCACGATTACATTTACTCCGGAGGGGGAACCACGGTCTCGAGCTGCGAGACCTTCTGGTTAGCAATGGGGTGTTGCGGCGCCAAGGCAAGAATCTCGCGATACAAAACCAGTGCAGAGTCTGTGTGCTTCTGCAGCTCGTACACCTCTGCCAGCGCCAAGCGCGCATCCAATGCCGTCGGCGACAGCTGCAGCGCATCGCGAAACGAGGCCTTTGCTTCCTCGAGTCGTCCGAATCGCGTTAAGGCGATACCCAGATTGTATCGCAAAGCCGGATAGTCCGGAGCTTGCGTAATCCCGCGTTGGAACGCTCCGATAGCACGCTCGAACTGCCCGGCCTCGGTATACGCGCGGCCAAGCTGGGAGTAGACGCGAACATTCCGCGGAAGGAGCGCAATGGCACTCTCGTAGTGGTCGATCGCACGCGGGAGGTCACGTTGCCTGTGATAGATCGAGCCGAGGATCGTGTCGAACTGCGACTGATTGGCCCGTGACTCGACATCTCCGCCCCAGTTTAGCGCGATTACGGCTGCGATGAAGATACCTAAAGCCGGGAGGCTCGATCGCCAACCCTGATTCTTTGCTGACCTGGCCGTGGTAACGAGGGCGTATGCAGCGAAGATGATCGCGACCGGTACGATTGGTTGGCGAAACCGCGCGCAAACGAAGAACAATGCGATCGCCAGCATGTATAGCACCAAATACCCCACCGGGATTGTCATGCGGACGCGAGTGCTGAAGGCGAGATAGATGCCGCAGATCATCAACGGGAACAATAATCCGGAAGGGAAATTCAGTCCCGCTTTCCATATCGATACCTTCATCAGAAGTGAATACTCGCCGGCGTAGTAGAGAGACTTGTTGTTAAAGATTTCCTGGCCATGCCAGAATAAGTAGCACTTCTTGACGAAGAGCCCGATTGCCCGCGCAGGATCGGCGGCGATATCATCGAGCGCGCGGCCCATCCAATACGACGATGCCTCAGACGGCCTGAGTTTTCGGCCCAATTCGCGCTCGGCGACGGCTACGGACGCGATGTTATCCTGGATAACCACGTCATTCTGGGCAACGCCGATCTGTTGTGCCGTGACGCCGTCCGCTATCGCCGCATTACCCAGATAGAAATTCGAGCCGCCCTGGGAAGCGATCAAAACAAAGTCATTGCCAAAGCTCAGATTGTGAAGCGTCACCGGCAGAATCGGCAGCAATAGTGCGCCGACGAAGATAGCGGCGAATCTCGCAAGTTCACCTGTCTTCTGTTTCAAGCCTGAGAGCAAGATGCCAAGCGGCAGAAGCGGTGCGAGTAGCAGGAATGTTGGCCGCGTGATGGCGGCCAGTCCAAGCGTGAATCCGGCCGCCAGGAGACTGGCGCGCGTGCGGAGATCGACCGCCCTATGCATAAACACGACCGCAGCCAATCCGAGTAAAACCTCTAATGTCGTAATCGAGACTTCGCCTTCATAGAATATCAATGTCGGCCAGATCGCGGCGATCGCCGCAGAAACCAATGCGACTCTCTTATCAAAGAGCCGGCGCGCGTAGATAAACGCCAGATAGACTACCGCCAATCCACAGAGTGTCTGAACAATGATAATGCCAGTCGGGCCGCTCCCGAGAACGGCGTATACGACTCCAAGCAGATAGCCGTAGAGCGGGGCGCGAAAGAACGGCTCAGTCCCGGCGAAATTGCCCGAAGCGATTTCTCTGGCCCAAAGATCAAGCGCCTGCGAGTCGAGGATGTAGTTGCCCCAGAAGATTGAATTCTTCAACTGCAATAAATAGATGAGCCGGAAAAGCAGCGCGACGGCGAAAATCCAGAGCATCCCCCGCCGCTCGGTCGGGTCGACAATCGCAAACCACGAATCCTGCCGCTGCAATTTCCGTCCCGCTGCTTGAGCTTGTGATTTCGACTTCATGGGGACAATTAGCCGGCGGCCACCGCTCGGGGCAAGCGAAAACCGGAGTCGCAGAGAATGCTACGGATTGCGCTCAAACATGATTAGCGTAATATCGTCGCTCCGGGGAGCATCGCCGACGAACTTGGAGACTTCCTTGATTAAAGAGGAGGTGAGCTCGGTCAAAGGGTCGCGCCGACGTTCGATCACAAACTTCTCAAGCCGTTCGTCTGAATACTGGTCGCCTTTGCTGTCGTTGGCTTCAGGTATCCCGTCAGTGAAGATCACGATCCGCTCGCCGGGATTGATCGTAAGCGAGTTCTTACCCCAGGCGAATCCGCTAAAGACACCAATCGGTATGCCGGTCGAGTCAAGATGAGAATGGCTGCCATCGGGGCGAACTAGTATCGGAGGGTTGTGCCCGGCGTTGACATACTCGACTGTGTGCGTGGAAGGATCGAGAACGCCCAGAAACACCGTCGCAAAATCGCCGCCGCGACTTGTGCTTTCCATTTGCTCAGAGACGCGCGCGACAGCGTCAACGACGTCAAACTTCGCCAGCGCGCGGAGCATCCGAAATGCAGAGAGAATGTTAGAAGCAAACAGCGCCGCGCCCATGCCTTTGCCGGAGACATCGGCCAGCAAGAACAACACGCGCCCGTCGGGAAGCAGAGCAATATCATACAAGTCGCCGCCGACCATCTTGCATTGCATCTGGAAAGCGTGGAACAAATAGCCCGGCACCAGCGGCAATACCTTCGGCATCAGACCTTCCTGGATTTGTGAGGCAATGCTCAACTCCGATTCCAGCGCCTGTTTTTCCTGGCGTTCCTTGAGAAGGTTGTGATTAGTGATTTTCGCGGCCAGAATGTTGCCGAAGGTAGCGACAACTTTGAGTGTGTCTTCGTTGTATCGCTGGGAAGGATCGCTGGTATCGACGTAAAGTATGCCCATCACCTTGTCTTCGTCAACCATGGGAACGGCCATGGCCGAACGGATCCCCGCCACGACAATCGACTCCTGGCGCGCGAAGCGATCGTCGGAAATCAAGTCGGAGAAGAACACGGCGTTCTTGTTATTCAGCACTTCGCGAACAATCGTGCGCGACATCGTGAACTTGCCCGAACCCGACTGATTACTCAGCCGATAGTTGAGCAGCGTGACATCTCCGCTCGTTTCGTCCGCCGCAAAAATTGCCGAGCGTTCCGACTTGACGATTTGCTGAAGCAGGTCGAGCGCCTGGTTGAACATCTCATCGACGCTCTGCGGCAGGATCAACATCTTAGCCATGTCGGCAATCGCCTTGAATACCGCCGGATTCGCCGATTCCTTGGGCGGTGCCTGCAGCGCCTCCTCCAGCGGAATCGCAGAAATCGACGTCCCGCTCTCTTTCTCGTCGATGATCGCAAAGTGCGAGGCCGTCGAGTGCGGCCGGGTCTCCGGCGCGCTTTCCGACATCAGCAGGAACCCGACATTGCCGATCGAGATGGCGTCGCCAACCTTGAGATCGACGGTGTCAGTGATCTTCTTGTCGTTGACCTGCGTTCCGTTAAGACTCCCCAAATCACTGATGCGAATCGTCGCATCGTCGAGGACGGTAATCCGGGCATGCTTGCGCGAGACGGTCGAGTCATTGATCACCAGATCGACCCCGGGATCGCGGCCGGCGATATAACTACCCGGAGTCAGCCGCCAGGTGAAGCGGTTGCCATGCTGAGGACTGGTCAATTTGAACATAGATAGTCGAAATCAACTTTCGGTAGACAGTGTCAAACGGCCGACGCTTTCAGAAATCGCCGCCAAATAACAGGAATAGGCCGCGTACGTCAAGAAGAAGTATGATGCTGATGAAGATTGAATTTGAGCAAGTCATGCGGCAGGGGCTCGTCCTGGCCGCCTCTGCGCAGGAGACGCCGGCGAAATCCTGTTGGCAGGGCGCCGACCCAGGCGAGGATGAAACCGAAAAGCGTGCCGAAACTGCCTACGTGAAACCGCAGATTGACGTCTTCGGGACCGACGCGAAACAGCAATATCCGCTTGCCGGAGGAAATTGTCAGGATGCCGTAGAAGATTACCGCCGCGCAAATGATGCTCACCGCTGCCACCAGCGACATCAGGTAGTCGGTGTGTCTTAGTCTCTTGAGCAGGAAGTAGCCCCCGATCAGCGCCACGCCGCCACCGAAAATCGCCCAGTAGACTCCGCCGAAGTCTGAGCCGGAATAGACTGAAGTTCCCATACACGAGATGCGAATCCAGGGGAGGAAAAAACAGACAGCGATGATCGCGCCGCCGGCGGGGGTGAGGAGAGAACGATGCTTCACGGAGGTGAAGAAACAGATCAAACGTCGTCAAGCAAGGAGATATTGACTAGGAAAACATCTCCCTTGCTACACTGCTCCAACCGCAGGAGGATTGCTGAAAACGTGCGAGGGTAGCAGAAAGACACCCCTCGGTTTCCATCTCCTCCTTCGTCGGAGACTGAAACCGCTCCCTTTGTTGGGGGAGAATCTGTTACGCACGAACGGCATTCTGAGAGTTCGTTGTTCCCCCTTAGCAAAGGGGGCAAGGGGGTTGTGTTCTTAGATCACGGTCGCGCGGACTCTTCATCAACAACTCCCGAGCATGGGGTGGTTACGCCGCTCCTACTCCTCGTCCTGCCGCAGCTTCTCCAGAATTGAAAAGTCTTCCAGCGTTGTCGTGTCGCCGGTGACGACATTGCCGTGCGCAATTTCACGAAGCAATCGGCGCATGATCTTACCGGAACGCGTTTTGGGGAGCGCGTCGGTGAAGCGGATTTCGTCGATCTTGGCGATATGACCGATCTCTTTCATCACATGCTGGCGCAACACCTCGCGGTGTTCTTCGAGGAATGAGGCATCAGAGCTGACATTGCTCTTGAGTGTCACAAACGCAACTAATGCGCTGCCTTTCAATTCATCCGGTCGCGCAACAACTGCGGACTCCGCGACGGTCTTGTGCGACACGAGCGCGCTCTCGACTTCCGCGGTGCCGAGCCGGTGACCGGAAATATTGACGACGTCATCGATACGCCCGACCACCCAGAAATACCCATCCGGGTCTTTGCGTGCGCCGTCACCTGCCAGATAATAGCCGGGACGCGACTTGGTAGGCGGGAAGTCTTTCCAGTAGACTTCTTTGTAGCGATGCGGATCGCCGTAAATCGTCCGCAGCATCCCCGGCCACGGGTGCTTGACCACCAGCAGGCCGCCTTCGTTAGGCCGGCACGATGTACCGTCTTTGCGCACCACGTCAGCGACGATCCCCGGCAACGGCATCGTGCACGATCCCGGCTTGAGCGTTGTCGCGCCCGGCAGCGGCGAGATCATGATGCCGCCGGTTTCGGTCTGCCACCAGGTGTCGACAATCGGGCAGCGTTTGCCGCCGATCAACGTGTAATACCACATCCACGCCTCGGGATTGATCGGCTCGCCGACCGATCCCAGCAGGCGGAGCGAGGACATGTTGTGCTGCACCGGATACTGCTCGCCGGCGCGCATGAAGCTGCGAATCGCCGTCGGCGCTGTGTAGAACACTGTGACTTTGTGGCGCTCGATAATATCCCAGATCCGATCCGGTGCCGGATAATTCGGCGCGCCTTCGTAGAGTAGGATCGAGGCGCCATTAGCCAGCGGGCCGTAAACGATGTAGCTGTGACCGGTGACCCAGCCGATATCGGCCATGCAGAAATAGAGATCATCTTCGCGCAAATCGAAGACCATTTTCGCCGTATAAGCCGCCTGCGTAATGTAGCCCCCGGTGGTGTGCAGGATGCCTTTCGGTTTGGCGGTCGAGCCGGAAGTGTAGAGAATAAACAGCGGATGTTCGGCATCGAGCGGTTCGGCCTCACAGGGATCGTTGGGCACCAGCATCCGCTCGTGCCACCAGTGGTCGCGGCCGATCATCATGTTGACGTCGTTGCCGACGCGCTTGAGCACGACCACGTTTTGCACGGTCGGCGCCTCGGTGAGCGCGGCATCGACATTGTCTTTCAGCGGCACGATCGCGCCGCGGCGGAATGAACCATCCTGCGTGATCACGGCTACAGCTTTGGAGTCGTTGATGCGTTCGCGCAAAGCTTCCGCCGAGAATCCGCCGAAGACCACATTGTGCGTGGCGCCGATGCGGGCACAGGCCAGCATCGCGATGATTGCCTCCGGGGTCATGCCCATGTAGATCGCGACGACATCGCCCTTCTGCACGCCGAGCGATTTGAGCACGGTGGAGAAGCGGCAGACCTGCATCAGCAATTGCTGATAGGTGAGCGTGCGTGTCTCGCCGCTTTCGGCCTCCCAGATGATCGCCGCCTTGTTGCGCCGCCAGGTAGCGACGTGGCGGTCGAGGCAATTGTACGAGATATTGATCTTGCCGCCGACAAACCACTGAGCAAACGGGTGTTTCCAGGCAAACGCTTTCTTCCACGGCTTGAACCACACCAATTCGCGCGCCTGTTCCTCCCAGAACTTCACCGGGTTCTTTGCGGCCTTCTCGCGCAGGCGTTTCATCTCCGCCGGACTGCCGACGTGTGAGCGACTCGAGAAGTCTTTGGAGGGCGGGAAGAGCCGGTGTTCCTGCAACACCGATTGGATCGAATCGGCGGCGGGCGCTGAGGATGCTTTCAGCGTCTTAATTTTGGGTGCGCGCGCCGGTTTCTTGGCGGCGGTTTTTGCGCTGCGCGGCTTGGCGGACGAAGTTTTCTTCGCGGGCATTTTATCTCCGAATCAGAAAATCAGTATTTGTCGGTTGTACGAATATCGACGGCGAAGATCGGCAAAGAAGATGATCGGGGCAAGGGAAAAGGGGGGCGGGGGATAGCCGATTTTGCGTTTGACAAGAGTTGAGCTTCGATATAGTAGTAGAGAAGCAATCAGACGATAACTGTTTTTCTTAAAGGGCCACGAGCGACCCTTCAGGCTAGGATGAACCGGAAATTCGAATCAAGAGCCACATGCGCAATGCTTATTGTGGACTGCGATAGCCACAATGTGAGATGCGCATTTGCGACTGAAGCTCGTTATGTTAAGGAAAGGAGGAAATCTATCTGAAGAACTTGTTTTGTTCAGTACTGATGTTTGTTGCAGCGGTAGCTTGGCTGATCGGCTGCGATGAGGACTGCCCGACGTGCCCGAAGCCGCCGGAGGAGCAGGAGTACCAGTTTCTCTACAGTTTTGCCGGCACATTCACGACAGCTTGGGTCTTCACTTATAGCACTAAGACAGGCGAAGTGATGGATTCTTCGTATTATGGGACGCTTCCTTTCAATGATGCCCGCTTCACCAGTGATGGCAAATACGCGGTTTATACAGTGTTTGAGCCCGGAGAAGGAGCGACCTGGGTTACCGACTTTTCGTCAGGCGATACGCTCGCAATTGCGTATGGAGTAAGCGGCGATCATCTGAGTCTCTTTGCTGACCAGCGACATGTGCTTGTTTCTGAAACTACGAAACTCACAATCCTATCGATCCCGGATCTGCAGATTGTCTTTCAAAGGAGTCACGCCAACGGTTATCGAAGGGCCGACACGCATCCAAGTCTGCCGCTGGCGTATGTCCCTTCCGAATGGGAAGACAGCCTTCTGACCGTTGAATACAGTGGGACCACGGTAGTGGAATACAAGTTCGCCCTTAAGAGTTTGAGTGGTAGCCCAGCCCGCAGTGTTCAGGCACTCGCTACGCTCGACGGCAACAAAGTCATCCTTTGGGCTGGCCCGCTCTCGGGAGGGGAGAGCTTTATTCAAGTCCGCGACGCTCGGACTTTGAGCCTTGTCGATGAATATCGCCCCGGACACGGGTTTGGATGTCTACACCCAGACGGAGTCAGGGTCTTCTTCTTTGCCCCATGGATTTTTGATAGCGAACCATCTTCAGTATGGGAATTGAATCTCGAGACAAGACTGATGCGGCGAATAATCGATGGATATGATTACAGCGGTGCATACCCTTTTAGGGGTTTTGATCCGGTTGACATGGACATTACACCTGACGGCAGGTATGCCTTTTTCATAGGAGGTGAACAGCGTCTTTCTTACGGACTGATTATCAAGTATGATCTCCAAGATTACAGGATCGTGCGTACTTTCCATCCCCGACCAGGAGTCGGCTGGCTGATTCGAGTACATCCCAAATCTCTATGAAAGGGAATCAGTCAGGAATCCCCAACACCACGGGTCTCGATTCTCGACGACTGACCTAAAAGCTTCGATGATTGGCGGGAGCTCATGAGAAGGATCTTGTGCATGAAAACGTTTAGGTTACTTTTGGCTCTGGCCTTTGCGACAGCAATGCCGCTGACGAGCCGGGCAGCGGACACAACGCGAATTGTACACGTCTATGTGGCCCTGGCGGACAACGAGCATCAAGGCATCGTGCCCATCTCGGCGCGCCTTGGCAACGGTGAAGATCTGGATAACAACCTGTACTGGGGAGCAGCTTACGGAGTCCGCACCTTCTTCTCGCGGGACAAACAGTGGACGCTCATTTCCAGGGTCGAGTCAGTCAGACCGGATACCGTGCTTCAACGCTGCATCTTCCGACACAAGGTCTATAAGCTCTACCTGATAGCCGATGCCTATAAGGGAGAACGAATCCGTGAAGCTGTCGTTGACTTCCTTGAAGAAGTAGCCGGGCGCAGTGATCAGGTCGTGATTCCCAATGCCGAGCATGCGAGTCAAGAGAACCAGAATGCGATTTACGTACGCATGGCAGCTTACATCGGGCACAACGGCCTCATGGATTTCGACGTTCCGGTCCGAGAACTGCAAGGGGATAGCACAGGGCTTCCGGCGATCATTCTCGCCTGCATAAGCAAGGGATATTTCCAGAACCACTTGACGGCACTCAGAGCCGACCCGGTGCTCTGGACTACGGGGTTGATGGCTCCGGAGGCTTACACGTTGAGGGCTGCAGTTGAATCATGGGCGGCGGGAAAGAGCCGCAGCGAGATTCGCGCGCAGGCAGCCGCTGCTTACCATCAGTATCAGCATTGCGGAGAGACAGCAGCGCGGAGATTGCTGGTTACGGGCTACTGACTGCGAACCTCGAATTAGGAGGACTCCCGCTTCCGCACCACCTTCGCTACCAACTCGTCAACCTTGAAGAGCTTCAGCCAGCGGCGTTCGGAGAGGACAGACATTAGTGCGATCAAGGGGACGCCGATATACACGGCCGCAAACGAAAGCAGCACGATCAGCTTGGTTTCCGGCGCCCACGGCATATAGACACAGAGGGCAACCGGCACAATTACCAGCCCGCCTGCGAGGAGCATCAGCAGGAACACCCAGAGCGAAAGCAGGACAATCAGCTTGCGCAGGCCGCCAAGCGCGCGGATCAGCGCGATCACCAGTTCGGCTCTGGCGATATCGATCAGGTTTTGAATCGACTTGCCCGCCAGACCGTACAACAAGCCCTTGAGAAATCCCATTATTGAGTCCTCATTCTGTCAAACAACCGAACGCGAAATGTTGAAACCTCGCCGCCAGAGTTGTGGGTCGGAATCCCCAATAGTGCCGCGCCCAAGATTTGACGAAAGATAGAGGGGTTCCGACAAGTTCGCTGACCGTGTTCGTGGAGTTACTTCTGCGAACGCCCTAACAAATATCCGACAATCAAAGCACCCAACGCCGCGCCGCCGATATACGGCCAGGGATTGTCGTGCACGTTCTTGTCGAGGTCCTTGGCCAGTTTCTTGGTCTTCTCTTTGCCAACCTCGTAGAATTCGCCGGCATCCTGCTGCAGGCGCGCACCCATATTCGAGACCGCAGATTTCAGATTCGTGTACTTGCCGGTCAGCATATCCTGCAACTCACCCTTTTTGTCGCGGGCGTAGCTGTTCAGGAGCTCAAGGGCATCCTTGACCCGGGTATCTTCAGCGTGTTCAGCCATGATTTCCTCCTATTTTGCCAGATTGCCTGAATTCTCAGTCTTTACATTATAACGACTTAGGATGGTAATCGGCGAAGATTTTTTGGAAAGGTGATCGTTTCGGAACGAATTATCTTCTCGATTATGACGAATTTCATGAAACATCGTCGCAGGATTCGCGTATTATTGTGTACATAATTCGACGAAATGGTGGTACAATCTCATGATTGACGAATTAGACAAGAAAATCCTGAAAATCCTTCAGGAAGACGCTCGCATCCCCAATTCCGACATCGCAAAGAAAATCGGCATCGTGCCCTCGGCAACTGCAGAGCGCATCAAGAAACTGGTGCAACGCGGGATCATCAGCGGCTACGATGTTCGTCTCAACGCCAAGACCATACAGCTTGGTCTCGTAGCATTCGTCTTCGTGCGCGCCGACGAACCGGTCAACACCTGCTCGACAGCGCTTGAACTGGCGGCGCTGCCCGAAGTCCTCGAGATCCACAACATTGCCGGCGAAGATTGTTATCTCCTCAAAGTGCGCATCCGCGACACCGAAGCGTTAGGGCAATTTCTGCGCGACAAAGTCGGATCAATCGCGACTGTGCGCAACACGCGCACCGTCATTGCGCTGGAAACTTTCAAGGAAAACGGACCGCTGCCTCTCGATCACCTTCCCGGAGCCAAGGACAATGACTGAGGAATCTGCTTCCCGCTGGCGCATCATCGTCGGCTTTCTCGCGATCTACCTGATCTGGGGATCGACCTATCTTGCAATCCGCTTCACGATCGAGACGATTCCGCCGCTGCTCTCTGCGGGCGTGCGTTTCCTGATCGGTGGCGCATTTCTCTACACCTGGGCGCGGCTCTCGGGTGCGGTCGCGGCAACGAAGTTACAGTGGAAGAATTCCGGCGTCGTGGGACTGCTCCTGGTTGTTGGCGGTACCGGAACCGTCACCTGGGCTGAGCAGTATGTACCTTCCGGGTTAGCCGCTCTGATGGTTGCGGCAATGCCGTTCTGGATGGTGCTGATCGAATGGTTGCGACCGAATGGTCAGCGACCGACTCCCGGAGTGATCGGCGGGTTAATAACGGGGTTCATCGGCATAGTCATTCTGGTAGGCCCCGGCGATCTCGGGGGAAGCCCCATCCACATGATCGGGGCAATTCCACTGCTTCTGGCAACGCTGTCGTGGGCGAGCGGCTCGATCTATTCGCGCCAAATTGACCTGCCGGAGTCGCGGTTGTTGAGTGTCGGTATTCAGATGTTGGTTGGCGGTGTAGTGTTGACGCTGCTGGGTATCTTCTCCGGTGAGTTGCCGCAGGTCAATCTCGCGCTCATGTCGTTCAAATCGATCACTGCCTTGCTCTATCTGGCGATCATCGGCTCGCTGGCGTTCGCGGCCTACGTTTGGCTGTTGCGCGTCACGACCCCGGCAAAGGCATCGACCTATGCATTTGTTAACCCGGTGGTGGCTGTCGTCGTCGGCTGGTTGTTCGCGAACGAGGAACTTACAGGCCGTACGCTCGTGGCGGCTGTAATCATTGTCGCAGCGGTGACCATTATTACGCTCGCCAGAGCTAAACAACCCAAAGCTCAGCCGGTCCCGACGGGTGCCGTTGCTTCACCCACTCAGATATGCGAGTCGAAACCATGAGCGAAGTCCCAAAGCCAATCACGCCGATTCGCCGCGCTGACCGCGCCGTAACCGACGATGAGTGGATTCGACGTTTCCTGGAGCGCGCTCCGTTTGGTACCATCGCTCTCAATGCCGAAGGATCGCCGCATGTCAACACCAACATCTTTGCCTATGACCGCGCAACCAACTGCATCTATTTCCACACGGCCCACGAAGGCGCGACGCGCCGAGCAATCGAACGCGATCCACGCGTCACGATGATGGCCAGCCGCATGGGACGACTCTTGCCGGCAAAGACTGCTACTCACATGAGTGTTGAGTACGAAAGCGTGCAAGTGCAGGGCAGGATCGAGATCATGACCGACCCGGAAGTTTCTACCGGAAAGATGCAACTGCTCGTTGACAAATATTTCCCGCACCTGAAACCCGGTGCTGACTACGAGCCAATTGCACGCCACGAAATCGAACGCATCACGGCCTACTGCCTGCATATCGAATCGTGGAGCGCCAAGCGCAAGCAGGAGCGCGAGGACTTTCCGGGCGCCTTTCGCTTCGGCAGTCTGCCACCCCAGAATGCCTGACACTCGCTAAGTGGAAATCCGACGATATCCTCGTGATAATCGGTCCAAGTAGCGAGTGCTCTTGAAACGTCTTCGCGTCAACTCCAACAAAATCAAGCGCTCGATGGAGAATAATCGTACCAAGAACGAACTCACATAACAATCGGAGTAGTATGGAAAAAACGGCACTGGTGGTAATCGCAGACGGTTTCGAGGATCTGGAAGCCGTCGCACCGATCGACGTACTCACGCGCGCAGGAGTCAAAGTCACCGTGGCATCGCTTCGACCCGGCAGTGTACACGCGGCCTATGGTTCAGTGTTGATGCCGCACAAGACACTCGATCAAGTTGACGGGCTCTTTGATGCGATCATCTTTCCTGGCGGTGTGAAAAACGCCGAAAGCCTCGCGCACTCCGACAAGGCGATCGAGATGGCGAAAGCGCACTTCACCGCCAAGAAAATCGTGGCGGCGATCTGTGCAGCTCCGAGCCACGTGCTGGCCGAAGGTGCCGGGCTTCTGCGCGGAAAACGCGCCACCGGTGCCCCGGGCTTTGACGATCGTCTTGCTGCGGCCGGTGCTAAGGTGACGAAAGAGAAAGTAACCGTGGATGGCAATCTGATCACCGCTATGGGACCCGGTGCCGCGGTGGAATTCGGATTGATGTTGGCCGAGAAGCTAGTCTCGCGCGAGTTGGCTGATGAGTTGGCAAACAAGTGGCAAATTTCCCGGTGAGTGCACATTCGCCAGAAGCCAAACCGCTGCCTGTCAACAACTTGTGCGATTCTTGGAATTTGTCGGCCACTGCGCTGTATATAGATTAAGTAAGTAAACATTCGGAATGGGAAATCCGAAGAGAGTATGGTACTCTCTGAAGAACACTGAGCCAGGAGGTTGCCCAATGAAACAGAAGATTCTCTTCATTCTGCTCGCCATGTTTGCCGTGGCGATGTTGACCGCTTGCTCCAAGCAGTCAGCCGAGAAACAGGAATCGGGCGGACAAAACGTCGAGTCCACCGATCAAGGCACGACCGATCAAACTCAATCCGCTGATACCAAGACTGACAGCGAAGCTACGGACAATGAGCAAACCGTGGCCGAGAAGCCCAAGGCAGATAAACCAACCGAGACCAAGCCGGAAAAGAAGGACCCTCCGACCAAGAAGGAAGAGCCTCCTCAACCCAAGGTTGTGACTTTGCCGGAAAGCAGCTTGGTTCGGATTACGCTGGTTGACTCTATTGACACCGACATCCATGTGACGGGGACCGAATTTCGCGCGAGCATTTCTGAACCCGTCGTCTATAACGGGGAAGTGCTTTTTGAGAAGGGCGCAGTCGCCGTCGGCGTCCTCAACAAGGTCGTCGAATCGGGACGTCTGAAAACGCCCGCCGAGTTGTCATTCAGCCTGGTTAGCATCGCTGACCGCAGCGGTCAGCAAGTGCTGATTGATACGTACCCCATAGAAGAGAAGAAAGGGTCGCACACCAAGGAGCAGGTTGGACTGATCGGAGGTGGAGCGCTCGTGGGTGGTATCATCGGTAAAGTGACCGGTAAGAAGGGCGGAACTGAAATCGGCGCCGTCGCCGGTGCTGCTGCCGGTGCCGCCGCTGCCGCGGCAGCCGGAAAGAACGATATCACACTTCACGCCGGAACCGAAGTGCAGTTTCTCCTGCGCGCTCCCGTGAAGGTGACTGTTCCGCAGTCAGGTCAAATGGCCAACGACTAACGTCACAGTTCAATTACGAAACTATTGGGCGGGAGCAATCCCGCCCTTTTTCATTGGCCTTGTGACCACAAGCAAGGATCTTCGTATAAAGACTATAAGAGTCTCTCTTGAAAGGAAGTCGCTTGAAGAAACTGCTCCTGCAGACTATCAACCCCGGAATCACGACTCGCGGTACCGACCTGGGACTTTTGGTTCTGCGCGTGATGTCTGGATCAATGATGCTTTTCGCCCATGGCTGGGGGAAACTCATGAGCTACCCCGAGAAGGTGTCTTCCTGGGCAAATCCAATCGGTTTGGGTTCCGAAGTGACCCTGACCCTTGCCGTCTTCGCAGAATTCTTCTGCTCGCTGGCAATCATCTTCGGAGTCGGAACCCGACTAGCCGCGATTCCCCTGTTGTGCACCATGCTGGTTGCCGCATTGATTGTTCATGCCGATGATCCCTGGCAGAAGCAAGAGTTTGCCTTGCTCTACGCAACGATATTCCTCGGATTGATCTTTGCCGGCGCCGGGCGTCTTTCGATCGACAGCGCATTTTATAGGAAATATTCTCAGAATGATGCCGCCGAATCACGTTAGTGGGCATGGCGGTTTCGGAAAATGTTGATCAGTCCGCCCGCGAGCATGATGTCAATCTGCCGCTGCGAGAGCCGATGTTCGGCCTTGATCGTCCCCTTGCCATTCTGATTGTTTATCTCTATTTGGGATCCCTGCTGGATCTGTTCGCGCAGATTCTCCATTGACAGGATATCACCGGGCGCGATGCGGTCATAGTCAGCAGCCTGGAGGAAGGTCAAGGGCAGAATCCCAAAGTTGATCAGGTTCTGCCAGTGAATGCGCGCAAAGCTCTTGGCAATAACAGCGAGCACGCCGAGGTAACGCGGTGCGAGCGCTGCATGCTCGCGGCTTGATCCCTGCCCGTAATTCACTCCGCCGACAATGATCGAACCTTCGCGTTGATATTTAAGAGCTCGCTCGGAATATCCCGGGTCGATCTGCGAGAACGTAAACATCGCAATCTTGGGAATGTTGCTGCGATATGGGAGGACCTTTGCACCCGCCGGCGAAATCGTGTCGGTTGAGATGTTGTCGCCAACCTTGATCAGTACCGGGCCGATTATTGAACTCGCCATCTGGGAAAAGAGCGGGAGACTCTGGATGTTGGGACCTTTCTCGAGCTCGATGGCAGATCCGTCCGACGGCGGCGGCATCAGCATCTGCGTGTTCACAGCTATTTGTTCCGGTTCAACAAACTTCGGATATGCGACTCCCAAACTCCGCGGATCAGTGATCGTGCCCGTCAGGGCGGACGCGGTGGCGGTCTCGGGGCTGCACAAATATACGGAATCTTCCGGCGTACCCGAACGACCAGGGAAGTTGCGCGGCACCGTGCGCAGGCTGATCCGGCCGGTCGCCGGCGCTTGCCCCATGCCGATGCAGCCGTTGCAGCCGGCTTGGTGAATTCTACCGCCAGCCCGCAGCAAGTGCTGCAACAATCCCAGCGACATCAAGTTTTCTTGGATTTGCCGTGAAGACGGATTGATATCAAACGAGACTCGGTCATGCACCGTGCGGTCTTTGACCATCAGAGCCGGTATGGCGAAATCGCGCAAGCCGGGATTTGCAGAAGAACCAACATAGGCTTGATAGATCTCCCGGCCGGCGACTTCCCGCACCGGCACGACATTGTCGGGACTCGATGGCAACGCGATCAACGGCTCCAATCCAGACAAATCGATTTCGTCGTGTTCATCGTAGGAAGCTCCCTGATCGGCAGCGAGCGGCACAAATTGACTTTCGCGATGTTGCAAACGCATGAACTTGCGGATTACCTCGTCAGCGGGAAACACCGTGGTCGTTGCACCCAGTTCCGCGCCCATATTGGCAATCACATGGCGATCCATTGCCGAAAGCGTTGTCAGTGCCGGTCCGTAGTATTCGATAATCTTGCCGATTCCACCGATAACCTTGTGTCGGCGCAGCATCTCGAGAATGATATCCTTGGCGCTCACCCAATCGGGCAGCGCCCCGACCAGTTTCACTCCCATGATCTTTGGCATCCGCACGTAGAACGGCTCTCCCGCCATTGCCAAGGCAACTTCCAGACCGCCGGCGCCGATCGCGAGCATGCCGAGCGATCCGGCGGCACAAGTGTGACTGTCCGACCCGAGCAGGGTCTTCCCCGGGATGCCAAAGCGTTCCATGTGGACCGGATGGCTGACGCCGTTGCCGGGCCGCGAATACCAGAGGCCGAATCGCTGACAGGCCGACCGGAGGAAGAGGTGGTCGTCCGCGTTCTTGAAGTCCTCCTGGATCAAATTGTGGTCGACGTACTGCGCCGAAAGCTCCGTTCGAACCCGCGGCAGGGCCATCGCCTCCAATTCAAGCATGACCATTGTTCCGGTCGCATCCTGTGTCAACGTTTGGTCGATCTTGAGCGCGATTTCTTCGCCGACACGGAGGGAACCGTTGAGCAGGTGCGACTCAATCAGTTTCTGTGCCAGATTCCGGGGCATCGATGGAACTCCTTTCCGGTGCCACTGCTTTGCAGTGTCGGAGGATATACGTACGACGTCGGATTTAAGGCGGCGAAATTGTGGCGTGAGGTCATCGAGATTTTTGCTCCATTTTTGGTGAATCGGGGGCAACAACCGGGGCACTCAATTCGTATCGAGTAGTAATCGAATTTTGACTGGAAGGAGTCTTATCAAAGATGCGTCAACTGAAGCACGTCCGCAAAATGTTGATTACGGCTGGTTGGCTGTGTGTCGCGCTGTCTGTCGCAGTGCAAGGCGCCATGCCCAAGACCAAGAACCGCGCCGAGATCGATCCGAAGTATCGCTGGAATTTCTCTGATATCTACCCCGACTGGAACGCCTGGGAACAGGGTCGCCAGCAGATGGAACAGAAAATGAACGAGTACGCGGCGCTCAAAGGCACTCTTGCCGGCGGCCCGCAGAGTCTACTCAAGGCGTTCAAGCTCAGCGATGAAATGAACATGATCGCCTACAAAGTCTATCGCTACCCGCAGCTGCAGCGCGACGTCAATACCAAAGACAACGAAGTGGCGGCCAAGCTCCAGCAAGTGCAATTGATGTTTGCCAAGTTTGGTACCGCTACGGCCTGGTTTAACCCGGAATTGCTCTCGATTCCATGGGAGACGATGAAACAATGGCTGGATTCAACTCCGGAGCTGGCCACCTATCGTTTCCCGATCACCGACCTCTATCGCCAGCAAGAGCATATCCTGGATGAGAAGGGCGAACAGCTTCTGTCGTATTTCGCGCCGTTTAACCAGGCGCCGCAAACTGCCTTTACGGAGTTGTCGACTTCTGATATCAAGTTCCGCAAGGCCACCTTTTCCGACGGCAAAGAGCTTCTTCTCACGCCCGGAGAATACAGCCAGCTATTGACAAACAATCGCAATCAGGCCGACCGCAAGCTCGCCTTTGAGACTATGTACGGTGTCTACAAAGACAACGAGAATACCTACGCGGCTATCTATGGCGGTATCTGCCAGCGCGATTGGGCCCTGGCACAGGCGCGCAATCATCCGACAACGCTCGAAGCCGCTCTCGATGCCGACAATGTCCCGATGCAGGTGTATGAGAACCTCGTCAACTCCGTCAAAGCCGGAAGCGCACCGATGCAGCGTTATTACAAGCTGCGCAAAGAGGCGCTCGGACTCAGCGAGTACCACCTCTATGACGGGTCGATCTCCGTTGTCGACCTGGAGAAGTCATATGACTACGACGAAGTTCTGCCGTGGATAATCGAGTCAGTCGCGCCGTTGGGGAAAGATTATCAGGAAAAGTTGCGCAAGGCCACCTCATCGGGCTGGATCGATGTGTACGAAAACGAGGGTAAGCGAACCGGCGCCTATTCGGCCGGTGTTTACGGTGTCCACCCGTTCATGCTGATGAATTTCAACGGCACGCTCGATGCGGTCTTTACCTTGGCGCACGAGTTGGGCCACACGCTTCATACACAGCTCTCGCACGAAAATCAACCGTTTGCAACTTCGCAATACACGATCTTCGTGGCCGAGGTCGCCTCGACGCTTAACGAGCACCTTTTCCTCGACTACATGCTCCAGCGCACGCCTGACGCCAAGGAGCGCGTCAAACTGCTCGAACAACAAATCGATAACATTGTCGGCACTTTCTACACGCAGGTGATGTTCGCCGACTATGAGCATCGTGCACATAAGCTCGTCGAGGAAGGTCAGCCGATCACGGCGGAGGTCTTGAGCGGCCTTTACCGCCAGATCATGATCGATTATTTCGGTGACTCGATAAAGCTGGATGAGCTCTATGATTTGATTTGGACGCGTATCCCGCACTTTTATAACAGCCCGTACTACGTCTATCAGTATGCGACTTGTTTTGCATCTTCTGCCAAGTTGGTGCAGGGCATTCAGTCGAAGGATGCCAAGGTGCGCAAGGAATCGACCGATCGTTACCTGACCCTGCTCAAGTCGGGTGGAAACGACTATCCGATGGAGCAGCTCAAGAAGGCCGGAGTCGATCTGACGAAGCCGGAAACGATTCAGGCGGTGGTCCAGCAACTTGACCAGTTGGTCACGCGGTATGAGCAGGAACTCAAGAAATTGAAGACCTAAGATACCCGTAGAGGGCTGGGGTTTACAATAAGCCGGGATTGGCGCCAGCCGATTCCGGCTTTGCTTTATGCGGGGCGGAATCTGCCTGTCAGGAGTGCCCCGGGCGAGACCGATTAATCGACAGGGAGAAGATATCGGGTCGTGAGTAATGACCCGTCACGTCGAGCGTCAGTTGTTCGCGGCGGATCTCGTGGAGATCAATTTCGGCCACGATGATCTCCTCGCGATCGAAGATCGGTTCTACTATGTACCGCGAGTCCGGCGCGATGATTGCGCTTCCGCCGCGCAATACGAGTTTGTCGGGTTCAGCCGCCAGATCGGCTGGTAACGTGTACTGCTTTGGAAGATCCTTCACCTTCATGATCAGGCCCGCAGCCAGCACGAAACATCTTCCCTCGAAGGCGTATTGCCGGCTGGCCAATTGGTGCAAGTCGTGTGCGGTCGGCCACAGCGCAACGTGAACCTGCTCAGCAGATTCATGCATGACGTGGCGCGCCAGCGGCATCCAGTGTTCCCAACAGATCAACCCGCCGACCCGGCCAACCTCGGTTTCGACTGCACCCAGGTCGTGTCCGTCTCCATGCCCCCAGATCATGCGCTCGGTATAGGTTGGCACCATCTTGCGACGGTGACAACGCAATGAGCCTTCTGTGTCAAAGATGAGCATCGAGTTGAAGAGTGTACCGTTGGCGGGCCCGACCGCAACCCGTTCATTGACGCCGACCACGATGACGACCTTGAATTGGCGGGCTAACTCACCGATGCGAACACACTCGGCTCCGGGCACGGTGACGCTGTTGTCAAAGAGCTGCGCAAAAACATCCTTGCTGGGACCGTGTCCCCACAAGGCGACATCCGGCAGGCAATCGAGCCACGCTGGATAGCCTGGGAACCAGGTCTCCCCGCAGGCAATCACCTTGGCGCCGCGACCCGCTGCATCGGCAATCAATGCTTCGAGTTTGTCGAGGCTTGCCTGCGCATCGAGTACAATCGGCGCTGCCTGAATAATCGCCACGGAGAGGAGCTTGCTGCTATTCATTTGACCTCTGCCTCAATTCTCGCTGATACTGCCCTCAAATCGCAATCGCAGTCGCTGCCAAGCATCGTAGCGATCCGTGATTGGACAGGAACGCCGTAACTCTGCGAGCATGTCGTCAACATATGAAACCTCTCGCATACCGACTAGCACGCAACCGACACCTGCGGTGCTGCGAAGTGCCCGCACAGCCACCTGTGAAAGGGATACGCCTTGCGCCCAGTCCTGTTCGGCTTCACCCACCAGATTCTTCAACATGGCGGCTTGCGGATGGTCTTCGGAGAGACGCACCAGATTGCTGCCATGAATCGCATTCAGCGGCCGGTTGACCAGGAGCGCAAGATTATGACGACGAGCGAGTTCGATGACAGATATCCCATCCGCGTGAACACGATTGGTCGCGGCTCCGTTTTCAATCAGGTTGAACGGCATCTGAATCACCTTGAAGCGATTTAGCGGCGAAATCTCGCTCGCAATCTTTATCACACGTTCCAGAGAAGTGAAATCAGGTTCTGCCGGAGTCACCGGAAAGGTATTCGAGCTGATGCCATAATACCGAATCCGTCCGCGCTCGCACTCTTGCTCGAGATGGTCAAACGCAAGCCGAATCCGGCGATAGTATTCGTTCTGGGCCGGCTCCGCGGCAAGGTTGTTTCGGTGTGCCCACGATAGATAATACTCGGGATTGTGCAGGAGATAGACGTCGATCGAACCGCAGTTCAGTCGGCTCAACGATAACGTCAGTTGGTCCTCTATAAAGGTCGGATGAATGCAGTGCTCAAGACCGTTGGAATACTCGACCAGATCGGGATAGCCGCGTCCGTCGTCTTTGAGATTCTGGCTAAGGCGATAAACACGTCCCTGCAGGTAGCCCACCTTGGAGACGAGCACAAGCTCTTCGCGGCGTAGAAACTCTTCGTTTTCGAGGTCTTCAACGACCGACCCGATCAGGAGTTCTGACCCGCCGCCGGTGTAGTTGGCGCTGGTATCGATGAGGTTGATCCCGGAAGTTAGCGCGTGCCGCAGCGAATCGCGGTGCTGCGGGAAACTCGTATCGATGCGATATGAGCCGTAACCAATCTGGCTCACCTTGAGGCCCGTGTCGGAGAGGGGATGATACGACAGATCAGGAAAACGTGCTGCATACCCGGCTGTCGCTTCGGCAGTCGCTCGGATCGATTTCACGCGGCCCCTTCGGTCGGCTTGGTAGGTGAAACGCTCTGTTCGGCATCAATAGCATCCAGGCGCGCCTTCCAGTCATCTTCCAAGTGCTTGGGAACGCGAAACCCCAGCAAGGCTGATTTCAGGCGCACGCCCCACGACTGCTGGCGGAGGTATTCCTTTTTGAGCTTATTGAAGACTTTCTCCTTGCGCGCAGCGACAGCATCCAGCGCCTCGATGCGCAGCAGCAATTGCTCGATCGTCTCCCGTCGCTCAAGCAACTCGCGGAACTTGTCGTAATCCCGAATCGAGAACACCGACTGCACGATCGGCTCAAAAAAGACCATCGCTTGCGAACTGACATAATTGAGCGGCTTCACCGATTCCAGGGCCATGATCGCGGGCACCGACATCTTCCAATGCACGACCTTCTTCGCGACTTTGTCAAGCAGCTCGATTTCCTCTGCCGTGTAACCGGGCACGCCCGACTTGTCCTCCGGCGCCTTGTTCGCGGTCATCTTAGTCGATGTCCTCTATCATCTTGATCTTGTCCTTCACGATGCGTACGACCTCGTCGCGGTTGCCGGCAAAACGCACGTAAAGCCCGCGAAAATTCTCCAGCCGCGATGGCCGCACGAAGGGTGACAAGAGAATACCATTCCTGTCAATGTAATACGAGCGATATTGCGACCAAGACTTCTCGATTTTGTTGATGACGTATTTGACTCTTACTTGCTGCTCGGTAAATGCAAAGCTTGTCTTTAGAAAGTACTGCGTGAGCGACCCCCAGAGAATAACGGCGGCGCCAATCGTGAAGATTGCGGAGAACGTCAACAAGTAGACAATGAACACCAACGCCATCAGCAGCAGTGACACCAGTATTGTCACCACGGGACGGTCAGCGGCCGGGTGCGTCGTCCACTGAAGCAAAAGCACGTCGTTCGCTGGCTCCGCATCGATCGGTGTCGAACCGGATTCGTTGGCCCGGCTCACGGCTTTTGCGGCCCCATATCGCTCTCGCTGCGATAGCGTTCCTTGCGCACCCGGGTGATTTCTTCGAGCAGTTCCTTGGGGTCGATGATCTTCTTGCGGATCAACAAACTGACGAGTGCTTCCTGAGCCAGATTGTTGGAGAGTGTCAGCTCTTCAAAAGTGATCACGCGCTCCTGGCCGTCGACGACCACCTTCATGGCGACGTTTGCATTGGGGTCATTGTTCATCGGCTGTTCCTTTCAGCATTACATTCAAACTATCCGATTAGCAATTCGAGACGTCGAGAGTCACGTAGAGAATCTGAGATGCCGATTGCCGCCACAGTGTTGGTCGCGCCATCCGCCTGTGCCGCGGCGCGGAGAGAAGATGAGGCATCCGAGCCGCCGGAAAGGGCAACAACTGTGCGCCGATAGCTTCGCGGCAAGGACCAGAGGTCGTGACAGTTATCCAACGTGATTCGCGATCCGGTTGCCCTTGCCTGGCGGCAGGGACGAAAGGATCAACGCCGTCCGTTCTAAAGAGAATACTTCCCGAAGTCTTCCGGATTGATGTTGCGCAGCCGTTCCTTCAGCGATTGCGGATCGTTGATTTTCTCCGGCAGGCCTTCCTCACGCTTGATGTTGAAAAGCGCGGCGCTGACGAAGATCGGCGCTTGCGTCTTGAGCGCCAGGGCAATCGAATCGGAAGGCCGGGCGTCGATCTCGAGCACGGAGTCGTTCGTTTCCACGCAGATTTTGGCGTAGAAGGTTTGTTCGCGCAGCTCCGTCACCTCGACCCGCACAACGCGCGCGTCCAGCTCGGTGATCAGGATCGACATCAAATCGTGCGTCAGCGGACGCTTCGATTTCATGTGCGATAGCTCCATGGCAATCGCCCACGCTTCAAAGTGGCCGATCCAAATCGGCAGCACACGGTTCGAGTCCTCAGTGGCAAGAATCACCACCGGCGACTTCGAATCGGTGTCGAGCGCCAAGCCATGAATCTTCGCCGGCAACATCTCGTTTGTCATTATTCGGACTTCTTTACAACCCAGACTTTAAGGTTGGCCACCACATCGGCAGCGATCTTGATGGGCACGGTGTAGACACCAAGCTGCTTCAGCGGTTCATCGAGCATGATCTTCTTGCGATCAACCTCAATACCCTGCGCTTCAAGCAGTTCGGCAATATTCTGCGTCGTCACCGAGCCGAATACCTTGTCTTCTTCACCGACGAGAACCTCGGCAGTGCAGGAGGCCTTCTCGATCCGTGACTTGATGCTCTCCGCAGCGCGACGGACCTTTGCCATGCGCATTTCCTGCTGCTGCTTCAGTTCATTGATCGCGCGCAGATTGCCGCGATTGGCCGCGATCGCCAGATTGCGCGGCAAGAGGTAATTCCGGCCGTAGCCGTCCTTGACCTCAACGACATCCCCGCACTTGCCGAGTGTCTCAAGGTCCTCTTTGAGAATGACTTTCATTGGATATCTCCCATACAATAAGTTCTACGGATCAACCGAGCTGTTTGGCCCGGATTTTGCGAAAATCGAATTTGGCGTCAAATAACGCGATCAGCGGTAAAAGCACCGCTGCTATCAACTGCGTCAAAATCAAGAAGACGTAGATGACGACTTTGACCGGCGTCGGAAAACCCCGCGTACGCATCTGGTACTCGAGAAACGATAAACCGAACACCGAATAGATAAGGAACAGCACCAGAAGTGCGTTCCAGCCGACCATTGTCAACGCTGCCTGGTTCGACAAGACCGCGATAATCGACAATCCTACCGGAACCACCATCCATTCATCCAGTTTCCATTGGGCAAACGGCGGGATCCGATAAGCGTTGTAACCACTGCGCACTGCCATCAACTCACCCAGCATCGCCCCTGCGGCATTGACAAAGATCAGCATCGCCAGCAGCGTCGCCGGCAGGTAGTAACGTGCCTTGCTTGCCATGACCTCGACGTACTCCACTGCCCGCTGATAATCAGCGGGCGAGTAAATCTGCGCCATCTGCGGCGACTGCACGATCGCGCGAAGTTGGTCGCCAAACGTTGCGATTAGCTCTCCGGTCACACCGCTAAAGGCGACGGCGAGCAGCACGGGAATTGCCCCGGCAGCAAGCAGTGCCGTCGAGAGTCCGCGCCGCTTGTGGCGCAAGGCTGTCATCAATAACCCGGGTATCATCACGAGTATCATCAGGATTACCGCTCGTGTTGCGCCACCCAGTGCCCAGGTGAGGGCGAGGGCGGCGGCTACACCTTGAGCCAACCACGACCAACTGCGGGCGAACCAGAGATAGTAGACGGCGGCAATGCCGAATACCATCAACAAGTTGAGCAGGGGAACCAGTACCGACAGGGGAAAAGCCAGCGCGGTTACGCTGGCCGCGGCAAAGACCATCGCCCGATCGCCACGGTTGCTCATGGCCGCTTGCTTCGTTTAACGATACGTCTCGGCCGCGAACGGCAACAACGCCAACTGCCGGGCGCGCTTGACCGCCGTCGTGATCAGGCGTTGGTGCCTCGCACAATTGCCCGATACGCGCCGCGGAACGATCTTACCGCGCTCTAGTATGAAGCGCCGCAGAAGTCGCTCGTCCTTGTAGTCAATGACCTTGACTTTGTTCTCGCAGAGCCGGCACGGTTTGCGCCGTCTTCTTTCGAATTCCGCCATTACTCGCTTTCCTCACTTTCGGTTTTGCGGCGTTCGGTCTCCTGAGCCGGTGCCGGTGCATCCGCAACTGCAGAGCTGCGGTAGCCTCCGTCGGCCAGTTCGCGGGCGCGGGCTTCAAGATCAACCTCGGACACCACGGTCAAATGACGCATGATGCGTTCGTTGATGCGAAACTGCGCGTCAACCAGGGCCGGCAATCCCGGCTCCGCCTTGTAGAGGAAATGAGCATAAAAACCCTGGCGCTTCTTCTGGATATCATACGCCAAGCGGCGCACGCCCCAGCGCTGGGTCTCGACAATCTCGCCGCCGTTGGAGCGAATCAAGTCCTCGACCTTGCGGATCTCGGCCTCGATGTCGCCCTCCGGCATCTGAGCATCGGTAATAAAGGTGGTCTCGTAGAGTCGCAAAGAATACCTCCCTCTGGACTAAGTTTCGTGAGACCAAAACTTAAGGCTCCCCGGCATCGCCCGGGAGCAGGGAAAAGAACTACTTATTAAACTTGTTCATGGCCAGAGTCAGTCCTTCATAGAAAACTGCCTCCAGACAATCGCTGCCCAATTTAAGAAAATCGTCGAGCCGGTCAAGCTCTTCTTTCGAGAAGGGTTCGAGAACGAACTCCTCAGCAGGCTTGTTGGGGGGGATCGGGCCGATACCCAGACGAAGACGGGGAAAGTCCTCCGTACCGATCGCTTCCACAATCGAGGCAAGTCCGTTGTGGCCGCCGTCTGACCCGGCTAGACGCAGGCGCATCGTTTCAAACGGGATGGCAAAATCGTCCGTGACCACGAGCAGCTCGGAAGGCAATACGCTATACGCCCCCATCAGCGCCTTCACCGCCCGGCCCGACAAGTTCATATATGTCATCGGCTTGGCAAAGCGAATGTGCATACTTGCGATGCGGAGTGTGGCCAGGGTGTAGTCAGACTTCTCTTCAGTGTACTTGCCGCGTCGTTTCTGGAGCAGCCTATCGAGCACGAGAAATCCCAGGTTATGCCTAGTATATGCATAACCTTTACCGGGATTACCAAGTCCAACGACAAGCTTGATCATAGCGTGAATTAAAAGGATCGATAGCCGAGGTCAAGTAAAACCTGAACAGCCAAACATAGATTAAGTAGATCAATTTTTCTGTTGACTGTCCGAAGAAAAAAGAGAAGGTTGTGTGCTACTTGCACTGCTCGGGGCACGGAAGGCTAGGTTGGTGGCATTGTCAATGAAGACTGAAATCACGACTTGGGGCATCGGTTCAGTTCTGGCGGGTCTCGTAGCGCTCATTACGTTCCTCGCATTCCGCTTCATCGACGATCGAGCACTGGCCATAGTTGTCTTGTGCTGTGGCGTCGCAGCCGAGGCTCTCTTGATCACGGGAATCTTTTCTCTGCGCCGGAAAGACTCAACCGAAGCTCTGCCGACCCTTGGGATTCCCACTCCCTATCCCGCAACCCGGTCTCTCGGGCTCTCTGCCGAGCACGAAAGGGCATGCCAAATCTGTGAGAGCCTGAATGATTCTGCCGAACGAAAAGCCCTGCAGAGAGAACTGAGTATTGGGCGCGAGAAGTTGCGACTGGCACTGGAGTGCGGTACAATTGGGATGTGGTATCAGGATCTGGCCCGCGACGAGGTCGAGCTCTCGGACAATCTGCGCGCGCTCTATGGCTTCGAGCCTGGTCGTGCTGTTAACCCCGCAGAGATATTTGCCAAAATCCACCCGGAAGACCAGGCCAAGCTCATCGAGCTTCAAAAGAATCTCGGGAGTAATGTCAACGACATCGACGTCGAGTACCGCGTGGTCGACCGCGGCGGGCGCACTCATTGGTGTGTAGGAAAAGGTCGGGTATTGCGCGGGGCGAACGGCGAACAGCTTACTTCACACGGCGTGGTTGTCGACGTGACCGATATCAAGGAAGCGGCGCTGCAGATTGAGCGGATGAATCAACAAATTCAGCGCCAAGCCGCCGAGTTACGCCTCGTCAACGAAGAACTCGAATCGTTCAGCTATTCTGTGTCTCACGATCTGCGGGCCCCATTGCGCAGAATCGATGGGTTCTGCCAGGCACTAGTCGAAGACTGCGCCGCACAGCTTGATGACGCCGCCCGCGACTATCTCGACCGCATCTGCAACAATGCGCGTCGAATGGGGGAGTTGATCGACGACCTCCTGGCCTTATCGCGTTTGTCGCGCTGGCAATACAATCCCACAACCGTAAACTTGACCGCGGAAGCACACTCGATCGTCGCTGAATTGCGAACTCGCGACCCCGCGCGCGCCGTTGGAATAATTATTGACGAAAAAATGACGACCGAAGGGGATGGGCATCTGTTACGAACCGCGCTTCAGAACCTCCTTGAAAACGCCTGGAAATACACAGCCCATAATCCTGCAGCCACGATTCACTTTGGTCGACGCAACGGCCCCGATCGCATCGAGTACTTCGTTGCTGATAACGGTGCCGGTTTTGACATGACTTATGCAGGCAAACTTTTTCAGCCCTTTCAGCGCCTCCATGCCGCCCACGAGTTTGAAGGCAACGGCATCGGGCTGGCGACGGTTCGTCGGATCATCCAGCGACACGGAGGCGAGGTTTGGGCGGAGGGAAAAGTGGGCCGGGGTGCGATCATCAGCTTCACAATCGAGGTGAAAGGAGAGCCGGATGCATTCCACGACGATTCTGCTGGTCGAGGACAATCCCGACGACGCCGAATTGACTCTGCGTGCGCTCAAGAAGAACAATATCCGCAATGAGATCGCCGTGGCGCGCGACGGGGTTGAAGCACTCGACTACCTCTTCTCCGAATCAACTGCGACTGGCGCCTACCGATTGCCGCAACTCGTGTTGCTCGATCTGAAGCTGCCCAAAATTGACGGCTTGGAGGTTCTTCGCCGTATTCGCGGCGATGAGCGAACGAAACTGCTGCCGGTCGTGATCCTGACATCCTCCCGGGAAGACCAGGACATTGCTGCCGGCTACGCTCTCGGCGCCAACAGCTACATTCGCAAACCGGTGGATTTTGCTCAGTTCATCGAAGCGGTCCGTCAACTCGGCGTCTACTGGCTCCTGCTCAACGAAGCCGCCCCGCCCAGGAGGGTCACGCCATGAATGAGCCGATTCGAGTGCTCTTGGTAGAGGATGCTGAAGAGGACGCCCTGTTGCTTACGCGAGAACTGCGCAGCAGCGGTTTTGAGCCGATCATTCGCGTTGTGGATCGCTCCGAATCGATGGCGAAAGCTCTACGCGAAGAGAGCTGGGACTTGATCATCGCTGACTACGCATTGCCGAATTTCAGCGGTCGGCATGCCCTGGAAGTCTGGAAAGCCAGCGGCCTCGATATTCCCTTCATCGTTGTCTCGGGCCGAATCGGCGAAGACACGGCCGTCGAAACCATGAAAGCCGGCGCCCATGATTATATCATGAAGAATAATTTGACCCGCTTCGCACAGGCCGTCAAACGCGAACTGCGCGAGGCACGCTTGCGAACCGAGCACCGCCGCCTGGAAGAACAACTGAAACTCAGCGAGCGCCTGCGCTATGTCGGTGCCGTTGCCGCAACCATCATGCACGATTTTAAACAGCCGATGCAAATCATCATGAGCTGCGCGGAGTTCCTTAAAAGCGAAGGAATTGAACCCGAAGAGCGCGCCAGGTTCCTCGACGACATCGTCAAGTATGTCAAGATGCTCTTCACCATGAGTCAGGAAATCCTCTACTTCTCGGCCGGCGACTGCCATCTGAACCTGTCACCAACCAACGTGGACCACCTTTGTCAGGAACTCGTCGAAACCTACAACCAGCCGCTGATGTCCGACCGCATCGCCCTGCGCTACTCGAAATGGACAACCGAGTTGGCTTCCCCAATCATGGCGGTCGATCGTGACCGTATCTGGCGTGCCATGGTCAACTTGCTGACCAACGCCGTTGATGCCATGCCGCATGGCGGTGAGATTCGCATCCGACTGCAGCTCGGCGAACATGAGACTACGATAGAGATTCAGGATTCCGGTCAGGGGATACCCGAGGCTGTCCGCGAATCGCTCTTCGAGCCATTCACTACCGCCGGCAAGCGCTTGGGGACGGGATTGGGGCTGGCGATTGTAAAGAGCATCGTCGAGGCGCACGGTGGAGCGGTGAGTTTCACCTCTCAAACGGGAGAGGGAACGACATTCCGCATTTCTCTGCCGCGGGACAACGAGTTGCAGCGGCGCCGGCACGATTCCGCTGGCGCGGTCAGAGAGACCGAAGCAGTGGCAATCGACGACTGACTTGAGATCAGATCAATTCGACGAGCCGCAATGTTTCCCAGGTCTGCAGATCAAAACGGATCCAGCGCGTGACACCCTTATAGTCCATCAGGACTTCGGCAAAATTGGCCTTGGGCGGGATCTCAAGGCGCAGGACATCGTCTCCATAAGGACTCAGGTCAACCCGGCCGGTTTCCCGAAAGGTGTCGGCATTCATCATCAGAAGTTCGGCCTTCCCGAGCGCGACGACCACCGTGTTGGAGCTGATTTCCAATTGAATGAATCGGGGACGATTAAGCCCATGCAGTTCCCCCAGGACCTTGCCCGAACCGAACTCAACGCGATAGACCGATCCATGTTCCGTGTCGCAACTATACGACGAATTGCCGTCGAGCGAGAAAAAGGCCTGGTCGATCGCAACCGCATCATGGATCACAACTGTCTGATACATGAAGTTGTTTTCGGTGAAGATCTGTGTGACGCTCCCCGGTTTGCCGTTGGCCGTTATCAACTTGCCGGCGGGGCCCGGTCCGAGCGTCAGCGGCTCGATCGGGTACTTGTTCTGGATATTCAACCCCAATTTGAGCGTGAACTTCATTGAGTCGGGATGAAAAACGCGGAACGTGCTCGAGTCGCGTGAAACCACGTAAAGGCGCTGCTGGATGGGATGATAGAACAGCGCCGCCGGCGGATCGGGAAACCGAAACTTCTGCAGATAGCGGCCGGCCTTGACATCGAAGATATTCACGCCACCCGCTGGCTTATCGACCGCTTCGTACAGCCAATTTCGTGCCGGATCGAACTGCACCGCAACGATTGCCTCTTCGCGTAGCAATCGAGCAGCGACCTTGTTGGTGTTAAGATCGATTCCGAATACAGTATTGCTGCGCTCGTCGAGAATGTAGTGATAATCGTACTTCGGCGGCAGCGCATTCAACGGATTCCTCGCTGAATCGGAGATCGGGCCGGTTCCCGATAGCCCGCCCTGCGGTACCGCGGCTGCCGGCTTTTTCGACTCCGGCTGCTTGGAACAGCCGATTTGGATTGCGGTCAGCAGTAAGGCTGCGGTGAGCACTGATAGAGCAAGCATTGGGCGCGACAACGTCATAGTCCTAATCCGAGGCTGATTCCGGCGTAGATGCTATACGCCTTGAGTTCGAGCTCACGTTCCTGAAGTGTGCCCGATGTCCTGTCAAAATAGTTGTTCTTGGCGAACGACACATAACTGCCGCCAACTTCGAATGCCACCTTGGGCATCATGGGGAATTTTACACCGGCATTGACTTGGTAGCCGAATTTAGTTTTCGATTCCAGGCTGGAGAAATCCGCCCCGTCCTTGAACTCCTGCTCAATCGATGCCAGCCGAATCAGCGCCTCTGCGTACGGCTTGATCGCAAGCGTTGGTGGCGCCACGCGTAAACCGATTCCCCCACCGGTCAGGGCGATATGTGATTCCTGCGTGTAGGTCTGCTCGCCGGAGGTGTACTCTGTTTTTTTCTTGCCAAAATCCATGGCGCCCACGCTCACCACGGTGGAGAGAAACGGCATGCGGAAGAAGTTGAGGTCAGCGGTCACCTCTGCGCGCCAGCCGGACTTGGCCAGTGACTTGATGTCTCCTTGAGGTTTGACTAAGCCGCCCCGGACACCGACGTCGGCAGTCGCGGCCTGACTCAACCCGAAAAGCGCGATCATTCCAACCGCGACGAAATTGCGAATAGACCAGGTTTTCATTCTACACTCCTTGATCGGCATTTTTTCCGGAAATCAATATGCCAGTTGTTTCCTGAACCACAACTCGTTTCTGGCTTCTGCAATCATCACTTATTTAGACTTATTTAATCGACTATCTGATATTTTTTGACAGACTTTTTCTTGGAAATCGCACTCGTTGCGTATACATTGACGAGCCGTTGGGGGATGAGTTAACTGCTGGATCGGGAACATTCGTTGATCAATTCAACTTCTGCTGAGAATCAAGTAACAGCGCACTCGCTCGCGCTCGCAGCGTCAGCAAAATCTGCACTCGTTGACCGCCTCCGCGCCTACTTACAGCTGACGAAGCCCACAATTATGCTCCTGGTCCTGGTGACCGGTGCAACCGCTCTCATCCTGGAAGGCAGCTTTCTTTCGCAACCGCTCTCCTTCATTCTGGTACTGCTGGGGCTCTACCTGACCGGCGGCTGCGCCAATGCGTTGAATCAGTATTTCGAGCGCGACGTCGATGCGCGTATGAAGCGGACGATGAAACGCCGGCCGCTGCCGCAAGGTGTTTTGCGTCCAACTGAAGCACTGGTCTTCTCGATCTCGATCGGGCTGGTTGGCGTGCTCCTCTTCTGGACGTTCTTCAATGCGCTCACGGCCTTGCTTTCACTCACCACAATTCTTTTCTACAGCCTTTTCTACACGCTTTACCTGAAACCGAACACATATCAAAACATCGTCATTGGCGGGGCTGCCGGCGCGATGGCACCGGTCGGAGCATGGACCGCTGCGACCGGGACAATGGAGTTAATGCCCTGGGCGATCTTCCTGATCGTCTTCTTCTGGACACCACCACACTTCTGGGCGTTAGCCCTTTTCTGCAAAGATGACTATCGCGAGGTTGGCTATCCCATGCTTCCGGTTCTGAAGGGGGATCGTGCGACGCACAATCAGATCCTGATCTATAGTGTCATATTGTTCGCAGTCAGCATGCTGCCCCTGGCGGCGGGAGCCGGATGGATCTACGCTCTTGCGGCTGCTGGATTAGGAATTTTCTTGCTCCTCCGCGTGCTGCGGGCACGGCGTTCCGGCGCTGTCTCCGATGTTCGCGCGTTGTTTGGCTTTTCAATTGTCTACTTATTCGCCGTTTGCGCGGCTCTTGTCGTGGACAAAGTTTTTGCTTTGATTTGACCGGCAGCGATGCTTGCTTGGAGTAATCACAGGGTCGTTTGCGCTTCGAGGACGGCTAACTTAGATCGATCTTCGCGGTGGCGAACGTCGCCGCTGATTTTCGCTTGACACGTTGGGACGGTTTTTTTATTATCCGCGCCAACACGCTGATCAAAATAGAGAATTTACATGGATGTTCTCGATCTTCAGCGTGAGCTTTGCGCAATCGATTTGTGAAAAAAGTAACTAATTTGGGATAAAATTTGTCGCAGATTTTTCCAAAATGGACTAACCATCTCCCGGCCGTGGCGCTTGCGGTGGCCATTTTGGGCGCTTGCGGCGTTGTTGGTTTCCTCTGGTACTATGGCTCTCCCAAGTACACGGATGTCGGTTACCGACCGACCCAGCCGGTGCCCTTTTCGCACAAGCTTCACGCCGGTGACTTGGGCATGGACTGCCGCTATTGCCACAATAATATAGAGCGCTCGGGAGTGGCAAACGTCCCGCCAACACAGACCTGCATGAACTGCCACACGCTGGTACTTCCTCAAAGCCCGAAACTGCTGCCGGTTCGCGAAAGCTGGGCCACGGGCCAGCCGCTGCCGTGGGTCAACGTCCATATGTTGCCTCAATACGCCTATTTCAACCATGCCGTGCACCTGAATGCGGGTGTAGCATGTATCAGTTGCCACGGAAATGTCGCGCAGATGGAAGTCGTTACTCAGTCCGAGCCGCTTAGTATGTCTTGGTGTCTCGATTGCCACCGCAATCCGGACCCCTACCTGCGGCCGGTCGACCAGATTACCAACATGAACTATCAAACCCCGGCTGACCAGGTTGAACTGGCCCAGCGGATCAAGCAAGAGAAGCACTTGGATCCTCCGGAGGATTGTTCGGGTTGTCATCGATGAGTGGTGAGAATTTGAAAGGTCAACTAAACGGCAAGAACTACTGGCGTAGTCTCAACCAGTTGTCTGATACGCCGGAGTTCCGCGAATTCGTCCAGCAGGAATTTCCTGCCGGTGCCTCGGAAATGCGTGACCAGGTTTCGCGCCGCACCTTCTTGAGCTTGATGGGCGCTTCACTCGCTTTTGCGGGTCTGGCCGGTTGTCGGAAACCGGTCGAGAAGATTCTCCCGTATGTGACGGCTCCGGAAAACGTCATCCCCGGCGTACCGCAACATTACGCAACGACAATGCCGCTAGGATTGGAAGCCTATGGCATCCTGGTCGAGAATCATGAAGGCCGTCCGACCAAGATTGAGGGAAACGACCTCCACCCGGCCACCCTGGGTGCGTCTGATGCATGGATTCAAGCGTCGCTGCTCGGTTTGTATGATCCCGACCGCTCGCAGCGCATCCTCGAAAAAGGTACTGAGAAGAGCTGGGCTGACTTTGTTCAGTTCTGGCGTTCGCAATTGGAGAGATTCACGCTCAACCAGGGCTCCGGGCTCGCGATCATCAGCGAGTCTTTCTCCTCGCCAACGCTGGCGCGCCTGATGGGCGCATTCAAGGCCAAGTATCCACAGGCGATCTGGGCTACCTACGAGCCGGTGAGTGTGGAGAATGAGATCGAGGGAATGCGACTGATTGCCGGTCGCCCGCTTCGTGTCGACCGCGCGTTTGACAAAGCTCAAGTTGTGCTGGCACTGGATTCCGATTTCCTGAAATCCGAACCGGGAAGCATCCGTGACGCCCGTAGATTCGCGGCCGCTCGCCATATCGCTTCGGAACGGGACGAGATGAGTCGCCTCTATGCCGTCGAAGGCGTCTACACCCTGACCGGCGCGCATGCCGATCATCGTCTTCGTTTGGCCCCCAGCAAGATCCCGGCTTTCACAGCTGCGCTGGCACTCGAATTGAATCGCCAGGGTTTGGGGCTATCGATAGCTTCGCAGCTGAGCGGCTTCGCCAATCACAGTTTCGACCAGAATTGGATCAAAGCGGTCGCCGCGGATCTACTGCAACATCGCGGATCAAGCATCGTCTGCGCCGGGAAGCGCCAACCCTCGGCTCTTCACGCCCTCGTTTATGCTATCAACGAAGCGCTTGGCAACAATAACCAGACTGTGATTTACCGCGAATATGTTGACTCGGCACTCCCCAACCTGTCGGAGCTTGAGTCGTTGGTGACGAAACTGAATGGTGGCCAGATAACCAGCGTCCTCATTCTCGGCGGCAATTCTGTGCACGATGCGCCTGCCGATCTCAATCTCAAGTCTGCTCTCAGCAAGGCTGAGAATAGCGTGCACATGTCGCTCTATCGCGATGAAACCTCGCGGATTGCCACCTGGCATCTTCCAATGGCGCATTATCTTGAATCATGGGGCGACGCGCGCGCCTTTGACGGCACAGCGTCGGTCGTCCAGCCGATGATCGAGCCGCTCTTCGGAGGCCACAGCGCGATTGAATTGCTGAATCTGCTCGTTACCGGCGAAGATCAGCGCGGGTACGAGATTGTGCGCCAGACCTGGCAGGGGCTTACGCCGGGAGTATTTGAAACCGGTTGGCGACGCGTCCTGCACGATGGCTTGCTCGCGAATAGCGCAACGCCGGCAACTTCCATGACCACTTCGCCCTCAAATCTTGCAGCGGCAGTCATGGGCCTGAAGGCAGGCAGCGATGGTCTCGAAGCCGTCTTTGCATTGTCGCCGCAAGTCTATGACGGTCGTTTCGTCAACAACGGCTGGCTTCAGGAGATGCCCCATCCGATCACCAAGCTCACCTGGGACAACTGCGCGACAGTCTCCCCGGCGACCGCCAAGCAACACGGCTTAAGCAGCAACGACCTCGTCCAACTGACAGCCAATGGCCGATCAATCGAAATCCCGGTGTGGATTTTGCCGGGGCAGGCGGACAATACGATCGGTCTCGAACTCGGTTATGGCCGGCAGAAATTCGGCCGTGTTGCCGAAGGCGCCGGATTTGATGTTTATCCTCTGCGAGTCAGTGCCGCTATGCATCTGCTAACAGGCGTAAGCCTGACAAAGCTTGGCCGTGAATATGAACTCGTCTCGGCGCAGGATCATTGGTCGATGGAAGGTCGGCCCCTCATTCGCGAAGCCAGCCTGGATGATTATCGCCGTCACCCGAACTTTGCGAAGGAGATGGTCGAACATCCGCCCCTCGAATCGCTCTGGAAAGAACGCGACTACTCGGAAGGTTACCAATGGGGCATGGCCGTCGATCTCAATTCTTGCACCGGCTGCGGCAGTTGCGTAGTGGCTTGTCAAAGCGAGAACAATATCCCGATTGTCGGCAAACGGCAGGTTGCGAAGGGTCGCGAAATGCACTGGCTGCGTATCGACCGTTATTTCTCCGGCGCTCTTGAGGACGCCGCCATGGTGCATCAACCGGTGATGTGCCAGCACTGCGAGAATGCTCCCTGCGAGCAGGTTTGTCCGGTTGCGGCAACGGTTCATGACAAGGAAGGGCTGAATGTCATGGTCTATAATCGCTGCATCGGAACGCGCTACTGCTCAAATAACTGCCCATACAAAGTGCGCCGATTCAATTACTTTAATTTTACCAAGGACACACCTGAGATCGTCAGGATGGCAATGAACCCGGACGTTACCGTGCGCTTCCGCGGCGTCATGGAGAAATGCACTTTCTGTGTCCAGCGCATCAGCGAGGGTCGCATCAAAGCCAAGCTCGAGAATCGCACGATCAAGGATGGCGAGGTGCGCAGCGCCTGCCAGCAGGCCTGCCCCAGCGAAGCCATCGTCTTTGGAAATATCAATGACCCGGAGAGCCGGGTCAACAAGGTCAAAGCACAGAATCGAAACTACGCGATGCTCTCCGAGCTTAACGTAAAGCCGCGCTTGACCTATCTGGCGAAGATCCGCAACCCGCATCCAGACATGAGTTCCCATGCTCCGGATCCGGGCGGTCATCACGGTTAGTTGCAGTGAGGATTAAGAGAATTGAGCGCGCACACTGAAACGCATCATGAAGAACTGATTACCGGCAACCAGAAGTTTAGCACGGTAACTCAGCATATAAGTGCGATTGTTGAAGATCGTACCAAGATGGGCTGGGTCTTGTTGTTCGGCGCCGCTTTCTCGATCATGATGATCCTCTTCGGCGCGATTGGATACCTTTTCTTTGAGGGCATTGGTATCTGGGGCAACAATCAGCCGGTGGGCTGGGCGTTCGACATCGTCAACTTTGTTTTCTGGGTGGGTATCGGTCACGCAGGCACGCTGATCTCCGCCATCCTCTTTCTGTTCCGCCAGCGTTGGCGTACTTCCATTAACCGCTTTGCCGAGGCGATGACGATTTTCGCTGTCATCTGCGCGCTGATGTTTCCCTCGATTCACGTCGGCCGCGCATGGCTGCTCTACTATGTCATGCCTCTGCCGAATCAGATGGCGATGTGGCCAAATTTCCGCAGCCCGCTGCTCTGGGATATGTTTGCCGTCGGAACGTACTTTACGTGTTCACTCTTGTTCTGGTATGTTGGCCTGATTCCTGATTTGGCAACCTTGCGCGATCGCGCCAAGACGCGCCTCCGCAAAATTTTCTACGGCATCTTCTCTTTGGGCTGGCATGGTGGCAATCGCCAGTGGAAGCACTATGAGTTGGCGTATCTGATCCTGGCCGGCATTTCAACGCCGCTCGTGCTATCGGTGCACTCGATCGTGTCAACTGACTTCGCCACCTCGGTCCTGCCCGGCTGGCACACCACGATCTTCCCGCCCTACTTTGTCGCCGGCGCTATCTTCTCCGGCTTTGCGATGGTGATGACACTCGCCCTGATCGCGCGGAAAATCTATAAGCTGGAACACTTCATCACGATGAATCATCTCGAGAAGATGAACAAGATCATGATGGTGACCGGTATGATGGTGGGCTATGCCTACGGTTGCGAAATGTTCATCGCCTGGTACTCGGGTAATGCTTACGAGCAGTTCGCCTTCTGGAATCGCGCTTTCGGCCCTTACTGGTGGTCATATTGGATCATGGTAAGCTGCAACGTCATCATCCCGCAGATCTTCTGGTGGAAGAAGGCACGGACAAACTTGGTGTGGATGTTCATCGCTTCGATCCTCGTCAACGTGGGCATGTGGTTTGAGCGTTTCGTGATTCTCTTGACCCTGACGCGTGATTTTCTTCCTTCGTCCTGGGGCTGGTACTGGCCGACGATCTGGGACTTCACCATGCTGATTGGTTCGTTTGGGCTCTTCTTCACGCTGTTCCTGCTTTTCCTGCGCTTCCTGCCGATGATCTCGATGGCCGAAATCAAAGGCGTGCTCCCGCAGGCCGATCCGCATCACCACGCTCATGAATCCACCCACGAATCTGCCAAGGAAACAGGTGGCAAGTCAACGCGTCCGCATCCGGGCATTGAACCGGGGCCGGCGTTGGGAGGTGCCAGTTGAGTCAGGCAAGATCCGGCAAGGTGGCAGCCGTAATCGCCCAGTTTGATTCTCCGGCTGATTTGATACACGCTGCCGAGAAGGTTCGCGATGCCGGCTACAAGAACTTTGACTGCCACTCGCCATTCCCGATTCACGGTATGGACCGGGCGATGGGCGAAAAGCGCTCCCCGCTCGGCTACATCGTTGGCGTCATGGCACTCTTGGCATTCGGAGGTATGACCTACTTCATCTATTGGGTCACGACCTCCGGCTATCCGATGGTCATTTCCGGCAAGCCAGATTTCAGTTATCAGGCGTTTACGCCGGTGGTGTTCGCCGTCACTGTCTTGGCCTCGGCGATCACAGCCACCTTCGGCATGTTTGTGCTCAATCGATTGCCGCAACTGTGGCATCCGCTCTTTGAATCCGGTGCCTTCCGGCGTTTCTCCGATGACGGCTTCATCGTCAGTTTGCATGCCACTGACCCCAAGTTTGATCCGCAAAGCGCGCAGGATTTCTTGAAACGTATCGGTGGCAAGAACGTCGAAGTGGTGGAGGCCTCCGAATGAGTCGCAGAAGCCTTCGCAACTTGGCCGCTATCACCGGGCTTGTGCTTCTGGCGCTCGCTCAACTTGGCTGCGTACGCGGTCGGCCATCGGATGATCCCCCAATCCATCTCAATCCCAATATGGACCGTCAGGAAAAATACCTGCCACAGTCCGAGAGCAAGTTCTTCGCCGACGGAATGTCAATGCGGCAGCCGGTCGCGGGCACCGTCGCGCGCGGCGAATTGAATGAGGACAACGCCTATTATCGCGGCCGCGATGAGCGCGACAGCCTGATTGCCAGGATGCCGGTAGAAATCACACTGCAATTGCTGCAACGCGGGCAGGAACGCTATAACATCTATTGCTCGCCGTGTCACGGCAAGACCGGGGACGGCAAGGGAATCGTCGTACAGCGCGGTTTGTTGCCGCCGCCGAGCTTCCACGACCCGCGTCTGGTCGCCGCCCCCGACGGACACATCTACGATGTAATCAGCAACGGAATACGCAACATGCCGACCTATCGCCATCAGATTCCCGTGCCTGACCGCTGGGCGATCGTGGCTTACTTCCGCGCGCTGCAGCGGAGTCAGAACGCGACGATTAACGATATTCCGGTTGAGCTGCGTGGACAAGTTCAGTAGTCCGGAAACGAAAGATCACGATGCGACTTGATGCACAGACATACAAACTAACGGACCCCGGTAAGCTCGGAACGATTATGCTCGCCATCGGCGTGCTGGGAATTGCCGGCAGTATCGCCGGATACTTCGTCGATTCGAAGCAGTTCCTGCACTCGTACCTGACCGCTTTCACCTTTTGGGTCAGCCTGGGACTTGGCGGGCTGTTCTTCACGATGTTGCACCACTTGGTCAATGCCCAGTGGAGTATAGTGCTGCGCCGATTGGTCGAAAATATCATGTATACACTGCCGGTGATGTTCATCTTTTTCATCCCGATCGCGCTCGGTCTCGGCGGTTTGTACAAGTGGACTGACGCGACCGTCGTTGCTGCCGACCATCTGTTGTCACAGAAGTCCGCCTTCCTGAATACCGGTTTCTTCCTTGTTCGCACAGTCGCCTACTTCGCGATCTGGACATTTCTCGCGTTTAAGCTCTATGCTCTTTCAATCCGCCAGGATCAGGGCCACAGCGCCGAGCTCACCGCGAGCTTCCGCAAGGTCAGCGCTCCCGGCATCATACTCTTCGCCTTGACGACCACCTTTGCCGCTTGGGATTGGCTGATGTCGCTGGATGCCCATTGGTATTCGACAATCTTTGGAGCGTACTACTTCGCCGGCAGCACGATGGCGGTCATGGCATTTACTCTCATCCTTGTCGTATGGATGGGACGGAAGGGTGTCCTCAAGAAGGAGATTACCCCTGAGCACTATCATGATCTTGCCAAGTTGACTTTCGCTTTCATCGTCTTCTGGGCATACATGGGCTTCTCCCAATATTTCCTGATCTGGTATGCCAATATCCCGGAAGAAACGATCTGGTATCAGCACCGCTGGGTTGGTTCCTGGAAGGCTGTTTCGCTCGTAATCGTCTTCGGGCACTTCTGCCTGCCGTTTCTGTTCTTAATCACACGCGCCGCCAAACGCAGCGGTCCGTGGTTGATCTTCGTGTGCTTGTGGATGTTGATAATGCATTATGTCGATCTTTATTGGTTAGTATTCCCGAATTTTTCACATCATGGCGCCCACTTTTCTTGGATGGATTTGGCCACTATGATGGGCATCGGCGGCGTATTTGTTTGGTACTTCTGGAAGCGGTTTGCATCTCGACCTTTGTTGCCGGTGGGAGATCCGCGACTGGAAGCATCGATGAAGTTCGTGAATCAATAAGGCAAGTGAATGAGCCAGACGCCAAAATCACATAACACATCAGATGCGAGCACCGGCTACGAACGGCGCGATGTCAATATCCCCTGGGCGTTGATCGTGACGGCTGTTATCGTGATCGGCATCGTTCTCTCCGTCGCCTTTGTGGACGAGATTTTTGTCGCGACGAAAGAGCAGGCTATCCAGGAATATCAACTGGTTCCAGAGAACACGATGCTCCGCGAACTTCGCGCGCGCGAAGCCGAAGTACTCGGCGGGTACAAATTGCTTGATCCCCAAAAGGGCATTTACCGCATTCCGATCGAACGTGCCATGCAGGTTATGGCAGAAGAAGCCTACGCAACCCAACGCTCAACGACCACGGCCCGATGACAGCACGAACCTGGAACATCACACTCGCTCTTGGCGCAGCGCTATTATTGAGTTTGCAGACCCAACTTTCCGCGCAATTGGTGCGCGAAGACGTGCCGGAACTGCGCCAGATGGATATTGTCGAACATCTGGGCGACACCATCCCGCTGAATCTGGCCTTTACAAATGACGCCGGCGAAGAGGTGAAGTTGGAAGACTACTTTCATCAGGGCAAACCGGTCATCGTGACTCTGGCCTACTACAACTGCCCAATGTTGTGCACAGTCGTGTTGAACGGCCTGAGCGACGCAGTCCGCGCGCAGGAGTTGAATCTCGAAGAAGACTTCATGATTCTGACTGTGAGCATTAATCCCAATGAAACGGCCGAACTCGCGGAAGGTAAACGCTCGCGTTACATGCAGGCATTGGGTGAGAAGGGTCAGAATTCGGGATGGCGCTTCTTCGTCGGCGATTCAACGCAGTCGCGCGCGCTCGCCGAAGCCATCGGATTCAAGTACTACTACGATGAAGAGACCAAGGAGTACGCCCATCCAGCGGGCGCTTTCGTCCTCACGGAAGCCGGTGTCATCTCGCGCTACCTTTACGGTCTCGAATTCAAGTCCCGTGATTTGAAATTGGCGCTGATCGAAGCCGCTGACGGCAAAATCGGTTCAACGCTGGATCGCTTGATCCTCTACTGCTATCACTACGACCCACATGCCAAGGGCTACGTCGTTTTGGCAGGGAATATCATGAAACTCGGTGGCTTGGTGACTCTGATCATCCTGACCGCTTTCTTGAGCATACTCTGGGCGCGTGAACGGCGTTTGCGAACCGTCCGCGCGGCCGCATAAGTGAATCCTGTAACAACGGAGCTGGCGCAGCCATAGACATGGATAATTCGGGAAGCCTGTTTTTACCCCCGCCGCAATCAACCGTCGCGGGCGATATCGACGCGCTGTTCAATTTCATTTACTATTCCTCGGCGATCCTGCTGGCGCTCGTCACGGCCGCTATGGTGTTGTTCGTGATTCGCTATCGTCGGCGCGGAGCGCACACGACGACGTCCGGCATATCGCACAACACAGCACTCGAAATCACCTGGACTCTGATCCCGACCATAGTCGTGTTTATCATTTTTGCCTGGGGCTTTAAAGGCTTCATCCGGCTCCACGTAACACCTGCTAATGCCATGGAAGTGAAAGTCACCGGCCAGAAGTGGTTCTGGTCGTTCGATTATCCGGATGGCGCCTCCAGCGTCAATGAGTTGCTCGTGCCGGCGGGAAAGCCGGTGAAGCTGCTGATGTCCTCGAAGGATGTTATTCACAGTTTCTATGTCCCCGATTTCCGTATCAAGATGGATGTGTTGCCGAATCGCTACACCATCGCGTGGTTCGAAGCGCTGGATACCGGCAGCTTTAACCTGTTCTGCACCGAGTATTGCGGCACCAAGCACTCGGAAATGATCGGCAAGGTGCGCGTCGTCACCGATCAGGTTTATGCCGAGTGGCAGGAGACCCAGGCCGGACCGGGCAAGGGAGAATCGCTTGCTGACTACGGCGCGCGGCTCTTCTCGCAAAAAGCCTGCATCACCTGTCACAGCGTTGACGGCAAGGCGGGAACGGGGCCGACCTTCAAGGGGGTTTTTGCCCACACTGTGGAACTTGAAGGCGGTACTTCGGTTCAGGTGGATGAAAACTATATCCGCGAATCGATTCTCGAACCCAAGGCCAAGGTCGTCAAAGGCTTTCAGCCCGTGATGCCGACTTATCAGGGCCTGCTCAAAGACAAACAAATCGACGCCATCGTCGAGTACATCAAGACACTGAAGTAAGCGAGAAGCGTGAATGAGTGAAATGGCGATTCCGCAGAAAAATTTCTTAAATCACCCGAAGGGTTTGAAGTCATGGTTGCTCACGCGCGACCACAAGCGCATTGGTTTGATGTACCTGTTCGCGATCATGACTTTCTTCCTCGTCGGTGGGATCTTTGCGCTCCTGATCCGCTGGGAATTGATCAAGCCGGCGGCCGACATCATGACGCACGACACCTACAACAAGATGTTCACGCTTCACGGCGCGATCATGATCTTTCTGTTTATCATCCCCTCAATCCCGGCTGCCCTCGGCAACTTCGTCTTGCCGCTGATGCTCGGAACGAAGGATGTCGCTTTCCCGCGCATCAACCTAGCCAGTTGGTACATCTACGTCTTCGGCTCGCTGTTTGTTCTGTACTCGACGATAACCAATGCTGTCGATACCGGCTGGACTTTCTACACGCCGTACTCGACATCAACTAATACTGCCGTAATCTCGATGACATTCGGGGTGTTCATTCTCGGTTTCTCTTCGATTTTCACCGGCCTCAACTTCATGGTGACAATCCACAAACTGCGGGCGCCGGGGATGACCTGGTTCAACATGCCGCTGTTTTGCTGGGGAATCTATGCCACCTCGATCCTGCAGGTCTTGGCGACTCCGGTTCTCGCCATTACGCTCGTTCTCCTGATTCTCGAACGCACGCTCGGCGTCGGCATTTTTGATCCCGCGCTCGGCGGCGACCCGGTGCTCTACCAGCACTTCTTCTGGTTCTATTCGCACCCGGCCGTCTATATCATGATCTTGCCGGGAATGGCGATCATCTCCGAGACAATCTCGACATTCTCCCATAAGAAAATCTTCGGTTATAAGCTCATCGCATTCTCAAGTCTTGGTATCGCCCTTGTGAGCTTCCTCGTCTGGGGCCATCACATGTTTACTTCGGGACAATCGGAACTCGCCGCCGTGATCTTTTCGTTTCTCACCTTCCTGGTTGGCATTCCGTCGGGCATCAAGGTCTTCAACTGGCTCGCGACCATGTACAAGGGCCAGATTTCTCTCGAAGCCCCGATGCTGTATACTTTGAGTTTCCTGTTCCTTTTCACGATCGGTGGCGTAACCGGCATCATGCTCGGTGCCCTCTCGGTCGATGTCCACCTGCACGACACCTACTTCGTCGTCGCTCACTTCCATTATGTCATGATGGGCGGCACGGTCATGGCGTTCCTCGCCGGACTCCACTACTGGTGGCCGAAGATCTGGGGGCGGTTGTATAACGAAAAACTTGCGGCGCTCGGTTGTGCACTGATCTTCATCGGCTTCAATATGACTTTCTTCTCGCAGTTCATCCTTGGTTCTCAGGGCATGCCGCGCCGCTATTTCACCTACGTCGAGCAATATCAGCCCCTGCACGGTTTTTCGTCGGTCGGGGCTTTTGTCATCGGCGCGGGTTTCGTGGTCATGGCTTTCTATCTGATCCATTCGATTTTCAAGGGCAAGCCGGCCGGCAATAATCCGTGGGGTGCTCTTACTCTGGAGTGGGAAACCACTTCTCCGCCGCCGACCGAGAACTTTGATAAGGATATCGTTCCGCAACACGGACCGTACGACTACGATAAGGTCGTTGCGGCGAGCACGAGGTAGCGCCTGATGTCGACACACGCGACGAGCCACGATCACCCCGCTCACCTGCAGCATCATTTCCATGAGCCGGCGCAACAGGCCGAGGCCGCCAAGCTTGGCACCTGGCTGTTCTTGCTCACGGAAATCCTGCTCTTCGGTGGATTGTTCTGTGCCTATGCCATCTTTCGTTCGTGGTATCCCGAGATGTTCTGGGAAGCCCACAAACAACTGAACATCACACTGGGTGCGATTAATACCGTCGTCCTGATCACCAGTTCAGTCACCATGGCCCTGGCGATTCGCTCGATGCAACTGAACAATAAGAAGCAGACCTTGTGGTTCCTGATCGCAACCTTTGCCTTTGCAACGACCTTCCTGGTGATCAAGTACTTCGAGTATAGTCACAAATTCCATCTGGGCCAGCTTCCTGGTAAGTACTACACATTCACGGGCCTCGAAGGCGCCAATCCCCACGTCTTTTTCAGCATCTACTTTTCGATGACCGGTCTCCACGGATTCCACGTCCTCGTGGGCATGGGGCTGATCGCCTGGATGATGGTTAAAACCGTCAAAGGTCGCATCTCTGACCAGTACTACACGCCGCTGGAAATGACCGGTCTGTACTGGCACTTGGTCGACTTGATTTGGATTTTCCTTTTCCCTTTGCTGTACTTGATAGGATAAACCAATGAGCGCTGAACATAAGTCACACCATCATATTTTGCCGTTGAAGGTCTACCTTGCCGTCGGCTCAGCCCTATTGATCCTGACCTTCATTACAGTCGAAGTCGCCCTACATGATTTCGGGGCTTTCAATCTCGTGATCGCCTTGTCGATCGCCTCGATTAAGGCGCTTTTGGTTGCCTTCTTCTTCATGCACCTTTGGTATGACAACAAGCTGTTCTTCGTTGTATTCTCGGCCTGTCTGCTCTTGCTGACCGTTTTCATCGTCTTGACGATGTTCGACACTATGCGTCGCGGCGATATCAGCCCTGAAGTCGCAATGCCGATCAATCCGCGTGCCGAGATGTACAATGCCATGACCATGACTCCCGGCGGTGGTCACGGCGCGACGGCAATCGTTGATTCAACAAGAGTGGTCGATTCAACAGCTGCGGTGAATGCGCTCGACTCGGCAAAGGCAACGAATCCGGCTCAGGTGCCGGGGGGACATTAGTCCTGCAGCCGGCAGGATGGCCGGGACTTGGTCAAATTCAAGTAGATAAATCCTTCCACGATGGTTAAATTGACCATTGCCCTATGACAGTTTTTCGCCGTCTAGCATTCTGGTCGACGCTCGGCACGTATATCGTGATTTTTGCCGGCGGATTGGTGCGCGTTTCCGGCGCGGGCCTGGGATGTCCTGATTGGCCGCGTTGTTTTGGCGGCTGGTTTCCGCCCCTCAATGTCAGCCAGATTCCTCCCGAAATTGACGCAACACATTTCAACTTCGCCCTCGCCTGGATCGAATACATCAATCGACTGGCGGGCATGCTCCTTGGCTTGATGATTGCGGCTACTGCCGTCGTGGCAATTGTGCAATACCGCAAGAAGCCGCGCATCCTCTGGCCGTCGCTATTAGCGGCTGTACTCGTCGCCTTCCAGGGCTGGCAGGGAGGCCAGGTTGTTCTCTCCGAACTCAATCCACTGCTGGTCTCCACTCATCTTGTCATTGCTCTGCTCATTGTCAGTCTCCTGACGTACGTAACTCAACAGGCTTATTTCCATGAAGAAGGCTCCAAGGAGTTCAGGCGAAGCTATCCCGAGACTCTCGGGCGCTGGATTATCGCCCTGTGGATCTTGACGATTCTCCAGATCATGATCGGCGCCGGCATCAGGGGTGAAATCGAATTGCTGATCGAGAGTCGGCCGCTGGCTTCGGATCACGAACTCCTGGCCATGATCGGCGGCATCAAGTTCGTCCATGTCTTGCTGGGCGTAACGCTCGCCGTCCTGACTCTGGGCATTGGCTATCGTATCTACGGTGCGGTCAAGCAACCGGAACCGCTGGTACGCTATACACTTTGGTGGTTGATCATCCTTATTGCCGTGCAGATGTCGCTTGGCACCGGCCTGATCGCCGTTGCGTTGCCGCCGCTGCTGCAGTTGTTCCACGTGTGGGCAGCGTCGCTCTTTGTTGGCGCCATACTGGTCCTGTATACCTCCGTGGTCCGGAAATGAAGGTGGATCCCGATGCCGACTAACTCCGTCCCCAAGTCAATCCTTTGGAGCGCCCCAGTAATCGCTCTGCTGGCGGTTATTGCAGCCATCGTCATCAATTGGGCGGAGAGCTCGCGTTCGGAGATTTCCGTGATCGCTGTGCTGCCGCACTTTGCACTTACGGAGCGCGACAATAGTGCCGTTACCCGCGACTCGCTTAACGGTCGAATTCACATCGTCAATTTCATGTTCACGCGTTGCCCGGGCATCTGCCCGCGCATGACGAACATAATCGGCGAGCTCTACGAATTGTACCGTCCGTCCGACAAAGTCCGGTTTCTCTCGATCTCCGTCGATCCCGAGTTTGACACTCCGGAGATTCTGCGGCGCTATGCCGATTCGGTCGGAGTCGACGATCACCGGTGGAGTTTCGCGCGCGGTCCAATCCTGGAGATTCAGAATCTTATTGAAAAGGGATTCCTTCTCGACGCTTCCGAACTTCCGGCGGGTCATCCGGCCCGCCTGGTACTAGTTGATCAGTTCGGCCAGATCCGCGGCTACTATAGTTACGACGACGAAGCTGAACTCCAGTTGCTTCGACAGCACGTGCGTCAACTGGTCCGGGAGTTGTAATGGACCTGAGTTTTCTTTCTACAGTAAATGCCATCCTTAACGCGATCAGCGCCTTGTGGCTTCTCCTCGGCTATGTGAACATCAAGCGGGGCAGGGAAGCGACTCATAAACGCTTTATGCTTGCAGCGCTGGCCACCTCGGCACTGTTCCTGACTTCCTATCTGGTCTATCACTACGCCGTCGGATCAGTCCCGTATCCGCACCACGATTGGACCCGACCAGTATACTTCGCCATCCTGATTCCACATGTGTTACTGGCGGCATTAATGACGCCCTTCATTGTCGTCGCCGTGCGGCATGCATTCAGGGGCCGATTCCAGAAGCACCGGCGCATTGTGCGCTGGCTCTGGCCCGTCTGGATGTTCGTTTCGGTGAGCGGTATCGCTGTCTATTTGATGCTTTACCACCTTTGACATTCCCGGCGCAGCGGGCCGAAACCGATCAGTTTCCGCCCGCCTGCCTCACTGCGTTACGGCCTCCTCCAACTCACTGCGCGAGTACAGTTCTCGATACGCCGGCGAGCGCTCGATTAGTTCCTCGTGCGTGCCTAAGTCGACTACCGCGCCATCGTCCAGCAGCAAGATCACGTCTGCTTTGCGCAGCGTCTTGGTGCGGTGCGTAACGACAAAACAGGTCATGTCGGGCATGACTTCGTGCAGCGCCGCCCACAGCCGCTCCTCTGTGCGCGCATCCAGCGCTGAAGTGCAATCGTCGAGAATCAAAATCTTCGGATTGCGCGCCAATGCCCGCGCAATCGCCACGCGTTGCTTCTCACCGCCCGAGATCGTCAACCCGCGCGTGCCAATGCGTGTCTGCAATCCATTGGGGAATCGCTGCATCTGCTCTTCAAGCTGCGCGAGACTGACTACTTCCTGAATCCGCTCCGCCGCTACGCGGTTCTCGCCGAACCGGATATTGCCCTCGATGGTATCGGAGAACAATATCGGCTCTTGCGGGACGTACCCGACGATATTGCGGAAATCGTCCAGCGCGATTGTCCGCAACGGTCGGTCATCTACGAATATCTGGCCTTCGCTCGGGTCGACTACCCGCATCAACAACTGCAAGATCGTGCTCTTGCCCGAACCGACGCGGCCAACCAGCGCTACCGTCTGGCCCTTGCGCACCTCAAAGCTTACGCCCTTCACCGCGCTGTGTCCGTTTGTTCCAAACGAAAAGGAAACGCGGTCGAAGCGAACACGCTCGAATCCCAGGGACGGCACCGCCTCATTGTGATTGATCACCATCGGTGCGAAATTCTGCACTTCCATCAGGCGGCCGATGCTTACCGCGGACTGGCGGCTTTTTACGACGAACTGCCCGATGTCGAACATCGGATAGACGAGAAACATGATGTAGGTCGAGAAGGCAACGAAATCACCAACGGTGATTTTGGCGTCGACCGTCATCGCGCCGCCCACCAGGAGTACCAGGGCGAGCCCGACCTGCCAGATGTACATGTAGAGCGACTCGATCCCCGCCCAGGCGCGCACCACACCGATTTCTGCCGCGCGCCGCTCGGCCATTGTCTTGGCAAATCGCCGGTGCCACATCTCCTCGCGGCTGTAAGCCTTGACGACTCTGATCCCCGAGAAACACGCCTCCATGACGCTGTTCAAGTCGGAGATCCGGCTTTGCAGTCGGTCAAAGCGACGATCCAAAGCGCTGGAGGTCAGCATGAATATGACCACCAGGATCGGCAGCGGCGTCACTGTGTACAGCGTCAACTCGGCATTGAGATTCACCATCTGGTAGACGGCGAAGCACACCACCAGCAGCGCCTCGTAGAATCGAAAGATCCCCGAACAGGCAAACCATGAAAGCTTCTCCGCCACGTCGTCGGTCATCCGTGTGACCAGGTCACCCGTGCGATACGTGTTGAAGAAGTTCGGGCCCTTCTCGGTGGTCGAGTCGAAGACGCGCTGGCGAAATTCCCATTCCAGCCGCGTATTCATCCAGGCGCGCGTCCCCTGGACCGAGGCATAAACCGCGAAGATCACGATCGCGTAGAATACCTGGATAGCCGCCGCGCCTGCGATCGGCGACAATCCGACATTCTCCGCTATTCTCGCCAACGGTTGCAGGTATCCCGGCAATGTCCCGTGTCCCTCAACCAGGATATCAAAGATGTACTTCAGCACCAGCGGTTCCGTGACATAGAACGCGCATATCATTGGTGTGCCGATCAACAGCCAGGCCAGCGCCAGCTTATGATTGCGGTAGCCGCTAATCAGCCACTTGAATTTGTTCCACATCCTCTACCTTCACTTTCTCCACTTCCTGGAACTGCAGGCGGTATAGCTTCCGGTAGTAACCGCCCGCGGCCAGGAGTTCGCGATGCGTGCCGCTTTCGATAATGCGGCCTTCGCGCAGCACCAGGATCTTGTCGGCGTCGAGAATCGTCGACAGTCGATGCGCGATGATCAGCGACGTCCGTCCCGTCAGCAGTCGCTTGAGCGCCAGCTGAATCCGCTTCTCGGTGTCGGGGTCAACAGAACTGGTCGCCTCGTCCAGCAACAAGATCTGGGGATTGAACACCAGCGCGCGCGCAAATGATAGCAATTGCCGCTCGCCGCGACTCAGGTTGCCGCCGCGCTCCGAAATCTGGGTGTCGTATCCCTTCTCCATTCTCTCGATGAATCGATCAGCCGACACCAGCTGCGCGGCTGCCCGCAGCGATTCATCAGAGACTCCCGTCTTCTCCAGCGTAATGTTTTCTCGCACATTGCCGGGGAAGAGGAAGATATCCTGCAACACCAGACCGAACTTGGCGCGCAGATCGTCCAGCCGTAAATCGCGAATGTCGATGCCGTCAACCGTGATCCGGCCCTCCGTCGGATCGTAGTACCGCAGCAGCAGATTTGCCAGCGTGCTCTTGCCGCCGCCGGTAACACCTACCAGCGCAACCTTTTCGCCGCGCCGGATCTCAAACGAGATCTCGCGGACGGCAAACTTCTCGTCCTTCGTATACGAGAGCCCGACATTCTCGAAGCGAATGACGTCGCTGAACGACTCCCATCGCCGCGGCGAGTCTGTCTGGGCAATGCGCTCGTTGTTGTTCAACAGCGCGAATATCCGCCGCGCGCCGGCGATCGCTCTCTGAATCACGTGCAGTTCTTCCGCCGATCTATGGATCGGATCGAAAAACCGCCGGATGTACAAGATGAACGCGACGATCACGCCGGCCGACATGCCGCTCGCGGCGGCTCCCGCGCCCGAGGCCGACAGCACCAGCATCGCCCCGAAAAACGTGATCATCGCGATCGCAACTTTCTCGAGGAACACCAGTGCATTGCCGAACGCCGTATTGCCGAGATGCGCCTGCGCTTCGACGCGATACTTCGCGCGATTCACCGTGCGCATCCTTTCCGTTACCCAGGCCTGCCGGTTAAAAACCTGCACGACGCTCATACCTTGCAGGAATTCGGTCATTGTCGCCGTCACGTCGGCCATCCGCTTCCGTACTTCGAGAAAGCGCGGCGTCGTGAATCTCTGGTAGAGCCAGATCAGCGCAGCGACAATCGGCGCCAGCGTGACAATGATCAGCGTCAGCTTCCAATTGTAGTAGAACATTACTACCAGGGTGCCGCCGATCATCAAGACATCGCCGATGATCATCACGACGATATTGGCAAACAGCTGCCGCAACGATTCGCCGTCCGATTCCACCCGCGATAAGAGCCGTCCCACCGGATTGCGGTCGTAGAATGACACGGACAAGCCGAGGACATGGTCAAAACATCTCTGCTTCAAACCGGTTATGATATCCTGGCCGATTATTTCAAGGTGGACGCGCTGGATGTAGCTCGTCACCAGGAATACCAGCAGCACGCCGATGTAGAGCAGTGACCAGCGGACGATCGTCTCCTTGATGGCTGCCGCGTCGGCGCTCGTTGTTGCAGTTTCCGGAAGACTCTGGCTGATCGCTGCCTGACCGCCGGATGAGGCAATATCGATCGCCTTCTGGATGATAATCGGCCCTACCAGCGACAGTACGGTGGCAATCACCAGCAGCCCAAGATTGAGCAGCAGTCGGCGCCGATGCGGCCGCAGCAGGGGAAGCAAGCCCCGAAACGCTTCCTTGCTGCTGATGCCGCTTTCCTGTTCCTGTTCGTAAAAAACTGAATCCATTTGATTATTCTCTTTTCATCTTTGCGTTTGCGCTACTCGTCCGGCCACCTGCGCAAAAAAAAGAGCCGGACTTTGGAGGGTCCGGCTCGAAACTTTCCGTGTTTGTTCTATCATTCTAAATCAGGGAAATCTCGAGACGGAACCCGGTACTGTCGCGGGCACACTACGCCCTTGACATTGGCGAGTCTGGTTCTGGAACACATAATCATTAAGATACCGTCTCCTGAGAATCACATTTCGGTACAACCAATGTTCACAACTAACGATTTACATCGGCTGATTGTTGCACCATAATAGCTCCATGTTGAAATCTGTCAAGATAATTTCTTGTGCGCCTTGCGCTGTTGCTCCATAAGGCTATATCGTTAAATAGGTTGTGAGACTAAATGCGAGTTTGAGGGCAATATCTGAACGTCGCTGTCCCCGGTTCGACAGTTGTCTGTGAAGAAAGGAAGAAACGCAAATGCCAAAATACTCAGACATCACGTTGAAACGAGGCTATATCGCCGCGACGACAGCGCCAACAGCCTTCGAAGTTGCCGGTGTCCTCAATTCGCTCATCACCCTCTGGAACAATCCTAACTCCGGACCCTCGCGCGCCAAGTCTGCGATCCAAAATCTTGCTGCCCAGGGCGCAGCCGGCGAGGCGATGCTCTTCGCGATCCGCCAAGCGATGCACCGCTCGCTTTGGGAAGTCAAAGACGCCAAAATCAAGAACATCCATCAGGAATTGTCTGTCGCGATCTCGCGATTCGTGCGCAAGAAATAGACTCCAGCGATAGCCTGCTGACGAGAGAATTGCGCTTGCCTATTGACTCCCCGCGCGCGAGATTGATAGGCAATGAACTTCAGTGAGATCCTTCGCGCCTCGTTCGCTCTCACCTGGCGATATCGCTGGATGTGGCTCGTGGGCTTCCTGCTGTCTCCGCAATTGCTCGGAGAGAGTTTCTATCAAGTCAACTACACTCCAGGCCAGGAGTTTCCGTGGGACGAAGTCTTGGCTCTGGTGCTCGTCGGCGGTCTGATGGCGCTGATCATGTTTGTTGCGTCGATCCTGATTAACCCGGCCCTGATACTGGCGGCGACCACCGGACACCGCGGCGGCGCGGTGCTGGCGGGGGAGTCTTTTCGCCAGGGCTCCGATTTCTTTCTCCGTTATCTTCTCTTAACGCTGGTGTGGTTCGCGATTACTCTCGCTGTAGTCATTATGCTGCTCTTGCCGCTGATTATCGCTGCGGTTGTGCATCCGTTGCTCGCTCTTGTAGTCGGGCTGTTCTTTGTGCCGGTACTGATAGCTGCCGTTCTCGCGATCTATGCAATCAGCTGCTATGCTTACCGCAATCTCGTCCTCGACAATTTGCAGGTGCTGGATGCTGTGCAACGCGGCTATGCGCTCTTCAAAACTCGCCTGTGGCCATCAATCGGCCTGGCGGTTGTCGCTGTTCTGATTACAATTGCCATCATTTTACCGCTGACATTCATGGTGCTCATTCCGCAAAGCATCTTGACGGCACTGGCAGGCGACAACGTCTTTTCCCAATTAATCAAGTACGGCTTCAGCCTGCTGATCTCCGTTCCCGTCTATGGCTACCTGGGCGCCTGGAACAGCAATCTCTGGACCATCGCCTTCCTGGAGTGGTTCAAGACTCCGCAGGCCGCTAACAAAGAAGCCGTTCCTCAGGAGCCCTAAGGCCCGCCGCATCATCGCTCCCGGTTCTCTTTCGTGAAGATCGACGGTTTGGTAGATTGTGGTTAACAACGGCAAACAAACCGGGAACTCACTGCATATACCTTATAGAAGGACTTTTGGCGTAATGGACGCCGGTCGACTCCAGGAGATGGCCGGATAGCATTAATCGGGGGCGTAGAGGAAGGGGCAACGGTAGTGGAATTTCTACAGTTCCGACTGGGCGACGTTCCCGTCATTGATTATCTGGGCATCCTGTGTGTTGCGGTTCTCGTCACCTTCGTCGTCATGCTTGTGCGGCGGATTGTGCTGCGGCGGCTCACCGGTCTTGCCCTCAAGTCCGAGACTCTTCTTGATGATTTCGCGCTGCGCTTGATTCAGCGTATAAGTCCGCTTCTCGTATTTCTCACGGCTCTGGCCCTGGGGTTGCGGGCTCCACCGATTCCCGAAGCGCTTGTACAGCCGTTGCGACTGGTGATCATCGGCGCGCTGTTCATCCAAGCGGGGCTGTGGGGTGAGGCCGTGATCAGGCTGGTCGTAACGCGGAGCGTGGCGCTCGCCGATGCGGGAAGCACCGGCAGTTCGCCCGCCCAGCGCGCGGTCTTCTTCGTTGGTCGCTGGATGCTCTGGTCGCTCATCCTCGTGCTCCTGCTCGAAAACGCCGGTCTCGATCTGAGCGCCCTGATCGCCGGCCTCGGAATCGGCGGTATCGCCATCGCCCTCGCCGTTCAAAACATTCTTGGCGACCTCTTTTGCTATGCTGCAATCATCCTCGATCGTCCATTCGAAATCGGTGACTTCCTGGTCGTCGGCGACCAGCGCGGTACGGTCGAAAAAATCGGTATTCGCACGACACGTGTTCGCTCGCTGGACGGCGAACAACTGGTCTTTTCCAACAACGATCTCGTTTCCAGCCGCGTTCGCAATTTCAAACGCATGCAGGAACGCCGCATCCTTTTTCAGATCGGCGTTACCTATGAAACCGGTCCCGAGAAATTACGCCGCATCCCCGGTTTCATCCGGGACATCATAGAAGAAATCCCGGAGACACGCTTTGATCGCGCCCATTTCGCCGGTTTCGGCGACTTCAGTCTCAATTTCGAGATCGTGTACTTCGTGCTCAACAGCGACTACAATCGCTTCATGGATATCCAGCAGGCCATAAATCTCGCTCTCTGCGAGCGCTTCGATGACGAGGGAATCGAATTCGCCTATCCGACTCAGACCATGTATCTCCGCGGAGAAGCGCGTATGGCCGCGATCGAAGTAAACGCTCGACAAGGAGGTTAAGGATGCAACGTATTGACGACAATTCGGCTGCCAGTACGACCAGCGGACTCCCGGGTGCATTCCCGTCACCTCCTGCCGAATCCGCCGCTGCAAACCTGCTAACCGCTGCCGATCTGGCGGAGGTCGTCCGCGATGTCTCGCGCGGTAACAAGCTGATCGTTGTTTCCAATCGTGAACCGGTGATTCACGAGTACGATGGCGGGCGGATCCGCGAGGTCCGCCCTGCCAGCGGTATGGTCACCGGTATCGAACCAATCGTTCGCGCTGTTAGCGGAAGCTGGATTGCCCACGGCACCGGAAATGCCGACCGCCGCTGCGTCGATGATTATGGTCGCTGTCGCGTGGAGACTGCACACGGCCGCTATTCCCTTCGACGTGTCTGGCTGACGCGCCAGGAAGAGCAAGGTTACTACTATGGCGTGGCCAACGGCGCGCTCTGGCCCTTATGCCATATCGTGTACTCGCGGCCGCATTTCTCGCGCTCACAATGGCAGACCTACCGTCGCGTCAACGAGAAATTCTGTGCTGCGGTTGTCGAAGAAGCAGGCGACGACAACGCCATCGTCTTTATCCAGGACTACCATCTGGGATTACTCTCGCGCATGCTGCGGGAACGGCGTCCCGATTTGACGATCATCCAGTTTTGGCATATCCCCTGGCCGAATCCGGAAGCCTTCCGTATCTTGCCGTGGGGCGAAGAACTGCTGGACGGGTTGCTCGGCAATGATCTGCTCGGCTTTCATATCCAGTATCACTGCAATAATTTCTTCGATACGGTGGATAATCGCATTGAAGCCCGGGTTGATCGCGAGCATCTTCGTGTCTTTCGCGGCGGCGCGCCAACCTATGTCCGGCCCTTCCCGATCAGCGTCGATTTCGACCAGATTTCCAGCGATGCTCAGAGCCCGGAAGTTGGTGCGCGGATGGTGGAGATTTTGAGCGGACTCGATCAGCCCGGCGATCAGCGCTTCCTGGTGGGCGTCGACCGCCTCGATTATACCAAGGGAATTCTCGAGCGCCTGACGGCGATCGACCGTTTGTTTACCGAACACCCTGAGTATGTGGGGAAGGTGACGCTTCTGCAGCTGGCGGCGCCAAGTCGCACTCAGGTCGAATCCTACCGTCACCTTAATCAGGATCTCGAAGAACTGGTCGACGCCATCAATTTGCGACATCAGACCGACACCTGGCAACCCATCCGACTGATGCGTGGCCACCACGACTACATCACTGTCCTCGCCGCTTATCTCATCGCCGACGTCTTGATGGTGACTTCACTCCACGACGGGATGAACCTTGTGGCCAAGGAATTTATCGCTGCGCGCAATGACTGCAGCGGTGTCCTCCTCCTCTCGAGATATACCGGCGCGGCGCGCGAACTGGCGGACGCCATTCAGGTCAATCCTTTTGATCCGGACGAGATGGTCGACGCCATGCACCATGCGCTCTCTCTGGACAGCTCCGAGAGACGAGAGAAAATGACGCGCCTGCGCCGACTCGTGCGCACCGGAAACGTCTACGATTGGGGTATCCGGGTATTTGAAGAGCTGCGCCGCATCAAGATCCAGGCGGGTAGTCGGGGCGAACACCTGTGAAGAGAATTTGGGTCTTTGATTTTGATGGAACGCTCTCGCAACTGGTAGAGAATCGCAACGACGCCGTTATGGTGCCGGGAGCACGTGCGCTCCTCGAAGCTTTAGCCGACAATCCACACCATCTGGTGGCGATACTTTCCAGCCGCACTCTGGAAGACCTGCAGCGCCGCGCTGAAGTTGCCGGTCTATATCTTGGAGGCTCATGCGGCCTGTACTGGCGGACCCCGGAAGGAGACGTCGTATCCCTTAATCCTGGTGTCGCTGAGGGAATTCAAGCTCGGCGGCGCGTCGTTCTGCCGCTCCTCACCGAGTTATTGCGTCCGCATGACATCGATTTGGAAGACAAAGGTGCAACGATAACTATTCATTACCGGACTGTGCCGGCGATTGAGCAGCCGCTCCTGCGGCGGCTGGTTCAAGCCTTCTGCCTCAATCGTCGCATGGCTTACTTTGAAGGGCCTTTTGCACTGGAGATTCGCCTCCATGAGTCGATTAAGAAAAGAGAGGGCCTTATGGCCATGCTGAAAACTCTTGGCGACGGCGCCCTCCCGGAAGAAGTCTTCTACGCGGGAGATGACGAAAACGACGCCGATGCGATGCAGTGGTTGGTTAGCCGCGGAGGTACGGCTGTAACTGTCGGTGGACGGATTGAGGTTGCCGGCGCCACCGGCGTCGCGAATCCGCACGAACTCCTGGAAGTTGTGCGTGCACGACACCAGTTGGCTTTTAACTAGATGGGGAAGAACATCGGCGCATGACTCCATTCTCGATTATGGACTGCACCTTGCTCACGCAAATGAGTGGGTTGCCACCGGCCATCAACTTGCGTGAATTCCGCGATCGTTTGGCCGCTTGTAGTGAAGACGTCATCTATCACCATTTCTGCGAGACCTGGCTCAGGCCGACGTTTGACTATCCTGATTATCGCAACGACTTTGCTCTTTGGGCCAAGAGCGGGCTGCAGGATCGCGTCCTCGCGGAGCGCCTCGCCATTATCAATCCTTACGAATTCCCGTCGATTGAATCTCTACGCTTGCACCTTCTTGAAATCGTCGAGGACCGACTCGGCGAATTGCAGCCCTGGGTACCGATGGCACGCGTTGGTGCCGAATTCTATTTCATGCAGGCGACAACCGTGGTCTTCGATACAGGTGAGCGTATTCATAAACCTCCAGAGTTGGCCGCAGCCGTGCGCAGGATGACCGCCGGAAGCCTGTACTTCCACTTCATCGAAGCACGGCGCCGCCCCCCGTTTGAAATCGACGACTTTAGCGCCTGGCTGCGAAACGGTGGAGATGAGCATCGCGACACGATCGAGGTTCTCAAGCGTGTGGACATCTCATTCAGCAACCTCGAGGAGATTCGCTCCGAGTTAGTCGTTGTCTTCAGTTGTCTGGGGGGCAAGCGATGAAGCGCTCCCTTTCCGCCTACGAGGGCATTGTCGGCACCTCTACTATCCGCCAGTTGCGACGGCTCGGCGAACGTCTTGCCGGCGCCCGCCTGGTGCACGTCAACTCCACTCGCCAAGGCGGGGGGGTCGCAGAGATTCTTGACTGGCTGACACCGCTGATGCAGGAATTGGGACTTGAGGTGTCCTGGGAAGTTATCGAAGGAAACCCGCGTTTCTACGAGATCACCAAGGCGTTTCACAACGGGCTCCAGGGTCAACCGGTGAATCTTAGTCGCCGCGACTGGGATCACTACATTGACACCAATCGCCAGAATTGCGAGCGCCTGCGCGCTTCGCTCGAAAGCGCCGATCTCGTCATCATTCATGATCCGCAGCCGGCCGCGCTTCTATCCATGTGCCCCGGTCGTCGCGGCAAGTGGGTATGGCGTGCCCATATCGATATCAGCCGGCCTTTCCGCCAGGTCTGGCGCGGACTCAGACCATTTGTAACAGGTTACGACGCCAGTATCTTTTCCATGCCGGACTTTGCCCAGCCGCTACCGCACCCGCAAGTCATCGTTGCCCCCAGTATTGATCCGCTCAGCGAAAAGAATTGCGAGCTGCCCGCCGCCGAACTCGAGAGCGTTAGATCCCAGTTTAATCTGGATGGCAGCCGACCCCTGCTGGTGCAGATTTCGCGTTTCGACCGCTTCAAAGATCCGCTCGGTGTAATCCAAGCCTACCAGCTCGTCAAACGCGTCTTGCCGGTGCAGCTCGTGCTCGCAGGCGGCGGTGCAAGCGATGATCCGGAAGGGAAGGCTGTGCTTGATGAAGTGCTGGCCGCCGCCGAGGGAGATCCCGATATACACGTCCTGCTGCTCCCGGCGGATGCCAACCGCACCATTAATGCGCTGCAACGGCTCGCAGATGTCGTTATCCAGAAATCAACGCGCGAAGGATTCGGCCTGACTGTGACCGAGGGTATGTGGAAAGGCAAACCAGTGATCGGCGGCGACACTGGTGGCATTCGTCTCCAGGTCATCAATTTCCACACCGGGTTCCTCGTCAATTCTCCCGAGGGTGCCGCGCATCGCATTCGCTTCCTGCTCCATGATCGTGAGCGCCTAAGATCGATGGGTGCGAACGCACATGCCTATGTCCGCGAGAGCTATCTTCTAACTCGCCACCTGCGCGACTATCTGACCTTGATGCTCAAGCTCCGCTCCGGCGACGGCGAACGACTGCTGTACGTCTAAAACGTCTTCCGTTCTTTCTGACTGATAGTCCAGCGGCCCACTTGTCTTGGCAGTCTGACTTCAGTGCTGAACTGGCCTTCCCCGAACAATTCTGAGCTATTCACGCCAAAGCGTCCTTCGCGACTCCGCCGTCTGCGTCCTACATGCGGATTCTAGTCTCGGGGCAAATGATTGACGACTTTTGGAGGTGTCTATGAAGTTATCGATAGGAGTTCTGTTCACGGTGATTGCGGTGATCACCATCGTGGTTACTGTGATGGCAAACGAGCTGCACGAGAGCGACCATCAGCAGCCAGCCATCTGTGCTGCCCAAGACAATCCTGCTTATCACGCCTACATGGATTCGCTCTTCAGGACTGCTGGACGCGCATGTCCTCAACTGGGGATTTGCGATGACCCGGTACTTCGTGACAGCTACCTGCAATCGGCCGCCTCTCCCTGGATAATCGTGAGGCTGTATCTTCATGTTTTGGCGGAGGATGACGGATCTAACCCTGCTGAGTCGCCCGCAACCGTTGCCGCCCAGATGGCGCACCTCGAACAGAACTTCGCGCCTCATCGAATCCGCTTCGTTTACAAGTGGCGTTACGTAAACTCAACACAGTTCCGTTTCTTGGACAGCCTCTTTGCGTCGGAAGCTGATCTCATGAAAGCACAATACAATGTTGCACCCGATTCATTTCTCAATGTGTACGTGACACAGACTCAGCCGGAAGGCGGTTTTGGCGTCAATCCCTGGCTGCCTAATGTGCAGGGGCCGACCGGTGGCGTTATCACCGACGACAATTTCTTCCACGCGACAGGCAAGATCCTTGCGCACGAAATCGCTCACGTTTTTGGACTTCTTCACACGCATTCGGGCGTCTCCGGGGATGAGTGGTGGGCGACGCCCTGCAGCGACTGCTATGAAACCGCGGACGGCTTCGAAGGAGACCGCCGCGGCGATCTTTGTTCAGACACGAAACCGACTCCTCAGAACTTCACCTGCAATCAACCGGGCGGTGTCGATCCCTGTTCGGCCGTACCTTGGGGGATAACACCGATTGAAAATATCATGAGTTATGCGCCTTCAAGTTGTCAGGTCGGCTTCACTCCGCAGCAGGGCGCGCGCATGCAATGCTGGCTTCGAAATCGCCTCGCCAGCTGGATCGAATGCGAGAGCGTGAACGCACAATTGCCGTCGGGTGGCTTGTCAACTGATACCGATCTTGACAGCTGGGGCATCGCGGCTGATAACTGCCCGAACGAGTTTAATCCCTGTCAGGAGGACTTCGACAATGATGGTATCGGCGATGTCTGCGACAGTGATCTCGACGGCGACCTTGTAGACAATGCCGCAGACAATTGTCCGTCGCTTAACAATCCTTTGCAGTCCAACCTTGATCAAGATCAATTCGGCGACGATTGCGACAATTGCCCCGAGGTAGCCAACAACGATCAGTCAGACCTCGATGACGACGGTGTGGGCGACACCTGCGATCCTTGCACCGATACCGATGGAGATGGTTATGCCAATCCGGGATTGCCGGCTTCGAGTTGCCCGACCGACAACTGTCCAGACATTGCTAACACCGGGCAAACCGACGGGGATTCCGATGGCCTCGGCGATCCTTGCGACAACTGCCCGTCGGTCGCTAACATTGACCAGTACGATGAGAACAGCGACGGTGTCGGCGATGCCTGCGACGGCTTGCTGCACGTTCAAGCCTATGAGATTCCGGATGCGACACGCAATCAGCCTTACTTCTACCAGTTTACGGCAGTCGGCGGGGTCGCGCCGCTCAATTGGCAACTCTGGGGAGGCGACATTCCGTTTGGGCTCGACTTCAACGGCGGATCGATTGGCACTCTCACCGGTGCGCCGAATCTATCTGGCACTTACTACTTCACCGTTCGTTGCATCGACAGCAGTGACCCGCAAAAGTCCGACATCTTCGATGCCCAGATTACTGTAACGAGTCCGGCTTATACGTGTGGTGATGCCGACGGGAACTCGCTTATAACGATCTCTGACGCGGTTTTCCTCATAACCTACATCTTTGGCGGCGGTCCGGCACCCGTTCCGCTCGAAGCAGGGGATGCCGACGGCAACGGCATCGTGACGATTTCGGATGCCGTTTACTTGATCAACTACATCTTCGGCGGCGGTCCAGCGCCGTGTGCTTGAAATCACTCTGGCAGCCCGCCCAGGCATTCTTGACGGATTTGCGGAACTTGACAGCAGCCGAGCCGATATATATAATAGAAAGCTGCTAATCTTCTGGGGGTGACCTGGTTTCGACGGGGTAAGCGGGGATTAGCCGGCGCGCCGAGTTCGCATCGCACTCGTTAAACCGATGCAAACCAATAAGTGGCAACACTTACGCTCTTGCTGCCTAAGTGAACTAGTGCAGCCGTCGATCGCGTAGCCCGCCATTAGGCTCGCGTGAGGCGCCAGCGAATGATGGCTAGTCTGGATGCTCCGCTTGGCGGCATACGGGCGAACTAAACAGCCGAGCTGGCCGATTGGTAGCTTTAGCCTTGCGGCGATCTAATCGGCGAGAATAAAAGCAAAGGACACGCGCGTAGATGGCTACTTGACGTTCACTTCGGACGGGGGTTCGATTCCCCCCACCTCCATTAATTTACACATAACATTAACCCCTTGAAAATCAACGAAAACCCTTGAAAAACAAGGGTCTTTTGTAGTCTTGGTACCAAGAATAACCCCGTATATCGTGCAATAACTTACGACGACGACCGTCACATTTTTGTCACACTGTTGTTGCAAACGCCGCTGTTTTCGATTACATTCCTGCCATGTCGACTCTGTATCAGCGGAAAGGCATCTGGTGGATCAACTATAGCGTCAGCGGGAGAAGATTTCGAGTCTCGACCGGTACGCACGACAAGAGACTTGCGCTGGTAAAGTTAGAGGATCTCAAGGTCAAGATTTTCAAAGGTGAGCTTGGAGCCAAGAGGCTCACAGGCCGGCGGTCCTCAGTCAGCGAATTCTTCCAGCGCTACGAAGCTTTCTTTACCGGCACGAGCAGCGTCGATCGACATCCGGATCTGGCCCGTTTGCAGGCATGGAATGAATTCTTTCTTCGGAACGGCATCCGGCATCTGGCCAGCATCACACCTAGTCTTGTCGATTCCTTTAGAGCTGAGGAACTCGCTGAGAAGAAACCCAAAACCGTCAAAAATTATATTACTCTGCTGAAGACTGTGTTGAACAAGGCCGTCGAATGGGACCTCATTGACAAGAATCCTATCGCCAATGTCTCTGTCCCCAAGATCGTCAAGACATTTCATTTTTACTCCAACGAAGAAATCAGCAGACTGCTTGGCGTGGCTGATGAGCCACTCAAGACCGGAATTCAGATACTGGTTTCAACCGGCATGAGACGTGCAGAGCTATTTCACTTGCGCTGCCGCGATGTTGATCTGAAGGGCGGCAGTGTTCGGGTATGGCCTTATGGAGAGTACTCTCCCAAAGGCAAACGGCCAAGAACGATCCCGATGACGGCTGAACTAAAACGAATCTTCTCCCGACTCATGAAAAACAGGACTGAAGACGAGCACGTTTTCCGGCCATTTGTGGGCGAAAATCGCCTCTACAAGCGTTTCGCGGCACTTGTCCGGGAACTGGGTATGAACGGAACGCTGCATGACCTGAGGCACACGTTTGCTTCGCACCTGGCCATGAAAGGCGTTCCTATTCCCGTCATCAAGGAGCTTCTGGGTCATTCGGATATCTCGACGACGATGATGTATGCGCACCTATCGCCGGAGATTCATCGGGCTGCGGTAGAGAGATTGCCATTTTAGCGGGTTACCTTCACGAAGCGGGAGGGTGCGCCACCCCAGAAAACAGGCCGATCCTTGACGGTTCGGCCTGTTCTTGGACAAGGTAATTAGCTACTTCATCAAGATCATCTTTTTGGTTTCAACAAAATCACCGGCTTTGAGTCGATACAAGTAGACGCCGCTGGCAACCGTCTGACCCACGTCATCGGTCCCGTTCCACTTGACCGTGTGATTTCCCGCCGCTTTGAATTCGTTTACTAACCCTGCGACCTTTTGGCCCATGACGTTGAAAACCTCAAGACTAACTTCACACGCCTTTGGCAAGCTGAAGCTGATCTCGGTTGACGGATTAAACGGATTGGGCACGTTCTGCTGAAGCGCGAATGAGGAGGGGAGCTGGGCTTCGTTCCGCTGCTTATAGGCAATCTCAATCACGTCAGCAGGAATCATCCCGTTGGGCACTGACAGCCCCAGATTGATCAGTGTCAGGATGAAGTCGGCACGCAAATATCGGAAGAACTGCTGACCGCAGCCGGGGCCACCATCATTCGGCGGTTCAATTTCATCGTTCAGAAGCATGTCGCAGTAAGTAATGGCTTGGCTGACTGAAATGCCGTCGTGAGAAATCGACTGCATCTGATGTATTTTGCCAGAGACGACATTCAACATCAGTGCCATTAGATCGCCTTTGCCTAGTCGTTTCAGGAATGGATCATCCACACTACTTTGAGCAAGATTGAGCAGCTGTTTTAGGACATTCAGACTGTCCTGACGACTCGCCGGCTGCGGCACCAAATAGAAATCGACAGGGTTGAGCGGGTTCTGGTTGAAGTGGCTATTGATCAAGCCGGTGAACTGCGCAAATCTGGCAACTGTGAAATCCTGTGGCCTGTTCTGAATCGCTTTTTGCAGTTGATTGGCCCAGTAAGCACGGGTACGTGGGTTTGGCGTAATATTCGTTGGTGTCAGAATGAAGTTAACGGTAACTGGCACATGATTGACTGTCAATTCCTTCGTCTCTTGGTCAGCCTGATATCCAAGCGGAGTCACGACAGAGATCGTATAGTTGCCGTTGGGGATGCTATCGATACCAAAGTGCCCAGCTTCGTCGGACTGAAGTGACCGGTAGAGAACGCCCAATTCATCGTATACATCCATTGTCACTCCAATTAACTCATGCGAAAGGCCATCGTGGACATTTCCCGACAATGATGCCCAAGGACCCGGAAAGAAACTGAATCCGGAAGCCGGTATATCCCCTACATGCATCCCTTCGGCCAGCGAGAATACAGAATCATTGCTGTGGACGAATAAGGAGAAAAGCGATTCACTTGAAGCTTCGTCCGTCGGCATCACTCGAATAGCGTACCTACCGCCGGCGATTCCTTCATTAATGCAAATCGCTATTGCAGTGTCCGGTGGATTATTAGCGTACAGGCGAATGTAAGAAGCGTCGGGTATCTCGGATGACACTGAATCGACATTCCTTCCCATAGGGTCAGAGACACTGATGTCGACCGGACACTTTGCAACAAAACCTAGAAAGTGCGTCTCGTATGGCAAGTATTTCATCCTTGTGTAATCGTATGGTTCGAACACGAAGGAACCCGTCTCAGGAATACTCATGGTTTTGGTGAAGTTCGCCTGGTTAGGGTCGTAAACTGCGATCACACGCTGGTTGCCCAATTCTTGACTGCTCAACTCAAAGAGTGCAGCTGCAACGATTACATGCGAGACCTTTCCCTGCGAACCTCCCATCAGCCAGATCAAGGCAGGCTTCTTAGGTGTATTCGTGATTTGCTGTCTGATCCAACTGTATTCAACTTGAGGATTTGGATCTCCGAAAATGATCTCAAACGCCTGCTTCAGCCACTTTAGTATTCCGCTTTCGTGGTTCTTTTGGATGGTACTGAGGACTTCAGAGAGTTGGACGTCAGCCGACTTGCCACTTAGGAAGTAGTCAACGGCCGTCATTGCCGTGCCCGTACAGCAGTCGAATCCCCCTATTGTTTGTCCAAAGAACGTGTACTTCGTGCACTGCCCTGGAGGATTCGTGAAGCGGAATCCATTAACAGAGGGATCAAAGCCTGATCTCAAGAGGGAAACTTCCAGCACTACTGGTAGCCCCCAATTTCCAGCCTCATCTTTTGCTCTCAGCGTGACGCTTGTGGCATCTAAGGGCATCCCTGTGATAAGCACCAACTGCTCCACGCTCGGGAGCTTCGGGTTAAATGATCTATAGGCAGGGCTTCCCTGTCCCTGATTCGTTCCAAAGATATATTCGAGATCTGTTACGTTTGAATTCCCCGTCTCAGAGTCTGTAGCTTTGACGTTAAGCCAGAACCCGCCGGAGGTAAGGAAGTTAGTAAGTAGTGTTGTCACTTGGGCTGATGTGACTTTGGGTCCAACCTGATCTTGTGGAGGGCTGGTAAGCTCGGTAACTTGGATATCATCGTACCATACACGCGTATGGCCTTTGTTGTGAGCGGTTAGGAAAACAGAGTTTGGGTCGGAGCCGGAATACGATTGATTCGTGAATATTGGCTGACCGTTAGCCCATGCCGAATAAGTCTTGGCTGTTTTGTCCAACTCCACTCTAATATCGTACCAAGTATCGTATGTGAATGGCATTGCGCCGTTGATCATACCGGCAGCGAAGCCAACACCATACATCGTTGTGGGATGATTTGGGTAGTTAAAGAACCCCATGATTGCATCTTGATAGGGAAGGCAAGTTGACAGAGGATTGTCTACCTTGACCCTCAATTCCAAGCGCACCTTATTGGGGAAGACAGCCAACATATGATAAGATGTTGAGGCAAAGTTGCACGCTCCTTCAAGTTTGTATGAGTTAGGTGGTGACGGCGGATTATTCGTCACGCCCACCACCTGATACTGTGATCCATAGCCAGAAAACAAGATGGTCCATCCTGGCGGCGATGTGTTCACCGCATAGGCGTCGAAGTTTTCCTGATAGATGATCTGAGCTGAGGCTGTCGTCGCAGCCAGAAAGAGACACGCAATCAAAATCTTCGAGCGCCATTTCAACCCACTCATTCGAGTAGCCGTTAACAATGACATGGTTGCCTCCCTCCTATAGGGTCGGAAAGGGTTTGAGGTGATGTGGCTCTGAAAGTTGTGTATGAGTATTCTGTCAGTTCTTCTTTGACAGATCAATTGCAGGTCTATGCGAAGAGTTTCACAAATGCGCTTTGATCTTAGTTCGCCCTCTCGTGATTCCGAGGCAATCACAAGCGTTTTCTCCTGCCTTTAGAATACGCTTATTCCAAGTTCGCATAATGATAGAGCAAGTCAAGTGAAATCTTTAGCAAACTAACCCTGTTTCGAGGATTAGCCGTCAGTGAAAATCGGACACGAAGGCGTCTTCTGCCGACAGTCTGTTTGCTATAAGCCTATAGACATCGACTACGGTTGAAATCCCTGCCCAAGAAAAAGAGCCAACCCTCGTTGAAAGATTGGCTCAAAGAATTCAGTTTTGCGCAAGTTTAAGGAGTTGTCCGGCCCGACCTTCTAGGTCAACCCTGCTGTTAGCATAGGCATATTTTCGGGCGCTTCCGGTCAAGCCTTGCAACATGCCCCACAAGGTGGTCATATTCTCGCCCTCTTCATTACCGACTGCCCAAGCCTGCGCCACTTCGCGCTGGGTAAATGGCCTCGGTTTGAACCACTTCTGGACTTCTTCGAGAGTCTCACCGATACGGGTTTTCATGGCCTGCGCTACCGTGTCAACAATCCGATCAGTGTTGCCCCGACTCTCTACGAAACGGTTGAGCATCGGCAAGGCTAGCTCGCCGAATCGCTCTGGTGCCCATTTGCGATGAACGATTCTCATTTCCTCAACTTCCTCGGCATCCCAGACAATGTGATTACTGCAGACATAGTTGTAGAGAAACGTTGTCAGTCCGAAGGTGGCGGCGCCGGTCTCGGAATTCCAGAGAAAGAAACCTCTGCCGAGTTTCGCATTGCCGACCTCGATCGGCTTCTCGTCGTTGACCAGGAAAGCGAACATATCCCGATCCGATGCATACAAACCGTTATAGTCGGACCCGAAAACAGGTCTTCCTGCTGGTACGTGCCACCCCGTTCCGGCGACGGCGCACATTAGACTCTCCACAACGTCGGCGTCCCAGATGCGCCCGTAGTCAGGCCCGGTAACGGCCGCCAGAGAACGACAGCCGTTGCTTCCCATGACTTCGCTTAGCAGCTTGCATTCACCCGAAACGCGTTGAATGCTGTGCTGCAGGCATTCCTTGGCCAGAATTGTCGGCAGAGTTCTCAGATAACCGGCTGGAGAGCTGGTGCGAGAGCAGAGTTGACCAAACGACCAGTGAGTGAGACTTGATCGTGGGATGGAACCATTGATTGCCAGTCCGTCATCCTCGGTAACGGTGACTCGCAACTCTCGCACTGGCAATCTTTCTTCGGAAGATGCTTTTCGGCGGGTGTTGGTGAAGTTGTAAAGAGCTTCGAGATCGGGGAACCGCTGATCGGGCGGACGAGTGGCCCATTGGCTATGAGCCTCGTACAGGTTGGTTTTGTTGAGCACTTGTGCCTCCAATGTTGGTGTTTTGCCGGACTGCCTGTCAGTCCGGTTTGTGGTTTGTTTGTTGTAGGGAACTTCTGAAATGCGGTTGTGTCTGAGACTATTGCGTGTGGAGCAGTTCGCTCTGCTTCCAGCGCAGAATCTTCTCTTCCACTACCGACCGAGGCGTACTGTAGCGTTCGCGTGATTGTGCGATCACCTTGGGAGCACCGCCGTGCGACCTGGTCGTGGGTGGAAGCGTCGTGGCGCTGAAGGGCTCGGAGGTCCTGCCGTCAATCGACAGCTTCAGATAAATGTCATAGGTAGGCAGCTCGATAAAATGCTGAGCCGAGAAAAGCGGGCTAAATTCCTGTTCCAAATAGCTGGCGTCTTCTCCCCCGATGCGGAAGCTGACGATCGTACCGACATTGCCGAAGACGGCAGAGCGCAGCGATTCCGGCATCTGCGCCAAGTACTGATGTGATAGGATCAGCTGCAGGCCGTATTTGCGCATCTCCGAGAGAATGCTGCCGAAGCTCTCGGATGCAAAGTTCTGAAATTCATCAATATAGACGGGAAACGGGGGACGGTTGCCTGGCGGAGCGTCGGCGCGGCTCATCGCGGCCTGTGCCAGCTTGGTTACCAGCAGAGATCCCAGCAAGGATGAGTTATCCTCTCCAAGTCTCCCCTTGGCCAGATTCACCAGCAGGATTTTGCCGGAGTCCATCATGTCGCGAAGATCAAAGCGCGTTTTTGTCTGCCCGAGAATGTTTCTCATCATTGCCACCGTAAGAAACTGCCCGACCTTGTTCTGAATCGGAGAAATGGTTTCGGCGCGGAAGACTTTTGGGTAGAGCTCGTATTCTATCTCCCAGAAATGTCTCACTACGGGGTCGTGAACGTGTCTAAGCACGTCCGCACGATATACTGGATCGATTAGGAGCCGCGAAATTCCCAGCAGGGTCGATTCCGGTGCCTGCAGTAGCGCTAGAATTGCATTGCGAAGAACGTATTCGAGCCGTGGTCCCCACGAGTCATTCCAGATTTTCTTCAAAACCTCAATCAGGCCAGATGCAATTAGGTGTGTCAGATTTCCATTCGTCTTGTCGAGCACATTGAAACCAATCGGGTATTCCTGATCCGCCGGATTGAAGTAGACGACATCGTTGATGCGATCGGGCGGCACTAGGTCGAGCACTCGTTCGACCAGATCGCCGTGGGGATCTATGACCGCTATCCCTGACCCTCGTTCCAGATCCTGAGCAATCATATTCAAGAGCAGGGTAGACTTGCCTGTTCCGGTCTGGCCGATCAGATAAAGATGTCGGCTTCTGTCGGCAGCTTTGATGCCGAACCGCCGGCGCTGCTTACGGTAGTTTGTCTCCCCCAAGATTGTGATGGGCTCATTTTGCATATCAGACTACCCTAACAGATGGCCCGGGTATTTCAAGCACCTTGAAGTTGCCGTCGGTGGCAATTGCCAGTTTCCGAGTTTGTGATAGGCTGACCCCGAAAACGCACTGAGTCATATTGCTCTTTGCACAACCAGTAACTTCAATCATGGAGGTCAGCAATGACCGGAATCGGAAATCTTGTCAAGACCATCGAGATCAAAGACCGCCAGGGTCGGATCATCGCCACGGAGGATGTCGTCACGTACGCGGGACTGCTGAGTCTGGCACATGATCAGGGTCTCAAGAAGATCGAGACAACCCTGGTTCAAATGCCTGATCAGTCGAACAGTCAAACCGCGGTGTTTCTCGCAATTATCGAAACCGAGAGAGGCTCTTTCAAAGGACACGGTGACGCCAATCCCGACAATGTCGCCTCGCTCGGTGATCTTGACGCTGACTTGTTATCGAAGGAAGTGTGGCGCAAACCGGGCGACAAAGGTTTGATTTCGTTGCATCCATCGGTCGAACTGACGGAGAGAAGGACTTCCGATGCGGTACTGTCCTAATTGTCGTCGCATCAACGAGCAGTGGCCGGATCATTGTCGCTACTGCGGTTCAACCTGGGGCGTCAGAATTTGCCGGAGTGGGCATTTGAATCCAGCTGCCGCTGTCTACTGCGGTGAATGTGGCAGTGCGCACCTGACACAGCCGGCGCGCGGCGGTAGGATCGTGAATCTCGTTTTCGGACTGTTTCGCGGCCGCGGATGGATCCGTTTCGCCATCAAAGTCGCGATCCCAATTTTGGTGTTTGTCACCGTCACGAAGAATCTCGTGCTGTTTCTGCCGTTCCTGGTTGCGATCTACATCCTTATCAGCATGTTCAAGTACATGTTCGGCGCCATACCGCCGTGGGTGGGTGGGCCGATTATGAGATTCTATCGCTCCCGAGTTCGGGAATACAGAAATCGCGCCCGAGAGGCGCGATAGTAGGGGGGTGAGGCATGGTGCAGCCAAACGGAAAAACTCGGATTCGATCTTGTCACATCTCCTTGGCGGAACGTGAGTTGTCTCCTCAGACGTCCATATCGAGATCGTATGCTCTGACTGGTGCACGGCGACACCACCTTGGTGCAGCGGTGGTGATCGTTTTATGCGGAAAGAGAATCTGATATGCCTCGACCGCCGCACAAGACACCAGAGCAATTGATGCAGGAGGTCTTCTGGAGTCGGAGGGATATCTGCCGAATCTTCCGCAAAGCCCCGAAGACGATTGATCGGTTCATCAACCATCCCGATCCTCGCAAACGCCTGCACGGGCTGATGGTGAATGGCGAATTCTACGCCGCCAAGAGCAAGGTCTTGGACTTCTTCAAATACGAACCGCTTAATGATCAGGAAGCTGACGATGAGAAGCTACCTGTTTAACAACAGCGACGTCTTGACGAGGCTTTGATCGAACGAGAATGATTCTGACTAGTCTTGGAAAAGGGTGCAGCCAGCGTCTCAGCGTTGACCTTTGTAACGAAGATCACTTGGACGAGGCCGCGAACAGTCACGATGGAAGCCTGATCATTACGAAATGGGACTCCAGCGTTGATTCATGTCCGTGTATTAGGAAACTTATCTGAGCCGTTCGGTCGTCGGAAGAAGCGAATTGTTCGGCCAGTTATCTTGGCGGTCCCCCCGGACGAATCTGATACTGGCAAAATCATGCAGAGAAGGGTCAACAAAATAGGTCTTCCTTTCGCCGAGGTCCACAACGATAACGTAGTCATGATCTCTGAGAACTGGGCTCCGTGTGAAACTGTGAAGATCAACGCCAAAAAAATGGACTTTGCCGACCACATGGTACACTTCTACACTCTTGATTCCTTTGCTTTCGATGATAACATCCATAACGGCCTTGAAGAATGCCGCGTATCCCACACAATTTGCCTTCGAGTGTTTCAATAAGTCGTCTGGTTCTATCTTTGTGTCTCTAGTTGAAAAAGCTAGGTGCTTATCAGTGAACTCGAGAACGTATCCGATCATCCCAGTTACGTCAGCGCTGTTTTCCATTCCATCGCCCTCGTTCTTTATCAAACTAGTAACTGGTTCTTGCCGGTTGAATCCCGCATTAAGATCGCGAACCCGAGTCATCTTGTAACAGAAGAAGCGCTGGAACAGGAATTCTCTAAACACCCATGTGAACCCTATAACTAGGAATAGTACTACCGCCCATTTTATTAATGTCTTTCTGCCTCTTGAATATCGGGCCATTATGTACTCTCTTTGCTCTCTCCGCTTATAAAATCCCGTTCCTTCTGATTCAGCTAGGCCAATGTCATCAATGAGTATGTCATCTGGAATTGGAAGTTTCTACCTCTTCCCCGATGCCGGAGACGCCCAATCCGCCCGCCGCCAGTCTAAGGGAGTATCTCGACCGTCACACCGTCTGGAACAACCCGCCAGATCTCTTCGATCTCAGCATCGGTGACAGCGATGCAACCCTTGGTCCAATCCACAAACCTATGAAGCTTTCCGATCCAGCCTCGCCCATTTGGCAGGCCGTGAATCATGATATCGCCTCCGGTCCGGCCCTTTTTTCTGTCTGAGCTGTTGGGATAGGAGAGGTGTAGCGCGAGGTGATAACTGCTCTTGTCATTTCTCCCTTCGACTGTGTAGATCCCCTCTGGCGTTTTCATATCACCCTGCCTCTCCTTGGGCCCATCAGGATTGCGACCAAGCGCAATTGAATATGATTTTACTGTGATTCCGTTGTCGATTAAGTACAACTTTCTCTCAGCCTTTTCTATGATTACTCGATCAATCGCCGTTGATGCATTCAGGTTACCTCGTACTTCGAGGTTCGCCCACAACAACAAACTGCCCAATGACAATGGGACCGCTATGCAGAGGTTCCTAATCCGAAAGATGCGCATCTTCATCGAGTTCCTGTACCGTACGTACAAATAGATCATGCCAAGCATTCTGTCAACTGGGAAGAGAAATGATGCTGACAGTACGCGACACTGACGAGTAATAAATCCATGGCGGACTAGTGTGATTTCCCAGAGAGATTTTTGCATTCGGACCTGAGTGCTATGTTTCGCGGCATGATCAATGTTGCATGTACGTCGTTTCTAAGACGGGGAAAGAAATATGCACTTCGGGTTCTGGCGAAGCTAGGCAAGACGCCGCAGACGGTTCTCCCATTACGACCGAGGATCCCGGCGCATTAGAGCCATGACTACGTTTGGCATGGGACAATGATACAGATCACCGCTCTGCGATTGATCGACGAGACAGTTATTGGCGCTTGGCGGCCACGCCATCGTAGTGAAGACTTCATTTGCTTTCTGAACAAGCTGTACCGCGAAACTCCAACGGAATTGACGTTGCACTTAGTTGTCGACTTTTGATGTGAGCACAAAATCGCTTAGGTGAAACAGTGGTTAATCGCTCATCTCTGATTTCACTTGCATTGAACGCCGACTGGAAGCTCGTGGCTCAATCTGGTCGAAAGTTGGTTTGCCCAGCTCACCCAGAAGCGCCTGCGCCGGGGAACATTTACAAGTGGCAAGCAACTGGTCACGGCGATTGACGACTGCATCCGCAACTACTACAATTACTCGACGCTTCTTCGCTGGACCAAAGATGCTGACGTGATCCTCGGCAAAGTTGAGCGCTGTGAAGAAGCGTTAGGGACACCTCACTAGAAGCTTGAACCTCTTCAATTCTTTCCTCCCGTCAATGATGGATCACTCAACGAGCCTAAGATAAAATCTGTGTTCTTAGGACTCACACCGAAACGTCTCATCTCTTGCAGGTTAACTCGACTCTCGACCGGCGACATCTACAAGTGTCCCAGGTTTGGCAACAGCACAGTAGATACCCGGGCCGTTCGACCACCAAAGGGTGTCGCCGGAGATGCAAATGCCATTTCGAAGCGGCAGCGAACTCGCTCCACTGAGCCCGGAATCGGCCATTATCGAATAAAGAGGGTCAGCTTGTACGTCGTCAAACCAAAGTGGACTCGGAGTGCTGAAAGTTAAGATACGGTTTG
>CAZNWJ010000013.1:12560-95119 GCA_964576925.1 uncultured Ignavibacteria bacterium | reverse complement strand
AGCTGCCCGGGTTGACCGCGATCGCCGGACCAAAGTCGATATTGATGTTGTCGACGAACCAGTCATCCAACGCGCCCGCCGTCGCCACCGTGCGGAAGCGGATGCGGAACGCCGAATGATAGCCGTCGTTCGGCACGCCGGTCGAGAAATATGCGTACGCCGTCATATCCACGCTCGAACCAAGATGGCGTGTCAACTCCGCCCAGGTGCCGGCATCGGTGTAGTACTCGACGATCAGATCGTCGCCCGATTCGGGGCTGTCGCCGCCGCCCTTCTTCTCAAAGTAATAGCCGATGTTCACGCCGGAGGCGACATTCAGGTTGATCGCTTGCGACATCAGAGTATCGGCGCCGGTCGGGTTGCCGTTCAGGCGCACGCTGTTGGGTTCCGACGGTTCGGCGATACCGACGCCGTCGATCGTCACGTTCGTCCACTGCACCCACAGGCTTGGGTCAACCGTTGTCGTCACGAAGTTGTCGACAAACGGCAGTTCCACCGGCTGGCCCGCCGAGGTCGTGCGCAACGACGAACTCTGCGACACCAGCGGATCGGCCTGCGAGGTCGCGGTGACCGTGGCGGTATCGATCTGGCCAAAGAAACTGGCCGGAATGATCACCCGTGCCTTGAAATCGAACGTCGCGTTCGGCGTCAGGTTCGGCGTCGCCGTAATCTGCGACGACTGCGTCTCGTCCCACAGCGTCGTCGCCCAGTCCGCGCCAAACAGCGACAAGTTGTAGGCATCGTTGAACAAACCGTCGTTCGTTACGGTCAAATCGTGCCACACCGTATCATCCACCGCCCCCGATCCCAGGGAAATGCTCGGGGACAGCAGAACAGCATAGTCAATGACGCTAAACGAGTAGACTTCAGTCGTGTCTCCCTTGCCATTGATGGCGTGGGCTTCCATGTAGTAGGAAATGTCGGTGCCGGGTCCCTGCGCCGGAATATATCCGACGTACTCGTTCGGATTGCCCGTTGCAGTCAGAGTGTCAAGATAGTTCGTAGACGAGATTGTGTAGTGCAACAGCAGAGAATCAGCGATCAGGGCAGCATCACCGACTATATTGGCAACGACTGGATAAGGATTCACCGTTTCCTTCGTGTCCGGCAAACCTTCATGCGAGATCGCAACACCGCAAGGATACGACTGCACCAACAACAGGCTGTTGTAAACATTGAGACGTCCGCCGGTGACTGTGATGCCCGCCAGAGACGGTTTCGGATCGGTCCCGTCGAGCAGGTAGTCGCGCATAATCAACGCCAGCGCGGCGGGATTCTGCTTGTAGGCATTTATCATCGTCGGGCACGCTTCCGACCACAGCAGGGCGATCGCGCCGCAGACATGCGGCGTCGCCATTGAGGTGCCGGTCAGCGTCGAGTAGCTCGAACCGGGAACGGTCGAAAGCACGTCGGTGCCCGGCGCGCCAAGGTCGATCGTAGTGGCACCGTAAGCGGCGCCGCTGTTCTTTGTATCGGTGCGCGTAGTATTGGTTACCGAAATCATGTATGGGCTTGGACAGGCCGTCGGAATGTCGCCTTGGGCATCGATGTCTATGTTGAGATTCGCCGTCGCTCCCGCGTTGAGAACACCAACTGAGCCGAGAGAGTCGTACATCGCACACCAGATCGGGAAGTTCGCAGGCTGTCCAAAATCGACGCCGAAGGAGGCATTGGTGGCCACGACGAACGCGCCTTTCAACCCGTTGGTCTGGTTGTACAAACGACGCATGGTCAACGCATACTGGTACGCACGGACGGCGATCGACTCGGTGCCGGAGGAACCGGCGATGGCCATAACCTTGGCTCCCCAGTTCACGCCACTGACGCCGAGGGCGTTATTGCCGCGCGCAGCCGCGATACCGGCCACGTGCGTGCCGTGCGTGTTGCTCGGGATTGAGCCGTCCATCGCGTAGGCATCCCAGCCGTCGTAGTCGTCGATATAGCCGTTTAAATCGTCATCGATCCCGTTGCCGGGAATCTCGTTTCTGTTCTTGAAATAGGCGATATCGGCATGGTTGATGTCAAAGCCGCCGTCAACGATAGCAACGACGATAGTGTCGCCCGTTGATGTCACGCCGCCCGTGGTGATGTCCCACGCCTCCGGAGCATCAATGTCGGCATCTACCGTGCCGCCCGACTGGCCGGTGTTGTGCAGTGCATACTGCTGGCCGAACTGGGTGTCGTTTGGAATCGTTGCGCGCATGGCGATGTGGTGGTTAAACTGAACCGCCAGAACGCCGGGATGGTATTTCACGTTCTCCAGCAGTTGTTCGCGATCGGCCTTTTGCATTCCCGCATCGTCAAATTCGTAAAGCCAAACGTTCAAATCCGGCGCGAGTAGTTCAACCGGGTGAAGATTCACCCCGAAGAAAGCATCGCCGACAGCTTTGGCGTCTGCGTCGCGGGCGACCTGGATCATTAGCTGATTGGGTTCGTAGGTCGGCTCCTTGACCTGCAGAGGTTGGGCCTGAATCGCTGCGGCGGTAGCCAATAGCAGAATTGCCACTGCCAGCCACACGCGCAAATGAGTGCGGGAAGGCGTTAACACTCGATCGTTCATGATTTGCTCCTAAGAGTCCCGGGTTGAGGGGTTAAAACGTTCGTCATCGTTGCTCGCATCGGTGCATGGAAAAGACGTCTCCGCCCAGTGACTTGGGGCCGCTGGGACGGCGTAAGTATATATCCAGCTTGGCTAAAACTAATATAAGGCGTTTAATGCGCTTGTCAACGAAAGACAACAAGAATTCCGGCGTCGCTCCGGGGTGTTCAACAGATTGCCAACCAAGCCGTTAGCCGCACTCGCGCTGCCCTAAGCTCCGGTTTGAACCGACGTCGGCGCCTATGGACAAGCCGAGCACGGGCTGGCGCCGAAATTGAAGAAGTAGTTCAACAAGAAAACCGCATCCGAAGTATCCAAACGCAAGTCGCAATTCACATCGGCAGATTCAAACTGACTCGGTGCCGCTCCCCCCGCAAAGATATAATTCACGATAAACACCGCATCAGAGAAGTTGACCTGCTTGCTCCCGTCGACATCGCCGCAAATGAAAGGCGGATCGAGGATGTTGATCGACAAACTGAGAGTGTCAGCCTGGCGTGGATCACCGGCATCCTCGACGACGAACGTCATGTAGAATGTCGCTTTGTAGGTCGGCGTGCCGTTGATCGTGCCTACCGGGCCGCCCGTGAAATCGCAACCGAAAGGTAGATCGCCGCCGAACAGCATCCAATTCACCGGCTGAACCCCGTTAACTGACTGCAGCAGCGCCGAATACGGTTTGCCCACAAAGCCGTCCGGCAGATCATATGTCACAATATGGAGATTGCCGTCGCACAGATCGCCTACTCCGTCGCCATTCTTGTCGCGCTGCTCAGGATTGAAAACATCCGGGCAGTTGTCGCAGGCATCACCGTAGCCGTCGGTATCGGTATCAAGCTGATCGCCGTTGGCAACATCCGGGCAGTTGTCGTTGCTCGCGCAACCCGTGCTGGCCACTTCGGGATCGCCGACTCCGTCAAAGTCGCGGTCGATGCAATCGTCGCAGGCATCGCCGACATAGTCGTTGTCCAGGTCTAACTGATCGCCGTTGACAGTGTCCGTGCAGTTGTCGCACAAGTCGCTGACCAAGTCTCCGTCTGTGTCGGGCGTGCCGCCGCATTTCCAGGAGCTGAGCACATCATCCAGCCAGCAATGCATGCGCCCCCCCTGTTGCGGCGTAAACTTGGCCCAGCAGGGATCGCCGGAGTAGCTCATGAAATTGTCGCGGTCGGTCGGGGCGAAAGGGAGCCCGCTGCAGCCGTCGTTGGCAGACACTTCCGTGCAGAAGTTGTTGACCGGGGTTGAGCGCGTGTCGGAGCACATGTCGCCGGTCAAGTCGCGTTCAGAGCCGTCAACGCGTTCATAGCACGGGCCGCAGTACGGAACCTCCGAAACGCCGTGAAACGTGTGCCAGAGACCAAGGCAATGCCCAACTTCGTGCGCCAGCACACTGCTTACGCGGGAGAAATGCGGCGTCGTCATTACAATCCCACCCTGCGCTGTCAGGCAGGCGGGATCCCAGGGGAAAGTGCCGTAGGAATAACTCTCTTCGACATAGCCGATGTACACGTTAAGCTGCTTGTCGGGAGTGATCGCGTACTGCTGTTTCATCGGGAAAAACTCGTCCTCGGCGAGCGAGACATAACGACTGTCGTTGACAAAGCGCCAGTCGTAGCTGAAGTGAATCCGTGAGGGCGCGTAGTCGCGATTCAACTCAGCCATCTGGGCGAAAATCATAGCTTCGTCGGAAGTAGGATTTGATCCGTCATCCTCCCTGAAAATATGAAACATGATATGAAGGTGGACGAACGAGTCACCGGAAACCGGTATGAAGCTGTTACGCGTCGCCGGTTCGTCGCATGGACCGTCGAAAGGGCAGGCCGCTGTGTTCTTGCTCAGCCGACTGCCGTTGACTTCATAGTATTTCTCGGTCGTGCGACACCAATCCGCAGCAGCCGATGCTGCCATGCAAAACACAAGAACGCACACTGCCCCATAGCCGGCCCCAGTTTGCCGAAACGATTCGAATGATTTCATACGGTTTGAACTTCAATGCAGAAGGTTTAGCTCGGTCGCTGCAGCGCGCTTCCACGTTCAAAACGCACGCCGGCGAGTCTTAATGCTGAAGTATAGCCTTTACCGGCAAGCTGTCAAGATTTGGAATTCACGATTTCGACCGCCGAATCAGTCGGGCGAGGAATGATCCCGTCATTGCGGAAGATCAGGCGGATGCCGCGATCGTAGGTGAAGTAGTTCCAGCCCCAGTTGATCAACACGACCAACTTGTTTCTGAATCCTATCAGGTTCATCAGGTGAATGAAAATCCAGAGCACCCACGCGAAGAATCCCTGCAATTTCAGGCGGCCAAGATCGGCAACGGCCCGGTTACGACCGATAGTTGCCAGATCACCCAGATCATTATAGGTAAACGGCCGCAGTGGTTCGCCGTGGAGCAGGCGTTTGAGATTGTCGGCCAAATGCCTCCCCTGCTGGATTGCCGGTTGTGCGACCATCGGGTGGCCATTGGGAAATCTCTGAGAAGACATCAGAGCAATGTCTCCGATCGCAAAGACATTGGTACAGCCCTTGACGAGATTCGCCTCATCGACCACGACTCGGCCGTTGCGCGCGATAACATCTTCAGGTAGACCGGGCAGTGGTGAACCGAGCACACCGGCAGTCCAAATCACGGTCCCGGTGCGGATCGACTTGCCGTTGCTGAGGACAACGAGCCTGCCGTCGAAATCTTGCACCGGAGAGTCGAGCCAGACATTGACACCAAGTTGGAGGAGAAACTCGTGCGCGCTCTTCGAAGCCGCCTCTGACATCGTCGGAATCACACGATTGGCCGCCTCGACGACGTGAATCTGCATCCGGCGCAGGTCAAGTTCGGGATAATCTTTGGGAAGAATATGCCGCTTCAATTCGCCGAGGGCTCCCGCCAGCTCAACGCCCGTCGGCCCGCCGCCGACAATCACAAAGGTCTGGGCAGCGTCGCGGTCGGCGACATCGCTGGTGAGCAGCGCCTGCTCGAAGCGTTGCAGGATGAAATTTCGCAACTCGAAAGCGTCCTGAATCGTCTTGAGTGTCTTGACCTGCTTGCTCAAGTGATCATTGCCAAAAAAGTTCGGTTTGCTGCCCGTCGCGATCACGAGGTAGTCATACTTGATACGCCCGATGTTGGTCTCGATCTCGTTGCTGTCGGGAAAGACATGAGTGACTTCGGCCATGCGAAAAATCACGTTCTTTTGGCGACGCAGCGTCTTGCGCAACGGATACGAAATGGAATCAGGCTCGAGGCCGGCAGTGGCTACCTGATAAAGCAGCGGTTGAAAAGTATGGAAATTGTTCTTATCGATGATGACCAGTTGCGCGTCCACATGACGCAATCTCCGGATGAGATTGAGGCCGGCAAAACCGCCGCCAACGATCACGATGCGCGGTTTGTTGGTATCTGGAAGATTAAAGGTCATACTCCTGCTCCCGGCCGATTGTGCGGCCTTCGCCACCCCAGACAATCAACGCTAAATCGACCGGATTGTTCCAAGTTTCACAATGAGATTGTAAGGGAGAGGTTTTGTAGGCCGGGATTCCGGCGCTTCGATTTCGTGGTTTGTCGGAAACGACCAGGCAGCGCGAAAACCGACATGTGCTCGGCAACGCAATCATGATGTCGGGTTTAACGCTGACCTTTGGATCCGCAATTCTGAGTGACAGCAATGTTGGAAACCCGGCCTACAGACATACTACCTTCGCGTCAGGTCGCCCGACTCGGCGCGAGACAGTTATCGTCGAACGGGATCAGTGTGCGCCTCGACGGAAGACCTGACGCAACTTGAGATGATCCGGTAGGGTAGACATTCTTGTCTGCCAGTTTCGAATTTCCGGTAAGAGCGCCAGACAGGAATGTCTAGCCTACCAGAGGAATCATCCAGTCCGGTAGGGTAGACATTCTTGTCTGCCAGTTTCGAGTTTCCGGTAAGAGCGCCAGACAGGAATGTCTGACCTACCAGAGAAACATCCTCAATCCCACAACGGCGGCAATACGTGTACCGGAGTAATCTTCGTTGAACAACTCATCGTCTTCGCTGAGTTTGTCAAAACTGTAGTTTACTTCAGCGTACCCCCCGATATTCTTGGCCATCATTGCGAGAACGCCGCCCCCTATGGTAACGGCGCGCGCACTGGTTTCTTCGTTACCGGAACTGATTTGTCCGATCAGTAAAGAAGCCGTCAGATACGGTACGGCGCGGCCAGAGTAACCGCCGTCGGTTCGAGATTTGGTGATGTAATAGGTTGCCTGAGGTCCGATTCCCATCGCGCTGATATCGTCACCGCCATCCGATACACTCGCCAGGATCAGCTGCGCGCCGAGGCACAGATTGTCAGTCAGGAAATAACCCATCGTGGGATAGAACACAAACAGTGAAGGATCATCGCGAAAATCGTCACTGGAGATACTCATGTAGGTACCGCCGCCGCCGATGAGCACGCTGCCGCGACCGAACGGATACTGCGCCGCAGAAGTCAGACTGGCGGATACCAGCACAGCGACAATAGCAAGCCCGAGAATAGACCGGAAGTTGTTCATTCTACCATCTCCTTTGTTTTCGTCCCTTGGACTGGTGCTCTAATCATAGCGAAGGCAGGAGAACGAATCAAGTGCCGATTCAGGACAAGAAAAACGGCGGACGTTGCTGTCCGCCGTTGAAAGTTCAGAATAACTGTATGGATTACTTCGCGGTACCGAAGAATCCGATCACGCCGAGCATGATACCGAATTCATTGCCACTCACGCCATCGCCTTCGAGCTCCGGACCTTCCGCCGGAGTGAAGGTGGTCTTGGCGTTCTGAAGTTCGAAGTAAGCTTCGCCATGGACGCCAAAGCCATTGGTCAGCATCCAGACGCCGCCACCCGACAAACGAGCCGCGTAACCGCTGGTCTTGGTCTCATCGCTGGCAGCGCGCTTGGCCAGGAACTCAAACTCCGGAGTCTCGGTCTTGAATGACTGGAAGACGAATGAACCGGCCAGGAACGGCAGGATTTTGCCCTTCGGGTCATCTGCATTCGCAGCAGTCGGGAACCACATCACCTTCGGGCCAGCACCGAATCCGTTCTCTTTGTAATCACCCCAGGTCCAGCTTTCGAACATGACAGTCGCGCCAATCGCGATCCCATTGGCCAGGAAATAGCCAAGAGTCGGGTTGAGCTGAAGGTAGGTCTGGTTATCGTCACCACCGCCCTTGTTCAGATCGCCGCCTTTAATGGCGAAATTGCCCGTCCAGGCGCCGTCCATAAACAGCATTCCTTTGGCTACCGGATTTTCCGCCATCGCGGAAGCCGCCATCGCCAGAACCAACAGCGCGATAATGAATCGCTTCATCGTGTGAATCCTTTCGTTTGTGTGTAACACTTTATCCGTTCATTCCATCAATTACGATGTCACTAATCAACTTGTTGTAGCTCCGTTGTGAAATCTTTCACGGCCGCCGGCTGAGAGTTTGTCCATCGACAGCATCACGGGCCGACGACATTTCATCCCTGAAAGTCGTTGTCGCGATCACTCTCCTTCGATGACTACGAGTTTGTGCATTCGGACCCGCCGGCCTATGACGGCGGTACTCTCTCCATCTCGGGGAGAATTCTATCGTCGGAGCAGGATTTTTCAACAAAAATTTTAGAAATAGCGGACCGAGTTGGTCGAGTTATCCCAGCCATTAGAGCGACTCAATTGACACTAATTCCCACTTAAGCAGACATGCAACGAAAAGCGATTAAATCGATAATTATTATTGTAATTGCGATTGAGCTTGCTTATGTTTATGTAAGTCATTCATCAATAATCTCTTAACTCATTACCAGAGGAGCATCCCTTGAGGAGAGTTCTACTTCTGCTCGTGACTGCAGTTGCAGTGTCCGGTTGCTACACTGCTACAATCGAAACCGGTCGCACACCGTCCAACAAAGTCATCAAACAAGCCTTCGCATCGAGTTGGATCTACGGTTTGGTTCCGCCGAAGACCGTTGAGACTGCAACTGAATGTCCGAACGGCATCGCGCGGGTGATGACGCGCCACTCGTTTGTCAACCAGTTAGTAGGCTTCTTGACCTTCGGCATCTACACGCCGATGGAGATCACGGTTACCTGCGCCGAAGCGGGTGGTACAAGCAGTCTGGAACCGAATGCCGAGGTCATCGTCTGCACAACCGGCACCAACGACGAAATCCAGAAGGCGTTCGCCCGCGCTGCCGATCGCGCCGCGGAAACCGGAAACCCGGTCTACGTGCAATTCGAGCACGAAGAGCTCGCTCCAAAGTCCGAAGCCATCCCGTTCGCGAACTAAGAGCGAAGTCTTTTCGCACAGCTCACGAAAAAATAAACCCCACAGCCGCAAGGTTGTGGGGTTTTGAGTTGGTAACTGCGAGCAAACGAGGTAACGGCTTAGTGCTTTTCCTCGGTGCGTGTGCGCTCGTACTCGGCAATGATCTTATCCGCAACTTCGCGCGGCACTGGATCATAATGGCTAAAGCGCTGAGAATGCCGGCCGCGCCCTCCGGTCATCGAGCGCAGGCTGGTCGAGTACTTGTACAACTCCGCCAGCGGCGCCTGACCTTTGACGCGCTGGTATTTTCCTGATGGCTCCATGCCCATGATCTTGCCGCGGCGTGACGACATATCGCCCATGATATCGCCCGTGTACTGCTCCGGCACGAGAATCTCGACCTCATAAATCGGCTCCAGCAGTATCGGATTGCACTCGACCGCGCCGTTCTTGAAGCAAATCGAGCCGGCGATCTTGAACGCCATGTCGGACGAATCCACGTCGTGATACGAGCCGTAGAACAGCGTCACCTTGACGTCGACAACCTTGTTGCCCGACACGATCCCCTGGTCCATGGCCTCCACGACACCCTTCTCGACAGATGGAATGAACTTTGCCGGAATCACGCCGCCGGTGATGGCGTCAACAAACTCAAACCCGCCGCCGCGCGGCACCGGTTCGAACTTCAGCGAGACATCGCCATACTGTCCGCGGCCGCCCGACTGCTTCTTGTAGCGATACTGCTTTTCGCCTTTGCGCGTGATTGTCTCGCGATACGGAATCTTTGGCTGCGCGAGTTCGACGTCAACCTTGTAAGCTGCTTTCAGCTTCTTGGTGATCACGTCAAGGTGCAGTTCGCCTTGACCCTTGAGAATCGTCTGGTGCAGTTCGGGATTGATCTCATAGCGGAACGTCGGATCTTCATGCGACAGAGCCGTCAGTCCGGCACTGATTTTGTCCTCCTCGCCTTTGGAGGCAGCCACGGCTGCGAATTCAATAGTCGGCTCAGGAAATTCGATTGGCGGCAGTTGAAGCGCATTGGCCTTGGTGCAGAGCGTATCGCCGGTGCGCGTGTCTTTCAATTTGACGAACGCGCCCAGATCGCCCGCGTGAACACCTGGCATGTCTTTGCGATCCTTGCCGATCAGGGCGAAGATCTGGCCGATCTTCTCCGAGCTATTGTGATTGGCGTTGAAGACTTCATCGCCCGGCTTGAGATGTCCGGAATAGACACGAAACAGCGACAGTTCACCGACGTGCCGCTCGGCGACGGTCTTGAAGATAAACACTGCCAGCCCGCTGTCCTCTGAAACCTTCATGGAGGCTACTTTGCCGTCGCGCAGGATATTGATTTCGTCGACGAAATTGGGCGCCGGCAGATAAGCGATGGCAAAATCAAGCAGCGCACTCGTGCCCTTGTTGGAAGTCGCAGCGGTAATCAGAATCGGGTAAAGCACGCGCTTGGCGATGGCCTTCTTGAGTCCGAGATCGAGTTCTTCAGCCGAAAGTTCGCCGGCTTCAAAGAACTTCTCCAACAAGGCGTCGTCGGCTTCGGCAGCCGCTTCCATGACTTTCTCGCGCGCCGACTTGGCGGCCGCCTGCTGATCGCCCGGGATCGGAACCTCTTTGGCGCTGCCATCGGCGGCGTACTCGAAAGCCTTCATCTTCAGGACGTCGATATAACCCTTGAAATTGAGCGCTTCGCCGATCGGTAAGTGCATCGGGAGCGCGCGCGGCGACAGGATCTCCTGAATTTTGGCGAGCGTGCGCTCAAAGTTGACGTGTTCCTTTTCGATCTTGTTTACGACAATCGCCAGAGGCGTCTTGTATTTCTCCGCTTGATCGAAGACATATTCGCTGCCTGATTCCGGGCCGGGGAGAGCATCGATAACGAGCACCGCTGTATCGACGACGCGCAATCCCGAAACGACTTCACCGCAGAAATCGGCGAAACCGGGCATATCCACGATATTGAGCTTGAAGCCTTTGTGCTCTACATGAAGGAGTGTGGCCGAAATGGAAATCTTCCGGCGGACTTCTTCTTCCGTGTAGTCGGAAGTTGAAGAACCGTCGTCAACCTTGCCCTGGCGCTGAATCGCCTTGGCGGTAAAGAGTATTGATTCCGCCAGCGACGTCTTGCCGCTGGAGCCGTGTCCGACCAACCCGATATTGCGAATGTTTTCGGCTAAGTACTCTTTCAAAGTGCGCTCCTCTGTCGAAAAAGGCCTAAATCAATAAGACAAGTAGATTAGCGGAAGCCCGCGGCTTTGTCAACCGAATTGTCTTTGCTCGGCTCGTTGGCGTAGCGCCGCGCAAAACGCCAATGGAGCAGGAAGATCGGCACGCAGACCACCGCCGTGATCAGCAGCAGCACCAGGCTTTGCCGCCCTTCGCGCGCTTTGCCGGTGATCAGAATCTGGCGGTATTTCTCCCACGATTTCTGCCATTCTTCGTCCGACATCTGGGGCGACTCGGCCGCCTCCTCTCCGGGGGCTGTAACCGGCCGCGTGACCGACTTAGCACCGTGCCCCTCGGTGAGCTTGTAGTGGTCGAGATCGGAATACGCCCGCCATTCGTATTCGTTCAAGTTTGTCTCCGGATCGATGATCTTGTAGAGCCCCAAGAGACCCTGGATTCCGGTGAAAATCAGGGTGATGACGCAAATCGCGCTGATTAGGTAGAAGTACAGCATCACGATCCACGAACGACTCCCGGTTGACATGGTTGTTCCTCCCTCCGCCGGTGCTGCCGGCTGCGCAATTACTGAACAGCCCTCGATTCTGATGAATTCAGTATGAAACAATGCCGAAGATGAGGCAAGGAGGAATGCATGTACACCTATCCGATCGTGGGAATTCAGCAGGGTCTTGCCGCTATGGAACGCGCCGCTCGACGTATCGCGGATTTCGAGAATAGTGATCCGGCACGCGATCAGATCGATATGATGATTGCCTCACACGCCGTTAAGGCGAATGTCCAGTCGCTTCGCTGCCAGATCGAGGCCGGCGGGTCAATTCTGGATCTCTTCGCGTAAGATTTACGCATTCTCCCCTGCAATCTGTTCAATCAAGCCCAAGAGAGCATCTCGCCGTTTGGCGTAAGAGAATTCTTCAAGTATTCGCCGGCGCGCCTTCTCCCTGCTTGCCGGCGGCGCATCAAGTGCTTGCGAGATTGCCGTACAGATCGATGGAACGTCGAGATCCTTCACGATTGTTCCGCAGTCGCCAACGACCTCCGGCAAGGCAAAGCGATTGCTCACGACCGGAAAACAGCCGAACAACATCGCCTCGGCCGTCGAACAGCCGAAGCTCTCGTGGCGCGAGAGCTGCACATAAACGGCCGCTCGCGCGTACAACTCGATCACGCGTTCGAACGGCAGACGGCCCATCAGCTTCAGATTCGACGACAGCCCGCCAAACTCGCGCTCGAGCAGAGCGAGGTCGACGTGTCCGACGTGGATGAATCGAGTTTCGGGCAGTGCGGCAGCAGCGGCAAAAAAATCGCGTTGTCCTTTTACACGCCACGATGACTTGTTTACATTGCCGACAGAAAGCACCTCGCGGGCCTTCGCCAAGTCCCTGCCTGCAGCCAAATCCTCAAAACCATGTGTGATGATTGCCAGCTCGGCTGTGTCGCAGGTGAAGTGCGTCAGGAGCGATTCTTGTGAAGATCGGGAAACCGACACAATGCGTCGGGACTTGCGCAGGATGAATTTGGTGATTTGGCGGTCGACCGGCTTGTGCGCCGTTCCATAACCGATTTCAGGCAGATGAACTGCCTCGTACCCGCCAATGATCGTGACAAGCGGTTTCTTGCAGGCTGTGAGCGCCAGAACCAACGGCAGCGCACGCACCGTCGCAAACCACAGCACGACAAGATCGTGTGATCTCACCAAGCGCATCGCCTCGGCAGAGGGCCAGAGATGGCTTGGAATTATGTACTCGGTGACCGAATGACGTTCGCGCAGAATACGCGCATCACGTTCTACAAAAGTAGCAGCGTTGGCGCTGGCCAGCAGGATCTTCACAGCGATATGGTAATCACGAGCAAGACTGACACCAACGGAATATTAAGTTCTCAGGCGTGTCGAGGAGTACTACTTCGGAGATTCCCGGCGCAGCGGAAGTTCTTGTTTTTCGGTGACCTTCCCGGTCGAGTCGAGCACCTCGAAGGTAAAGACGGTATCGGTACCCTGTCTCCAGCCAACGAGACGCAGGTTTTCTCCCGTCTGGGTGATTCGCTGCCAGCCGTTCATCGGCTTGGGGCGTTCATCGTTCTTGCCGGGCGGTTCGAGCAAATGGATTAGCATCCGCTTGTCCGGGCCCTTGAATCCGTAGGCGAGATACTTGCTGTCGGGACTCCAGAGCAGATCGTAGAATCGCGTTTGGATACCGAAAACTATGAACTTGTCGTATTGCTGTTCGCGATTGTATACCCCGACCCACTGATCGTCCGTGCCGCAGCCAAAGGCAACCCAGCGATCATCGGGTGACACCGAGAAGTGGTTAAACTTCACGTTTTCGAATCGTTGATCGGCCGAGTGCGGAAACACCACTGGAACGGTGTCCGCCAGGTCGCTGACATGCAGCAACAGCGCACGTTTGTTGTCCCCGGCAGGGCTGTAGATCTCGGTGCTGTCGCGGCTCAACAGGATCTTCTGGCTCTTCTGGGCTGCGTCCACGGTTGCGAAACCAAGGATGATAATAAGTGCGGAATAAATCGTCAACTTTTGCAGTGCCATGGTCAGGTTACTCTCCACTCCAAATCGTTCTACCGCTTATACACCAATCGCATCGCTGCGGCAACGAAAAAGAAAAGGGCTCGTCTGCTGACGAGCCCGAATCAGGAAACATCGAATGCAATCAGTTTAGTCGATCAGGACCTTCTCCAGGCGATCGACGATGTAATCAGCCTCGGCCTCGGTGATCACAAGCGGCGGGCTGATACGAATGGTGTGGCCATGACTGTCGTTCGCCAGCAAGTCCAGATCGAGCAGCTTACGACAGAACTTCATCGCGTCGCCATCCTTGACTTCGATACCGATAAACAGCCCGCGCCCGCGCACTTCCTTCACATGGGTTGAGCGCTTGGCTACGTCCTCGATCCTGGCCTTCAGGTAGGCGCCCATTTTCGCGGAGCGCTCCGAGAGCTTGTCGCGCTTGAACACCTCAAGTGCCGCGATTCCGGCCGCCATCGCCAGCGAATAGCCGCCATAAGTCGAGCCATCGGAACCCGGGTGGAAAACGATGTCCATCAGTTTGCTGTTCGTGACCATGGCAGAAAGCGGGATCAAACCGCCCGAAATCGCCTTGCCGAGAATCACCGCATCGGGCGTAACATCTTCATGCTGGAAACAGAAATCGCGGCCAGTCCGGCCCATACCGACTTGAATTTCGTCGAAGATCAGAATCAGGTTGTGCTTGTCCGCGAGTTCGCGCAGTCCGGTTAGGAATCCGGCCGGCGGAATATGCATCCCGCCCTCGCCCTGCATCGGCTCGACAAGAATACCGCACGTATTCGCATTGATCAACGATTCGACAGCTTTCAAATCGCCGTACTGTGCCGTTGTGAAGCCGGGAGTGAGCGGACCAAAGCCTTCTTTGTACTTCGGCGTATCGGAAAACGAAACCACGGTAGTCATCCGGCCATGGAAATTCGATGTGAAAACGATGATCTCCTGCTTGCCGTCGGGAATGCCCTTGGACTTGTAGCCGTAGAACCGCGCCAGTTTGATGGCCGTCTCGACAGATTCCACACCGCCGTTCTTGCACAGCGCCTTGTTGCCTTCCTTGCCGAAGCGCGGCCCCAGCTGCGGGACCAGCTCACAGATGTCGTGGAGGAACTTCGCGCGCGTATCTGTATAAACTACGTTCGAGATGACCGATCCATAGCCCTGCTGCAGCGCATTGACGAGGGCTTCGACGATCCGGGGGTGATGATGTCCTGGATTGGCAGCGCTGTAGGCGGATAGGCAGTCAAGAATCTTGCGTCCATCCTGCGTATAGAGCCAGGCACCCTCAGTGCGCCGAATCACAGTGTTCAGTCGCGTGTAATGGCTCGCACCGTAACGGTTCTCAAGCGCGAAAACTTCGCTATCTGGCATCGTGGAGTAACCGAGCTGCTCCAGCACGTCCGTCATTTCAGTCCTGGTTGTCATCTAGTATCACCTCTTCGCTTATCGTTGAACAATCACAGTCTCCGAATATTCTACTATTGAATATACGAATTTTCGGATAATAGTCAACGAATAAATCTCAGATTTCACATTGTACTATCTTCAATAATAAAGACTTATGCGAATTTGTGCTTAGCGTGGATTGCCGAATTTTATTCTGTTCTGTTTCTGTTTCTCAATGATTTGTCGGAACTGTCACGCAGTCCATTCTGTCACTAACGTCACCCACCACCGCGCCTCATCCAATAGGCATAAAACAGGATGGCAACGATCAGGATTACGATGCTGAGCCAATTACTCATTTGTCGGCTTTAGACGGACCAAAGAACTTTCGTCATACCGGAGGATTAACAACACAGATGTCGGCATTGTTCCGGGACAATTCAGGTGCTGCAACTGGCCCCACGTTCGGATCGCGTTATTCTCCCGAGATTTGCACCACGATCTCGCGCCGCCGCGGACGATTATCGAATTCGAGCAGCACGATCTGCTGCCACGTCCCGAGAATCACTTGCCCGGCAACCAGCGGGCACGTAAAGCCGGCGCCAACGAGCGCAGAGCGCAAATGAGAAAAGCCGTTCCCGTCGCCCCAGGTCTTGTCGTGATGATAGTCGCGTCCCGAGGGAATCAGTCGCTCGAGCAAATCAGGAATGTCTTTCAGCAATCCGGGTTCATACTCAATCGTTGTGATCGCCGCTGTCGAGCCCGGCACGAACACGAGCACCGAGCCGTCGTGAATTTCCGAATCACGCGCCGCCTGTCTGACTCGCTCGGTCAGGTCGATGATGTCGCCGTCGCCGCGTGTCGCGACCTCGATCCCAAAGCTCTTCACCGACACGTCGCTCAGAGCTCCCCAAGCTTCTGCAGAGTTTCAACCAGAACGAAGCGCCGCACCTTGCGCGTTGAAGTCTTGGGTAATTCTTCCGTCATGATAATAACATCTTTAATGCGCTTGTATTCCGCAAGCTGGTCGCAGTGCTTGAGGACTTCAGCGCGAATCACAGCGCGCACGGCATCGTCGGAGAGCTTGTCGCCGTTGTTTACGGAGGCGATGTACTCATAGTCGGGAACGACGACGGCGATTGGTTCTTGCCCTGTTCCCTTTGGTCGGGGCAGCACGGCGCATTCAAGAACATAGGGCGAAGCATCGATTACTGATTCGATCTCTTCCGGGTAGATGTTTTTCCCCGCCGGAGTAATGATCACATTCTTCTTGCGGCCGGTGATGTGAATGAAGCCGTCGCGATCAACATAGCCGAGATCGCCCGTGGCAAAGAAACCGTCGCGCATCACCGCGGCGGTTTCCGTGGGATTCTCGAAGTAGCCCATCATCACCATCTTGCCGCGGACGGCGATCTCGCCGATCCCGGCTTCGTTTTGATCGAGAATTTTGACTTCGACCCCGTCCAGCGGCCGACCGACCGAGTTGTAACGGTTATCCGATTCTTCGTTAACCGATAAGACCGGCGAGGTCTCGGTGAGACCGTAGCCCTGGAGCAATGGAATTCCGAGGTTGTTGAAGAAGCGGCAGATTTCCGGGTCGAGCGCAGCGCCGCCGGAAACCATCATACGAATCGAGTCCAGTCCGGCGCGGCTGCGCAGCGTCTTGAACAGGAGCTTTCCGACAGGTCGGTTGACAAGGGCCTTCGAGAGATCGGAGAGCCGTTGCCCCCAGTCGACGTACATGCGCGCGATCAACGGTTTCTTCTCCAGGGCGCGCTGGATCCCGCCGTACATCTTTTCGTATAGCAACGGCACACCGCACATGAGAGTCGCACGAAACGTCTTCAAGTCCGCGAGCACGTCCGAGGATTTCAATGACGTGACGTAGACGATCGATGCTCCGACCGACAGAGGAAAAAGCATGCCGCAGGTCGACTCGAAGGTATGGTGCAGCGGCAAGACGGATAAGAACACATCATCGGGACCGATTGGGAGTCGCGGATAAACGGCCTGGATGTCGGAGACGATATTCTGATGCGACAACATCACGCCCTTGCTTTCGCCCGACGTGCCGGAAGTGAAGATGATGACTGCCAGATCTTCCGGACCGATGCCGGTCGCCGTCGGCGACTTACCTTCACCGAGCCCCTCGACTCTTTCCAACGTAAGCTCAACTTCAGGAGCAGAGGCCACCGGGGCGTTGATTGCGATGATCTCCGGGTACGGCGCCGACATCGACTTGAGTTCCATCAAATCGTCGTAAAAGGCGTGGCTGCAGAAGAGATAGGACATTGCCGAACGGGTGATGATCGAGCGCAATTCAAGATATTTGGCTTGCGGATCAAGGGGCACGACTGTGGCGCCGGCCGTGAGAATTGCCAGGTAGACGATACCCCATTCGGGTCCGTTGGGCGCGTACAAACCAACACGCGCGCCCCGGGTAACACCGAGTTCCTGCAATCCCGCGGCAAGGCGGCGAATGCGTCCAGCGAGCTCGCGATAGCAGAGCGGCTGCACGCTGCCGTGCTTGCGCAGCCAGTAAGCCGTCCGGTCGGCGTGGCGTTCGGCGCTCTGGAAGATCAGTTCATGGATGAGCATGCACCTATAATACCCATGCTCCCCCTCGATTTCGCAAGGGAAAATCACTAAACAAAAGACCCGCCGCGATTTCTCGCGGCGGGTCGCACAACAGGAATTGGAGCAACTAATGTCTATTCAGGGTTCTTAATCTTCACCTTCTTGGCGAAGCTGACTTCACCGCGCGGATCGCGGTCGGTCACGGTAATGATCGCCGCTCCGAGTGTTGCCGGCGCGGTATAGAACAAATTGACTTCGCCGTACGAGTCGGTCGTGAGGAACACGGCGCTCGTCGAGCCCAAACTGGCGTCAATCTCGAGCGAGTGTCCGCCCAGCGGATTGCCGGCGCGATCCTTAACGACGATCGAGAACGGTACGGTTGCGCCCGGCTCGATTTCCGGCTCGATCAGGATGTCGCAATTACCCGTGTAGGTATTGCCGGTAAGGAACAACGTCGTGAATGACGAGTTCGGTCCCACCGCCCCACCGATTCCAACCGACACCAGCGCGACTGCACCGATGCCATCATCCGGAGACACCGGCGAGTAGTCCCGTTTCAGTACTTCCGAGATGTAATTGGTCTCATAGATCGAGTTATAACAGCCATCCTGCAAGCCCCCGCCGTTGATCGTACCGAAATCGGTTTCAAAAGAGACCGAGGTTCCGGCCGAGAGGAAGTTACCGTTGATATCAAAACCACGGACAACAACCTTGCCTTTCGACTCGCCGTCAGCCAGCAATGAGCTGGGGTAACTAACGATCTGAATGTCGGTCGCCGGTCCCGAGGCAAAGAACGCCACAGTGTCACCGACAGTACCGCCGGCTGTAGAGGCATAGATATAGACAATACCGTTGTTCCGCGGATTGCCAGAGTGCCAGTCAACTTCACAGATACCCTTGGGCCATTCGGTACCGGTTAACGCTTCAGCGGCAACCATACCTTCTTCAGTGCTGAAGTAGACTGCGGTTGAGTCGGGCACCGGATTGCCCCAAATGTCGTTGACGTTTGCCGAGACGCGGTTCAGGACGTTGACACGATCCCACGCGCGCACATTGCACTCCTGCACACCAATCGTGATATGCGCTGGCGGCCCGGCGTTGACTGTCAAGTGGGTCACGGCCGAGAGCACCTGCCCGGAAGAAGCGCGCAAACGAATCGTTCCGGAGATTGTGCCGGAATAGACCGTCACCGACGCTTGGCCCTGGGAGTTGGTCGCCACGGTCACTGGACCATAGCCTTGACCCTGGATATTCTCTCCGCCGTTCGGACCGTTGGCGATCGTGAAGCTGATCGGAACGCCTTCCGGCACGCTGTTGCCAAATTCGTCGAAGCCTGTTGCCGTAACCACGGCAAACTCGATTCCACCGACACCCTTTACACGCAGGTCTTCACCATTGTGGTCAAGAGTGATCGAAGCCACGGTCGTGTTCGGATTCAGCTTGGCCGAGATTTCCGAATACTGCACGTCGCCGCCATCGACCATCGTCGCGCGAATGTAAACCGTCGTGGCCTGGCTGCCGGCGCGATAAATCACCGTCGCCGCTCCACCGGACGTGGTCACGGTTGACGGAATCGTGCCGATCGGGTCCCAGCGGGAGTTAGCATTGCCGTCAAACAGAAGGCTGTCGATGCCCTCTGTGTAGTAGCCGTCCTGGTCCTCGTCGAGGAAGCGTTCGCCTGCGACGAGATAGAGAATCGTGCCGTCAGCAACCGGCGAGCCGTCTTCGGTCTCGGCCGTAATGATGACCTGCGCGCTATCCTCGCCGTTAGCGGACATCAGGGCTGGAATAAGCTCGATGCTCACGCGACCGGTTGAGACCGCCGATTCGTTGATGCGCATCGACTGGCTCTTGAAGTTGCCGCCAATCGCCGCCGTCAGTGTAGCGTTGCCTGCCGAAGCGGCCGTGAAAACCGTAGCGACGATGCCATCGGCGTCCGAGGTCGCTGTTACCGGAGTGAAATAGCCCATCGAGGTCGGGCTGACCGAGAAGGTCACTTCCTTGCCCTCAACCGGGACGCCGTTGGCGTCCGTAACCTGGGCTTCCAAAATCACGGTCGCACCCTTGGTAACTTCCGAGGATGGCGTCGTGACAATAGCTTCAATGAAGTAGCTGCCGCTGCCCGAGAGGGACGAATCACCGCAGCCGGCGATAACAAAGGCAATCGCCGCTGCTGCGAAGATCATCAACCCGAGAGCGAGCTTGCGAAAGGGAATCGATTTCATGACGATCATCTCCTAACTGTAAATGTTAGAGCCTTCGACTCGCTCTGGTTAGTTGCCCTGATCCATCGTCGGCGCCGTGCCCGCCAGGCTGCCTTCGACGACAGTCGGCGTCACGAAGATCACGAGATCGCGATTTTCGACGCGCTTGCGTTCGTAGCGGAACAGGCTGCCCAGCAACGGAATGTCCTTGAGTACCGGAATTCCGGAGACATCGTGGATGACGTCCTGCGTGGTCAAGCCGCCGATGACGGCCGTCTGGCCGTTCTCGACCACCACGTTGGTTTCGGCATTGCTCGTGTTGATAATGACGCCGTTAGCGTCGAACTGGTACGAACTGCGTTCCGGCCGCAGCGCCATCAGGATCTTGTTTTCCTCGGTGATGTGCGGGGTCACGCGCAGCAGCGTACCGATTTCTTCGAAGGTGATAACGACGTTACCGGCCTGGTCGAACTGCTTGATCGGAATCTTCTGACCCATCTGGATCTTGGCTTCCTTGTTGTCGACCGTCGTGATTTCCGGGTGCGCCACGATTTTGCCGTGACCGTCGGAAATCAGTGCCGAAATCGTCGCCTTCAGGTCCCAGCCGTCCTGAATCGTCGAGAAGGTGAAGTTGCCGGCCGGATTTGCTACGCGGTCAAGCAACTGATTGGTTTCTTGCGTGTATTCCCTGCCGGAAGAGGTGCGCTTGAATCCGGTCGAGGTAAACTCGATACCGTATTCCTGCAGCTTCGAGGTCGAAACTTCCACCATCTGCGTCGAGATCTTGATCTGCTTGGTGGCATAATCGAGATCGTTCACCAGCTTGGAAATCTTGGTCACGTTCGACGGCACATCGCGCACGATCAGGTTGTTAGTGCGCTTGTCGATCTGCACCTTACCGCGCTCCGACAACAGCGGCGCAACGGTCTTCTGCAGATCATCCGCCGCGGCATTGTCAATCTTCATGACGGAGGTGCTCAGTTCGGTCAGCTTCTCCTTCTCGGCGTTGTGGCGCTCCAGTGTGGCCACTTCGTCGAGATAGGCTTTGGTCGGCACGACGCGAATGAACTTCGGCGTTTCGTCAACCGTTAAACCATAAGTCTTACAGAGAATGTCCAGCGCCTCGCGCCAGGTCACGCGCTTCAAGCTGAAGGTCACGTTGCCCTGCACTTCCGGCGTGGTCACGATATTGACCTGTCCGTAGTCGGCCAGAAACCCGATGACAGTGCGGATGTCGGCGTTCTGGAAACTTAGGTTCTTGATCGGCGCCGACGGGTCATCTTGCGCCATGACGTTCGGGCCGCCTACGGCCAGAGCCAGGGCGAGAAGAACGACCAGTATCAGGCAATCGAGCTTTTTCCCTAACATTGTTCCCTCTCTCTATTGATTAGTGATTCTCATCCAGATCCAGGGCGACCTGACGGTTCCAACCGTATTGACGAATCTGGAAGACCACGCGGTCCTCCGAAATCGACAACACGAAGCCGTTCTTGACGCGATCACCAGTCTGCAGGATGTAGGAGTAGCCGTTGGCATCCTCGAACAACGCACGACTGGAACGTTTGTCGAGCAGAACACCCACCAGGCGCAGCGCATCTACGTCCGGAATCCGGTCGTAGCCGGCGCTCTTCTGGGCATCTTCGACCAGCGGCTCAAACGGATCGAGTCGGCCGGCGGTGTTATAAACGACGATCTCGCGTTCGGGCAGGAACTCGTTGTACGGCCCGACCTGCGGCGTCTCGACATATTCATCTTCAGGGATTTCGAGCAAATCTTCCTCTTGTTGACGCTCGTCAGCTTCGTTCTGCACGAATTTGATGCCGCGCTTGTATTTCAGGCGGATGCGGTCGATTTTGCTCAACGTCGCATCGGAGGCGGACGAAGCGGCCGAATCCACAGCGTCTTCCACCTGCTCCGGCTTGTCCCGGAAGGCTTGATACTTCTCGCGGACGGCGTCGCTCTTCGATTTCGCCGGCACCGGCGTGTCGCTCTCTGCGACTACAGGCTCTTGCGCCTCGGCGGAATCGGTCTTGGCTCCATTGAGAGCCGTCGCGACATTACCCAGTGCCTTGTCATTGGCGTTCGGCGTCTCGGCAAATTTCGGCTTCGGGTTCACTTTGACGTCCGGGAGCGCCGTCTTCTGCGTGGTTGGCGGCTTGATACTTTCCGCCGGATCGCCTGACGGATTTAGGTTCGGCCTGTTGATTTGCGGGATGACGGAAGAATCGACTACCTTGGGAAGGTCGTTCTTGCCCGCGTCTTTGAGTGCCGGAGCCGGTACAGCCGTCTGCTGATTAGCCGGCACCGTTGTCTTCGCCGGAGCACTTGAGGCCGGCTTGGCTTCAGGCTCGTTGGCGCCATAGATCGTCTCGAGGACCGAGGGATCGATCTGCACCGGCGCCGGTTGCGAAACGGTCTCACTCTTGACGAGATTTTCGGCCACAGGCTTCGTTTCATTCGCTGGATTAGCGACGGCAGCCGGCACGGCCGGAGTCTGATTCACGCTGGAATTGACCGGCTTCTTATTCAACAGCTTGCCTTCGTCGATCGGCTTGGCGGCCAGCTTCAGGTCCTGCTTCGCCGGGTCCGTCTTGTCTACTTTCGGAGCGTTCTCTTCATTCCCTTCGATTGCCGGCATCGGCTTGGGCGCCGCCGGTTGCGTTGCGACAACGACCGGTGCACTTCCCGGCACGGCCGACCACAGCGGGAAATCTTTATCATTCGGCGTATTAATAAACAACGTCACGCCGTTCTCACCCGCCTTGACCTTATAAGTGACCGTTCCGGCGGCGTCGACGACAACGCGAACGACCTTTTCTGGATCGGTGGAGAACTGGCTGGTGCGCACCTGCTTGATCGTCCCGCCGGGAAGGCTGGAGAACGAGTGCTGCGGCAGCCCGTGGACGGCATCCTGAATATCGACCACGATGCGGTACGGCTTATTGGCCGCTTGCTCAACGATTTGGTGTGTGAAATCGCAGTTTTCGCTGCAGACGATGGTCAGTTCGGTGAACTGGCCGTTCTTCGTCATTTGCAGGTTGGTCACCTGGACGGTCGCCGCAGCGGTCACCGCGAGAGCCAGTACGAGCGCCAGCGACGTCAACAGCAACGGTTTAGTTTGTGACATTGGTCGGCTCCTCTCCCTCGAATTGCACACCCTTGAGCTTCTCTTCCGGCTTGACGAAGTAGGTCGAGAGGTTGAAGGTGGCTTCAAGTGTGCGCGAGTCGTTTTCACCCTTCTTGCGGTCGGCGACCTTCTGCGAGGCAAGTTCCGGAGGCAGCCCCTTCATGGTCACGCGCGAGACATTGGTGATAAACGGGAAATTGGCGACGGCGGCAAGGAATCGTCCAAACTCGTGGTAGGTGCCGATGAACTTCACACCATACTCGGAGGTGTTGTAGAACGACTCGCTGGCGGTCAGCTGTGGCGTCACTTCGCCGATCTTGGCCTGCGATATCATCGACGCCGAATGCAACTGCAGCAGGAAGTCGGGCACTTGCTCTTCTTCCGGCAGGAGTTGTTCGATCGCCTGATAGCGGTCCAACAGCTTTTCGTATTCTTTGCGCAGCCCGGCCAGTGACTTGGCCTTCAACTCAATCGTTTTCAGGTTGGTCATCACCTGTTCATAGTTGGCGCGCTGTGCACTCAGCCGCTCGCTGGCAGGCTCGAAGACTTTCGAGTGCCAGAAGTAGATCGCCAGTACGAACACCAGCGCTACCAACAGCAGCTTCTGTGTTTTCGGGTCTTTGAAATCCATTTATGCCTCCGGCTCGCTTACCAATGTTCCGTGCTGTTACCTGTACTCTTCGGCGTAGTCGAAATCGTAGATGTCGCCTTCGTGCCCGGCCGTGGAGGAGAGATTCAGATCTTCGTCCGAAACGTCCTCGAACTCGTCGCGCGCCAGATCGGCATCGTAGTTCAGGTCACAGGTGATTCTGAAATTGAAGGCGGTGACGTTGCCGACATCCTCGGCAACCGCCTTGCTCAACTTGATATTGTCAAAGAAATCGGATTTCATCAGGCCGATGATGAACGATCCCACGGCGTTCAGGCTGTGGGAGTAGCCGTCGATCACGGCACTGCCCACGGCGGGATTCGCCGCAAGGGCCGGCGCGGCCGCTGCCTGCTGCGGCGTCGGCTTGCCGGACGGCGGTGGGGTGCCCTTGCCCGGCTGGACCGGCGGAGCAATACTCGGCGGCGTCTCCTGGAATCCGGTCATCCAGAGGAATTCCGGAACCCGGGAATTGAGATCTTCCATCATGCGGATGTAGAAATCGCGGCGCTGGTCGAGTTTCTCGATCGCGGAAACGCGCGCGAGAATCTTGCCCTTCACCTCGGTGAGTGCGTCGATGATTGCGATGTCCTTCTTGTAGCGGCCTTCTTCAAGACGCGCCTTTTGGATCAGCTTTTCCAGCCGGCCCGCCTGGTGCGTCTGGTAGAAGCTGATGCCGCCGAGGGCAACGACGACAGCCGCCGCCGCCACGCCGACGTACATGAACTTCTTGTCGAAGTTGAGCACATTGCTGCGCCGACGGTATTCTTTGGGGAGTAGATTGATTTCCAGCATAGTATCTATACCTTCCTTGCTGCCAGTCCAATCGGCACCGCCAGAAGGGGTGCAATTCGCTCCGGCTGGATATTGGTAAAGATGTCGGGATCGTATTCGATGTTGCGCAGCGGATTGGCGATCTCGATCGGGATATTCAACTTGGACTGCAGAAACTCCGGCAGGTGCGGCATCAACGCGCCGCCGCCCGACAAGACCACCCAATCGATCTTGTCAACCTTCGCCAGCGATCGGAAATAGGAGAAGGCCACTTCGAGCCCGGAGATCAACTCCTCGGCGGAAGTGATGATCGTCGCCTTCAACATGTCCTGGTCGATCGAGGCTTCCATCTCACCCTTGATCGCCTTCATGGTCAGTTCCTGGTTGAGGCGAAATTCCTTCTGAATGGTGTCGAAGATGATTCGCCCGCCGGCGGCGACATCGCGGGTAGAGTGGTAAATACCGTCCTTAATGAAAACGACGTTGGTGTTATCGTACCCGATATTGACCAGCGCGGTCACGCGTTCGGGGTGGATGTCGTAATTGATCTCGTAAGCGTTCAACACGGCGAACGCGTCGGTATCGACCACGACGGGACGCAGGTTGGCGTCCACCAACAGATCGAGGTATTGCTTCAAGAAATCGTTGCGGGCCGCCACCAGCAGGACATCCATCTTGTTGTTTACTTCGTCCTCGCTGAGAACGTGGTAGTCCATGGTGACGTCGTCCAGATCGTACGGCGCCCGCTGTTCGGCTTCGAACAGAATCGCCTGCTCGGCTTCCGGACCGGTCTTGCGATCGAGGGTGAATTTGTCGGTGATGACGCCGTGACCCGACACGGATACCACGACATCCTTGATCCGCGGATCAACCATGTCGATTACGGATTGGATGTTGAAGATCACGGTATCGCGATCCTTCACTTCGTCGGAAACGATCGCTTCGGGCGGAAGATCGCGGGTCTCCATTGCCAGGAGCGCGTAGGTACCGTTGCGGCGCTCAAGCTTGACGCACTTGATGGAGGACGCGCCAATGTCGAGGCCGACGACCGTTTTGCTGCCTTTGCCAAACAACATATCGTACCTTATCTGTTAAGAGTCGCTAAATTCTTCATCGCACTGGAGGACTGTGGCGTCCCCGCAATACCCGAATCTGTTAAGTCCTTTAACTCTGTTTTATTATCGTCGAGGGATTCCGAAAAAATTAGCGGGGCTGCTAAATTTATTGACAGCCTGGGGGAACCGCTCCGGCAAGCCGGAGCGGTTGTGTTCTAAAGTGAAGCAAAGGTCAATTGTAACGTTCGAGGCGAGTCCGGCCCGATCCGGCCACCAAAGAGACTGAGAATGAAGAGCTTGAGTAGCCGGTGCTGCCGTAGCATAGGACGTCGCCGCTCTGCGACGCGGTACCGTCTGGATTGAAGATGACTGTTGAGTTTGTGAACGTGCTGCTCATGACGTTTAGCGGCACCTCGATCGAATCGACCTTTACGATCGAATCGCCAACTTCATACGTGCCCGCGGCCGGATTCACATAGTCCATAAATGTGATCAGCTTTTTCTTGTCGCTGTCGAACCAGACCCCGTGCGCTATCTGCGTGCCGATCGCAGCGGCGCGTGCGTAGCGCAGCGTGCTTTGCATTTCGCGGCCGACATTGTCGAACTTTATCTTCTTGATGGCGCCGCCAAAATTGGGAACGGCAATCGCTGCCAGCAGCCCAATAATGACAACGACAATCATCATTTCCATCATCGAAATACCGCTGTGAGATTTGAGCTTTGTCATCATCTTATCTCTCCATTCAGGTCTTCACGTCGAAGCATACTGCAATTGCGTTGCCAATTCCGTTGCCTTGCGAAATTTCTTGTTTCTGTGGCACTTAGAGCGTTCGCAGCTGTTATATCGAACGATGGCCAGGTCAAAAACTATCACGAGCGGTCGGCAAGGTATGGGATTCTGCCCACTTTCGACCTGCCGGGAATCCGGGACAATTCCAGTGACGACTGCTCTGCGGCTGCGGCCAGACGCTTGTAATTGCTCCCTTCTTGTCGATACATTAAGCAAAACGCCGACTTCAACGTTGACAGAGTGAGGCCAGGTTAATATCTTGGGATAGCAGTAGTTACTTCGACCCTTCAACCACGCACGAGGTGAAGCATGCCACATTTCCGCCTTTGGATCGCCGCGTTATCGCTGCTGGCAGTATCCATGGCTGTTGCCAAAATCAAACCGGTTTCCGAGGATCCCTCTTTCGTCCGTGAGCGGGCGGCTGAGGCGATTTCAGCGCCGGCCATCCAGTATCTCTCCGAGCATCAATCTCAAGGCAAGGTTAAGATCTGGGTTTATTTCACGGATAAAGCCGTTTTCAACCAGGGTCAGTTTCAGCGTGCCGGCGCCGCCGTCAATGCCGGTATGTCCGAGCGGGCACGGGTGCGCCGCGCCAAGCATGGTATCGACGAAGTCAAATTCACCGATTTGCCAGTCAACCCCGGCTACGTCGATCAGCTGGTCCAACAGGGTGCGACAATCCTGCGGACTTCGAAGTGGTTAAACGCCGCTGCCATCGAGATCGATCTTAATCGTGTCGGGACAATCGCCGCCATGAGTTTCGTTGCCAATGTTGAGCCTGCGGTGGCCCTGAAGCGTTCACTCCCCGTAGACGAGCCGCAGAAAGGCGAGTCCCCTGTCGAAAAGACCACGCTCGGCACTCATTCGCTTTCGTACGGAAGTTCGTTAACTCAGCTCGCCCAGATAAACGTCCCTGTCTGTCACGACTCCGGCTATGCCGGCCAGGGCGTGGTCATTGCGATGTTTGACACGGGATTCCGCAAGACTCATAATTCATTCGCTGCGGCATACCTCGACGGCCGCGTGATTGCCGAATACGACTTTGTTTACAATGATGGCAATGTCGCCAATGAAGCCGCGGACTGGTCATCGGCCTGGAGCCACGGAACCTCGACCTGGTCGACTTCCGGCGGCGAAAACCCCGGTGTGCATTATGGCCCGGCTTACGAAGCGACCTTTATCCTCTGCAAGACAGAGGATGTACGCGACGAGACGATCCAGGAAGAATACAACTGGGTTGCTGCGATCGAGTGGTGCGATTCGATCGGAACCGACATTGTCTCTTCCTCTCTCGGCTATACGGACTGGTATACCGCTCCCGATTATGACGGTAACACCTGCGCAACGACGGTAGCCGCCGATATTGCCGCTTCCAACGGCATCCTCGTCGTCAACTCCGCCGGCAACGCCGGTCCCGGTGCTTCGACACTGGGTGCTCCCGCTGACGCCGACAGCATCGTGACCGTCGGCGCCGTGAATTCCTCAGGAGCGATCGTTTCGTTCTCTTCGCGCGGTCCCACAGCCGACGGCCGGATTAAGCCGGAAGTCTGCGCGCAGGGTTCAGGCGTCTCGGTCGCGTCGTCGAGCGGCGACGCCTTGTACACCACTTCGAGCGGCACGTCGTTCTCTTGCCCGCTGACGGCCGGTGTGGCGGCGATTGTCTGGGGAGCTAATCCAACCTGGACTAATATGCAGGTTCGCGAAGCCCTGATGATGACCGCTTCGCAGTCGGCGACGCCGAACAACAACTACGGTTGGGGAATTCTCAACGCCTGGTCGGCCTTGAACTACTCGTTTGCTCCGTCCTACGTTGCGGGAGACGCCGACGGCAATGGCATCATCACCGTCTCCGACGCCGTCTTCCTGATTACCTACATCTTCGGCGGCGGCATTGCTCCCAATCCGGCTGAGGCTGCGGATACCGACTGCAACAGCCTCGTTACCATCGCGGATGCCGTCTTCCTGATTACTTACATCTTTGGCGGCGGTCCCGCGCCGGCGCATTGCTCGTAATTAATCAATAGCTGAGATCTAAGAGCGACAGGTTCAGAGCCTGTCGCTTTTATTTTGTCCGGAAGTTTTCGCGACGAGCTGAGAATGGCCTTATCCAATTCGTCTCAATTCCGCCAGGGCGATTTCCGAGACGACCATGCGGTTCTTGCAGGCGTCGCTCGGGGGGATTTTCGAAACGACACAGACTTCAATATCGAAAAGGTGTCCGAGGTATTCGCGATACGCTTTCTCCACTGTGGCGAGATCGCGGTGGTTTTCGAAGTCCTCCGTCGGCACAACGCGGACCAGCACCTGCGTCAACGAGAGCTGCTCCAATTGCACTTGGCGATAGCGCGTGAAACTGGCCTTCTTGAGCTGCGAAACAACATTCGGGCAAAACAACCCTTCGCGCGACAATAGCAAGTCCTTGCCGCGGCCGCCGATGATCTCCATCGTCGGGAAGCCGACCTGGGCTGCGGCCGGGTAGCCATGGTCGATGCCGATATCCTCTGTTTGATAGCGGATTAACGGGAAGGCATAGTTCTCAAAGCCGGTGGAGATGATGTCCGCTGTTCTGCCGCTCACCGGCCTGCCGGCTGAATCAACAAACTCCAGGTGGACGAAGTCGGCGTTGATATACATCCTGCCATCTTTAAGTTCACCGGCTGAAGCAGTGTTTTCGCGATTGCCATAGTATTGGTAAACGGCGCCGCCCAGGAAATCGGAAATCAGGCCCTGGTACTCCGGGTAGACCTTCTCTCCGATCAGGTAGACGATCGGGACTTCAAAAGGCTCAAGCCCGCGCTGGCGCCAATAGTAAACCAGCATCGTAAGGTTGCTCGGCTGGGCAAAGATCATGCGCGGCTTGAACTCCCTGATCTTGTGGTACAAGAACGCTGCCTGCGGGTCGGTGATGGCGCGCGGATCGACTTGCCGGCAGTTTTCGTTCAGATCGTCATGCACTACAGTCGAGCTCTCCGATGCCGGCAACGGCGTGGTCAACTGGACGCGCGGGTCGCGATAGCGATAACCGAGATTGAACCAATGTCGCCACACCACTGCTCGCCGCATCGCTTCGGCGTGTGCCGATCGATACATCACCAGCCCGTCGCGCGTCGTAGCGCTGGTGACAGTCTTGATCGGATGCAGCTTGGTGAACTCATCGGAGCGGAGTTCGTCGTGATGCCGGACGACATCATCCTTGTGCAGAGTCGGTATCAGGAGTAAGTCTTCGAGGGATTTGAAAGACGCCGGATCGAAGCCAATGTCGCGAAAGAGCCGGCGATAATAAGGAACGTGAACTGCCGCATAGCTAACGAGAGCTTTCACCCGCCTGGTGCGGAATTCGTTGATGGCATCTGCGCTGTGAAACTGCCGCTGCCAGCACTCTTTGAACAGCTTGCGGAACCCTTTGCCGTACTTAACCGGCAGAGGAATGGCGGTGTGATAGAACTTCCGAAGCGGGTCCGTCAGGCGACTCATGGCTAAAGACTTTCGCTATGCGCATTTTTTTACTAGCGACAGCTCGTTATAGCGGGCGATTTCAACGAAGCCCAGCTTGCGGTAACAGGCGATTGCCGCGGCATTATCCGCCTTGACGTTGAGTCCGATTGCATCCACAGTCCTTAGCAAACTTCGGACGATGCCCGCCGTGACGTGCGTTGCCAATCCGCGTCCCCGAAAGTCCGGATGCGTGGCGATGTTGCCCAGCGCAGCAACGCCGTAGTTTTGCGCGTAGACATGCACGCCGCCCGCCGCCACCAGCCGACGGTTGTCGCGAACCCCGAAATACTGCCCCGTCTCCAGCATGCGTGGATCAAACCAGTTCCCTGGATAGACCTCGCGATAGAAACTCTTGAGTTCCCGCGTGTCATCTATCGTCAGATTGAGAACGTCACTTGATATCGGCGGCAGTGCAGCGGTTGACGGCTGAAGGTGCATTTTGAGATGATTTCCTTTCAAATCACTCGCGAATAGCGCATGAAGAGCTGATTCCAGTCCGGGAGACAGGTGGGCATAGATTCGCGCGGGGAGATGCGGGGCCAACTCTTGAAGAAGGAGCCGACAATCATCGCCGTTGCCGTCTTCGAGAAGAATCAGCGTCGGCTCAAACGGCCCGGTGTAAAGTAGAGCGACAGCCCGTAACAAGCCGCCGCTTTCGAGTCCGAACCAGCGGGTGTGAGGCCAGAAAAAATCATCGAGATCGCCAAGTTGGTAGATATTCAGCGCGCGGTTTCGTCCGAAGAAATCGGCGAGCTTGGCGCGATCAATGATCTCGACAAGCGCTTCCACCTGCTACTTCACTGCCTTCAGAATCGCCTTGAATTTGTCCCCCTCGGCAACGCGCAGCAGCTCAAAGAGAGCCATCTCCGTGGAAGTCACTCCGGCGCCGAGGCTCTTCATGCGCTCTAGACCATAGGCTTTGTTGGCGGCCGTCCGCGAAGAGACCGCGTCCGCAACGACCTCGACAGTCATTCCAGCGGCAAGCAGATCGCGCGCCGTCTGGTACACGCAGACATGTGTCTCAATACCGACCAGCAGCACCTGCGTGCGTCCGCTCTGTTTGAGCGCCGCCGTAAACGCCGGATTGCCGCAACAGCTGAAGGTGTTCTTCACCAATGGCTGCTGGGTGCTGAGGATTTCCGCCAACTCCGGAATCGTCGGGCCGAGGCCCACCGGATTCTGTTCGTTCCAGATGATCGGAATCCCCAGCGTCTGCGCGCCGATCACCATCCGCCGCAGATTGGCGAACAGATTCTCCTTGTCGTGCATTAACTGTGCCAGCTTGCCCTGGACATCGACGATGACGAGAACGGCTTTTTCAACTTCAAGCATCACTGTGTCCTTTCGCTTTCACGCTCGAGCTAAAGATAAGATTCCGAGCCGCCAATGCAAAGGCAATGATCTTGCTGCGACCTCGCAGGCTTTCCTTCCTTTACAAAATCAAAAAGATGGATATATTGGGGCTATTAATTCGAGTATTTGTCTGCACACTACTTTTCATTCGGAGAATGACGCCTATGCAATCGACCCTTGCTCACACGTGGTTCCGCTGCCTGAGATTCCTCGCACTCGTCCCGGTACTGGCTGCGACCCCGTCCTTGGCTGCCGTGCCTTCCCTGACCAATTTCCAGGGTCGCGCTACCGACTCAGGCGGGAACGCCCTCTCCGGCGCCTACTCACTCACGTTTCGGTTATACGATGCTCCCGTGGGTGGCGCTTTGATCTGGTCGGAGACGCAGAATCCCGTCACCGTGACCAACGGTTTGTTCTCTGTCCTGTTGGGAACAATCACGCCTCTGGGTCCCAATGTCTTCTCGACTCCGGACCGCTATCTCTCGATCCAGGTCGGCGCCGATCCTGAGTTGACGCCGCGGCAACGCATCGCCAGTGTCGCCTTCGCCCAGCGGGTCGGTACAGTCGATGGAGCAACGGGCGGCAGCGTGGCCGGCGACCTCTTTCTCGATTCGCGTCTGCAGGTAGGTACCGGATCGATCGCGGGAACTAACGCCGTACTCTTCGGCGCCAATCAACAACTCGACGGCAATTACAGCTCAATTACCGGCGGAACAGACAATCAGGTCCTCAGCGAGTACAGCCACATCGCCGGCGGCTTTCAGCAGCTCATCGATGCGCCGGCATCTTACTCGTTCATTGGCAGCGGCGACCAGAACCGCATCTTCGGCGGCGGCTCGGCCATTGCCGGCGGAATTGGAAACTGGATCGATGCGAACGCCCCGTTTTCCTTCGTCGGCGGCGGCATTAACAATTTCGTGCTCCAGTCCTATGGCGCGATCGGCGGTGGACGAGGAAATCTGGTCGAGGGTGACAGCAGCGTAATCGCTGGCGGGCGATTTAATCGCAGCGGCGGAGCGGCCGCAGCGATCCTGGGTGGTTCGCAGAACTACGCCATCGGCGATTACAGCGTCATTGGCGGCGGCGATTCGAACAGTACGAGCGGCGCACACAGTGCAGTTCTCGGCGGTCTGTTCAATTCGGCCTCCGGGGAACGTTCGTTCATCGGCGGCGGCCGCGAAAACCAAGCGACCGGCGGCATGTCCCACATCGGCGGCGGCTGGTTGAATTACACCGCGTCGCTCTACTCCACAGTCGGCGGCGGCGAACGCGATTCCGCTATCGGCCAGTGGTCGACAATTGCCGGCGGTCGCAACAACGATGCTGAAGGCGCCTACTCAACAATTGGCGGCGGTACCGGAAACCGCACTGCGGGCACGCGCTCCTTCATTGGCGGCGGTACCGGCAACTTTGCCGATGGCTTCGATGCCATCGTCGTCGGGGGCGAAAACTGCTCGACGCTGGTCGGCGGCGGTTTCGTCGGCGGCGGAGACAATAACGTAGTTGAAGGCGTCAACGGAGTCATTGCCGGCGGAATCGACAATCGCGTCACCGGCTATGCCTCTGCCATCGTCGGCGGTATCAACAATCAGGTTGACGGCGACAGCTCAGTGATCGGTGGTGGCATCGGCAACATTATCGCTCTGGGTGGCTCCTGGTCCACGATCGGTGGCGGTAACAACAACACCGTGACCGGATACAATTCGGTGATCAGCGGCGGTTGGAGCAATACTGCCACGGGCAATTTTTCAGCCATTGCCGGTGGAAGCGGACATAGCGCCAGCGGGCCCGGAGCGTTTGTTGGTGGTGGCGTCAGCCACACCGCAACCAGACCTTATGCCACGGTTGTAGGCGGAGGGTTTAACGACTGCGCCGGCGGATGGAGCACAATTCTGGGCGGAAGCGGCAATGTCATCGAAGGCACCCTGTTCACGGACACTGACTATTCTCTCGTGTTTGGCCACACCGTTGTGAGCCGCACGAGTTACCGGGCTATGATTTTCAATTCAGCCGAGCCTGGTCGCCTCGGCGTCAATCGCGATTCCGACGATGGCGGCTTGTCCCATCCCATCCACGTTGGCACAACTACCACTGATGGCAACGGTGCGCGACTTACCGCCTCCGGTGTCTGGACGGATGCTTCCTCGCGCGAATTCAAAGAGAACTTCGTCGAGATTGGCGGCAGCGAATTACTCGACAAGATCTCGCAGCTTTCGCTTCCCCATTACAACTACAAGGGCACAAGCGAGAAGCACATCGGCCCGATGGCGGAGGATTTCGCCGCGCTGTTCAATGTCGGCTCGATCGACGAAACCACCGGCCAGATCGACAACCGCTATCTGTCGGCGAAAGACGTTGCCGGAGTCTCGCTGGCGGGAGTGAAAGAGCTGATTCGCAAAAACGCGGCGCTGGAAGAGCGCATTGCCGAACTCGAAACGCAGTTGCAGTCACTGCTGAACGATAAACGTTAGCCCGGATACATTCAGAAATGCGGAGATTCCTATGGTTCGAACACTACTCATCCTGACCGGCATCATCCTGATCATCCTACCACCGACGCTGACGTCGGCAGTTCCCAGTCTCGTCAGCGATCAAGGGCGATTGACCACTGCCGCCGGAGATCCGGTTCAGGACGGAACCTACTTCATTCGCTTTCAGATCTACGATGCCCCCACGGGCGGAACTTCGCTTTGGAATTCCAACATCCAGCCTGTAGTCGTGACCGGCGGGGTTTACACCTATCTTCTCGGACAGGATGTTCCTCTCCCCGATGGCCTCTTCAGTGGTGGCAATCGGTGGCTGGGCATTACGGTTGGCGCCGACCCCGAGTTAACTCCGCGCAAGCAGTTCCTGGCCACCGCCTTCGCCTTTACCAGCCAAAATGCCGATTCTATTGGCTGGGCCGGTATCAAAAACATGCCCGCTGGTTTTGCCGACGGTATTGACAACATTGGAACCGGCGATATCACCGCAGTGAACACGTCCGACGGTCTGACCGGAGGCGTTACTTCCGGAGATGCCAACCTCGCAATTGCAGCGAGCGGTGTCACGTCAGCCCACATCGCTAACGGAACAATTACCGACGCAGACCTCGCCGACACGGCCAAAGTAATCCCTGCGAAAATTGCTGGAACAGCAGCAACGCTCGCTGGCTCTCAGGTATTCACCGGATTCAACACTTTCTCCGACCAGATTGCAATCGAGCGCATACAACCGTCCTCTCCCGAATCTCCGTCACTGAGAGCCTCACATTCGAACAACAGCGCCGGCCCTGTTGAAACAGCCGAATTCATAACCATTAACAGCGGGTCCGGAAGCGCCTACGGACTTTCTGCCGAGGGGAGATCCAATGGAGGCTATCGATTTGGTTCGGTGTTCCGCGGCCGTGCGATAACTCAGAATCTTACAACTGGCGATAGTTATGGTGTCTATTCGACCGCCACGGATGGTGCTTTTTCCGTCGGCGTTTACGGAAGCGGTGGTAATGCCATTGAAGCCCGCGGTCTCTACGGCGGAAGCCATGGCACCTCCTATCAAGGCGTCGGTGCTCACGGAATCGCGGGCAATAACAACAACATCGGAATTGGAGTCTCGGGGCAGGCTCACGGCAACCCCTATGGCTACGGCGTAATTGGCGAAGTCTGGAACAATTCAATCGAACAGTTTGCCGGCTCGTTTTTCGGCAATGTCAATGTCACAGGTACGATATTTATGCCCTCCTTAATCTCGCGCGTCGATCATCCCGCCGACCCTGAGGGCAAATATCTTCAGCACGCCAGCGTCCAGGCGCCTGATATGATCAATGTTTACTCCGGAAACATCGTGACCGACGGCACTGGCGAGGCGACTGTGACTTTGCCTGATTACTTCACTCTCATAAATGCCGACTTCCGTTATCAACTCACCGTTATCGGCCAGTTTGCCCAGGCAATCGTTTCGCAGGAGATTCAGGACAACAAGTTTACGATCAAGACTGATAAGCCCTCCGTGAAGGTCTCCTGGCAGGTCGTCGGCACCCGCCAAGACAGTTTCGCACGTGCGAATCGCATCGTCGTTGAGCAAGCGAAGATGCCGCATGAACTCGGCAAGTACGCTCATCCGGAACTTTACGGACTCGGACTCGAACGCTCGATTGGTGCCGAGATCCGGCTCTCGGCACGAAGAATGGCCGGGGAGGAAAAGGCGAAACGTGAGACGGAGCAGGTTATCGAATCGCAATCGAAGCGCTAGTGTTCAGTCGAATATTCAGAGTTAGCTACTGCACCATTCAAAACGAGGTTAGCTCATGTCACGATTTAAGCAATCACGACTCCGCTCGACTTTCTACACACTCATTGCTGCTTTTCTCTTTCTAAATGCATCGGCTTCAATTTCATTTTCCAGCATCCCCCAACTACTCAGTTACCAAGGCCGCCTGACGACCCCCGATGGCCTGCCGGTTCCCGACGGTGACTATCAATTGCATTTTCGGATCTACAATGTCTCTTCAGGAGGAAGCGCCCTCTGGTACTCTAACGCCCAGACAGTGTCTGTCACAAATGGTCTCTATTCCTACCTGCTTGGCAGCAGCGTACCTTTCCCCAACGGGTTGTTCACCGGAAATCGCTGGCTGGGAATCACAGTCGGCACCGATCCGGAACTGACACCGCGCATACAACTACTCTCCTCGGCTTTCGCCTTCACCAGCCAAAACGCTGATTCGGTCAGCTGGAGCGGGATCAAGAGTCTGCCGGCCGGTTTTGCCGACGGTGTCGACAATAACTCCGGTGGCGATATCACTGCCGTCAACACCAGTGGCGGTCTGACCGGTGGCGCGACTTCGGGAGACGCCAATCTCTCGATTGCCTCCGGCGGCGTAACATCGAGCCACATCCAGAACGGAACCATCGTCGATGCCGATATCTCGGCCTCCGCAGCCATCTCTCTCAGCAAAATCGCCGGCGGTATCCCGACGCTGACGGGCTCTCAGACGTTCTCCGGTACTAACACTTTTAACAACACGGTGATCTTTGGCGACAGCACGGCACGCTTCGACAATTCGACGGTTGCGCTCGGGCGCATTACCGCCGCTCCATCAGCGCTGCTCTCAGCGCGTCGCAACTACGCAAACACTTTCTTCAACTACGGCCTCTACTCCTGGCTGCAGAACACTTCAACCGGACAGTTGACAGCATTGTATGGTCTCAGTCGCGCCTCCACTCCTGGAAGCGGTGGGACAGCAATCGGAACTTACTCGCGTGCCGAATCGGATGGATCGCCCCGCTACGGCTTGCAAGCGCACTCCCGGACCCTCACGCCCGGCCTCATTTCGGGAGCAACTTACGGGGTGCTTTCGAATGCCTTCTGGGGAACCGATGTCTTCGGCATCTACGCTTCTGCCGACAGTGGCGCATACGCATACGGTGTGCGCGGCGCCGCTACAGCAAACAGCTCCGGATACGGCGTGTACGGCGCCGCCTATAATAGCGTCACTTATGGGTACGGCATCTACGGCGCGGCTTTCAACAGCGGCTGGACCAATTACGCCGGTTACTTCAACGGCGACGTCAACGTCACCGGAAACATCCTCATGCCCGCGAAATTCACCGAGATCGATCACCCGCTTGACCCGGAAAACAAGGTCCTGCGTCTTGCCGGGGTCGATTCTCCAGAACTGAAAGTCATTTACGATGGCATCGTAACGACTGATGCCGGCGGCGAAGCAACCGTCACCATGCCTGACTACTTTGATGCTCTCAACACCGAATTCCGATACCAACTCACAGTCATTGGTGAATTCGCCCAGGCTATCGTCGCTCGAAAGATTGAGAATGGACAATTCACGATCAGGACCGAGAAGCCTAATCTCGAAGTCTCCTGGCAGGTAACTGGTGTGCGTAAAGATCCCTACGCCGCAGCCAGCAGCGTCCAGGTCGAGGCGCTTAAGCTTGAGGCTGAACGCGGCCATTACTTGCAGCCCGCAGCCTATGGCAGGTCGGCTGACCGCGGCGTCGACGCTGTGAGACACAAGGGCGCAAAGGAACCCGAGATAACACAAACCGTCACTCCAGATTCCGAATGATTATGATTGTAGCGAATATGGACATTGTGGCTCTAATCATACAACGCAGCGATATTCCTGAACCAGCTAACCCTTATAGAGCGCTTTCGCCTAAAGGAGTATGACAAACATGCACACGAACAAATGGCTTTTCATGTCTGCTTGCAGCCTGATAACAACGCTACTTTTGGCTGTAATTGCCACCGGCACCGTGCCCGGTCTCATCAGCTATCAGGGGCGCCTTACAACCGCCTCGGGAGATCCCGTATCTGACGGAGCATACTTCGTCCGCTTTCAGATATATGATGCTCCGGTGGGCGGCACTTCGCTTTGGAATTCAAATATCCAACCTGTGCAGACCAAGGATGGGGTATACACGTACGTCCTCGGCCAGGACGTTCCCTTTCCCAACGGCCTCTTCTCCGGCGGCAATCGCTGGCTCGGAGTAACCGTCGGCGTCGATCCGGAATTGTCACCGCGTCAGCAGTTTCTGGCAGCGCCATTCACTTTCGTCAGCCAGAACGCCGATTCGGTGAACTGGAGCGGAATCAAGGGAATGCCAGCGGGTTTTGCCGACGGCATTGATCACAATTCCGACGGCGATATTACTGCCGTCAACACCAGTGGCGGTCTGACCGGCGGCGCGACTTCGGGAGACGCCAATATCTCGGTTGCTTCTGGCGGGGTAACTTCGACACATATTGCCAACAACACAATCGTCGATGCCGATATCAGCGCATCAGCGAATATTGCGGCTTCCAAGATTGCCGGCACTGCGGCGACACTCTCAGGTACGCAGACATTCACAGGTGGGAATACATTTACGGATTCTCTCCAGTTCGCGAATAAGACAATGGTAGTCACGGACGGCCGTGTTACGGTTGGCCGGTATAGTCCTTTTTTTGGAACGCTGCTGATGAACGCTGCAGTCAGCGACACGTCCAGTTCGCCCGTACAATCGCTTCAAGTGAACGCGGCAAACTATGGAACAGGCGACGTGACCGGAGTATCGTCGATTGCATGGTCGATTGACGCACCAGTAACGGGAGTTAGTGGCGCGGGCCTGTCCAATAATAGTACGAGGTACGGCGGCTACTTTAACGCCACATCGGCCTCGAGTCCATTTTCGACAGGATTCTCAATTGGAACCAAGTCGACTGCATTCAATGGCGAATTTGCGATCGGAGTCCGGGGAGAGGGCTGGTTCGCCAGTCGGACAATTGGAGTAGAAGGAACTTCATATTACGCCAGTTTAGAGGGCGTAGGTGTGCGCGGCTACAGCTACAACAGCCCAAACAACATCGGTACGTATGGCGGAGCACATGCAGGCAACTGGGGAGCTGGTGTCTTCGGCGAGGCCTGGGAGAACACGATCGTAAATTGGGCGGGTTACTTCGGCGGCGATGTCAATGTCACTGGAACCGTGTTTAGCCCGGTGAAGGCAAGCCGCATCGATCATCCACTCGACCCGGACAACAAGTATCTCCAATTCTGCGATATTCAATCAGCCGACATGATGAATATCCTCAGCGGCAACGTGGTCACTGACAATAGTGGCGATGCAATCGTCAATTTGCCTGACTATTTCTCGGCAGTGAATACCGACTTCCGTTATCAGCTAACCGTAATCGGCCAATTCGCGCAGGCAATTGTAGCCTCAAAGATTGCAAACAATCAGTTCCGAATCAAATCCAATCAACCCGGCATCGAGGTATCTTGGCAAGTGACGGGCATTCGCAATGACAAATTCGCCGAGGCGAATCGGATCGCCACAGAACCGATGAAACTGCCGCATGAAGTCGGCAAGTACCTTCATCCTGAGTTGTATGGGTTCGACTACAAGCGCGGCATGACTGCGGAAATCCGGGAGTCGGTAATAAAAGCCCAGACAGTATCGAGAAGTGTGCCCGCCGCGGTTCAAAATGATCAAGACAAGTAACCTCTGCGGGAATCGGTCGAATAGCTACTGCACAAATCTGTAAATTGTGTCGCGGCAGTTGCGCCCACAGGAGCAGAACAAATAGTACTTCGCAGTTTAGTAATCGGGCAATTAACTCCTGAGTTTCGGTGGTCGGTGTCCCTGCCGATTGCCGGCTTATTTTCATTCTTGGAGGAGAAGACAACATGACCAGGCCAACAGCCATAGTTTCCGCCGCGCTTTCGAGCTTGGTGGTGGTACTGCTTGCGGCATCCATCGCCCGGGCTGCCGTCCCGGCAATGATGAGCTATCAGGGCAGTTTGCAGGATTCGCAAGGCGCTCCTCTTGATGGGACGTCTGGGGAGCAGCCAGCGATAACTCCACAGGATATGGGGTGTACTGCGAAGAGAGCGGCAACTCCTCCAACTATGCAGTCTATGGCATTACAACCTGTTGCAACCTGGCGAATCATTGGGCCGGCTATTTCTACGGCAACGTCAATGTGACCGGCACGCTCTACACGCCTGTGTTTGTCCAGAGAATCGACCATCCGTTGGATCCTGAGAATCAGGGGCTCCAACTTTCGGGAATGGTTTCACCGGAGATGACTAATGTTCTCAGCGGAAATGTAACGGCGGATCAATCTGGGGAAGCGCTTGTGACTCTGCCGGAGTACTTCACCGCAATGAGCACAGACTATCGCTATCAACTTACTGTCATTGGTCAATTCGCGCAGGCGATCATCGCCGAAACGATTAGTAACAACCAGTTCAAGATAAGAACCGACAAACCCGGCGTCACCGTCTCATGGCAGGTGACCGGAATTCGTCAGGATCCGTTCGCCAAGTCCAATCGCATCCCGGTCGAAGTGGCCAAGTCGCCCCGCGAAGTCGGCAAGTATCAGAACCCCGAAGCTTTTGGACTCAGCTCAGTGCGTGGTCTGACCGCAGAGCTTCGCGCCGCCGCGCTGAAGGCAGCCGCCACAGATCATGAACCGCCGCGACCTGGTAACGCTACGCAAGAGTAACTAACGCTCAGTCAAATTCGTCGATGGAAACGAGGAGTACCCAATGAAACGACCAAACCTACTTTCTGAATTCAGAATGGCCCTGTTTTTCGGCCTTCTGCTGATCGCGTCGACCGCCACCGCCGCCGTGCCCGGTCTCATCAGCTATCAGGGGCGCCTTACAACCGCCTCGGGAGATCCCGTATCTGACGGAGCATACTTCGTCCGCTTTCAGATATATGATGCTCCGGTGGGCGGCACTTCGCTTTGGAATTCAAATATCCAACCTGTGCAGACCAAGGATGGGGTATACACGTACGTCCTCGGCCAGGACGTTCCCTTTCCCAACGGCCTCTTCTCCGGCGGCAATCGCTGGCTCGGAGTAACCGTCGGCGTCGATCCGGAATTGTCACCGCGTCAGCAGTTTCTGGCAGCGCCATTCACTTTCGTCAGCCAGAACGCCGACTCGGTGAACTGGAGCGGAATCAAGAATCTCCCTGCCGGATTTGCTGATGGCGTTGATGACAACAGCGGCGACATTACTGCCATTAACACGTCCGGTGGACTTACCGGGGGAGCAACATCAGGTGATGCCAATCTCTCCATTGCCAATGGCGGTGTCACATCGAGTCACATCGCCGACGGGCAAATTGGTGACGCCGATCTTAACGCAGCTGCCAATATCGCCTCGACCAAAATCAATGGCACCGCCGCTACTCTCTCAGGCGCGAATACATTCGTGAACTCAAATGTCTTTGATCTTAGCCTGCGGATCAGCGACTCTACTTTTAGGGCCGACGGCAATGGCATCTTCATAGGCAGAGATGCGGCGCCGGGAATCGGCTACCTGCTTCAAGCGCGGCGTAACTACAACACCGCAACGACCAAGTATGGACTCTATACGAGAATCGAAAACGTCGGCACCGGACCACTCTATGGAAGTTATTCGGCTGCATTCGCCACTACCGTTGGAGACGCAGGCGCCGGAATCACATACGGCACGTATTCGTACTCCGAGTCGGACAATATCTCCCGCTACGGCTCGTATTCGGCTGCCTACGCCAACGATCGTGCAATTACAAGTGGGGAAAGTTTTGGCGCTTATGGCTACGCGGGGGATGGCTTCACCGCCTACGGTGTCTACGGCTACGCAGCCTCTGCTGAAACTGGGCGCGGAGTTCAAGGATATGCGACCGGTAATTCCGTGGGAAGCACCGGGGTCTTCGCGGAAGCGGAGAATGACCCGACCCTGCGGGGAGTTTACGGCACCGCACACAACGGTTCGACAGGATGGGGCGTCTGGGGGGCAGCGAGCAATAACTCTACTGGATATGGAGTATACGGCGAAGCCTCCGGCAACACCACCAACTATGCTGTCTATGGCTTTACAACCTGCTGCAACCTGGCGAATCATTGGGCCGGCTATTTCTACGGCAACGTCAATGTGACCGGCACGCTCTACACGCCTGTGTTTGTCCAGAGAATCGACCATCCGTTGGATCCTGAGAATCAGGGGCTCCAACTTTCGGGAATGGTTTCACCGGAGATGACTAATGTTCTCAGCGGAAATGCAACGACGGATCAATCCGGAGAAGCGCTTGTGAATCTGCCGGAGTATTTCACCGCAATGAGCACTGACTATCGCTATCAACTTACTGTCATTGGTCAATTCGCTCAGGCAATCGTTGCCCGCGAGATTGAAAACAATCGTTTCCTGATTACGTCCGACAAGCCGAACGTGAAAGTTTCGTGGCAAGTTACAGCGCTGCGAAATGACAGTTTTGCGAAAACAAATCGCACCCAAGTGGAGTTTGTCAAGTCCTCCGAACAGCTCGGGCGCTACTTTCAGCCCCAGGCTTTTGGCCTGGGTAGTGAGAGCGGCGTGGAGCATCCGATGCACCAGCATCTGAAGGAGGTTAAAGCGGCCGACGCAGCCCAGAAATCGGCCTCCAGCGCGCCTGAGAGCCCCGAATAACTCGATTAGTCTCCTGGCTCGGTCCCACGACGACCGCCGGTATACCGGGGCGGATGGCGAATTCTTAAACCGCTTTCAAATCTATGACGCTCCGGTCGCCGGAAGCTCAATGGAACTCCGGCATTCAAGCGGTTCAGGTGCCTGGGGGCCTCTACACGTACGTCCTCGGCCAGCCCGGAGACTCGGCCAAGAGAAAAAAGCTAACCTGACCGCTGGCTGAGCCAATACACTCGACTTTCCGATCCTCCGACTCCTGCTTTTGAGTCAAATCAACAATGAAAAATCTCCCTATTTCCTTGACAATTTTGTCCAGTTTGGTATGATTGACCTGCGACGGTTTGCCAATAACCGGGATATCTCTTGCCCGGCTGTCGACCCCTTCGCACTCGCTTAACTACCGCATTGGTTCAGATCAGGGAGGGCTTTAGGTTGCCCTTTGTTGCTATTGACCTAACGAGGTTGCAGGGGATGTTTCCCGGCGCGCCTCTCTTTTTCACTGCGATTTTAAGAATCATTTCAGCTACCAAGTCTACAGGAGTCATACCGTGCGTACCCTTTACACTCTGATGCTCATTGGCCTACTCGCGTTTTCGGCGAGTCTCTTCGGAGCCACTCCATTCCTGCTCAACTACCAGGGCCGACTCACTGATAACGCCGGAGTCCCGCTCGATGGAGTTTACCAGGTCAGCTTCACGGTTTACGATAGTGAATTCGGGGGGACTGCGCTGTGGACCGAGACTCACACTACCGTTAACGTCAACAAAGGTCTATTTGCCGTCATTCTTGGCTCGGTTAGCCCGATAGCCCCGGGATTGTTCGTGGCAACTCCCCGCTTCCTGGCGATCGGCGTAAACGGTGGTCCGGAGATGTCGACGCGGCAGCAGATCGTCTCGACCGCGTACACCTTTCACAGCTATGACAGCGACTTGCTTGCGGGTGAGCCGGCTTCGCACTATCACAGTTGGAACAACTTGACCGGCATGCCAGGTGGCTTCGCTGATGGTGTCGACGATGTTGGCATCGGCGATATCACAGCGGTCAATGCCGGCGACGGCTTGGATGGCGGCGCAACCTCGGGGAGCGCTACGCTTGATATTGCTGCGAGTGGTGTAACTTCGACGCACTTGCTCGACGGCACGATCGTGAACGCCGATATCAGCGCAACCGCCGCAATTGCTACCTCCAAGATCTCCGGCACCGCCATGAATCTAACTTCACTACAAGTAGCCTCGGGTGATAAGTACTTCAATGGCGGCTTCCACGTGGGTGACTCAACCTTTGACGGAAACAACACCGGAATCGTGATCGGCACCAACGCCTACAGCCCCTCGTCTACGTACTTGGTCCAGGCCGTCCGCAACTACAGCACGACAGGTTCGCGCTACGGCATCTATGCCGACCTCGACAATTTCAGTACCGGCACCGTCTACGGGCTCCGCAGTCGTGCTTCGGGAGCAACCGCCGGCGCTGCAAACGCAGGGACCGTGTACGGATTTTACGGAGTGGGCATCTCCGATGGCGACTATCGCTACGGCGCGTATCTCCATGGTCGCGCACGCACCGTGGACCTTCACACCGGTTCGAGTTACGGCTTGTATTCGGAGGCAAGTTACGGCGCCGCTGCCTACGGTGCCGAACTACAGGCGACCGGCGCAATCTCCGGATTCGGCCTGTTTGCCGAAGTCTCCGGTAACAGCACCGGTATCGGTGTCTACACGAGCGTACACGACAACACCGCGAATTCGTCCTCAGTTGGAACTACCAACTATGTGTTGAACAATGGCGGCAACGCCTATGGTATCTCCGGCACAACCGGCAACAACGTTGGTACCGGATACGCCGTTTATGGCCACTCCTACAGCAATGCCGCCAACTGGTCAGGCTATTTCACCGGCGATGTCTACGTCGGCGGAACCGTTTATATGCCGGCAAAAGTAACCCGGCTTGATCATCCGTCCGACCCCGAGAATCAGTATCTGCAGTTGGCTGGCATAGAGTCACCGGAATACCAAATCACCCTGTCGGGCAACGTGACTACCGATGTCTCAGGCAAAGCCCGCGTCATTTTGCCGGCTTACCTACCGCAAGTGGCCACCGACTTCCGCTATCATCTGACTGTGATTGGCCAGTTCGCACAGGCAATTGTCGAGGATGAATTCTCCGGCAACGGCTTCACTATTGCCACCGACCGACCCAGCGTCAAAGTCTCCTGGATGATGACCGGCACACGCACCGACAACTTCGCCAAGTCACACCCCTTGGCAAACGAATTGGCCAAGCCAGCCGAATTTCGCGGCCGCTATCTGCACCCCGAAGCCTTCGGCGCGGCGCCGGAGCGCGGCTACACCTTCCAGATTCAACAGGACCTGGAGCGCCAGAAGCCGCAAGCTCAGGCACGGCCAATCGAGGAGGAAGAGGAGTCGCGGTAAGACTGCCCAGATAGCAGCATTTATTGCTTGCCATTTGGCCATAAAGTACTATTTTGACCTATATTTGCAGGAGTACTACAATGACTTTTCGGCTTACGCTTACGACCATTCTGATTCTGGCATTAACCGGCTCCACCTTTGGCGCGAAGACGCCTGCCAAGAAATCGATCCCGACCCCGGCAGCAGCCGAGGTCAAGAAGGCGCCTCAGGCCCAACCGGTAATGAACGCAACGCCAACCGGTTCGGCCGCTAATGCGACCGCTAGTGGAATCCCTGCGGACATCCTGATCCCCACCGGCGACTCCGCTACCCAGAAGCCGAACGCTCCGCGCGCCGGCGAACAGATCAATTGGGACGTCATCGCCTCCGGCGGCGGCACGATGTCTTCCGCCAACTTCATTATTGACGGCACGATCGGCCAGACAGTGGCAGGTCCCTCAACTTCGACCAATTTCAACCTGAATTCCGGTTTCTGGCAGGACTTCTCTACCGGCGCCGAGTTCCTCTGTGGCGATGTGGACGACAACGATCGCGTAGACATCACCGACGCCGTCTTCTTGGTCTCCTACATCTTTGGCGGCGGCCCGGCGCCTGATCCGTTGGAATCAGGCAATGTCGACTGCAACGACCGCGTCGACATCACCGACGCCGTTTATATTGTGACCTATATTTTCGGCGGCGGCCCGGCCCCCTGCGCAAACTGCTCTTAGGCAGTAGTCCTGCCGCAGGGGGGGGAGAGATTCGCAACTACGGCGTGAAATCCGGTTCAACTGTCTATCCCGCAACGGCGTAAAAAAATCGCATATTTCTTTCCCCGCCCTTGACAATCGTCTCCGGTTGCGTATTTTACGGGTCTTGTTATTGGAGAGAAGTGTAAGGAGTAGTTAGTGAGAACCGCCTTTCTAAAGCCCGAGAGTGTCGAACGCAAGTGGTTTGTCGTCGACGTCAACGGCAAAATCCTCGGACGCCAGGCGACTAAGATCGCCCGCATTCTGATGGGCAAGACCAAGCCCGAGTATTCGCCGTTTATGGATCTCGGCGATTTCGTCGTTGTCGTCAATGCCGACAAGGTGCGGCTGTCGACCCCGAAGAAAGAATCCGAAAAGACCTGGCATTGGAACACCCTTTATCCGGGCGGTCATCGCCAGATCACGTTTGACAAGGCGATCACCCGCTACCCGGAATCGATCATTCGCGACGCGGTCTGGGGCATGCTCCCCAAGGGGCCGTTGGGTCGTAAGATGATCAAGAAGCTCAAAGTCTACAAGGGACCGGTGCACCCGCACGCCGCGCAGAATCCGGAACCGCTGGAACTGAAATAGTCGTTGGAGATAGAAAGGTCATTGATGCCTCAAGACAAGATTCACGCATCCGGACGGCGCAAAAACGCCACTGCCAGTCTTTGGCTGGTTCCGGGTCGGGGACAATGGAATGTCAACGGTAAGGACATTCTCCCCTATCTGACCCGCGAATCGCTGGTGACGCTCGCCTCGGAGCCGCTCAAGGTCGCCAATCTCGCCGGTCGTTTCGACATCAAGGTCAATGCTGCCGGCGGCGGTCTTTCCGGCCAGGCCGGCGCGATTCGCCTGGCGCTGGCGCGCGCTCTGGCCGCGTTTAATCCGGAACTGCGCAAGCCGTTGAAGGTGGCCGGTATGCTCACGCGCGATCCACGTGCCGTCGAGCGCAAGAAATACGGCCAGGTCAAGGCTCGTAAGCGCTTCCAGTTCTCGAAGCGTTAGAAACAGAATTCACTCGGCGGGCCGCAAGGTCCGCCGCGATATTTCACACATCCGGGGATTCGGACGGGTGGTCGAACCGCAAGTTCGTCCCGTTGACCGAAGACGATCCGGATGGCGGCTTAACCAAACATCAGGAGTTATGAATGCCCACAGAAGTCACTGTCCGTGACCTTCTCGAAGCCGGCGTGCACTTCGGTCACCAGACCCGCCGCTGGAACCCGAAGATGAAGAAGTTCATCTTCACCGCCAAGAACGGCGTCTACATCATCGATCTCAACAAGACCCTTAACGCCATTAAGATCGCCAGCCGCAAGGCGCAGGAAATCGTCGGCAAGAACCAGTACATCCTCTTCGTCGGCACCAAAAAGCAGGCGCAGGACGTCATCAAGGCCGAGGCCCAGCGCTGCGGACACTTCTTTGTCACCGAACGCTGGCTCGGCGGTATGCTGACCAATTTCCAGACGATCAAGAAGAATATCAAGCGCCTGAAGGATATCGAGAAGATGCGCGAGGACGGCACTTTTGAGAAGTTGACCAAGAAGGAAATCTCCGGTCTCAGCAAAGAACACGAGAAGCTTGAAAAAGTCCTCGGCGGCATCCGCGACATGAACCGCTTGCCCGGACTGATGTTCGTCGTCGACTGCAAAAAAGAGAAGATCGCGGTTGCTGAAGCCAACAAGCTCGGCATTCCGATCATCGGCATCATCGACACGAACTCCGATCCCGATCCGATCGACTTCCCGATTGCGGCCAATGACGATGCCATCAAGTCGATTCGCATCATCTGCCGCCACGTCGTCGACTCGGCGATGGAAGCCAAAGCCATGATGATCCCGCAACAGATGGAAGCGCCGGCCGCTGCCGGCGACCAGGAAGCTTCCGCCGGCAAGTTCGGCGAGAGCGAAGCATAAGAGAGGTTTGCTACAATGACTATAACAGCTGACATGGTGAAAGAACTGCGCGAGCGTTCCGGCGCCGGCATGATGGAATGCAAGAAAGCCCTGACCGAAGCCAATGGCGATATGGACAAGGCGGTGACCATCCTGCGCGAACGCGGAATTGCCAAGGCCGCTTCCAAGGCCGCCCGCGAAACCAAAGAAGGATTGATCGGCCACTACGTCCACCCCGGCGACAAGCTGGCAGTGCTCGTGGAAGTGCAGTGCGAGACCGACTTTGTCGCCCGCACCGATGATTTCCGCGAACTGGTCAAGAACATCGCGATGCACGTAGCCGCCTCCAATCCGCTGGTCGTCCGCCGCGAAGATATCTCGGAAGAGGTCTTTAACCGCGAGCGCGAAATCTACCGCCACCAGACGCTCAACGAGGGCAAGCCGGAAAAGATCGTCGATAAGATCGTTGACGGCCGCATGGAGAAGTGGTACTCCGAAGTCGCCTTGATGGAACAGCCGTTCGTCCGCGATCCCGAGATTTCCATCGGCGATCTCGTCAAGAACGCCATTGCCAAGATCGGCGAGAACATCCAGATCCGCCGCTTCGCCCGCTATCGGCTCGGAGAATAGATGGCCGTCGCGCCCGTGTATAAACGCATACTCCTGAAACTCTCCGGCGAACAACTCGCCGGAGAGCAGGGTTTCGGTATCGACCCGCGCCGCCTCGAATACATCGCCAACGAAGTCAAATCGGTCAAGGAACTCGGTGTCGAAGTTGGCATCGTCATCGGCGGCGGCAACTTCCATCGCGGCGCTCACGGCACCGCCCTGGGAATCGGCCGCGCTGCCGGCGATTATATGGGCATGCTGGCGACAGTGATCAATTCGATGGCGCTGCAGTCGACCCTGGAAAACTATGGAATGTACACGCGCGTGCTCTCGGCGATTCGCATCGAAGCGGTGGCCGAACCGTTCATCCGCCGCCGCGCCATTCGCCACATGGAAAAAGGCCGTATCGTTATCATGGCCGCCGGTACCGGTAATCCCTATTTTACGACCGATACCGCCGCCGTCCTGCGCGGCATCGAAACCGAGGTCGACGTCGTACTCAAGGCGACCAAGGTAGACGGCGTTTACGATGCCGACCCGGTCAAGCATCCGGAGGCTAAGCGCTTTGACGTGATCAATTATGACGAAGTCTTGAAGCGTGATTTGAAGGTCATGGACGGCACGGCGTTCACGCTTTGCCGCGAGAACCGCCTGCCGTTGGTCGTTTTTAAGTTGACCGACGCGGGCAATCTCTTTAAGGTTGTCACCGGCGAAAAGATCGGTACGCTGGTCAAAAACAGTACGGAGGAAGTCGTATGACGACAGTTGCGCAGTTGTTGGCTGAAGCGGAAGACAAGATGAAGAAGTCGATTGCTGCCTTGCAACACCATTTCGCTACGGTGCGGTCCGGGAAGGCCAATGTCCATATGCTGGATGAAATCATGGTCGACTATTACGGCACACCGACCCCGCTGAAAAATGTCAGCTCGATCTCGACTCCCGAAGCCCAGTTGATCGTTGTGCAACCCTGGGAAAAGCAATTGCTGACCGAGATTACCAAGTCGATTCAGAAGTCCAATCTCGGCTTCAACCCGCAATCCGACGGTCAGGTCATCCGTATTACGGTCCCCTCGCTTAGCGAAGACCGGCGCAAGGAACTCGTGAAGTTGATCAAGAAAATGGCCGAAGAAAACAAGGTCGCCATCCGTAACATCCGACGCGACTCGCTCGATCATGTCAAGCGCCTGCTCAAGGATCACAAGATTTCCGAAGATGAGAAGGACAACGCCGAAGTGGACGCGCAGACACTGACCGACAAGTATATCGCGCAGATCGACAAGCTCACGACGGCGAAAGAAGCCGAGGTGATGGCGGTCTGAGCGCTCGCTTGACCTCCGATCTCGCTTCTCTCAAAGAGAAGATTTCCCCAGAAAAACTCCCGCAGCACGTTGCCATTATCATGGATGGCAACGGCCGCTGGGCCGCCAAACGCGGCCTCGACCGCTCCGCCGGCCATAAAGCCGGTGTCGGCGCGGTGCGGCGCATCGTGCAGCTCTGCGGCGAAATCGGCATCTCCTACCTGACGCTCTACACGTTCAGCGTCGAGAACTGGAAGCGGCCCAAGACTGAAGTGGGCTTCCTTTTCAAACTTCTGAACGACACTGCTCGCTCCGAACTTGCGGAACTGATCAAGAACAACGTCCGTTTGATCACGACCGGACAAATCGACGAAATTCCCTTCGCCCGCCGGCGCGCGATCCTGCACGCTATCGAAAAGACTTCGAAAAACACCGGTCTCGTGCTGAATCTCGCCCTCAATTACGGCGGTCGCATGGAAATCGTCGAAGTCGCCCGGCAGATTGCGCGCGACGTCAAAGCGAACAAAATCAAGATCAACGAGATTGATGAGGCGCTCTTTTCAACCTATCTCTTCACCCATCCGCTTCCTGACCCGGACTTGCTGATTCGCACCTCCGGAGAAATGCGTCTGTCCAATTTCCTGCTCTGGCAGACTTCTTACACCGAACTGGCCATTACACAGACCCTTTGGCCCGACTTCGCCGAACGGGAGTTCCTCGAAATCATCCTCGACTACCAAAAACGCGAGCGCCGCTTCGGCAAGTTATGATCTCTCGTAACCTTGCCCAGCGCCTGGCCGTTGCCGCCGTCTTCATCCCGCTACTGCTCTATGTGTTTCATCTCGGCGGGATACCCTTCCTGATCTTTGTCGAGCTCCTGATCGCCTTGTCGGTCTGGGAATTGTTTTCGCTAACGCGGATCAAACTCTACTTCTGGCAAAAGGCTCTGCTCATCCTGCTCGCGGCCTTCCCCGCATTCTCCGACGCCTTTCTCGAAGGCCGTTATCTGCTGGAATATCTATTCGGCACGCTCTTCCTGACGACGTTGCCGTATACCTTCACGCGGGGCCTCGGGGATGTTTCGCGCTCAATCGGAATCGGATTTTTCGGCGTGCTCTATTTGAGTCTGGGATTTTCCAGCCTGATCCTCATCCGCTCCACCGACATCGTGCCGGTATCGCAGGCGGGCGGCTGGGTCACCTTCCTCTTCGCGGCCATCTGGATCATTGACACAGCGGCCTACTACGTTGGAGTGAAGTTCGGCTCCGCCAAGCTCTCCCCGGCCATCAGCCCCAACAAAACCGTCGCCGGCTTTCTCGGTGGTTTTCTGGGGGCCGTTCTTACGGCAGGGATCTTCAACTTCATCTTCCTCCAGGAAGTCGGTTTTTCCCGCCTCGTGCTGCCGGCTGTGATTATTGCCGTATTCGGCCAGCTCGGTGATCTGGTAGAATCGATCTTCAAGCGCGAAATGCAGGTGAAGGATTCGTCAAACCTGATCCCCGGTCACGGCGGCATTCTCGACCGCTTTGATTCGCTCGTTTTTGCAGCGCCCGCGCTCTATCTCTACTTGCGCCATCTGGCTTAGCGTGCCTGGCAGGCGACATTTTTATTGAAACCTTCATTGTTTGCCGCCATATTAACAGGAGCAGATCGATATGACCAGATTGCTCGACTATATCTTCCTGACGCGTCCCATGCTCATCATACCCGTCTGGACGATTTCGCTCCTCGGCGCTCGCGCCGCGCTCTGGCGTGAGCGCGGTTTTAGCCCGATTCGCCTTGACCATTATCCTTTTGTCAGCTTTACCTCCTCCGACCTTGATCTCTTGGCGATGCTGTTGCTTTCGACGCTCCTCGCGGGCGGCGTCTTCATCCTAAACCAGATCTATGACGCCGACTCTGACAAGCTCAACAAGAAGCTGTTCCTTATCCCCGAAGGACACGTGTCGATCCGCGAAGCCTGGACACTGTACTTCGTCCTGACCGCTGCCGCGCTGGTCGGCGCTTTCGTCTTGAATTGGCAGCTCGGCTGCCTCTTTGTCGCCGGGGGCTGGTTCGGATTTCAGTACTCGTTTCCGAAATTCAATCTTCGCGAACACCCATACAAATCATTTCGCAACAACGTCGTGGCGCACGGCACCCTGGCCTTTCTGTTTGGCTGGGTCATGCACCTGAACTTCAATCTCGAGGGGATAATCAAGTCAATCCCCTACCTGCTGGCCGTCGGCGCCGTGTACTTGAACACGACGCTCCCCGACCTTGCCGGCGACGAGAGCGTCGGCAAGAAGACCTACGGCTCCCAGTGGGGCGTGAAGAGATCGCTCCAAAACGCCACCTGGATGGTCGTCTCCGCGCTCATCCTCTCAATCATGCTCGCTGACTACGCCTTCGCGGTAGCGGCTGCGGTCGCGCTGCCGTTCTTTATCTCAGCCTGGTCGTCGGCATCAATCGCAACCGCAACTCTGGCTTCGAAGGTCGCAATCCTGACGCTTTCCGTTTTTGCTGCGCTCTTTTTCCCCCTCTACTTTCTCTTGTTGATTTTGACGATTGTTGCCACGCGGATCTATTACGCGAAACGCTTTAATTTGCAGTATCCGGTACTGACGGAGAAATCATGAGAACCTTGCTTGCGGCGATTCTGGCGCTCTCGGTTGGACTCGGTTGTACGGCTGCCGTGCGCTACTCGGCACCGCCCGGCGGTGCGCAGACTCGGCCCGATTACGCTGACACGGCAAGTTCACAGCCGGTCTTCGATGACGGCGGCGAGTACGCGCAAGACGACTCGGAACCGACACCACCAAAAGAGACTCCGACACGCATCGACAAGACCGTCATGAATCGAGTGATTTCCCGTTATCTTGGCGTTCCGTATCAGTCCGGTGGTTCCGGCACTCTCGGTCTCGATTGTTCCGGTCTGGTCTACTGCGTCTATCGCGACTACGACGGCACTCGTCTCCCGCTCAATGTTCAAGCGCTTTATCGCCTCGATGAGCGCGTCGGTTACGACGATCTGACCTACGGTGATCTGATCTTCTTCCGCATTAACGACCGCCGCGTCTCGCACGTTGCCATCTACCTTGACAATGGTAAGTTTATCCATGCCTCCGAAAGTCGCGGCGTCGTCGTTGACGACATCCGCGACGAATTCTTCGCCTCGCGCTACGCCGGCGGTCGCCGCATCCACTGATCCCGCGAAGGCCTGGCCGTTTTGGCACCCGCAAAACGAGTGTGTGATTTGCCGCGCAGCAGCGTATCTTCTCTGCCATGAGCGAGCTATCTCAACTTCTGCGCGATAAACTCGAAGAGCTCCCCCCGAAGCCGGGCGTCTATATCATGAAGGACGAAGCCGGCAAAATCATCTACATCGGCAAGGCGAAGATCCTCCGCAATCGTGTTCGGACCTATTTCGCGCACGCACCCGAACTTAACCCCAAGCTCGCGGCGCTCAAAACCAAGATCGCCGACTTCGAGTTGATCGTCACCGACAACGAAATCGAGGCGCTGATCCTCGAGGCTAATCTCGTCAAGAAGCACAAGCCGCGTTACAACATCAATCTCAAGGATGACAAGCGCTATCCCTTCCTGATGATCACGCAAGATGATGACTTTCCCCGCCTGCTCGTCACCCGCAGCATGCGCCGCGACAACGGCCTCTATTTCGGCCCCTACGCCAACGTCGGCGGCATGCGCGAAACGTACCGCATGATCACCCGCCTTTTCAAGCTGCGTACCTGCAAGCTGAAGATTCCTCATCCCAAAGGCGACGGCCGCTATAAGGTCTGCCTGCAGTACCACATCAAACGCTGCGATGGACCCTGCGTCGGCTTGCAGAGCAAGGAAGACTACGACAAGGAGGTACAGAAAGTCATCAAGCTTCTTCAGGGCAAATCCGCCAGCCTGCTCGTTCAACTTGGCGACGAGATGAAGCAATTGGCTGCGGCGCAAAACTATGAGGAGGCTGCTCGCGTTCGCGACCAGATTCGCTCGATCGAGGGGATCATGCAAAAACAGAAGGTCGTCGCCGACCACGCGGTCAATCGTGACATCATCGCCTTTGCCCGCGCAACCTCCGATATCTCCGCCGTGGTTCTGCAATTGCGCGATGGTCTATTGATCGGTCGACAGAACTTCCACTTGAAGTCGGCTTCCGGAGACACCGAGTCGGATATCGCCGAGTCTTTTATCAAGCAATATTACCTCACCTCGAAGATGGTGCCTGAGGAGGTCTATTGCTCATTCGAACTCGAAGATCAGAAACTCATCCAGGCCTGGCTCTCACAACGGCGCGGCGAGAGGGTGGACCTGCGGATCCCCCAGAAAGGCGAGAAGCTGCGCCTGATCGAAATGGCCGAAGCCAATGCCCGTCTGCTGTTGCAGGAACTGCTGAAACAAAAACAGGAACGCTCCAGCAAACTCCCCGCGATCGTGGCTGCGTTGCAGAAAGACCTCTATCTCGACAAACCGCCGGTGAGCGTCTGTTGTTTCGATGTTTCCAACCTTGGTGAGACTGACCCCGTCGGCTCGATGGTTTTTTTCAAGAACGGCAAGCCGCTCAAACGCAATTACCGGCACTTCAAGATCAAGACGGTCGCCGGCCAGGATGATTTCGCCATGATGCGCGAGATTGTCTCGCGCTACTTCACCCGCGTGCTCACCGGCGAGGCCGACCTGCCCGACCTCTGCATCATCGACGGCGGTCGCGGCCAGCTCAGTGCAGCCCTGGAAGCGCTCAAAGAACTCGGTATCGACGACCTGCAGATCTGCGGCTTGGCGAAACGTCTCGAGGAAATCGTCCTGCCCGGCGAAAAACGCATGCTCTCGCTGCCGCGCACTTCGCCATCCCTGAAACTGTTGCAGCGCGTGCGCGACGAGGCCCACCGCTTCGCGATAACCTACCATCGTTCGTTGCGCGACAAGAAAACTGAACGCTCACTGTTGGATGCCATCGAAGGAATTGGCGACAAGCGGAAAGAACTTCTCTTGAAGACCTTTGGTTCCCTTGAAGCGATCCGAGCCGCCGATGCCGACCAGCTTAACGCCGTCGTGAAGAACAAGGCACTATCGCAGAAAATCGTGGCGTTCTTCGCCCAACAGGCAATCGACTCAGCCCGGTGATCCACCCGGCAACGCCTACGCCGACGCCTCGTACCAGCGTTTGCACTTGATGACCTCCCTATCCGTGACAATCGCCGAGATCAACTCATTGGGCGTGACATCAAATGCCGGGTTGACTACTCGCACCCCGGCCGGCGCGATGCGTGTGACCCCGATTTGCGTTACCTCCTCTGCTCCGCGCTGTTCGATTTCAATATCGACGCCGGACGCCATGCGATTATCGAATGTCGAGGTGGGCGCGGCGACATAGAAGGGAATCCGGTGGTGCTGCGCCAGTACGGCCAGCGAGTAAGTGCCGATCTTATTGGCGACATCGTAATTGATTGCGATCCGGTCGGCGCCGACGATAACGCAATCGATGATTCCGCGCGCCATCAGCGAGCCTGCCATATTGTCGGTGATCAAGGTCACATCAAGTCCCTCGCGCGATAACTCCCACGCCGTCAGCCGCGCCCCCTGCAAGATCGGCCGCGTTTCGCAGGCGAACACGCCGAGCTTCTTGCCGGAGCGAAAGGCCTGATAAACCACTGCCAGCGCCGTGCCCATCCCGCCGGTCGCCAGAGCGCCGGCATTGCAGTGTGTCATGACCGTGCCGGCCGCCGGCATCAATTCCAGGCCGTTCATCCCGATCCGCTCGCACATGCGGGCATCCTCGTCGTGGATCTGCAGCGCCAGATCAAGCAATCGCTGCGAGACATCCGGCTTGTCGGCGAAAGCATGATACGAAATCAACATCCGTTCAACCGCCCAGCTGAGGTTCACGGCCGTCGGTCTCGCCAGTTTGATCTCATTGATCGCAACCGCCAGTTCAACCTTGTTGCGGCACTGGCGTGCCGCCAACACAATCGCGTAGGCGGCAGCCACGCCGATCAGCGGTGCGCCGCGAACCTGCAGCGTCTTGATGGCCCGAACCAGCTCGCGGTAATCCTTGATTCGGACGTAAGTCTCCTGCCCCGGTAGCTTTGTTTGATCGAGGATCTCCACCTCGTCCTCAACCCAGCGAATCGTCGAAAAGTTCACTTGGTCAAAACCTTTGAATCAGGTTGATCTCACAGCCCGCGTGAAATAAATGCGGCGGAAAGCAAAAATCAACCTCTCATGTGCATTTTGATCGCTGTCCGGCGTGGCTCCGGTTATATTCCGCCCTATGAAAATCGACTTCACTTCGGTACGCGCACTGCTCTTCGATCTCGACGGCACCCTGACCGTCGATGGCATTGCTCTGGGCGGTGCCGGAAGACTCCTGGAAACACTGGTGCAGCTGGATATTCCCTATCGGATCTGCACCAACACGACCACCTTGTCGATGCATTCAATGTCCTCCCAACTGCAAGCGGCCGGGCTGGCTGTCAAACCCGAGTTCATCTTCTCTGCGCCGATCGCGGCCCGCGAATACCTCCGGCTTCGCCGCCCGGAGAGCTGTTGGCTTCTCCTGAGCGACGACACTCGCAATGACTTCGCAGAGTTCCGTCAGGACGACAATCACCCCGATGTAATCGTCGTCGGCGATATCGGCGAACGCTGGGATTACGCCCTGATGACCCGTCTCTTCCGCCGCTTGCGCGCCGGCGCCGAATTGGTCGTTCTCCACAAAGGCAAGTACTGGCTCACGCGCGGCGAGGAAAAGCTCGACATCGGCGCTTTCATCGTCGGACTCGAATATGCCACAGGCTCTACAGCCAGGGTAGTCGGCAAGCCGTCGCACGAGTTCTATGCGTTAGCGCTCAAAAGCCTAGGTCTTGAGCCAGGCGAAGTCATCATGGTAGGCGATGATCTCGACAACGACGTCGCGGGAGCCCAGGCTGTGGGAATGAAAGCAATACTCGTGCGAACCGGCAAATCACCCGCGCCGACATGCAAATCGAAGCCCGATCTGATCCTCGAATCGGCCGCCGACATCGCGCAGCTACTTCGTTAAACAACAACACCTTAGAACATCACTTGACAAGTTACACTTCATCCCTTTTTTACCGATATTCTGAAACATTGAGTCAATTCAGAGTACAATTACGAGAGAATCAATTGCTCGTTCCATAAAGGAGAATCATGAGACGAATTTCCATCCTGCTCGCGGCGCTGCTCTTGTCCATCGCGGTTACCGCCGGAGCGCAGAACAACGTCAAGAAAGGCAATACCATCGCCTTCCTCCGCAATAACGATATCTGGCTCATGGATGCCGATGGCGCCAATCAGCGGCCGTTTGTTACCGGCCTGACCAACGCCCGCGGTCGCCTTAGTTGGTCTCCTGACAACAAGCGGTTGGCCTTCTCCCGGCGCGGCATGGTGACGCTTCAATACCCCGACATGGGCGGCCACCAGCACGCGGTCTACGACCTGTTCTATGCCTACGCCGATTCCGCCAATAATTTCTGGGAGAACATCACCAACACGATGGGAGCGCAGTACCCCGAGTTTGTGCGGGATGGTTCCAGGATCATGTTCCTGCACGATCTCAACGCCAATATGGCCAATGTCACCAAGCCCAACTATCGCGTCTGTTTCTACGACACCAAGACGTTTCTGTTGCGCAATCTCGACATGGCGCCGGGCTCGGAACTTGTCATCTCCGCTCCGACGATTTCTCCCGACGGTAAGCAACTGGCTTTCGTCGTCATGAAGATGCAGGGTGAGCAATTCACTCCCACCGGCATCGCCGTCGCCGGAGTGGCGGAGTTTCCAATGAAGGACGACATCCTGATGGAACGCGCGAACAAATGGAAAGGTGCCACGGCTCCGTCCTGGTCGCCGGACGGCAAATGGATTGCCTATCTCTCCAGCGATATGGCAAATCAGGCTCTGTCGATTTCCTCGCCTGACCTTGTCGAGAAAAAAGTCCTCTGGAAACCGCCCGCCGGGACTTCCTTCGCTGGTGGACCGGTCTCTTGGTCGCCCGATTCCAAGTACATGGTCTTCGCAACACAGAATGGCTCAATCTACAAGCTTTCGGTTTCCGGCGGCGAGCCGGTACGGCTTTCAGGACCCGGCAACGACTTCAATCCGGCCTGGTGCAACTAAAGACTGATTTAAAAGTCTGATGGTACTTGAAGGGCACGCGGTAAGCGTGCCCTTTGCATTTGCGGTGTTCAATCAGAGGTTCAGAAGCGCTTCCGTAACGGTCCTGACACCGAACCCCGAGGGGCCCTTCGGAGTGATCTCGGTGCCACGATATTCATAGTCGACCGCCGCTATATCCAGATGCAGCCACGGGATGTTGCCGGTGAATTTCTTGAGAATTAGTGCGGCGGTAATCGTTCCCGCCGGCCTGCCGGCTGAATTCACCATGTCGGCAATATTGGATTTGATTTGCGACTCATACTCCTCCCACAACGGCAAGCGCCAGATCTTCTCACCCGTGTGTTCGGAAGCCTTTTCGAATCGATCGACCAGCTTTTCGGAGGTCGCCAGAAACGCTGCGCCCGCGTTTCCCAGGGCAACGGTAGCCGCCCCGGTTAACGTCGCCACATCAATCAAATAATCCGGTTTCTGCTTCGAAGCGTAACCCAACACGTCCGCCAGGAGTAAGCGTCCTTCCGCGTCCGTATTGATGATCTCGATCGTCTTGCCGATCGCGGTCGTCAGTACGTCCCCGGGTTTGTAAGCCGCCGCTCCGGGCATGTTTTCACACGTCGGAATAAATGCCGTCACAGCGATTTCGGCCTTCAATTGCGCCAATGCCGCCATCACGCACATCACGACGGCTGCTCCCGTCATGTCCTGGCGCATTTCGAACATGTTCTCGGCCGGCTTGATCGAGATGCCACCGGTATCAAACGTGATCCCTTTGCCGACGAGAATCACGCGCTTGGTCGCTCGCTTTCGCGGCGTGTAATCGAGCCTGATCAACTGTGGTGGCTCGATTGATCCCTTTGCAACAGACAGGAACGCCCCCATCTTCAATCTCTCGATTTGTGGCCGTCCCAGTACAGCCACCTTGAGAGCAGATTGCCGGGCAATCTTCTTCGCTTCGGCGGCCAGTTTGGTTGGCGTCAAGTGATTGCTCGGCGCCCCGGAGAGATCGCGGCACTGGTTCTGCAGCCGGGCCAGCACCTCGCCCTTCTGCGCGCCCTTGCGCAGGCGCTCGACGGCGCGACTTTCAGACGTCAGCAGACGCAGCGTGGCTGTCTTTACTTTGCCCCTGGGTGCGTCGCTGCGAAATCTCAGGTCGCGATAGCCGCCAAGAGTAAACCCCTCGGCCAGGGCTTGCCCAATCGATTCGCTCGATAGTTCCTTAGGCAGACCTTCCGGCACGACGATCGCAACTTCGCCGTCAGCGCCACCTTGAGCCGCTAAACCGGCGGCGCTACGCAGAGTCTGCAAAGACACCTCTTTCGTTCGGCCGAGACCGATCAAGATGACGGCAGCAAACTTTTGTTGCGGATGCGGGACAAAACCGAAACGACTCAGCTTCTTGCCTTCGAAAAATTTCCCCTTCTTTAGTCCGCCAATCTGGCCCTTCAGAAGTTTGTCGATCGCAACAATCGGCCGATCACTGAATCCTTCCTCTGGCACGAGAACGACCAGCGACTTGCAGGCCAGACTCCTGGCCTGAAAAACATCACAGAGAATGCGCATATGTTCCTCGCTAACTAATGAAAGCAATCTGCGGGAATATAGCGAATTAGGACTCGAGAACCTTGAGAATCGTATCGTAGCGGCCAAATGAGGGCATCAGGTAGGCGCCCTGCACCATATTGCGCGCTCGCATCAGCAACTTGCGCGCCGCATCGATCCCGACCGCGGCGGCGTCCTTGCCTGACGCCTCGAGCTGTTCGCGCAGCGACCGCGGAATTTCAATGCCGGGCACTTCGTTGTGGAGAAACTCGGCGTGACGGTACGACTGTTGCGGTAACTTCCCCAGCATTACAGGCAGCTTGAGATGCTGTATCAGTTCGAGAAACGTCTCCAGGACACTCAGCTCATATAGCGGCTGAGTCATGGCGAATTGCGCGCCGGCGGCGATCTTCTGCTCCAGGCGCTCGACCTCGCGATCAAGTGTCTCGGCTGTCGGATTGACTGCCACTCCGATCGAGAATTCTGTGTTCGAGCCGATCGGATTTCCGGCAAGATCGGCGCCGCCGTTGAGCTTGGCGATGATCGCCACCAGACCGATTGCGTCGACGTCGTAGACCGCTGTCGCGTTGGGATAATCACCCAGGGCCGGCGGATCGCCGGTCAGCGCAAGGATATTGCGAATGCCCAGCGCATGCGCGCCGATCAGGTCTGATTGCAGTCCCATCAGGTTGCGATCGCGGCACGTGAAATGAAGAATGACTTCCAACCTGACCTGCGCTGCGATTAGACCCGAGACAGCCAGGCAGCTCATCCTTGTTCGCGCCATCGGAGAATCGGCGACATTGAGCGCGTCAACGCCTGCTTCCTTTAGCCTCGCCGCTGCCTTGAGGACTTTTTCTGGATTGGCGCCCCGCGGCGGGTCGATTTCCACCGATACGACAAACTGCTTTCCCAGTTTTGCGGCGAATGCCGACACCATCCGGCCACCGGCGGGCGGAGCGACTGGCTCAACCGCTTCACGCACCTCGATGATGCTTGCACTCGGGCGCACCGCCCGGAATGTCTCAAAGACTCGCCGCATGGCGCGGATATGTTCGGGTGTTGTGCCGCAGCAACCCCCAACGATTCGCACTCCCAGATTCAGGAACTTGCCGCAATAATCGGCGAAATACTCCGGCGAAGACACGTAGAAGAACCGCCCCTCGTTGTAGCGCGGCAAACCGGCGTTGGGCAGCGCCGACAGCGGCAAGTCGGTGTGATTACGCAGCGCGGCGAGAAAATCGTGGATGCGTTGCGGCCCCACCGAGCAGTTGGCGCCGATGACATCGACTTTCAATTCGCGCGCGGCGTCGAAGACCTCGAGCAGCGAACTACCCCGGATCGTCGCCAGATCGTCGTTGATGCTCACCTGCGCAACAATCGGCAGATCGCAGATGGCGCGCACGGCGTCGACGGCCAGCCGCAGCTCGGCCGTGTCCGGCATCGTTTCGACCATAAACAAATCGACGCCGCCTTCGAGCAACGCCTCTGCCTGTTCGCGAAACATCTCCGTGGCTTCCGCGCGCGAAATGCCGCCATATTGCCCGATCAGCTTGCCGAGCGGCCCGATCGATCCGGCGACATAGATGTCCTTGCCGAGGAGTTCGCGCCGGTCGCGAGCGATTTTGGCGCCCCGAAAGTTGATCTCCCGCACCAACGATCCCAACCCGTGTTGGGAGAGCTTGTGGCGATTGGCGCCGTAGGTATTGGTCTCGATCAGTTCGCTGCCGGCGTTGATATACTCTTCGTGAACCGAGCCCACAAGGTCGGGGGCTGTTAGATTAAGCTGGTCAAAACACTGGTTGAACGATGCCCCTTTGGTATACAGATACGTCCCCATAGCCCCGTCACCGAGCAGCGGCGCGCGCGCGATGCGCTCTCTGAACGGCTCGCTCATGCGGACTACTTGATTCCGAGCTTGGTCTTCACGATCTGCACCGCGTCAACCATGTTGCGCAGTTTGGCCTCGGCCTCCGGTGTCGTGCGCGTCTTCAGGCCGCAATCCGGGTCGATCCACATCAGTTCCGCGTCAAAAACATCCAGCCCCTTCAGGATCCCGGCGACGATCTCTTCGATGCTTTCAATCCGATGGCTGTGAATGTCGAGCACCCCGTAAGCGATCTTCTTCGTGAACTTCGGTCGGCGAAACACATCCAGGTTGCTGAATCCGGAATTGGCAAACTCCAGGTCCAATTGATCCACCGGCAGATCAAGCAGGCGCGGATAGATCGTCTTGAAATCGCCATAGCAGATATGCGAAATCGTCATCGCCTTAATGCCTGAAGTCACGACGCCCATCGCCTCGATCGCAATCTCCAGCTCTTCCGGTCGCGTCGAGATCGCCGGCTCATCGATCTGAATGTACTTGGCGCCGGCCGATTCCAAATCCCTTACTTCATCGTGCAACAGCTTCGCGAACGCCAGCACCACATCGCGGCGCGTTTCGTAATGCGTATTGAACGACCAGTCGCACATGGTGTAGGGGCCGGTCAACATCCCTTTCACCGGCCGGCTCGTTAGCGATTGCGCATACTTGAACATTTCGACGGTCATCGGCTGCGGCCGTTTCAGATCGCCTTCAACAATCGGCTTGCGGTAGTAACGATTGCCGTAGGAGCGCACGAGATCGCTGATCCCCATACCCAGCAACTTCTCGGCGAAATACGTCGTCATATCACCGCGTTCCATTTCGCCGTGCACCAGCACGTCGATGCCCAGGTCTTCCTGCAGGCGGATGGTCTCGCGCGTCGCCTGCAACTCCAGCTCCTTGAGCCGCTCGGCGCTCAGTTTTCCCAGGCCAAACGCCGTCCGCGCTTTTTGCAGATAGTCCGGCTTCGGGAAGCTGCCGACGCTGGTAGTTTCAAGCATTCGTCATTCCTCCGTTTGCCAGCCGCGCCACCTCACCGAGGATTCCCAGCTTCGCGAGCGCGTCGCGATGCGGCAGAAACTCCAGACCGCAGGAAGGACTGATGTAGGCTTCCCCACATTGCCTGGTGATTTTCTGAGTCTTCGCCAGTAATTCTGCAGGCCGCTCCAGCTTGACGTTTCTTGCCTCGACAATACCGAAACAACGTTGATGAGCTGATTCCAGATTAAGCAGCGAATCAAGATTTCCCGCGTGCGACACGCAATCCGCCGCAATCACCTGTCCGGAAAACCGCGTCAGCTCCCGGCTGATCGGCGCAAGATTCCCGAAGTAGTAGCAGATCCAGAACTCCGCCGCTTGCCCGGCGATAACGTTGTTGAGAGCCTCGATCGATTTCTTCGCCAGCTCGGGATGATACGGGATGCAAGGATCGTCAAATTGAATCACCTTTGCGCCGGCACGAAGCAGCGCTTCGACTTCCGCGCGCAACGCAACGGCAAGATCATCGCACAGCCGTGCGTTGTCGACATAATGCTGGTCGTCCACCAGCAGCGCAAAGCTTGCCGGCGCCGGCAACACCACCTTTACCTCACCGCCGAAGACGGCGCGCGCCTTCAGATAATTGTCAACCGCGATCGGTTCCTGCCATCCCACAGCGCCGACAACTCGCGGTCGGCGGTAGTACACATTGTTATCAAACCAGCGCAATAACCCGCCGCTCGCAAAGCCCGCCATTTTCGCGGCGCATGATGTGATAATGTCGTCCCAGCGAATCTGGCCGTCCGTCGGCAAATCAATACCCGCCTCCTTCTGCTCGCGCAGGACGCGCGCAGTCACTTCATCAAAGCCGCGCTCTAACGCGGCGCGATCGATCTCCTGCTTGTCAAAGCGATGAAGCAGCTTGCGAATATTCAAGTCGCCCTTCGCCGAGGGGAGCTTCGGGTAATTGCCCACCACTGTCGTTTTCAACATGGCGCTATGTTATCCTCATCAACTGGACAAAGCAAGTTTTACTTTGGCCGCGCGCTAAACAAAAAGGGCGCGGTCGCCGCGCCCTTTAACGGCTCTCTGGACGCGGCGAGTTAAGAAGTGTGGCTCATCTGGCGATCGAATGCTTCCATCCGCTCGGCGATGCGCTCGTCGATATTGATGGCGTCCGAATCGTTGTAAAATTCCTGGTCGTCAAAACGCGAAAGCGCTTTCAACTCCGCCAGCACCGCCAGTATCTTCAGGATCGAATTCTCTATGACCTTAAGCGAAGCCGCAACCTTGCCGCTGCGGTCGACGATCTCTTTCTTGTCGAGACTCATCTGCAGTAGCTGGACCCGGCCGCTGATCGCCGTCGCCACATTGTTCAGATAGTGCGACAGCGTCGCAATCGCGATATTCTTCGAACGCACCATACCGGCGAGGCGCTCTTCAGCCAGCAACCGCCCGGACAGTTCCTGACGGTCCTTGAACAGCCCTTCAATGGTCAAGTACGATCGGCACAATTCGCGGTTGGCGCGCGTCAGCAATTCGGTCGAACTGCCGATGTCGATGCCGATATGCGTCGCCGCCGCCACCGCTTCATCCAGCAGCTCGAAAGCGAGGCAATCGAGAAATTCGCGGTCGAGCTGCAGAATTTCCGCCAGGCGCGCCACTTGCGGCGTGTGGCGTTCGATGTACTTGATATTCGGCGTTTGGATGTTGCGGGCAAGGATGTTCGCCAATTGTACCACCGCTAGCGGGCCTTGGGGCTTCGAGGTTGACTCCAGGTGGTGATGCGAGCGGATCACGCGCTGCAATTCCTCCGGCAGACGCCAGCGCGTCGCGATGATACTTCCCAACTCGGCGTGGTCGACATCGAATACCCGGCGCTCGGCCTCGATATCGTCTTCACCCGCCTCGATCATATCTCGGACCCGCAGGTAAGCCTGCGGATGCGCGTTCATCATGTAGAGCTTGCCCAAGTCATGCAGCAAGCCGGCGACGAAGGCCTCCTCGGTATTGCGGCTCCCCAGCTTCTGCGCGATCTTGCGCGCCAGAAGCCCGACGCCGATGCAGTGAAGATAAAACTGGCGAAGGATCTCTTCCCCCAGCGGGGAGTCCTTGCGTGGAGGGATGAATACGGACACCGAGAGCGCAATGCACTTGATCGCGTTGGCGCCAAGGACCCTGATCCCCTGGTGAACCGTTTTGATCTGCGCATTGCGCACGTAATAACTCGAATTCGACATCTTCAGGACCTTGGCGGTCAGCGAGGGGTCTTTCAGGATGATATCAGCCAGATGATCCGGCGAAGTGTCATCGGATGACACCGCTTCCAACACCCTGATCAGGGTGTCGGGAATGGAGAGTAAGTCCTTGGAGGCGTCAATGTTGTCGAGCAGGCGAATTTTTTCCATAGTTCTCCCGAATCGGCAGATAATGAACTGATAGTTCTATTATCGGAAGAACTTCACTTGTCTGTAGTTCTTGTCTCAGGGGGCGATCATTTCGCACGCCGCGCCGATCACCTTGCCCAACTGTTCCATCTTGAAAGGCTTGGTTAACACGAAATCGGCGCCTGCACCGGGAGTGCGTTCGCTATCCGGGGGCGTATCCCATCCCGACAAAATAATCACCGGCGTCAATGGCGCGATCCGCTTCACCTGCTCAGCAATTGACCAGCCGCTGATATCAGGCAAGCCCGCTTCCGCAATCACCAGGTCGAAATGCTCCTGCCGAAACAGCTGCAGCGCTTCGCCGCCGCTGCTCACCGTAGTGATCCGGTGTCCCATGCGGGCAATAATGCTGGCCAGCAAATCGCGGATCACTTCCTGGTCGTCAATCCCGAGTATATTGAGCCGCCGTGCCTTTTCTTTCTTGCGCTCGTGCGTCAGCCTCCAGACCAGCGTCTCCACCCGGCCCTGTCCCGGCGCAACGGTGTACTCGGCGGGAAGCGAGCGAAACGCTTCCGGAAAATCGAGCGCCACCACTGTCGGTTGCCAATCGCCGACGTCGACGCGCTTCTCCCGGAAGCGCCGCATTTCAATCTCATTGACGGTCAGTTCAAAATAGCGATGATGCTCGTCGTTGAAACTCGACAGGTAAAGCCTCTGCCCGCTGCGCTCCGCGAAAAACGCGCGCACCAGAGCTTCGACCGCCTGTTGCACCGGTTTAAGTTCGCCGCCCAGCGCGGTAATATCAACATCGCTGTCGATCCCGTGCCAGGTGAGAACATCGACCAAGGACGTACCGTTCTCGCCGCTACCGGCCTGTGTTCCGCTATTGGCCACGACTCTCACCGGCTCGCTTTCCGCCGGCAACCCCGCCCTGAGCTCGTTCTCGTTCCGTCTCCTGGCCAACCAGCGCTGTGCGCCCACTTCGGTGATCCGCCGCAGCAGGTCGATTGATTCGCGGGCAATCGGCTCGTCCGCCCCCGTGAAGAACACGAGGGTGCCCCGCCTAACCTCGCCGGTCTCCAGCGGTATCGTCCACTGCATAAGCTGCTCCGGTAAAGCGACCATCGCCTTCAGCAACGTCGCCTGCTGGTCAACGCCGGCGGCCGCCGCCAATTCTGCGCGCGAAACGCGCGATTCGCTCTCGCGTCGCTTGACGGCAGACTCGACCAACCCCGCCAGGATCTGTTCCTGGCGCAGGCGGCCGGCTTCCGATCCGAAGCGAAATCCCGCCTGGTCGTAGAGCGCCGGACTTCCTTCCGGTTGCGAGGTCAAGGCCACGATTCGCGCCGCCATCTGCGGCACCAAGCGACCGGCAGCATCGCTCAAGGCCGCGAGCAAGTGCGCGTCCGTATCGGCTTCCAGCACCTTGCGCAGGCAGGTGTCGAGTTGAATCACCGAGTGCTTGAAACGGTCACCCTCGCGCTTGGCCAGAAAGAGGAAGTGCAAGTCGGCCAGGTACACGGAAGCAACCCGCACCGCCGACAACTTCTCTTCGGAAAACTCCAGCGAGGCCGTCTCACTCTCCAGCAGAAATACCAGGTCGTCGCGATCCGGGTATGGGACCGGGACAAAGAGGGTTTGTCGCGGCATCGAGTCGAAACCCCGACCGGCCGGCGCCGAACGCGGCGAGGTCAATAACAGGAGTTTGCGCTCTGTGATTGCTCGCTGCAATCCGTTAAGTTTGCGTTGGTCAAGCAACAAACCGGTTTCGGCGCCGCCCGAGGAGGCCTTGACCCGAAACTCACCGTCGGCGTCCTTGAACACCAGCTTGATGCAATCGGCGTCAAAGAATTTCCGCACCCGCTCAAACTCCACCGCTTCGCGCAGCTCCAGATTGCTCCCGATGCCGCGGCGGAAAAACAACTCCTCGGTGATGCGCTTGGCTTCTTCGGAAGGCCGCAGCCGGTCCTTAAGCCGCAGGATTTCCTTCTCATTGCGCGCACTTTCGAGCAGCGTCGCCAGGTGATTCGTCGCGACATTCAGCGCCGCGCTGCGCCGATTGTTGAAGTGAAACGGCTTGGACGAGAACAGCGCCACGCTGCCGAGCACGCGATCACGCGCGCGCAAAGGAAACACCACCAGCGAGAGAAACCCGGATCCGCTGACCAGCGTCGCCGTCGCCTGGTCGGTGTCGGCGGTATTCGTGATGTTCTGGGTGCGCGAGAGCTTTTGCACGCGGCCGAAGACATCGCCGCCGACGCTGAGCCGTTCCAACCGCTTCGTCAGATCCGGCGGAAGATTCGAATAAGCGGCCAGGATCAGCTCTTCGGTGTTCTCCTTGAACAGCAGGACTGCAGCCCCCTCGGCTTCGGAACGTTTAGCCAACTGGTTGATGGTAAGATTCAAGACTTCGACAAAGGAAAATGGTTGCTGCGATAGATCCTGGAGATTGAGGTAAATTGCGCGCCACTCTTCATCGTCGCTCTTCTGAGTCTCGATCTGGTGCATCGAGGATGCGATACTGCCGATACCCCACATCATTGCGAGCACGCCGGCGGCGATGCTCAATTGCGCGGCCACCGTCAGCCAATAGATGACAGCCGGAACGAAGACGTTGACAAAAGCGGGCATCCCGAGCAGAAATTGCAGCGCTCCGGTAAACAGGAAGAGCCACAAAGCGAAGCTGATCTTCGTCCAGCCGTCGCTCGCCAGCCCGCGGAGGCGCTCCCGGAATCGCGGAACGACGAAAAGCAGGCTCCCCGCGACAACCACAATGATTAAGCCGTAAATATTCACGAGCATCTATCGCCTTTCTTCGCCGACCGTTTCCTTCAATCGGCGCAGGTGAAGTATCGGAGCGGTTGCCGGGAGCGGCTCAGCCGCGTCCACGCTTCTTGAAGAGGATGCCAAGTCCCAGCGCAATCAGCGCCACCGGCCAGGCAAATTTCCAGAAGTCGCCTGCGATGACGCCGAGATTCTTCAGCAAGAACAGTACGCCCAGTGCAAGTATAATCAGCCCAATAACCACGCTACCCGCTCCCGAGGTTTGCCCTGATTAAATGCTTTTTAATCCGGCCAGCAAGCGATTTTTCAACCGGGCGCCACCCCCCTCAGCGGGCCGAAATAAAAAGGACTGCGGCAGTGTGCCGCAGTCCCTCTCGTGGTCTGACCTGGTCGCTTAGTAGAGACAGGGTGGCGGACCGCCCTCGAAAATCCAGTTAATCAAGTAGACGCAGTCCGAAATTGTGATAATCCGATTGCAGTCAACGTCGCCGGTTATGAAGATCGGAATCGGCGCCGGCCCGCCATTGAAAATGTAATTAATGATGTAAACGACGTCAGAGATATTGACGATTCCGTTGCCGTTGGCATCGCCGAAAGTGTAGACCCAGACTACAACCGGCAGGGTCAGCGGCGAATTCGTCGCCGTCGTCGACGTGAAGACGATCGAACCCACATGCCGGCCCAGGCCCAGTCCGATTGGGTCGCTGCGCACCAGGACGCTGTCGACCGTCGTTCCGGAGGTTGGAATCGGTGTCAGGAACGGCACCGTAGCGGTTGCCGCCCAATCGACACAGCCGCCCGGCGCGTTGAACACCACCACCGACTGATCGGCACTGCCAAGCTGTGTGTATTTAAAGATATAGAGCAGCGAATCAGCCGAGAGATCAAGCACCTTGATGATCGGCGTCGGATTCACGGTGAACGTTATCGCAACCTTCTTCGGTGGATCGATCGCCAAGTCGGAATTGACGTAGATCGTGTCCTTGTAAACGCCCGGCGCTAATCCGTCGACATTCACCCGTACCGTTACCGTCTGCGGACCGCTAAAGCCCATCGGCTCGGCGGAGAGCCACGGCGCGCTGAACGAGAGCGACCAAACCAGCAGCGGCACGCTGACCGATTGCGAAACGAGAAACGTCTTGTGGGCGACTGGCGGAAACGTCCCGCACTCCACGCCGGTAAAATTCAGCGACGTGGTCGAGACGTTCATGTTCTGCGGCACTTCCATCTTCCAGAACGTAACAGGCACCTTGATCGGAGCATTGATGGCGTTGCTGGAGGAGATCGTGATTGTATCAAACTGCTTGCCGAAATCAACCAGCAGGCGGTTGAACGACAGGGTTACCGTACCGGGCGAGCCCTGTACCGCCGAACCGGTATCAACGCTCAGCGTCAACCACGGTTTTGTCTTGGTCAATGACCACTGGAGATTACCGCCGCCGTCATTCTCAATCTTGAGAATGCGGTTGTACGGATTCTGGGTCTCCGAGCCGACTGCGAAAATCGAATCAGGTACCGGGTCAATCACCGGAAACTCCGAGAAGATCTCAAATACCACGACCAGGTATTGCGGCGAATTGGTCGCCGTCGGATCGCTGATCTGGACGGAGTCCTTGTAGACCCCCGCTGCCAGCGCGGTGTTGTCGACCGTTACAGTCACGTTCGAAGGTGCTGTGCCGCTCCCGGAAGAGAGATTCAACCAGGAGATCGACTCGGTCGCCGTCCAGTTGAGCGTCCCCTGCCCGATATTCGTGATCGCCACATCCTGACCCGCCGGATTGCTGCCGTTTTGCAGCGCCTGGAAATACAGGCTGTCGGGCGTCAACTTGATCGTCGGCGGCGGCACTGTCATGTTCAGTGTCACATAGAATTTCTGAGGGCTGTTTGAAGCGTTGCCCGCCGAGATAAAGACCGAGTCGTTGTACGTGCCGGCCGACAGCGCGGCTGTGTTCACACCGACAACCATCGCACTCGGCGCCGTACCGTTCATGGGATTTAGCACCAGCCAACTGGTCGACTTTGTCGCTGTCCAGTTAAGAACCTGACCGCCGATATTAGTGATGTTCTGCAACTGCGTCGCCGGATTCCCTTGCCCGACCAGGCCGTTGAAAACAAACGACGGTTGGCTCAGCGAAATGATTGCCGGTGGCTGAGGATTGCCGATCTTGATCTCGCCTTCCTTAAACTGCGGGCCGAACCCGAGCCCGCCTGCGGGCACGAATTCCCACGTACCTGCCGGTGGCACGAACGTCGTGTCGATACTCACAAATTGATCCGGAGCCGCAGGCGCCACGCTGTACCAGATGGTAAACAGCAAGCCATCACCGACCGGAAGGGGATTTGCCGCCGTCAGGTCAGCGAATCCCACCAGGACGGTACGATTGGGATTGCTGGCTGTCACGATTTTGAAAGCGCTGACCGGAAGACGCGTTCCGATGTAGGAAATCGAATCATACGTCACATCGGTCGAACTCCAGGTCATGCCCAGCGAGTAGCCGCCGATCGGGTGAGAATTGTAGGCGGTCACCGGCACGCCGACATCCAGTCCGGCGTTAGTGGTGACCTTGCCGGCTCGTACCGTGTCGGGTGTCCCGGCATCCTGTGCCCAGGCGTTTCCGCACACGAAAGCCAGCATGAGCAAAACGTACAATACCGCACGCGCTCGCTTCATAACGAACCTCCCTCGTCCGATAAGGTTGTGTATCGATTGATCATTTCTCTTATTTCTTAAGATGCGCTGCACCGGTTGCCGTCTCAATCTTTCAGAGCTCAGAAGTCTTCTGATCTGTCTCTGCGAGTCAGACTTCGCGAGTACGCATAATGAGTGCCGCAACGGCCTGACTGATTCTCATTGTTAAGATCACCGAGGTGAGCGGGTAGAAACCGCACACGTCGATCGGATTGTAGCTCGGGACAAAGTGTCCCGCAGGTAGAGCCTGTAAAACCTTGAAGTTCACGCGGATGTGAACAAATTGCACCCAACCACCCCGATACAATGAACACTGTTGAGTGCAAACTGTCAAGACCCATTTTGCTAAGTGTTTGTTTGGGTAAAACTTAGTACCCGGAAAGTTGTCCCTTTTCCAGACTAACGGACCTCTGAACCACGTCTTTTCGCAAGCTACTGCCTCCCCCGATCATCGCTCCCCAACCTCCGTAGCCCACCCGGAGCGCAGCGGAGGGTGGGTCTTGCTGCCGTTGCGCGTGGCAGAGCATGCGGTTCTCCCAATCACACTGCCATCACTCGCGACGAAGGAATCGTTCATCGCTCCCCGGTGGGACAGCCTCTTCCTGTCTGACACTCAACCCCGGCAGACAAGAATGTCTACCCTACCAATTGCTATCTCCCCTCTCCTTTTGGGAGAGGGGTCGGGGGTGAGGGGGAGCTGCGAACGGATCAGATTCCCACCGCTGCATCAGGTCTTGAGCCCACTCGACTGCCTACATTCACCAGTTGCGTCAGGTTTCGAGCCCGGCCGACCGCCGCCATTCGCCCGTTGCGTCAGGTCTTGATCCCGACCGAGCGCCAGCGAGGACGGGATTGTGACCTGACGCCTGTTATGTCACCCCGGAAGACACTCGGCGTTGTCATTGCGAGGAGCGAACGCACGCATTGACCACTTACCGTCCTTGCCGCGACGAAGCAATCTGATTCTCCTGATCCAGCTGTTGCGTCAGGTCTTGAGCCCGGCCGAGCGCCAGCGAGGACGGGATTGTGACCTGACGCCTGTTATGTCACCCCGGAAGACACTCGGCGTTGTCATTGCGAGGAGCGAACGCACACATTGACCACTTACCGTCCTTGCCGCGACGAAGCAATCTTCCATCGCTCCCCGGTGGGACAGCCTCTTCCTGTCTGACGCCCAATACAAAGCTGGCCGACAAGAATATCTATTCTACCAATTGCTATCTCCCCTCTCCTTTTGGGAGAGGGGGCGGGGGTGTGGGGGCAGAATCTCGTTGCTGAAAGATAAGCGCTCGGATTAATGAGAATTCGCTATGTAGTCTTGAAAATAAACCACCGCCCGGTGATTCGTTCGACATAGATGTATCTTGAAGGATCCATTCGCGGCGGTTCTGCCCCCTCCGGCACGTACAGATATCCAACCTCGTTATCGACCATGCCGCCGATGGAAATCGTAGCCACCCCGTCTTCACGGATTTCAGCTGCGTTCAAATTCAAATCACACACCAGCAAGTCGCCTTCAGACATCTCGACGGAGTCGGCGTCGCTATGATCAAAGGAGATCCGGCACTTGAATCCGCTACGACTTGCGTCCGCCCTGAGAAGCTCATGCAGAAGTTCAATTTCATCCTGGTGCAGTAGAAAATACTCCTTCAAGCGGCGATCGGGTTTCAATAACAGCCGGCAGTTCTCGTAGACTTGACGTTCCGGCACAGTCAAGGTGCCCGGATCAGTAACGCCGTCCACTACCATCTGCGGGATTCCGGTGAGCGCCAGCGTACGAATGGCCGCGATGTGCCATCCGCCGCCACTGCTGTGTTCAACGTAGACGTACAAGTCACCTTCATCACCACCGCTTGTTATCTGTACTGCGTAGACGGCGCGCGCTGAATCTTGTTCAAGACAGCGGTAGCTCAGCTGAAATGAGTCGCGCGGCATCGACTCGCCGAACGTCGGCCGCGCCGGAAGTTCACTTGTCAATCCTGTCACCCGTTCGGCGTATAGCGCCCCATCGGGCTCGAGGAAATAGAGCTTGATCACTTCCTCTGGAATCTCGATTCGTGCTCCCACAATCTGGGCAATCGTCGTGAACACAGCCAAAAATTGAACGAGACAATGGAGCTTAATCAATTGACTCATGACACACTAACCTCTGCCTTCGCGCGTTCGGAATTCGCGCCATCTCGCGGGTTTCGCAACACCGGCACGTTCGCAATACCAAACAAGAGCAGGAAATACCCTCCCACTGCTGCGGCCGGATGTAGCATCTCTATCTGCGATCCCGTCTCCGGATCAACCCCGATGTCTCGAAGGCCGAGGCTATATCCAAGAACTAACGTCAGTAAACCAATGGATGACGTTGCCGCCGCCCACAGACGGGTTCTTGTCCAGATCGATTTGAGAGGTTCGATGAGGAGTATCAGCCCGACGAGAAATGCGATCAGAACGAACGCACCGCTCACAACTGTGGCCATAAGAGGCAATATGAAGATCGAAGGAAACCCATCGTAGGATGTCCTGATGGCCTCGACCATGTAGACGACGAAGCCCATCACGAATGAAGCAAACAGACAGAGCAACCGACTCACAATCCTGACAGCCTTCCTATCTGTACCCGATGTCGACACTTCTTGCTTCATGATAGTCAGTCATTTCCCCTTTCCGTCATCCGCAGATGCCCCCTACCGCCCCTTTCGCTTCTGCGTCGATTTTTTCCGACGCTTCGGCTTTTTCTCGCGCGGCTCGTCATCAGCTGGCGGGACTCTCTTGGCTGCCGAGCGCTTCACCGGCTTTTGCTCTTTCTTCGAGCGTCGGCGCATCTCGATCATCACCAAATCCTGCAGCGTTGCCACCGCCGGATCGTAGTCCAACAGCGCAACTTCAAACAACTGGTCGGTGCGGTCGATGAAGATAAACTCCATCTGCTCGCGCAGTTCTTTCGCAATGTCCTTGATATCTTTCTTGTTCTGCGACGGCAGCACCATCTTGTAGATGCCGGCCCGATGCGCCGCATGCACTTTCTCGCGAATCCCCGACACCGGAAGCACCTTGCCGCGCAGCGAAACCTCGCCCGTCATGGCGATATCGTTGCGGATCGGACGGTCGCTCATCACCGAGGCAATCACCAGTGAGATCGTCACGCCCGCCGAAGGACCGTCTTTAGGAATCGCCCCCTGCGGGAAGTGAATATGAATATCGTAGTTGGCGAAGTCCTCGTGCGGAATCCGCAGCACATCCGCGCGCGAACGTACAAAACTGTGCGCCGCCTGCACCGATTCGCGCATCACGTCGCCCAGCGACCCCGTGCAGGCCACATTGCCGCCGCCGCGCATCTTTAGACCCTCGATCATCATGATATCGCCGCCCGCACCCGTCCACGCCACACCCGCTGCCACACCAATCTCCGGCCGGCTCTCGGCTGTTTCTGGGATATAGATTGGCGTACCGAAGTACTGTTCAAGATTGTCCTCGGAGATCACCCACTTGACCTTCTTCTCCGCAGTCGCTTTCGCCTTCGAAAATTTGCGGCATAATGATTCCAACTTGGCTTTGACCTGGCTCAAACCCGCTTCCATCGTATAGTTGCGAATCAACGCCTTGATCGCGCCGGTCGTAATCACCAGCTCGCCCTTCTGAATCCCGTTGGCATTCAGCAGCGACGGGATCAAATGCTTCTCGGCAATCGTGATCTTCTCGCGGTCAACGTAACCGGAGAATTCGATAACTTCCATCCGTTCGAGCAGCGGATCCGGAATCGATTCCGAACCGCGCACGCTGAAGATGAATATCACGTGCGAGAGATCGAATGGTAGCGCGACGTAGTCGTCGATGAATTTGCGATTCTGTCGTGGATCGATCGCGTCGAGGAACGACAATGCGATCGACACCCGCGTTTCGTCCGCCGTAAGTTTGTCAAGATCCTCGATCAGGAACACCGGGTCGGCGCAGTTGGCGTCGATGATCGAACGCAGGATCTTGCCCGGCATCGCGCCTTCCAGCGTATGCGGCTCGCCACGCAGTTCCGCCGTCGACGAATATCCCGCCACGCTGAAGCGCACCAACTTGCGCTGCAGCGCCGTCGCGACCGCGTTGGCCAGCGAGGCTTTGCCTGTTCCCGACGGTCCTGCCAGACAAATCACCGGCGCCGAGACATTGTGCGTCAATTGCCGCGTTGCAAGATACTCCGTGATTCGGTCTTTGATGTCGCGGCCGCCAAAGAAGTAATCCGCAATCGCCTTCTCCACTTGTGCCAAATCGTGTTCGTCGGTGGAGAACTTGTTCCACGGAATTGCCAGCAACCAGTCAAGATAGCGCTTGATCGATCCAAACTCCGCCGAAGCCGGCGACAGCACTTTCAACCGCTCCGTCTCAAGGAACAGCTGTTCGCGCACTTCTACCGGCAAATCAGTCAGCATGCCGATGCGCCGCCGGTATGACTGCGAGACATTGTCGTCCTCGTAATCTTCGCCCAACTCGCGGCGGATTTCCTTCAGCTTGGCGCGCAGGAAAAACTCGCGCTGCGATTTGTTGATTGAATCTTCTACTTTGATCTTCAATTCGTCTTCCAGTTCAATGCGCTGGCAGGCCGCACTGAGCAGATCAAGCAGATGAAAGACGCGCTCTTTGAGTGAGACGGTGGTCAGCAACAGACGCTTTTCGATAAAGGGGAAATGCAGATGATGCGAGACGACATCGACGAAGCGCCCCGCGTCGGCTCGATTGGCCTTGAATATCTCATAGACTTCGGGCGAGTAATGCGTGTCCGCTGCCAGCAGGCGCACGGCATAGGCAAAGACCTTTTCCAACGTCCGCTCCAGCGAAGAGTCCTCGGCCTCGCGCGGCAGCTCCGAGCAATCGCCGATGAGATACGGCTCGTTTGCCGTGAGCCGCTCAAGTCGAATGCGGCGCCCCGCTTCGAAGGTCACGCTGTAAGTATTGTCCCGCGACTGCTGCGTCACGATCGGGCGCGCCAGTACACCGACCGGTTCAAGATCGTCTGTCGTTAAGACATCGCCACGGCCGTCGCGCACGGGAAGCATTGCCAGTTCGCTCGGTTTGTCCTTCAGGTCGCGCAGCAACGCCAGATTCGACGGCAAACTGATTTGCATCGTTTCGACACAACCGGGAAAAATCACTGTCGAACGAATCGGGATGATCGGATACGATTTTGCAGCGGCGGACGAAGGCATCAGTTTCTCCGTTTCGGCATGGCATTTCGTTGCTATCGATGGCCGGTGACTTGCGGTCCCGCGACCCGCAGCGGACAAATCCACGCTTCTATACTATAGAACAACGAATGAACGCCTCGGTGCCACGGCACCGATCGTGCGATAATTGCACAGGCATTCCATCTCTCTGATTATCGGACAATTGCGCTCCCGCCTCTTCCGCAGAGAGGAAGATTTCTGCAATTTCACCCGCCTCTGCCGCACCATAATGAAACACCCTTCTTCATGCTTCCCGGCTTCCCCAATCCCTGCGATCCAGACGAATCCCCCTGCCTCACTTCTTGATCGTAGGTCAGGATCCCTGCGATTCTGACGGCGCACCCCTGATCGTCGTTGCGTCAGGTCTTCTCGCGCCTATGGCAATCAGGTAGAACGGTTCCCCCGACTCGCGAGGCGACCTGACGCGGCCCAAACTCCATCGCCTGCGCGCCGTCATTGCGAGGAGCAAACGTCACGCATTCACCCCGACAAAATTCTGCCGCGACGAAGCAATCCCCGCTTGATCCTAGGTCAGGATCCCTGCGATCCTGACGGCCAGACGCCGTTTTGAATTCCCTCTCATTCGCCCCCACCCTCCGCTGCGCTCCGAGTGGGCTACAGACTTTCGTCTCTCCTCTCACCTTGGGAGAGGGGCCGGGGGTGAGGGTGCCACTGCTCGTCGCCGCTGCGGCAGGATGTCTCGTCCTCGATGCTTCCTGCCGCGAAGAAACAACAGGACGGCCCTAACACACCGGCGATTTCTCCACCTGCCTGGTGATCTCCGCCAACTCCAGATCGGAATATGCCTTCATCGAATCGATGTCGATCTTGATCTGGTCAGGCTTGAGATTCAGGCGGTAGAATCCCGATTTGTTATTCTCGATCCGCTCCTCCAGCCCGGTCGCGAATCGCTTCAATTCCTGCTTCACCCGGTAGATATTCTTCGCCTGGTTGAAGCCCGGCTCGATTTCATCCTTGCTAAGCCAGCCATCCGGTTTCGTCAGACGCGCGGCCCCCAGTTTGTAAAGGTAATTGAAGCTCTTCGGCGTGAGATCGATTTCGGAATTGTCGAAATGGATATGCACGCGTTCGCCCCGCATGTCGCCCCGCAGTTTCAGCATCGGCATTGGTGTCTCCTCCTTGCCGTCAGTGGTTGATATTTCTTTCTGGAAATTTTCGAATCTCTCGATCAGTCGATCAGCCGTGCGCTCACCGATCGCCTGCGCCAGCCGCGCGCGATGGGCGGCAACAAACTGCCCCGCTTCCGTCCAGCCGGAACTGAACAACTGCCACACCAGATCGCGCTCCTCTCCGGCAAACCCCGCGCGTGCATAAATCGAATCCGGGAGATCGAAACCGCAACGCACCGCCGCAGCCAACTGCCGCAGGCGCGCCACCGGCTCGCCGGGCCGATTCAAAAGCTCCCCGAGCGCCGCAATCGCATCGAGCAGCCATCCGGCCGTTTCGCTCAATTGCACGATTGATCCCAGCGGACAGTGATACCGCTCTTCGACTTCCAGCGTGGTCATCTCACAGATCCAATCGCAGAGCAGAAATGCCCCCTTCAAACAGAGCAGCTCGTTTTCTCGCAGGACGAAATCGCCCGCGACCATGCTCCGAAGCTGGTCGGATACTCCGTGATGGCGCTCGATGTAATGCGAGAGCTGCCGCCGCATTTCCGCTGCTTGATCTTCCGTTTGGTGGCGATAAAGGTGAACCTGCCCTGCTTCCGGCAACGACAAGGCGAAGAAACACCAACTCAGATCGTCGCCTCCGGAATAATTGGCGATGAATTCCTGCACGCGCACCGCTGAGGCCGCCCCAATCCCGCGCGCGCACAGAAGCTGCCCCAGCGGCGAGGGCTCAAGTTGCTCGCCGGTGACAAAGATCAGCTTGTGTGCCCGCAGGAATTCCAGCGCCTTCGCAATGGCATCGGTGCCGGGAGCTTCTTCGCACGCCGCCTGGTACGTCCGCTGCAACGCGGCCGTCAACTGCTCGCGGTTCGTCGCCACGCGCGCGGAAACGAAATCAAGAACGACATCCGCCACCGCGCAGCCGGGCAGATGCGACTGCAATCGTCCCGGCCGACCTTCGACATACATCTTCCACAACATCTCGGCCTCCAGCGGCGAACTCGCGATCAGGATCGAACGCCCGAATTCGCGCCGGTGTCCGAATCGCCCGGCGCGTCCCGACATCGCCTCGTATTCGCTCCATTCCAGCGGCGCGATCATCGCCCGCCCGCTGTGCTTTCCGGGCTGGTACTTGTAGCAATCGATAAACACGCTTTGCGCCGGCAGATTCACCCCCAGCGCCAGCGTCGTCGTTGCCACCACCACGCGAATCTCCCCGCGCCGATAGCCGTCCTCAAGAATCCGTCTCTGGCGATAGGACAAATCCGCGTGGTGGAACGCCACTCCCGTCTGCAAAACTCCAATCAGTCGCCGTCCCAAACTCGTCGGCGTTTCCCGCTGCAACTCGTCGATCGCCCCCGTCGCCCGCGCCGCCAGGTCGCGCTCGGCCAGCGCGGCAGCCAGCGCCTCGCACGCGCGCTTCGACTTGAGAAACACCATCACCTGTTCGCCCTGGCTGACCAGATGCTTGATGTTCAACATCAGGGTTTGCGCCGGCTCATCGCTGGTGCCCTCGGCCAGTATCTCGACGCCCTCGCCGATCGACGTCCGATAACGGAACCGACCGTCGGTCAAAACGCCGCGCCGCAATTCGACCGGGCGGAACTTGTCGGTCAACAGACTGCAGCCCAGCCAGCGCGCCAGTTCCTCAGCATTGGCCAGCGTTGCCGACAGGGCGACGATCTGTGGCCGCCTCTCTGCGAGCAGCAGCTTGGTCAGCGCCAGCTCCAATACCGCGCCGCGCTCCTCGTCGCCGAGCAGTTGCACTTCGTCGACCACGACCAAATCGATCGCCGCCAGCAGGTCGATATTCTTGATCAGAAGTTGATTGAACTTTTCGTAGATCAGGATCGCCAGATCGAAGTCGCCGCGCTCCAGTTGCAATTCGTGCTCCTGGTGATCGGAGGTCGCAATCAGAACGCGAATCCCGAGGCGCGCATAACGGGCGGAAAAATCGCTGAAACGTTCCTCCGCAATTGACTTCAGGGGCGCCAGGAACACCGCTTTCCGCCGCCGAAAAATCGCCGCTGTCGCCGCCAGTTCGCCGCAGAAGGTTTTCCCCGATGATGTCGGCGCGCAGATCAGCAGGCTTTCGCCGTTCAAGACGCGATTCTCGATCACTGCCCGCTCCTGCAGCGGCAGCAAATCCACGCCCAGTTTCATTTCCCAACTCTTCACAACCGACTCCGGCAATCCATATGATCGTAAATGCTCAACTCGCATATCCTCGTCTCTCTATCCCTTTCTGCTGCCCCGCTTCCGGGTACATCACCCGTCGTCTCTCTCTGAGAATGTCGTTTGCTCTCTCTCCTCATCGTAGGTCACGTTCCCCGTGATCCTGACTCCAGCGTTCGTCGTTTCTCGTATGTCAGGATCCCTGCGATCCTGACGCAGGCATTCATCGCTTCCCCGTAGGTCAGGATCCCTGCGATCCTGACTTCTCTTCCAATTCCCCCTTAGCAAAGGGGGCCAGGGGGTTGTATCTCCAATCACTCGCATCCAACACTCCCCACCCTCCGCTGCGCTCCGGGTGGGCTACCGATTTCAACTCGATCATCCCATCAATTCCCCTCTTGAGAGGGGTGGCTCGATTCCCCGCATTCTCGCACTGCACTCGATCATCCATCGCGCCAAGGGGAATCGAGACGGGGTGTGTCTTTGCCTTCCAATACCTCTTGGTCCATTCGCCTCCCCACCCTCCGCTGCGCTCCGGGTGGGCTACAGACTTCGGGCCGGCTACCGGCTACCTTTCTCCCCTCTCCCCCTGGGAGAGGGGTCGGGGGTGAGGGCGGCACTCCTACCCCATCTCGCAGCTCGAGGCCGCGCAACCGAGGCAGAAATAGCACCCGCCTTCGTTGATCACATCACTACCGCATTCATCGCAGAAACGAGCCCCACAGTCGGCACAAAGATAATTATTGCCGCAGTGCACCAGCAGACCGCCGCACGCGCACTCCACTTCGGACATCTCCCGGACTTCCATCGCTTGTTCCTCGCTCTCATTTCGTTTTCGCCTGCCATTTCTTTCCGCTCTTCTTCAGCTCCGCCTGAGCCGGTCGCCGCCGACAGCAGCGGCTGGCGACCGACCTTGGTCGGCGACGTGGTAACCGTCTTCTTGTCGTGGTATTGACGAATATACTGCACATTTGTGCAGTCGTCAATAGTTTTCTACGGCTTGAGGAGAAAAAAGTTGTTTGAGCTTATCAAGAAAGCTGAAGTTTCTCTTGAAATCTATATAATCGATTGGTGCACAAATTATTATGGCGATTACATTAAGCTATACTTACAAAGATGTTCTGGATGGTTAACGAGTGGACAATGGCACACCAATGGCACAAAAGTGCAACGGGAGCGGCCAGTCGGTCGCTCCCGTAGACAGTCGCGAAGGATTCGAGCGTGGACTATTGTTCCTGATGATTCCCGTTACCGTCTTCGTTCGTGACCGGATCGGGCGTGTAGCTGATGCCGTACTTGGAAAAGTGGTGAATATCGAATCTAACTACAGCACCGGTGGCTGTTGCGCGATCGACTTCCTCCCATCCAAGACCGTCGCCATCGTTGTAGGTTTCGTCGTAGTAGAGGAAAGAGATCTCTGTGTCGTTGAATTCAACCGGCACCGGCTGCTGAATTTCAATCGGAATCTGGAACTGCAGTCCGCTCGGGCCGCACTCATAGATGAACAGCTCGGTCCTGCCGATCTCATACTTAGATCCAGTGACGGTGACGGTAACCGTGTCGCTCAAGGCCCCATCCGGAATCCACAACTTGATCTTCTTATTCTGGAGTTTTAGCTGAATAGTATCGCAGCTGGGCCCAACAAGTTGGCTTGTCGAGGCCGTCGCTACTAAGACGGTATCGCTTTCAACCGGATCACCAAATGGATCGTCGGCGAACTTGTTGACGCCCTGATCGGTAGTAGGCGCCAGCGGCTGCTGTGAACAACCGAATAACGCCAGGATCGCACAACAAGCCAGGATGATCGCGGCCGCTACCAAGCCCCTCTGATTGTCCACTTCGCTCATCATTTCTCTGCTCCTCACTCTACTCAGCATTCGTCTCAGCCCAGCTACCTCATCTGTCAGGTGTTTCATAAGCGAATCCTGTTCCATGCATGAACGTTAGGCAGGGCTAACTTAGCATCGCCCTTCAAGTCATTGATAAATTACCCCTTCCGTGGTGAGCAATTCAGTTCCGCGCAGCTGTTCAGATTTTTTCCAGCCGCAAATCCGGCCAAAACCGTTGGCGACTTCCCACACCATGTGGCGGAGAATCCATAGTCGCCCGCGGCCACCGATGCCGCCGGTGACTTCCAACTTGCCGCAACATTGCCGATACAAATTAATATGAAGCGCATTACCCTGTTGCTGGCTGCGGCAATCGCTCTCTGCCTTTATGATCCTGCTGCCGCCGCGCTCAAGGCCCCGGATTTCGGCAAACGCCTGCGCGAGAGCGCCACTGAGCAGCAGAAGAGCAAGACCTTCCGCATCGAGCCGCTCGGCACGGCAACACCGTTGTCGGTGGCCGAATTGCGCGCCGGTTTCGACGACGCCGTTGACTGCACGGTCTACGTCGATGAGCCGCTCTATGCGCTCTACGACTGGCTCGCCGGCGATGAAATCTATTATGCCTATCAGGATTTGCGCTTCCCGAAGGTTTCCTGCGATACGACCTATCCCTACGTCGTCACGCACATCGGCATGACGCTGGTGTTGAATTACCCCGGCACGATGTACATGCAGGTCTTCCTCGCCGAGGTTGACCCGTTATTTTCCTCGCCGCTCTGTCCCGTTCCCGGCGAATTGATCTACCTCGAAGACGAATTCCCGATCGAAATCCCCGGCGCCGGCGTCTACTCGATTGCCATCGCACTGGCTGAGCCGGTCCCGGTTTATGGCCCGTATTTCGCCTGTATCTACTATGGCGGCGATATGACGCAGTTCGTTCCTGGCATTGCGATCGACAGCATCCCCTACATCTGCATCAACTACAACGAATGGGGCGAAGGCCTCACCGATCTGACCGATAACGACTACTACAATTTCCCCGGCTCGATTCATCTCTATTCTGTGGGCTACTCCAAAGCCGGAACGCTGCCCAAGCCGCGCTTCGTCCTGCCGGTTGATTCCGGTGTCACGTTCCCCGGCAAACAACTCTGGGTCGCCGATCGCAACGATCTCTTCGAGTTTATGAGCGCCAAGTTCGACTACCTGAAATCCGGGGTCTGGTACGAAATCAACTCTGACTTTGACGGTTCTGTCGCCAAGCGCGACGGCGTGACACCTTCGCTAGCGGGGGATGGCTGGACTGTAACGTGGGATCCCTTTGGATTGAGCGAAGGCAACTACCTGATGCGCGTTTCCGTCGCCGACTTCGATTCGACCTTCGTGTCTGACACAATTACCGTTTACCTCGACAAACAGCCGCTGACACCGATGTTCACCAGCCGCTCCGACTTGATGTCGGTTTGCGGCGCCGAAACGGTGCACGTGGCTATCGCCGACGAAAATCCGACTGCCGTCACTTTCGGTTTCCGTTATCTGCCACCCTTTGAGGAGCGCACGCTACAACTGCTCCGGCGTAACGACTACGGCGATGTTAACGGTGTGACGACCGACGGCAATCACAACTACAATGGCGAATTCGGCGAGTACTACGTCGCGCCCGCCGTGCTCGGCTCGTTCATGAAGCATTGGTTTGACAAGGGCTATATCGAACTGATGGCGGAGGGCTCGACTTTCCAGACCGTCACGCAAGTCGTTGAGCGCTTCGCCGAACTCTTGATGACGCGGGAAAACCTCGGCACGCAGGACGACAATCTTGTCGACGCGCTGCAGCAATATATCGCGAGTCACGGAAATCGCTTTGTCGTCGATGTCAAGCGTCGCCCCGATGCTGCCTGGTTTCGCCACGCCTACATGGGGCGGCAGGCGACCATCATGCTCGCGGTCGACGGTCCCTTCGGTAATTGGCTGGCTGCACAGAAGGTCAACTTCGCAGCTTCCAGCGCCGAGAGTCTGGTCGTCTCCTACTACGACCCGGTCGGCGGATTGCTGCGTGAATCATTCCTGATGACCAAAGGTGACTCTTTGGTGCTCGGTTATTTGCCCAACAATCGCAAGTACACTGTTCCGCTGGGAATCGCGCTCTACCCGAAACAAGAGACGCTTACCTACACCACCTTCTGGACCGATTTCACCTTTGTCGACGGATTCTGGGGCTTGTTGCCGCCACAATATTTTCAGGAAGACTTATTGTACCTGATTCGTGCCCGTGCGCTCGACGGCAACAACACGGTAGCAGACAATTACTGGGTCGCCAAGTATGACTGCATCCATCCGGCCAAGCATGGCGATGCCGACAACAACTCGCTGATCACGATCTCCGACGCCGTTTACCTGATCACCTACATCTTTGGCGGCGGCCCGCCCCCGCTCACCACCACTCATGGTGATGCCGACTGCAACGGCCTGCTCTCCGTCTCCGATCCGGTGTATCTGATCACCTATATATTCGGCGGCGGCCCGCCCCCCTGCCCGTAAAATCTCGCGCACATTCAGCTGTCAACTCCGTAGGGGTTGGGTCTGCCTACCCGCATATGACTGAACCCCTTTCATCCGGGCAGGCAAACCCAGCCCCTAAGCGTGCACAGGCAATCCTCATCACCGTTGCGTCAGGTCTTCCGTCGAGGCGCAACGTTCCTCCAACAAACGAATCGACCTCGCGCGCCGAGACGCGCGACCTGACGCCACTTATCCGGGCAGGCAAACCCAGCCCCTACGCGTGCACAGGCAATCCCCATCACCGTTGCGTCAGGTCTTCCGTCGAGGCGCAACGTTCCTCCAACAAACGAATCGACCTCGCGCGCCGAGACGCGCGACCTGACGCCACTTATCCGGGCAGGCAAACCCAGCCCCTACGCGTGCACAGGCAATCCCCATCACCGTT
>CAZNWJ010000013.1:0-12460 GCA_964576925.1 uncultured Ignavibacteria bacterium | reverse complement strand
TTCCTCCAACAAACGAATCAACCTTGCGCGCCGAGCCGGGCGACCTGACGCCAGTCATCCGGGCAGGCAAACCCAGCCCCTACGCGTGCACAGGCAATCCCCATCACCGTTGCGTCAGGTCTTCCGTCGAGGCGCATCGTTCCTCCAACAAACGAATCAACCTTGCGCGCCGAGCCGGGCGACCTGACGCCAGTCATCCGGGCAGGCAAACCCAGCCCCTACGCGTGCACAGGCAATCCCCATCACCGTTGCGTCAGGTCTTCCGTCGAGGCGCATCGTTCCTCCAACAAACGAATCAACCTTGCGCGCCGAGCCGGGCGACCTGACGCCAGTGTTCCCTGTTACCTTCTTGACACCGCCTCCACAACATCTCATACTTCCCGAGATGAATATCCGTGCCCGCGACTTCCTGCTCATTCCCAACTTACTCTCCCTATTCCGGCTGCTCTTGATGCCGTTGCCGGTTTACTGTATCGCGCAAGGCTACAACGGCGCTGCCCTCGCACTGGTCGCCCTGGGCATCGTTACCGATGTCCTCGACGGCGTCCTCGCGCGCAAGCTCAATCAGGTCAGCGAACTGGGTAAGCTGCTCGATCCGCTGTCAGACAAAATCGCCGTCGCGATTCTCGTTATTGCCCTCGCAGTCTATCGCGACTTCCCCTGGTGGGCTGTCGGACTGATCGTCGGCCGCGACCTGCTGATCCTCCTCGGCGGCATTATCGCCGTGAAACTGCGCAAGCCGATCCCGACCTCGAATCTCTTCGGCAAGTTGACCGCTCTGGTCTGGACCTTGCTGATCCTCTCCTATCTGATGCCTTATCCGGCTTTACGCCTGCTACTGCTCTCACTCGCCGTCGGCATGACACCGATTTCTCTTGTCTTCTACCTGATGCGCCTCGTTTCCGCGCCAACGCGCCCGCCCGGTTAAGGACTGCTGAGGAAGTGCGGTGCCAACGAAACAACACCCCTCGGTTTCCGTCTCCTCCTACGTCGAAGGCTGAAACCGCTCCCTTTGTTGGGGGAGAATCTGTCACGCACGAACGACTTTCTGAGAGCTCGTTAATCCCCCTTAACAAAGGGGGCAAGGGGGTTGTCTTGTCAGATCACGGTCCGGAGAGCTTTTTCATCAGTCACGATTAGTCTTGCACTGCCTACTCTGACTCATCATCGGCTAGCTCTTCACCGCGAAGTTGGTTAATCAATTCCCAGATCTTCTCCTTCTGACTCTCTGACAACTTGAGCTTCAGTTTCAATTCCAGGGCCTTCAGCAGGTCGCCGACGCGCGGGTTGATCTCTTTGTTGCGCAGCTCTTCGACTATCTTCTCCTGGATTTCCTCGAGGATCTCCAGATCGGTCCGCCGTCGGCGGCGTTTTGTGTCACTCATCGTCCTCCTCGTGTTCGAGTTGCGCTTCGAGAAGTGACTCGCATCGAAGCGTGAAGCGATGCTCGCACGAGGGGCAGGTACAGCTCGCGCGCGCCCCATCCGTGATAAATACCAGTCCGCAGTGCGGGCAAACTGCCGCCTGAATCTGCTTTAGCATTATTACCCCATTTCCATAATCAGCAGGTCGACCACCGCCAACTGGTCGCTGGCTCGCGACTTGGCCAGAAAGAATGACTCGGCTGTCTCGCGCCCGTGCACGATAGCCCCCAAATCACCCTTGGCGAGCGGGATCACACGCGGATTGGTAAGTGTCTCCGGCAACGCGTTGCCCCGATTGTCGATTAGGTCGCTGTAACGCACCGACTGCGCCGAGCCGCCAATCGCAAATTTGCCATGGACAATGCGCTTGACCGCACCATCGGTTTGAGTCAACAAGATCTCCGGCTCAAAGTCGGCGATCTGTCCCCAGACTGCTACCCCCGGCACCCACCACATTCGTTTACCGAGCAGAAAACTCAAAGTCGGATTCATTGCGTGCCGCCTCCTTTAACGCCGACCGGACCGGCGAATCCCGCAACGACCACGCGAAATCGCGCAGCGATCTGAAAGGCATCTCTTTCGTACTTGTCTGCGAGTTCCTGCCATGAGCGTGCCGTTCCGCTGCCGGCTTGTCCCGCCTGAAGTCCAGCAACCGCCTTAATTCGACAGAGTATGCTCATGGTCAGATAGGTCTCCGCCGTCACCAGCGCCTGGTCGGTTGATTCGTGGTAGGCCGAATCAATCATCCCGCGAAGACGGTCGTCAGCCTCCACAATGGCGTTGCTGATCTGATCGTCGGTGAGAAGCGGCCCCGAGGTCTCGTAATCGACGAACACCGTCTGCCCATCCTCGATTGCGCTGCCACCGCTGCGCCGCAAAGTGCCCTGCTCGTAGTCCACGTAGAAGTCGACTCCCTCTGAGTGAATGCGGTAGGCGTAGAACCAGACGGCAATGCAAGCGCCGGAGAGGATACTGCCCGATTCCAGCCGTTGCATCAGCCCGCTGCGATAATCAACGTGATAATCGACATTCTCGGTGTAGATCTTCCCTAATGAATTGTCGCGCGCAACTACGACGCTGTCCGGGATCACTTGCGATTGTCCGAGCGACGCCGGCGCGTCGGCGAGTGTCAACGCAGCGAATTGCGGTGCGCCCAGTTCCTTCCCTTTCACGACGACGCTCTCGGCGCGAATATTGCCGTGCATCAACGCAGACGGCTCCACGCCGACCAGTTGGATCGCCGCGTCCCTGAACGAATCCTGGGCGGAGGCGTCTTCGTAAAGGTGCTTCCGGACTGTGGTAATGTCGGTGAATGGCATATCCTGCCTTCCCTTTCTCAATGACTCAGATAGTTGAGTTGTGGCAGCGGCGTGATCTGCGAGCCGACCGGCGGCGTGGTAAACGGCGACGTCACGACCGCCCGCAACCAGTACGCCGAGTGCAATTGAATCGTGCTCTTCTGCCAATCGCCCGGTACGGCGGCGCTATCAGCCCAGAAATGCACGCGGCGCGCAGCGGCATCGAAATGATAAGCCCCGGACGACGGCGTGAAATCGCGCCAGCTCGTACCATCGAAGTACTGCCACGTCACGGTGCCGCCGACACCCGCTGTCGAGAGAATGAAGTTCGCTTCCGCAAACGGTCCGGCAGCGCCAAGGTAGACCGCATCGTTGGTGACTTCAACCAACTTCCCTGAAGTCGGGTGAAACACATCCGCCGCCGTCGCGCTGGCGGCTTCCAATTCGCGACCCCAGTACTTCTGCGCTGCCGAATCGTCATAGGTGTACACCCACTCGAATCGCTTCAACTCGGGTGACAGCGAACTCTCCGGATCAAAGCCGGTGCCGTTCTTGTAGCGATAGCGCACTTCGATCTGACCGCTGCCAAGATCGAAGCCATACATCACGCACGGAATCGCGCCATTGAACAACAGCAGCGGTGCCGTCGCCGGCGCACTGGCGATCTCAAAGACGCCGCTCCAGTTCTTGCCGTCGAATTCGATATACCAGAGCTTGTACAGCGCTTCGAAGGCGACGCCGATCAGCGCCGCCGGCTCGCCGACGGCAACGCAAAGTCGCTCGCCCAGGAACACACCCTGGTAGAGGATGATCTCAGCTTCGAAACTCATGCCCCCTTCGAGCAACCGCCGCGTCGCCAGCTTGGTGCCCCCGTCGGTGTAAATGCAATAGCATGCCGAGGCGAGATAAACGATCCGGCCGTAACAAGCCACAGCACCCGTCGTCAGGGCTGTGCCGGGATCTGATGAGCCGCTGCCCCACGCAGCGCCGTCAGACGTCGAGCGCTTATGGCGCAGCGTTTGCAGGCCGGTACCGGAATCATAACATGTCCACACGACGTGCAGACGCCCGACGGCATCGCGCGTGATCGACGGGAAGAAGTTGTCCTTGTCGTCGTAGACCGCCACCTCGCTCCCTAAACTCCAACTGCCGGCTCCGAAGCTGAGCTTGCGAAATACCAAATTGAGCGAGGTCTGTGCCGTGTAGACAAGATAGACATTACCCTGCGCGTCGATACAAGCGTCGGCCGGATAGTCTGCCGCTGCCGTGCTGACGACTTCCGGCGTCGACCAGGAAGTATATGGCGCATCGGCATAACTGAACTTGATCGTGTTCGGCCCGGAGTTGTAAATCACGATTTTGCGCCCGCTATACGGCCCGTCGGTAATCTTGAGCTGGCGGCGGGCGAAGCCGGGACCCGCACCGTAGTAAGCTGTCGAAGTGTCAATCAGTGTTTGCATGGCTGCCTTTCCCGCGCGACCGTCCGCCCCAACAAGCAGAACGGACGGCCGGCAACGAGCGGATTAGAAGGAGTCGTCGAGAACGAGCGAGGCTTCCTTGATCACCTTGGCAAACGCCACCGATTCGGAGATAACCGCCTCTTCGAACTTCTGTTCGATGATCTTGTCAAACTCCACCATCAAGGGCTGGCTGATAACCTCCTCGACCGCGAACCGCGCATCCAGGCCGACCAGGAGGTCGGTCCCGATTTCGTCGCAGCGCACCAGCTTGGCGCCCAGCGGCGATACCAGCTCGCCGGTCGAGTGAAACTTGAATCCCGACTGCGGGTCCTTGAACTCGGACATGTTCAACAACTGCCTCATCTTCGATTTGTGGCAGATGATCGTGTTCAGCTCGAACGGGCTGAACTCCGACCAGAACTTGATCAAGTCGTCGTAGTCGAGTGTGCCGGTGACGTCGGTGTTGATCACCGTCGCCGGGTTGGCGTTGCCGTCGCCGTTGAGCACGACGTCGGCCAGCAGCGCCACCTTGTCGGACTGCAGGCGAAAGCCGATGTACCACAGCAGTACCTTGAACTGCGCCGTGGTTTTGTGACGCAGAGTCTTGTACGAGGTCTTGAGTGCGACGCCGTAATCCGGCACGGTGATCGTGTGCTTCTGCTCGCCGACGGCGACCTGCGGGATTTCCGCGCCCTCGCCGATCGGTCGCAGCGAGAGCCGCGTATCGGCTGGCGCGATCGCGATGTAGAGCGGCGAGTAGCGATTGGATCCGATCACTGTTTGTGCGGCGGTCAGTTGGTTAAACATCGGCCGCATCTCCATACCGCGCCGGATCTCGCGCATCACGAATTCCGGCAACAATGCCGGCGCCTGGCGATAGAACAGCTCCACTGTATCAGGAGCCTTGCCGCCGACGCGAACGCCGGCTGCCGCCAGTTGCCGCTCAAAAGCGTCGAGCGGGCAGTTGACCGGCGATGGATCGTATTCGTCGGTCTCGAGCAATTGCGAGAGTGAAAGCCCCCGCGTTTGCGCTTCCTGGTAGGTCTCGCGCCTCACCTTGAGTGCCGCGGCGCGCGTCAAGTCGATTCCGGCCAGCCGGGCCGTGGTTTCCTGCGTCGCGAGATTCCAGAGCGACTCGGGAACCTGTTTGAGATTGTCGATTTCCATTGGGTCTCCCTTTAGTTGAGCAGGATCGTGCAGTCGGTGGTGCCGTTAACGGCCAGCACGCTTCCGCGCGCCACGTTGCCGCCGGCCGGATCATAGGCCGCCAGCGCCGGCGCCTGTTTGACGCGCCCGTTCGCCGCGCCGACAACACGATTGCCGACTGCCGGGTATGTCGTTGAAATCGGCAGTGTCATCACACCGCCGACCTGGACGGTCGCCTTGCGCTTGCCGTTGTCGGCATCGGTCAGAGTCAGCGCGGTAAGCTTGCCGAGAACAATCGAACCGTCAGCGGCGGGTCCGGCAATGAAATTGCCGGCGAGCCGCACCGCTTTGCCGATGTCGGCATCCTTGAGATCGTCGACGCCCGCGGTCTGGCTGATACCAAAGGTCAGGTACACCGCACCGCTGGCTTCGAGATTCTGTTCACGTACAGTCATAAGTTCCTTTCTGGAATTGTAGATGCCGCCGCGATTGGCGGCGGCGCTTCAGGGACTAGCCCACTTTGTATTGCGTGATCGTCGCCCCCTCGCTCACCCCGCTGTTGCGGGGCACGCCGAGCGTCCGGGCAAACGTCGTTTCAAATTCGTTGTCAAGATCGTGCTTCAACGCCAGCAGCTCGTCAAGCGTCGCACCTTCTGATGCGATCGCCTTCTCCGTCAGCACGGCGCTGCGTCCGGTGAGCCGGGCGACGGCGCGGGCGCGGCGCAGCATATCTTCGCGGAAGGCGGCCAGCAACCGCCGTCCGGTATCTGCGCGCTGCTCGAGCGCTGCCATCATCGTGCCCGCCGACTCCAGGTCAGCCTGCAACTTCACAAAGTCGATCTCGGCCACCGCGTCGCTGCGTAATTGCGCGACGTAGCCCTCAAATAGGGTCAGGAGTTCCTGCAATTTCATCGCCCCTCCTCGGGTATCAGTTTAAGTCGTGTGTCGATGTCCTGGAGCCGGCCGCTGAGCAAATCGCCGAGTTGCCTCAGTTCGGCTTTTGTCGCAACCCGCTCCTCGAGTATCGCCTCGATACGGATCAAGCGCGCCTCCAGCGTGGCAACCGCCTGCTGGTCGGCCTTGGTCGTCAATTGCTCTTTCAGGCCGTAGATTGTCGCGTGATAGGCTGTGATCAGCCCGGCAGTCGCGATCACGACCGCCAGCAGGAATCGCAGCAGGCTGTCGCGCCGTGTAAACTCGTTACCGACCGAATTGCCGCTGTCCGTGCTCATCACTCTTCCTCCGGCACGGCCGCCGAGCGCGCTTGCGAAAACAGGTAGGCGCGGTGACCGCTCAGTTTTGTTTTGACGAAATGATAGCGATGGCGCAAAGTCGCACCGGACAGCGTAACGGCAATCCCCGCTTTCTCGTCGCAGTGAAGTCTCTCGCAATCTCCGCGGTCGATGATCCGCACTTCGTTCGGTAACGCCCGCGTAATCGGCGTTGTTGTTATCGAGGCCGACCAGAAACGCCTTCCCTGTTGAAGCAACGGCAGGCGCAGCATGGCGATCTTGAAGAGCCGCTCGGTACCGCCTGCTTTCAAGTGCAGCCAGCCGTTGCCGTGGTTATCGAGCAGCAGGACAAACGTGCCCTCGTGTTTGGGGGGCATTACGTCGCCGACACCAAGGGCATCCGCTTGCACCTCCCCCAAGGCCAGGTCAACGACTCGATAACGGTTCACGCTTCCTGCGCACGGCTCGACCCAGACTATCGCGCCATCCTCGACCTTGAGCGCTTCCAGATCGAGCGCGCTTTCGAGTTGAAGCCGCCCACCGTCGCGCACCTCCCCGGCAAGCGTAGTCGCATCGCCGGCGCCGGTCAGTCGAAGCTGCACCTTCACGCCGGGCTTGCGCCGGTACTCGATGACTTCGTCTCCGTCAGTGGCAGCGAGGATCCGCATTCCGTTCGAGGTCCCGAATTTCTCCGGCTGCGTGGCCAGTTCGGCCAGCGTGCACGCTTGAGACGCGGCAAGCTCGATCTCGGGAACAGTGCGAATCAGCTCAGCGAGCATCTCCCGGCGTTGCGACAGACTCAGATGCGCCAGCGATTGCCCTGCCAGTTCGGCCAGGTCAAACGCGATCAGCCGCGCACGAACGCGGTTTGAATCGCGCAACAGCGAGCGAATCGGCAACCGCGAAGAACCGCGCATCGCAACAAGTTGGCATACCAGCACAGCCGGCTGCTCGTGCAAGCGTTGTGCGACCGATTCAAGAATCGGATGCCGGAAAACCTGTCCGCTGGGCATCAAGGCCGCTGCCGATTCATCGCCGGTAGTGAGCGCCAGCCAGACTCCGCGGTAGAGTGGCTCGACGAGCAACTCGCCGCTGAGTTGTCCGGTGTGTTCGAGATCGAACCAGACCTGCGCTCTCTGTCGCCAGAACGGTTCAAGTCTGTTTGACGACTCGGTTGCGAGACCCAGCGTCGACACCGAGGTCCCCGCAACCGCGCCGCGATACACCAGCGAGACTTCCAGCACCTTTTGGATTTGGCGGTAGAAGTAGAATGCCTTGATCTCGCGCCCGCCCACGCGCACGCTTTCGTTCACGCGATGCCGGCAGTTGCGCATGTCTTGTCCGCAGACAGCGCACTCCGGTTTGCCGTAAAGGAATCCGAGCGAGCACTCGCGATAGATCCCGGCATCGATGCCCGCCTTGAGTTGCTCGGCGCCCGCCTGCTGTCGATGCCAATAGAAATAGGCCCGCAGCCACGGTGCGCTGCCGCGCTCGACGATCTCCGCCTTGAACACGCGGCCAATCGGCAGTTCCTGCTTCTTATGTCCAATCAGCACCGGTACGTCGACGATGAGCCGTGCCAGGTTGGATAGTTCCGCTTCGTCGAAGCAACCGCCCTGAACATTGACCTCGTTGGAAGCCGCGTGCAGCAGGCCGAGATAGATGTTCTCCGGCGTCGCGGCTTGCGCCGGTTTGATGACGCGATTAATCTCGTCTACCAACCTTTGCCGCTCAGTTGCGTTTTCTGGGGCTGCCGAAGCCGACAGCCATCCGGTAAGGTGTTTCACGTCTCCTCCTCTGATTCGCTGCCCCCTACTTACCCGCGCCTTTGGATTTATGGAGTGAGGCGCTACCAATCCGGCTGCCTTGTGCAACTGATCACGTTCTCCAACTTAGACTTGATGATCTCGATCAGACCGCGTTTCCAAGCCCTCGACTGGCAGATTTGGTGTGCAATTGTGCATGCTCTTGCAGTCACATTTGAAGAAAAGGCGGCAAGCCACAGATGTTGACACGAAGTATCCCTTTGGTTAACAACGATTTGTAAAATTGAATACGTTGCGGCGAATTCCGGCATAGTTTGTGATTATTCTTTGCGAGAGAAGGAGAATGCTTTTGGAAAGAGTCGTCAATACAACCAAGCTCGTCGCGATTTCGCTTCTGGTCTTGATTGCCATTCTCTGTCTGAGTTACAGCAATGCGTATGGTGCTCCGACCGCGCTCGGAATCCAGAAACCGGGAAGCACTCTCGGAAATTCCGGCCAGAGCACCAACAACTTGATCAGTACGACCGGACAGATCGGCATCAAGTCAGACCCGAATACCTGGAGCGACAACTCGACCGGCGATACCGGACTTCCCCCATCGACCGTGCCCGAACCGGCAACGCTCTTACTGCTCGGCGCGGGAATTGCCGGCTTGCGCTTGATGAGACGGCGGAGTTAGACCTCACCAAGTCGAAACCCCAGCGCCGGGGTTTGCGTCTTGGCTAGCTTCGCCCCCCACAAAGCCAGCGCCAGTGCCATTGCGGCATCGCAATGGTTGTTTTCATTCCAGCCTAAGTCACGCAATTCATCGATGAAGTTCCAGTAATCGGGGCCTGTCAAGTCGTTCTCGATGTAAGGCAGCGCGACATTTCCAGCCGCAAACTCCGCCTGCAGGTTGGTCAGCAATTCCGATTTTGAATGATTTGTGAAAAGAAAGCCAAGGGGTCGAATGTCCTCAAGCCCGGCGATGACCACATCTCCCAGTCCCGTAGAATCGATAATCGTGTCGCCGCCATACTCGCGCTTGCGCTGCCGGATCGCCGCCATCACAAACGGCCAATCGCGATCGTGGAAGCGGTCGAGTTTGACCAACTGATACGGTGAAGCTGTGACATCCAAGGTGATGCCGACGGTGAAAGTTTGCTTGCGTGCCAGATCCCAGCCGGTGACATAACGATGCTCAGGTAGGCGCGCCGCCAGACCGGTTGACTGGGCCAGCGCCTGTTGGATGAAGCGCTCCTTGATGATCTCGCGATCCGAATCGACAAATTCGCCGCCAATATTCTGGGCAATGTGCTCAGCCGACATCGATCCCTCTCTTGCCTTCAAGAATTCCCGGCTAATGAACGGATTGTCGGGTGTCTTGCCGCATTGCACATATGAATCGTGCGGACTTTTCGCCATCTCCAGATACTTCCGGTGGAACCAATTTTTGCCGCACGGCGTCGACACAAGATCGAGTTTCCCGTGACGGTCGGCGAGGCGCATCGCGAGAACTTGATTGACGACGTAGTCGGGCTGGACTTCGAAGGCCGCTTCGTCGAAGCTGATCAAGTCGTAGTCGTTGCCGAGAATATGTTCGGCGCGATTTTGCGTGGTGCGTGCGGTGATTTCAGCGCCATTGCCCAATTCCAGTTTCGGGTACGGCGTGTGGACGACGCTCTCAACGAGCAACTCAATCAGGCGCTTGCCGCGAATGAGACTCAGGCAGTTCTTGAAAATGATGTTCGCCTGATCTTGTGTGATCGAGACATTCAGGACGCGATAGCGCGCAACAGAATCATAACGCCGATGGCGAATGCGAAAGATCGAGCGGTGCAAAATCTTGGCGGCCTGGATAAACGATTTTCCCCAGCGATTTCCCGTGACGAGCAGGTTCTGATCTTTCGTGGAATTGAGCAACCACTTCTGCTGCCCGGCGTGCGGCTCGAATTCGAGAAACTCGCGGCAGAACAAGACCGGATCGGTGACGGCACGGCGCCAGCGGTTGTCGCGAGAGAAGTTGGATTTGGGCATGATGGTTCCTTCTTCGTAGAGATTGCAACGAGTCAGGCAGGTCTCCGTCACATTCACAGCGAGTGTCTGGCGGGTACGATCAGAGACCTGCCCTACGGCTCGTCATTCCCGCGCAGGCGGGAATCCAGCTTCGAATTCTTCTGACACGGAGACTTCTTAGGCAATGCGCGCGATCTGGCTGACAGCTTCCTCGTGTGTGATCAACTTGTTAGTCAACTTGGTCACGATGTTGTCGATCTGGATCTTTTCGGCTTGAGCGCGTTCGGTCAATCCGATATGCGCGCGATTTTCGAACCGATACTGCACCTCCGCCGTGTGCCCTTGCAAGGCCAACTCGACATTCGCGATCCAGTTCAGCAGCGCGGCCGCCGCGTTTTGCACCGTCACCACCTGACGTTGCACCAGCTCGTACTTGAACTCGGCCCAGTTGTGCGTGGTGCCGTAGGCATAGCCGAGCATAAACGGCGCCAGGTGCGTGCCGGAGCAGATGTCTTCGATCATCGCCTTGTGGTTGAGATACCATCCCGAAGTCGAAGTCGACCTCGTGCCGGGGCCGATGTATTCGATGCTCACGTCGTCCCAGGTTACCGGATTGCGATCTGGGCCGAATTCACGCATCATTTCAACGGTATCGTCGAAGTAGTTGTTCGCCCGCGTGAAGTAATCGCCGTCGGTTTCGTCGGAGCGCTTCTCCGGTCGCGTCACCTTGACGTGGATGCGATGATAACCCGCCGAGCGCATGGCGCGATGCATGTCGGAGACCAGGGTTTGCTCGACGCGCGCCACAAACGGAACTGCCGCGAGGAGTGAGCGACCCTCGATCGAACCCGGCTGCGCACCGAGTCCGTAGTAGAACATCGAGTCGTTGTTAAGGCGGGTGCGGGAATTGTCGTCCTCCTGGTAGAGCTGGTAGTTCTCTCCTTCCGGCTCAATCTGGATCGTCTTCATGTCGGCCAGTAGGAAACGATCGACTTGCCGGCGCAGCGGTGACAATTGCAGTTCGCCGCAGACGGCGCCATCAGTGAATAGCGATTCGAAAAATTGCAGCAGCAGTTCGCGAAATCCGCCGCGCTTGAGCAGGCCGTTGCGGTAGACGCGCTGGTCGAGATTATACAGCAAGGCGCGGACTGCTTCCTCTTCACCCGCCGACTTGGCCCCAACGATCTGAAATTCGTAACGGGCGGCGCAAAGCCTGACCCAGGTCCAGATCACGGCGTTGAGAACGGGAAGCTGATCGCGCAGGTAGCGATAGAGTTCGAGGCGGGCACGGCGCGAATCGTGCGGGTAGACCTGGATCGCGCGGTCAAAATCAAGCGCTAGGGTCTTGAGACGCGGCTTGGTTAACGGAGCGATCTTGTCGCTTGCCCGGCTTGAAGCCAGAGCGCTTGTGTCGGCATTCGCCGGCGATCTGCGAGTCCAAAATGGCTTAATCATGGAAAATAGTCCTCCTACTAAAGGGGAGGGGCTGGATTTATCGAGTGAATTACTACAATTTTGGCAAAATAGGACTTGCGCATGGGGTCGGAGTTTGGTATATAGGCCTTGGCGCACGGTCCGCGGAGATCGGGCCCTTGTAACTGCGCTGCAACGAGTGTTGTTTGCTTGATTCCAACACAAGCCAAAAGCATTCAAAGATCTCCAACTTGTGTTCCCCGCAATAGTCAACAAACAGCACTCGTTAATTTTTTTGCCCTCCGCACTTCTTGCGTTGAATCAAGGCATTGATAATCAATAACTTAAGTTCGCGCCTTTAGTCCTCACAGGACAAAACCTGACGCAGATTCTGCTTCGTCAAACGGCGGTCGCAGTCGCAAGAATCGCGGTCGTTGTGAGACAACGAGTTGGATTGATGTCCGCGTCCCCGGCTTTTGGCACGGACTTTGTTATATGTAGTCTCGAAGTGAGTTAAAAACCGTGTCATCGAAGCAGTAAATGCAAATTCACTTCACGTTTGCATTACCGATTGTCGAGGGGCCGTCAAAAGCCCCTCGACAAAATGTGAGAAACGAGTGAACAAAGTGACAGAGCTAACGTCAACAAACACGGAGAGACGACAAAATCGTAGTTTCGCCCCTATTAACTTTACATAGTCCCACCTTTAGACCTTGAGTTACCGGG
>CAZNWJ010000012.1:107465-112373 GCA_964576925.1 uncultured Ignavibacteria bacterium | reverse complement strand
TATGGCTCTCGATCTCCGCCTCTGACGGGCTTTCCTTCAGGGTAGGGATGAGTGTGTACCCGGTGATAGAGCCAGGGTCGCGAGAGGATTGCGCGCTTGATGTGATTGTGCAGGCCGATCCAGGGGGAGTCAATCCGCGTCCTAATATTGGCATAGGGGACCTGCAGAACCTGGGGATAGAGTTGCCCCAGAAACTCGCGATAGAGCCGGTAATTGACTTTTTCGCAATCGGGCAGCGACATCATCAGGCGCAGCATTTCCGGATTCCAGAAAGGGGCGGCCAACCAGAAGTGGAAGCGGACGCGATCCTCGCCTTCCATGATGAAGCGCCAGGGACGGCCGAAAATCTTGTAGCGCGCGTATTTGAAAGTCGGGTCTGATTCGGGATACTCCGCAAAGGCCTCAACGTTACTGGCGAGGATTTCCGCAGTAGACAATCGCAGCAGACGCGCGACAGTCTCAAGGGGTGTAAAGCAAATCGTGTGCAGGGTGGCATTGAGCAGATCATCAATCGAGGCAATCGGCTTGGCGGGCGTTAGCGGGTACATGATATTGCCACCGCCATCACCGGTATAGAGGCAGAGGTTGTCGCCATGGTCGCGGCGCAGCAGGCGAAAATGAACCATCGCCATCGCCATGATGGCTGAGCCCGCGCCTTCGTTTTGCAAGGCGAGATCTCTGTAATCCTGGCGAGTCGGTTCCGAGAGCGGGTAAGCCGTGAGTTGATGCCCGACATTTTCTGCCAGCTGTTTGGTGATCCTAAAATCGTAATTCGGCGTTTGTCCGGCGGTCAGATTGGAATGTGCCCAATACGGGAGCCGGGCTCTTTCCAATGCGGCAAGGACGGCGCGGGAATCGAGTCCGCCACTGAGAGCGAGGGCCGTTAAACGCGGCTGGAGCGTCTGCACCCGGTTTCTTGTGGAATCGAGGAACACCTGTGCCAGCTTGGGGGCCAGGACGGCGGCCCGCAAACTTGAATCGACGCAGGCCTGAAAATCCCAGGAGTACGTTGTGCGCTCGCGCGAGAATGACGAGCTGGGATCGAATTGCAGCAACTGCGCGGGCGGGACCCGTCGGATATCAAGCGACAGTGTCCGGTTGCCGAGGTTGAAACCATAATTCAGATACTGGGCAAAGGCAAGCCTGTCAGGTTGATTCAAGCCGGCAGCGGCGACGGCAAACTTGGGTTCGCGGCTCAGGCAGAGGGCGTTTGCCGCGGAGTGCTTGAAGAGCGGAAGCCTCCCGAGGCTGTCGTTAAACAGCGAGAACCGGCCGGAGACTTTGTCACCGATCAAGACGATGAATTCCCCGTCGGTGTTTGCGATCCAATTGGCGATGAGTTGGGGCGCTCTGTCCTGGTCGTCCGAAAGCGCGGTGGCAATTCTGCCGAGATCTTGTTGCACTTCGTTGCGATCGCGATTGTAAATGGCTCCTTCTACAAAGCAGAGCTTCTCATCGGTGCTGAAATCCAGGTGGCAATACTGTGAGTAGGCGGTGAAGTTCACAACGGTGTGAGCAGAACGAAATAGCAGACGTGTCACGTAGCGCTCATTGTGGACCAGCAGGCGATTGGCAGAGGCGATCGCTTGCTGAGTCTTCTCATCGAGAGGTGAGCTGCTATGATAAAGGCTGATTCCCGGCACTAGCTTCCTTCCCGGTTAATACCCCGACTGACCCGCGGCCCAAGGGAGAAGACGATCGAGACCGCAAACGACGGATAAGGATTGATACCGGGAAATTCCGGCAAATGATAAAACCGCAAGGTGGCATTGTTGAAGTCGAGAGCCAGGTAGGGGGCCCCGGCGACAATGGCGCCCGATTCGGAGACGGCGCGGCTGTCGTAGAGACCGAAGACCAACCCGACGCCAAAGTTACGAAGCAACGTGTAACGATAACCCAGGACAAAGTAGCTGGCGCGCCGACGGTAGGAGTCAAGCAGGATGCCGCTCTCGAGTGAATATTCCGATTTGCCTCGTTCATGGAAAAGATACTGCAGGCCAAGGCCCGGATTGATTTCGTTGAAACGGTAGCCGGTTTCGTCGCGGCGTTCGAGATGGAACGAAACGCCATAGAGGGTCAAGCCGAAGCGCGACCACTCGGCTGCGCCGCTCGTAGTCGATGCCGGCAGGAGAAGCAGAACGACAATGACAAGTCGCTTCGGATGCATACCGGGTGAATTTAAGAAGAAAGCTAGCCGATGCCAAAGGGGATCTCGCGCATGAATCGTTGCTCTTGCGCGCTACTCTTTCGGCTGCTACTGCTGGCGGGCGATCAGACTCGCAGCGAGCCGCGGAACCCGCGGGCGGCATAGTAGGATTCGGCGCCGTTATGATAAACGAAGACCTGGCCATAGCGGTAGTCGGCGAAGATGGCGCCGCCGAGATTTCTGATCTGAGGCGGCGTCTGCAACCAGGTGGACGTCCTGGTGTCGAATTCCCCCAGAGACTGCAAACCTCGATACTGCTCTTCCGTCAAGAGTTCAACACCCATGGCCGTTGCGAACTCGACAGCGCTATTCTTTGGTTTGTGCTCCTTGCGTTGATCGAGGGCCTGTCGATCGTAGCAAAGACTCCGGCGGCCTTTAGGGCTCTCTGCGGAGCAATCGAAGAAGATGTACTCACCCGTCTTCTTGTCGTGGCCAACAACATCGGGCTCGCCGCCGGTGAGCTCCATTTCGTTGAGCGACCAGAGCTTCTCAGGATGCGCTTCCAGTCGAGCCTGAATTTTCCTCCAATCAAGATCCTTGTGGCGAGACATGTTCTTTTCGAATCGCGCCTTGAGCACCTTGAGAAGTTCGTTGCGGCGTCCGGATGATAACTGGTCTCCGCTGCTCTTACTTTTCTTCATATTCAGTCCTCCTTTATTGATTAGCGGAAGGCGTTTTTGTGTTAGTCGGTTGAAAATGCCACGATAGCAAAGTCAGGGGTAGACGGGAATCCCAGTCGATCAAGTCGGGGTGATAGGATTTGAACCTACGACATCTTGCTCCCAAAGCAAGCGCGCTACCAGGCTGCGCCACACCCCGAACGACAAAGCTGGGACAATAATATCGGTCGCGCGGGGCAAGTCAAGCGTCAAAGCTCAGGTGCGTTTTTGCTGTTGCCGGGGCCGCGTTCTTTATATCATGTGTCGAGAATGCCATGATGTGCGGGGCGAATGCGAAATGAGGCTGCGTGATGAGTGACGAGATAATTCGCGAAGAGATGGAAGTTGACGTCCTGTTGGTCGGCGCCGGGCCGGCGAACCTGGCCTGTGCCTGGCGGCTGATGGATTTGATCGAACAGGACACAGCGGCCGGCGGGACGCTGGGCGAGGCCGTGATCATGGTGATCGAGAAGGGTTCACACATCGGTGCGCATTCGATCTCGGGAGCGGTGCTCGACCCGGTGGCGCTCAACGAACTGGCGCCGAAACACCAAGAGCTGGGGTCGCCGATCAAGACGCGGGTAACCAGTGATGCGATGCTGTTTCTTACCAAGAAGGGCAAGTTTGCGGTGCCGTGGGTGCCGTCGTCGATGCAACATCATGGCTGTTACATCATTTCGCTCAATGAGCTGACGACGTGGATGGGCGCGCAGCTTGAGGCGCGCGGTTGCCAGATCTTTCCCGGAACCGGCGGCGCGAAATTATTAATGGACGGAACGAAGGTCATTGGTGTCCAGACCGATGACAAGGGGATCAACAAGGAGGGAGAGCGCAAGGCGGCATTTGAACCGGGGATGAATCTGAGGGCGAAAGTGACGGTGCTGGGAGAGGGAGTGCGCGGATCGCTGACCAAGACGCTGATTAAGAGCAACCACCTCGATGCTGGACGCAATCCGCAGAACTACACGACGGGAGTCAAGGAGTTGTGGGAATTTCCGGCCGGAACGTTAGAAGCAGGCAACGTCTATCACACGATGGGATTTCCGCTCGATAATCAGACGTTTGGCGGCGGATTCATTTATAACCTTAGCGATTCGCTGATGTCGATCGGCCTGGTGGTCGGACTCAATTACCGCAATCCGTTTACCGAACCACAGGCATTGTTCTCGCAGATGAAGCAACACCCGTTTATCGCGGAGATACTCGCGAAGGGCAAGATGGTGCGCTACGGCGCGAAGGCGATTCCGGAAGGAGGCTACTGGTCGATTCCCAAGAACTATGGCGACGGTTTCCTGCTTGTCGGAGATGCGAGCGCTTTCTTGAATCCGGCGCGGCTGAAAGGGATTCATCTCGGCATGAAATCAGGTATGCTGGCAGCGGAGACGATTTTCGATGCGCTGAAGGCGGGAGATGCTTCGGAAGCAAAGATGGCGGCGTTCGAGCAGAAGTGGCGAAACTCCTATATTTACAGCGAGATGTACAAGCAGCGCAATTTCCATCATATGTTCGAGCACGGGGTCTGGTCGGCGCCGGCGTTTGTATTGAAGCATCTGTTTACCGGTTGGGGATCGCGCCCCGATGCCGGCGAAGACCATCTCAACATGCGCAAGGTATCGGAGTATTATGGCGCCAGCCACCCGACTGCTGAACAGTGGCGGCCGAAGCCGGACGGGAAGATGATCTTCAATAAGCTCGATTCGGTGTATTACTCCGGTACGAACCACGATGAAGACCAGCCGTCACATCTGCAGGTGGCGGACACGAACATCTGCGCCACGCGTTGTGTCGAGGAGTACGGCAACCCGTGCCAGTATTTCTGTCCAGCACAGGTGTACGAAATGGAAGAACACAACGGCGGAAAGCGGCTGAAGATCAATGCCTCGAACTGCGTGCACTGCAAGACCTGCGATATTGCCGATCCGTACGCGATCATTACCTGGGTGGTGCCGGAGGGCGGCGGTGGGCCGAAGTATGATGGGCTATAGAGATCAGAATCACCCTCAGCGCCGACGCCAGGTTGCAGAGGGAATGGGAGCAGTGAAG
>CAZNWJ010000012.1:0-107365 GCA_964576925.1 uncultured Ignavibacteria bacterium | reverse complement strand
GCCGACGCCAGGTTGCAGAGGGAATGGGAGCAGTGAAGGACACACCCCGTCTCGATTCGCTCGGTAGAATTAAGAGAAGAGCGAAGATTGGGGGCGAATCGAGCCACCCCTCTCAAGAGGGGAATTGTGGGTCGATGTTTTAGGGGCCGGCAGCCCATTCGAAGCGTTGCCGGCCAGTCAGCGCACGCTCAGGACGAACCCACCCTTCGCGCTGTCAGGTTCGACACTCTACCTCGCATCAGATTAGTCCTCCCATCGAGAAGATTCGCCGTGGCAACATCGCTGCGGGTGGGCAACCGGTTCAGAATCACCCTCAGCCCGACCACATGTTTCTGAGGGTGCGGGAGCAGTGAAGGACACACCCCGTCTCGATTCGCCAGATAGAGTCAAGAGAAGAGCGAGAATTGGGGGCGAATCGAGCCACCCCTCTCAAGAGGGGAATTCTACAGTCCAGGCACGAGAGACTCCCACCACATTCGTAGCTACGTGCGAGTGACGATCAAGAAATAGTCAGCGACCGACTGCTGATTTAGTCTACTTCCACGACGCGATTGATGTAGAGGCTGAATCCCTCGAGAAGCTTCTTGTCGATATGGAAGCGCAGATTCTCGTTCTTCGGATCGGCGAGCGGGTCGGCGCCGGAAATCCCGACGATGTACTTGCCGGTGATCTCGTTGGAATAATAGTCGTAAGTGCCGACTTCCTGGGATGAAAAGCGCACGCCGAAGCGCTGGTTGTTGTAGGCGGTGTCCGCGAACTGCTCCTGGAATAGGAAGCTTGAGTATTTATCTCCCGACATGTTACCTAACAAGAGGGCGCCTTCGATCGGGTCTTTCTTGAGCGTGACGTGGAAGTGGTAGTAGGTTGAGTCTTCAAACACGCGCATGAGGATGTTCGCGGTGCCGGATTCAAAGACCAGTTCGCCGCTCTCAACAGCCCCTGGGTAGATTCCTGCCATCGGCTGCGCGGCAACCCACTTCTTAAATTCGGATTGGAGCGTCGACCAGTCCTTGCCGACGGCGGCCGTGATTGCGCTCTTGGTCTTTTCGGCGGTGAGAGAATCGACAAAACCCCTGGTACCGGAGAGCTGGCGGTAAAGATCGAGATAAGGTTTTCGTCCTAATTGATTCCAGAGGTACTCGGAAAACAGTCCGGCCAGCGGGTAGGCGAAGTCAGGGTTGGCTTCGAACTCCTCGAAGGCGCGCGGGTCGAGCAAGGTATCAAGGGGCGAAAGATCGTTGAGATAGAGATAAGCGCCGAGTGATGCCAGCACCGGTTCGCTGCGACCCCAGCGTCCGCCGAGCATGGTCGCCAGGCCGTCCTTGAAGAGCGGATGCGTGTAGGGCGCCGCACCGTTGAGGGCGTAATTGGCGAGGAACTGCACGATCTCGTGATATGGGGGCATGTATTTGCTGATCACCGCATCCATGGAAGGCATCAGGCGGCCCATCGCGATCTTGCCGGAGATCTGCTCAACTTCGCCGTACGATTCACAGATATAGACGTTAAACTTGAGGCTTTCGAGAATGATCAACTTCTCGTTGCCGACACCGAGCTGCTTGCCTACGGATTCAACGAACTGATCCAGCCGATCGAGATTGGCGCCGGCGAAAAGAGAGGGGTCGCGGAAGCGGACGCGCGCATACTTGGAGTGAATTTCCTCCCACGCTTCGCAATAGACATGTACCGGCGAGACAAACGAGGGCTGAAGAACGGACTCGGCCATCAAGTAGGTGCGGCCGGATTCCCAGCGATCGCCGATTTTGATCGTGTAGCTGAGATTGGCGAAGTCGCGGCTGAAGCGCACGGTATCGACGGTCAGCGTCGCGGCGCCGGAGCGCAGGGATGCCAGGTTGTACCAGAGGGGCGATTCCATCTCCAGCTTAACCGGTACGTTTTCGTACTGGAGGCGAAGTTGGTCGGAGATGGTGCGATCATAAAGCGCCCAGCGGTTGAGTGCTTCCTCGTATTTGCCGGCCTTCAGTTCATCGACGTATCTCAGGAAGAACTTCTCGATGTCGAGTTCCTTGTCGTTGTCTTGTGCCAGGGCCAAGGGTGACAAGAGGGCAAATATGAGCATGAGCAGGCGCTTCATCCGATCTCCTTTACGGGAATGTTCATGTTCGTCAACTCACCGGGTCTTCCCATTATATAACAATAGTCGAAGAATGGACGGGAAAATTTAGGGGGGAAATCGAGATGCGCCGGGGCGGCTGGTCACACCCTCGCGCGGTGATACGGTGCGGGGGCAGCGAGCCTAGTCGAGCTTGAGATAGAGTTGGCCGTCCGCGACGAGCACGGGAAAGGTCTTGAGGTGAATGCTGGGTACGTCCAGCGACTGCCCCGTAATCAGGTTTGTGCGCCAACCGTGGAGCGGGCAGGTGAGGATATCGTCCTCGATCTCGCCGCCGTCGAAGCTGGAGCCCTGGTGCGGGCAACGGTCCTCGATGGCGTAGAATTTGTCACCGACGCGGCCGATGGCGATGGGGCGGCCGTCGACCTCGACGGTCAGCGGCTCGGTAGCCGGAATTTCACTCACCGGGCAGATAGCCACGAAGCCTTCCTTCAGATTCGTATCGTTCACGTTGCTCCGATCGCTAAGGTGTTTACCGGTCCTGGATCCGGTCCAGGACCTGCTCCGCGTGCCCCTCGGTATCGACCTTGGTGATCACAGCGGAGATTTTTAGATCCCGAATGATAAATGTTGTCCGGGCGATTCCCATGGACTTTTTCCCGTAGAGGTTTTTTTCGACCCAGACACCGAATTTATCGGCGATTTTGTGATCGGGATCAGCGAGGAGCGGAAAGGGGAGTTTGAACTTGCGCGTAAAGGCGAGATGGCTTTCCACCGAGTCGGGGGAGATGCCATAAATCAGAGCGCCACTGGCAAGCAGGCGGCCGTAGTTGTCGCGCAATGAGCACGCCTGCTTGGTGCAGCCGGGGGTGTCATCTTCAGGATAGAAGTAGAGCACAACGGTCTTGTCTTTCCAGTCGGAAGATCTGACCGAAGCGCCATCGGTTTGTTTCAGAGTGAAAGCAGGGATTTTCTTCCCGGGTTCGAGCATTTCGATTCCTTTGTCAACGTCTTACCTGCAACTTAGATTGAACGAAGATGCGGAGGGAACAATTTGCCCCCACACATTGGCGAAGTTTTAGTTTGCACAGCGTCATTGTGTGATAGCATAATCGCAACGTGAGGGAGGAATTGCGCAGCATCCTGCGGGATGCGTACTTTCGGGAACGAAAACTGAACTTGTTGTATGCCGCCGTAGCGGAGAACCAAGCGGAGCTGAACGGCAAGGGAGAGTTTTTCGGTCGTGCACGGGAGAATCAAAACGGGGACCTCAAACTGCTCCAGGAAATCAACGCCAAGTATGGCAATGAAGAAATCGATCCCTCGGTACTCGAGAAGCTGGGCGAGGGCTTGATCAATCTGCGCGCAGGACGAAAGGATCGCGCGGAGTTGCTAAAGCAGATCCTCGAGTGGGAATCGGAACTAGTAGACGTCTACAAGAGCTCTTTGCGATATCTCTCCAACGATGACGAAACCCGCAAGATCGTTAACGGTATCCTGACCGTGAAGCTGAGCCACAAGCGCGAATTGATGGACCAGCTCAACATGTTCTAGGACAAACGAAGCGGTGAAGCAATTGCCGCTTGACTCGGGGGACAAATCTTCTAATATATCGCCCGGAAAGTTCCTTTAATCGTGCCCGGCGAGGCCGAAAGGACTGAAGCGATTTTGGATAGATTTTGCCTGCCCATACGCCCGGCTAAACTTGCCGCTTGCTTATTTATCAACATAAAGGAGACCACTTGACGGAAAAAGACGTGTCCGTACTGATGGACGCCAAGCAGATTACGCACGCGTTATCGCGGATTGCGCACGAGATTTTGGAATCTCTGGGCGACGACGAAACGCTGGCGATTATCGGAATCCGGTCGAACGGCGACCATCTCGCCGACCGCCTGGTGCGCGAACTGAAGCGCATCGAGAGCACCGCCGTCGACGTCGGCTACATGGATATCACCCTCTACCGCGACGATTTGATGACCAACCCGGAGCATCCCGAGATCAAGGCGACGGAGATTCTTTTTGCGGTCGACGGCAAGGTTGTTGTGCTGGTAGACGACGTGTTGTTCACCGGGCGGACGATCCGCGCCGCGCTTAATCAAATACCCGACTACGGGCGCCCCAAAGCGGTGCGGCTGGCGGTGCTGATCGACCGCGGCGGGCGGGAACTGCCGATCCGGGCGGATTTCGTGGGCAAGAACATTCCGACAAACCCGAGCGACAAGGTGACGGTATCGCTGACCGAGCGGGGCGGATCCGATGAGGTGGTATTGCAGCGCGGCAGCGCCAAGGCGTCTAAGCCGAGCGCGAAGAGCGGGAGGAAGAAATGACATTCAAACGTCGTCATTTGCTGGGTCTGGAGGAGCTGGAAGCGAGCGAGCTGACGAAGATCCTGGAGACTTCGAAAGTGTTTCGCGAAGTGCTCGATCGTCCCATTAAGAAGGTTGCGCCGCTGCGCGGTTTGACGGTGGCGAACCTGTTTTTCGAACCGTCGACGCGGACGCGGGTGTCGTTTGAACTGGCGGAGAAGCGCTTGTCGGCGGACACGGTGACTTTTACGGCGGCGACTTCGTCGGTGAAAAAAGGCGAAACGCTGAAGGACACGGTGCGGAACCTAGAAGCGATGAAGATCGACATGGTAGTGATCCGGCATAGTTCTTCCGGCGTGCCGTATTTCCTGACGCGGTTTTGTTCATCGTCGGTGATCAACGCCGGCGACGGGCAGCATGAGCACCCGACGCAGGGGTTGCTGGACATGTACACGATGTGGATGAAATACAAGCGGATCAAGGGTCTGCGCGTAGTGCTCATGGGCGATGCCAAACACTCGCGAGTGATTCGCTCGAATATCTGGGGGCTGACGAAATTGGGCGCTTCGGTGGTGGTCTGCGGTCCGCCGACGTTATTGCCGGTGGGTCTGGAGAAGCTTGGCGTCGAAGTTTCGACAGACGTGGACAAGGCGCTGGACGGCGCGGACGTGGTCAACGTGATGCGGATTCAATTGGAAAGGCAGCAATCGGGCTTGTTGCCGTCGCTGCGGGAGTACACTTCGCTGTTCGGCATAACCAAGGAGCGGCTGCGGCGGCTGAACAAGAACTACACGATCATGCACCCGGGGCCGATCAATCGCGGAATCGAAATGTCTGATGAAATTGCGGATTGCGATCAGTCGGTGATTCTGGAGCAGGTGACGAACGGCGTGGCGGTGCGGATGGCGGTGCTGTATCTGCTGGCGGGCGGTGAAGGGAGAAAGAGCGATGAAGATTAAGCTGATCAAGAACGGGTCGATTGTTTTTCCGGACAAAAAGCAACCGGTCGTCGGCGACATCTACCTGGAAGGCGAGAAGATCAAACGGATCGATCTGGCGGGAGAAAGCGGCAAGAAGCCGAAGGGCAAGACGACGTTCAAGAAGGAAGAAGTGATCGACGCGAAAGGCATGCTGGTGCTTCCCGGTTTGATCGACATGCACGTCCACTTGCGCGAGCCGGGTCGTGAAGATTGTGAGACGATCGCGACCGGCACAATGGCTGCCGCGGCGGGTGGATTTACAGCCGTCGCCTGTATGCCGAATACGCTGCCGCCGTTGGATAACCAGGAATCGGTGCTGTTTGTCAAGCAGCGGGCCTCCGGCTGCCAGGCGCGGGTGTACCCGATTGGCGCCGTGTCGCGCGGCCGCGCGGGAAAGGAGCTGGCGGATATCGGCGAGATGGTCAAGACCGGCGCAGTCGCGATTACCGACGACGGTTCGCCGGTTACGGATGCGGCCATGATGCGCCGGGCGATGGAATATGCCGGTATGTTTGGAGTTTGCGTCATCAGCCATGCCGAGGACATGTCGCTCTCCGGCAAGGGTGTGATGAACGAAGGCTACGAGTCGACGCGGCTGGGGATGCCGGGAATCCCGCCGTTCTCGGAGGAGGTCTGCATTGCGCGGGATATTATCCTGTGCAAGTATGTCGGGACGCCGTTGCACATCGCGCACGTGTCGACAAAAGGCGCCGTGGAGTTGATTCGACAGGCTAAGGCGGAGGGCGTAAACGTTACCGCCGAGGCGACGCCGCATCATTTCACGCTGACCGATGCGGAAATCGGCAAAGAATTCAACACGAATCTGAAAATGAATCCGCCACTGCGGACGCAGGAAGATGTCGATGCGATCATCGAGGGACTGAAAGACGGCACGATCGATTGCATTGCCTCGGATCACGCACCGCATGCGCCGGAGGACAAGGAAGTTGAGTTCGACCAGGCGCCGAACGGTATCATTGGACTTGAGACGTCGCTCGGACTGGTGGCGACGTGCCTGGTGAAGCCGGGTCATTTGACCTGGAACCAGGTCGCAGCGAAGATGTCGGCGAATCCGGCGCGCATCCTGCGAACGCATGGCGGCGATCTGCGCGCAGGGTCGATCGCGGATATCACTATTGTCAATCCGAAGGCCAATTGGTCGGTGCGCGTCGACAAGTTCCAATCCAAATCACGTAATTCGCCTTATGACGGATGGAAACTTCAGGGTAAGGTGAAGTGGACGATCGTCGGCGGGGAAGTGAGTTACGAGGGGTAGGGGTCACCTACATTGATGAGATCCAGTTTTCACCCCTTGCCGAGAAAGGCGAGGGGTGATTCTTTTTGCTGTTGAACAAGTCAGGAGGCAGGTTGCGCGGGATTTGTCACCGAAGCGCTTGTGATTTACGGCCTATTGTATAATGATTGGTTGATGTTTGATTTTACGCTGAAAATGTTCCGGGAGTTGTGTCGGGCGCTGGTGGAGGTGGGCTATCGCTCAGAATTGATGCGCGATTACCGAGGCGGACAAAGTGGGGGAACCCAGCCACGCGTTTACTTGCGTCACGATGTCGACAGCCGACCGCGTGCGGCGCTCGATCTGGCACAAATCGAACAGGAATTGGGGCTGCAGGCGACTTACTTCTTTCGTTGTGTGAAATCGGCGTTCGATGAGTCGGTCATCCGGTCGATACATGAAATGGGAATGGAATGCGGCTATCACTATGAAACGCTCGACCGCGCGGGCGGCGACTTTGCAAAGGCGCTGGAGATCACGCGGGAGGACCTGGAGCGACTGCGGGCGATTGCGCCGGTGACGACGATGGCGATGCACGGCAATCCGCTCACGCCCTACGACAACCGGGACTTGTGGAAGAAGCACGATTACAAGGACTTTGGGATCACGCTCGAAGCTTATGAGATTGTCAACAGCGGTGTGCCGTACTTCACCGACACGGGGCGCAACTGGGACGAGACGCGCGGCAACTTGCTGGACATGGGGACACAAGTCTCGCGAGTACGCCTGACCGACACGCCGAGCCTGATCCGGCATTTTCAGGAGAAGCGCGCGGATATTTGTATCAGCGCGCATCCCAACCGCTGGAGTTCGAGCCCGCTGATCTGGTTGTATAATCTGGTTTACGATTCAACCGGCAATGCGGTGAAGGGGATGATCAAGCTTGTCCGCAGGTAACCCGAGGATTTCGCTGATCGTGCATGAGAAGCCGCAGGAGTTGACCGACTCGTGGGGGCGATTTCTGGCGGGTCGCAAAGGCGCGACGATGTTTCACACCCCGGCTTGGCACGAAATCATCGGTGAATGCTATCCCTATCGGTTCAGAGGGCTGGAGGCGATCGACGAGCATCGCGTTACGGTCGGATTACTCCCGCTCTGGTTTGTCAGCAGTGCGTTAACCGGGAAGCGGATGGTCTCGGCGCCGTTCTCCTACATTTGCCCGCCACTTGCCGACAGCGAGGAAACTCTAGGCGTTCTGATTGATCAAGCGATCGAACTGTCCAGATCCAGCGGGGCCGCTTATTATGAGTTAAAGAGTCCCTTGCCGTTGGACGCCGCAGAGAGAGCGATGAAGAAGAGCGGTCAGTTCGAGACGTTTCTTGTGGACTTGAGGAAGCCGGAAGAAGAGATCTGGGCCGGGACGCACAAGGGCATGATTCAACGGGGAGTGAACAAGGCGCGCAAGGACGGAGTTGTGGTGCGCGCTGGCGGGGAAGAAGCGTGCGTTGGAGAGTTTCACCGGCTGAATTTGCTTACCTGCCGCAAGCACGGGATCCCGGCGCAGGACATCAGGTTTCATCTGGAGATTTGGCGACAACTGGCAGCACGCGATCAAGCGGAGTTTCTCTTTGCTGATTATCAAGGCCGGACAGTCGCCGCGGTGGTGATTTTTTACTTCAATGGAACGGCGACCTACATGTATGGCGCGAGCGACGAAGCTTATCTGGCGGTGCGGCCGAATCATTTGCTCATCTGGGAGGCCATGTTGCGCGCCAAATCGCGGGGAATGCACACATTTGACCTGGGGCGCGTTTCCGATGACAATCCCGGTCTGAAAGAGTTCAAGCAACGCTGGGGGGCGGCGACAGTGCCGTTGCATTATTACTACTGGCCGGAAAAACGCGGGGTCGGGGCGGTGAATCGAAACTCGTTGAAGTTCAAGGCAACAACCTTTATGTTTTCCAGGATGCCCCTATTTGTGACCGGTCGACTGACGTGGCTGTACAAGCATCTGGCTTAGGCAGGAATGATGTTTCGCAAGATTTACAAGAAGCTCTGCAAGATGGTAGCGTCGAATATCGGTTGGCATCCGTTGCGGATATTCCTGCTGCGAACCTGCGGCTTCAAGATCGGCAGCGACGTTTACATCGCGGACGGACTGATCATTGTGGAGGAGTTGCGCGATCGCGGCAATGTCGTCATCGGCGATCGGGCCAGCCTGGCGCCGCGAATCACGATTGTTACGTCCTCGCATCCCAACAATTCACGGATCAGGCCTTATGTCAGCACGCCGCGCGGTACGGTGACGATTGGAGCCGATGCCTGGATCGGCGCCGGCGTGATTCTGCTGCCGGGGATCACGATCGGTACCGGGGCGATTGTCGGGGCAGGCTCGGTGGTATCCAAGGATATTCCCCCCTACAAGATTGCGTTGGGAACGCCGGCGCGCGTGATCGGCGACGTGCAGGTGCCGGAGAACGAGCGGCTCTAAGCGCGCGACTGCGGCAACAATCTCGAAACCAGCAAATTCGTCAATTCCTTCTCCGAAAAACGCGCTGCGACCGAGACGCGCCCTTTGGCGGCGATTGATTGCCGGTACTCGTCGTTGGTGAGGAATTTCTTGAGGGCTTCCGTGAGGCTGTCGACATCGCCGGGTTCCACCAGCAGGCCGTCTTCGCCGTTGCGGGTGATAATATCCGTGATACCGCCGGAATTGGCGCCGATGGCCGCGCAGCCGCACATCATTGCCTCGACGAGAGTCATGCCGTAACCTTCGCGCTCGGAGACGAGCGCCACGATATCGGACTCGCGATAACGCTGACCGAGGACATCCTGCGTAACCGGGGGATGGAATTTCACGACATCATTCAAGTTTAGATCACTGACCAGCGCGCGCAGCGCGGCTTCTTCCGGACCGTCGCCGTAGAGGGTAAGGGTGCAGGGGGTTCCGGAGTCTACGACGTTCTTGATGGCCTTGATAAGCGTGTCGAGGTGCTTTTGTTTTGTGAAGCGAGAAGCCGAGATGATGCTGCCATCGCGGCGGCGCACGCGCGGGTCGTAGAAGGTGTTCTTGCTGTCGGAAATCAGCGGCGCGACAAACGTCTTGCCGTTGACCGTGGAGTCGTCAATCTGGCTGAGCAGGGTTTGTTCGAGGTAGCTGGAAACGACGTTAATCGAGCGGGCGTACTTGAAGACGTAACGCGCGAGCGGCTTGATCCAGCTGTATTTCTTGAGCAAGTGGATGTCGGTTCCATGGCAGGTGATGACGAACGGGAGATCGGTTCTCCTGGCGATAGCGCGTCCGACCAATCCCCCCGGCAACCACCAATGGGCCCAAATGGCCTTGGGGAAGACTTTGTCGACCAGTTCAAGCCCTTTGTCCTTGTAAGCTTGAAAGAAGCTGGCGGCCAGCAGCGGCTGGCGCAGGACGCGCTGATGCATTTCACCGCGATAGGCAAGGGTTTCGTCGGCATCGGAGGCGTAGCGAAAGCGATGCACGTGAAGGTTGCCCACCTGCTCGAAGTCCTTGAGCCCGGCGTCGTGCGGCACGACAAAGTGCAGGTCGAGGTACTTCGAAAGCGCCCGGTAGAGCGGCTGGAAGCCGATGCCAGAGATGTCGTTTTCGAAGCGCGGAAAGTTGTGGGTCAGGACGAGAATGCGGGGTCGATGGATCGGGGTAACCATGTCACATCATCCGTGATAATCGCGCGGCCCCGGAAGGAGTCTTCCGGGGCCGGCGTTGTCTTCAGACGTTCTCGGAGCCTTCAGCGTCCCGCGGGCTGTCTGCATCAGCGGGAGCCTGTTCGCGCGGCAATTCGCGCACGCGCAGGGTAAGCGGACGCTCGGCTAATTCGGACTGACCATTGCTGCCGGGTGACGGCGGTGCGATGTTTTCAGCCGGGGTTTCGGTCGGAGCTTGCGGCCGCGGCGTAAACTGCGGACGCATGCGGCGCATGCGGCGTCCGGTGCGGCGAGCCTGATTCTGCCCGCTCGATTCCGCTGACGGCAACTCGGTGTCGACATCCGCAGGGGGCGTTTCGACGCTGGTCTGAGCGAAGAGTTCGGGCTCCGGGGTTGTGAAGTTCGCGGTCGATTCCGGAATCACCGGCTCGGCAGCAAAAGTCGGTTCATTGAGGTCGACTGCCGCGACCTCGGCAGTTGACTCGGTTCTTTCCACTCGTTCGCTGCGTTCCGGGCGTTCGGGTCGTTCGCCGCGTGCGCCACGGTCGTTGCGGTCCCGGCGGCGTGGTTGGCGGCGGTCGCCGCGTTCGGGACGATCGCCACGCGAGCCGCGGTCATTGCGGTCGGGACGTTCGCTGCGAGACTCCTGGATTTCCGGTTGCTCACGCGAATCCGAACGGTCGCGTGATTCGAAACGCTCGCTGCGATCGTTACGTTCGGTCCGATCACCGCGCTCATTTCGCTCGCTGCGCTCGCTACGCTCGCTACGCTCGCCGCGCGGGCCGCGCGAGAAGCGCTCACTGCGTTCTCGACGCTCACCGCGATCGCTGCGATCGGTTCGCTCACTGCGATCACCCCTGCTGGAGCGATCACCGCGGTCGCCGCGGGACGGGCGTTCGCCGCGATCGCGTTCGAAGCGCTCGATGCGCTCGTCTTCCTGTTCGTCGGCGTCAAAACGGGAGGCGTTTCCGCGGGAAGAGCGGCTGCCGAGCTCACCGAGAAGCCGCTTGTTCTGGGCTTTGACATCGGAGAGGGCATCGCGTAAGTAGACGAGAGCCTCGGTGATGATCCCCATTACAAATGTAACCAGCCCGGCAAGACCGAAGAAGATTACGCCGTAAAGCAGGGGCCGGTAGCCGCGCTCGAGAATGAAGCGGTCATAGAAAGCAACGCCGGCAAAAGCCAGAGAGATAAACAGGAAAAGAAAAGCGGCCTTGCCGAAAAGGTTCATCGGGTCGCCAAAGACGGAGACCTGGAACTTGACGGCGATCAGGTCGGTGAATCCCTTCATGATGCGCGACTTGCCGGCGAACTTACTCTTGCCGGAATGGCGTTTGTTCAAGGTGACGGGGACTTCGCGAACGATGAAATCCCTGGCCGCGGCAAATACCGCGAGGTAGCGGTGCCAGCCTTCGCGCAGCGTCGGGAATTCGTTGTAGACTTCGCGGGTGAAAGCCTTGACCGAGTTCATGTCGGTGACTTTGAGTTTGGGGAACAGCAGTCGCGTCATCAGATTGTAAATCCACGAGACGAGCCACTTTCCGTACGAGCCGACCTTTTTGCCGCAAACCATGTCCGCGCCGTTATCGATGGCTTCGACCATCTTGGGGATATCGCGGGGATGAAACTGCAAGTCAGCGGGATAGAAGACGAGGATGTCACCGCGCGCCTGGCCGAAACCGCGCGCCAGCGCAGTGGTCAGGCCGAGGCGGGTTCGGTTACGCATTACGCGCACCCAGTTGTAACGACGGGAGGCCTCGTACATTTTCTGTTCGGTACGGTCGGTTGAGCCGTCGTTAACGTAAACGACTTCGACCGGGTAGTTGAGAGCATTGAAGACTTTGGCAAACTCTTCGCTCAACGGCTCGATATTGCCTTCTTCATTATGGGCGGGTACCACGACGGATACCCGGGGATTTCTGTTTCTTCCGTTCATTAGTTGCGTCTTTCCAATTGTGTGATGGCATCGGCGAGTCGTTCATCGCGCCAGTAAGCCCGCTGGGCGATCTTGAGATAGACCAAGGCCGAGTCAAAGTAGGCGGCATTGGCCTTGCCGGCGCCGAGCGAGAGGAATGCGTTGCCGATGTTCAACGCGCTCACGGGGTCGCCGGGGGAGAACTTCTGGACTGCATGATACGCCGCGGCGGCAAGCTCGAACTCGCCGGATTGGAGCAGGGCATCGCCGACGTACATGTTGGCCGAGTAGTTGTCCGGGTGTTGACTGAGAAACCGGCGTAGGAAGCTTTCGGCGGAATCGGCTTGTTCATCCGCCGCGAAAGTTTGCGCGATTTCGTAATCGGTCGGCTGGTACCGACCAGCCGTCTCATTGACGGCAGGGTTCGCCACGCGGTAAACGCGTACCGGCATCGGCATCCCTTCGTGGATGCCGCGGACGAAGTAACGCGTGACGAAGGCGGCGCGGTTCATGACTTCCGGGTAATCCTGACGGGCGCGCTGTTCGTTGCCCTCATCGATCGCCAGATGGGTGATGGGGAAACGGTTGAAGAATTCCTTGTCGACGCGCACCACACCAAACATGTGGGGGATGCAGCCGCGCCGATTTTCCTGGGTAAACGCCGTGGCGTAGGAGCCGGAGATGACGGCGTCGGGGCCAAGGATTTCGCCGAGGTCGCGGTCGGCAGTCACGAGGGTATACTGCCGGTTGCCGCTCCAATTGACGAATTCGACAAGATTCCAGGCAGCGATGAAGACGGTAACGGCGATCGCGAGGCCGGCGCCGACGAGCGCCAGACGCGGGCCGAGGGCACTGGCGGGGCGGACAGCGAAGGCCGCCAAACCGCCGACGACCAACAAGGCGAGTGTAAACGGTATTGTGGTCGCCTTGAAGGAGTCTTCAATCGAGTTGCCCGGCAAGCCGCCCGCCGCGAGCAGGACCAGCGCCAGCAGCGGCAGGAGCCAGAATGCCCAGGTGCCGGCGAGCAGCGGCATATTGACGCTCGCTTCCTGTCCCTTTTTGGATGTCGGTTTTGCCGCGAGCAGGTAGCGCATCGCGGCGGCCAGCGCTGCGGCAGCCAAGGCCATGGCCGGAAACATGACGGTTGTCTGGTAGCGCAGCGGGCGGTAATTCCACGGAAACAGCGATAGGTAGCCGACGCCGAACCATAGCAGCAAGAGCAGCCAGCCGGGGTTGACTTTTCCGAGGACGCTTGTGGCATCGCTCCGCGTGAAGAGTTGATACAGAATTCCCGCACCGGCGAGGAACGCGAGGATTGTGATCAACGGTTGCTTGAGAAAATAGAGCTGGTCCCAAAGCACCGAAACCAGCTGCCAGAAGAATGCGCCAACCGACTCAAACGCCTTGGGTGCGCCGTAGAGCCCGAAGGCCTGCTCGGAGAGGTAGCCGGAAAACTCTCCGCGCGACGGCAGGTAAATGTAGAAGAACCAGATCGCGGTTGTCAGCGCGAATCCGGCTGCAAAGAGCAGAATGTTCTTCCGCCAAACACGGCGGTCTTCACCATCGAAGAACTGGATTATCGCCAGCAGGCCAAAGACGCCGACCATGAAGAGAGCGATCATCTTGCCGAAGAAGGCCGCACCGGCGCAAGTGAAACCGGCAAGGGCGATGTACCACGGCTTCTTTCCCCCCAGCGAAAAGAAGAAAGCGGAGGCACAGAGCCAGAAGTTCTGGGCACCCTCCAGGAAGGGGGTACGCGCAAACCAGATCATGGTGAAATCGAAGCTCGCGAAGATCGCGAAGATGATCGCCGCGAGCGGCGATCCAAAATTGCGCAAGGCCAGGGCCAGCAAGATGATTGAAGCCAGGTTGAAAATCACCGGGACGGCGTTGCCGGCGGCGCGGCCGGTGCCGAAGAGCGAGTAGACAGCGAGGGCGAGGAAGTTCTGCGATGACTTCTCCCACTGCGAAAAGCGGGGGTCATCGTAGGGGTTGGAGTCGCCGACGTCCACAGAGTTCTTGGCGAAGTAATTGTATTGGAACGGATCGGTCGAGAAGTCCTGCGACCGCGTGATCCCGGCGGGCGGATCGGCATCCAGCCAGGCGAGGCGAAACGCCAGAGCGCATAAAAGAACGATGCCGAGGACCAGGAAGAAGGCTCTCCCTGATACCACGGCATCGATTTTGGCAACCAGTTCTCTCAAGACGACCTATTTGAATTCTTTGACTTTCTCAGCCACGAACTTGATCTGATCTTCGTTCAGTTCGGGGAACATCGGCAGGCTGAGAATCTCTTTAGTGATACGCTCCGTAACCGGATATTCGCCCTCGGAAAGCGCCAGGTGGCGATAGGCATTCTGGAGGTGGACCGGAATCGGGTAGTGTATCAACGCCCCGATGGCATGCTGCCCGAGGAAGGCGATCAGATCATCGCGGCGCTTGTGACGCACCACGAAGAGGTGGTAAACGCTCTTGCAGCCGGCGCCTTCGACCGGAAGAATCAGATCGCTGCCGGCGAGATGCTTGCGATAAAGGTCGGCATTGCGGCGGCGGGCGTCATTCCACTTGTCGAGATGCTTCAGCTTAATATTCAGTACTGCCCCCTGGAGGCCTTCCATGCGGTAGTTGTAGCCGACCACGTCATGATAGTACTTCTTGTTGGAGCCGTGATCGCGCAGTTTGCGAATCTTGGCAGCCAAATTGGGATCAGAGGTCGTGATCGCGCCGCCTTCGCCGTAAGCGCCGAGGTTCTTGCCGGGATAGAATGAAAAACAACCCATCACTCCCATGCTGCCGGTCGGGCGGCCTTTGTAGGAGGCGCCGTGTCCCTGGGCGGAGTCCTCGATGACCGGAACATTATGTTTGCGGGCGATTTCAAGGATCGGGTCCATGTCGGCGGGCTGGCCGTAGAGGTGAACCGGGATGATCGCTTTGGTGCGGGTGGTGATACGGGCCTCGAGCATGGACGGGTCGAGGTTGTAAGTTTTCTCGTCGCAATCGACCAGGACAGGGCGCGCGCCGGTATAGCTGATAGCCTCGCAGGTGGCAATAAAGGTATTTGCCGCCGTTATGACTTCGTCGCCAACGCCGATATCGAGCGCCAGGAGCGCCAGGTGCAGAGCGGTGGTGCCGGTATCGACTGCGATACAGTCGGCAGCGCCGCAGTATCTGGCGAATTCTTTTTCGAAGTCGAAGACGTATTTGCCCAGGACAAAGGCGGCATCGGCACATACGCTCTGCATGGCGGGGTCGATTTCGTGTTTTATCGACTGGTATTGAACTTTTAGATCCAAGAACGGAACTTGCATAAGTCTCCTCGTTGTCAGCAACAAACCCTCATGTTAGATAAAAGGCAAGTCAAAGTCAAGCGGGGGAGTGGTCGGAGAGTCCGGCGCGCCGCTGAGCACGCGTTTCAAGAGGCCGCAACTTCGCGGCCGAATTGGCGTTATAAAAGTTGGTTGTGGGATGGCGAGAGTAGCGTTAAGCTGGACGTGCTGATGAATATAGAGTCGGACATAAGCAGACGAAATAAGTCTAATATCGAACACCAAGCGGGTTCACGGGTGCGTTGGTTTTTCAATTACTTCCGACTGCTCGTGCTGGCGGTGGTGTTTGCCTTGTTGATCAAGACAATGCTGGTTGAGGCTTACAATATTCCTTCGGAGTCGATGCAGAATACGCTCTTAGTGGGGGATTTCCTGATCGCCGACAAGATCACGTTCGGGTCGCGAATTCCGTTCACCGACTGGCGGCTGCCGGCGTTAGAAGAGCCGAAAGAGGGCGATGTCGTGGTATTCCGGTTTCCGGACAACCAGGAAAAGAACTTCATTAAGCGGATCATCGCCAGGGGTGGGGACGAGGTGAAGATCGTCAACAAGGCGGTGTTCGTGAACGGGCTGCCGTTGGACGAGAAGCGCTACGTGGTTCACCGCGATTCGATCGTGATTGAAGCGGGCTCAACGCACCCGCGCGACAACTTTGGTCCGATCACGGTTCCGCCGGGGCATTATTTCGTGCTCGGGGACAATCGCGACAATTCCTCGGATTCACGATTTTGGGGAACGGTGCCGAAGGAGATGATTATCGGGAAAGCGATGTTCGTGCACTGGTCATGGGAGCCGAGCGACGAGGCGCCAAAGATATCGTGGTGGAATCCGCTTTCAATAATCGCCGGCGGAGCTTATTATTTGTATAACACACCGAGTCACGTACGCTGGAGTCGATTGCTTCGCGCGATCAATTAGGAGACAACATGCCCAAGACCACAGAGATTCGCCGCCCCACGCCGCCGCCGCGCCGCTCGGCAATTGCCGCGACCTTCGGCACGATCAAGTCATTGGGACTGGCTTTCCTGATGGCGCTGTTCATCAAATACTCGGTTATCGAGGCGTACAATGTCCCGACCGGATCGATGGAAGACACGATCCTGGTTGGCGATTTCCTGCTGGCGAACAAGTTCATTTACGGAATTCGCATTCCGTTTGTGGATGCCACACTTCCGGGACTTCGCGATCCGAAGCCGGGGGATATCGTGGTTTTCAAGTGGCCGGGGGATTCCGCCACGAACTACGTGAAGCGCTGCGTTGCGGTCGGCGGGCAGACGGTCGAGATGAAGGACAAAAAGTTGTTTGTCGACGGGGTCGAATTCAAGGAGTATCCGTTTTCCAAGCATACTGACAACCGTATCGATCGAAGGCGGGATACATTCGGGCCGTACAAGGTGCCGCCGGGGTATTACTTCATGTTGGGGGACAATCGCGACGATTCTTACGACTCGCGTTTCTGGGGGCCGGTGCCGCAGCGATTTATCCTGGGGAAAGCCCTGGTTGTGCACTGGTCATGGGGGGCGGCGCCGGACGCGGATGCGCCTAAAATAGACTGGGGTAATCCACTAACGTGGCCGCAGGGGTTTTGGTACAACCTGATTCATTTTCATCAGCGGGTCAGGTGGGACCGGTTAGGGCAGGCGCTGAGCTGAAGCCGCTTTCAGAGTAAACGCCGGCAGACGAGGCGGGTTTGTAGCAAGGGTGGGAGTTATGTCGTCGACGATTCAACTTCTTCTATCACTTCTATTCACAGTCAGCGTAATCACTGCTTGCTCGGACAAGAAGGTCACGGGTGACTTGAGCGAAAAGCAGGTAGAATACTTGCAGTCGCGGCTTGAAGTGCGCACGTGGGGCGATTCAGCGCGGTGGGAGGCCGGCCGTCAGCAGGGCATTGCAGATGCGTTGCAGGAACTGGAAGACGGGCGGGCGATTTGGTACTTCGATACTCATCCCGGAATATTCGAGCACGTCGAGTCGATTTGCGGGCTCCCGGTGTTGCCGCGAGAATGGAACTGCCTGCCAAGCGAAGAGAGATCCGGACGCCAGAGCGCACACGATTCCACGATAGCGGCTGAGTTGCTCAAGAATGGCATCGGCAGTCATTCGATGCAAAAATGGCGACAAGAAATCGAAGAGCCCGGCTGGGCATTTGCGCAGCGTTCGATCAATTCACCAGTGCACGAATTGTGGCCCGACAGCGGCGGCAGCGCAGAGAATGCGGCGCTGAATCGGCTGCAACTTGTTGCGGTGCCGAATCGGCGCTCGAAGCAAACGGCGTTGATAACTGCAAACCGTGCCGACACGCTCCGGCCTGAGTACATCCTCTGGAGTCGAGTGCAAACCGCAGACTCCGTTTTCGCTGTTCTCGGTGATTCTGCTTCAGGGCTCGCATTCATCAAGTTGGTGATGAATGCAAGACACTGGGACGCTGACGGCCCGATCCAGTACTTAGCAGCAGATCTGCGCACGGGAATCGTGCTCAATCAGGCTGGTAGGTACTGATTGAGCCACCCGGTGGGATCGAAATTCAGTTGGTGTTCGTGCGGCAGAATCCCGCCATTGTGAAAAATTTCGCAAAAAAGGGTTGACTTTCTCTTATATAGCAATAACTTCTCACGCAAGATATGGGTATTCTGACGTAGAACACACATGATCAGTCTGAGTGTCGAGAAGCTGTCGAAGAGCTTTGGCGAGCGCAAGGTTTTGCGGGATTTGAACTTTGCGGTTTCCGCGCCAGGTTCGATCGGAATTACCGGACATAACGGTTCGGGTAAGACGACGCTCATGAAAATCCTGGCCCAGATACTGCCGCCAACCAAGGGGCGGGTGATCCTAACGGTGAAAGATCAGGCGGTGCCGGCGGACAGGTATCTTGAACATATCAAGATGGTTGGTCCGGAGATGGCGCTCTACGAAATGCTGACCGGCTATGAGAATCTGAGTTTCTTCGGGAAACTTGCCGGGGTGCCGATGGGACGTGCCGAGCAGGACACGCTTCTGGAGCGCGTTGGCCTTGTGGGACGGGGCGGCGATATGGTGGGGGCGTATTCTTCGGGAATGAAGCAGCGGCTGAAGTATGCGGTCGCTATGCTGGCGCAGCCGCAGATATTGATTCTTGACGAGCCGACCGCGAATCTGGACGAAGAGGGCAAAGCGACGGTGGCAGCTGTGATGAGCGAGCACAAAAAAAAAGGCATCCTGGTAGTGGCTACCAACGAGGCTGAGGATTTACGGCATGTCGAGCACGTCGTCCGCCTGGATTAGCAAGGCCGCCGCAGTCCTGGTGAAGGACATGCGCACCGAGTTGCGGACGCGTTACGCGCTGAACGCGCTGTTCATGTTCGCTTTCACGACGCTGGTGGTGGTGAGTTTTTCGCTGGGGCAGTTGGGGTTGTCGTCGCTGGTACACGCGGCGCTGTATTGGATCGTGATCTTCTTTTCAGCGATGTCGGCGCTGGCCGGCGTATTTATCAAAGAGGAGGACACGAAGACCGCCCAGACCTTACGACTGTATGCGCGGCCGTCGATCATCTATGCCGGGAAGCTGACCTATAATGTACTGCTCCTGTTCTTGCTTTGCCTGCTGATCACGCCGCTGTACCTGATATTCATGCACGTGGAGGTTCCCGACGCGGGGCTCTTTGCGCTGGTAATTGCACTGGGCTGCATCGGGTTGGCCGGCGCGACGACGTTGATCGGGGCGATTGTCGCCAAGGCCTCGGTGCGCGGGGCATTGTTTGCCGTATTATCGTTCCCGGTGCTCTTGCCGCTGTTAATCGCGGCGATCGCCGGCACCAATGCGGCACTGGCGAACGAGGGCTGGAGCGGCGCCGAAAACCACGTAAAACTTCTGGCCGCCTACGCGGTTATAATGATAACGGTATCCGTAGTACTCTTTGATTTTGTGTGGAATGGTTAGACAAGCATTACAAATCGGTCTCTTTCTCGCCACGGCCGGCGTGATCTGGTTCTCGTTTACGACGCCGGCGCCACAGCAGCAGATCGGCGAGGCCTCACGGATTTTCTATTACCACATTCCGGTGGCGTGGTTGACGGTGGTGGCCTACGCGGTGAATCTGGTCTATTCGATTCGATACCTGAAGACCAAGGCGGAAATCGATGACTATCGGGCGCTGTGGTCGGCAGAAATCGGGACGATGTTCTGCGTGCTGGCGACGCTCTCAGGGAGCCTGTTTGCCAAGGTGACGTGGGGGGTCTACTGGAACTGGAGCGAGCCGCGGATGCTGTCGATATTTGTGCTGCTGATGATTTACGGGGCGTACCTGGCGATCCGCGCAGCCATCCCGGCACCAGACCGGCGGGCGAGCCTGGGAGCGGTGTACTCGATTTTCGCGTTTCCGACGGTGCCGTTCTTCATATTTATCATGCCGCGGATGATGGCCTCGCTGCACCCGTCGGACTCGATTGTTGATCAAAACTTGAAAATTAGCATGGGTGGGTCCGTATTACCCATCTTTTTAATATCGCTCGCCGTTTTTACGGTTATATTTTTCTGGCTGTACGGGCTGGGGGTGCGACTGCACCGGGCCAAGATGGCGCGCGTTGAAACGGAGTAAGGCTTGATGGAAACGTCCAATTACACGGTACTGTTTGCCAACCTGATTATCTGGGCGGGAATCTTCCTGTTTTTGTTCCGCCTCGACAAGAAAGTTAAAGACCTGGAGAAGACGAAATGAAGGTCAAGATCATATTGGCGGCGGTGATCGTCGTCGCCGTAGCGGCGTGGGGGTTTTCCTCGTTTACCAAGTCGATGACCTCGTATGTGTCGTTCGCCGAAGCGCAAAAGCGCTCCGCCCGGGTGCAGGTGATGGGAGCGATCGACCACGACCAGGTGAAGTACGATTTAGAGACGCAGGAGCTGTTCTTTCCGATCACCGATGAGGAAGGAATTACCATGACGGTGAAGTATACCGGGACGATGCCGGGCAACTTCTCGCAAGCAACTCACGCGGTCTGCGTCGGGAAATACAACGGCTCGCAATTTGACTGCGACCAACTCCTGATCAAGTGTCCCTCCAAGTATGAAGGAGAGTTACAGGGATGATGACTGTAGCCTTAGGGAACACCCTGCTGGCGATTGCCTGCGTAACCGCCGCGGTGTCGCTGGTCGGATACGCGATGGCGCTGTTTAACCGCGACGCCCTGGTCGGTCTGGCGCGCAAGTCATACTATGTCTTCGCGGGCGCGACGATCCTGATGTGCGCGTTTTTCCTGATGCAGATTCTCAACCACAATTTCGCGCTGCAGTACGTGCATGATTATTCGTCGCGCGATCTCGAGCTGGGATTTCTGATTTCGACGTTCTGGGCGGGGCAGGTGGGATCGTTTACGCTGTGGCTGTTGTTCATCACGGTCATCGGGATTTTCCTGATTCGCCGCGAGACGGAGAATCACTCGGCGGTGATGTTCTTCTACATGCTGGTGATCGCGTTCTTCCTGACCTTATTGGCGGTGCGTTCGCCGTTCTTGCCGTATCCGCCGGAGGTGCTGGCGCAGTTTCCGACCGGGATGCCGCCGGACGGCAGCGGCTTGAACCCGCTGTTGCAAAATTACTGGATGGTGATCCATCCGCCGATCGTGTTTATCGGGTTTTCGCTGCTGGCGGTGCCGTTCGCCTATGCGCTGGGAGCGTTGGCGAAAAACAACTATCGCGACTGGGTGAAGAACTCATTTCCGTGGACGGCGTTGGGATCGTTTTTCCTCGGGCTGGGGATTTTCCTCGGCGGCTACTGGGCTTACGAGACGCTGGGCTGGGGCGGTTACTGGGCGTGGGATCCGGTGGAGAATACCTCGCTAATTCCGTGGCTGCTGAACCTGGCCTTGATGCACGGCCTGTTGCTCGAGCGCAACAAGGGCGTCTTCCGGCGTTCGAACCTGATGCTGGCGGTGTTTTCGTTTTTGCTGGTGGTTTACGGCACGTTCCTGACGCGTTCGGGCGTGCTGGCGGATTTCTCGGTGCATTCGTTCACGGATCTGGGGACGTCCGGCTACCTGATTTTCTTCATGATGTTTTTCCTGATCCTGTCAACCGTGCTCTTAGTTGTGCGGGCGCGATCGGCGCGGACGGGAGTCGGTATCAAGGATCCCTACTCGGTTGATTTTGCGATTGCGGTCGGCATCTTCTTCGTGACGTTGCTGGCGATCCTGACTTTGATCGGAACGTCGTCACCGCTGATCACGAGAATATTCGCTGAGCCGGCGAATGTCTCGATCGATTTTTACAACAAGACTGCGCTACCGATGGCGATTATTCTGGCGCTGTTGGTGGGGATCTCGCCGTTCCTGGTCGCTAAGGACCGCAGCTGGCAGACGTTACTGAAGCGGCTGTCGCCGGCGCTGGGATTGGCATTGGCGGGAACGATCCTTGCGTTCGTGTTCGATGTGACACAGATCATGTACCTGCTGATGATTTTCACGGCGTTGTTTGCGCTCTTCGGCAACTTCTTCGTGGTTTTCCTGCAACCGAACCGCGTGGGATTGCGCATCGGCGGATTCCTGACGCACATGGGCTTCGGCGTGATGATGGTCGGGATTGTGATTTCGTCGGCGTTTTCTCAGACCGACAAGGTTAACCTCTACTCCAATCAGGGCCCGGCGGATTCATTCCAGTACAAGATCGCTTACAAGGGCATGGAAGGCGACATCACCAACAAAGACAATTCGGTGATGTTGGAGGTTCAGGACGGGCACAGCCAGTTCAAGGCGGACCCGAAGATGTTCATTGCTCAGGAGAACCAGGGGTTAATGCGCAAGCCCTTTATTCGCAAGTATTTCCTCTACGACCTGTACCTGTCGCCGCAAGAGCAGCGGGTGATGGGCGAAGGCGACCAGATGGTGTTGACGAAGGGCGAAGTCAAGCAGGTTGGCGAATACGACGTCAAGTTCACGAATTTTGACATGGGCAACCATAGCGACCCGAACACCATGGAAGTCGGGGCGGTCCTGGAAGTGACACATGCCGGCAAGACCGAAACGGTGATTCCGCGCATGGCTTTCACGCAGTCGGGCAAGCAATTCCTGTCCGCGCAGATGCCGGATGGTTCAGGGAACATCGTGCTCCAGGATATCCAGGCGGATGCCGGGACGGTGTCGCTGAAGTTTTCAGGCGTGCCGGGAATGGATGTGGTTGATTTGCTGGTGCTGGAAGTTTCCAAGAAGCCGCTGATCAACCTGGTGTGGCTGGGTGTGATCATGGTTTGCGGCGGGACTTTTGTTTCGTTCGTGCGCCGGCGCAAGATGCAGTTTGCCCTGGTGCGACCGGGATCGCCGACAGAATAGATCCTGTGCGATCAGTTGTGGGTGCAGTCAACGCCCGAAGACAATAGGCGGCAGTTCACAATTTCGCGCCCGGAGTATCCAAAAATGGGAAAGATCCGGGACGGGGCGCGAAATCAAGAACTGCCGCAACAAATTGAGAGAAGTGACGACGGGCGGACAGAGATGTCCGCCCGTTTTGCTTGGCGCGGAATCTCGCCGGCGGAACTGATTGCCTTTTTGCAGATGGGAGGCTATGTTCGCGGGCTATGATGAAGGCGATTTTCGAAGAGATCCTGCAGTACGTTCTGGCGACGGCACCGGTGCGCGCAACCGGCGCAGGACTGCACACCTATGACCACCAACTGGACATTGCAGCGCAAGAGTACCGGCACGAGCGGGCAAAGCATTTGCGCGAATACATCGAGCAATTGACGGCAATCGATGCTGCCGCGCTGTCGCTGGAGGATCAGATCGACCGCCAGATTCTTATCGGGCATCTCGAAGCCGAGGCGATGTTCGACGCGGATTTTTCGCGTTGGGAGCGGGACCCGTCGCTGCCGCTGGAGCTGCTCCTTTATGGTTGTCTGAGCCTGATTTCGCGCGAGCTTGCACCGCTGGAACAGCGGCTGGATTCGCTGATTGGCCGGCTGAACTCCACACCGCGGTTGCTCGAGGAGTTCAAGGCGAATCTGCAAGATCAGGAATCGGTGCCGACGGTTTGGGCCGAGATGGGAGAAGACCTGTGCCGCTCAGCACTGGCGTTTATCGGGGGTACAATTGCGCCGCTGGCAGCAAGGCATCCCGCAAGAGCGCAGCAGATTCAGCACGCGGTGGTGGAGGCTTACGGCGCCATCGAGGAATATCAGAAGTTTGTTCAGGAGCAACTTACCGAACGATCGCGGGGGAGCTACGCAATCGGCCGAGAGCGATTCGAAGCGCTGCTGCGCGGCGTGCATCAAATTGAGATAAGCGTCTCCGAGTTGGAAGAACGCGGTCGGGAGGAGATCGCCGAGACCGAGAAGTTGATCTCCGAGACTTGCCGCCGGCTCGGTGGGCCGCCGAGTGAACTAATTGCGGAGTTAAAATCAACGCCTCCGGCTGACTGCGATGTGCTCGAGGCGAATCGGGGCTATGTCGCGCGAGCGGTCGGGTTTCTTCAGGAGCGGGACCTGCTGACATTGCCGGACGGGGCGATGCTGGAGGTGAAACCGACGCCGGAGTTCGTGAGGCATACCTATCCGTATGCCGCGTACGCTGCGCCGGCGCCTCTGGGGGACGGGACCGTGGGCGAATTCTGGGTCACTCCGATTGAGGAGACAGACGATGAAGAGGCGCGCTCCCAGCAGCTGCGGAATCACAATCGGTATCAAGGGGAGTTGATCGCGTTGCACGAGGGCTATCCCGGACATCACGTACAGGTAACGTTGGCCTACGGGCATCCTTCACGGGTGAGGAGGATTTTCGAGACCAGCGTATTTGTCGAAGGGTGGGCGCTGTATTGCGAGGAAATGATGTGGGAGCAAGGGTTCTTTCCCGATGAACGATATAGACTTATGCAATTGTATCTGCAGCTATGGCGAGCCTGCCGGATCGTGATCGATGTGGGAATTCACTGCGGTACGATGAGTTTTACGGACGCGGTGAATTTGCTTGTCGAAGTCGCTCAACTTGATAAGATGGCGGCAATCGCAGAGGTCAAGCGTTACACGCAGTCGCCGACTCAGCCGATGAGCTACCTGGTTGGGAAAAAGCAGATCCTGGCGCTGCGGCGGGAGATGGAGAAGCGCAATCCGTCGCGATTTACACTTAAGCGATTTCACGACCAATTGCTCGCGCAGGGTTCGATACCGATCGCGAGCCTGCGGCGAGTACTGACGGAACAAATGCTTCCGGGGGCAGTTTAAGAGATTGGATTTGGTTTTGTTATTGGAAGGAGAAACAAGATGTCAAACGCAGTAGCCGTCTCCGACGCCACATTTGAGTCTGAGGTGATCAACAGCGGAGTACCGGTTATCGTCGATTTTTGGGCGGAGTGGTGCGGCCCGTGCCGGATGATTGCGCCGATCCTCGACCAGATTGCCGAGGAGTACAAGGGTAAGTTAAAGGTGGTGAAGGTAGATGTGGACGCCAACGGCCGGACGGCGATGCAATTCAGTGTGATGTCGATTCCGACGCTGCTGTTTTTCAAGAACGGCAAGGTTCAGGACCAGGTCGTCGGCGCGTTGCCCAAGAAGATGTTGCAAGAGAAGGTCGAGAAGTTTCTGGCATGACGGCCGGGTTTACAAATCCCTCGGACGGTGATATCGCGGCTCTGCTGGGGAAGACAAAGCGAATAGCCGTGGTCGGGATGTCCGCCAAGCCGGAGCGGGCATCCTACAGCGTAGCGCGTTATTTGATGGGGCAGGGTTACGAAGTGATTCCGGTGAATCCGATGGAGACCGAGATTTTCGGGCTGAAATCGTATGCGACGTTGAGCGACATACCCGGAACGATCGACATTGTCGACGTTTTTCGCCGCTCCGACCAGACGGATGCGATTATTGACGAGGCGATCAAGATCGGCGCGAAGGCGGTCTGGCTGCAATTGGACGTGATCAACGACGCCGGATTGGGCCGGGCCAAGGAAGCGGGATTGGCTGCCGTTCAGGACCGCTGCCTTAAGGTCGAGCACGCCCGTTTGATGTAACTGGTTTCGACTCGGCCCCGCATGGCGTGTTTTCGGGGCCGGGTAACTGCAATCGAGCGGAATTCGCGGGCTTCTTGCCAAATGCCCCGCGAGTTGTTATACTCTACCTCGTAAACTACCGATACTAATACAGACATCAGCATGTACCGCGAATCTACATATCAGGAATCGACATTCGGCTTTCAGCAGGGATTGACCCCGGGGATCAAGTATCTCCTGATTGCCAATGTGGCGGTGTTCCTGGCGCAGATGGCGCTGCCCTCGATCCGACTGGAACGGATCTTCGGGCTGGTGCCGTATGGTATAGCGCACAAGTTCCAGGTGTGGCAAGTCGCAACGTACATGTTTTTGCACGGCGGCTTCTTCCACATTTTCTTCAACATGTTCTCGCTCTGGATGTTTGGTTCCGATCTGGAACGCCAGTGGGGCACGCGCGAATTCCTGAAATTCTATTTCGTTACAGGGATAGGCGCGGGGATCATCACGTTCCTGCTGCAATTCAACAGCAGCGTACCGGTAATTGGCGCGTCGGGGGCGATTTACGGTGTATTGGTGGCGTTTGCGGTGCTTTATCCGAATCGACTGGTCTATATTTGGTTTTTGTTTCCGATAAAAGTAAAGTATCTCGTCATGATCTTGATTGGCCTCGGTGTATTGGCGTCGTACAACGGGAAGGCGGACGGCATTGCGCATTTCACGCACCTTGGCGGTGCGCTGATCGCTTATCTTTACCTGAAGGCCGATTGGCGTATCCCGATGTGGGTACGCGGCCTGCGCAGCAAGCTGCGCCTGCGGCGGAAACCGAAGCTGGTGAACCGTCCGGCGGCCGGGCCGGAAGACGACCTGATGGATGAAGTCGACCAGATACTTGACCGGATCAAGGAAGTGGGGGGCTACGACAAGTTGACGGAACGGGAGAAGAAGATACTTGAACGCGCCTCGCGCAAACTTTCGGAGCGGCAGTAACGGCCATGCGTAAGCGAATTCTGGTAGCGGATGCCTCGGAAACGATCATTGCGGTATGCCGCAAGCTGCTGACGCAGCACGGCTACGACGCCAATCTTTTCCAGGACGGCACCAAGGCGCTGGAGGAGCTTAAGCGAACCGAGTATGATTTGGCGGTGATCGCGACCTCGACACAAAACGTCAGCGGTTACTTCATCGTGCAGGAGTTGAAAAAAGACCGGGCAAAGTCGCAGGTGCCGATCCTCATGCTGCTGGGCAGCTCGGAGCTGCTTGATACCAAGGAACTGGTGCAGGTGGCGCCTAACGATACTCTAAGCAAACCCTTCTCGCCGCAGGAACTGCTGTATAAGATCGATCGGCTGTTAAAATCGGCGACGGATGGGGAGAGTGAAGGGAAGGAGGCTGACGACTCGGATATCGAAAGCATCCTGGCGGACGACGACAACAGCTTTGAGAAGAAGATTTCCAGCGCTACCGATAAGATTTTTCTAAGCATGCTGAAGCAGTCTACTTCCGAGCAGCAGCGGCCGGAACGCCCAACGCTGGACAAGCTCGATTTGACCGAGGACCAGTACGATGTCGAAGCTGCGCGGCCTGAGCCGAAGTCGGAGGACACGCCGCACGACTACGATTGGTTTATTCGGGAGATGTCGGGTGAGGAAGTGAAGAAGAATGACCCGGCACCTTACATACCGCAAGGCGGGGCGACCGGGAAGTTCCAGGTTGAAGAAATCGGGTCGACGAAGATTCCGGTCACGCAATTGAAAAAGATGCTCCAGACCGAGGAAGACACCAAGACCAAGGTCTATATCGAAAAGCTGCACGCGCCGCTGTCGCCCGACACCAGTTTGGAAGGGCCGGCGATGGGCGATACGGGCAAGCTCGACCAGCGCTCTTTATTCATCAAGTTCTTTGCCGAGGCGCTGGCGAAGGAGATCGCGAAGACGATTGATTTCGATCGCTTGCTCGCGCGCCTGCAAGAACCGGAGTCGAGCGGCACGAAGAAATAATCTTGCATCCCGTCTGCACGTTGAGTTTATAATCCAAGACATTGTTAACTGCGAGGTTGGTTACGAAACGACTTCTTCTTTGTTGCCTGCTATTGGTCGCCCTGGTCCTGCCGCTGCACGGACAAGAGAGCTTTGATCTATCGGCCCTTTCTTCCGGCTCCGACGCCGAATTGGTCATGGTTCGCTCGCTCATCGCAAGCACGGCAGTGCAGCCGGGTTCGACGGTTGAGGCGGCGGTGGTCGTCGAGATCGCGGAACATTGGCATATCAATTCCGCGCAGCCGCATGAAGATTATCTGATCGCCGCGAAAGTGCAGTTCGATACGTTGCCCGGGATCACGCCGCGGACGATCAGGTATCCGGCGGGTCAGGACGCGGAATTGATGGGCGAGAAGATGTCGGTCTATGAGGGGCAGACGACCATCAAGTTCAAGATCGACGTCGCCGAGACGGTTGCCGAAGGCGACTACACGGTTCCGGCAAGATTTACCTATCAGCCCTGCAATAACAAGGAGTGCCGCGCACCACAGACGGTGGCGGTCGATCTGGCGATGACGGTTGGTAGCGGGGGAACAGCCGCCCACAGCGCCATTTTTGGCGCTGCAGCGACGCAGCCGCCGGTCGCGGCGAGCACGCCGCCGGTGAGTGGAACGCCGGAGCAGGAAAACGACCTGCAGCGACTGATTGACGAGCATGGCTTCTGGGGATATTTCCTGGCGCTCGGTCTGGCATTTGTGACCGGAGTACTGCTGTCGTTTTCACCGTGTACCTACCCGATGATTCCGATTACGGTAAGTGTCTTTGCCGGGAGAGAGAGATCAGTCGGCAAGGGCTTTGTCATGTCGTTGCTCTACGTGGTGTCGATGGCGGTGGTGTACGGGATCATGGGGTTAATTGTGTCGCTAGTCGGGGGCGTGTTCGGCGCCTGGCTGGCGAGCCCACCGGTGGTGATCGGGATTGTCGTAGTCTTCGTCATCTTCTCGTTGTCGATGTTCGGGCTTTACGAACTGCAAGTGCCGGCTTCATTGCGCAACAAGCTGGGGCGCACCTCGGGTGGCGGCGGAATCGGGAGCGCGATCGTGCTCGGGGTTGTTGCGGCTCTGGTAGTGTCACCGTGCGTAGGTCCGTTTGTCGCAGGAATACTCTTGTACATTGCGACGGCCGGTTCGCCAGTGGTCGGATTCCTGGTGTTGTTCGTCTTCGCACTCGGACTGGGCACGTTGTATATCATCATCGGGACATTTTCATCAGCGATCAGCGCGTTACCGGGCTCGGGCGGTTGGATGGAATCGGTGAAAAAGTTCTTTGGATTTGTGCTGCTCCTGATGGCGGTGTATTTCCTGAGCACGATCATTTCGCCGGAGATCACAGCGATTGCCACGGGGGTGATATTGCTCATCCTGGGCGTGTTCGGCGGCGGTCTGGATCGCTTGACGCCGGAAGCCGGATTTTTCCTGCGCTTGAAGAAACTGATCGGCGTGGTTGCACTGCTGGTGGCGATTTACTTGTTGGGCGGGACGATCTTGCGCAGTGGTCTGATTTTACCGCCGGCTTCGGAGTGGTTGCCGGCTGGCGCGGCGAGCGGCGAGACGGCGGAAAAGAACCTGATCCCGTGGTCGACTGATCTGGAAGGGGCGTTGGCGCAAGCGAAGAGCGAGGGGCGGCCGGTGCTGATCGACACCTGGGCGACGTGGTGCGTCAACTGCAAGATCCTCGAGAAGAAAACTCTCAACCATCCATCGGTCGTCGAAGCGGCGGCGCGGTTTCAGCCGATCAAGGTGCAACTGGAAAATTCCGGCACGGCGATTACACAAGCGTTTATGGCGCGCTTCGGCTTGAAGCACTATTCACTGCCGACGACGTTGTTGCTCGATTCAAACGGCAACGTGCACAAGATCATATCGGGCGTCGTTTCGCCGGAAGAGATGATCGCCGCACTGCAGACGGTGAATTAGTCAAGCATTTTTTCCTATCCTCAGAATTCTCCGCGTAATTTTTCTTCCGTGAATTTCGCGCTGGAACGGCAAAAGACTTGTGTTCGTTAGCGACGGGCATATATTCAATTCACAGGAGCTAACCAGCCATTTGAGTTGATCGTCGTTATGCCGAAAACGAAAGCGGATTCCGAAAAGAACGCCATCATCATTTATCTCGAGGACAAGCACCGCTTGCGCGTGCAATCGCAGTTCTCCGAGTCGATTCGTCTCGAGGACGCCAATGCGTTATACCAGGCGTTTGTCGAGGATACGATTGCGGCGTGTTTGACGGTTGAGAGCACGCTGGTGATCGCGTTTACGAGCGAGCGCGCGCGAGAGATCATTTCGGTGGCGATTGCCAATCTCAGGACCAGTCTCAAGGGGAAGGCGCGTGCCCGGCTGGAAAACGGCGACGTGCAAATGCGCCCGCAGCCGGACGCGGACGTCAGCGCGAATTTCCATACGGCCTTCAAGCAGTGCTTCGATTCCGGGCATGACAAGGTGCTTCTGATCGATTGCGTGACGCCGACGCTCAGCCGGCGGATGATCGAGAACGCGTTCAAGGTTTTGAAGAAGAAAGATATTGTTTTCGGGCCGACGCTCGAGGGCAGCTACTACCTGCTGGGGATGCGGCGGCTGGTGCCGGAAGTGTTCAGCCAGATTGATTGGTCAAACGCGGATGAGATTTACCGCAACGTGGTCGAAGTGGCGCAGGCGGACCGGCTCAACTGGGAAGAGATCGAGCTGTGGTACGATTTGCGACAGCCGGGCGATCTGGAGTTTTTGGTGCGCGACATCAATGCGTTCCGCATTGGCGGCGATGAGACCTCGGCGAAAGCGACCGAAGCGGTGCTGGAGACGCTGTTCCAGAAGCTTCAGGACGAGGAGCCATAGATGAGTTGGTATCGACTGGAAGAGATGTTGTGGCAAGAAGTGCAAGAGGTCGTGCCGTCGAAGTGCGATCTCGTTTTTCTTCCTGTGGGGACGATCGAGGCGCACGGATCGGCGGCGATCGGAACGGATAACATAATTCCGATCGCGCTGGCTGACTACCTGGGCGAGCGCTTCCAGGCGATCGTGGCGCCGTGCGTACACTACGGAATTACCAAGTCGCTGTATGGATACGCGGGCTCGATTACGGTGCGGCCGGAGATCTTCACGGCATACATTCTGGATATCCTGCATTCGTTTCGCGACAAGCAATTTCGCCGCTGCGTGATCGTCAACGGTCACGGCGGCAACAACAACGCGCTCAAGGACGCGGCGTATCGGGCGTTCCAGGATTTTGGGTTGAAGGTTGCCGTGGTACATTGGTGGACGCTGTGCAGTGATGTGACGGAGGAAGTCTACGGTGGGCCCGGTGGACACGCCGGACGTGACGAGACAGGGTTTGTGATGGCGGTGAACCCGAAGTACGGAAACAAGGCGCGCTACGACAAAAAAATGGCCTACATCTTCAATGGCGGCGCCGATGTGTTTCCGATTCCGGGATCGGTCTTGCTCTATGACAAAGACGGACGCGGTGAGCCGGATTTTGATGCTGAAAAGGGAAAGGTGTACGCCGAGAAGGTGAAGAAGAAAACGGGGGATTTTCTGCAAGACGTGTTTGAACGGTGGGTGAAGTTCTTTCCGGAATAAGCGATTGCGCCGTTGCGAGGGAGTGATCTGAGTTTAGGGAGCTCCTCGTTGCGAGAAATGACATTGAGGGGGCGGCAATTTTGGATGTCAATTCCTTCTGTTGTGTGAACAGAGTCAGCGATTGGCTGTGGTGTTTCTCGATAACGCGGCGGCGGATCTAAGTAGAACGGGAATTGACCTATGGTTGACGAATCAGGTGTCGGACTTGAACGTCTGGGCTCCCAGGAGTGATTCGCGTCAGGTCGCCCTTCTCGGCGTGTGCATGGTTCCGTTGATCAAGAAGGGTGAACGACTCAACGGAAGACCTGACGCCACGGGGGACCGTGAATTAGATTGCTTCGTCGCGGTTGAGCGTGGATGTTCGATGGAGATTTGTTCGCTCCTCGCAATGACCTGCCGAAGAGAGATCTTACTTTGATCGACTAAACAGGCGCTCTACAGATCGCGGATAGCGCGGCTAAATGCGGTAGCCGACGGAGAACATCAGTTTGTTTGAGGTGAACTTCTGTGCGAGCGAAAGGTCGCCATTCTCCAATTCATAGCTGGCACGGGCGAAGGCGATGTCGAGCATGGCGACGCGATCGACGAGATAGCTGGCGCCGATCGAGAATGAATTGCGATCCTTCTCGATGCGATTGGCGGGGAAGAAACCGGAGAATGGCAGCGGTTCGTGCTTGTAACCGCCGCGCAGAATCAGGCCGTATTGCGGCAGGATGTATTCGGCGCCGAAGCGGAAATTGATGGCTTCGTCGTAGGAGTTTTTCAGGTCACGGTTGAGCTGTTCGAGATCGAAATCGCCGTCGTACTCAAGCTGCGTCCAGTCGGCATAGCCGATGTTGGCTTCGACGAGAAAGGTGCGGGTGCGGAAGGCCAGGCCGGCGTTGAAAACAAAGGGATGCGTGAGATAATATTCGTAGTAGCCGACTTCCGAGTCGGTTTCACCGTTGATTACTGTGCGCTGGATGTAATTCTGTTCGACCTTGAACTTGGTGGGCGCCTCGATGGTGAGCGCGGTGCCGATGTTATCGTTCAGATCAAACGTTGCGCCAACGCGGAGGCCGACGGCGGAATAGTTGTCTTCAATGTTGTCGATGTACTGGACGTCGTCTGCGCCATCCTCGAACGCCAGGTTCCAGGAGTAGTCTTCGCCACCGTTGTAATACGTGAGCGTCACACCGGCGGCAATGCGCGGGGAGAGCTCGATCGCGCCGGCGGCCGACCACTCGCGAATCCCACCCGATTCCTCTTCGACAGCGTTTTGTGATTGTCCCGAAACCGGGTAGTCATAGGTGAAAGTACGATCGAAAGAACGGGTGCGATTCACACCGAAAGCGAGGACCAGGGCGCCGCGATAAGTCGGCACCGGTACCGACAAGTTGAGCGAACTCAAGCGGGTGCGCGAGAGATCGGCATCGGCGTCGAATTCTGAAATGGTCGTGGTTTCGTTCGTGAATTTTTCGTGGGACATGGCGCCGTAGAATTCGGGGCGCTTGATCTTCGTAAGGGCTGCCGGATTGTAGACGATGGCGGTGCCATCCTTGATGGAGACGATCACCGCTTCGCTCATGCCGACGGCGCGGCCGCCAACGCCGAAAAAGCTTCCTGCTGAAGACTCGGAAATAAAGGAGCCCTCTTCCTCCTGTGCGTGAGAAACAGCTGCGAGGGAAAGGGCGATGGCAAAAGCGGTGAGAGTCCGCAACAGATGTGAGAACACAATGACGCTCCTTTTGTGTTACTTGCCGCGCCGCTTCGGCGGTTTGGTGTCTTCTTTCTTGTCGTCGTTGTCGGTATTGGTCGGTGGCGTGGTGCCGGTATTGCCGCCGGTCGTGGTACCGCCGGTGGAGCCGCCGACAACCGGAGGCTGCGTTCCGCCGGAGTTAAATATCGGCACGGTCGGGTTCACAGGCTGGGCTCCGGTCACGTAAGGCGGGCGCAGTCCGCGCTGGCGATCGGGGCGGGCAATCTTGTCGACGGTATCGATAGCGACGCCGTCCTTATACCAGTAGCCGTCCCACCACCAGGGGTAGGCGTAATAGTCACCCCAATTGGGGTAGTCCCAGTAGAACTCGGGATAGTATCCTTCATAGAAGCCGTAGGGGTATGTCGCGTAGTCGCTGTGGCAGCGCACGCAATCGCGGTCATTGGCTGAGTGCTCATAGGCGACGGCGTCGTACTGCGCGTTTTCCATCGACGGATGCCGGATGATCGTGTAACAACCGACGCCGGTGATAGCGATGGCCAAGCCGATTACGATTAAGGTCATTAGCTGTTTAGCATTCATGTGCGACTCCTACGGTTGGTTATACACCGTTAGAAGAATTCCAGATAGGTAATTCTCAGGCCCCGGGTGGGCGATTTGGTGTCGTTGCGGTTCTCAAAGAGATTTTCGATATCGAAGCCGATTTCGAGACGCTCGGAGAAGATCCAGCGTACACCCACATTGAAGTAACCCCATCCCTTGCCGGACTGTTCCGAGTCGCGGTTATCGGAGAGGGCGAGGTCGTATTCGGCGACCAGGAGCAGGTCATCCTGCAGTTGCAGATCGGCGCCGAAAAAGACCGAGACATCATCATCATTATCAATATCGCTCTCGAGTGAATAGTAGGCGCCGGCATGTAAGCCCGACGACCACTGGTAGGTCTTGTATCCTTTAGATACGACACCATAAAAGCCCTTGGACTTGTACATAAAGCGCTCGAAGTCGTTATAATAGCGACCGTAGCCCTGGCCTTCGTAACCGAGAGCGATGGCGGGCATGTAGATGTTTTCGGTGATTAGTTGATATTTCACGATAAACTCGACTTCGTCATACCAATCGGCACTCTGATCGCCGAGGACTTTTTCGCCGCCGTATGACATCCCGACCATGAAGCGACGGTGCAGGCCGATGGTGGTCTGACCGACGAGCGAGCCGTTGGCGGAGGCGCGCAGTTGGACGTCGAAGCTGGCGCGCGGCATGGTAGCGGCGGTCGGGCAATCGACAAGCTGGCGCGGCGGCTGATTGTCGTAGGAGTAGATGCGGGTGACATTCTCGTTACCACGTCCGCGACCCCGCGGGCGGTCTTCATCATCATATTGGGCGAACAGGGTAGATGTTGTCATGCAAACGACCAGTAAAAACGCCAAAAAACGCGGCATCCATGCCTCCTCAAGTCTGATACCAAAAGCATTCATGCGATGAATGTAACGCGCCCTCAACGGCGGTCAAGAAAAAGATTGGTATCCCGGTCATTGAAGAAGCAAGTGGTGTGCCGGGTAGGAACCAAACGCAAGGGTGCGGCAACAACGAGCAAAACGCGATTAGGACGCAGCGGACGTCGCGGGCGCGACCAGAAAACGTTCGCGCGGGGAGACGGCGGCACTGCAATTGTGCAGCACGTGGATGCGGAGGGGCCGAAGTAGATTGCTTCGTCGCGGCGGGGTGTGAAGGAAGGAAAGCTGTGCGTTCGCTCCTCGCAATGACACCTGAGGGCATCGGAATTTGGAGACGGATTAGATTGTTTCGGCGCGGCAGGGTATGAAGGAAGGGAAGCTGTGCGTTCGCTCCTCGCAATGACACCGGAGGGCATCGGAATTGGGAGACGGATTAGATTGCTTCGTCGCGGCAGGGTATGAGGGAAGGGAAGCTGTGCGTTCGCTCCTCGCAATGACACCGGAGGGCATCGGAATTGGGAGACGGATTAGATTGTTTCGTCGCGGCAGCGTATGAAGGAAGGGAAGCTGTGCGTTCGCTCCTCGCAATGACAAGCCGTCGGCTGCTGTAGATCACCGCCGAGCGACTTTTTCAACGATCCCTGCCACGGGGGATTTCTAACCGGCACTTCAGGTGGAGGAGTCGGAGGTTCATGAGTGCTGGATTCTTGGACGGCGGCAGGTCACAATGCCGCGCGGGGTGGAGAAATCGCGAGTTCGGTTCTAGTGGCGGGCGGAATCAAGACCTGCCGCAACTATGCAAGCGGGGAGATGGCCTCGATCCCACCGCAAGGGGACTGTTGAAAAAGTGCGATGCCAACGGAATAACACCCCTCGGTTTCCGTCTCCTCCTTCGTCGGAGACTGAAACCGCTCCCCTTGTTAGGGGAGAATCTGTTACGTACGAACGATTTTTTGAGAGTTCGTTATTCCCCCTTAGCAAAGGGGGCAAGGGGGTTGTCTTGTCAGATCACAGTCCGCAGAGCTTTTTCAACAGTCCCCAAGGGGTGGGGCACCTGTCGATAACAGACAGCTTGCGAAGTCACTGTCATAGAAGGCGCCAGTGGCCTATGCGAGCCGGCTTCAGAGCGGTGTATTGAAGTCCTCGGCGCAGAAGACTTCAGCGGCCGGTTTGCGATCGGTAGCCGGCGGCGTGTAGTGTGCGTAGCCGAACACCATGACGGAGTGGACTTCGGCACTCTCCGGAATCTTGAGCATACGGCGGATCTTCCAGGCGTTGAAGGCGCCGATCCACGAGGTTCCGAGTCCCAATTCGGTGGCTTGGAGCATCATGAAGGAGTTGGCGATGGCGATATCCTGCAGGCGGATCTCCCGTTTGCGCGGTTCGAGACCAAGGCAATTGGGAATAACGGCACAAATGGCTACGGCAGCCTCGGCAACGTGCATCTGCTCATCGCAGGCATGGGCCAATTTTGTGAGTGCTTCGGGGCGCTGGATGACGATGAATTTCCATTGTTGGTCGTTCCAGCCGGAGGGCGCCAGACGGGCGGCTTCCAGTAAGGCGGCGAGTTTTTCCGGCTCAATCGGCTGCTTCTTGAACGAGCGGATCGTTCGCCTGATTTTAATTGCTTCATTTACAGTCACTTACGCGTCTCCTTGGATTCTGATGCCGTGGCTAATTTAGCAGCAGAAATGGTCGAAGCAAGAACGAAACTGAATAATCTGGAACAACGGGAAAATCAGGTTGTATTATGGGATAGCAACTGCTGGGCAGGCACACGAAAGGACACTATGCTGAACAGAGAGTCATTACCTGATCTGGAATTGATGAAGCGCGTGCAGGAGGGCGATATGGTCTCCTACAATACGCTCGTCAATCGCTACAAGGACCGACTGTTTAACGTGCTCAATCGGATGCTGTCATCGGAAGAAGAAGCCAATGACCTGTTGCAGGATACCTTCTTGCGCGTCTGGCAGCACAAGATGTCGTATGATTTTCGTTTTGCGTTTTCGACGTGGATTTACACGATCGCGTTGAATTTGGCGCGCAACGAGCTGCGCCGGCGCAAGAAGATCAAGTTTTTCGACATTTTTGATTTTGCCGACAAGTTGCCGGCGAAGGAAGAGAAGGCCGAGAACAACAGCGGCCTGCGCCAACTGCTCGATACGGAAATCAAGCGTTTACCCGAAAAATACAAAACCGCCTTTGTTTTACGCGACGTGGACAATCTGTCGTACGAGGAGATTGCCCAGGTCCTGAGCGTGCCATTGGGCACGGTCAAGTCGCGTGTGAACCGGGCTCGTGCAATCCTGCGCAACCGTCTCAAGCCGCGCATGGAGGAGTCATATGAATTGTCGAAAGGCTCGATCTTACCTATCAGCATCCTATGATGGTTCATTGAACTCGAATCTCGCCAAGGAGATGGAGGCCCATATAAGATCTTGCAAAAGTTGCGAACGCGAAAAGCTCTACATCGAAGAAATCGTCGCGGCCGCGCGGGCGATGCCGCAGAAGCACGTCCCGGAAGATTTTAACCTCCAGTTAATGAACCGCATTTTTGCGGAGCAACACCGTCCGACGGAGAGTTACCTGCCGCTGCGGGAGCCGTCTTTGTGGCGACGTCCGTTGGCCTGGGTATCGAGCCTGGCGGCGGTCGGGGTATGCGCGCTGTTGGCGGTCACATTTACACACAACAATCAACTACCGACGCCGGGCGAGCCGCTGCTGACAAGTCAGCCGGCGAGCAATGCCGCAGTGGTGCAGCAGGTGAATTATGTCACCAGCGAGCCGTACGCGCAGCGGCGTCAGGAGCCGCCGGCGTTCTACGAGAATATTCTCGGAGTGTCGGGCGAGCGCTCGAATTATCGGGCGACTTCGATCCAGAACGCCCGTTCCTTGCGGTTGGCGGATGCCACGATCGAGTCGCTGTATGTGGCCCATCTAAAGCGGATGCGGCAGGCCTCGGCGCAATCCAACTACGCGAGCCAGGCCGGCGCACGCTATTACCAGACGCCGTTCAGCGGACGACCGACGCCGGTCTTTCGGCAAGTGAACACCGATTCGCCGCTTTTGCGCAACGCCGCGGCTGTCAGATAGCCGGTCAGCGATCAATTTCTGAGAATTCGCGCCGTCGGATAAGTTCGACGGCGCTTTCGTTTTTGTAGTGTCCGGTTTGCCGTGAATTCTTACATTGGCGAATTGGACGGAATGCTTTGGCGACTGATGGGATGAACGCAGGTCGATGGATCGATTAACAGCCATAGCGCGAATGGCGAGTGCGCTGGCGCCAGGGAAGTTGGTGTCGCTGCGTTGCGAACTGAACGCCCTGATTCCGCAGCCTCTCCCGGCAGAGGTAACCTACGAGATTGTCCTCCAGAGCTACCTGTTTTTCGGCTACGCCCAGGCGATCGAAGCCGCCAAGGTTTTTGCAGAAGTAGCGCGCGCGAAAGGGAGCACCCTGCCGGAAATTCTGAGCGAAGATCATGACTGGGCAGAGTGGCGCGAGCGCGGCGAGGCGTTGTGCGCGCAGATCTACCACCCGAATTTCGACCGGCTGGTTGCGAATATGGCCTCCGTCTCGCCGGAACTGAGCGAATGGATGGTTGTCGAGGGTTACGGCAAGGTACTGTCGCGGCCGGGGCCGACGGCGCTGGAGCGCGAAGTTGCCAGCATCGTTTTCCTGGCTATTTCACAGCACCCGGTGCAGCTCTACAGCCATGTGCGCGGGGCGCGCAATGTGGGTGCAACCGGCGGGCAGCTTGCGGCGGTAGCTGGAGCGATTGACCTGACGGAAGCACAGCGGGGAATGATCACGTCGACGATTGCGCAGGTGTTCGGCTGATGCGGTACTTGTTTCACATTCCGATTGCGCTGATTCTCGGCCTGGTTGCCGCCGTTGCCCTGACGGTCTACCTGGTGACACAGACGACGCTGGTGCCGCGAGCAATTCATTTCCTGCTGGCGAAATATATCGAGTCGAAGTACGACGTCGATATCGAGTTCGAACAGATCGGCGGGTCGTACTGGAGCGATTTGACGATTGAGAATATCCGGGTCAACACGCGGATTCCGGGCGAAAGCTATCGTTTAGCGCAGATCGACCGGCTGGAACTGCACTACGACGTTCGCCGGCTCTGGCGCGGTGACTGGCATGTAGACAGCGTCTTCGTATCGAGTCCCACGGTGATTCTGCGTTCCGACTCGACCGGGCGACTCTTGCTCCCGCGACTGGGCGGGGAAGGCGAGCCGTCAGGCGCGAAACGCGCGTTGCCCAACGTCACACTCGGGCATTTCGTGCTGGGTGATGGGCGGTTCCAGTGGGTGCGCGGTGAGCGGACCCTTTATCTCGACAGCATCTTTATCTCTTTGGAAGGCTCGCTGGAAAATGACGTGATTGCGGTGCGGCTGGACTCGCTGGCTTTGAATCTTCCGGCGCGGCGGTTTCACCTGCGGGAATTGCACACCGGCCTGGCGTTTTCCAACGGCGCGCTGGGAATTGACTCGCTGTTCATCCTGACCGATTCCTCGCGCATCATCGGCGGCGGGCTCTACCCCTTGAGCGACTCGTTGCCGTTCCAGTTCAGCATTCGCAACAGCCATGTTTCGCTGGATGAAATCGGCATGTTGATCGGCAGCCGCCTGCGCGGAAGTTTTGATTTTTCGGCCGAGATTGTCGGCCGTCCCAAGCTGTTTCGCGGTCAAGCCGAGGGGCGGGGCGTGCTCTATGAACGCGCGGTGGGTCCTTTCAAGTCGGAGTTGATGTTTGATCGGGGAATCCTCAGTTTGAGCAGCTTTGATGCGGAGATGTTCGACGGCACGATGCGGGGGCTGATGGAGATCAACTTCGAGGCGCGGCCCGAGACCTACAGCGGTGAACTCGACGTGCGCGGATTCAATCTCGATAAGGTGCTGCCCGGGACGTTTCCGTCGCGGATGAGCGGCCGGGTCAATCTCAACGGCAGCGGATTTCGCGAAGACACGTTTACGCTGGACGCCACGATCGACTGCGGGCCGGGGCAGTTTGACTGGGTGCGTTACGATTCGCTGCGCGGCGAGATGACGTTCAATGTCGAGGACCTCTATTTCCAGCCGGGATTTACTCTCTGGTATGAAAATTCGATGTTCACAACCGAGGGGGTGGTGCGCTATGACGGCGATTTGATGCTGACCGGCGACTTCCGGACGACGCAACTGGCCGATTTCTGGGGGGACTTGTTCATCGAGGAGCTCTCCGGAGGAGCTTCGGCAACCTACGAGGTGAATGGACCGGTGCTGGACCCGGACATTCGCGGGCGCTTTTTGGGTGACTCGTGCAGCTTCTACGGATTTTCCACCGACAGCCTGGTGGCGGACTTTGACATCGCGAGTTTCATGTACGGGCAGCGCGGCATGGTCGATGTGTTTGCCTGGAAAAGCAACGTCTGGAATCTGCCCGCCGATAGCGTGGTTCTCGGAATCGAGATCGACTCGAACCTGGTGGACATCAACCTGGCGCGGACGTATCTCGATGTTGATTCTCTGGCGTTTGAGACGCCCGCGATGCAACGACCGCACATGATGTTGCTCGACGGCAAAGGCAAGGCGCGGCTGGTGGACAGCACGGCATTTGTCACGATATCGGATTTCCTGTTCCAGTGGGACACGCTGGAATACCGCAATACGCAGCCGATCGCTGTCGATTTTCTGGCTGACCGCATCGAGGTGAAGCGGACGCAACTGGCGGGCGACGCGGGGCTGATCGATCTTGAGTGTACCTATGGTTTCGATACGACGATTTCGCTCCACGTCATCTGCGACGACTACGATTTCTCGACATGGCTGGTAAACCTGACCGGTGATTCGCTGCTTGACGGCCGCCTGACGCTGGACGGGCGACTGGTCGGCAAGCTCGCGAATCCGTCCATGGTGATCAGCGGCGAAATCGCCAACTTGATTTACGGCCGGGACTCGCTGGGGCACCTCTCGTCGGAGATGCGCTTTGCCGACTCGGTGTTGTCGATTTCTGATTTCAACCTGAGATATCGCGGCTACGACATCATGGCCGAGGGGACGGCGCCGCTGGTGATGAACCTGGACAGCGGTTTGGTATACGTTCCCGATCGGCCGATCGATCTGACCATTACTTCGTCCGGGGATGACCTGAGCCTGATCAGCTCTTTCAACCCCAACATTGAATCATTGACCGGGCAGTTTAATCTGAACCTCCAGATTTACGGTACGCTGCAGCAACCGCAGTCACGGGGCGAGTTTACACTCTCCAACGGCACGGTCAAGGTGTACCAGATGGCCAACCCGATTGAGCAGATCGAGGCCAAGGTTTCATCGAACGGCAAACAGGTGATTGTCGAGTGGGTGGAAGGGACGGTCCGGCACAAGAAGAAGAAATTGCTGGGTTCAAGCTGGCGTTCGGGGTCAGTGCGGGCGGCGGGCGAGATAAATCTTTTGACGCGCGATCTGTGGAACTACCAGGTTGCCGTCGTCGGCTACGATGTGCCGGTGCAGTACGATCTGGGGGAAATCTACGGGCGGGCCGATTTTGACCTGGAGATTCGCGGTTCCGATCCGCCGCTGATCTCAGGAGATGTGACGCTCTACGAGGCGGAGTACCTTGACGAATTCGACGACGAATACACGACGATGGTTTTCGAGGATGTCGATACGACGGCGCTGTGGGACTACAATCTCAACGTGGAGATGTTGCCCGGCTCGGTGCGAGTCAAGAATCGCGACGTTAACATGGTGCTGGACGGGACGCTGCAGGTTCTCCGCGAAGACGCAAAGGACAATTACCAGGGAACGCTGAACATTTCGCGCGGCACTTTTTATTTCCTGGATATTCCGTGGCGCATCGAGTCGGGAAGTTATTTGTCATTCGACAAGCCGATACCTGATCCCGACCTGTACATCGATGTCTCCTCGCGCGTGCGCAGCGCGGCGGGCGGGACCGTTGCCGGCGGCAGCGGCTTTATCGACGTCAATGCCACGGTGCGGGGTACGATCAGCCAGCCGATTTTCGGATCGGCCGCCGGCTCGGAACTCACGGTGGAAGACATCGTGATGTTGATCCTGGTGAACCAGACAGCGTCGGGCGCCGCCGGATCGCAGTTGGCCTCAGATTTCCAGAACCGCGTTCAGGCGGGCGCGCTCGGCTACGTCGGGACGCTCACCGGGCAGGCGATCTTGCGCAATTTCGGTTTGGAGTGGTTCGAGATTACCCCGGTGGTCGGCGAGAAGAATAACATCGAAGGGGCAGCGGTATCATTCGGGCTTTACACGTTGCCGAATGTCTATACTTACGTCTCGTCGCTCAATACCGACGACGGGCGGGCGGACTACGGTGCTGAGTACCGGCTGGGGCGGCATTTGTCGATTAACGGGCGTTACGATCGCGACCGGCTCTGGCGGCTCGATTTGCTGGTGAACTGGGAGTTTGAGTGAGCTGGCTGAGAATCGTTCTGGCGATACTGGTCTTGTCTGCCTGTGAACTGCGAGGGTCTCAGGACAAAGAACTCGGGCGCATGCTCAGCAAGCGTCCGAAGATTGAGAAGATCGTCATCACCGGCAACGTCACGTTCGACGAAAAGACGATTCGCAAGAACCTGGCGTCGCGCGAGGACGGCTTCTGGCAAGGCGTCGGGCTGATGCGTGCCAACCGCTACACCAAAATCAGCTACGAGCGGGATATGATCCTGCTCCAATATTTCTATCGCAGCCGGGGTTTTGATGAAGTGGAAGTCAAGATCTCGCTGGTACCGGGGCAGAAGCCGGAAACGGCGGTGGTCAATATCAGGATCGTCGAAGGGCGCCGCTACCGGATCAGCGAGATGAATCTTGGCGGGGATCTCGGCAGCGACGGCTATCGGATCGCTGTCGAGGCCGATCCGCTGCGGGCGGGGCAGTACCTGAATGGATTTGCGATCCAGGATGTGCGTAACGGGATCAAGGCTATTTTCGCAAACAAAGGGTATCCGTACGCCGACGTTGCCATTGCGGTCGCCAAGGACTCGGCGAACGCTACGGCCACGGTCAACGTGAATGTTACGCGGAACCAGCTGGTGCTTTTCGGCGACGTTGTCGTGGATACGAACCTGCGCACGCGACCGAACGTGTTCCGGCAGGAAATCACTTTCAAGAAGAACGACATCTATTCGCGCGACAAATTCTTTGAATCGCAGCAGCGACTAATCCGCACCGGATTGTTCAATTTCGTGACGTTGCGGCTGCCGGATTCGATGACGGCGCGTGACAGCCTGCAGCCGAACTTCTTTGTGAGTGCCGTCGAACGCAAACCGCGTTTTGCGGCGATCGGGGCCGGGGCGGCTCAGGACAGGGACGCCGGCATCGCTGCCAACGCCGTGGGGTCGTTCGGTGATCGTAACATCGCCGGGACGGGGCGCAATGCGACGTTTTCGGTGACGACGACGTTTACGTTTGTCGACACGCTGTTGATTCGCCCTAAGTACCAGTTCGCTTACACGGAGCCTTACCTGTTCAAGATCAGGATGCCGTTGATCCTGACGTTCCGTTACGAGCCGCGGGCAATCTCGCCGGGGCAGAAATACCACTATCGCCTGGTCACGATCGACGCTACGACGGTGCGCGAGTTCTCGTTGAAGACCAAGCTGTTGACATCGCTTAACTACGAGCAGGTGGACATCGACTCGGTCCAATTCAAGGCCGCCGGCGCCGACGAGGGGATCACGATTAATCGGCGCTTTATCTGCCAATTGGAGCGCGACAGCCGGCCGATCCAGAGCCGCTACAATCCGAGCAGCGGTTCGTACACGATCTATCGTTTCGAATACGTCGGCGGCATCCTCGGCGGCGATAACGATTTCATCAAGCTGCTTTATAGTTGGTCGAAATACAATCTCTGGAGCCGCCGGACCGTGTTTGCCTCGCGGATTCGGCTGGGCTATGTCAACGAATTCGGTACATCGGATGAGGTACCGAGCAAGGAGCGATTCTACCTGGGTGGCGCATACACGATGCGCGGATTTCCGGAGAGCGATTTCGGGCCGCACGATCTCTTGATTACGAAGAATGACGACGGGACGACCGACACCACCGATGTCCCTGTTGGCGGCGAAGCAACGGCGCTTCTCAACCTTGAGATTCGCAAGCCGCTGTTTGGGAAGTTCTGGGGGTCGTATTTTATCGACGCCGGGTTCAACGTTGACAAGCTGCGTAACGTAACACTCAAACAAGTGGCGGTGGTGACCGGTGTCGGGCTGCAATTCATGTCGCCGGTCGGACCGATTCGACTCGATTACGGGCAGCGCCTGGGGATCAACCGGGTCGATGCCGGCGGCAATTTTCATGTAGGGATACTGTATGCCTTCTAACCATTCAGGACGAACTCACACGGCGGTGCCTCGGAAATGAAAGACAAACCGGTCATCGGCGTCGTTCTGGCGCTCACCATTGAAGACCATGATTTCAAGGCGCTGCCATCGTATCGCTTCGAGCACTTGAAGCAGCACTACTACGAATCCATTGAGTTGTCAGGGAGCGTGCCGATTGCGATTCCGCTGACGGAGCACCACGAACATATCGAGGATTATTGCGCCCTGGTTGATGGAGTGTTTTTCGTCGGCGGCGAAGACGTCAATCCAGAGTTATACGGGGAGGCGATTGACCCGCTCTGCAAGCCGCAGATGCCGCGGCGGGATCAATTTGAAGCGAAGTTGATGCGGGCGGCGTTCCAGAAGCAGATCCCGATCCTGGGGATCTGCCGGGGGTTGCAGATCATGAACGTGGCCTTTGGCGGGAGCTTGTTCCAGGACCTGTCATACCAGCCGGGAGCCGGGAATCATTCGCAGGTCGGTGAACTGGACTTCTCGACCCGGCACAACGTGATGGTTGTGCCCGGGACGCTTTTGCATCGAGTTACAGAGACCTCGGAGTTTGAAACGAACACAGCCCACCACCAGGCGATCAAGAAGTTGGGAGACGGGCTGCGGATTTGCGCGCAATCTGCCGATGGAGTGGTAGAAGCCGTGGAATCGGACGGATTTACGCTCGGAGTTCAGTGGCATCCGGAGGCGTGGTCGCACGATCCGGTGAGCCGAAAGATCTTTGCGGCGTTTCATGCGGCGGCCGGAAGGCGCCGGAGTCAGAGGCGTTAAACATTTTTGTTGCCGGGAATTGAAAACTTCCTAACTTGTGCGCCATTTACGGGGATGATAAGGCGTAATGTCTTTATTTAGCAGATTTTCCAACGATATCGGGATCGATCTCGGCACCGCCAACACGCTGGTATTCGTGCGCGGACAGGGGATTGTGCTTAATGAACCATCGGTGGTGGCGGTTGAAGTCGCCAGCGGCAAAATTTTGGCGATCGGCTCGGAAGCACGGCGGATGCTTGGCCGTACGCCGGGAGAGATTGCGGCGATTCGGCCGTTGAAGGACGGGGTGATCGCCGACTTCGAGATCACCGAACGTTTGCTTTCGGATTTCATTCGCCGGGTCGTGCGGCACAAATTCCTGATGAAGCCGCGAATTGTGATCTGCGTGCCGTCCGGGATTACCGAGGTTGAGAAACGCGCAGTGCGCGATTCGGCGGAGAACGCCGGCGCGCGCGATGTTTACTTGATCCAGGAACCGATGGCAGCGGCAATCGGCGTCGGACTGCCGGTGGATCAGCCCTCGGGAAACATGATTATCGACATCGGCGGCGGAACATCGGAGATTGCGGTGATCGCCCTGAACGGCATTGTCAACAATACTTCAATCCGTATTGCCGGCGACGAGATGAACGAGGCGATCGTCATCTACATGAAGAAGAATTTCAATCTCCTGATCGGCGATTTGACGGCGGAGGAGATCAAGATGAAGATCGGGTCGGCGGTCGAGCTTGAACGCGAAGACTCGATGGAAATCAAGGGGCGCGATCTGGTGGCGGGAGTACCGAAGAACGTCAAGGTGACTTCAGCGCAGGTGCGCGAGGCATTGACCGAGCCGGTGTCGGCGATCATTGATGCGGTGCGTCTATCGCTAGAACAGACGCCGCCGGAACTGGCCTCGGATATTCTCGACCGCGGTATTATCTTGACCGGCGGCGGAGCACTATTGCGCGGCCTTGACAAGCGGATTCGGCAGGAAACGAATCTGCCGGTCATCGTCGCCGATGACCCGCTGACCTGCGTAGCGCGCGGAACAGGCGCGGTACTGGAGAACATGACTAAGTTCTCAAAGGTCTTGATCCGCAGCCGCCGGGATTAGATGCCGCTGCATTCGTGAACGAGATCTCGGATATCAGTTCGCTTCAAGAGCCAGTTAACCCAAGAATCACAACGTATCTCGGCTCGATCACTGAGTTGGCGGTTGACGCGATTGTCAATGCCGCGAACAGTACATTGCTCGGCGGGGGCGGCGTTGACGGAGCGATTCATCGCGCGGCGGGACCGCAACTTCTGGAAGAATGCCGCGGGCTTGGTGGTTGCCAGACCGGCGAGGCAAAGATGACCAAGGGGTACAATCTGCGGGCCAGGTTTGTGATTCATACAGTAGGACCCATCTGGGGGGGCGGAGGCCATGGCGAAGCGGAGCAATTGCGTTCATGCTATCGGCGCTGCTTCGAGATCATGATCGACAGCCAACTTCGGACGATTGCTTTCCCGGCGATCAGCACGGGCGCCTACGGATACCCGTTGGAGGCAGCGACGCGGATCGCGGTAGAGGAGGCACGAGTGGCGGTGGTGCGGTATTCTTCGGTTGAGGTGGTCGTGTTTGCGTGTTTTGACAGAACGGCCCAGGCGGTGTATGAGCGGTTTATGGCGGAGTGAAGGGCAATCCGACTGAAGTCGGAGCTACAGGGGGTACCTTCAGGATGAGATTGCTTCGTCGCGGCAAGAGGTCGGCGGACATATGGAGAGTCCGTTCGCTCCCCGCAATGACATCACCGAGAAGACTGGCGAGATGGCGTCAGGTCACAATCCCGCCCTCGCTGGCGCTCGGTCGGGATCAAGACCTGACGCAACGCGGTTAGAAGAGAATCCGACTGAAGTCGGACCTACGGGGGCAAATTTCACTGCCATTTTGACACATCGAAAATCATCCTGACAGATAAGATTGACTTCAAGCGATCTCAGTTGTAAAATCTGTTAATGAAAAAGCTGGAAGCACAGATCATTGCCTATCTCGAGCAGATGGGAAAGCGGCCGCTCAAGATTCGCGAGTTGGCCAAGTCGATGAAGGTTCCGGCAGCAGAGTATGCCAATTTCCGTCGGACGGTCAAAGAGCTTATGCGATCAGGCAAAGTCAATCGTCAGCGTGGCGGGCGGCTGGGGGGACAGAAGAAGGCCGAAGAACTGATCGTCGGGACATTGAGTATGACCAAGTCAGGGCGGGCGTTTGTACAGCCAGAGGGGGATAAAGAAGAAATAGTAATTGAGGAATGGGGGTTGGCGAACGCACTTCACGGAGACAATGTCGAGGTCAGACTTCTGCCGGCGGCGCGGCGGACGCGGCCAGCCGGAGAGATCGTGCGAGTTCTGGAGCGGGCGACAACCGAGATCGTTGGGAAGTATTTCCAGAGCCGGTTCCACACGTTTGTGCTGCCGGATGATCCGCGGATGAAGATCGAAATCCGGGTTGAGCCGCCGAAGGGGACACCGATCAAAGACGGCACCAAGGTGGTTGCGCATTTGCAGGAATGGACTGACGCGCGGGATTATCCGCGGGGGAAAATTCTTCATGTCCTGGGGATGCCCGGCGAGAAGGATGTCGATGTCCTTTCGACGGTCTTCAAATTCAAGCTTGCAACGACGTTCCCGGCGCCGGTGTCTGCCGAGGCAGAAGCAATTGAGGAGGCGATCGCGCCGGAAGAGATTGCCCGGCGACTGGACCTGCGCAAGACGGTGACATTTACGATTGACCCGGAAGACGCCAAGGATCACGACGATGCGGTGTCAATCGAACGCCTGGGGGACGGCTACCGGCTCGGCGTGCATATCGCGGATGTCAGCCACTACGTGCAGGCAAATACCAAGCTCGACAAGGAGGCGCGTAATCGGACGGCATCGGCGTACCTCGTCGACCGCGTGCTGCCGATGCTCCCCGAGAAGCTGTCGAACAACATCTGCTCGTTGAAGGAGAAGGTCGATCGCCTGACGATGTCGGCGATGATTGAGCTGGACGCCACCGGCAATGTCGTGCGCTATAAGCTTCACGAGAGCGTGATTCGCTCCTGCGCCAAGCTCAGCTATGAGCAGGTGCAGGAGACGCTGGATGGCGGGAAGGGTCTGGAGAAGCAGAAGCGCGTGGTCGAAGCGATCCGGATCATGCACGAGCTGGCGTTAAAGTTGATTGCGCGGCGACAGCGGTCGGGATCGATTGATTTTGATCTGCCGGAATACAAAGTGTTCCTGGATGACTACGGTATCGTGACGCGCATACTCAAGCGCGAGCGCAAGATGAGCCACCGGATTATCGAGGAATTCATGCTTCTGGCCAATCGCCTCGTCGCGCAGGAGATGCTCGGGCGCGCGGTGCCGACGTTGTATCGCGTGCATCCGCCGCCGGACGAAGAGAAGCTTTCGAACTTCGTGGAATTCGCGCGCAGTTTCGGGCACAAAGCGTCGTTCGGATCGCCGCCCAAGCCAAAGCACATTGCGGAGTTTCTCGAAACCGTGCAGGGAAGGGCGGAAGCGGATCTGCTCAATGAACTCCTGGTGCGCTCGATGCAGAAGGCGAGCTATCAGACGGAGAATATCGGCCACTTCGGGCTGGCGTTCCCGCATTATCTTCATTTCACTTCGCCGATCCGGCGCTATCCCGACTTGCTGGTGCATCGCACGCTGCGGGAAGTACTGACGGGCACATTCAAGAAATCGAAGTCCGGAGCATTGAAGGCGGCGCTCGACCGCATCGGCGAGCACTGCACCAAACAGGAAATCGTCATCATGGAAGCCGAGCGCGAGACGATTGCGCTCAAGCAAGCGGAGTACTTGTCGCGTCAGTTGGGCGAGGTATTACCCGGTGTTATCAGTGGAATGCTGGGATTCGGGTTCTTCGTACGACTGATCGATATCGGAGCTGAGGGCATGGTACGGCTGGCGACGCTGGAAGATGACTACTACCACGTTGAACTGGAGCGGCATGAAATCATCGGCAAGCGAACGCAGCGGCGGCTGCGTCTGGGAGACCGGGTGCAGGTGCAGGTAATCAACGTAGCCGTCGAGTCGGGGCAGATTGATTTCCGGTTGATCCAGGACCAGATCAAGCCGCGGACGCAGGCGCATTCCTATCGTAACCGGAGGCGCTGGCGTTGAACGAGAATTATTCGCTGCTGGCGATTCGGGGGGAACGACTGCTTGATGAAGCGATGGCAGTGCTGCGTGCCAAGGACGTTGAGGTCAGTTGGGCGGAAACGCCGCAGCAGGCAATAGCCGCCATCGGCAAGGCGCCGCCGAAGTTTATCGCGCTGGATTTCGAACATCTCGGCGCGGAAGCGGTGCCGTTTGTCCGCCGCTTGAACCGCCAGGCACCGCTGACCGATATTGTTTTGTTTGCGCGGCGCAGCGAGCCGGAGGATCTCGGGATCGATTGCTTCGTTGACAAGGCCTTGCCGCTGGATGAAATGCGCGAAGTGATTGCCGAGGCAGTTGCGGTGCGGCGGCTCTTGGATGCAGCAGGGATGTTCGGTCACTCGCGAAATTTGCGTGAGGCCGCGAGGCGAATCCGCCAGGTGGCACCAACCAATATCTCGGTGCTGGTTACGGGGCCCTCAGGCAGCGGCAAGGAACTGATCGCGCGGGCGATTCACGAAAATTCTCCGCGGCGGGAAAAAGAGTATATCTCAATCAACTGCGCTTCGATCCCCGAGGCGCTTCTGGAATCAGAGTTGTTCGGGCATGAAAAGGGCGCGTTCACCGGTGCCGACCGAACGCAGCCGGGTTTATTGCAACAGGCGGACGGCGGGACGCTGTTCCTTGACGAAATCGGCGAGATGCACCCAAGACTGCAGGCCAAGCTTCTACGGGCTATCGACACGCGCTCATTCATGTCGGTAGGCGGGCGCAAGAACATCGCCGTCGATGTGCGATTTATCGCTGCTACTAATCGCGACCTGCAGCAGGAGGTGGATGCCGGAAATTTCCGGGCAGATTTGTATTACCGGTTGAGTGTGATTACGATTCGCATGGAGCGTCTCTCCGACCGGCAGGAGGATATTCTGCCGATTATCGCGCACAATTTGAACCGGCTCAAAACCAAGATTCGCTTCAGTCCTGAAGCGACCGACCTGCTCTTGCGCTATTCGTGGCCGGGAAACATTCGCGAATTGACGAATTTCTTGCAGCGATTGTTAGTGTCGAATCCTGCTGGCGAGGTCGGGCGCGAGACGGTGGATGCGCTGCTTGACCAGCATAGGTTAAACGATCGCAGCCTGCCGGTCGTCACTAACCTGTCATCGGAAGAGTCGGGGTATCGGCTGATCTACCAGGCACTGCTGAATCTGGCCAACGAAGTGATTGACTTAAAACGGCTGATTCACGAGCGTCTGGGCACGGACGGCGCATCGGCGCAGGCGGTTCACACCGAGCAGTCGGCGGGCGAGCTGGAGATAATGGAAGAACAAATGATTCGCGAAACGCTGCAGCGGGTGGGGGGCAACCGCAAGAAAGCTGCTTCGATCTTGGGGATCGGCGAGCGGACGCTATACCGCAAGCTGAAGAAATTCAATCTTATGTAACCATGAGTTCAAATCAGACAAAGTGGGTGGTGGCTGCGCTGGTCATCGTGTGGCTGCCGGTAACATCGATAGCTTTGCCGATATTTTTTGTCGACCAGGTATTCAAGAGCATCGAGCAGTTGGATGAGGCTTTGGCGGCGGGGGAGATAACGGGGGAGGAGTATGAGTTGGTTCTAGATTTGCTATTGGGATCTTTCAGCGGACCCGAATTGAAGGCGATCCCAGATGGGGTTTACGATCCGAGTGCAAGATTTCGTGCCCCGAAAGTGCCAAGTCAACGGCCACCACTCGTAGCCTTGAGTTCGCATATGCTGCTTTCACTCGATGATGATGACTGCTCCAGGGTTGACCATTTGCTTATTGGAAACCAGTTTGCGGGTGCCTCACTTGATCTGGACCATCCGCGCGCTGGAAGCAGCACGATTCGAAAGCGGTCGGTGCGAATGAGAGGAAGATCCAAGCACGGTGGTTACTGGGATGCAGTTTTCGGGAGTTTTGTGCCCGAGTTGACCAGCAGGCTTACAAGTGGAGCCAGTGGAGTCCCCTCTGCTCTTAGAAGGCGCGATGATTTTGCGTCCAGCTTTCTCTTTCCATCACGATCATTTCAGAATGGGATCTATATCAGATCGGATCTTGGACGAGATGGACGAATCACAGGATTTGCTTCGCATGTCGAAGGGACGCGTCACTTCAGAAGCAGCTTCGCTACATTCGTTGAACTCGACTACCATCGTCCCGCAGGTGGATTAGGCATATTGCGACAAACACTGGGGGAATTCGGTCATGGCAGCACTACACGGTACGTGTTGTCGCCGTTCATTCATTATGGGAATCCTGCTTGGATGTTCAAAGGGGAGTCATCCGTGATAGCGAATGGCGGAGCAGCTCTCCAGTTCAGCTTCGATTGGCGACACCCAAGAAGGATATTCGAGATCATCGCCTTCTCCTACGGCCGCAACTACAAGAATGTCGAGTCGGGCGGGTATGCTTATGCCGATTACGGCACGACCGAAATTCCGGAGATTGATTTTGAGTATTCTGACAAGCGCACCGGCAGACGCGGTGTCGCTATCGAAACGGAGTACCAGCTTTCGGCATGGCAGAAGATACGCACTGATCTGGTGCGTTGGCGGAACGTCCTGGAAGACCGCGATTGCATTGCGGCACGAGTGAACTGGAGTTGGCGAGATCACGATACGCTGGCATTCGTGCGCAATGTCCGGCTGCAGGGGTTGTGGGAAGACTTTGATCTGGCGACCAGCGCCGCCGATGCGCGGCAATGGTTGACCGGTAGCACAGAACTGCGACTTTCGGGGCGGTTGACAGCGGAGAATCTGGTCAGGGTGGGCATGCGAACGCTTGACGGCAACGACCGAGAGGAATGGCGAATGCGACAAGAGATGGAGGCAGTCATTCGCAAGTCGCTGCGAGTGGCAGTAGCGCTGGATTGGCGCGACTCGGACTGGAGCGTAGCGAGCAATGAAAAGCTGCTGATGTCGATTTCAGAACGCTTTTCAGACGGTCGGGGCAATGCCGTCAGCGTTACCGTGTTGACGCGGTACTATCCTGAACGCCGACGGGTCGATGACTGGGAGTGCCGCCTCGACACGAAACTCAACTTCTGAGATTTGGTACCTCCAAATTCTCCTCGTCAGAAATTGATTGACTTGCAGGGGAAAGCCGTATAACGTGGAATAACGTGACCATATATGCGGTCGCAAAAGAACCGGGCTTTGGAACAAAGGTGCGCCGTTGAGATTTCCGTCGTGAAGATCCGGGTGACAATCGGGTTGCTGGCTTTGCTCGCCGCTGCCGCGATCAATGCGAAAGTGCTGGCAGCGCCGGGGCTGGTAGTCAACGAAATCATGATCAACGAGCCGGGGTCGGAAACGGCGCTCGAGTGGATCGAGTTGATCAACACGTCCCCGGAGCCGGTTGACCTGGCGCAGTACGCCCTGATTGACGGCAAAGACACTTCGCGATTCGCCGCGCGCATTGTCGATTCAGAGAGCTTCGTGGTATTGTCACGCAAACCGATTGCGGCGGACAGCTCTGCCTCGTTTGAATCGTATTGGGGTAATGGCAGCGGCGTGTGGGGAGACGCCGCTGAAGAGCGATATCCGCTGGTTAACGCCAAGTTTTCGCTGCGCAATTCGAGTGATACGCTGAAGCTGGTTTCGATTCAAGCGGGTGCGGTAGAAGTTGTCAGTTGGCGGTCTTCGCCGCCGGACGGTGTTTCGCTGGAGCGGATCAATTGGGCGATTTCTCCGCGCTCGACCAATTTCGCCGCGTGCCGGGATACGAGCAAGTCCACGCCAGGTCGCGCCAACTCGATGGTCGCGCCGGAGATCAATCTCGGTATTGTGAGCGACAGTGTTGAGGTCGAGGTACCAGAGCAAGCAGGCGCTCTCGTGCAGGTGCGGTTGGCGATCTGGAACTCAGGCCTCTTGCCTGCGGCTGTCACACTCGAACTCGTCCTGGATATTGACCGCGACGGAATAGCGGGTAACGGCGATTGGCACGACACGATAAGCTTGGAGACTCTGTTTCCCGATTCATTGCTCAGCGTCCGGAGAGAGATCTTCGCTCTGGACGGTCGCAATCGATTATGGCTGGGTCTGGCAGGTGACGGTGATTCAAGTGATAACTCGGCCGAGAGACTTTTCTACGTCAATTCGAGTTTCAGAGAGCTTCGCATGACGGAGTTCTTGCCATTCTCCACTGATTCGGGAGGCGGTGAATGGTTGGAGGCCGAGAATGTTGCGGGATATCCGGTGCCTCTGCAGGGCTGGAGTGTTTGGAGTCGCGAGAAACATGATTCGGTGGCAGTCGACGCCGCGATTGCAGCGGGGGAGCGCGCGGTGATTTGCGAGGACAGCGTTAAGCTTGCAGAAGCGTTTGGCGATCTTGGCTGCATGATTATCGAATTGAAAAATTGGCCGGTACTGGATGACGCTATCGGCGATCTTATTCTGATCAATGATTTTGGGATTCTAATTGATTCGCTCGGCTACGAGGCGCAATCCAGCCCTGACCAAAGCTGGGAACGCGATCCGGATTCGAGCGGGGCAGTGTTCAGTCACGAATTCTATCTCTGCAGCGATTCCGTCGGCGCCACACCTTGCAAGCTGAATTCGATTCGGATCTTGCTGCCGGCCTTTGATCTGGCGCTGGCGGGGAATAAGATCCAGTTGGAAATCGATTCGCTCAATCCATTGCTGGTGCAGATGGAGTTCCTGATCAGGAATCTCGGCCGGCTGCCGTCACCGGTGTCGAAGCTTACGATTTTCGACGACCGCAATCGGAATCAAATGCCCGATCCGTCAGAATTTCTGAGCGAGTTGGACGTACCCGTGGTCGAAATCGGTGACTCGGTTCGGCTGGAGCATGGAATTGAACTGAGCCGCGGCCGTCACTGGCTGCGGGCCAGACTTACAGATGACGAGGTCCCTGGCAACAATGAGGCGATGGCAGTTGTGACCGTAGGAGCGCTGACCGGGGAGGTGCTGATCACGGAGTTTCTTGCCGACCCTGACGGCCTGCTCGAAAGCGAGTGGGTGGAACTGCGGAGCAATGTCGATTATCCCGTACGAATGGCGCGCTGGTCCGTGGGGGACGAGAGCGGCGCGACCTTGTTCGAGCACGGTGGCTTGCTGATGCCGGGGGAGTATCTGGTTTTGGCGCAGGACAGCAGCGGTTTTGAGAATTTCTATGACAGCGATTGCGAAGTCGTGGGGGTGAGTGGGTGGCGCAACCTCAACAACGGAGGTGATGTTATCGTTGTACGCGACGAATTCGGGCACCTCGTGGACAGCGTTAGATATGCAAACGGGCATGGCGGTAATCGATCGTGGGAACTCAATGAGATCGAGGATCGACCGGGGGTAGTGCGCTGGTTTGGGTCAATTGACACGGTGGGGGCGACGCCTTGCCATGGGAACTCGGTGTCGCGCGAATTGCCGGAACTCGATCGGGGGTTCGGGAATTCAAGGCTCGCAATCGAACGGTCGGACAGGGGTGTAGACTGGATCAAAATCCGCGGTTGGATCAAGAATTGCGGACGATTGGATGCTCCGGCGGCGCGATTCTCGCTATTCGATGACGTCGACGGCGATCACGATTTTGGCGAAGAAGACAAGTTGGCTGATATAGTCATCGGCGCCATTGTGGTTTTCGATTCGCTGGAAATCGCAGGCGAGGTCGAATTGAGTCCCGGCCGTCATCGGCTGATGGCGCTGCTGGAATCGGATGAAGTTGCCTCGAATGACAGCGCCTTCGGTGAAATCTCCACCGGTTCGCTGACGAGGGAGATTCGAATCACCGAATTCTTGGCGGCGCCGAAGGATGGGCTGGAAAGTGAATGGATTGAAATCTGCAATGTCAGCGAGTTGGAGGTGTCGTGCTCCGGCTGGCAAATCGGCGACAGCGTGAGCCAGTCGGCGATTGTCGGGGGCATTGACCTTGTACCAGAAGGCTACCTTGTGGTCGTTCAGGATAGTCTGGCATTTCGAAATCTTTACGGTGCAGGGTGCCAAGTGCTGGAGGTCTCTTCGTGGAGGAGCCTGAACAACGAAGGTGACGGGCTGATGCTGTGCGACGAGTTTGGGACGCTGATCGACAGTGTTTCGTTCTTGAAGGCGCCGGGGGAGAATCGGTCGCTCGAGCTGAACGAAGCTGACGGTCAGCGTTGGTATGTCTCGACGGCCGAGTCGGGCTCGACACCGTGCGTTGCGAATTCGGTCAGCGGTCCTACTTACGATGCCGTGGCTCTGAATATCCCCCGGCGCGTTTTTGCACCGTCGCAGCAAGAGCAGCTGACGATTCTAATTACCTGTCCGCCGGCGACGCCGCTGACGATTGAGGTTTTTGACCTTGTCGGACGCCGGCACCGGACGCTGGCTGAGGCGCGGCCGTTTTCCTCGGGCGAGATTCAATACGATGGCGCCTCGGACTACTTCCAAAGGCTGCCGATCGGGGCGTACATCCTGAAGGTTGCTGCCGAGGACGGCAGCGGCTTTGAGACGAAAGTGGGGTTTGCGGTTGCGGCGGGTCGTTAACAGCTGGATAGTGACTCTCGTTTTTGCGCTGTCTGCGGAGACCGCCGCGGCGACTCTGGAGGAGCAGGCTGGTTCGGCAGGGTCGTTTGCGATGGCTGGAGCTGTAGATCTATTCAGGATATTGCCGTTTTCGGCACTGGCTCTGCCGGCGCTGGCACTCGATCGCGGCCTGGGTTTGGAGGCAAATTGGGGCCGCTTGCATGGCATGTCGGAATTCGAGCTATACAGCGCCGCGGCAGGCTATGTGCGCGGTCACTGGGCCGGCGTTATCGGTCTACAACAACTTGGCGGATCGGAATTCTACTGGGAACGAAATGTCGGCCTGGCGATGTCGCGGCAGTTTATGGGACCGCTTCGTATCGGCCTGAGCGGAGCGTATCAGGCCGTTGAGTTTGGCGAGGGGTATCGTTCGCTCGACCGGTTCTCGTGGGGATGCGGAGCGGCAATTAAGATAGACTCGTCGCTGCGCGCGGCGATTGCGGGGCACAATCTCGGCGCGAGTCGCTTTACTGACGGCACCGAAGCAACGCCGCGAAGTGTTCTGATCGCGCTCGGCTGGGCGCCGACGGATGAGCTGTCGGTGTCGCTGATGCACGATGTGATCGAGCACCTGCCCGACCGATTTCATGCGGGTCAAAGGTTGAAGATCGCCGGACCGTTGGCTTTGCTGGTCGGTATCGCGACGAATCCAACGGATTTTGCCGGCGGCGTGGCAATCAAGGTGGGAGGAATTGAATTTGAGTATGGCTACCGGAATAATGTATATTTAGGCGGGACGCACCGCTTTGGAGTGCTTTATGCCCGCTAGTTATGCAATACTTGGTGACCAGGGAATTTCTCGAACAGCAGGAAGCGCAGGTACTTGCGCCATACTCAGCGCACAGTGCGCGCTCGCGGGGGCGGCAGTTCCCTGAAGCGGAGCATGGTTACCGCACCTGCTTCCAGCGCGACCGCGACCGGGTGATCCACTCGGCCGGATTTCGGCGGCTGAAGCACAAGACGCAGGTTTTTGCCTCCCCCAATGACGATCATTTTCGGACGCGTTTAACACACACCATGGAGGTGGCGCAGATTTCGCGGACGATCGCGCGGGCATTGCGCCTCAATGAGGATCTCGCCGAAACCGTGGCGCTGGTGCACGACTTGGGGCATACGCCGTTCGGCCATGCGGGCGAAGATGCGCTGCGGATGATTCTCAAGGATGAGGGCGGGTTCAACCATAATGCGCAGTCGCTCAGGGTTGTCGATTTTATCGAAGACCGCTATCCGCATTTTCGGGGATTGAATCTCACCTTCGAGGTGCGCGAAGGGATCGTCAAGCATGAAACCGACTACGACATGCCGGTCGGCGGAGACTTTGATCCGCAGTTACGTCCCACTCTCGAAGGGCAGATCGTCAATTTTGCCGACGAGATCGCCTATAACGCCCACGACGTCGATGACGGATTTTTCTCGTCGATTCTCACCAACGAAGAATTGATCGAGGTGCCGGTTATTGCGCGACTATTGCAGCAGTCGCAGGTGTCGTATCCCGAGCTGACACGACGGAAACGGCACTACCACCTGGTGCGTCTGCTGATCAATTGGGGCGTGTCGGATATCATCAACTCTACGGCGCGACGGCTGGCGCAATATGGGGTCGAGACGTTTGCCGATGTCCAGAACTGCCGGGAAAATCTGGTGGCGTTTTCGGAGGCGGCGCACCAGGAAGCGCGCGAGTTGAAGAAGCTCCTGTTTGATCGTCTTTACCGCGACGAGCGACTAGTGGAGATCAACCGGATTGCGATCAAGATCGTCAGCGAGTTGTTCCAAGCCTACCTAGCCGATCCCGAGCTGCTGCCCGAGAAGTTCCGCCAGCGGCTATTCGACCAGCCGATCCGGATGGTGGTCAAAGACTACATTGCCGGAATGACCGACCGCTTCGCCTGGCAGGAGCACACGCGGATCGTTGGCGGCGTCAGTTACGAGCAATTGATGATTCGCTAAGAAATCGAATGTCGCTGCACAGGCTGTGAAGTGCGTTGCAGTCTTGCTTGCCCTCCCAAGTCGACTTCAAGCACCAGTTTTCACGAGGCGGGGGCTTCGTCCATACCTAATCAATTGCACCAAAAGAGGATATCTATGTTGCTGCGGCCATACCCATGCCGATTCGGGCAATCCTGTCAATGGCTGGCTGCGGCACGAGGTTTGCTTTAAGTCCTGACACAGCAATGAGGAGGACCGATATGGAATGCTACTTTTACTCAGAGGTTCAAGAGAAGCGTGAAGACGGCCTGCACAATGCCGTGATCTCGTTTAGCGTTCCCGATGCCGGGATCGTCTTTCGTTCCCGCTTTGCGGGCAGTCCCGCCGAATGCGAGTATGCCGCTCTCCTCACGTTGCTGGAGTTTGTCGAGCTTAACCCGCAGGTGTTCCGCGACCGGACGATCGAGGTTTACGGCGACAGTTTCACGGTCGTCAACCAGATCAACGAAAAGATGTATTGCAACAAGGACCTGCAGCCGTTCCGCAGTATGGCGCTGTTGTTCCGCAATAAATTCAGCTATTCGCTGAATTGGATTCCGCAGCGGGAGAATCCCGCGACCCAAGGCTTAGCCGCTGACTGACATTACACATACCCTCCCAACGAAGCAGGCGAGGCTCCGGTCTCGCCTGTTTTGTTTTTCTCTGCGCCTGTCTGATTGACAAGCGGCTTGAATTGGCATAACATCGGGGCGTGGACAAAATGACATTTGCGCAGTCCTTGGAGCGAATGGAAGGGGGGAAGTTCGACAGCGCCTATCTGTTGCTCGGCGAGGACTACCACCAGAAATTCCTGATCACGGAAAAAGTCACGCGGCACTATCTCGGCGAGAAAGGCGGCGCGCTGAATCGGCATTCGTTGATCGGCAAGAAGGCGGGGCCGCAGCTTCTGGAGCAGCTATTGGCAGGTGTGCCGTTGTTTGGGGGTAACACGGTCGTGATCGTGTCGGACATCGAGAAGCTGCCGGAAAAGTCGCAGGAGCTTCTGCCGCGACTGCTGAAACAGAAGGATGCGAGCACGGTGTTTATTGCGACGGCCACGAAGTTGGACGGGCGCAAAGCATTTTCCAAGGCGCTGACAGGGTGTTGCACAGTAATCGAAACGAAGGAGATTTACGACAACCACCTGCCTGCCTATATCCAAGCTCGTTTTTCTGCACGCGGAATCAGTGTCGAGGCGGCAGCGGTCAATGAATTCGCGCGGCTGGTCGGCAACGATTGTGGCGACATCGAGAACGAAGTCGAAAAGATCGTGATCGTGCATCACGGCAAAAAGAAGCTGGCGTTGGCCGACGTGCAGGAGTATCTGTCGGCGAGCCACTTCTTCGACCAGTACGCCGTAGCCGAGAACCTCTCACAGCGGAAACTGCGGGCGGCACTCGTGGCGACGCGGCAATACCTGGAGAGCACGGGCGCCGAGGGGCGCGGAAAGCTATTTTGGGCGCTTTACAACCAGTTTGAGCGAATGCTGACGCTTCAGACGGCCGACAGCCGGATCAAGGATGCCGATCTGGCCGGTAAGCTCAGAATGCATCCCTTTCTCCTGCAACGACTTCGCGAACAAGCAGCGAAGTTCAAACCGGAGGAACTGGCGGGCATGTTGCACCGGGTGTATGAGGCCGAGGTCGCAGATCGCTTTTCAACCGAATCCAAACAACAGATATTCGAGCGGATGATTCTCAGGATCGCAACACCGGCGAAGGAATAATCGTTGTTCTTGCTGGTACTCATGATGGTAGGGTTCGCCGACGCGACCGACGTCGAGTTGATCCGGCAGGCGAAACGGGGTGAGCGCAAGGCGTTCGGCGAGCTGGTGCGACGCTACCAGAAACGGGTCTATGCGCTTTGTTTCCGCCTGGGCGGATCGCACGATGCCGCCGACGACTTGGCGCAGGAGGCTTTTATCAAGGCGTTCCAGGCGATCGAGAGTTTCGATGAGGCGTACCCGTTTGCAGCCTGGATTCTGCGGATCGCCTCGAATAACGCTTTGAATTACATCAAGCGGCAGAAATTCCAGGTGTCGGGTGAGGAAGGGGAATTGGTGCTGGAGCAGCAAGCGGCGCCAAAAGCCGGATCGGATCCGCTGGAGGCGCTCAGCCGCGAAGAAATGGATCGACGTTATCAGGAGGCGGTCAATACACTGCCGCCGGAATTCAAGGTTGTTTTTGTGATGCGGATGCACGAGGATTTGAGCTACGAAGAGATCGCAGCGCGGCTGCGAATCAGCACAGGCACCGTTATGTCGCGCCTGCACCGAGCGAGGCAACGACTCGTCGAGCAATTGAAGGACTTACTGGAGCCATAGTGGATCGCAAGTATTTGGAAGAGCATCTGTCGGCCTATCTCGACAATGAGCTGGAGCCGAAGAAGCTGCGCGAGTTTGAGCAGGCGCTGAAGGCGTATCCCGATCTCCAGGAGCAAATCGCACGGCTACAGCGGCTGAATCTATTCGCCCGGGAATCGGAAGTGCCGATGCCGGCGGATGGTTACTTCGACAATCTGGCAGAGCGCATCGAAGCGCGGATTGAACGCGAGTATCCAAAAGAGCGGGGGAGGATCGTCGATTTCCTGCTGGCACGGCGCAAGACGGTGGCGATTGTCAGTTCGGTGGCGGCGGTGCTTTTGATTACAGTGATCAGCGTCGAATTCTATGGTCCGGAACGCGAGATGTATCCGGGGCAAATTCAGCGGACGATTGAACTGAAGCAGGAAGAACCCAAAAAATCCGAGCCGGCGCAGACTCCGCAGACGGGAGAGAAGGACGAAGCGCCACGAATGATGGTCAGGCCGCCGGCGGTGTATGGGGACACAGCGCTGGGCGAGGTAAAGGCGAAGGAAGTCCCAGTGACAACTAAGCCCGCCAAAGCTGCGACTGCCAAGGACGAGTCGATGTTGAAGTCTTCACGACAAGGCGTTCATCAGCCCTCAGCCACCAAGCTGGACGAGGCCGGGTCGGAGAACTTGTCAACAAGATTGCCGGCGGCAGAGACAATGGCGGACACGGTGACGACAGCAATCGAATCGGCACCGGCCGAGAGTACGACGCAGCTCGTGGTCGAAAGCAAATCGGACAAGGTTGAGACCGTCACCGAGACGAAGGACTTGCTGAGCCCGCAGAGTATCGTTGAGAATCAGAACAAGCCTGCTGTGCAGACCAAGAAGTTGAAGCCGAACACGGCGACGAGCGAACCGCAGGCAGTGAGTGGCGAGAGTGCGGGGGATCAATCGTCCAGCGGTGGATATCATTTCAGTTATGATGAATCGCTTGAGCCGCCAGAGATTATCCCGGATTCGCTCGTGGAGAAGTACGCAATCGAGCGAGAGCGCAATATCACGCGTCAAACGTCCCCTGAAGAGGTCTATCTCAGACTTAAGGCTGAGCTTGCGAAAGGTGCGTACCGGAAACACAGCATCTTGATTCGTCCCGGAACGGAAGAGTCGGTTCGAGCATGGGTTGATTCGTTTACTGTCCTGGGACCGGCACGTTGGTGGGCGGAAGAAATGTATCGCAGAGCTCTGGCGAACGAACACTTCACCGCCATCGATGTCGCGACCTGCCGCGCCTATGTTGAGCACTATTTAGAGCAGCCTGAAGCTGTCGATTCCGCCCTTTGGCGAGAGCGTCTCAACGTGATCGAAGACATCTATCAACAGAATCAACGAAGACGCGAGCGATAGTGCAGGCATTGCACGAGACCAATAACTCACAAACATGTATCACCCACAATTGAAGTCAGATAGGGAGCCGCAACGAATGATTGACTTTCGCAGGTAGCTGCGCGACATTTGGGCATGGCGTACAGCTCCAATCCCGCCGAAATCGAGGTCACGTATCTGAAGGGGGTCGGACCAAAGCGTGCCGAGGCGCTGGCGACGATCGGGATCGCGACAATTGAAGACCTGCTGTATCATTTCCCGCGCAAGTATCTCGATCGCTCGACGCTGCTGCCAATTGCGCAACTTCAAGTGGGAATGCAGGTAACCGTGATGGGGCGGGTTGTGATGCAAGGTCTCCTGCGGGCGCGAAAGAACTACTACGAAGTTGTTATCCAGGACGACACCGGGAGCCTGCCGCTGATCTGGTTCAATGGGATCAAGTTCATCGAAAAGCGGTTCAAGCGGGACATGACGCTGTCGGTGTCGGGGGTCGTGACCGACTTTCGCGGTTTGCAACTGGTGCACCCGGATGTCGAGATCATCTTTGATACAGCGGAAGAGGCGCGCGTCCACACCGGCGGGATCATCCCGATCTATCCAAGCACGGAGCTGTTAAAGCGCAATTATCTCGACTCGCGCGGGTTTCGTAAGATCATCCGCCCGGCACTCGACCACTACGCCGAACTGCTGGCTGATCTGGTTCCGGAGTCGGTGCGCGCGGATGCCGAGTTAATGCCGCTCTCTGCTGCAGTAAAGCAAGTGCACTACCCGACCAGTTTTGAGGTCCTGCCGCAGGCGCGGCGGTCGCTGGCGCTGCGGGAGTTGCTCTTATTCCAGATTCTCGTCGCTGACCGGCGGCATCGGCTGGCGCAGAAGACCAAGAAGCATGCGGTGCAGAAGCCGGATCAGGAGTTTCGGGAGTGGGTCAAGACTTTACCGTTTAAGTTAACCAAGGCGCAAAACAGGGCGGTGGCGGAGATACTTGAAGATCTTTACAAGCCGCACCCAATGCTGCGCCTGATGCAGGGGGATGTTGGTTCAGGAAAAACGGTTGTAGCGGCGATTGCGATGGCATTGGTGGCGCGCTCGGGGCTGCAGGCGGCGATGATGGCACCCACGGAGATATTGGCGCAGCAGCACTATCGAACGGTCAATTCGCTTCTCGAAGGGTCGGGACTCTCGATTGAACTGTTGACCGGCTCGACACCAAAACCGCAGCGCACTGGAATCCTGCGGGCTCTGGCTTCGGGAGAGATCAGCCTAATCGTGGGCACGCACGCGCTGATTTCCGAGGATGTCGACTATCACAAGCTTGCCCTCGTAATTGTCGATGAACAGCATCGTTTTGGCGTGTCGCAGCGCGAACAACTGATGGCCAAGGGAGTGGCGCCTGACTTGCTGGTAATGACGGCAACGCCGATTCCACGCACGCTGGCGCTGACGGCGTACGGCGATCTGGACCTGTCGATCATCGACGAACTTCCCGCCGGCAGAAGGCCGGTGCGAACGGCACTCCGCAGTGAATTCGACCGGCCGAAGATTTACAGCTTCATCCGCGATGAGGTGGCAGCGGGCAATCAGGTGTTTATCATCTATCCGCTGGTCGAGGAATCGCTAAAACTGCAGTTGAAGGCAGCGACAAAAGCCTACAAAGATCTGAGCGAGGTTGTCTTTCCTGATCTTTCCGTCGGCCTGGTGCACGGGCAGATGAAGCGCGACGAACGCGACGAGATGATGCGACGTTTCACGACTGGAGAGATCGGCATCCTGGTGGCGACGACAGTGGTCGAGGTCGGTATCGATATTCCTGACGCAACGGTAATGGTGATCGAGCATGCGGAGCGGTTTGGGTTGAGCCAGCTTCACCAACTGCGCGGACGCGTCGGAAGATCCGACAAGAAATCTTACTGCATCTTAATGACCGAAATGGAGCCGGGTTCGGAGCCGTACCAACGCTTGGAGCGGTTTGTGGCGAGCAGCGACGGATTCCAGATTGCGGAGTTGGATCTGGAGTTGCGCGGCCCGGGCGACTTGCTGGGCTTGCGCCAGAGCGGCGTACCGGCGTTCCGCATCGCTAACCTGCTTACCGACTTAAGTTTGATCTTGACCGCGCGCGAGTATGCGGATAGATTGCTGAAGAACGAATTGAGCCTGTCGGACCTGGAGCGACAGAGCTTGAAAGCCTACGTTAAACAACAACGCGAGAGAGAGTTGACGGGTGGCATCTCATAGTGGTGGAACTATCAGGGCTGAACTGGAACACCTGTTGAGCGAAGCGCGCGCATTGTCGGCGGAATTGGCGCGTGTGCTCGACCACACGAGCAGTTATGATTTGGTGCGGCAGCTCAAGAAGGTAGACGCCGAGATGCTCGATGTGCAACACAACCTCGCCCTCGCTCTGGAGTTGGAGGAAAGCGGTCGTGACGCAAACCGGCGGTGAGAATCGGGATCAGGCGCTGTTTGCTGCGCTGGTCTTCAGCCTGCATGCAGCAGGGATGCAGCAATTGGGGAAGATCATGAACCCGATGTCAGGCAAGATCGAGCGCGACCTGGAGCAGGCGCAGGCGACCATCGAGATGATGGAGATGCTCAAACAGAAGACCGCCGGAAATCTCGATGAATTCGAGAGCAAGCTGATGGCGCGACTTTTGGCTGAACTTCAGATGAACTATGTCGATGAAGCTAAACAGGAGCAAAAAACCGGAACAACGGCGCCACCCGAAAGTAAAAATTAAAGGGTGATGCCAAACAAACACAAAAGCTTCTGCGCCATTTGAGGGCGCCAATACTACACAACAGGCGTAAGCAGGAGAAATCACCGTTGTCGAATAAAACTCTGGCAAATATGCAAGTGGGGTTTCGCCTTGAACGCGATTACCCCCTGGCCAAACTCACGACTTTTGGTCTTGGCGGGCCGGCAGATTTGGTCGCATTCTGCGCGACTCCCGCGCAGGTAGTCGAGGCGGTGACGCTCTGCCAGCGCGAGGAGATCGACTATTTCGTGCTCGGCGGCGGGTCGAATGTTCTGGCATCCGACAAAGGCTATCGCGGCATGATTATCCTGCCCAAGATCGAAACGCTGAAGATCACTGGTACGCAGATAAGCGTCGGCGCAGCCTATTCGCTGGCGAAGATGGTAGAGATTGCGGTCGAGAAGGGACTCGGCGGGCTGGAGTCGTTATCCGGCATTGCGGGCACCGTGGGGGGAGCAATCGTCGGGAATGCCGGGGCTTATGGGCAGTCGATATCGGATGCGCTACTCGATGTTGAGTTGTACCATCCTGAGCGCGGTCTGTACACAGAGAGCAGAGAGCATCTCGGATTCAAGTATCGGCACTCCAACCTTAAGTGGTCAAAGAACATTGTGCTGTCGGCGCGTTTCGCCCTGAAACAGGACGATATCGATATGCTAAGGGATCGGGCGGCGGAAATACTGGAACAGCGCTGGTCGCGGCACCCGCACGAGGACATCTCGGCGGGGTGTTTTTTCAAGAATATCGAGGATAAAACGGCGCCGCACGGTAAGATCGCCGCCGGATTCCTCTTGGAGCAAGTCGGCGCCAAGCAGACGGCAGTAGGAAATGCCGGCGTCTACCCAAATCATGCCAATATCCTGATCAACAAAGGCGGCGCAACGGCGTCTCAAGTGAGGGAGTTGTCGCTGCTGTTGAAGCAAAAAGTCAAAGAAGCCTATGGCGTTGAGCTTAATGAAGAAGTAGTATTGCTGGGAGACTTCAGCTAACGGAGGGAAGTATCGACAATTATAGATAACGAATGAATTTTTCGCCCTGTGATCCGTTGAAACGAATTCTACTTAACATAGTACTCTTCCACGCCATCCTGAGCGTCGGGTTAGTGGTGAACATCCCGCAAGCGCTTGGGGCTGTCGGCGTTCGCATTAAACTCCAGACTCCACCGAGCCCAATAACAAAGATCGAGACTCGCGCTCCCGAGATCGGGTTTTCGAACTCTTTGGAACCGCGCGGCCTGATTGAATCGAATTACACCAAGCGAAGTCTGACTTTCAATTATCAGGACTATAGCGGGCTGCTATTGTTCAACCAGGGATATGGCCGGTTCACGGGTTTCTCCGTGCCCATGGCGATCGAGCCGAATGCGCTGAGAGAACAACTGATAGAGGTTAACACACGGCGGGTTTTCCGAGAAGCGATCAAGAACGCGCAGTCGCGACGATTGCAGCAGGGTGGCGGCGGATTGCTGGAATTCGAGATTCCGATTCGCACCCCAAAGGCAATCAAGTCGATCATCGGCGAAGGCGGCGCCGGGCTGAAGGTGAACGGCTATTACAAGATTTCGTTCGCCGGGCGCAGCCAGTGGCAGGACGGGCAGACTTCGCTGCAGGGGCAGAGCAAGTTTCCCTCGCTGCAGATGGAGCAGATCTCCAATTTCAATATTTCGGGGACGATCGGCTCGAAGATCTTCGTCGATGTCAACCAGGATTCCAAGCGCCAGGAAACGCTGGCCAACCGGATACAATTGCGTTACAAGGGCGGGGAAGACGACGTGATCAAGACGATCGAGCTGGGCAACACCAACCTTTCGCTGCCGTCGACGCGGTTTATCGGCTATTCGCAGCGGATTCAAGGGTTGTTCGGTGTCAAGACCACGGCCGAACTGGGCGGGCTGAAGCTCACCGGTATCATGTCGCAGGAAAAATCGTCGAACAAATCCGCGCAGTTCAATGCCGGCGCATCCGCCTCCAGCCGCATCATTCGCGACTGGAGTTATCTCGACAACGTCTACTTCGATCTTACCAGACGCGATACCATTTTTTCATTCGCCGACCTGGCGCCGGGGGACAGCATTACGCGGTGGCAGGTGTTTGTCTCGTATCGCGAAACGAGCAATCCGAATGTCGCAAAGGTGTTCGCGGATGTCGCCGTTGATCCATACGCGCCGACGAAGTACGCGGAGGAGTTCATCACGGGGACGTTTATTCCGTACTGCTCAGACTTACAGGGCTGCGACCAGGCCAACGTGCTCCTGGTGCATCCGACCGAGCACTATGTCATCTTTGACCGGCCGGTGCAGGCGTCGGTTGCGGTCGGCATCTTCATCGAATATCGGCGGCGCCTGAACGATGGACGGGATACGATCATTTCAGTGGGCAATACGGAGGGCGGCACTCAGGAGAATCCTTACAGGCTGAAACTCATCAAACACTACAATCCGCTGCCGCACTTTGTGACCTGGGACTATCTCTGGCGAAACGTCTACGACGTAGGTCGGGTAGACAACCCGGACGATTTCAAGGCAGAGATTTTCAAGGGACAAGCTCAGAACACCAGCGAGAATCGTGATGCCGACCTGGACAATCAAAACGGCACGCTGTACATCGGCCTGTTGGGGCTCGATAACGACAACAATGGCGTGATCGACGCTTTCAATCAGCAGATTCTTGACCGCTATCGCGGACACCTGCGGCTGCCCTCGCGGCGGCCGTTCGACAGCGAAGTCTTGTCTGAACGCGTGCCGGTGATCTATGATGCAGCGCCGAATAATCAGGATCGGCAGGAAAAGTCCAAGTACTATCTGCTTGTCACCTCGGCGACGCGGCAAAGCTCATTTCAGCTCGGTCAATTTGATATTGTCGAGGGGTCTGAATCAGTCACTCTGAACGGCCGGACGCTGACACGAGACACCGACTACCAAATCAACTACCAGTCCGGTTCGATTACGTTCCTCAACGAAGAGGCGCTGGCGGCATCCTCTGACGTTAAAGTCGAGTACGAGTATGCGCCGTTGATCACGGCAGAAAAGAAGACGCTGCTCGGCATGCGCGGCGAGTACGAGGTGATGCAGAATCTCAAGGTCGGCTCGACGGTGCTCTACAAGTCCGAGAAGGAAACCGACCGCAAGCCGAAACTGGGCGAGGAGCAGGCGACGTTCCTTAACCTGGACTTCGACGCGTCCTATAGTTTTGAGTCCGAGACCCCGTCGAAGTTGATCAACCTGCTGCCGCTGATCGATACCAAGCAGTCGTCGCGGATAACGCTTGCCGGCGAAATCGGGCAGTCGGCGCCGAACCCGAACGTGAAGGGGGAAGCGTCAATTGACGACTTTGAGGGTTCGAAGGAACGCTATAGCCTGGGTGTGTTGCGATCCGGCTGGGGACCGATTGCCTTACCGGAGCAGCTCGACACCAACAGCGCGGCACCGGCGCGGGTGATCTGGTACAACCCCTACGACCAGGTACCGATTACCGACATCTATGAGCGCGAAGTACGGGGCGGCGAGAATCGCACCAATGTGCTGATCTTGCGTGTCGTACCGCGAGACACCAACGGGCGTGAGAAGAACAGGTCGTTTGGCGGCATTATGCGGCCGCTTTCGCCCAGCGCCTACAACCAGGAGAAGACGCGCTTTATCGAGATCCGTATGCGCGGCGAAGTCGGGGTGTTGCACATCGACGCGGGCGAGATTAGCGAGGATCTCAACGGCAACGGCCTGAAAGAAACGGAAGATGCGTCGAAGAACTTCGTTGACGAGACGACCGACAGGGGGCTCGACGGTCTGAGCGACGCCCAGGAATGCGAACTGTGCGCTGCTGGCACGGCGCCGGCTAATTATAATTGTCCGGCGGCGGGCGAGAGCTGCGTCGACCCGGCCGGTGACAATTGGGCGTACGATTCAAGCGAACGCGACAATTACGAAAAGATCAACGGGACGGAGGGCAACCGCGAAGACCTGGCACGCGGAAACCGCCCGGACAGCGAAGATTTCAACAACGACGGCCGCCTGGTGCTCAATTCGGCCAATGCGTATTTTTCTTACCGGGTCGATCTGGCAGACAACCCGTTCCGCGTCGAGGGCACTGAGCGCAACGGTTGGTACACGATGCGCATACCGTTCCAGGACAGCACGGTGCTCGACCAGATCGTCGGCTCGGCGAGCAAGGCGAATATTCAGTCGGTGCGCATCTGGCTTGACGGCATCGAGCGGGACACGGCCTATGTCGAAATTGCCGAATTTGAACTGACGAAGAACTCCTGGGAAGCGCTGCCGCTGCTTCCGGTTGATCGCATGCGCACCGAGGACACGCGATTTGAAGTGTCCGTAGTCAACACCGAGGAGGACGCCATCTATAGTCCGCCGCCGGGTGTTGAAGGATTCTACGACAAGACGACGGGGCTGCGCGAGCGCGAGCAGTCTCTGCGTCTCGACTTCGTGAATTTTGCCCCCGGCGACAGCGGCATGGCGGAGAAGATTCCGTTCAAGCAACAGGACCTCAGCGGTTACCGCCGAATGCAGATGTGGATTCACGGCGACCAGGATCGCGAGAATTTGCAGTTCTTCTTCCGGTTTGGACCGGACGAGAACAACTATTACGAGTATCGCACGGTGATCAAGGAAGGGTGGGATGCCGAGGCGGCGATCGATCTGCCGTTCGAAGAGATCACGCAGATCAAACTCAAGCTCCAGGAGCTTAAAGCGGAGTATCCCGACACCAATGAATATGCCGAAGGGAAGTACCGCGTATTTGGCAATCCGTCAATCACGCGGGTAAAATTCTATGCGCTCGGCATTACCAATATAGACTCCCTGGCAGCGACGGAACTCGCGACAGGGAACATCTGGATTGACGAGTTGCGATGCACGGAGGTGCGGCGCGACAAAGGCACGGCCGCGTTCATTCAGGGATCGATGTCGTTTGGCGACGTGGCCTCTTTCAGCGCCAATTACACCAAGACCGACGAGTTCTTCCGGACGCTGACGCAGGCCGACCGGCGCGATCTTGGCAGCGGCAGCCAGAACACGCAGTACGGCTATTCGTTCAGCTTCAATCTTGACAAATTTTTCTCAACCTTCGAGAGCGTGCAGATACCGTTCTCTTACAACTGGTCGCGCAGCGAGCTGTCGCCGCGACTAATCACGGGATCGGATATCGTGGTTCCCGGCGATCGCCTTGAGGCCGAAAAGAGCATCACGACCAACCAGGGCTTTACGATCAGCGAGAGATGGAACAAAAAGACCAGTCATCCGCTCTACACCGTCTTCTTGAACAAGTTCACATCGAGCTTCTCGTACAACAAGACGACCTCGCGAACGCCGACGATGCCGGTGAACAATTCCGAGCGATATACGGCGAAGGGGCGTTACGGGGCGGTGTCGCCGATCAAAGGCGGTCTCGGGATTTTCTCCTGGCTGGGCGGCATGCCGCTGATTCCGAAACGCGTTACGTTAACGCAATTCAACCCGCTGCCGAATCGTTTCAACCTTGACGGCGAGATCAACCGGGTCACCGAGGAGCGCGTAAACAACTTCAATGTAGGGACCAACCGCTATACGCGCACGCTGCGGGGCTCTTTTGATACCGGCGCCAACCCGCTGACGGGTGTCGACGTCAGCTACCGGATGAATACCGACCGCGATATCAGCGATCCGGCGCGCGTCAAGTTCTCGTTCAATCCCAAAGATGTCAAACTGGGGCAGGAACGGCGGTACAACGAATCCTTCACGATGAACTACACGCCCAACATTCTGCCGTTTATCACCGGCACCAAGTTTGGCTTTTCTTCGACGCACGACGAGACCTTTGACCAGTCGTCGATTGCGGATACTTCGACCTCGCGGCGAATCAACAGCTCGCGCGGTCTGACGGCTTCAGCAACGCTCAACATTCAGAAGCTCCTGGGCAGCAACAAGGGCGGTGCCCCGGCACGCGGACGCACGCCGCCGCCAAAACCCAAGGGCAAGGTAGGTGATCTCGATTCACTGCGGCGCGGCGCTTCCAGCGACACCTCAAAGGCGAAGCCTGAGGTGAAGGAGCAAAAGGTGCCCGGCCGCCCGGTATATGAATACCCGCTGCGATTCGTGCGGTTATTCACCGACCAGATTGACCCGGTGGCGGTTACCTACAAATGGGACGAGCGGATATCGCTCGACGGATTCGTCGAGCGGCCCAGTTGGTGGTACCGGCTCGGGTTTTCGTCCGAGCCGAATGCGCGACGCCAGGCGGGGCAGTTCGGCACCAACCAGTTGGATTCATATACGCGGACACGCGGTTATGGCGCACGTTCGGGTGTGCGGCTGCCGCTGGGAGTCTCGGTAGGCGTCGCCTGGTCGTTCTCGATCGGCGATGGCTCGACCAAACAGACCCGCGACGAAGCGACGGTTTGGCCCGACCTGCAGTTCCGCTTTGGAAAGCTTGATTTCTTGCTGTTTCCGAAGTTGTTTGCGCGGTCGTTTACGCTCGATTCGAAGTTCTCGCGCAAGGATAACGTCGCGGAGAACGTCTCCACGGGATTCCGGCGCAGCCAGACGATAGCCGACGACTGGTCGCCGTTGGTTTCCGCGGGAATCGACTGGAAGTTCGCCCAGGGATTGCGCACGACGGTCAGCTATGGGAAGGGAACGGCCAAGAAATTGCAGTATCGCGACGGCGCCACGCAGGACGGCGGATTGCAGACCGACACCCGCGATTTCTCCAATACGGTATCGGTGCGAACTTCCTATACTTTCCGCGGCGGCTCGAACCTGTGGCTGCCGTTGTTTGGTCGGATGAAGATCCAGTCGACGCTGAATGTCGATGTCGACGTCAGCCGGCGCTACTCGCGGACGGAGAATCACAGCCCCAATGTCATCGACCAGCCCGGCTACAACCCGATTACGTCTGAACGAAGCGAGTTCACCGTTTCGCCGTCGGCGAGTTACAATTTCTCGACGAATATCAAGGGCGGCATGACGGCGCGCTGGACCGACGCCAAAGATCTGAGCGGCACCGGCGACCGGCATGTGCGCGAACTGCAATTCTGGGTGGAAATCAGGTTCTAAGTGTTATCGGGCATCAAAGAGGTGTTTGCATTCACAAAAGGTGAGACGATCGCCCTTTGCATCCTGCTGGCCGTCACCCTGGTCGGCGGGGGGTTAATGGTATACGAGCATTCGCGTCAGAGCTTGCCGCCACGGCTGATCTTTGAAGCGCTGGAAGCGCCGGCCCTGACCTCAAGCGACGCCGGGCAAGGACAATCGTCACCGGCTCCAAAGCCAACGAGTGCCGGGATCGCGGCGTCGCGGCCGCTGCAATTGGACATCAACACCGCTCCCGCCGAGAGTCTTCGGCTGTTGCCCTTCATCGGCGAGAGCCTGAGTCGCCGCATCATCGACTTTCGCGATAAAAACGGCCCGTTTGATTCGGTCGGACAACTGATCGCCGTCAACGGCATCGGGCCGAAGAATCTTCAGAAGCTGCGTCCCTACCTGGTCTGCCGTCCGCGGCCGTGAACCTGGCCGAATCCGACCTATATTTCAGTTGAAAATCGCCAGCGACTGTGCTACTTTGCCGCCCTATTACGGCAGACGCGGGAGGACTACAGTCGATGATTGTCGAACAACAAACGATACAACAGCCCAGCAGCGGCTCGGGGGTCGGGCTACACACGGGCTGTCAGGCGACGATTACCTTCCGACCCGCCGAAGTTGGCAGCGGTGTGCGGTTCGTGCGCGTCGACCTACCCGGTTCGCCGGAGGTTCCGGCCGACATTGACCATGTGGTCGGGCTGGAGCGCGGCACGGTATTGCAGAAGGGGGAAGCGCGAGTTCACACGGTCGAGCACGTCCTGGCGGCTGTCGCCGGGCTGCAAATCGACAATCTAATTATCGAGCTGGATAACATTGAGCCGCCGGTGTTCGACGGTTCCGCAATCCCGTTCGTGGAGATCTTGCAGAAGGGCGGCATTGTCGCACAGGGACAGCCGAAGAATTACTTCGAAATTGACACCCACGTCAGCTACAGCGAGAAGGATCGCGGGGTAGACATCGTGGTGGTGCCCAGCGACGAGTTTCGCATCACGTTCATGGTCGATTACCGAAACCCGGCGCTCGGGACGCAGTACACCTCGCTGGTCAGCCTGGAGGAAGAGTTTGTCACCGAGTTTGCCCCGGCGCGGACGTTTTGCTTTTTGTCCGAAGTGGAGATGCTCAAGGAGAAGGGGATCATTCGCGGCGGCAGGCTCGACTCGGCGATTGTCATCTGCGATCATGATATCGACCAGAATGAAGTCGACCGGCTCAAACGACTTTTTGGTCTTGATGGCGATGTGACGATAGGCAAAACCGGCATTCTTAATGACAAGCAGTTGCGATTCTACAATGAACCGGTGCGGCACAAGGCGGTCGACCTGATCGGCGATTTGTTCTTGATCGGTGCGCCGATTAAGGGTCACGTACTGGCGGCGCGCTCGGGTCACGCGGCGAACGTTGCGCTGGCGCGCAAGTTGCGCTCGATGTTCCAGAAGAAGCAATTGCGCAAGAAATACACGGGCCATAGCACCGGCGACTACGTGCTCGATATCAATGCCATTATGAAGGTGATGCCGCACCGCTATCCATTCTTGCTGATCGACCGGATCATTGACCTGGTGCCGGAGCAATCGGTGACGGCGATCAAAAACGTGACGATTAACGAGCCGTTTTTCAATGGCCATTTCCCGGGGCATCCAATTATGCCGGGCGTGTTGATCGTGGAGGCGATGGCGCAGGCGGGCGGTTTCTTGCTGCTCAACACGGTTGCCGACGCCGACAAGAAGGTGGCGTACTTCATGGGGATCGACGGCGTGCGCTTCCGCAAACCGGTGCTTCCCGGCGACCAGTTGCGCTTTGAGCTGAAAATGATATCTTTCCGACGTTCGACCTGCAAGATGACCGGGCAGGCGTTCGTCGGCGAGCAGCTGGTCTGTGAAGCGGAAATGATGGCGGCAGTAGTTGATCGATGAGCGAACCCCAAATTCATCCGACGGCATGTATTTCGTCACGCGCTGAACTGGGGGCGAACGTCACCGTCGGTCCGTTTGCGGTGATCGAAGCCGACGTCGTGGTCGGTGACGGCACCACGATCGGCTCGCATGCGCTGATTGCCTCCGGCGCGCGGATTGGCCGCGAAGTCAGGATTCATCACGGGGCGGTGGTCGGCACAGTTCCCCAGGATTTGAAATTCGGCGGCGAACCGACGACACTCACGATCGGGGATCATACGGTCATCCGCGAATACGCAACGCTGAATCGCGGTACGCGGCACCGGGGAACGACGACGGTCGGCGCCAATTGCCTGCTGATGGCGTACTCGCACGTTGCGCACGACTGCATTCTGGGCGATCACGTGATCATGTCGAACTCGGTCAACCTGGCGGGTCATGTCGAGATCGAAGAGTGGGCGATAGTCGGCGGGATGGTGCCGGTGCATCAGTTTGTCAAGATCGGCGCGCACGCGATGGTCGGCGGCGGCTTTCGGGTACCGATGGATATCTGCCCGTATGCGCTCCACGCCGACAAGATCCTGGGAGTCAATCACGTCGGGCTGACACGCCGGAACTTTCCTACCGAGGCGATCGCTGCCCTGGAAAAAGCCTTTCGCATTATTTTCCGCTCCAAGCTGAACACAACGCAAGCTCTGGAACGAGTCAAGAGCGAGGTTGAGCAGACGCGCGAAGTGGCGCACCTCGTCAACTTCATCGAATCATCCGAACGCGGCATTGCCAAGTAGGCAGGCATGGCCGGGAAACTCAGGTACGGCGTTGTCGGATGTGGCCACCTTGGCCGATTCCACGCTGAAAAGCTGCGTGCCGTGCCGCGCGCTGAACTGACCGGCGTCTTCGACATCCTCCCCGACAAGACCAACGCTACTGCGGAACAGAACGGCTGCCTCGCCTGCACGTCGATCGAGCAATTGTTGGATCGGGTCGACGCCGTCTCGATCGTGGTACCGACTGAGGTGCACCACCAGGAGACTCTGCGCGCGCTGCGAGCGGGCAAGCATGTTTTGGTCGAGAAGCCGATCGCGGCGACGGTTGCCGAAGCCGAGGAGATGACGGCATTGGCGGAGAGTCTTCGGCTCAAACTCCAGGTCGGTCACATCGAGCGATTTAATCCGGCGGCAGCAGCATTTGGTGCGCTCGCCGAAAAGCCCCGCTTTGTCGAGGGGCACCGGCTCTCGCAGTTTAGCGCGCGCGGACTGGGCGTGGCGGTGATCCTCGAGCTGATGATTCACGATCTTGACCTGATCCTGAGCGTCGTGCAATCGCCGGTCAAGGAGGTGCGCGCCTCGGCCGTCGCAGTCATTAGCGAGATGCCGGATATCGCGAATGCCCGGATCGAATTCGAAAACGGCACGGTGGCGAACTTGACGGCCTCGCGAATTTCCGTGCAAAAGATGCGCAAGCTGCGGTTCTTTGCCAAAGACAACTATCTTTCGGTTGATATGCTAAAGAAGTCGGGCGAACACTTCGTGCTGGCGCCACTCAACGAGGCAGTACCGCGCGAAGGATATTTCCCGATGCTCCAGCACGAGCCGACCGGGCGGCGGATTCTCTTCCGGCAACTGACCTACGGCGACTACGACATGCTGACGGCGGAGATTTCTTCGTTTGTAGATTCGGTTCTGGGTGACCAGCCGGTGCGAATTGGCGGCCCTGAAGCAACGGCGGCGCTGAAACTGGCGAAACAGATCGAAGCGACAGCGCTGGAACACCTGAACCGCGTCTTTTCATGAAAAGGATCTTCATAGCCGCAGGGGAAGCCTCAGGCGATCTTCATGCCGCCGCGTTGATCGACGAACTCAACAAGATCATTCCCGGATGCAGATTATTCGGCCTCGGCGGCGAATTGCTGCGGGCACGCGGCGTCGAGCTGATCTACGACTTGCGTGACCTGGCCGTCGCCGGGTTCTGGGAAGTAGCCAAACGACTGCCGCATTTTCGCCGGGTATTCCATGACTGCGTGGCTGCGATAGAGCGTGAACGACCCGACTGCGCAATCCTGGTCGATTATCCAGGACTGAATCTCCGGCTTGCCGAGGAATTGAAGCGGCGTTCGATCCCGGTAGTCTACTACATCGTGCCGCAGGTGTGGGCCTGGAAGCCGGGACGGATCAAAAAAATCGAAGAGCGCGTCGACCTGCTCCTCTCGATATTGCCGTTTGAGAAAGAGCTGTTTGATCCGGCGCGCGTTCGCTGCGAATTTGTCGGGCATCCGCTGCTCGATCATATTGAGACAACGACGGAATCGGGGAAGTTTCGGACAGCTCACGGGATCGGTTCGAACGTGCCGGTCATTGCGCTGTTGCCGGGATCGCGCGAGACTGAAGTGTCAAAGCACTATCCGATCATGCTGGAGGCAATCAAGCAGCTTCAGGGAGAGTATCCCACGCTCGTGGCTGCGACCGCCGTGCGAAGGGAGTTGCGTTCAGAGCTATACACGCTGCCTGAAGAATTGACAGGTGTTAAGCCGCTCCGAGTCGAGACGGAGCGCTACGAGATGCTGGCTTCGGCAACCGTATCGATCGTGTCGTCGGGGACGGCGACGCTGGAGGCCGCGCTGTGCGGGCGGCCGTTTTGCGTGGTGTACAGAACCGGCTGGGTAACGTACCAGATTGCCAGGCGCGTGATCCGGTTGTCCAATGTCGGGCTGGTAAACATCGTCGCAGGAAAGACGGTCGTGCCGGAGTATATTCAGCACCAGATGACGGCAGCAAACCTCGCCGCATTCTGCCGACGGGTCATCGGCAATCCCGCCGAAGAAGCGCAAATCGCATCCGGGCTCGCCGGAGTGCGCGAACGACTGGGAGCACCGGGCGCCAGCGCGCGCGCGGCCCAGTTGATAGCCGAGGCCGTGCTGTCATGAGATTCCTCTACATGTGCTTCACCTGGGCCTATGCCGCGCCCTTGGCACTGGTTGCGCTGCTCAGGGGGGTGTTCGCTCGCTCCAAGGACGAAGAACGACTCGGATTCGGATTACCGAATCTCAGTCCGGAGAAAGGGGCTCCTCACTGGCTCGTGGCCTCGTCGGTAGGCGAAGTTGTCATTGCCCTTAAGCTTGCAGCACGGCTCAAGGCGCGATCGGGGGCGAGCGTGCTCCTGACAGTCACGACTCCCACGGGGAAACGACACGCCGAGAGCACTGCGGAGCGGCCCGATTTTGTCTGCTACCACCCGTTTGACATCTCGCTGGCTACGAATCGCTATCTGGCGCACTTCAAGCCGCGCGCGGTGATCCTAATCGAAACGGAGTTATGGCCAACATTGATGGCCGGTGCGCATCAGCTGGGATTGCCGGTGGTGCAAGTGTCGGGTCGAATCTCCGAGAAGTCCTTTGGCCGCTACCAGGGGCTCAAGTCGGTGTTTGCGCCGCTTCTTAAGCGTTGCCGCGGATTGTGGATGCAGAGTCCGCTTGATGCCGAGCGTATCATCGCGCTTGGTGCACCTGCCGAGATTGTGGAGGCCGTCGGTTCGATTAAGGAAGATTATGTTGCGCCGGATGCGAAGTTGCAGTCCGAAGTAGACCAGGGATTGCGCGCGTGGTCGGGCAGGCGACTGATCGTGGGAGGTTCGACGCGGCCTGGTGAGGAATTGATCCTCATCGAGGCTTTCAGGGCTCTGCGCACGCAGTTTAGCGACCTTCGATTGGTAATCGTACCGCGACATTTGGAACGATTGAACGAGGTACTGGGTGTGACCTCGACATCAGGGTTTTCGACGAGATTGTGGTCTGCAAACGAACTTGAGGCCTCAGACGAGATGCTCGTTGTCGACGCGATTGGTCTGTTGAATGCCCTGTACCATCGAGCGACGATCGCGGTCGTGGGCGGGACCTTCGCAGAGATCGGCGGGCACAATCTGTTGGAGCCGGCACTGGCGGGGTGTCCGGTGCTCTACGGTCCGCACTATTTTCAGCAGCACCGTGGGCACGAGTTGTTGCAGGAGCACGCCATGGGATATGTGGTGGACGGCAGTGAGGATCTTGCGGGCAGGATCGCGGAGCTTCTCAGTAACGGCCAGCTTCGCAGCGAATACGGGCAACGCGCCGAGCAATTGCGAACGCGCAGTTCGCACGTGCTTGACGAGTACGTCTCGAAGATCCTGGCGATCACCGAGAACTGATCATGAGTGAATTTATTCGGCGCTTGCACTATGGTACGAGACGGCGTCTCGATCTGAGTCTGGTACGCCTGTTGCTGTGGCCGGTGTCACTGATATATGGACTCGTGGTCAAGGTGCGTCGAAGCTCGTATCGAGCCGGATCGCTGAAAGGTGCGGCGCCGGAGTGCCCCACTATCTCGATTGGAAATTTGACGACCGGCGGTACAGGCAAGACGCCGATCGTGATGATGATCGCGGAAGCGCTGACTGCGCAGGGGAAGCGAGTAGGCATCTTGTCGCGCGGCTATCGTTCGAAGGCAGAGTCGCGCGGAATCGTCTTTGAGGCCGAGACAGCAACTCAAGCCAATCTCGATAAAGTAGGGGACGAAGTTGCGATGATGGCAGCCAAGTTGCCCCGATGTATCTTTGGCGTAGGCCGGGATCGTTCTGCAAATGCCCGGCGGTTAGTCAGCGACTACGGCGTTGACTGCCTGATCCTCGATGACGGTTTTCAGCATCTTCGGCTCAAGCGTGATCTGGATATTGTTGCGATTGACGCGGGAGCGGAGTTTGGCAATGGGATGCTGCTTCCATCCGGGCCGCTGCGCGAACCGATCTCAGCGCTTCGCTTTGCGGACGTTGTTTTGCTGACGAGAACTGAGGATGTGCCCCTGGATTTACTGCAGAAGCTGCAAAGGCGCATCGAGTCTTTCGTCGCGAAGGAGTCAATCTTCAGACTCAGGACTCAAATCGCATCTGTCTCAGACTTCGTTACCCGGCAACCAGTAGTCTGGGAGTCAAAGCGGCTCTGGTTGTTCTCCGGAATCGGTAATCCGTACGCATTCTCGAGCCTGGTACACTTCTCCGGGGGAGGAATTTTCGGCCATTCGATCTTTCCAGATCATCATCCGTTCACTGGAAGTCAAACTGAAGTGCTTCGCTCGATGTTGACGGACAAGAAGATCGACCTGCTGCTGATGACGGAAAAAGACGCTGCCAGATTGCCTGCTGAAGCTTTTAGGCCGGGAGAGTGCGGGGTGGTCGAAATCGGCCTTGAGTTTGCGGAGCGATCTGATATATTCTGGGGCATCGTGGCGAGGTGCGTTTCTGCTCAAGTTTGATTTCTTAGTTATCGGTTCCGGTATTGCCGGACTTTCCTACGCGCTCAAAGTGGCAGGCAAGGGGACGGTTGCGGTAGTCACCAAGAAGCGCAAGATGGACTCCAACACCAACTACGCGCAGGGGGGAATAGCTGCCGTGATCTCTCCGGCCGACAGTTTTGAGGCGCACGTCGCCGATACGCTTAACGCCGGCGCCGGGTTGTCGCGGCGCGACGTCGTTGAGCGGATTGTCAAAGCGGGTCCGAAATGCATTCAGGAACTGATCAGTATCGGTGTGCAGTTCAGCCACGATGAAGTCTCGCCGTCGGAAGAGCATCTGCACCTGTCTCGCGAAGGCGGACACTCGGCACGCCGCGTCGTGCACGCCGCCGATGCCACGGGACGCGAAATCGAGAAGGCGCTGCTGCGCGCTATCCACGACACCGGTAACGTGCAGATCTTCGAGAATCAAATCGCGGTGGACTTGATTACCGTAAAGACCGAATCGGGCAAGCAGTGCATCGGTGCAATCTGCCTCGACAGCCGGGAGCTGCACGCGAAGTATTTCTATGCCGGCTGCGTCATGCTTGCCACCGGCGGAGCGGGGGTGGTCTATAAGCACACTTCGAATCCTCCGATTGCCACCGGCGACGGCGTGGCGATGGCTTATCGCGCAGGTGCAGCAGTATCGAATATGGAGTTTATTCAGTTCCACCCGACGACGCTTTATCTTCCGGGCGGGTCCTCGTTCTTGATTTCCGAAGCGGTGCGCGGCGAAGGCGGAATTCTGCTTACGGCTGGCGGCGTGCGGTTTATGCACAAGTATCACGAGTCGGCGGAACTGGCTCCGCGCGATGTCGTGGCGCGCGCGATTGACTCGGAATTGAAAGCCTCCGGTGATCCCTGCGTCTACCTCGACGTCACGCATCTCGGCCACGAGACGATTCTAAAGCGATTTCCCAACATCTATTACAACTGCAATAAGAACGGAATCGACATCACTAAGGAACGCATTCCGGTGGTGCCGGCGGCGCACTACATGTGCGGCGGCGTGTGTACCGATCTGGAAGGTCGAACCGACATCAAGAATCTCTTTGCCTGCGGTGAGGTGGCGATGACGGGTATGCATGGCGCAAATCGCCTGGCCTCGAACTCGCTGCTCGAGGCCGTCGCCTGCGCCGACCTGGCGGCACAAGTAGCCCAGGTCGAGGATATCAGCGCCTTCATGGACGACAGCATTCAGACCCGCCCAAAGAACGGCGTTGGTGAGCGCCTCAAACGCCGTGAGCGGGTCTTGTTGCTGCACGACCGCAACGAGCTTCTGAACCTGATGTGGGACTACGTGGGTGTCGTGCGCTCGGATTATCGCTTGAAGCGCGCCCGCGAACGCGTCAATATTCTCGTAAAAGACATTGAGGACTACTTCATGACGCGCGCCTGGAGCTATGAGGCGATTGAACTGCGCAACCTGGCGACCGTGGCGCGCCTGATCATCGACTTCGCGATTGAACGCAAAGAATCGCGCGGACTGCATTACAACATCGACCACCCCGATACCGATGACGCCGATTGGAAGCGGGAATTGGTCAGGAAAGAGGAGAACTGGCAATGACGGCACGCGGCAGCGAAATGATCCTGATACTTGACTTCGGTTCGCAATTCACGCAACTGATCGCCCGCCGCGTCCGCGAGATGCATGTGTTCTGCGAGATTCATCCCTGCACAACGCCGTTTGAGCGCTTTGACGGCGAAAACATCATCGGCGTTATCCTCTCCGGCGGACCGGCTTCGGTGCTTGATCCGGATTCTCCCGATGTGGACCGGCGATTCCTGGAGATGGGAACGCCGATACTGGGTATTTGCTACGGCATGCAATTGATCGCCAAGATCAATGGCGGCGATTTGCGCAAGAGCGAATCACGCGAATATGGACGGGCAACGGTGAAGGCCGATCTCAACTCGACGTTGTTCAAGGGAAGCGTTGAGCAATCGACGGTTTGGATGAGTCACGGCGACACCATCGTGAAACCACCGAAGGGATTTGACGTGGTGGCTTCGACCAGCGACGTGGCAATCGCCGCGATGGAAAGCGATTCGGCTCGAACCTACTGTGTCCAATTTCATCCCGAAGTCGTGCATACGGTGCAGGGCAAGCACCTGCTGCACAATTTCGTGTTCGAGATTTGTCGCGCAAAGGGCGATTGGACGATGCAGTCGTTTATTGACCGCTCCGTGGCTGAGATTCGGCGGCAGGTGGGTGAGGACAAGGTCATATTGGGAATTTCCGGCGGTGTCGATTCGGCGGTCTGCGGGTTGCTCTTGGCGCGCGCGATCGGCGGAAACCTGATCGGGATCTTCGTCGACAACGGTCTGCTGCGGCAGAATGAAGAGAACGATGTACTCGACGCCCTCGAACACTTGAATCTACATGTTAAACGCGTCGATGCGGGGCCGCAGTTCTTGAAGGAACTGGCAGGCGTAACCGATCCGGAGCAGAAGCGCAAAATCATTGGCCGCATCTTCATCGAGGTTTTTGAGGCGGAAGCGAAGCACTTTGGCGATATCAAGTATTTGGCGCAGGGAACGCTTTATCCCGATGTGATCGAATCGGTGTCGTTCAAAGGGCCGTCGGTTACGATCAAGTCGCACCACAATGTCGGCGGACTGCCGGAGCGAATGCATCTGAAGTTGGTGGAGCCGCTGCGGGAATTGTTCAAGGACGAAGTGCGCGAAATCGGCGAGAAGCTGGGGCTGCCGCATCACCTGTTGTGGCGGCATCCGTTCCCGGGGCCGGGATTGGCGGTGCGCGTTCTCGGTGAAATCACGCCGGAACGGCTGGCGATTTTGCGCAAAGTTGATAAAGTCTTCATCGATCTGTTGCGCAAACGTGATCTCTACGACGAGATCTGGCAGGCGTTTTCGGTGCTTCTGCCGGTGAAGTCAGTCGGCGTGATGGGGGATGAGCGGACTTACGAATATACCGTTGCCTTACGGGCGGTGACCTCATTGGACGGCATGACCGCGGACTGGGCGAAGATTCCGCACGATGTGTTGGGGGAGGCCTCGAATTTGATTATAAACAATGTCCGTGGCGTTAATCGCGTGGTTTACGATATCTCCTCCAAACCGCCGGCAACGATAGAGTGGGAATAGCCACTCCGATCACCGTGAAATAGTCTGACGTCGGTTCACTACTTCGCGCTGTTGATTTGATGACCACGAATTCGTCAATAGACATCGCGCGAAATCAAGAACCGAGGCAACTTGTCCGCCCTGCCGGCAACGTGAGATGAATTCAGAATAACACCCACGGTTCTAACTCCCCATTCTCCCGAAATAGAAACCGCTTTCATTCACAGTTGAGAATCCGTCGGCTGCAGAGACGCTGTGAAAATCCGTCATTCCCCCTTAACAAAGGGGGCCAGGGGGTTGTGTCGTTAACTCACAGATTGCCGTGATTTTCAAGCAGTCTCTTTTCGGGCGGCTGTCATTTCGAGGAGCGAACGAGTTTCCAGTTATTCCGCCGACGCTAATCGCGACGAAGCAATCTAAGAGGCATGAAGTACGCCCTCACCCCTGTCTCCCCTCTCCAATCTGGGAGAGGGGCTGGGGGTGAGGGTGTCTTGATACTCAGGCGATCCCACGCAATCTGCTTTGACCTTTGAATCCGCACTGATTATAATCTCTCCCAGATTGTCTTTATTTATCGGGAGGATCGATGAGTCATCGCATAGAAACCGACACGATGGGGGAAATCCAGGTTCCGAGCGACAAGTACTACGGCGCGCAAACCGCGCGGTCATTAATGAATTTCAAAATCGGCGGCGACCGCTTTCCGCGTGAGTTGATCCGCGCGCTCGGCATTCTCAAGAAAGCCGCCGCGATGGTCAATAAAGACCTCGGCACACTACCGGCTGAGAAAGCTGACCTGATCATCAAAGCGGCGGACGAGGTAATCTCCGGTAAGCTCGATGAGCACTTTCCACTGGTGGTGTGGCAAACCGGTTCCGGCACGCAGACCAACATGAACGCCAACGAAGTGATCTCCAACCGCGCGATCGAACTGGCGGGCGGCGTGATCGGGTCGAAAAAACCGATTCACCCCAACGACGATGTCAACAAGGCGCAGTCCTCGAATGATACTTTCCCGACCGCGATGCACATCGCCGCCGTCGAAGAAATCCATCGCCGGTTGATCCCCATGGTCACCCGTCTGCGCGACACGCTGGCGAAGAAATCGAGAGAATTCGATGGCATCATCAAGATCGGGCGCACGCACCTGATGGACGCCGTCCCGTTGACTTTAGGACAGGAGTTTTCCGGCTATGCGCAGGCGCTCACCAACGGCTTGGCTCGTATCAATGCCTGCCTGCCGCGCATGTACGAGCTCGCGCTCGGAGGTACGGCTGTCGGCACGGGATTGAATACCCATCCTGAATTCGCCGTGCGCTCGGCCAAGGCGATCGCCGATCTGACCAAATTGCCGTTTGTGACCGCTCCCAACAAGTTTGAGGCGCTTGCTACGCACGATGCCTGCGTCGAATGCTCCGGGGCAATGAAGACACTTGCGTGTTCGCTAATGAAAATCGCCAACGATGTTCGCTGGCTGGCCTCCGGACCGCGTTCCGGCCTGGGCGAAATCGCAATTCCGGAGAACGAGCCAGGCTCTTCGATTATGCCGGGCAAGGTGAATCCGACACAGTCGGAAGCGATGACCATGGTCTGCGCGCAGGTGCTGGGCAACGATGTCGCGATCAACATCGGCGGCGCTTCGGGCAACTTCGAGTTGAACGTCTTCAAGCCGGTAATCATCTTCAACCTGCTGCAGTCAATCCGCCTTTTGGCTGACGCCTGCGAATCGTTTGACGAGCATTGCGCCGTCGGGATTACCGCGAATACCGACAATATCAAGTCATTGATGGAGCGTTCTCTGATGCTGGTAACGGCCCTGAATCCGCATATCGGCTACGACAATGCCGCCAAGATCGCCAAGAAAGCACACAAGGAAGGCAAGAACCTGAAAGAAACCGCCATCGAACTCGGCCTGCTCACCGCCGAGCAATTCGACCAGTGGGTGAAGCCGGAGAAGATGGTCGGGCCAGGGAAGTAGGCTCGACCGACCGCAAGTTTGAAGATAATCGCGTTAGGTCGCACGGCCGCAGGTCTTGCCAAGAGGCAGTGCGGCTGTGCTGACAACATCCTTCTTTTAGTTGACACTCCGAACCTCCCTCTCCACCTTTCCACCATAGGAAAGGTGCCGATATGAAAAAGCCATACATTCTCTTTGCCGCCGGACTTGTTGTCCTGATTCTCGCCTTTACGTTCACACAGAGTTATTTGACGAAGTTGGAGACCGATACCAAATCAGCCATCAACGGACCGGTCACCAAGGGCGACCTGGCTGACTTGCGTGAGGAAGTCGGCGAAAAACTCTCCGAACAGCAGCAGCATTTCCTCGCCCGCCTTGACAGCCTCGAACAGCGAATTCGTACCGGCGCGCCCGAGGATACGGTCAGTGTCGAATCGATCGTCGCTAAACCAAAGCCAATTGAAAAACCGGCGGTAACTCCGGCACAGGGAACGACAAGCGCATCGTCAATGCCTGAGAAGAGTGGAGTAAAATCGGCGGCTGAAGTTGAAGAGAAACCGCTTCCGAGCGCCCCCAGCGAAATGGAAAATGTGATCTATGCTCGTTACGCCAAGGCCCGCTGGGCTCTGGCGCCGAATCTGACGACTTACGAATTGAATACCGCGAAGACGAATATTATGGCGGAAATCGGCAAAGATTACGACCTGAGTGCCGAAGAGATACTACAAGTAATCGATAAGGTATATGAATACCGCAAGGCACTGAGAAACAAATGACTGAACATATCAAGACGATCGGAATCCTGACCGGCGGCGGCGACTGCCCGGGACTGAACGCCGTTATCCGCGCGGCCGTGCTCAATGCCAGCTATCAATACGGCTGGATCTGCGTCGGTTTCCTCGACGGCTTCGAAGGACTGATGGACGAACGCTATATCAATCTGACGCCGCAGTCAGTACGCGGGATCCTGCCCCAGGGGGGAACGATTCTGGGTTCTTCCAATCGCGGCAACCCCTTTGAATGGCCGGTCAAAGAGGGCGGCGAAAAGAAGATAGTTGATCGTTCCGACCGCGTGTATGAGACGATCAAGGGGCTCGGTCTGGATGCCTTGATTGTGATCGGCGGTGACGGGACGATGACCGTGTCCAAGATGTTTATGGACAAATACGGCATCAAGGTGATCGGCGTACCGAAGACGATCGACAACGATTTGCAGGCAACGGAAGTGACATTCGGCTTCGCAACCGCTGTTGTGACCGCGACCGAAGCGATCGACAAGTTGCATACGACCGCTGCCAGCCATCACCGCTGCATGGTGCTGGAGGTGATGGGTCGCAATGTCGGCTGGATCGCGCTGGAATCGGGTGTCGCCGGCGGCGCGGATGTGATTTTGATTCCTGAGATACCTTACGACATGGAAATTGTCTGCGATAAAATACTCCGCCGCCGCAGTCGCGGCTCTAACTTCTCGATCGTGGTGGTAGCAGAGGGCGCTAAGCCGAAGGACGGCGACGTGATCTTGCTCAATCCCGAAATGAAGGGCACGATTCACGAGAAGCTGGGCGGTGTCGGGTTAAAGGTCGCGAAAGACATTGAAGCGCGCACCGGCATGGAGACACGAGCGACGGTGCTGGGGCATTTGCAGCGCGGCGGACAACCGTGTCCATTTGACCGGTACTTGAGTACGAGACTCGGCAAGACTGCCGTTGACCTGGTGGCGCAGGGAAAATTCGGCGAGATGGTTTGCTATCGCGGGGGGAATATGATGAGTATCCCGATCGCAGACGCAATCGGCGGGTTCAAGGCGGTCAATCCGGAAGGCGATGGAGTGCGCACCGCAGAGGCGCTGGGAATCTCCTTCGGCCGATAGAATCAACCACGAAAAGAGCGGGCGAAGTGACTATTCGTCGATGGCAACAGTGATGCTCGGCTGCCCGGTCGGCAGCTTCACCAATCCGTGTTCTCCTTTCAAGATTTTGTTCGTGATTTTGATGAATCGATCTGTGGTCAGGGACTGCAGGCGGTAGGCGACCCACAGCTTCTTACCAACCACACTGGCGCGACGAGAGCTTGTCTTGCTCGACATGATGGCTCCTGTGGAGAGGGTGGTACCGTTTATCTGTCGCGAATCCGGCGCAGGAAAAGTAAACCGGTCGGGCGCCGGGGGAATCGTCAATTTGCATGCCAGCCCACCCGGCTGTTGGACCCCGGGAAGACCGCTCGGTGGCTATGAAATTGTCCGATTCTAAAAGAGTGACGTTAGAGTATATGGAAATGTTTGTTCAGGTTGCACAAGTTTTTCGCGGTGGCGCTGCAATTAAGTTGCGGTAGAGCAGGGCACGCAAGATAAGCAGCATTTTGCCTTGACATCGCAAACGCACGTCCTTATAATCTTTGGCTAACGCACTGAGGGCCCATAGCTCAGTCGGTTAGAGCAACTGACTCATAATCAGTGGGTCCCAGGTTCGAGCCCTGGTGGGCCCATTGTAACGAGCGCGGGCAATTAGCTCAGTTGGTTAGAGCGTTCGGTTCACATCCGAAAGGTCACTGGTTCAAGTCCAGTATTGCCCACCATATGCGAGGAGAAGTAATCCCGTGAGGATTGCGGGCCATAACAAAGCCAATGCCGTCAACCGAACAAGAGATCACAGCGAAAACGCACTGACCCGTCAGTGCGTTTTCTTTTACCTGTCCGAACTTGCCCGTCCCGGAGGGCGTGACACACATGCTTGAAGACTTGAGATTATTGAAGGAACTCCAGGAGGTCGACTACTGGATCGGCGAGCTGGAGCGCTCCCGCGAGTTTCTACCCGACATGATGCGCCAACTCGAGCTTGAAATCGAGGCGTTGAATGCCGAGTTGAAAGCCAAAAAGGACCGGCTGCTGGCCGCGCAGATCGAACTGAAAGATGTCGAATTGCGCGTCGGCGAGAACAAGGAGCACGTTGAGAAGTACCAGGAGCAGATGCTCACGATCAAGACCAACAAGGAATATGACGCCCTGGTGGTGCAGATCGACGGGGCCAAAGCGCAGATTGCCGCCGATGAGGAAAAATCGCTGGCGCTGATGTCCGAGATCGACGAACTGAAAAACCAGGTCGCGGCGCTGGAAGAGAAGGCCGTCGCGGCCAAGAAGGACAATACCGTCCGCCTGCAGGAGCTCCAAATCCAAATGGATTCTGTGCAGGGCAAGGTCGACGAGAAAGAAGCCCAGCGCGGTCACTTGAAGCACAAGGTGCCGAAGAATATCATGGCGATATACGAGCGCGTGCGCAAGGGCAAGGGCGGCGACGTCGTCGTCCGGCTACGGCGCGGCGCCTGCGGCGAGTGCTACAAATCGCAGCCACCGCAGAAAATCCAACTGATCAAGAAGGGCGACTCAATCCAAACCTGCGCTTCCTGCGGCCGCATCCTGATTTGGGAAGGCGACGATTAGAGCCATGGCGCGCATTCTGGAAAAGATCGGTCTGACCTTTGATGATGTCTTGCTGGTGCCCGGCTATGCCGAAGTGCATCCGCGTGAAGTCGATGTTTCGACGCGTCTCAGCCGCAATATCCGCCTGAACATCCCATTGGTATCGGCGGCGATGGATACTGTTACGGAATCGGAGTTGGCGATTTCGCTCTCCCGGGAGGGCGGGATCGGGATCATCCACAAGAATCTCTCGATTGCGCGGCAGGCGGAGGAGATCGACAAGGTGAAGCGCTCTGAGGCGGGGATGATCGTTAATCCGATCACCGTCGGTCCAAACCAGACTGTCGCCGACGCCACGACTTTGATGACGCGCTATTCGATTTCGGGGATTCCCGTGGTCGAGAACAGCCGGTTGGTGGGAATATTGACCAATCGCGACCTGCGCTTCCATCCCTCGCCCGACACCAGGATCGCCGATGTCATGACCAAGGAGCGGCTGGTGACGGTGCCGGAAGGAACGACCCCGGAACAGGCGCGCGAAGTTTTGCATCAACACCGGATCGAGAAGTTGCCGATTGTTGACGAGCATATGAACCTCAAGGGGATGATCACCTTCAAAGATATCATGAAGAAACTGCGCTACCCGAACGCCTGCAAAGACAATGGCGGACGTCTTCGCGTCGGTGCGGCAATCGGTGTCGGCAGCGACATGCTCGCCCGGGCCGAAGCCGTGGTCGAGGCCGGAGTCGACGTGCTCTGCCTCGACAGCTCGCACGGGCACAGCGCCAAGGTGATGGAAGCGGCGCGGGTATTGCGCAAGCGCTTCGACAAAGTCGACTTGATAGCAGGAAATGTTGCAACCCGCGAGGGCGCCAAGGCGTTGATCGATGCCGGTGCCGATGCGGTCAAGGTGGGGATCGGACCGGGCGCGATTTGCACGACCCGGGTGATTACCGGCGGCGGCGTTCCGCAGATCACCGCGATCATGGATGCCGTCGAAGAGGGCGCCAAGAACGACGTGCCGATCATCGCCGACGGCGGGATTCGTTACTCGGGTGATATCGTCAAGGCCCTGGCGGCCGGGGCGCACTGTATCATGGTCGGCTCGCTTCTGGCCGGTACACATGAGTCGCCAGGCGAGACAATTCTGCTTGAAGGGCGGAGTTTTAAGGTGTATCGTGGGATGGGGTCGATCGGCGCCATGAAGGACGGCGCCAAGGACCGCTACTTCCAGGAAGACCAGTCTGACATGAACAAGCTGGTTCCGGAGGGCATTGAGGGGCGCGTCCCCTACAAAGGAAAGCTCTCCGACCTCGTATTCCAACTGGTTGGCGGGATTCGCTCCGGGATGGGGCTAGCGGGAGCGGCCAATGTCGAGGCTTTGCGCACCAAGTCAGTTTTTGTCCGGGTGACGACGGCTGGTTTGCGCGAAAGCCACCCTCATGACGTCACAATCATGAAGGAAGCCCCGAACTACCGGACGATGTACTGACCGACCGGCCCGAGCGGGGCGGTTCATAGATTTGAGAGATAGTTGCTGTTCATAGATTCAAGAGCAGGCTCAGCAGTCGCGTCCCGCTTTCGGGCGGGGCGAGGAAAGTCCGAGCGTCACTGAGCAGGATACCTCCTAACCGGAGGGCGGAGCGATCCGACGGATAGTGCAACAGAAAGATACCGCCACGCGAGCGATCGCGGGGTAAGGGTGAAATGGTGGTGTAAGAGACCACCGGCGCCGGCGAGAGCCGGGCGTTCGGCAAACCCTATCCGACGCAAGACCAAATAGGGGAGAAGAGCTGCTCAGACTCGTTTGTACTCCCGGGTAGGTCGCTGGAGGTTCCGTGCAAACGGAATCGCAGATGAATGACTGCTTGCCCCGTTTCGGCGGGGAGCACAGAACTCGGCTTATAGCCTGCTCTCGAATCTTAACCTGTTAACTCGAGGAATCGATTGATCTTGAAGAACCGCGTGAAAATGCGCTGGGTGGTAGCGCCCGAACCGGACTTTCGGCTTGTCGACGACCTGGCGCGCCGGGTCAATCTACCGACTCTTGTCGTTAAGATTTTAGTCAATCGGGGGATCACCGACCCCGAGCACATCGTTCGTTTCATTAATCCCCTAATGGAAAACCTGGTAGATCCGTTCCAGATTCCAGGTATGGAAGCCGGGGTCGATCGCACAATCCAGGCGCTTCAGGAAAACGAAACGATCATGATCTATGGCGACTATGACGTGGACGGCATCACCGCCTCAGCTTTGATGTTCTTGATTCTCAACAAGTTAGGCGCCAATGTTCACTATTACCTTCCCAATCGCCTGGTCGAGGGTTATGGCCTCTCTGAAGAGGGCATTATTGAGGCCGAGCGCAAAGGCGCTTCGCTGATTATCTCGGTGGATACCGGGATCACCGCGATGAAAGAAGTGGAATACGCGAAAGAGAAGTTTATCGACTGTGTGATTACCGACCACCACGAGCCGGGAGACGGAATCCCGAATGCTGCCGCGGTTGTCAATCCGAAGGTTGCCGGTGAGCACTCGGTGGGGCGTGAACTGGCGGGTGTTGGTGTCGCGTATAAGTTTGCCCAGGGGCTTTACACCAAGCTCAATCAGGATCAGTCAGAGCTTTACGAGCATCTCGACTTAGTTGCGCTGGGGACATCGGCAGACGTAGTGCCGCTGGTCAATGAAAACCGCATCCTGACGCATTTTGGCATCAACCAGATTATGCGTTCCTCCAAGCCGGGTTTGAAGTCGCTGGTGTTCGAGTGCGACCTGATGGGCAAGGAGATTACGACCAGCCAGATCGTGTTCATCATTGCGCCGCGCATCAACGCCGTCGGACGTCTCGGTGGCGCCGAGAAGGCGATCAAGCTGCTGACAACGAAGGACACACAGACCGCCTCCAGTATTGCCAAGTTTCTCGAGGTCGAGAATCGGCGGCGCAAATCAATCGATGAAAATACGCTTGAAGAAGCACTGGCTCAGATCGAGAAGACGGTTGACCTGGAGAATGACAAGGCGATCGTCCTGCATTCCGAGGGCTGGCACCAGGGCGTAATCGGGATTGTTGCCTCAAGATTAGTTGAGAAATATTACCTGCCGACCGTGCTCATCGCCGTCGACAACAATGAAGGCAAGGGCTCCGGCCGTTCGATCCCCGGTTTCCACCTCCACGACGCGCTGCGCAGTTGCGAAGATTTGCTCCTGCGTTACGGCGGCCACAAGTATGCGGCCGGGATGTCGATTGCTCCTGATAAGATTCAAGAATTCCAACGGCGTTTTAAGAAAGTCGCATCGGAACAGCTCAACCCGGACGATCTGGTGCGCAAGCTGCATATCGACGCCGAGCTCGACTTAGATGAAATCGACTTTGACCTGGTGGACAACCTCGAACGCTTCTCACCGTTCGGTCCGGAGAACATGAAGCCGGTGTTTATCACGCGCAATCTCGAAGTGGTCGGCGCGCCGCAAATCGTCGGGCGCAATCACCTGCGGATGCGCGTGCGGCGGGGCCGCAAAGTCTTCGATGTCATTGGATTTGGTTTCGGCGAGTACGCCGAGCAGCTTTCGATGAACGGCGTCGACTTCGACATGGCTTATGTGATCGAAAAGAACGTTCACAACGGCATCACGAAGATCCAGCTCCGCGTCAAAGACATTCGCTGGGAGTAACCCCCGTGGCGCTCCTCGACGAATTCCGTTCCGGTGACCGCCGCGCCTTGTCGCGCATTATCACGCATGTCGAAAACCGCCGCGAGGGGTATCGCCAGATCCTGGCGCAGCTTTCCCGCCTGGAGCGCAAGGCCTACCGCATCGGCATCACCGGCCCCCCGGGTGCCGGCAAGTCGACGCTGGTCGACTCGCTCGTCGCGCTTCTCGCGCAGCAAGGCTTGAAGATCGGGGTGATTGCGGTTGATCCGTCCTCGCCGTTTACCGGCGGTGCGTTGCTCGGCGACCGGGTACGCATGCAACATCTGGCGGACAAAGAGAAGGTGTTTATCCGCAGCATGGCCTCGCGGGGGCAATCGGGCGGTATCGCGGCCGCGACGCGCGATGTGATTACCGTGCTCGATGCGTTTGGCATGGATTTGGTGATCATCGAGACGGTCGGGATCGGCCAGATCGAACTCGATATCGTTGAGGCTGCCGATACAGTGGTCGTGATCCTGGTGCCAGAGTCGGGGGATATGATCCAGACGATGAAGGCGGGACTGATGGAGATTGCAGATATCTTCTGCGTCAATAAGATCGATCGTCCCGGTGGCGACCGCCTATTAAGCTATCTGAACAATATGATTCACGAAAAGCTCACCGCCGACAGCATGGAATTTCCGGCGGTGGGGACAAACGCGGTCAGCGGCGAGGGTGTAGATAGATTAGCGGATGGCATATCGCGCCACCGCGATTATATTATGCAGAACGGCGATTTTGAACGCCGTCGGCGCCGTCAGCTCAAGACGGAGATTCTATCCACGGTGCGCGACCGGATCGTGAAAGATCTCGACCAGATGATCGACCTCGACGGGCAATTCGAGAAAATCGCCACGCGCTTGAATAACGGCGAGACCGATCCGTACAGCGCCGCCGACCAGATTTACGAACACTATTTTCGCGGGAGACTCGTGAATGGCTGATGTCAAGAAAGAAGCGATGATGACCGACCGGCAGTTTGAAGAGGCTCTGGACAAGGCGTTCCGCGAATGGAAAGCCAAGGCTGATCGCGCCACCAACCATGCGAAAAAATATGTAACGGTCTCCTCAGCCCCGCTTGACGCCTTGTACACCCCGGCACACACCGCGAATGTTGACTTCTTCCGCGATATTAATTTCCCCGGCGAATATCCCTACACGCGCGGCGTACACGCTTCGATGTACCGCGGCAAGCCGTGGACGATGCGGCAGTTTTCCGGCATGGGCACGCCGGAGCAGACGAACAAGCGCTATCACTACCTTTTGAGCCAGGGACAGCACGGACTCTCGGTGGCATTCGACCTTCCGACCCTGATGGGCTATGACTCCGATCACGAGCGCTCGCTGGGTGAAGTCGGCAAGTGCGGCGTTGCTGTTGATACGCTGCTTGACATGGAGAAGATCTTTGAGGGGATCGATCTGTCGAAGATTTCCACCTCGATGACGATCAATGCGCCGGCGGCGGTCGTTCTCGCCATGTACATCGTGGTTGCCGAGAAGCAGGGCGTGTCGATGGACAAGCTTTCGGGCACGCTGCAGAACGATATTCTCAAGGAGTACATCGCGCAGAAGGAGTGGATTTATCCGCCGGAGCCCTCGACGCAGTTGGTGGTCGATACGATCGAGTTCGGCACCAAGCACATGCCGCTGTGGAATACGATTTCGATTTCGGGTTATCATATTCGCGAAGCCGGGGCGACGGCCGCGCAGGAACTGGCCTTCACGCTCGCCGATGGCTTCACTTATATCGAGAAATCGATTGAACGCGGGCTCGATGTCGACGAATTCGCGCCGCGGCTGTCGTTCTTTTTCAACGCGCATATGGACTTCTTCGAAGAGATCGCCAAGTACCGCGCCGCGCGGCGCATTTACGCCAAGCGGATGCGCCACAAATACGGCGCGAAGAATCCGCGCTCGTGGATGCTGCGTTTCCATACGCAGACGGCCGGTTGCTCGCTCAACGCCCAGCAGCCGGAACTGAATCTGATCCGGACAGCCTACGAGGCAATGTCGGCGGTGCTCGGCGGGACGCAATCGTTGCACACCAACTCGATGGATGAAACGCTGGCGCTGCCGTCTGACAAGGCGGCGCTGCTGGCCCTGCGCACCCAACAAGTCTTGGCGTTCGAGACCGGTGTGGTGAATACGATCGATCCGCTGGCGGGCTCCTACTTCATTGAATCACTCACTAATCGCATGGAAGAAGAAGCGGAAGCCTATTTCCAGGAGATCGACCGCCGCGGCGGCGTGATGCCGGCGATTGAGGAAGGCTATCTCCAGCGCGAACTGGCCAAATCGGCCTACGTCTACCAGCAGGAAATCGACGCCAAAGAACGGATTATCGTCGGCGTCAACGAATACGTCATGGAGAACGAGAAGATCGAAATACCGATTCTCAAGATCGATGAAAGCGTCGAACGCGTGCAGCGCGAGTCGATTGCCAAGGCCAAGTCGATGCGCAGCGAAGCCAAGGTGAAGGAGACTCTTGAGAACCTGCGCCAGGCGTGTCGCGACAAGAAGAACAAGATGCCGTACCTGATCGAAGGCGCGCGGGCCTACTGCACGCTGGGCGAAATGTGCGACGCCATGAAAGACGTCTACGGCGACTACGTCGAGCCGCCGATTATTTGATCGCTAAATGACGTCGGGCATTTCTGTAGGTCCGACTTCAGTCAGATTTCGCGCCGAGTCTCTGTAACGCCGACTTCAGTCGGCGACCGTCATTCCCGCGAAGGCGGGAATCCAGGTTCTTTGATCGAGGATTTGAATAAACACTCAGGATAGATTTCATGTCTGACAAAATCCGCATTCTCTTAGCCAAAGCCGGTCTGGACGGCCATGACCGAGGCATTAAAGTCATTGCCGCCGCCTTTCGCGACGCCGGATTCGAAGTCATTTACACCGGCTTGCGCCAGACTCCGGAAATGATCGCCGAAGCCGCCTTGCAGGAAGACGTCGACGCTGTCGGCATTTCGATTCTCTCCGGCGCGCACATGACGCTTTTCCCGCTGATTAAGAAAGCCATGGATGAGCGCCGCTGCGGCGATATGATCTTGTTCGGTGGCGGCATCATGTCCGACGAAGAGATCGTGGATCTGCGGCAACAGGGCATCGACCAGCTATTCGGCCCCGGGACTTCGACCCATGACATCGTCGCCTATGTCAAAGAGGCGGTGGCGAAGAAGCGGAAAGCGGAGAAGATTGTGTGAGGCGTCAGCCGCACCAGCCGGGAAAGTGATTTTGCGTCGTCAGGAGAGGACTCCTGACGACGCTTGTGTTTGCGGCGGCAACCAAACTCCGCCCAACTAATCCTTGATTTTCGGTTCCCGGAAGGGTTAATTTCTGGTCTTGATTGAATTATAGGCTCAGGGAGAAACTATGACATACAACGTACACGAATCGCAACAGCCGGTCCGCGACCTGCTGAAGGAAATCGGGCCGACCATCGAGAAGATGGGACGCGAGTGGGACCGCAAACCGGACGGCTTTGCGCACGATATCTACCAGTTCATCGGCAGCAAGGGACTCTGCGGTTTTAACATGCCGAAGGACTACGGCGGCGGCGGCAAGAGCGGCCTCGAATACGCCACGATGATGGAAGAGATCTCTTACTGGGATCCGCCGTCATCCCTGCTGGCGGCAGTCGGTCAGCTGGCGGCCGATCCAATCATCAAGCAGGGTTCGGAAGAGCAAAAGAAGAAATACATTCCTGACGCCGCTAAGGGCAAGTCGATCCCGGCGTTCGCGTTGACCGAACCCAATGCCGGTTCGGATGCCGCCAACCAGAGCACCACGGCGACGATCGACGGCGACCACTTCGTTATTAACGGCGAGAAGATCTTTATCATGCACGGCGACGTTTGTACCGTAGCCGTCGTGTTCTGCAAGATCGTCGGCGACGGCGAACGCGACAAAGTGTCCGCGATCATTGTCCCCGGCGATGCTCCCGGTTTTCGCAAGGGGATGCTCAATCACAAGATGGGTATGAAGTACGCGACGACGGGCCGTCTCTGGTTCGACAACGTCAAGGTCCCGCGCGCGAATTTGCTCGGTGAAATGGGCAAGGGGTTCCGGTACGCCATGCAGACGCTCGACGGCGCCCGGATCGGGATCGCCGCCCAGTCGACCGGTATCGCCCAGCGCGCACTCGATGAATCGATCAAGTACGCCAAGCAGCGTATCGCCTTCGGCGCGCCGATCGCCAAACTGCAGGCCATCCAATGGATGATCGCCGACATGGGTACGCGCGTGGAAGCCTCCCGCTTAATGACTTATAAGGCGGCACAACTGCAGGACAAAGGCGAGAAGTTCTCGATGGAGGCCGCGCAGGCCAAGTTGTTTGCCTCTGAGGCAGCGAATTTCTGCGTCGACCGCACAATGCAGATCCATGGCGGTTACGGCTATATCGGAGAGTTCTCGGTGATCGAGAAACTTTATCGCGATCAGCGCGTTTGCGAAATCTACGAAGGCACTTCGGAAGTCCAGCGCCTCGTAATCGCCGGTAATCTACTCCGCGGGTAAGATTTTCCCGACCTCGTACCCCTCTCCCTTGCCGGGAGAGGGGTCGGGGAGAGGGAAGACGGGGGCATAAACAAGGGTAGATCATGCTCCAACTGGGCGATTACCAAATCTACTGTCTCGTTGAAAACCGGATGTATCTTGATGCCGGCTCGGTGTACGGCATTATTCCCAAGTCGATTTGGGGCAAGCTGCAGACCGCCGATGCCAATAATCTGCTGCCGTTCGATATCAATCTCTTCGTCGTGCGCGGACACGGTAAGACGGTGATTTTCGACGCCGGCCTGGGAGATTATCTCGAAGAGCGTCAGAAGAAGTTGTATTCAATCACGCAGTCGTCGCGACTGCAATCGGGATTGCGCGAAATCGGCCTTACACCCGACGATATCGACATCGTTATCCTCTCGCATCTGCATTGGGATCACGCCGGGGGCGCTGTGAAGCTGGTCGAAGGCCAGACGCGACTGGTATTTCCGAACGCGGTGCACTATGTCCATCGCGACGAATGGGTGGACGGCAGCGCACCTGACGAACGCACGGCGAGTGTGTACTTTCCTGAGCGCCTGCGCATCATCGACGAGGCAGGCAAACTACGCTTAGTCGACGGTGATCAATTCGAGATTCTACCCGGATTCAGCGTGCGCAAGATCGGCGGGCACACGCGCGGACAATTGGGGGTTGAGATCGAGTCGCAGGGGCAGAGGCTGATTTACTACTCGGACAACTTTCCGAGTTGTTATCACCTCAAAGTACCGTACGTCTCGGCTACAGACCTCTATCCGCTCGATACGCAACGGTGCAAGCGCGAGACGTTGCCAAAAGCCTACGAGGGCGGCTGGTTGATTGCGATGGATCACGATATCGACAATAAGATCGTGCGCCTCAATTATGACGGTTTGAAGTATACCTGCGAAAAGGTAGTGTAGTTTTTCCGATGGCCCGTAGGGGCGGGGCTTGTCCCCGCCCTTTTCGATATCGAAGAGCGGGCGACCACAAGGGTCGCCCCTACAATATCGGAAGAGATTGTCGCTGCCCGTATCGAAATCGAGTACCGGGCGACCACAAGGGTCGCCCCTACAATATCGGAAGCGCTTGTCGCTGCCCGTATCGAAATTGAATACCGGGCGACCACAAGGGTTGCCCCTACGATATGGGAAGCGCTTGTCGCTGCCCGTATCGAAATTGAATGCCGGGCGACCACAAGGGTCGCCCCTACAATATCGGAAGCGCTTGTCGCTGACCGTATCGAAATCGAGTACCGGGCGACCGCAAGGGTGGCCCCTACGACACGAGCGCGAAGGTCGACCATCGCCGCCTTTCCGCTTGACAAATGGCTGCTGCACCCGTCAATTGCCCCTTTACAACGGAGACGAAAGATGTCCATCGAAGATAAACTGCGCCTTCTCAGGCAGAAACAGGAACAAGCCAAACTCGGAGGCGGCGCCGACAAGATTGCCGCGCAGCACAAGAAAGGAAAGCTGACGGCGAGAGAGCGTTTGGAGCTGCTGCTCGATCCGGGATCATTCGAAGAATTCGACATGTTTGTCACCCACCGTTCGAGCGACTTCGGGCTCGACAAGGTCAACTACCCCGGCGACGGTGTTGTCACCGGCTGCGGCTTGATCGACAATCGCATCGTCTTTGTTTTCAGCCAGGATTTTACCGTCTTTGGCGGGTCGCTTTCTGAAGCCCACGCCGAGAAGATCTGCAAGATCATGAAGACCGCGATGAGGGTAGGCGCGCCGGTGATCGGCCTGAACGATTCCGGCGGGGCGCGCATCCAGGAAGGAGTCGTTTCACTCGGCGGCTACGCGGATATCTTCCTTCTCAATACACTGGCCTCGGGTGTGGTGCCTCAGATTTCGGCAATCCTCGGCCCCTGCGCCGGCGGTGCGGTGTACTCGCCGGCAATTACCGATTTTGTGTTCATGGTGCGCAAGAGTTCGTACATGTTTGTTACCGGCCCGAACGTCGTCAAGACCGTTACGCACGAAGACGTCACCATGGAAGACCTGGGCGGCGCAGACACGCATGCCGGCAAGTCCGGTGTGGCGCACTTTGCCTGTGATTCGGAAGCCGAGACGCTGTTCAAGGTTCGCAAGCTGGTGTCGTTTATTCCGCAGAACAATCTGGAGGAGGCGCCCATGCTTGAAAGCAGCGATCCGGCCGATCGCACGGAGCCGCGTCTCAATCAGATCATTCCCGATCACCCCAACAAGCCGTACGATATGATCGAGGTGATCAAGCTGATCGTCGATGGCGGCGATTACTTTGAAGTTCATGCCGATTACGCGCCAAATATCACCGTGGGCTTCGCGCGCCTGGGGGGACGCTCGGTCGGCATCATCGGGAATCAGCCGGCGCACCTGGCGGGTGTGCTTGATATTGAATCGTCGATCAAGGGCGCGCGTTTTATACGGTTCTGCGATGCATTCAATATCCCGTTGATTACGTTTGAAGATGTCCCCGGATTTCTCCCCGGCGTCGGGCAGGAGCATCATGGGATCATCAAGCACGGAGCGAAGTTGCTGTATGCGTATTGCGAGGCGACCGTGCCCAAGATCACGGTGATTACGCGAAAAGCCTATGGCGGCGCCTACGACGTCATGAATTCGAAACACGTGCGCGGCGATATGAATTATGCCTGGCCGACCGCAGAAATCGCCGTAATGGGTCCGAAAGGCGCGGTCGAGATTATCTTCAAGAAGGAAATCGAAGTGGCGCCGGATCCGCAGAAGGCGCTCGATGAAAAAGTGGCGGAGTATACCGAGAAGTTTGCAAATCCCTACGTTGCGGCTGAACGCGGTTATATCGATGATATTATCGAGCCGGCGCAGACGCGACCGCGCCTGATTCGCGCACTGAACATGCTGGCGACCAAGCGTGATGCGAATCCGCCGAAGAAGCACGGAAATATCCCGCTGTAGTTGTTGGGTTGGTAGGTTGGACATTCCCGTCTGAGGCCCCCTCTGCCTGCCGTAGGGCAGGTCTCTGATCGGACGAGCGCGGGATTTTTATGAATCTTCGCCGGAGACCTGCCATTCCGAAATCGGCAAAAGAGAAAATCCGGCAGGTCTCCAGACAGATCGCTCCTAAATCTTAGCCAGCTTCGCTCAGAGACCTGCCCTACTGCCGATGTGTTTCAGGAACGGGGAGGCAGACAGGAATGTCTACCCTACCGAGACTTTAATGATCTCACGAAGGCGGGGATATCGGCAGCGCGGAAGAGCGCGGTGCCGGCGACCAGGACATCAACACCGGCACGTTTGGCGTCTTGTGCCGTCTCTATATTGATGCCTCCATCGATCGATATCAGGAAGTCATAGCCATGCTTCTCACGCCACTCCGCCGCTGTCCCGACCTTAGAGAGCGCCTCGGGAATGAACTTCTGTCCGCCGAATCCGGCATAGACCGACATAACGAGAAAGAGGTCGATATGGGGGAAGAGGTGTTGGTAATCTTCGATAGCCGCGTCGGGGTTGAGCGAGATTCCCGGGCGCGCGCCCTTGCGGCGAATCTCTGCGAGGATATCGACGTTATCCCTGATGACTTCGCCGTGGACAGTGAGAAAGTCAGCCCCCGCGTCGATGTAGGCATCGACATACTTTTCGGGGTTGCTGATCATCAAGTGCACGTCGAGCGGCAGCGAGCTAATCGCGTCAACCTGCTTGATGATAAAGGGCCCGAAGCTCAGGTTCGGCACGAAGTGGCCGTCCATAACATCCATGTGCAGCCAATCGACTCCGGCCGACTCGACCTTGCGCACGTCGGCTTCCAGATGAAGGAAATCTGCGGCCAGGACTGACGGGGCTACAAGCGGTACGGGCATTTTATGAATCCTAATCCGTCTTGGAGACCGTCAGTTTCACGCGTTCACCGCGAAACACCTGCGATCCCTGCGGCGGTTTCTGCTCGAGGACGGTGTTCGGCAAATAGCGTTCTTCCTTAACGCGCTTGATGTCTTCGAGTACCAGGCCGAGTTCCTCGATCCGTTCGCGCGCGCGTTCGAGGGGCAAGCCCATAAACGAGGGCATGACGAAGATATTCTCCTCTTCACCCTGGTTGACCGCGATCGATACTTTGCTGCCCGCCGGGAGCATGGCGCCCTTGGCGGGAATCGTCTCGACCGCCGTATTCTTGGGCAATGTGTCGACCCTGACCCAGAAGATTTCGCCGGCCTGAAATCCCGCCTTTTGCAGCGCGATAGAGGCCTGGGCCAACGGCAGGCCGTAGACGCCGGGCACCTCGCTCATCTTGGTGCCGGCTGACACCACGATTTTGACGTTGCGGCCCCTCTTGACCAGCGTGCCCGCTTCGGGTACCTGCGTCAAAATCACGCCTTGAGGTTTCTCAAGAGAATACTCGCGGCCGGCAACCTCAAGCGAGAGATCGAATGTCTGAGCGATCTCATCAGCTTCGTGCTCGGTCTTGCCGACCAGTTCCGGCAAGGCGAACTCCTCGCCATGCTGGGTAATGGCCGGCATGATGAAGTTATTGGTGAAAATGAAGATCACGAGCAAGGCGATCAGGGGGACTCCGACGTAGAGCCCGAGTGTCCTGGCAAGCTGTCGCGGCGTCATCGCGGCGCAATCCTATTTGCGCGTCAGGAACGCGGCAAAGATGTTGTCGAGGTATTTGAGTCCTGGATAGGTGCGCATCAGGTTGTCCTCGCCGAGGACCTCCTTGAATTTGAAGCTCTCCGGAAGGCGAATCTCGAAATCCGGGTGTTCCTTCAAGAACTGCTCGACGATCTCCTCGTTTTCAGCGCGTAACACCGAGCAGGTGGAATAGACGATCGCGCCGCCCGGCTTGAGCAGCGTCGCAGCGTTCTGCAACAGGCTGATTTGAATGGCGGCATAGCGCGGGATGTCCTCTTGCGTGGTGATCCAGCGGCCCTCGGGGAACTTGCGGAACACGCCGGTACCGGAGCACGGGGCATCGATCAGTATCTTGTCATACTCGCCGGAGCGGAATTTCGCGCCGTCGGCCTTGATCGGGAAGACATTGGTGATTTTCAGTCGCTGGAGATTCTCCCGTAGCAGACCAAGCCGCGGCTCCGAAATATCGAGCGCGGTCACGTTGCCGGATTCGCCAATACGCAGCGCAATGTCGCTGGTCTTGCCACCGGGAGCGGCGCACAAGTCGAGTATCGCTTCGCCGGGTTTCGGGTTCAACAGCTCCACGACGAGGCCGGAGGCTTCGTTTTGCACGATGTACTCGCCGGAGTCGAACATCGGCAATTGCGTCGGATTGACGTCGGCGATGACATGAATGAAGTTCTTCAGGAACTTGCCTTGCTTGAAGCGGATATTTGCCTGCTGCAACTTGGCCAGGTACTGCTTGACCCGGTCGCCGTCCTCGCGCAGGCGCAATTGCAGGGGCTGCGCATCGTTGCCGTTGCGCAGGAACTTCTCGACGACCGCTTCCGGATAAATCGCGAGCAGTTCTTTCACGAACCAGATCGGGTAGGAATAGAACTGCGTCAGGAAATTAAGCATGTCGGAGCGCAGTTCGTCAAAGGTGAGCTTTTCCACGTTCTGCGCGATATTCTTGAGCACGGCGTTGACCATCGCCTCGGCGCCCGGCGTATACTTCTTCGCCAGATTGACAGTCTCGTTGACGGCCGCATAGTGCGGGATGTTGCAGTCGGGTAACAATTGGAAGGCGCCCAACCGCAGCACGGTGATCAGCGAGTCGGAATGCGACGACAGCTTCTTGCGCAGGTACTGCGACAAGATCAGATCGAGCCGCTTCTGCATCTTGATCGTTCCCGAAACGAGATAAATCGCGAGATTCAAGTCGAAGCGACCGCGGAAATTCTTCTGCTTAAGCTGCGACAACTCGAATTGCAGCGCTTCCGGATCGCGGCGGGCGACCATCAGGACGCGGTACGATTCTTCGCGCGGGTTCAGGTGTTGTTGCTGATCGCTCATCCACTCACCTCAAACGGACTCAGACGGCTGTTGCCAAGCAAAACGATTAAGTCGGTGCGACAGATTCTCAAAGATAAAACTTCGCGCGGCGCCAGACCCAGGCAGTTGATCAGAACTTCGTCGGGGCGCACAAATCCCCGGTTGCCGAGCGCGGTCTCCATATACAGGCGGTTTACGGAGCCGGCGGCGCGAAGTTCGAGGTGAATGATGGCTGGGCGAATATCGACTTGCGTTCTGTCCTCGCCTTTCACCCGTTCTACAACTATCTCATTGCGGTCGAGCACAGAATTTACGAGTGCCGGATCAATCGGCCGGCTTTCGGGAAGTTCGACTTCGTAGCAGGCAAGATTCAGCTGGCTTGAGACCGAGGCCGCCTTGCCGAAGACGGTTCGGCCTTTTACAATCGCGAACCCCAGCGGGAGCGCATCATTCAAGCGTTCGAGCATCGACTCTTGATAGGGCAATTCAAGCTGCAGGTCAAAATACTCGGCGCGCGAGGTGAAGCCGACCGCCAGGGGCGGGCCGAACGACACGCGCGGCCTTGGATGGTGGCCTTGCGAAAAGCTGACCGGTATCTCGGCGCGGCGCAGGGCACGTTCGAACATGCGCATCGTGGCGAGGTGTCCGACGAAGCGCGCCGGTTCGTCCTTGCGCCACTGCACGCGAACGCGGCTGCGCGGGACAACCATCGCCACCGCCTGTACGGGAGCGCGTTTCGGTTTGCGTCCGAAACTGGCGGACGGGGTCGTCGGTTCGGGCGCGGACATGAATTGTTCGGCCAATTCCGGTTTCGCCAGGATGAGGTCGCCCAGTTTGAATCCTGATCCGCTGCGGCCGGCAGGCTGGGCCGCGAAGGCAGTTGCGCGACGCTTGAGTAGTTGTTCCTTGGACTGGGCGAATTCGAGATGCTCCCAGGGCAGCGCCTGTGATTCAGGAATCTTGTCGACCAACGATGAGCCGGTTATAGCCATCTGATCAAATGCTTTATGCCAGAGATCGAAATTGAAGTGTTCGCTCCAGCCGTCAAATCGAGCGCCAGAATCGTGGGCGAATTCAATAACGCCGCCCAACCGGCGGTCGCCGCGCGAAAACAGCGCGCGCAGGTAAGCGGCACCGGCTTCGCGAACGCGGAATTGGATATTCTTGCCACGGCTGGCCTTCTGGATTCTCTCACAGCGAGCCTGGTACTCCTCCGGATTGATGACGGCATCCCACTGCCATTCGCTGTGTGGCGCGGGCACAAACGGCGAAAGCGTGACGTGCAACTGGTACTTGCCACCATACTCGGAGCGGACGGCGTCGCAGTTGCGGATGACAGAAATGGTCGCTTCGATGTCTTCGCTCGTTTCATCGGGCAAGCCGATCTCGAAATCGAGCCGCGCCGTGCGCCAGCCGGAGGCGAAGGCATTAGCCAAGACTTGGTAGAACTGATCGAGTCCGACATAATGGCCGTGGGCCTCGCGTAGCTGTTCGCTGCCGGAGAGCAGAGCAAACCGGATGGAAGATTTCTCGCCAAAAGTCACGGCGCGCTGGTAGTCAATCGCCGCGGCTACCGGCGGCAGGGCCGGCAGCGCAATCGTAACCTGACGTTCCCGCAGACGCTGACTGAGTCGCGTCAGGAACGGATCGAAGTTCCTGATTCCGGCAACCAGGTCGCCATGGAGGGCGACTTCGTCATAGCCGGTCTGCCGTAATGCCTGTTCAATGAATTGCACGCTTCTATCGACATCGACGCTGCTGCCCAGCACAATGTCCAGCCGGTCGCTGGAGATTTCTTCAAAGGGCAGGATCGGCAGCGCCAAACGCGGTTGGCTTTTTTCCACCTGGCGAGCGCGGATCTTTTGCGGCGCGCGGTCGAAGTTTGATTTCAAGCCCGAGAATTTGTCACCGGCATACTGCGGGGAGTAGAGCGATGGCACATACACGCCGGCAATTTGCGAGAAACTCTCGGCGATTGTCCGGCGGTCGAAGACGCCGCGTTGCGCGATCAGCTTCTGCAGCGATTCGACCTCACAATCGATATCACCGACAAAGATGAAATCGAGATAGTCAGCAATTGGCTCGGGGTTCACCGACGGGGCAATCGACGCACTGACCACAGTGTGCTCGCTCCCGCGCGCGGCGCTCCGCAGCGGCAAGCCGGCAGACTTAAGCATGGTCAGCAATGCGGTGAATTGCAGCGGATCGCTCAACAAGAAGTGCAGCCAGTCGCACTCGGCCACGGGAGTGTAAGACTCCAACGTGAAGAGCGTCAGGCCTTCTGCAACCAGTTGGCGTTCGGCATCCAAGTCGGGCGCGAAAACACGTTCGCAGGATAGATCAGGCAGCGCGTTCAAAGCGCGATAAAGCCGGTGCAATTCGCTTGAGGCCATCGCGCGCTCGTATTTGTCGGGAATCGCAAGCGCCAGGCGGAGTGCGGCAGTCTTATGCACTGCACCCCATTCATTTCCTACGTAGCGTGCCGGGCGGATTACGAACGGAAGGAATTTCGCTTCAAGAAGCGCTCTGTAATTCATCCCTGAAGAAACGTCCGCATGAGGTTGGGGAGTTGAACCCAAACCGAAAGTACGCAACGAAAATCCTTTTTAAGGTAAACGGTCTTAACCCAGAAGTTCTTTCTGGTTGCACTTACAGATTTCGACGATCCGGTCCTTAAACTTCCACGACTTCTTGTCAGTGGTATAGGTCGGATCGACGACGCGGGTCGGCTCGACGGCCGTGGAGCAGACAGGACACAGCTTGACGTGTGCCTTCTTGCTCGCCTTATCCGCGAATGACTGTCTTTTCGCCATTTGTTCGTCCTCCTAATACTTTACGATCAGACAATCATTATACGTAAATCGGCAGCGAAGTCAAGAAGCTGTAATGGTTTAGGCTCACTTTTTGCCCCAGGTCCAAAAAAACACAAGCCGCCCCGTTTCGACGATGCGGCTTGTAAACGTCTGTTTAATAGCGGCTTAGGATGCCACTTTCTTGATCGACTTGAGCAGTTCGGTAAACGAAGCGCGCCACTGCTCGGCCTTGGCTTTGGGGCCGGTCAGCTTGAAGAAGACGTTGCCCTCCGGCGCCGGAACGATTCCACCGATCAGGATGTAGTCGGGGCGCTCATCCTGAACTTGCATCATGGGGCCGGCAGAGAACATGTAAGTGCCTTCGACTTCAATTGTGCGGATCTCGCAACACGCCGAGGTTACCGTGCCGTTCTTCGCCTTTGCCTGGGAATCGGAGCCGTCCGGCTGCGCCACCTGGCGAATCCAGCGCGTGATATTGGCATTGACATCGCCACCCTGGCCGCTGCCGAAATAGAACACGGCGCACTCGGCTTTGGGGTCCGCGACATCGATCAGGTAGGTAGCGACGCGCATCGGTTTGTCTTCGCCGGAGGCCCAGCCCTCCGGGGTCGTCCAGCTCACGCCGGCAGCGCTGTTGTGCGAATGGCCCGCGTGCGGGTTTGATTGCGGCATCTGCTGCGCGGGCGCCTGCTGCTGGGTCGAGCTCTGGGGTTCGGGGTTTTCTTTCTTGGCGCAGGCGGTCAGCAGGACGGCGGCGACAAGGGTGCTGACTGATATCAGGGCGAATCTTTTCATTGCTTCTCCATCTGTTCTGGTGAACAATCCGATTTTCGCAATGATACGTACATTGGAAGAGTTGTCGCAAGCAAAAGTGCAGGCGCCGAGTCGATGATCGCGTCGGGTGGCAGGCCACGCACCGTCGTCAAACACCGCAAAAAATCCCCTTGTCTTGAATTCTCAACAGATTCAACTTTGGCTATCATCGCGGCGGTCGGTGGTTTCTTTGAATGCTTTTTCCCCGGATTTGCCGCACTACTTCGAGCGCAATCGGTTAGCGCATCGGCCGGAAAACCGGTCGGGTGCGTCTTTGATAGAAGCCGCGGCAGCAAACTGTGACGCGGAATAGTTGTGAACAAACACTGAACCTGCGCTTGTCGGCGCCGATAATGGGAATATGACGTCGACAAACATCGGAGGTTGTCATGGTATTTAATCTCATCGCCTTGCTCTTCGTGCTCGGCTTTATTGCGATCGGCACCAAGAAAGGCTTCCTGCGCGAACTGATGGCCCTGATCGGGCTGATTGCCGCGCTCGTCATCAGCACCGGCAAACTCGACTTCGTGGCGGAAGAAATCGCCTCGGCACTCGATGCCTCGCCGCTCACTGTGGCGGTGATTTCTTACATTATCGTGCTAGGACTGATCTACGCCCTATTCAAGCTGCTCGCCAAGGTTCTCGAGAAGATGATCTCGGTGCAAAGTCTCGGCGACCGCGACAAATGGGGTGGCGCGATCGTCGGCGCGCTGCGGGGATGGCTGATCGTCGGCACGCTGCTGTTTATCTCGATCATGCTGCCTCTGCCGCGCTCGTACTTTGACCTGATGGACAAGTCAATGCTGGCGACCTCGGCGGCCAAGTCGCTGCAGGTGATCTACGATACCTCCAAGCCGTTACACCGCACCTGGCCGACCTTTGTCGAGAAGGTGGAAGCGACTTTGACCACCATGCCGGAACAGAAGAAAGACGCCCCGAAGCGCAAGACGCGCAAATCGCCGGAGAAGCAAGCCAAGGAAGCGCTCGCCTTGCAGGATGCGCTCGACCGGCTGTATTATTTCTATGGCGAGGCTGACACGTACTAGATTTCTCCCCCTTCATCTGAGACTCTCTCGCATCGGGCCGCACAGCAGTGCGGCCCGATGCTGATTCAATTCGGTGCCCCACCGCCTGCGGTGGGATTTCAATCAACGTCCACGACACATCCTGAGGGGTCGGGTCTGCTTACCCGCCTTAAGTGACAAATCCCACGCGGGCAGGCAAACCCAGCCCCTACGGAGCTAACCCTCCAGAGTCGGGTTCGTCATTGCGAGGAGCGAACGAATCCGAGTGCAAAACGCCGTCTTTTGCCGCGACGAAGCAATCTCGACTGTGCTCTTCTGTAGGGGTCGGGTCTGTCTACCCGGAGTTAACCTCGCAACCTTTCCGGGCAGGCAAACCCAGCCCCTACGGAGAAGATCCTTCCAGGTTCGAGCTCGTCATTGCGAGGAGCGAACGAATCCGAGTGCAAAACACCGTCACTTGCCGAGACGAAGCAATCTCGACTTCGCCCTTCCTTAGGGGTCGGGTCTGCCTACCCGGAGTCAATCTCGCAGCCGATCCGGGAAGGCAAACCCAGCCCCTACGGAGCTAACCCTCCAGAGTCGAGTTCGTCATTGCGAGGAGCGAACGAATCCGAGTGCAAAACACCGTCTTTTGCCGCGACGAAGCAATCTCGACTTCGCCCTTCCTTAGGGGTCGGGTCTGCCTACCCAGTGACAACCTCGCAACCTTTCCGGGCAGGCAAACCCAGCCCCTACGGAGCTAACCCTCCAGAGTCGAGCTGGTCATTGCGAGGAGCGAAAGAGTCCGAGTGCAAAACACCGTCACTTGCCGCGACGAAGCAATCTCGACTTTGCTCTTCTGTAGGGGTCGGGTCTGCCTACCCGGAGTCAACCTCGTAACCGACATGGGCAGGCAAACCCAGCCCCTACGGGATGTTGTCTTACGGTAGTTCCATGGCGCACCGCTGGACATCACTGCTTCGGGAGGGCCGTTGATCGTCGTCATTTCGGCGAACGCCGGAATCCAGCTTCGCTCGATAATCGCAATACCTGAAGCTGGATCCCGACGTCCGTCGGGATGACAAGACCGTGACCGGTTGGAACATGGTTAGTCGCGCGCAGGCGGGAATCCAGAGGCTCTTTCCCGGCGCCGAGATTAGACAAATCAGGCGATATTAACGTCTTTGGTACATATGGGAGGTACTATGACAAAAAGGCTTGTAGCGCTTGGGCTGTGTCTGACGCTCATTCTTGGCTGCACCCGTGAGAAAATTGTGTACGTAGAGAAACCCGATGAGGAGCCCACGGAGGACCTCATGAAACTCGGCGAGCGCGTGGTGCTGGAGACCTCTGAGGAAATCACCGGGAGGTCTGATGGGTACCACGGCTACGAATTTGACTTGAGCGGATTAGCGATGGTAACTAATCGAACTGTCAGCGAATTCAAGATTGTAATACTATCCATGAGCGACTGCGGTCCGGATGTTTGGGCCTGGAACAACAGTCTTGGGGCTGGTGATCAAGTGAGCTTCGACGAGAGTTGGTTAGGCTACGGCTGCCACCCGGTGATTATCAAAGTGCCGGTCTTCTTCCGCTGGCGCGCTAGAGACGTGCGCGATTACATCGACTCGAACGGAACACTTGTGATTTGGGGGAGGTACTTGACATGGGACCTCCCTATAGGTGATCTACCGACATTGACGGCGTATCGTTACGATCCTCGCTATCGCGAGACATGGCTCGATATCAATCCAGTCGATTATGCCATTCAGTTGGTGACCGACTCGGATGACTTCTATACTCTTGGTTTGGGCGGTATCTATCAGGTGTCAGAGTCGGGGGGATTGATCGACATCTTGGTTCCGGTTCAGCATAACGCATTCTGGGGACTGGCGATCGGCGGGGGCAGACTCTGGGCGTCCCGCCATGATTCAATATTCGTCTTCGGCATGGATGGGACGGCGCTGGGGAGGTTCGATTATCCAGTCTATTTCGGGACTTCAATAACCTTCTTCAATGGCGAGTTGCTCGTCGCGGGAATAGAATCGAAACAGAATTTCATTTATGTTCTTGATGCTGATTCGTCACTAAATGCCGGCGAGGCTGTTGTTAAGAGAATCATTACCGGTCTGCCCGGTCCGATCGTGTGCTTGACTTCGGCAAGTGAGAACCTCTTGATATACGGAGCCGGCGGAAAGTTCTATTTGGTCGATCGCTACGGATTAAGATTACGGGAGTACGAACGGCCCTTCGCCGGAATCCATGGAATGTGCGCCGTCGGCGACGTGCTGTACATTCTTCATACTGGTGCCGTCGGCTACAACTATCGCGGCGGGGCGATATCACCGTTCGCGCTTTGATCGGCTCTTGTCCCGACCCCAAAACTACGAAACCCGAACCTCGCGGGCGCGAAGTTCGGGTTTCATTTGAGCAACTTGTCGTTACTACTAACCCGGTAACTCAGATCGGAAGAGCACACGTCTGAA
>CAZNWJ010000011.1:0-120730 GCA_964576925.1 uncultured Ignavibacteria bacterium | reverse complement strand
AAAGTGTTACCTATCCGCCCGGTCTAAAGTGTAACCTATGCGACAGTCAGTACACAGTCTCCGACGAAGGAGGAGACGGAAACCGAGGGGTGTTTTGTTGTTGGTATCGCGCTCCCTCAACAATCGCTTGCGAGGTTGGCTCGATTCTCCGCGGTAGTTTCCTCGGACACTTCAATGAATCTGTAGAAGGGGAATCGAGTCGGGGTGAGTTTGCGCCAATCTCAAGAGTAAAAGACATCAGCGATTGACAATCTCGGATCTCTGTATTCCTTAGCTACATGTCTCAGCGCACCGTCCTCCACGTTGACATGGACGCTTTCTTTGCCGCCATCGAACAGCGCAACAACCCCGGTCTCAAGGGTAAGCCGGTCGTCGTTGGCGGCAGCCCTACTGGTCGCGGCGTGGTCTCGACGGCATCCTATGAGGCTCGCGTCTTCGGCATTCACTCGGCCATGCCGGCAGCAGAAGCCTACCGTCATTGCCGGGAAGCGATTTTTCTTCATGGCGACCATGCCTCGTATAGCTACGCCTCTGATTTGATCAAAGATATTCTCATCGGATTCACGCCGGCAGTCGAGATGATCTCGGTTGATGAAGCCTTCGTTGATTTGACCGGCACTGAACGACTGCTTGGCCCCGCCAGGGAAGTGGCGCTGAGGATCAAGGAAGCCATCCGTTCCCGCATCGGCATCACTTGCACAGTCGGCATCGGACCCAACAAGCTCCTCGCCAAGCTCGCCAGTGGCCTCAACAAGCCGGACGGGCTGACAATCATCGAGGCCGACAGGATTGCGGAACAAGTGTTTCCATTGTCAGTTGACAAAATCTGGGGCGTCGGGCCGGTGACTTACGAGCGACTCCAAAAGCACGGCGTACACACGATTGGTGATCTTGCTGGTTTGAACTTGCCTACTCTCAAAGTCCTCCTCGGCGATTTCGGGCACACGCTGGTAGAACGGGCGCGCGGCATCGACGATCGCCATGTCGCCCTGATCGATGAAGAGCATATCGAAAAGTCGATCTCCCACGAAACCACGCTCGGCAAAAACTCGTTCGATCCTGATCACATCCATTCCATCATGGCTGCCCTCACGGAGAAGGTCGTCATCAGGCTTTACAGCGGGGGTTGGCTGGCGCGGACAGTGGGAATCAGGTTGCGTTATCCGAGCTTCAAGACTATTACCCGCGATCACACGCTTAGTGAGCCGACCGACCACTACCCCGACATTCTCGCCACTGCGTCCAAGCTTGTTCCTACGGATAAGGTTGTCAGCAAGGGGGTTAGACTAATAGGCGTGCGCACCAGCAACCTGATCCACCGGGAGGAGCTTCGCCAACTCGACCTGTTCAGCGCCCGGCAGAAGCAAGAGGACCTGAGCCGGACGATTCACAACCTGAGGGAGAAGTTTGGCAACGGCGTCATAAAACGCGCGAGCGGACTCAAGGGTGAAGAATGATATCGACTGATTGATCTATATATTTGACATCCCCGATATTTTGCGTTAATTGAAGGCATGACGCTCGCCGATGTTGTAAAGGAGAGATCGACCCCTGTGTTTAATTGGCCGTTTTCAAAACTTGCAACCTCACTCGAGGCATCGGTAATCCGGGAGACGCTCAAGCTCTCGAACAAACCGGGGATTATCAATTTTGCCGGCGGGCTGCCCGCCGCCGAGTTGTTTCCCACCGACTGGATTAATGAGTGTATCGACGCCGTCATGACCGAGCACGCCGCGGCGGCGCTGCAGTATTCGATCTCTCAGGGTGTCTTGAGTCTGCGCGAACTGCTCGCGGAACGAATTTCTCGCCAGGGCCTCCCGGTCACACCCGACAACATCCTGATCACCACCGGCTCTCAACAGGGGCTCGACTTGATCGGTCGCGCCTTCATCGAGCCCGGTGATTTCGTGATTACCGAACTCCCGACCTATCTCGGCGCTCTCCAGGCCTTCAATTTCTATCAAGCACGCTATGCGCCGGTCACGATGGACAACGACGGCATGATCATCGATCAGCTGGAAGAGAAGATTCGACTCTTCAATCCGAAGATGATTTACGTCGTGCCCAATTTCCAAAATCCCTCCGGAATCACGTTGTCTTATCAGCGCCGCAAGGCCTTAATGAGCCTGGTATTCCGCCACCAGATCGCCCTGATAGACGACAATCCGTATGGCGAACTGCGCTACTCCGGCACGCCGCAGCCGTCACTGCGCGGGCTTGGCGGCGATGCGGTCATTCAACTCGGAACCTTCTCGAAACTGATTTCGCCCGGCCTGCGTGTGGGTTGGATTTGTGCGCCGGTCTCTGCGATCAAAATCATCGAGAAGGCAAAACAAGCAGTCGACCTCCACTCGGCGACATTTACGCAGTACATTGTGGCCGAATTCCTCAAGCGCGGTTATCTCGAACCGCACATCGATATTATCAAGGCGTCGTATGCCGCCCGTCGCGAAATCATGATCAACGCCATGAAAGAACATTTCCCGCCTTGCGTCCATTGGCCGCACCCCGATGGCGGGCTCTTCCTCTGGCTGCAACTTCCGGAGACGATCTCGGCAACGATGGTGTTCCAGCAAGCCGTGCACGAGGGCGTCGCATTTATCCCTGGTCGGCCGTTCCATCCGGACGGCACCGGTGATAACACCATGCGCCTCAACTTCGCCAGCTCGAACGCCGAGAGCATCATCGAAGGCGTCAAGCGCCTGGGCCGAGTCCTCCAGCGCCACTGCTGATCAGATCTTCACCCATCCTTTGTAGGTCAGGATCCCCGCGATCCTGACGCGTCTCATTCGGTGGTCTTCATCCTGACTCGAGACGACAAGTCAGTCTAGAGTGTCATTGCGAGGAGCGAACGCATTTTAGCAGGCTCGCCGCACCCTGCAGCGACGAAGCAATCTATTCTTGATGGTAGTTGCACCCGATCATATTTTCCCCTTGCCGCTGATTGCGAAGGGCCTAACTTCAGTTCCATGACGAACAGAAAGACTCTCATTGTCGCCTTCGCCAAGTATCACGCGCTCGGCAACGACTTTCTTATCGTTGACGCCAAGTCGCTGCCGGCGACCAAGGCGGCAATTGCAAAGACTGTCCGCGCGATCTGCGATCGACACACCGGAGTCGGCGCCGACGGCGTGGTCTGCTATGAATGCAAACGACGCGCGTGCAGTATGCGCATTTTTAACGCCGATGGCAGCGAGGCAGAGCTTTCCGGCAACGGCTTGCGCCTGCTGGCACACCACCTTCACCTTAATCGATTTGTCAAGTCCGAGGCCTTCACCGTGAAGTCGCCAACGGCGCTCAATCACCTGAGGGTCCTTCCGCAGACGCCTTTCCACTACACCGTGCAAGCGCAGATGAGCGTGCCGGTATTCGAAACGCGCAAAATCCCGATGAAGTCGCGACTGCGGTACTTCATTTCGCAGGAGTTTCGCGTCAAGGGCGGTGCGTTGCTCGGGACTGCGGTCAGTGTCGGCAATCCGCATATCGTGTTCTTCGTCGACCACTTCGACTTCGACTGGCAGTCCTTCGGCAGGGAAGTCGAAGGCGACAAGCGGTTCCCGCAGCGCGTGAATGTTGAGTTTGCGCGTATCGTTAACCGCAAACGCGTCGAAGTTCGTATCTGGGAACGCGGCGTCGGAGCAACCTCTTCCTCCGGTACGGGGGCTTCGGCGACCGTGGCCGCCGGTATAGCCAACGGCTGGCTCGACCACCGCGTCGTCGTGCGGGCCCCGGCAGGGAAGTTGGAGGTAGCTCTTCCGTCTCTCGATCAACCGATTCAACTCACGGGACCCTCAACGTTGATTTGTGCAGGTGATTGCGCGCTTGACCTTTGATGAAGAAGCTGCTTTCCGAGTACGTCGCTGATCTCAAGCTGATCACGCGAAATATCCACCTCTTTGTCGCCGGGGGGCTGCTGATCGGAATCGTTCAAGCCTCGATGTCGCTGCTGCTCAACCTCTACCTCAAGGACGCCGGCTACGGTGAGACCTTCATCGGGCGAACGCTCTCGCTCAACTCATTCGGCGCTGTCGCCGCCGCGCTCCCGGCCGCCTATCTGGCGGCGCGTTTCAAAATCAAGCCGATCCTGATCGCCTCCTCCGTCGTAGTGAGTTTAGCTTTCTATGTCATGAGCCACACCGGGCTTGAGTGGCTGATCCTGACTTCCGCCTTTGTCTTTGGGTTTGCCACGTCGGTCCGCGGAGTTGTGGCTGCGCCATTTATCATGCGCAACACCACGGAGCAAGAGCGGACTTTGGTCTTTGCGGTCAACTACTCGACCTGGATGTCGGCGGCAATCATCGGCTCGATTGGCGGCGGTTATTTGCACGACCTGTTGTCGGCGCATTACGCGCAGACTATGGCACTCGGACCCGCCAATATCGAGGCTTACAGGATGGCGATTCTCCTCACTTGCGGCGTCGGCCTACTATCGATTCTGGCTTATGCATCGATCAAAGCCAAAGCGCCGCCGCCCGGCGAGGTCGCCCGTGCCTTTGCCTGGCGGACCATCAAGAGCAACTGGCGCCTGCTCGCCAAGCTGATGACGCCATACTTCCTGCTCGGTACCGGGGCCGGGTTCATCATCCCGTTCCTCAATCTCTACTTCCGCGATCGTTTCGGACTCGACGCCGCGCGTATCGGCGTCTACTTCTCGCTGTTGAGCGTTCTGATGATCATCGCCGTGTTGATGGTGCCGATCCTGAAGCGCCGATTGGGGTTCGTTCGCACAGTCGTGCTGACGGAGGTGCTGTCGATCCCGTTCATGTTGATTCTTTGCTTCACGCAGAACCTCAGCCTCGCCTTTTGGGCATTTATGCTGCGCGGTGCGTTGATGAATATGGGCAGTCCGGTTTCAACCGCCTTTATGATGGAGGCCGTGCCGGAGGAGCAGCATGGCCTGGTCAATTCATTGGCGGCCATTGCCTGGGCGGCCAGCTGGGCGATAACCGCTCCTATCGGCGGCGCCATGATTGAAGAGGGTGGCTATGTCCCGGTCTTCCTGGTAGCAATCGCTCTGTACATTCTCTCTGCGGGCTCCTACTACTACTTCTTTGCCTGCAGCGAACGGCGCGCTGAGAATCGCTGGGTTCTCGATATTTCCTGCGCCCGTTAAAAGCGGTTGTTTGCCCGCCAAAAACCTGTATATATCGCTTCCGGCAGCTGAGCTGTCGTGACGAATGAGAAGTGGATCGACTGGTGAGTACGGCTGAACTAAAACTTCAAATTTCCCGCGTAATTGCCGAGGCAACAAGCGTTAACGCTGAAGAAATTGTCTCGTTGTTTGAGCTTCCAAAAGACCCGACTCATGGCGATTTCGCGCTTCCCTGTTTTCGCTTCGCCAAGCAACTGCGGAAAGCGCCCCCAGCCATCGCCGCAGAGCTGGCGGCAAGACTCGGCTCGGGGCAATTGCCGGCCGGTGTGAGCAAGGTTGTTGCGGCGGGCGGCTACCTGAATTTCTTCACGGATGCCGCAGCAGTCTCTGCCGGTGCTTTGCTCGAAGTTCTGAGGGCCGGTCCGGAATTTGGTTCAAGTCGCGAGGGCGCAGGGAAACGCGTTGTCGTCGAGTTTTCCTCAGTGAATATCGCCAAGCCGTTTGGAATTGGCCATCTGCGCACAACGATCCTGGGTGCCGCGCTCGCGCGGGTTTTTGCAAAGCTCGGCTATGACACGATTCGCATCAACCACGTTGGTGACTGGGGAACGCAGTTCGGCAATCTGATTGCAGCTTACAAGCAGTGGGGGAGCGAGTACAGCTTCGAACCGAGTCCTATCACCGACCTGTACAAACTCTATGTCCGCTTCCATGCGGCTGCCGAGACAGACAAGGAACTCGAAGAACGAGGTCGCGCCGAATTTCGCAAACTCGAACAAGGCGATGCCGAGAATACCGCGATCTGGCAGCGGTTTATCGACTACAGCATGCTCGACTTCAATCGCGTGTACGAACTGCTGCATGTGAAGTTTGACCACGTCACCGGCGAGGCCTTCTATCGCGACAAGATGGAACCGGTGCTCCAGCGCCTGGAAGAACTCGGGCTCCTGCAAGAGAGCGAGGGCGCGCAGGTTGTCGATCTTGGCGCTTACGACATGCCGCCGTGTCTGATGAAGAAGTCGGATGATTCTTCGCTCTACGCGACGCGCGACTTAACGGCACTGCTATACCGCAAGGCAACCTTTGATTTCTTCAGGCTGCTATATGTCGTCGGCACCTCGCAGAAGTTGCACTTCCAGCAGTTCTTCAAAGTCGCCGAATTGATGGGGAACGACTGGGTCAAGGATGCCATCCATGTCGACTTCGGCTGGGTGAAGTTCGGCGACCGCATGTTTTCAACCCGCTCCGGCAATCTGATCTTCTTCGAAGACGTCCTCGCGCAGGCTCGTGACCTGGCACGCGAGATCATAACTCGCGAGAACCAGCAGGTGGAGAACATCGATTGGACCGCGGAGCGCGTCGCCGTTGCCGCGATCATCTTCACGCAATTGCGCGTCCGGCGCCACAAGGACGTTAATTTTATTTGGGAAGAGGCGCTGTCTTTCCGCGGTGAAACCGGTCCTTACTTGCAGTACACGCACGCGCGCCTCTCGTCATTGGAGCGGAAGTATACCGGTAAGGTGCCGGACCTTGAAGCTGATTTCTCGCTCTTTGGCGATGAGGAGAAACAGATTATCAAGCGCTTCGAACTCTACCCGCAAAAACTCCGCCTGATGATCGAGGTTTACGAAACCAATGTCCTAACCGACTATCTTACCGATCTGGCGTCGACCTTCAACAGCTACTGGCAGCGTATCAGGATCATCGGTGATGATGCTGCGCTGACCCGCGCGCGGATGCAAATGGCTCATGCCGTCCGCGTTATAATCGGCGACGGATTAAGACTCCTGGGAATCGAACCACTGGAACGGATGTAAAATGAGACTGACTCGCCCGAAAGAATACGAACTTGTCATAGACCCCGTGACCGACTACGTGACGGCACTGACCGCCCTGGCATTCGCAGCATTGCGCGGCGGGCCAACCACGCTTGTTAACATCGAGCGCACTGAATTGCTGGCGGCATTTGAGCCGTTTCTGGAAACCGGCGGCACGAAGATCTGCTGGAGCGATGGGTCTGCCACGGTGACACCGGGCGAGCAACAGCCGTTCGTGTTCACGGACCGGCTGCCGGATTACGAGTCCTTTCGATATGCACTCACGCTAGCCGCTACGCGCGCCGGCTCAAAGCTGGCAATCATCGACGATTTCGACGAAACGCTGCAGAATATTGTCCTCGCGTGCCGGCGGATGGGAGCCGAGATTGAGTTCGTCAGCGACACGTCACCGCACCTGTTGGTCAATCGCCCCGTCGAGAAGGAGATCAAGTACTACCTCAAGCGCGAGAGCGCCAAGATCGTGCCGCAATTGGTGCTGCTGATGGCTGCTCAAGGCGGGCATTCAGAGCTCAACGACCTGTTTGAAGCGAGTCGATTCGATTATCTTTTCAGCGCGATGCTGGCCGATTTCCAGCGTGAGGATCTAACGAAGATCGATGCGACTGACGAACTGGAGAGGCGGCTGCAGAAACGGGCTCCGCGCGTTGTTGAATACAAATCACGGGTTACAATCTCGGGCGGTTTGCGGAACGATCCAGTGACGGTCAATTTGCGTCCCGATGCCGAGTTTGCGGCTTTTCTGGCCGCGGCCGTAGTGAATCATCCGCGCGGCCGTCTCGTCCTGCGCCGCGTGCACCAGGACGACATCACGGCAACGCCGTTGTCGCAACTACGACGGATGGGCGCGGATGTCGCCGGCGAGCGCCGCAGTGACGGACATTGCCTGGTCGTGACCCGCTCGGAGGTCAAATCGCGATCCGTGAACTACGACCAGATGCATGATTACCCGGACGCCATCGGCGCCATTGCCCTGGCTAATGCCCGCGCCGACGGAACGGCAGTGATCCGGTCATCACCGTTCAATACCGGCCGCGAGGAGGTCCGCCGGCGTAATGTTTCCGGCCTGATCCGCAGCTTCGGCGTCAAGGTGGCGGAGATCAGCGACGGTATCGTGCTGGAGGGCCGAAGCGAACTTACCGCCGACACCATTACCGCAGCCGGCGATCCGATTTGCTCATTGATGGCGGCCGCCGCCGTACTGGGGACCATCGAAGAAGCCAACATCGACGACCTCCAGGCCGCGCGCGCCCGCTGGGGTGCGAACTTTGCGCGCGTTCTTGATCTCGTGGCGGAGAGCGGGGCGTAATTCGCCCGCAGCCGCTCTGTTCTCATGACCGAAACTTTTCACAACATCACTGAGGGCTCAATCCCGCGCCAGGTGATTCGCCTGGCCTGGCCGGCTGTGTCCGCCATGTTCCTGCGTACGGCTCTTACGATCACGGACGCAGTATGGGTCGGTCGTCTCGGTTCGGCGGAGATGGCCTCGGTTATCTCTTCGATGTTCGTGATTTGGATTTTCTTCAGCATCTTCGATATCGTTTGGACCGGCTCCGTCGCCGTAATTGCGCGCTTCTACGGCGCGCGACAATTGGAGGTCGTCTCGCACGCCGCCCGCCAGGCGATAGTACTGGCCATCGTCGGGGCCGTCATCACGATGACTGTTGGCTTGATCTTTGCGCGCTGGACTTTCAACGTCATGCACACGACTGACGAGGTCGCTGTCATGGGCGCAGCCTACTTGCGCATTTTCTTCGTCATGGCCGTCCCGATGGTTGTCGGCGAGTTGTTCTCCGCCATGTTCCGCGCCTCGGGCGATACGCGCACGCCGCTTGTGATCAGCATTGCCGTGACGGGTCTCAATATTGTCCTCGATCCGCTGCTGATCTTCGGAATCGGCCCGTTTCCGCAGTGGGGTGTCTCTGGAGCCGCCGTCGCCACGGCCTTCTCTTACTTCGCGGGTTTCTTGCTCTACCTGGCCGTCATCAAGCGCGGGCGATTGACATTCAAGTTCCATTGGCCCGATTATCGCGGCATGGATTTTCCCATGATCGGCCAAATGATCAAGATCGGCTCGCCCCTGGCGACCGCCGGAGTGGTTTTCTCGGTGGCTTACCTCTTTATGAATCAGATCATCGCCGGATTTGGCACCGACGCCATCGCGGCTCTCGGAATCGGCAATCGCTGTGAATCGGTTTCGTATCTGGCATGCTTCGGATTTTCAATCGCCGTGGCTACCCTGGTGGGACAGAATCTCGGCGCCGGCAAGCCCGACCGTGCCGCCAAGTCGGTCTGGTACGCGCTTCTATATACCGGGGTTTTTACCGGAGTCATCTCGGCCGCCTTCCTGATCTTTCCCGACTTGATTGCTTCGGGGTTCATCGATGATCCCAGAGTCATCGAAATCGCCTCCAGCTACCTGATGATTCTCGCTCTCTCGCAGACCTTTATGGCCATCGAAATCGTCATGGAGGGGGCGTTTAGCGGGGCCGGGAATACCATGCCGGCCATGCTCGTCTCCGTCCTCGGCTCGATTGCCCGCGTTCCGCTGGCCTACTTCATTAGCCACACTCTCGGGGTCGGAGTGAGCGGTGTATTTTGGTCGATTACGTTGACGACGATCGTAAAAGGCTCCATCTTGTTGGTGTGGTTTGGTCGCGGAAAATGGAAGCATCAAGAGATCCGCGCCGGTGCCGCCGAACATATCCCAATTCCCGGCGCCTGACGGAGACTCGTAAATCGGAGCCGAAGCAGTGAAACGCGTCGCCTACATAGCGCACCCAGATTGTCTTCTGCACGACTGCGCCGGTCATCCGGAAAACGCCGGTCGTCTGCGCGCGATCGAGTCGGCATTGGAAACTGCCGGGTTGCTCGGGCGCATGCAACGGCTGCAACCGCGCCCGGCGACAGTCGATGAAGTGTGCCTCGTTCACGACCACGACTATGTGAAAGCTATCGCCAATCTAAAGCCGGGCGGCGTCCGCTTGCTCGATCCCGACACCTATATTAATCAGTACTCTGCCCGCGCCGCATTTCTGGCCTTCGGAGCGGGGATTCTTGCCGTCGAGAAGATCAAGCACGGCGACATCGACCGCGCTTTTTGCTCGGTACGCCCGCCGGGGCATCACGCGCTGCGAGACCGCTCAATGGGCTTCTGTCTTTTCAACAACATCGCCGGCGCCGCTCGCTTCGCACAACGATTCCTCGACTATGAACGTATAGCCATCATCGACTTCGATGTGCACCACGGCAACGGCACACAAGATACCTTTGCCGGCGATCCTACCGTTCACTTTGCCAGCCTGCATCAGTGGCCGTACTACCCGGGCACAGGGGGAAGCCATGAACAGGGTACGGGTAAAGGTCGGGGAACGACAATGAACTTCCCACTGGATGCCGGGACCGACGGGCACACTGTGCTGACGAAGTTGAACACGGACTGGCTTCCCGCGATGGAGAAATTCCAGCCGCAGCTGATATTGATCTCCGCCGGGTTTGATGCCCACAAAGATGATCCTCTCGCCTCGCTGAGACTTGAGGACAATGACTATTTCCGAATTACGAAACTTATCGGCGGTGTCGCCGAACGCCATTGCGCGGGCAAGGCCGTCTCGTTCCTTGAAGGCGGCTACGAACTCGACGCTCTGGGACGCAGTGCATGTCAACACGTGAAAGGACTATTTGATGACGAGTAAGTATTGCCGCGTTGCTCACCAGGGGACGACGCGCTGGGGACTGGTCGAGGGCGATCAAATCCGTTTGATCAACGGAGATCTTCTCTCTGAGCATCGCGTAACCGACGATCGCCTTCCCCTGAATGGGACCAGGTTGTTGGCTCCCGTCACACCGACCAAGATCGTCTGTGTCGGGCTCAATTATGCCGACCATGTCAAAGAAAGTCAGTCCGCCAACGCCATTCCTGAAGAACCGGTCACGTTCATGAAACCGCTCACGTCCTTGATCGGTCCGGAGGATAAGATTCTCCTCCCGGTGGCAAGCAAGAGAGTCGATTACGAAGGCGAGATCGGTGTTGTCATCGCGCGCACTTGCCATAAGCTCACTCCGGATGAGGTGCGGCAGAATATCTTCGGTATCACCTGCGTCAACGACGTCACCGCCCGCGATCTGCAGAAGAAAGATGTTCAGTGGACGCGCGGCAAGGGCTTTAATACTTTTTGCCCGGTCGGTCCGTTCCTCGTCACCGGGCTCGACTACACCGAGTTGAATGTTGCATCGCGTCTCAATGGCGAAACTCGCCAATCCTCGAACAGCCGCCACATGATCTTCGCCATTCCGGAGTTGATTTCGTTTATGTGCCATGTTATGACGCTCAATCCCGGAGACCTGATTGTCACGGGGACTCCGGAAGGGGTGGGCCCGATGAAGGACGGCGACATAGTCGAGGTCGAAGTTGAAGGAGTAGGAGTCCTCCGCAACCACGCCCGCGCTGAATAACTCCACACTTGGATTTCGGACTTCAGCGCATACTTGCAACCGAAAAAGTCCACCAGACCGAGTTTTATCGGCACAACCCCCTTGCCCCCTTTGCTCAGGGGGAATTACGAGCTTCCAGAGAGACGAAAGAAGCGGTCGCATAAATACCCATATTTGCTGTTGCGGCAGTTTTTGATTTCGCGCATTCTCCCGAAAACCATCGATACTCGCTGTCTTCGACCGCGAGATTGTGAACGGCCGCGATTTGAATTCCTGGAACATAACGACACATGAATCGGCCACGAGAAATGCCTTAGGTTCTCCCCTAATAAGGGAAGAATCTGTCGCGTCTAATCGACTGCCTGCAAACTCGCGATTCTCCCTTAGCAAAGGGGGCAAGGGGGTTGTGTTGTTACATCACAATCAGGCAGAGTTCTTAACAGCCCCCTCTCGTTTGAATCGTGTTTCGTCGCTCCCTCCGCAACAATCAGCCACATCAACTTTTGCATATTCCGAATTGTATAATCCCTCAGCAACGCTTTAACTTACGCCTGATGCGCCGAATATTCCTTATTGTCGTATTAATTGCCGCCAGCCTGCCCTCCATGCTGCTTGCCGGCAAGATCCGCATCGACAGCGCCGACCAGCTCCGCGCCGCGCAAACACCCGCCGGCAACGTCGTTGAGTTCATCGGCAACGTGCGCTTTGTCAAGGACTCCAGCGATCTCGTCTCTGATTATGCCGTGCTCTACGAGGCACTCGACTTTGTCCGTCTCCTGGGGAACGTCCGCATCAATCAGCCGGGCCGCGCCCTGGCGGCCGACAGTCTCCATTTCAACCAGCGCACGGAGACGGCGCGCGCCTGGGGCAGTGTCGTTATGGAAGATCACCGTCGTCATGTACGCGTCACCGGCGGTCGGGCAGTATTTGAAGAGCGTGAAGAATTTATGCTTGTGACCGACTCACCGGAATTGGTCGTAGACTACGATCAGTCGCGCGTTCCCACCTCGATCGTCGCCGACACAATCCGGCTCTACTCCGCCGACGAACGCGTTGACGCCATCGGCGCCGTCACGATTCGCCAGGGCTCGCTACTGGCGCAGGCCGATACTGCCGCCATGAGCGTCGATGGCGCCGAGATAACGATGAACGGCAACGTCAAAGCTTCGCAGCGGGAAAGCGAGTTGACCGGCCAACGCATGTTGATTCGCTCGCGCGACAAGAATCTCGAGAAAATCGAAGTGTACGACGGAGGAGAAGCGATATTCCGCCAACTGGCAGCTACCGATCTTGATTCAATCATTTACAATCAAAGCCGACTGACCGCCGACCGCATCGATTTCTTCTTCGCCAACGACTTTTTGCACGTGATCAAGGCGCAAGGCAACAGCTTTACCTACTACATCCCGGCGCCTGAGGATACTACCGCCAAGGGCACGAACATCGCCTCCGGCGATTCCACAACCTTGCTCTTCGTCAATTCGGAATTGAGCGAGGTTTCGGTCATCACGTCCGCAGAGGGCAAGTACATGACGCCCTCGGCGCGCGATTCGCTGGGCAATGTAACCGTCATCGACACGATCGACTACAAAGCCGATCGCATAAAATTCAAAATCGCGGAGAACATCATCAAGCTTTCCACGGCGGCTTCTGTCAATCAGAAGCGCATGAACCTGGAAGCCGACCGGATCGATTACCACCTGCAGCCCAAGACTGTCTACGCATACGCGCTTAATGATTCCGTCAATAACAAGTACCAGCCGCTGACTCTGCGCGACGGCCCCGAAGCGATTACTGGAGATCAGTTGGTTTTCGACTTGAACACGCGACGCGGCAAGATCAAAGAGAGTCGCACAAAACTCGAGCAGGCGTACTACTCAAGCCAGGAACTGCGAAAAGAGGAAGAGGGCCAGTTTCTGGTGAAGGACGGGTGGTACACGACCTGCGAAGACTCCACGCCGCACTTTCACTTCGCTTCGCAAAACATGAAGTTGATCACCGACGACCGCGTGTTCGCGCGGCCGGTGATTCTCTACATCGAGACTCTCCCTGTACTGGCGTTGCCATATTTCGTTTTCTCGATCAAAAAAGACCGGCACTCCGGCTTCCTGCCATTCCAGCTCGGTAATTTTGAACGCGGCTCTCGCTTCGTCAACAATATCGGTTACTACTGGGCGATGAGCGACTACTGGGACCTGAAGACCTCGGTGGATGTCAGCGATTTCGGGCTCAAATTCAATGCGGGCGCCCGCTATGCTTTGCGCTACAAGTTGAGCGGGTCAATCTCGGCGTCCTTCACCCGCGAAACTGAATTCTCGGGAATCTTGCGTGCGCGCCGCCGGCGCGGCCAGTTAACCTTCGCGCACAATCACACGATCGATCCGACGATCACGATGTCGGGTTCCGGCACTTTCGTTTCCGATAGCCGCTATTTCACAGATTATTCCGCCGATCTGGACAACCGGCTCCAGCGGCAGATCACATCGAACATGAGTATTGCCAAACGCTGGGAGCGCGCCTCACTCTCGGTTGCCGTGGACCAGACGCGCGATCTCGACCGTAACTCACATTCCGAACGCTTACCCAGCCTGCGTTTTTCGATGCCGCAGCGCCAGGTGTTCGGCAGCCCGAAGGAGATAGCGGACAAGCGCTGGTACCATGACATCTACTATGCCTATGACAACAACTTTCAGAACTCGCAGAGCAAGGCCGAAGTCAATGGTCTCGATACGCGCAAGAAGTACGCCGTTTTTGATCAGGCATTACGTTTTAATGCGCCGCTAAAAGCTGCCGGTGTGTTGACGCTGTCGCCCTCGATTTCCATTCGGGATGATTGGTACTACTTGCCGTATTCCGACCAGGCCGATTCGGCAGATCTTCAAACCAACTCGTTGCACAGCCGACAGAGTTGGTCGTCGGCGGTGAGCCTCTCGACAAATCTCTATGGCACAGTCGCGCCCAACGTTTTCGGCATCACCGGAATTCGGCACACTCTTACGCCCTCGGTGTCCTTCAACTATCAACCCGCTATCAGGCGCAATCAGGAATATGCGCGCTTCACCGGCTATGGCGGCGGCGGGTCGCGTTCGCGCTCCCTCTCCATGAGTCTGAGTAACACCTTCCAAATGAAGTACATGAAAGACGACAAGGAAATGAAGGTTGGTCTGTTCAATTACGACTTGTCAGCCAGTTACAACCTCGAAGCCGCAACCAGGAAGTGGTCGAATGTCACTTCGAGTCTGCGTTCGCCCAGTATCCGCAATTTGACGCTACAGGTCAGCATGACTCACGACTTGTATCACCCACAAACCGGTGAGTTACGCTGGTGGAGCCCCTATCTGCGCAGTGTGAGCATCTCAACGGGGTATGCCGGTTCTTTCCGTTTTCCTATCGGTCGCTCTGCTCCCGCGGTGGGAAGTCTCGACCCGGAAACTGTCGACAGCAAGTCGCAGGTGCAGTACTCGATTTCCGAGCGCTACACCGAAAACCGCAGCCTCGACGGCCGCACCACGATCTCGCACTGGATTGACTTCGGCGTCTCATTCTCCCCTTCGAAAAACTGGCGCCTGCAGTTTCGCCAAAATTATAATGTCCGGGGCAAGGAGGCCACCGAACGCGTCGTCGAACTCCAGCGCGACCTTCATTGCTGGGAGGGAAGTTTCACCTGGATACCTGATGGTTCCCGGCAGGGCTATTACTTCAGAATCAACGTCAAACTGCTTCCCGACATTAAGTTCGAAAAGTCCGAATCCGGTATCCGCGACGCCCTCTTTGGCGGCATCGGCGCCTTGCAGCAGTAATCACGGCCCAGTGCCCTTTTCCAGCGTGGTCATTGCGAGGAGCGAACGTACACTCATCCTTACGTCAGCCCTAGCCAAGACGAAGCAATTTGATCACCCTTGAAAAACCTGTTCAGAAAGCGGGGAATGGCGGGCCTGCGGTGCTCAGAGTTCCTCGCCCTTAGCCAATCATTGTCATTGCGAGGAGCGAACGTACACTCATCCTTACGTCAGCCCTAGCCGCGACGAAGCAATCTACACGTCGCCCTCAACGGTCGCTCCAGACGATTTTTTTCTTCTTGTTGACGCCTGCATAAACAGCGGGTAGATTGCGCTCTATGGGTGTGAAATCCTTTTTCCAAGCCGGAAATCGCCGCGAAATCACAGGGTTCCTGATTATTGTCCTGGCGATTTTCCTTTTTTTGTCGCTCGCCAGCTACCATCAGGGCGATATCGACCAATTCACACCCGCTCCCATCGAGGAAGACCCCGATTACCTGATCAGCGAGGGGGACTATCGCGATGAACTGGAAATCGCAGCCGACCAGGAATTGGCGACCGAGGAAGTGATCAACGAGGACGTCGTTTCCGACAATTCGTTGTCGTTTTCCGACCTCATGGACGTGCGAGTCGAGAACGCGGCCGGCATCGTTGGGGCTCTCGTGGCCGAATACACACTCCGTGCTATCGGCCGCTCGGCGTTTGTCTTGACCTTTATCCTGATTCTGGTCGGCTGGCGACTGCTCTTGAATTATCAAACGAGCTGGGTTCGCAATAAACTGCTTATATTGTTTGCCTTCGTCCTGGTGCTGGGAACCATCCTGCACCTGCTCGACCTCGAGAACCCGCAAATCACTGAAACACTCACCGTCAGTCTCTCGGGTCACCTGGGATTGGCGGTCGCGCGCGTGGTCAAGTCTCTGTTTGCTGTCGCCGGCGGTTTTGCCTTGCTCGGCGCGACCCTGATTTTCTTGTTGTTCGCCATCATCCCGTTTCGCCCCGGCTCTATCCGTAAGGGCCTCGATACTGGCGTTTCAGTGGCAGGTCGTTCGTCGCGCTCTGCTATGTTCCATCTCAAGGAACAATCGAAAACCTGGTTGGGAAGTCTGAAGGAGTTGGTCAAGCGGCCGGTGGTAATGAACGATCCCGACCGCGAAGGCGAATCCGGCGACAAGCCGCCGGATTCGGATGGACCGGCTCCGATCTATGAAGTGCCGGCACCTCCACCGCCACCGCGCAAGGAACCGGAGCAGTTGCCGCTCCATCTTGAAGACGAGAAAGAGAAGGAAAAGCGCAAAATCAAGTTGGTGCGGGCAACGCGCGTTTCCAAGGACGGCTTCCTCATGCCGCCGCTTGATCTGCTTCAGATGCCGCCGCTGGGTGAACCCTCCGAGTCAGTAATGGATCTTTACGACACTGGCGCGGCTCTCTTGCAGACCTTGACCACATTTGGGGTCGACTTCGTGCCCAACAGTCTCGAGAAATACCCCGGGCCGATCATTACCCGTTTCGAATTCAAGCCGGCACCCGGGATCAAGATCAATCAGATCGTGAATCTTGCGGATGATCTCGCGTTGGCGCTAAAAGCCTCTCGGATCAGGATCATCGCTCCCGTGCCCGGCAAGTCGGCAGTCGGTGTCGAGATCCCTAATCGCAAGGCTCAAAAGGTCTACCTGCGCGAGATCATCAACTCGGACGCCTTCCAGCGCGGGAAGTACAAGCTCCCTTTGGCACTGGGGAAAACCACCATGGGTGCGCCGTACGTTGTCGACCTGGCTCGCATGCCGCATTTGCTGATCGCCGGCGCAACCGGATCCGGCAAGTCGGTTTGCCTCAACGCGGTGATTACAAGCCTTCTCTATAGGCACACGCCCAAGACGCTCCGGTTCATCTTCATTGACCCGAAGATTCTCGAACTGTCGATCTATGGCGACATCCCGTACCTGGCACGTCCGGTGGTCACCAAGCCCAAGATGGCCGAATCGGTGCTGGCCGGCGCCGTCAATGAAATGGAAGAGCGCTACAAGCGACTTGCGACCCAGTCGGTTCGCTCGCTCGACGACTACAACGCCAAAGTCCCCGAGATCGAGCGACTGCCGTACCTGCTGATCGTTGTGGATGAGCTGGCCGATATGATGATGTCGCCATCTGCCTCAAAGATCGAGTTGCTCATCACACGCCTCGCCCAGATGGCACGGGCAGTGGGAATTCATCTGATTCTGGCTACTCAGCGGCCATCGGTGGATGTCATAACCGGTCTAATCAAGGCTAACTTCAGCTCTCGCATCGCATTTCAGGTTGCCTCCAAGGTTGATAGCCGGACGATTCTCGATGCCAATGGCGCCGAGAAGCTTCTTGGGCAGGGGGATATGCTGATTCTGCTCCCAGGCGAAGCCGAGCCGCTTCGAATCCACGGAGCGTTTATCTCGTCAGAAGAAACCGAGTCTATCGTCGGCTTCCTGAAGGAAAATGCCGGCGAGCCCAAACCGATGGATGCCTTTTCAGAGGAGGCCGAGAAGGCTGTCGTCGAGCGCAACAATAATGACGTCCTGCTTCCCGAAGCGGCTGAGCTCGTAATTCGGCACAAGCAAGGTTCCGTATCCCTGCTCCAGCGCCGTTTGGGGATCGGCTACCAGCGGGCAGCCCGTATCATGGATCAACTTGAAGCTGCCGGCGTGGTGGGGCCTTACGACGGTTCCAAAGGGAGAGACATTCTGGTGGACAAGTCCTATCTCGACCAGCTCAAAAAAGACAAACCTTCGGTCTGAAAGACGGTATAAAACGCGATGCTGATACGACTCCTGATCTGCCTGATCGTCGGTAGTCAGAGCCTCTTGGCTCTAACGGCGAAGGAAATCGCGGAAAAATCCGAGGCAGTTTATTCCGAAAAGAAGACTTTTGCGGTGGTCTTTACCCAAGTGGTCTCGACGGGTGATTTCTTCGATGATGAGCGTACTCAAGGGGCAATGTTTCTGGCATACCCAAAAAAGTACAGAATTGAAACGCCGGAGCAAGTGTTTGTCTCTGATGGGGATACCCTTTGGACCTACTCGTCGGAGAACCGCCAGGTGACCATCGAACCTACAAATAGACTTGACGATATCGTAACTCCTGCTGATTATCTCTTTAGGCTCAGGGAAAACTACGAGCTGTCCAGTGATTCCACGGAAGTGATCGGAGAAAGAACGTTTTACCGGCTATCCCTGCGCTCGTTAAAGGACGACCAGTATGTCCGGTCAATGAAGGTTCTAATCGACCCGGAGACTTACCTGATTAGGAGAGCAGTGTACCGCGATATCAATGACAACAAGATCACCCTGGACTTTTCGGAATGGAAGCTGGGTGTATCGCTGAAGCCGGAGCAGTTTCGCTTTCAGACCCCCTCCGGCGTCGAAGAGGTCCGCATCCCTTGAGTTCTGACAATAAGAAACGCGTCTACTTCAAGGGGTTGGGCTGTCCGAAGAACGAAGTAGACGGCGATATCATTTTGGGCCACTTGCAGCAGCGCGGCATCGAAGTGACCGAGCGGGCGGAGCATGCCGATTACCTGCTGGTCAATACCTGCGCCTTTATCCAGTCGGCCAAGGAGGAGTCAATCGACGAAATCCTTAAGCTAGCCGCCGTCAAGAACTCCAATGGCAAGAAGCAGCGGCTGATTGTCTCCGGCTGCCTCTCCCAGCGCTATCCGAACGAACTGCTCAGCGATATCCCCGAGATCGACGGCATGGTTGGCATCGACCAATTTGAAAAGATTGGTCAGGTTCTGGATTCCGATTCAGCTTACATCACCCGACCGCCGAGCCAGTATAAAGAGCTGCATTCCGTTCAGATGATGCGCGAGCGTCCGTTCGCCTATCTCAAGATCGCCGACGGCTGCGACTGTCGCTGCTCTTACTGCGCCATCCCGATGATGCGTGGCGATTTTCGTTCGCGCAAGCTCGAGGCAATAGAATCCGACGTCGACCGGCTTTTAAACCACGGCGTAGTCGAGCTAAACCTGATCGCGCAGGATGTCGCTTATTATGGGTTTGATCTCGGCAAGCGGCCGCTCGATCTCTTGACTATGATCGAGCAGAAGCCGGGCAGTTTCTGGGTGCGTCCGTTCTATCTGCACCCGAGATTCCTCACCGACGAAATCCTCGAATTCTTTGCTTCGTCGAAGAAATTCTGCCAGTATCTCGAGTGCCCGATCCAACACATTTCTTCAAGAATGCTCAAGAAGATGAATCGCGGCTACGATCGCGAGCACATCTATTCGCTAATCGACCGACTCCGTAAGAAACTTCCCGACACGGTCTGGCGCACGACCTTCATCGTGGGATTTCCGGGTGAAACCGCGAAAGACTTCGATGAACTCTGCGAGTTTGTGGTGGAACAGAAGATTCACCGCGCCGGCGTGTTTGGCTACAGCCATGAGGAAGGGACCGCCTCTTATCGCTACAAAACCGTGCATACGCAGCGCACGATCCGGGAACGCCAGGAGGAGCTGACGCGCCTCATCAACGAGAACGCCGAGGACTTCAACGCTGCCCTGATTGGACGCCGGCTGCCGATGATTGTCGAGGAATTCGATTCTGAATCATCGTCGCTGGTGGGTCGGCTTTACTGCGATGCCCCCGAAATCGACTTTGTTACTCGTGTGCCCAGCGGCAAACCGCAAGCGCTGGGGTTCCACATGGTGCAAATCACCGACTCGAGCCCTGAGGGCCTTGTCGGCGAGTATGTCACAGCCCCGAAGTAGGAGGTTGACATGAGCTTTGAGCGAAAGCTTGGCGTCGTGTTGTCACGACCCGTCGCCTATCTGTTCTTCCTGATCTACCTGGCGCAGTCCTGTGTGCTGATCTATTTCGTCTACGAGCACTACGACAACCGCCAGACGATCCAGTTTCAACAGAAGCGGATTGGCGAACTGGAAGAGAAACTCAAGATACTCAAAATCATCGAGGATTTTCAAGTCGGCCTGAACGATGAAGAAATCGGCACACTGGCTGCGGTGATCGACAGCGAGAGCCGCCGTTACAGCTACGATCCGCGGCTCCTCGTGGCCGTGATCCTCACGGAAAGTTCGATGCAAAACCATCAGTCATCGCATCGCGGCGCCCAGGGATTGATGCAGATCATGCCGGCCACTGCCGCCGATGTCGCTACCCGTACCGGTGTCGGTTGGCGCGGCGACGAGTCGCTCTTTGATCCGGCCTACAACGTCCGGCTCGGTAGCCGCTATTTATTCGAGATGATTCTCAAATTCGGGGATGTCCGCAAGGCGCTGGTTGCATATAATTGGGGAGAAACCAAACTGCGCGCTCGACTCGGAGCCGGAGAGGAAATTCCGCGTCAGTACGTGCAACGGGTTTGGGAGCGTTATCAGGAACTTTGTGACAAATACCCTCTTGAAAGCCGTTCGACTTAGCGCCCTGGGATTAGTCTGCTCGATACTACCTGTCGACTTGCTGCAAGCTGCCCCTGACAATCGTCAGTTTGTGGGGCAGGGAATTTCCCACTATTGTGACAGTGTGCTTACCCGCCTTGGGCCGTTTGCCGAGGCCGGTGTTGCTGTCGACAGCGTCGGCGGCGAACTTGGTTCCGAACTGCGTCATCGGCTGGCGACCAGCCTGACAAATGCAGGAATCTCCGCCCACCTCGATGAACACAATCGCGACGGTAAGTTGTTGTTGCAAACCTTCATCCAGGACGCTACCCTTGAGTATCGCAGCGTCGGGGCGGGTATCTTTCGACAAGGCCGCGTGATGCGCGTCTTTACAATGTCTGGATATGGTCGAGTGCTCGATGGCTCCGGCGTCATGACGCGCTCGCTGGAATCGCTCTCTGTCAGCGTAGCCGATACGCTCGATATCAATGCGGCGCGAGCGGCCCGCGGAAACGGGCGATTGCTAGCGCCGGAAATGCCGGCCACGCTATTTCAACGACTGGTAGAACCGGGGATCGTCGTGAGCATTACCGGCGCCCTGGTGTATATATTCTTCGCCTCGCGATAGGGATTGGGAAATGACGATGATGTTGCGTTCGCTATTAGCTTTGATCGTTCTCGTTGCGCTCTTGCTCGGTTGCTCATCTCAGAAGCAAGTCTCCAGCACCGATCCGCGCGTGCTCTATGATGAGGCAATTCGCCAACTCGAGAACGGCAAGTACCAGAATGCCCAGAACCTCTTCCAGCGGCTGATTCTCAGCGCGCCGGGGCTCAGCTATATCGACAGCGTCCAGTATCACTACGCGATGACATTCTACGGCCTCGAGGACTATCACCTCGGCGTAGCCGAACTGCGCCGTCTGATCAATGCCTTCCCGCGTTCGGAGCTGATTGATGACGCCGCGCTGATGGTGGGGAAGTTTTATTTTGAGGCTGCCCCCGATCATGTCGGTCTCGATCAGGCCGATACCGATGCGGCGATTCGCGAATTGAAGGCCTTTCTCGAAGACTACCCGGAATCGGATCGCCGCACGGAGGGTGAGCAGTTGCTCTCGCAGGCGATGGAAAAAATGGTACAGAAGCAGTACCTGGCCGGGCGGCAATACTTCCGCATGGGTAATCGCGTTTCGGCCCGGTTGTACCTGGAGGATATCGTTACTGAGTATCCGGAATCGCCGCGAGTCCCCGAGGCCCTCCTTCTGCTCGCGCGCATCGATATCAAGGAAGACAAACTGACTGATGCCCGTGATAAGCTGGCAAACCTGATCACTGCCTTTCCCAAATCCGAAGCCGCCGGTAAGGCCGCCGAGATGAAAGCTAAGCTGGAAAGCAAGATCGCCCAGCAGGCGGCAAAGGACTCGGCGGCGGCCGCGCAACTCAACGGAAACAAGGGTGAATGAGCGTATCGGTGTACTCGGTGGCGCGTTTGACCCGATCCACTTTGGCCACCTGATTCTTGCGCAAGCTGCGCTCGACGAATTGCGCCTGACGCGCGTCATCTTTGTCCCGACCTTCGCGCCGACTCCCCAACACAAGATTATCCCGACCTCATTTGAACACCGCGTCGCGATGCTCCGGCTGGCGACTGCAGACAATCCCTCCTTCAGAGTCTCTGAAATCGAGGAGTCGATCAAGCCGCCGACCTACACCGTCACCATGCTCGAACATCTCCAGCGAGAGTTGGGCGCTGCGAAGCTGTTTTTTCTCATGGGCGCGGACAGCCTGGCACAACTCAGCAGCTGGCATCAGCCGCAGCGGCTGTTGGAACTGGCCGAACTGGCGGTTGCTCCGCGCACGGGATCCGATTTGGCGTCGACCTACCCGTTTCGACGCTTGAGCATGCCGATGGTCGATGTTTCCGCGACCGACCTGCGGCGTCGCATCCGCGACCATTTCAGTCTCCGCTATCTTGTGCCCGAGCCGGTCGTCGCGTATATTGACGCCAATCGTCTCTATCGCGAGGTATGATGTCAACTAATCGTCTGTTTCTCATCGACGGCAGCGCGCTGGCATATCGCTCTCACTTCGCTTTCGCCGCCAATCCCCTGCGCACTAAGCGTGGCGAGAATACGTCAGTCGTGTTCGGTTTCGCCGCGACGATCCTGCGGCTTCTGACCAAAGAAGGCCCGACCCACCTTGCCGTCGTCACCGATACAAAAGAGAAGACTTTCCGCAACGAGCTCTATGCCGACTACAAGGCCAATCGTGTCCAAATGCCGCCCGAGATGGCGGAGCAATTGCCACGGCTCGATCACATGCTCGATGTCATGAAAATCCCGGTGCTGCGCCAACCCGGCTACGAAGCGGACGACATCATTGCCACCTTGACGCGCAGAGCCGAGCGAGACGGCTGGGAAGTCATCATCGTTACCGGCGACAAGGACTTGATGCAGCTCGTGACAGATAAGGTGAAGATCTTCAATCTAAAGAAGCTCTCGGAGGCGGGTGAGTGGTACGACCGCGAGGCGGTCAAGGAGAAGATGGGTGTTTACCCGGAGCAAATCCTTGATTTTCTCTCGCTGACGGGGGACACCTCCGACAACGTCCCCGGGGTCGACGGCGTCGGTCCGAAAACCGCAGTCAAGCTGCTCGAAGAATACGGTACGTTCGAAGAGGTCCTGGCCAGCGCGGAGAAGATCTCAAAGCCCAAGTTGCGCGAGTCGCTGATTGCCTTCCGGCCGCAGGCCTCCTTGACCAAGAAGTTGGTATCACTCGATTACGACGCAAACTTCGATTACGACTTCGATGCGATGCGTGTCCCCTCGCTTGACAATCCGGAACTGAGAAGTCTGTTTTTGGAGTTCGAATTCACTTCACTGATCCGACAACTTGGGACGCAGACCGCGGCGGCGGCAACGACAGAAGATCCTCTTGCGCCACCTGCCGAGCAGAAGTACGAAACTCTCGACACCGAAAGCGCGCTCAAGGAGTTTATCAAGCGAATCAAGAAAGCCGGGCAGTTTGCCTTCGATACCGAAACCACCGGTCTCGACTGGCTTACCTGCAAACTGGTCGGCATTTCACTGGCGGCTTCCGCTGGCGACGCCGGCTACATTCCGCTCGCGCACCGGCAGGGCAAGAATCTCGATGCCGACAAATGCCGCGAGTTGCTGCAGCCGCTGTTTCTTGACAAGTCGCTGCGAAAGATCGCCCAGAATTTCAAGTTTGATTACCATGTCCTGCACCAGCATGGCTACGAAATTCCGCACTTTGACTTCGACCCGATGATCGCCTCTTACGTTGCCGACCCGGCGGGACAACACGGACTCGATGCTCTTGCGATTAAGCACTTCGATTATCGCATGCAGCCGATTACCGACCTGATCGGCACGGGCAAGAAGCAAATTACATTCGATCTCGTACCGATCGACAAGGCGACGTTTTATTCTTCGGAAGACGCCGACTTCACACTGCGCCTGGTCACGAAACTCCAGCCGATGGTGGAAGAAATCGGCGCGCAGAAATTGCTGCATGAAATCGAGTTGCCGTTATGTCAGGTCTTGGCGCGTGTAGAGGAACACGGCGTCAGGATCGACGTGCCGTTCCTCAAGAAGCTGTCGGGCGAGATGGCGCAGGGGCTGGACAAGATCACTTTCGATATCTTTACGCTGGCCGGACGCGAGTTCAACATTAACTCGACGGCGCAGTTGTCTGATATTCTGTTCAACCAGCTCAAGCTCAAACCGATGCGGAAGACCGCCAAGAAGACCGGCTACTCCACCGATGTCGGCGTCCTGACTGAGTTGGCGAAGGTCCACGACCTGCCGCGGCTGATTCTCGAGTTTCGCAAGTTGCAGAAACTCAAGTCGACCTACATCGACGCCTTGCCCGACATGGTCAGCCCGATAACAGGCCGCGTGCATACTTCGTACAACCAAACGGTCGCCACGACGGGGCGGCTTTCATCGACTGATCCCAACCTGCAGAATATCCCGATCAAGACCGAGGAGGGCAGCCAGATTCGACGCGCTTTCATTCCGGCGGATGCAAAACACAAGATCTTGACCGCCGATTACTCCCAGATCGAACTGCGCGTGCTGGCGCACTGTGCGAAGGAAGGCGCGCTGGTGGAGTCCTTTAACAAAGGCGAAGACATTCACGCGCGCACGGCCTCCGAGGTTTACAGCGTCGGGCTGAAAGACGTCACGCCGCAGATGCGGCGGATGGCCAAGACTGCCAATTTCGCGGTCATCTATGGCGTGACCGCCTTCGGACTTTCACAGCAATCCGATATGACGGTGCCGGAAGCAAAGGAGTTCATCGACATCTATTTCACGCGCTACCCGATGATCCGCAGGTTCATCGACGACACGATCGCGCATGCCCGCAAGGAGGGCTACGTCACAACGCTTTTCGGACGGCGGCGCTACCTGCCGGAGATCAACTCGAAGAATGTCTCCCTCCGTCAGTTTGCCGAACGCACGGCTGTTAATACAATCATTCAAGGAACAGCCGCCGACATGATCAAGATCGCCATGATCGAAATCGACCGCGCACTCACCGGGAAGAAATCGATGATGATCATGCAGGTGCATGACGAACTGGTGTTCGATGTTCACCAGGATGAAGTCGATCTGATGTCAACGCTGGTACGAGACAAAATGGAGAACTGCGTGAAGCTGGACGTACCCATAACGGTTGAGATGGGCGTTGGAGTCAACTGGCTGGAGAGCAAGTAAGCGGCTGTATGGCGAAGAAGAAAGCGCAAGCTCGTCCCGCCCCCGCAACGGGTTTCAACCTGGGCCGCTGGTACCGCCACAACAAAAAAGCGGTTCATCGCGGGCTGGTCTACGCCATTGCCATCGTCGCCGGAGCGGCTGTTCTCTGGATCGGTTACTTCGCGCTGGCCAATCGGGGCGTTACGCTGACCAAAGAAGAATACGTCGCCTTGGCGCGGCGGGCTTTCGCAAATGGCTACTTCGACCAGGCAATCCTGAATTACCACAAAGCGCAGAATGCGGCGCCAGACGACGAGTTGGTGGCTCGCGAAATGTTCATGGCACGCCAACGGGAGAATCTGAGTCGCGGCGGGTCGTTCGAACTGGCCTTGGCGGCGTCATACCAGGTCGTTGCCGACGACAGCGAATCAATCGTCGGGCGCTTGAGCGTCGCCCAGTTGTTTGAGATGCGCGCCCAGGCTGATTCGATGGCGCACTATGCCCACGCAGCCTTGGTACGGGCGCAGGCGCGAAATGACCATGCTGCCACCACGGCCGCTCACCTGTTGTTCGCGGCGAAATTTCGAACCATCGATCAGAACGACTCAATGTTCTCCCACGGACGGCGGGCGCTGGAGGCTGCTGTGGCCGATGGCGATACGTTCCAGATCGCTTTTTGCAAGGCCGGCCTGGGATTTTCTGCGCTGCGAGTTGACAGCCTGAATCTGGCCGAGCAACTCTTTCGTGACCTTCGCGCCTATCGGGGCCGCAACGGAGCCGATGTCAACGATATTGGCAGTTCCGGACTGGCGGATTATTTCCAGCGTCGCGGGGAGTTGGATTCAGCGCTGGTTTACCTCGAGCCCTTGCGCGAGGAAATCGGCAGCAACCTGGTGGACGCGACCACCGCCTACGCGGCGCGGATTTTGGGGCGCGTGCTCCGGGATCAAGGGCAGTATGATGCCGCTGGGGAAGTTCTCGCGCGGTCGTTGGAAATGTGGCGCACACTGCGGTCAGAATCCGACGTGATCGACTGTCTTAATGATGTCGCGGAAAACTACCGGCTCAAAAGAGATCTCTTCAACGCTCGCAAGCACTACATGGCTGCCGGCAATCTGGCAAAGGAAGTCGGCCTCCCACGACGAGACAAGTACAGCGCCGATCTCAATGTCGTGTTTCTTCAGAATCTCAAACCTGACGACTATCGCCGTGCGGGCGAAGAAGGCATCGCCTTGGCCCGTCAGTATTACGAGCAATAATCCATGAGTCTGTTAGTTGGGCTGGCCGGTCAAATTGCCTGCGGGAAATCGACAGTCGCTAAAGTCTTCGCTCGTTGCGGGGCAAAGGTGATTTCCGGCGACCAACTTGGGCGTGAAACAGTCGCCCCCGGTTCACCGGCCCTGGCAAGATTAGTCCGTGCATTTGGGGCGTCGATAGTTGATTCGCAGGGCCGATTGCGTCGCGCCACACTGGGGCGCATTGCCTTCTCTGATCCTGAAAAGACCGCCAAGCTCAATGCCATCGTGCATCCCGAACTTCTGCGGCGGCTGCGGCAGCGGATCGCAGCAGCACGAAAGCTATCGCGTGTGAGATTGATCGTTGTCGATGCCGCGCTGATCTTCGATTGGAAACTGGACAACGAGCTTGATCTGGTGATCGTGGTAGACTCGCCGCGTGCACAACAACTGGCCAGATTGGCGGCCAAGGGAATGACTGCCGACGAAGCCCGGGCGCGTCTGCGGCGGCAGTTATCGAAGTCTGCGCTGCGGGCCAAAGCTGATGTGGTCTTGACGAATTCCGGCACCCACGCTGAACTCGTGCGTAAGTCCTTGCGGTTGCTTAAGCAGTTACAGAAGATCGCGGCTCGCAAAAGCAGTTGATTTTGAAGCCGCCGCGTGTATCTTCACGCTTTGCCTTTCAAACAGGCGGAGGAAGGTTGAACCCGTACAATTACACGATAGAGCAACTGCGCGCCAAGGCCCTCGATGTCCGGCGCGACATCATCACCATGCTGATCGACGCCAAGTCGGGCCACACCGGCGGCCCGCTCTCGTGCACGGACTTTGCCACGGCGTTGTACTTCCGGTTTCTGAATCATCGGCCTTCGGAACCCACCTGGCCCGATCGCGATTTTGTCTTCTACTCAATCGGTCACGTGACGCCGGTCAATTACTCGGTGCTCGCCGAATGCGGATATTTCCCCAAGAAAGACCTGATGAAATTCCGCAAGATCGACGGCCACTTGCAAGGACATCCGCATCGGCTCGACACGCCTGGTATTGAGATTTCATCCGGGTCGCTGGGCCACGGTCTCGGCGTGGCTTGCGGTGTTGCCAAGGGTTCGAAAATGGACGGCCACTCTCGCCGCGTTTATTGCATCATGGGTGACGGGGAGCTGCAGGAAGGCTCTTGCTGGGAGAGCGCGATGTTTGCCGGTCACTATCAACTCGACAACCTTGGCGTGATCGTCGATTACAATAACGCGCAGATCGATGGTCGCGTCGTGGATATCATGGATATCGCCCCGCTGGCCGACAAGTGGCGCGCCTTCAATTGGCACGTCGTTGAAATCAACGGACACGATATGGCGCAAATCGTCGCGGCCTTTGAGGAAATGCAGCGCACGCGCCGGCGGCCTACGGTAATCATCGCGCATACGCGGATGGGCAAGGGGGTTTCGTTTATGAGCGGGAAGTACCAGTGGCACGGCAAGCCGCCGAAACCCGACGAGGGCGAAAAAGCCCTCAGTGAACTTGGCACCACATATCAGGAATGGTCATCGCGGCTACTGGCCGGATAACCGGGTGAGAGATGCTGGAACAAATGACGGAAATCAAACTTGAAAAGACGCGCACCGGCTGGGGACATGGTCTGGTTGACCTCGGCAGTCGCGATGAACGAATCGTAGTCCTGAGCGCCGACCTCGTCGAGTCAACAAACTCGCACTTCTTCTCCGAGAAGTTTCCCGAGCGATTTGTCCAGGTAGGTGTCGCCGAGCAGAATCTCGCCGTTGTGGCCTCCGGACTTTCGCTCATCGGCAAGATACCGTTCTTCGCGACCTACGGCGCTTTTGCTTCATATCGCTGCCTCGATCAGGTACGCATTACGATCTGTTACTCCAACATCAACGTCAAAATCGGCGGCGCACACGGTGGAATCTCTGTCGGACCCGACGGCGCGACGCACCAGGCGCTGGAAGAAATCGCCATTATGCGTTCCATCCCCAATATGCGCGTGATCGTTCCTTGCGACTATTGGTCGACGCGTAAGGCGACGGTGGCAGCCGGCGAAACTTACGGACCATTCTATATCCGCTTCGGACGCGAACCTGTGCCGATCGTCACCGATGAATCGACCCCATTCACGGTCGGCAAAGCCAATACCTACCGCGAGGGCGGCGATGTAGCTATCATCGCCTGCGGCGTCATGGTCTATGAGGCCCTGGTGGCCGCCGAGACACTGGCTGCCGATGGAATCGAGTGTCGCGTGATCGACATGCACACCATCAAACCGATCGATCGGGAAGCGATTACCCTGGCGGCGCGCGATTGCGGCGCTATCGTCACCGCCGAGGAGCATCAAGTCCACGGCGGTTTGGGGGGAGCCGTTGCCGAGGTCGTCGTCAATACGGCGCCGGTTCCGATGGAGTTTGTCGCCGTGATGGATCGCTTCGGCCAATCAGGCAAGCCGGACGAGTTGATGGCGGCCTTTGGCTTGAAGTCGAAGGATATCGTCTCAGCGGTTAAGCGGGTATTGAAGCGCAAGACTTGAGCGCTCTTGCATCTCCGTCCAGTCTTCTGGGGCTTAAGGGGTTAGAACATGTTATTCAAGTTGATCTCTAACTAGGTTCTGCGTCAATGCCGAACATCTATCGACTCCACCCAATTCCGTCGGTTTCCGCCAAGCTGAAATTCCACGCGCACTTGCGAAACATTTCCTCACCAAACTCGTAAATAACCTCGGCGAATTTTTTACTGGAATGGAGGTTGGATGCCAAGACTGACGAATTTGGCTATCCTTACGGGTTGCCTGTTTTGTCTGGCGATCGGGATAGCGATGGCAGAGTCGGGTCGGATCTATGGGAAGCTGACAACGGTTGATGATGAGGTCTTTGAGGGGTGGCTACGCTGGGACAAGAATGAAGCGTACTGGGACGACATCATCGACGGAGTTGTGGAAAAGGATCGATACGAAGCGCGCCAGCGTCAGGGGCGGAAGTACAAAGAATCGCGCAAGAATTATGTCGAAGCATTCGGCCTGAAACTCGGCGAGGGTTTTAGCTGGGGGAGTTTCGATGTGTCTTCCGAGAGCCAGCTTCAGTTCGGCCATATCACCAGAATCAAACGCGACGGAGACGGGGCAACTGTCATTCTCAAGAATGGCGAAGAGGTCCTCTTCGAATCGAGTTCCGACATGGGCCCGTCAATACGCGAAATCGTCCTTTATGATGTCAAGGAAGGCGAGATCTACTTCGACTGGGACGATATTGAGTCGGTTGATTTCATGACCGAGAAAAGCGAGCCGACCGACGGCTTGGAGCGCCTTTATGGTAAAGTGGCCACGCGCCGCGCCGGCGAGTTCACCGGTTGGATCGAGTGGGATGTTGACGAGGTTTTTAACGACGACGACCTCGACGGCGATGAAGACGGCGGCCGGACGCGCAAGATCAATTTTGGCCGGATCGCCTCCATCGAACGCAATTCCTCTTCTTCAGCGCGCGTTATCACCAAAGACGGCAAGGAGATGGTGCTGCGGAACTCCAATGACGTCAACTCCGAAAACCGCGGTGTAGTCGTCAAGTCTTCAGAATTCGGCCGCGTCAAGATCGGCTGGAGTGATTTCGAAAAGGTCGATTTCATGTCGGTTCCCCAGGCGGAGCTGCCCCGTTATGCTGAGTTCGACGGTGGCCGAAAGATTCGCGCGACCGTGACCACAGAAGATGGCGAAGACTTCACAGGCGATATCGCCTGGGATAACGACGAAGAGTACACCTGGGAACACGTCAATGGCGAGTATAAGGGTGTCGAGATGGCGATTCCGTTCTCTCTGATCATGTCGATCGAGAAGAACTCGCAGCGCACATCGATAGTGACACTCAAGAGCGGGAATTCCTATATCCTCAGCGGCTCCAACGACGTCAATGAAGAGAACAAAGGCATCATCGTCTTCAAGGAGAAGGGTTCCGCCGAAGAAATCGATTGGTACGATTTCGCCAAGTTAGTCATGAAATAGCACAACCCCTCACATGTTTCACCGTCAGCCCCGTTTCGAGCAATCGGAACGGGGTTCTTGTTTTGTCCGGCAGTTCGGCCGACGCTATCCGGGTTTTTTGACTCCGCAGTTTCTATGTTGACAACATGATCGACATTTGGTATCATCTACCAGTAACTCACATCTTTCAAAAACGCTTGACGGATCTGCGCCGGTCGGCCGGATTGTCGTGAGATTCGAGCGAATACGTTCGAACCCGGCGCACCATGGAGGCATGTATGGTTCGTTGTTTCTGGCTGGCAGTTCTCGCCGTCTTCGCTCTTCCTATGTCTGCTCCGGTCCTCGGTCAAGATACGGGTGTTCCGGACACGGTCTACTTTGGCGATCACGGCAAGGCTTATGGTTACCAGGGGGGGATCTTTCGCGTCCCGGTTTACCTTGCGGTAGACCAAGCCATCGGGGGCCTCTCGCTCGGCATAGAATTCGGGCTTCAGCCAAGTGGCATAGTCTACGACTCATTGTCTAAGTTTGGTTCGATCTTCATGCTGGGTCCGTACTTTGACCTTATCGGGCCATTCGCGAACAAGTACGGGATTGATAACCTGGGAATCGACACGCTTGGACTGGGAGGGGTAGCTCTCGATAATCCGGGCCCGGCTGGCCGCTACAAATTTTGCGATGTCTTCTTCCATGGCGGGAATGTGGGTGAGCAGGTGATTGTCGACTCCGCCTGGTTTCGCCCCGCCGGTGAGTTTGTCTTAGTCCAATGGCCCATGGGTGAGCCTTATCAGCCGCAGTTCGTGACCGAGAATCTGACAATCGTGCCGGCACCAGCCGACATGTACGTCACATCAAGCTTGACGGCCTCGGGGGATGCCGGAACACAGATTCAATTCGACGTCGCTGCTGTTGGCGCGTTTCCGCCGGTATCGATCGCGCTTGACAGCATTTACGAGCCGGCTACGGATTCGGCGCTGTATACGCTTCCACCGACCTTTGGCACCAATCCAGTTACGACGGTCTGGACCCCGACGTACTTCCAGGACGGAATCTGGATTGCGCACTTCACCGCGACCGACAGCCAGATGAACACGCTGCCCATCGAGGTGACGATTACTGTCAATTGGGTACAGGCGTCGTGCGATGTGCTCCGGGGCGATACTAACTGCGACGGCGTGATCAACATTTCCGACGCAGTTTACATCATCTTGTACATCTTCCTGGGCGGGCCAGCGCCTGGCTGTCAATGATGCTTTAGGTTATCACATCGATTAACTCACTTCACAAGTCCTCCTCGCCTGAGGAGGACTTTCTTTTGTTCTGATCTCGCTCGTCTGTTTTGGATCAGAGAGCGCCGAACCGCGATTCAGCTTAAACACCGCATTCCACCGGGACGATTGGTCGACTCTGCGCTGACGCGGAGTTCTGCTGCAGATGAGGAAATGAGAAACTCGGGTACCATGGATTTACGCCCGTGGCCGGCAGTTGGCGCCAGCCAGCCTCGGGCTCCCAAGTTAGTCGCTTCCGGCGGTCGCAGCAGCCGGGAGAACATTGTGTCCCTCACTTATCCGCGCCGTTTGATTTATCGAGCGTTCTACTACCAATTTGACGAATGGGTGATTGCAGGACAAGGAGTTGGGGGGAATTATCGATCTTCTTTCAAGCCTTTGGAGTGCCGAGATTCGGCCGGCATAAGCAGCCTTCTCAAAAAAAAATTCAAAATCGGGCTGATGGAGTCACTTTTTCTGCAACATTTATGTAAAGTATACGTTACAGTATGTGTTGAATAGACGACATAATGACAAGAGCAGATGATAATATGAATGAGCGAGAGGAGTCAGCAATGACAGAGAAAGTGATTCGAAACCGGATTGTGGGGCATTTGCTTTTCTCAGGAATCTTGTGGTTTCTGACTTGGTTTGCAGCTCGCATTTTGCTAGAGCAAGGTGGCTTCTCGGCCGGTATGCGGGCTGCGATTGCTCTCATGCCGGTACCGCTTTTTGCCTGGTTCGTGTTTTCGTTTGTTCGCTTCATGGCGCAGGCCGATGAGCTGCAGAAACGCATCCAGCTGGAGGCGTTGGCGATTGCGTTTCCGACGGCCATTGTGCTCTTCATGACTCTCGGCTTGCTGGACATTGCGATCGGTTTGCCGTATGAGAATTTCGGGCTGAAGCACATCTGGACGTTTATGCCAATGATCTACTTCCTCGGCCTGGCGATTGCGACGAGGCGGTACAAGTGAAAACGCGGATCAAGGTGTTCCGGGCCGAGCGCGACTGGTCGCAGGCCGACCTCGCCGAGCGCGTGGAGGTGTCGCGGCAGACGATCAATGCGATCGAGACGGGGAAGTACGATCCCAGTCTTCCGCTGGCGTTCAAGATCGCACGGGCGTTTGAGAAGGGTATTGAGGAAGTGTTTCTATGGGAGGAGCCGCAATCGAAAATTCAGAGTCCAGAGTGAAGAATTGAGATTTTTGAATGAACTGAAAGCGGGAACTATCGTATTACAGTTAGATGCCATAGGTTGACAGATTTCCTCAATTCTGCTCCGGACATCAATTCGATTTACGAAATCCGCACGTTGTGTAGGCTGCTTCGAGTGAAACACAACCCCCGGGCCCCCTTTGTTAAGGGGGAATAAGGCGGCGTGGTGGGTGTTAGGGCAATTCAGATTTCAATGAGTAGCGGTAGGTCGCCAGACTCAGCGTGAGCGGGTGCGGGTTGGCTTGAGAGCATGCGGCGCTTCGACGGAAGACTTGCCGCAACGCTTATCGGGTGTGTTTGGTGAGTAGGGACGCAAGTATCGGGTTTCACGCTTACGAGAGTATTCGTAAAGCGGAGACTCAGCAACGCGGGAGGCCCGACCTACAAGTTATGCAGAACCTTGTCAGGATCGCAGGGATCCTGACCTACAAGTCGATTCATTGGTAAGACACACTCCGGCATGGGAGGGAAACCATGGGAGATGTACTGGTTGTCAGTCGGGACGCGCGCTTTCAGCAAAGCTGCCGCGAGTCCCTGCTGGCGGAAGGATTCACACCGCACGTTTGCGATCAGGAAGTCCAGGTGCGCGAATTTGTCGACAGTCACAAGCAATTGGATCTGGTGATTGTTAATTCACCGGGGTCGTCGCACGAGTGCCATCAGCTACTTGATTTTCTCAATCAACATCGACCGCGCATTTCGGTGATTATCTCGTGCGATTACTTCAGCTACTGGGATGACTTCTTCACCTGGCTGGCTGATGCCTGTGTGGTGAACTCCGGCGATTTGACGGAGCTGATCGAGAAATCACGGCAATTGGCGCAGGCAACGAAGCAACGGCTGACCGGCGAGGATTTTGCGGTCGACTGGGCGTGAGGGGGCTGGCGCACTTACGGCATGAAAACGGCAGCCAAGGCTAGGCTGGCCTCCCAAATGACCACGGCATCGGAATTCTCGAGAAATTCCTCATGACGATTCAATGCCACTGGAACGATGGATCCTCGTAAGTCAAAATGCAGGCGAACGTCCTGTCCGTTGCCGAAGTTGAGTTCTGAATGAACGATTCCGGCCAATCCGAATTCATAAAATGAACCCATTCCGGGCCCCGGCATACCGGGTGTGCGATCAAAGTCGGAATGGAACACAACCATCTCGAGACCCGGCCCGGCAAACATGGCCAATCGTCCGAATTGCCCGAACTCATAAAGTGGTGCAACCTCGAAGCGATTCATCTGCGAGTCGATGTAGCCGTAAACCGGGGCTGCTACCTTTGAGCGGTTTGCACTGATCAGCTGCCGATACCGATTGTCGGCCTTACGTTCGACAAGACGCGTGAATCCCAACTGCCACACCAATCGGTCGCTGCTTTGGAATTGCATAGAGAATCTGAATCCAGCAGGCATCGAAAGGTGGCCAATGTTGCTACTGGCCACGGCCGGTCCGCCGGCGACCTGAAGTTGCGCGTGGGCCGGTGGATGAACCGCGAGCAGAAGAACAACAAGTATCATTGTCTTGTGCTTCATTGTTTTCTCCTCTGATAGTTAGACACTAACAGGTTGTTCTGCCTTGATAGAAAGATTCCTCATCACATTCTCAGGGCCAGGGCCAACGCCATTTCGGCGGAAGTGATCGCGTTATCGAACTTAGTGCCACAGTCATCGCATTGAAACAAGGTGCCCATAGTCACGCGTTCTCTGATCCAGAAATGAAAGATCAAGGGATCGATACTCGAGTGGGCAATCTCGAAATCTCCCAGGAGACTGAATGCGAGGCGGGGACCGCCGCTCGCCGATTTCTCGAAGCCGGTTCTGTCGCCGCGGACTTTCCAGTCGAATGAGGTCAGTCCGACACCTCCCCCCACAAAAACATTGATGATTCGTGATTCAAAGGGGCGACCCAATAAGGACAACTCGAAGACGCGCATTCGCGATGATTCGTACCAAAAATCTCGTACTGTATCCCCGGGCGCGACCATCCCCCAACCTTTGTTGATCGTTGCTTTGTAGTTTTCGTGGTCATAGCCGAATGATGCGCTAAACCGCAGGCGCAGTTCGCGAGATAGGTCTTTTTGCAGGAAAGCGCCGACACCGGCGGGATGGGGGAGATCCTCGTGGTTGGTGAGGCTCTGCAGGCCGTAGAGGGCGAATTGCTCGCCGGCGTAAGCAAAGGGAGCAAGCGCGAGAACCACGACAACCAAGGGCAAAGTAAACCGGAGCATCGCTACAATCTCATTAGAGTTTTAGCGCAAGCGCTATGGCCATTTCGGCGTTACTGATTGACTTTGACTTGAAGCTGCTGTACGGTGACCGATAGTGCCAATAATCTTGCATGGTTTGCACGGATCCGCCGAGTGTGCTTCGCTCGTGAATGGTGAGGTGGATCACAAATGGGCGAGTCTCACGGTAGGCAATATCTACATCCGCAAGAACTCCAACGATGAAGCGATTGGTGGTCCGCGGTTCATCGAATTGGCCGAGGGAGCGGCCGACAATGTCCTGGTGGAACCGCGCGTTGCCAAGGCTAAAACCGATTCGAAGTGAAAGCGGCTCGGTAACAAGGGGTGCGACGAGGAAGGAAAGTTCAGCGACCGAGATCGAAGAATGCTGCTCCCACAAGTCGCTTAGGGTGTCAACTTCGAAATAGTTGTTTATGCGATAGAAGGTTGCGCTGTACCGATCCTGATCGACCGCCCAAGAGTAACTCAGACGAAGAGCAGACCTGTGCGAGAGGGACTTTTCAATGAAGCCCCCGAATCCTGCGGGGTTGGGCAGATCGTCGTGATTCGTCTGACCTTGCAGGCCGTAGACGCCGAATTGAGTGTCGGCAACGCTCGAGGCGGTCATGCCCAGCCATGCTACAAGCAGCCACTTAAGTCCTTTGCGCAACATAAGCCTCCATGTGTTCTTTGTAAAACAGACGGAAATGGAGGAGAAATGTCAAACCGCAGAGGCCGCCTCGTGAAAAAATTCACATTTTTTGCTTGTGCAAAGGGAGATAAAAGGCGATAATATTAACCGTCGTTTCGGCGCGCCGATAGTCAGTACTGGGTGGGTCGGGAACGGCTTTTTGCTTTGGGTGGTGGAGAAGAATACAACCCCCTAGCCCCCTTTGTTAAGGGGGAATAGCAGTTGGTGGTGACAGCGAGAACGACAGGATCACAGGGATCCAGACCTACGGGAAAGAGCGAGAACGCCAGGATCACAGGGATCCCGACCTACAGGAGAGAGCGAAATCGTCGGGATCGCAGGGACCCTGGCTTACTGACGATGAAGAAGCTGGATTCCCGCTTTCTCGGGAATGACACGTGAGTGAATGACGCGTTCGAACATGATTGTGGATGAAGAGAGCGCGTGTCATCTGAAGATAGAAGATATGACAACTTTATGTTAGGCAGGTAATTCATGAGTATCAGCACCCTGGCGAGAGAAATCGCTGAATCGCCGACTCTGAAGCTCAACGAAGAAGCCCAGGATTTGCGCGATCGCGGCGAAGCCGTCATCCATCTGGGCGCAGGGGAGCCGAAAAGCAAGGTGCCGTTTGAGGCGCTTCTCAATTGCGCAGCGCAGCTTTCCACTGCGGAGGTTCGCTACACGCCGACCGAAGGGATCTCGCCGCTACGGAAGGCGATCATTCGCTACACGGAAGAGAACTACGGCAAAGTCATCGGCAAGGACAACGTGCTAGTCTCCGGCGGCGCCAAGCAGGCGTTATCGGTTCTGTTGACGACCTTGATCAACCCGATGGATGAGGTGATTATTCTCGCGCCGTACTGGGTCAGCTATCCCGAAATGGTCAAGATGGTGTACGGCAAGCCTGTGATCGTGACGCCGGGCGACGGACGGTTCGAGCCGCGCCTGAAAGACATCGTGGATATGACCAGTTCGTACACCAAGGCGGTCATCATCAACAGTCCGAACAATCCCTCCGGTGTCGTCTACTCCGAGCAGTTTATCGCTGAAGTCGTCGAGTACTGCGAACAGAAGGGTATCTACCTGATCATGGACGACATCTATCACAAGCTCGTGTTCTCGGGCAAGTCGTGGACGTCGTGTTATAAGTATGCCAAAGATCACACCGACAAATCGCGTTTGATCGTGATCAACGGAATCTCCAAGCTCTACGCGATGACCGGTTATCGAATCGGCTGGACGATCGCCAATACGCAGATCATCGAAACCATGGTCAACGTGCAGGCGCAGACAACCTCGTGTCCGGCCATGTTGTCGCAATTGGCGGCGGTGGGCGCTTTGACCGGCGTGCAGACCGGAGTCGAGAGCCTGCGCCTGATGCTGGAGAACAATCGCAAAGTGATGGTGCAAGAGCTAAACGCCTTTGAGGGCGTCAAGCTGATCCCGCCTGACGGTACGTTCTACGCGCTGCCCGATTTTCGCGCCTACAGCAGCGACTCGGTGGCGCTTTCGAAGACGTTGTTGAAGAAGGCGATGGTGGTTGCCGTGCCGGGCAAGGAATTCGGCATGGAAGGTCACTTGCGCTTGAGCTTCTGCGGGACGATCAAAGACATTATGGAAGGCGTGGCGCGCATCAAATGGGTGCTCGATCCGAAATCGCCCAACGAAATCTACATCGGCGACAGAAAGCTTGTGAGGGACTGGCAATGAACAGCAACTATCTGAATATCAAGTCGCCGGCGGCGGATATCGCCAAGGATCGCGCCAGCGAATTCGGTCTGAAGAATCACGGGCTCGCCAATCTGCACATGGCTTACTGGAACCTGGTCGAGCCGTCTCTTTATGAAGAGGCGATGTTCCGCCGCGAGGGGAACATCTCGCACGCCGGGCCGCTGGTCGTCAATACCGGCAAGCATACCGCGCGGGCAGCCAACGACAAGTTCGTCGTCAAAGAAGCGACGACGGAAGAGAAAATCTGGTGGGGGCAGTATAACCGGCCGTTCAGCCCGGAGAAATTCAGCGCCGTATATGCGCGGCTCCAGGCGTTTCTGCAGGACCGCGATGTTTTTGTGCAGGATTGCTTCGTCGGCGCGGACCCGAATTATCAACTTCCGATCCGAGTGATCACGGAGTACGCGTGGCACTCGCTGTTTGCGCGCAACATGTTCATCAAGATCGACGCGCTCGACCAGCTCAAGCGCCACGTGCCGGAGTTCACGATTATCGCCGTGCCGTCATTCCAGGGTGTGCCCTCGATTGACGGAACACTCACGCCGACTTTTATCCTGCTCAATTTCGAGCAGAAGCTGGTGATCATCGGCGGTTCAGGGTACGGCGGCGAGATCAAGAAGTCGGCATTTACGATTCTCAATTACCTGTTGCCGCTGCAGAACGTTATGACGATGCACTGCTCTGCCAACGTCGGTAAGGAGGGGGACGTCGCGCTGTTCTTCGGGTTGTCGGGCACCGGAAAGACCACGCTGTCGGCCGACCCGCGCCGCCATCTTATCGGCGACGACGAACACGGATGGAGCGACGAAGGCGTCTTCAATTTCGAGGGCGGCTGCTATGCGAAGGTCATCAATCTTTCGCCGAAGGCCGAACCGGAGATTTATGCCTGCACGCGCAAGTTCGGCACGATTCTCGAAAACGTGATTTTCGATCCGATCACGCGCAATCTCGATCTGGATGACGATGAGCGCACGGAGAATACGCGCGCCTCATACCCGCTGGATTTCATCGAAAACGCACTGCCGCAGAAGCGCGCCGGACATCCGAAGAATATCATCATGCTCACTTGTGATGCCTCCGGCGTGTTGCCGCCGATCGCGCGGTTGACGCCCGACCAGGCGTTGTATCATTTCATTTCCGGCTACACTGCCAAAGTGTCCGGCACCGAAATCGATCTCGGCAAGGAGCCGGAGATCACGTTCTCGGCGTGTTTTGGCGCGCCGTTTATGGTGCATCATCCGTACTTCTACGCGGATCTACTCAAGCGCAAGATTATCCGCCACGATGTCAAGTGCTGGCTGGTCAACACCGGCTGGACAGGCGGGCCGTACGGCGTCGGCAAGCGCATCAGTATCCGCTACACGCGCGCGATGCTGGAAGCGGCGTTGACCGGACAACTCGAAAACGTCGAGTATCGTACCGACAACGTCTTCGGATTCAAGGTGCCGTTGACCTGTCCGAACGTGCCGAACGAAGCGCTCTATCCCGAAAGCTCCTGGCCCGACAAGGCGGCGTATTCGAATCGCTACAAGCAACTCGCGTCGCTCTATGTCGAGAACTTCAAGAAGTTCAAGGACGGTTGCCCGGAAGAGATCGTGGCGGCGGGCCCGAGGAGGTAGCGCCCTCACCCCCGACCCCTCTCCCAAAAGGAGAGGGGAGTAAGCTGTGGATCGTCCTCGCGGAGTCATCGATCTAAATCCAATGTGAGGGGTTGTCGGGTCTCTTGGTTGTGCGCTCGATCAAGAGACCGGAGATCGACATCGAATGGAACCTGACCTTGAAGCCGAAATTCTTGCACACCCTCAGGAATGATCCGTCTATGTCACTGTATTGAATACAGGAATTGGGTTCTCTAGCGAACCACTGTTTGAGAGAAAGAAGGGCACGATGAAAGTCATGTATGCACTCCTCATTGCCGTGGTGTTGATGATCAGTGGTTGTTGGGGTAAGTCTGCGATAACGGATATCGCCGCTCGGAGAAATGTCAATGTTTCTCACAAGATAGAGGCTCTTGAGTATGAAGTCATGTCTGCCGTCATATCAGACGAACTCGTGAATTCACCCGGACCGCGCTCGGAAATTTCTGCCTTTACAGGAATCGATGAAGTCGCCCGGGATAGCCTCAAAGTCGTCATCTACCCATTGACCGAAGCGGGTTTCAACGTGGAAGATGTCTTCAAAGATGAGCTCTATCGCGCGCTGAAGCGAGAGTGGGCAAACCTGAAAATAGAAACCTACGATGATTTTGTTGCGAAGAACTTTCTGAGGGTTTGGCTGGACGCCAAGTTCGATTTTGACTTTGCATACCACCTAATGCAGGAAGGCGAGGACGACAAGTACGAAGAATCGGAAAACGGGTACTGGGAAGCGTTTTATGAGGTCTACCCGCGGTTCGTAGGTGTTACGAGTGTCTCGCGAGTGGGCTTCGACGCCAACCGTGAGCAAGCACTGATTTACGTCGCGCAGCAGCAAGAGGGACTCTCCGGGAGTGGAGTGATTTACTGTCTGGAGCGGGGTTCGAAAGGTTGGGTCGTTCGGGCTCGTTATCTCAAGTACATCTCTTGACCGTCCAATCCGGTAGCCCACCCGAAGCCAAATCACTTGACCGGATGGCAGAGGCGGGTCTTTGCCGAAGCAGAAGCACATCGATCTTCTGCATACTCAAGGCAAAAGGCAGGGGCAGCGGAGTCTAAGGTTTGCCCCACCCTCTGCTGGCGCTCCGGGTGGGCTACAGATCAGTCTATCCTACTCAGATTCATGACTCATGAAGTCAATCTCGACGAATCTTCCTCCCCTCTCCTCCTGGGAGAGGGGGCGGGGGTGAGGGGGCCGGCATTCCGAGAATCGTCATCAAAACTGCTTCCAAGTTCTGGCTAACCTCAGGGGCTGAGAACCGAATCACTCGATAGTTGCTGTCGCGCATTGTGCTATCTCTTTCGCCGTCATGTTCAGCTTGTTCGACCGAGCCGTGTTGTCGGCCGTCGATTTCCACGATCAGTCGAAGCTCTTCGCAATAGAAATCGGCGATGTATCTACCGACCGGATGCTGGCGACGAAACTTCAATCCTCCGAGCCTCCGATTTCGCAGGCATCGCCACAGAGCTTGCTCCGGCGGTGTTGATGAATCACGCAATGACCTGCAAAGGGTGATGACGAATTCGGGAACATCACGGTACATGGGCGCCAAAAGCCTAAGGCGGCAGCGTGGGTTTGTCAATCATCTTAAGCCCTCACCCCCGACCCCTCTCCCAGAAGGAGAGGGGAAAAAGTGGTGGATTGCTCCTGGCGGCTTGATCGGTTCCAGTGGTTGAGAGGGGGTGCTTCGAAGATCCGACGTGCGAACTTAAGCCCTCACCCCCGACCCCTCTCCCAAGAGGAGAGGGGAGGAAGCGGGGGATCGACCCTGGCGGTTCGATCGGTTCCAATGCGTTGAGATAGGGGGTGGGTCGCAGAAACGTGCGCTCGGTCGAATGTCCAGTTATCATGCAGCACTTCAATTGCGACCCACAAACGAGAGAGTTTGAGATTGCTTCGTCGCGGTAGTCGGTGTACGGAGAAGAAATTGTCGTTCGCTCCTCGCAATGACACGGCACAAGTTAGGGAGTCAGGTCACAATCGACTCCTTGCTGCGCTCGGTGTCGTTCAAGACCTGACGCAACTTCTAAGAGGGCGCTCGGTGTCGTTCAAGATCTGACGCAACGGGTAGTGTAGGGGCCGGGTTTGCCTGCCCGTGATCTGATAGCTGCGCGTTCTCAGACCTGGGGAGTGCAGACCAAGCCCCTACGGGAGACTTGTAGAATGTTGGTGTCGAGTTTCGCGCTTCAGACGTGCTTCCGAGTCTCCGGCATCCGGCAGCGCTGGAAACCCGACGCGGGAACGCAGATCAATAATCCATCGTCAGAATCCGACCTTTCGTAAAATCAAAGAAACGATCCTTGTTGGCGATTTGTGCGCCCGCACGCAAGTCCTCGGCTGTCTTGCCCGCAACCTTGAGACAGGTCGGGCAGACCATGATCGTAACGCCGCGAACCGCGAGCGTGTCGATTAAGTTGGCAGCAGGTAGAAAGGGTTCCATCTTCGTTTCAACGGCGTCCTTCAGGAAAAGGCGTACCGCCTCGATATCGGCGTAGATGGCCACATCGCGGTCTCGCGACATTGTCACCGCCATCTGCAGCCCCATCAGGGCGCGATGAGCGTTCTCCGGGCCCGACGATAGATGGATGAAGACGCCGTCCCGCACGGGAGCCGATTGAGAGCTGGAGAATTGCCATGCCGCCAGTAAGAGTCCGACGATGAGAAATGTGGTCAGAAGAATGCGATTCATTTGTACCTCCTGGTAATCGAGTGGTTTGTCCACATAGGATACTCAACTTGATTTCGCGGTCAATAGCTTTGCTTTCTGAGAATGTCACCTGCCAAGTTTTCAGGACGAAACAGCTGCCATCAGAAGCCGGTAGCCCACCCGAAGCGCAGCCCATTGTTGCGTTGTCGTGAGCGGGCGCGATTTCTCACACGAATCCATTGAGCCTCTTGCCAGCTGAAGCGAAGGGTGGAGAGCGTCATTGGCTGATTCCACCCTGCACTTTGAGACTGGCGGCTTGCCATCCTCTCCCCGCCTTGCGAAGTGAACCAATCTAGTGCTTCGAGTTAAACGCGCTCCCGGTGGGCTACCGGCTACTCAACTTCTTGCCGAGTGCGCTTTGATGGTTGCCCTTCGAACAAGTGGATTGTCAGATACGTGCCAAGAATGTGGTAGGGGTTGACGCTTTCGTATTTCGGAAGATAGACTCCGTTTAATGTAAACCGCCAGACCGTGTAGGACACGACAGGGATTGCTGCAAGCGTGCCGCCGTTGTTCAAGGACTTGGTCGTGTAAACGGCGCCGATGACGCCCAGGCGAAGTTGTCCCAACACTCTGAACTTGTATCCTACACCAAGATACTTGGCTTGGTGTTCAAAGGTGTCTTCAAATGAGCCACCCTCTATTAAGAAAGTTCCGGATTGTCTTGAGCCAAAACTGGCGCGAGCGCCGAAGCCGTGATTGAATTCATTGAGACGCACTCTCGACTGATACTTTTCCCTGAAGTGATGAGAAAGACCGTAGAGATTTATGCCAAACGAATTAGCTTTAAGCTCGGCGGGCACAAGAGCCAGCAACAACAGATAAATCAGGCCCTTTCTTAATAATTGCATCATCGGTCAATGATAATGCTCCCGGATTAGTAGGTCAAATCAAATATCGTGAATCCGCCAGGGTTGGCCACGCGTTCGAGATTGCTTCGTCGCGGCAAAGAGAGTTGCGTGAATTGAACGACGTTCGCTCCTCGCAATGACACATCCGAATCGTCGGCGTCAGGTCACAATCGATTCCTCGCTGGCGCTCGGTATCGCTCAAGACCTGACGCAACGCTAAGGGGGGTGAGCGGTAAGGCTCAGGAGCGGACGGCAATATCGTCCGCCTGCTCCAGTTCACTACGAAACGTACTCCTTCAGAAGTATTGCATTTTGCCGAAATTTCAGAGAGTGAGCAAGATCCCCCGCATTCTGGTCGTCGACGACGAAGAGTCGATGTGCAACTTCATGGAAATCATGCTGCGCAAAGAGGGTTACAACGTCTCGACCGCGCAGTCGGGCAAAGACGCCATGAGCCTGCTCGGTCAGGAAAAACCCGATCTGGTGATTTCCGATATCATGATGCCGGAGATGTCGGGGATCGAGCTGCTGGTCGAGGCAAAGAAGCTACGCAACGACCTCCACTTTGTTGTGATGACGGCTTTTGCCTCCGTGGACTCCGCCGTGGATGCGCTCAAGCGCGGGGCGGACGATTATATTACCAAGCCGTTCAAGGTCGACGAAATCAAGCACGTCATCAAGAACCTGCTCGAAAATCAGGAACTGCGCCGTGAAAATCAGAAGCTTAAAGACGAAATCGCAGGGAAGTTCACACTCGATCGCTTCATCGGCAATTCGCCGGCAGTGCTCAAGCTGAAGGATCTCGTCAAGCAGATTGCGACTTCCGATTCGACAGTTCTGATCCTCGGCGAAAGCGGTACCGGCAAGGACCTGATTGCCCGCGCCATTCACGGTCATTCGCGCCGCTGCGAAAAACCATTCGTGGCGATCAATTGCGGCGCCATCCCGGAACTGCTTCTCGAGTCGGAGCTCTTCGGCCACAAGCGCGGCTCGTTCACCGGAGCGATCAAGGACAAGGAAGGCTTGTTCGAAGTTGCCGACGGCGGCGTTCTCTTCCTCGACGAGATCGGCAACCTCACGATTGCCCTGCAAGTGAAGCTATTGCGCGTCCTGGAATCGCAAGAATTCACGCCCGTGGGATCGACCACACCGGTGCGCGTCGATGTTCGGCTGCTCGCGGCGACAAATGCGAATCTCGAAGAGGACGTCAAGGCCGGGCGTTTCCGCGCGGATCTCTTCTATCGACTGAATGTGCTGCCGGTAACCTTGCCGCCGTTGCGGCAGCGGCGGGAGGACATCGTTCTGCTGGCGAATCACTTCCTGCAGAAACTAGCCGCTAAGCATAACTCGACACCGAAGACGCTAGCGCCGGCTGCGGAGGAATTGATGGTCCAGGCTGAGTGGCCCGGAAATGTCCGCGAACTTGAGAATACCGTGACGCGGGCGTTCCTGCTCTCGAAAGGCAGCGTGATTCAGCCCGGCGATTTTCCGGATAAATTGCAGAAGACAGAAGAAACTGAAGTAGCTGCCTCAGGTGACGCCGGCAACCCGACGCTGGAGTCGATCGAAAAGGCTTATATCTACTGGATACTTAACCAGACCAATTGGCAGAAAGCTAAAGCGGCCAAGCTCCTCGGAATCGATGCCTCAACTCTCTATCGTAAGATCGAGCGCTACGGGCTGAAGAAGGACGGAGACAAAGAGGGTAGCTAGACTCGTCCTGACAACCATGAGCCTATTGCATTCTGCAATGAACCGGGTGCAGAATTCGCGAAAGATTCGGCGCCTCGGATGGCAATCGGTTGCACGCGGGGCATAAAGGGCAACCCAATAGCGACTTACAAACCTGCAAGCTTGGGCATCGTCCTTGCTTTCTCTAATCGTGACCTTTGGCAAGGAGAACAGATGAAACGCAGAACAGCTAATCATAGCGGCTTTACGCTGATCGAACTGATGATCGTTGTGGTGATCATTGGAATTCTCGCAGCGATGGCGATTCCGCGCTTCATCGCGGTCAGCACGAAGTCGAAGCAGTCTGAAGCCAAGATGGTACTCAAGCAGATCCACAATAACCAACAGACCTATTTCCAACAGAATAACACCTATTGGATTCCCCCCGGCGGCACCGTTGCCAACGCAGCGACACCGGTTGCCTTTGCGGAAATCTGGGTCGATATCCAGCTTCCGGCACGCTATTCCTACACGATTGTCGGGACCGCGACCACGTTTACTGCCACCGCGACGAGCGGCATTCTTGATGACGATCCGACCCAGGATCAATGGACGATTGACGAATGGGGCGACCTGCAAGTCACTGTGGGAATGAACGATGCAGAAGATTAAGAAAGCGTTCAGTTCTGGAACACTGTTTGACGATATGGAAAACAGCAAAACGAATAACAAACCGTCTCTTGAGGAGGTTGTAATGTTCTCAAAGCTTCAGAGAGGCCAGAAGGGCTTCACCCTGATCGAACTGATGATCGTGGTTGTGATCATCGGTATCTTGGCCGCATTGGCCATTCCGAGATTCATGCGGGCGACCACTAAGTCAAAGCAGTCGGAAGCCAAGCAGATTCTCAAGCAGGTTTACACCATGCAGCAGACCTACCGTCAGCAGAACGATACCTATTGGGATCCGGCTGGTGCCGTAGCCGGTTCGGCGACCCCGAACGCTTTTGCGACGTTGGGTGTTGAAGTTGGCCCGACCGCCCGTTACTCGTACAGTATCGCCGGCGTGACCGCGACCACCTTCACGGCGACCGCGACGATTCCGAACCCGGGTCTGGACGACGACGCTGCTCCGGATACCTGGACCATGGATCAGGACGGCAACCTGAACGTGACTTCCGACGACTCGGTTCTTTAAGAACCGCTACAGGCAACACTGCCGCGGGCGGGGACGCTGTCCCCGCCCGTTTTTTCTTTTGGGCTCCCGTCGGCGCCCGCTAACCGCAGGATGCCTTTTCCCGAATATTGCAATTTGCATGGAGATCATGCGAAGTAACCCCCTCAAGAAAGAAACCTAAACCTGTCGCGCATTAATCGGTTAATTAATACGAACGTGTAAGCAGCAACGTATCAAAGCCTTAGCTGATGTGTTGGGAGTCCCTGAATTCCTCGCACGCTTCTTGCTCTTACACTACCCGATGGTGACAAGCATGAGTACGAAAGACACGAAGATGAACCATAACGCAGGAGGAGCAATGCTCAGTAAGCTTCACAGAACCCAGAAGGGCTTCACCCTGATCGAACTGATGATCGTGGTTGTGATCATCGGTATCTTGGCCGCATTGGCCATTCCGAGATTCATGCGGGCGACCACTAAGTCAAAGCAGTCGGAAGCCAAGCAGATTCTCAAGCAGGTTTACACCATGCAGCAGACCTACCGTCAGCAGAACGATACCTATTGGGATCCGGCTGGTGCCGTAGCCGGTTCGGCGACCCCGAACGCTTTTGCGACGTTGGGTGTTGAAGTTGGCCCGACCGCCCGTTACTCGTACAGTATCGCCGGCGTGACCGCGACCACCTTCACGGCGACCGCGACGATTCCGAACCCGGGTCTGGACGACGACGCTGCTCCGGATACCTGGACCATGGATCAGGACGGCAACCTGAACGTGACTTCCGACGACTCGGTTCTTTAAGAACCGCTACAGGCAACACTGCCGCGGGCGGGGACGCTGTCCCCGCCCGTTTTTTATGTCGGTCAATAGGTTAATCCGTCAGGTTAGAATGCCGAAAAAGGGACTATGGATCGAACGCGCGCGTTCTCGTGGCTGGCGTTCCTCATTCCTCTGTCGGTATATCTGTTAACAGCTGCCCCAGGAATCTATTGGGAAGACTCAGCAGCGTTTCAGACTGCCGCCTCCGAGCTGGGGATCGTCCACAACCCCAGTTTTCCCGTCTACGTTCTCGTCGCCCATCTGTTCACCTTGCTGCCGGGCAGTTCCCCGCAATGGTGGGTAAATGTGGCTTCGGGGCTCTTCATGGCTCTCACCTGTCTACTGCTTTTCCGCCTTGGTCTCGGCCTATTACGCCGCGAAGGGGAGCAACTGGAAGCGATCTATGAAGTCATGTTACTCCTCTGCGTGGTGGCTTTTGCGTTTGTATACGGTGTCTGGATTCAGGCGGTCAGAGCCGAAGTCTATGCGCTCAACGCACTCCTCGTTACCTTGACGATTTGGCTTCTGCTTCGCTTCGTCGAAGCGAAAATCGCGATCGGGCGCTTCGCGGCGATGATGGGTCTCCTCGTGGGCTTGAGCCTGGCGAATCACTATCTCATCTACGGAGCCGTCGTCTTTCCGCTCGCCCTTGCCGCGGCAATCAACTACACCGAACGCCTGCTGCGCCCGCGTATAGCCGGATTATTCGCGGCTTTCTGTTTCATCGGGCTTCTGAGCTACCTGTATCTGCCGATTCGCGAGAGTTACATGCCGATCTTCAACTGGGGAGACTTTTCCTCGATTGGCGGCTTTTTTCGCTCTGTTCTGAGAATCGATACACCGTTGCCGATTGAACAACTCACCGTGACAACGCCGTATGTTCATCGTCTGGGTTCGGTGATCGGCGCCGTCGTGCACGAGACGCCGCTCCTGATCATGATCTTCGCATTGCTCGGGTTGATCCAGTCCTGGCGCCGATCGCGCTTCGGCTTTGTGATTGTCATCTTGCCGATTGTGATGTCGATACTCGTGACGGCTTACGCCGCCGATTTCTCGCCCTACAACCTCGATCTATATGGCTACTTGATACCAGCCTTCGCAATGATCTTCCTGGCTGCGGCTGTCGGCGCGACGACGCTGACCCAGGAGATTCTCAAGCGGCAGCCGTTAACATCGCCGGCATTTCGCCTGGGTGTACCGCTGCTGATTGCACTTGCGCTGGTTGTGAAGGCTTCGTACCTGTTTGGAGTCAACTACAACGCCGCGGCCAAAAACGGCATTTGCGAAGCGGATATCTACGCGCAAAGCGTGTTGGAATCGCTTCCGACCGGCACGATCTTTCTTGCCGGAGAAGACAACAGCTTCTCGCCGCTGCTGTGCAAGCAGAAGGTTGATGGTTTCCGTCAGGATGTCATCGTTATCTCAACCGGAGCCTTGCTGCGCCAAGATTATCGCGTCAAACTGCAGAAGCGCCATCCGGAACTCTACTATTCCGCCGAGTGGGATCAGGACGACTTTGCCGAAGACTTCATCAACAACCTGAATTACTGGATCGGCATCAATGCGCCTTATCGGCCGGTGGCGCTGACGCTCTCGCAATGGACCTCGCAGCTGATTCCCAGACTTCAACCGAGCGGATTCGCTTATCTCTATGGTACCGAAGGGAACTTCACTCAGAAGAGCGCGGCGGTGTCGGTGCAATTCTATAACGATCAAGCCTCGCTCTGGCGTGACAATCGCGATCGCACGACGCGGGAGCATTTCGGTCGATTGCTGTACAATCTCGCCGTCTTCTACCATCGACACAATCAGCCGGTAATTGCCGCCAAGTATAACCGCGATGCCGCCGACTGCGACGCTGAAAACGTCGACCTGCTCCTAAGTTGCCTGAAATTGGCGATCGCCACACGACAGGCGGACGACCAACGCCGCTTCACCGAAATGATTGTCGAGCTTGACCCGGGTAATCGCCAACTGACCGAAATACAACAGGCGGCCTACGCCGTGGAGCATGGCCGTGAGCGTTAAGGATCTGGTTAGTGTCGTTGTGCCGATGCACAACGAGTCGGAGAATATTCCCGACACCATCGACAAAATCGCTGCGGAGTTGCGGGCCCATGGACATGCCTTCGAGATTATTGCCGTTGACGACGGCTCGACCGATGACACGGCGCTCAAGCTTAACTCTTTGGCGTCGCATCATCGCCATTTGCGCGTGATCAGCTACCAGCCCAACCAGGGGCGCGGATTCGCCATTCGTGAGGGCATCCGGGCTGCGCAGGGGACTGTTATCTGCACAACCGATGCCGATCTGTCGTACTCAGCCGATCACTTGACCCGCATGATTGACTTGCTTCAGAAGTACACGAAACTCGACTGCGTTGTCGGCTCGCCCTATACGGAGGGCGGTGGCGCCGAGAATGTGCCCGCGCTGCGTCTTTGGATTTCGCGCCTGGGGAACAAGGTGATCAACTACGCGATTGGCGGGAAAGTCAAAACCAGCACCGGTGTCCTGCGCGCCTATCGCGCCGACTGTATCAAGTCGCTAGAGCTATTCTCGTCTGGAAAAGAACTTCACCTCGAGATTATCACGAAGCTACTCGCCTCCGGGTATTCGGTCATGGAGATGCCGGCGACGCTGCGCGCGCGCAAGAAAGGAAAGTCGAAATTCCGCTTCCGCGCTATCGCTACGTCCCATCTGCTCTTTTCTTTGCACGAGAAACCGATGTTGCTCTTCGGGGCAATAGGCTTGGTCTTGATCGGGCTGGGACTGCTTGGCGGCGGCTATGTCGTCTACCTCTGGCAAAACGGCACGCTGAATCCCAACCGCCCGCTGATGACCTTGTTGGTGCTATTTATTCTCACCGGAATCCAGATCCTGATGTTTGGTTTTCTCGGCAGCGGTTTGGTGAAGTTGCGCAAAGAGATCTTTGTCGTCCAGCGCGAGAACAAGCGACTGGAATTGAAGCTAGATAAATGGATGAGCGATCATCAGGAAACGAACGCAAGGCGAGATGAGCCAGTCTCCGAACCCAACAACCGCGAGCCAGTCGCCAATCGTCACCTCGATCAAGCGGCTGCTCCTCATCACTAATCGTCTGCCGGTTTCGCCCGACGATCCGGCTTCGCCTTTCGTCCTCGATTTTATCGAGGCGCTGCGAGCGGCCGGCATTGAGGTGACGGTCTATACCTCGCGCATCGGCGAACAGAAGTCGTCATTGCCGTTTGAGGTCGTGCGTTTCGATTGGGGTGAAACGCAGCGGACGCTCTCGGAGCTGCCCTTATATCGCGTGGCTACATGGGAACTGGTCAAGAAGCATTTCGACTCCGGGGTGCAAACTCTCCTTCAACATTTGAAGAGCAACCGCTACGATCACATCCTCGCGCTTTGGGCGCTGCCCTCCGGTTGGTTTGCCTACAAGGCGCACAAGGAGACCGGAGTGCCTTACTCAGTCTGGGCGCTAGGCTCCGACATCAATGTCTGGGCGCAACGGCCGCTGGCCGGCAAGATGATCCGCGTCGCCCTCTCGAAAGCATCCGGGTTATTTGCAGACGGTGATGAACTGGCCGAAAAAGTCAAGCGCATCTCAAGTCGTGAGTGTCACTTTCTGCCCAGTTTGCGACTCTTCAACTTCCAGATGCAACCGATACCCCGGGAGAAGTACTTTCTTTACCTCGGCAGAATCGAGAAGAGCAAGGGCGTGTTCGACCTTACGCGGGCGTTTTCGCTGCTCAAGCAGGATATTTGGGATTATCGCCTCTTGTTCATTGGTGACGGATCGGCAGTGCCCAAATTGAAGCGCGAGATCGATCGCCTCAAACTTCGCGGCAAAGTCCATCTGTTGGGACGGGCGCCGACCGATGAAGTGATCAATTACCTGCAGCGCGCCCGGGCGCTCGTGATCCCAACACACTCGGATTCGATTCCGCTGGTGTTTGGCGAAGCTTTGCAGACCGCCACGCCGATGATCGTGACCAACGTCGGTGATCTTGGCACATTGGTGCGTGACAACAAACTCGGATACGTCGTTCAGAAGAAATCGGTTCGCGCCTTGCATGACGCGTTGGTCAGGGCTATCGTGTGCGACTTGGATATCAAAACCGCGGCGAAGAATCTGCTGGAGCGATTCGCACCCGCGCAAGCTGTGAGGACTTTTGTCGATGTCGTCAATGCCGGCCAACGATAAGCAACACTATTTCGATCGCTACTGGGAACAGCAGGACCACCACCGCGTCGCGCGTCGTTCCGAATGGCGAGCCCGTCGTCTTTATGACCTGGTGGGATTTCGCTACAATTCATTGCTCGACATCGGCGCCGGGCAGGGGGAGCTGATCTGCTACTTCAAGAGCGCCGGCTACCGCGTGGAAGGCTGGGACATTTCACCCGAGGCCGTTCGCCACATGAAGGAAGCGGGCTATTCGGCTCGCGTCGTCGACCTTGAGAAAGACGAATTCGAAGGCCACTACAGCCTGGTTGTATGCTTTGAGGTCTTGCAGCAAATCGAAGATCCGGTTGCCGTCCTGCGCAAAGCTGACAAGGTACTGCTCCCGAAAGGACGGATGGTGATCTCTGTGCCGAATGAGTTTCACATCGTCAGACGACTTGGCGTCGGTCAACCGTTGGTCGAGCACGTACAGCTTTTCTCGCCGCGCAAGGCGCGGGAACTGGCACGCCTCGCCGGTTATGTCATCGAGGCCGAAGTTTTCCAGCCATTGATGCCGCCGCGCTGGGGGCGCTTCGCCGCACGCATCGGCCAATGGCTCGCTAACATGATTCCATCGCTGTTCTGTATCTCGGCGATGCTTGTGCTCAGGAGAAAGAATGACAACTGAAATCACGCGCCAGAATGAAATCTACGGGACTTTCTCCGAGCGCTTTCCGCAATTGTACGATCGTACCGGCCGGGTTCAAAAGGCGCAGAAAATCATCGCCGTCATCCAGGATTTTTGCCGTGGCAACGGCTCGAGCCTGCGCGTGCTGGACGTCGGCGGCGCGGCCGGCGTAATGACCGAAATCTTCGCCGACGTCTTCGATGAAGTCGTCGAGCTCGATATCGATCACGTGGCGATTGAACGCGGGCGGCAGCAGTGCAAGAGCCCGAATGTCACCTGGGTTTGCGGCGATGCCACAAAGCTGGAGTTTCCGGATGAATCGTTCGACTGCGTGATTTGTAATCACGTTTACGAACACGTCGATGATCAGGTCGGACTGGCGCGGGAAATCCGCAGGGTCTTGAAGCCTGACGGATTCTGCTATTTTAGCGCCGGCTCACGCTTCACCCTGGTCGAAGGCCACTACAAACTGCCGTTCCTCTCCTGGCTGCCGAATCGGCTGGCGAACATCTACATGAAGCTCACCGGACGGCAGGGCGGCTATGATGTAACATTGCGCTCGTACCCGAAATTGAAAAAGATTCTCCGCGAGTTTGAATTCCACGACTACACGATTCCGATTCTTAAGCACCCCGAGCGCTTCGCGGCGGACGATCTCAGAGCCCAGAGCGGGTGGGCGTTTCGCGTACCGACCTTCATCTACAGGGCGGCTTATCCGATCCTGCCGATCTGGATCTGGATTTTGACCAAGAAGTGAGCACAAAAAACGATTGCTCGGATCGACTCAACAGAGTTAGAATTCGGGCATGCACAAAACTCTTCTCGTCCTCGGATTGGCGCTGTTGTTGACCGCCACGGTGCGCAGCGACGATTTTCGCGTTCCGCTCGATACCATAAATCAGACGCTAAACTTCATTGGCATCGACACTTCCGACGTCGGCTTTCGCACTGACTGGGTCGACCTCGACACGTTTCGCTTGAGTGTCGTCAATGAGTACACGCGCCGGCCGCTGGGGTTGCCTGCCTTCACCAAAGGAAGTGCCGACTCGCTGTTGGCTCTTCCGCGCACAGTTAATCAGAACTACCGGATGCTGCGGCGGTTTCTTGACCAGACAGCCGCGCCGGCTGAAGACTCGTTACATTGGGACGATGAAGCGAGTCGAAACTCCAGAGATTTCGAACATCGGGCGTCCTCCTGCGATTCGCTGGTGCGATTAACAAGATGGACTCTTCTGCGATTGGACAAGACACCGGGCAGCGCCGGCGGCGACTTCGCAAAGAACGAAATGTTCTTGAAGGATTCATTTGAGTTGTTCCTGCGCGAGGAGGAGAAAGATGTAGAACTTCCGCTCGATGCCCTTGACAGCTTGCAGAAACAACAGGAACGAGCGGCGCAGCGGTTGAAATCGATCTGCGATGAAGAAGACATTAGGTACATGGCCTCGAATGGCGCTGGAGCTGTTGGAGCCTATCAACTACTCAGCGATTGGCTTGAGCAGCAGCCCAACGGCGGGCGCGAACTGGCCAAGTGTCGGGCGTTAGCGCAATTCAAGGACGTGATAACACCCTTGGGCCGGATGGCCATCGGCGGCCTCGGCAATGACCGGTATGAAGGCGTCTACAGCATCATCATCGACTTTGGTGGGGACGACGAGTACTATCTATCGCGCTCACCGGAATACGCATCACAGATCATCATCGATCTGGCCGGCGACGACAAGTACTTCGCGCTGACCGATCACGCCATCGCCTCCGGATTCTTCTCGGCCGGCATATTGGACGATTGGAGCGGCAACGATCTTTATGTTGGCAAGAAATACTCGCTCGGCTGCGGCATGTTTGGCGTGGGAATTCTAAGGGACCGTGCGGGTGACGACACATATCAGGGCGATCTCTTGACACAGGGGGCAGCGACCTTTGGCGTCGGGATGTTGATTGACGAGGCCGGTCGCGACAGTTACAGCGCCGCACTGTATGCACAAGGTTTCGGGTTTGTCATGGGTGTCGGTGCACTGGTTGACCACAAAGGAAATGACCGCTACGCCGCCGGCTGGAAATACGGCGACATACTACGCTACGAAGATCATTACGTTTCGTTGTCGCAGGGCTTCGGGTATGGACTGCGACCCTATTTCTCCGGAGGAATCGGACTGCTCGTTGACGGCGAAGGCAACGACCAGTACAGTGCCGACATCTTTGGGCAGGGGGCATCCTATTGGTATGCCATCGGTGGGCTGATCGACTACGGCGGAAACGACAATTACATCGCCTACCAATACGCGCAAGGCGCCGCAACGCACATGTGCGTGGCAAATCTCATTGATATCGGGGGCGACGATCTGTACAGCTCGAAGGGGGTGTCGCAGGGGTGCGGCCACGACATTGCGTTTGCCATGCTGCTTGATTGCGCCGGCAACGACCAATACAGCGCGACAGATCTGTCGCAGGCGGCCGGTTCGGCGAATGGCATCGGCATGCTGCTGGATCTGGCGGGCAATGACGGTCACATGGCCCGCGTCGCCAGCAATACGCACGGCTACGGCAACCCGCGCCGCGAGTACGGCTCAATCGGTCTCTTCCTTGATCTGAGCGGCGCCGATGATTACCGCGGGCATGGCAGGGACGGTACTTATTGGATCACGAATTCAAAATGGGGAATCGGCGCCGATTTGCAGGCGGGAGGTGGCAAGTGAAGCTGTTCCTTTGCTTCTCGAGCTGTTTGCTGCTGATCATGGTGAACACCGTCTGCTCTCAGGATGAGTTGATGGAGCGCCTCTGGCGGCAGGGATCCTCGGGTGAAATTCGCTTTCAATCTTTGGTGAAACCATCTCAAGATTCGCTGAGTGCAATGGGAGAATCAGCAGCGCGCTTCCTGGCAGGGAAGTTATCGACCTCGGACGCGCGCGAGAAGTGGGCGTTGATCGATATTTATCGCGGTATCGGCAGGGTCGCCACGCCGCACTTGACTCCCGCCCTCGTGACCGACAATAAGGATCAACTGCGAACGACCTGCCGTTGTCTGGCAGAAATCAAGGACACGGCCGCCTTGGCGCCAATTGTGCCGGTTACGACCCATTCAGACTTCACCGTGCGCGTCGAGGCAGTTACCGCTATCGGCAAGATCGGCGGCCCCCGGGCAGCCAAACTGCTCGATCCGTTCGTCGCCGACTCTGTTGGTCTGGTGCGCAAGGCCGCAATCTATGGCCTGAGCCTGCTCAATGAGCCGTCTACCAGCGTATTATTCATGCGGGCATTGAATGACGACTACTATGGCGTTCGCCTGGTAGCGTTAGATGCCCTCGCCAAGTTGGACTCGGCCGCACACGCGGTGATTCTCACCGAATTGCCGTTCACAACCGGTCGGACCAAGGCGTTACTCCTGAGACTGTGTGGGCAACTCAGTTTGCGAGCGGCGCAACGCGAAATCGAGCGGTCCCTCAGCGAGCCGGACAACAGCGTTCGCGGCTGGGCGGTCTGGTCGCTCTCTCGGGTATTGGGCGAGAAGAGCCGGTCGCTGCTGAAATGGCTCGCCGCCAACGAACCTGATCTTTTTGTGCGCTCACAGGCTGATGACGGCTTGAGGTTTCTTGATAATCCTCGCAAACCATGAGCAAATTCGACTTTCTTGACAAATTCAACAAGCCACAACCGCTTCACTCTGACGCCGCCCACTTGCGTGATCTGGCAGAAGAACTCGGCGGCGACCTGGTCAGCACCGAGAGCGGTCGCTATCTCGAATTGACCACCCGATACGTCACCGGCTTTCTGCACGGAGTCAGATCGCTGGAGTCCGTTATCGCGCAACCCGGTGTTGACTTGGCACACTTCGACGTCAACGCCGCCCCGGACCTCCGCTCGCTCGAAGACTTCGTCTTCATCGATGCCGAAACGACCGGCTTGTCGGCGGCTTCTGGAACGGTGGCGTTTCTGGTCGGCGTGGGCTACGTCGAGAACGGTGAGTTCATAGTCACGCAGTTGTTCTTGCCCGACTATCCCGATGAACCTGCGCAATTGGAGGCCATCGCTGAAATCGCCGGTGATCGCCGCCACGTCGTGAGTTTTAATGGCAAGTGTTTTGATCTTCCACTTCTTGAGACCCGCTATGCGATGCAGCGTCTGAAATCGCCATTCGTTGGAATGTTCCATATCGACTTGCTGCACTGCTGCCGCCGATTCTGGCGAGGTCGTTTTGACGACTCAACCCTGCAGACGCTTGAAAGAGAACTTCTGAACCTGCACCGCCAGGACGATACGCCCGGCTGGATGATTCCATCGCTGTATTTCGACTACTTGCGTAGCGGCCGCGCCGGGCAGTTGGCAGGTGTTCTGCTGCATAACCGTCTCGATATCGTGACATTGCTCTTTCTCGTCGACGCCGTGCGCAACTACCTGCAGAATGCTGCGGCTCAGGACTATTACTCCGCTGAGGACGCACTGCGTATCTCGCGCTTCCTGATGCGGCGCGGCGATCTCGCTCTGGCTCACGAAGCCGCCAGAAGACAATCATTCGGTGCCACGGAGACAGAGACTGAAACCGCGCTCGCCCTCCACCTATTCAGCCTGCAGAAGAAACTCGGTCAATTCGACGATGCTCTCAACACGCTCGAACGCCTGTCGCTTCAGGCGGGCGAACTGCGACTGCGCGTCCTGGATGAGTCGGCGAAACTTCTCGAACATCGCATGCGCAACTACCAACGAGCCTCGCAACTTGTACTGCAGGCGCTCGACTATCTCGACAGCCCGCTGGCCGAAATACCATACGATCGCGTGCTGTTCTGGAATGAAACGCTGCAAAAACGCCGTGCGCGCCTGCTGCAACGCCTGCGGTAACTTTCGGCTACACCTTTATTTGATCCTGCCGATACATGGTGTAGATGAATCGCCTGCAATTCGAAGCAAAACTCTCGTCGTTTAAGTCGCTCTCGACACTTCCTGCCGTTATGGCTGAAGTGCTGCGGATTTGCGACGACCCGGATCTGGCGCTCACCGATCTGGCGGAAGTAATCGCCCGTGACGTTGCCCTGACTTCCCGAATCCTCAAGGTTGTCAACTCGCCGTTCTACGGTCGGGCGCAGCAGGTATCCTCGATCCGCAATGCCGTCATGACGCTCGGCGCCTCGAAGGTCAAAGCGCTCGCGCTGTCACTGTCACTCTATGATCTCTCCGCAAAGATCGGCTCCAAGATCGAACTGAAGGACTTCTGGCGCCACTCGCTCAATGTGGCCTGCGTCAGCGAATTGATTGCGAACAAGGTGTCGCCGCAAATTGCTGAAGAGGCCTTTATTTGCGGCTGCTTGCACGATCTTGGCGTGTTGGTTCTCGATTGTTTCTATCCTAAGGAATATGGAAAGGTCTTCCAGGCCGTCGCCGCCGGGGAGGATATGATCAAGGCTGAGCGGCAGATTCTCGAAATCGATCACGCCGCCGCCGGTGACCTGCTCGGCCGCGTCTGGAATTTCCCCGAGCGCTACTGCACGGCTATTGCGCGACACCACGACGTCTTCGAGCTCAATGACAAGGAAAATCGACTCGCCCAAATTGTCAACCTGGCTGACAAACTGGCGACCTTTACTTTCGAAGCTTCCGTCGGACAAAAAAGCGCACAGCTGACCAATCGCGACGTCGTCGCCAGCAATCTCGGGATCGGCGCGACCGATCTCAAGGAGATCGAGTACGCCGCCCTCAGCCGACTGCTCGAAGCTTCCCAGCATCTCGACGTTGATGTCGGCACGCCGATGGAACTGCTGCAGAAGGCAACAAACCAGCTTTACCACCTCTATACTTACGCCGACCAGCTTTATCAAGAACTGGTGCAGACGAAAGAGAAGCTCGACGAAGAGAAGATCCACCGGGTTGCGCTAGAATCACTGCAGGCGATCGTTGCGACCTTCTCGCATTATCTCAACAACGCGGTCGCTTCAATCTCCGGTCGGACACAATTGCTCGAGCTGGCAATGCGGAATGGCCAAGTCGACGACCCGGACGGCGTTCTGGCCAAGTCCCTTGTCGTTTACGACAAGAGCGCCGATCAGATCACCTCGGTTATCGACAAGCTCAAGCACGTGACAGTCTTCAAAACCGCGATCTACCACGACAACACCAAGATCATCGATTTCGAGAAAGAAGCCCGCCTCTCGATCGAGCAAGTTCAGCAAATCGTCGAGCGCAAGTCTGCCGTCGCTTCCGAATAGCGCGCTTTCTCACAGAAGTGCTCAGCCGCATTAGCTAAATCATTCTCGTACACGTTATTGACTTCAGTTGGGGTACGGTTTCAAGACCGGAGTTTATCGACATCATAAATCGAATTAGGGGGCAGCGGGCGCGATGAGAATTCGCTTGTCTTTGGCCTACCTCAGACGCTTCTTTCAAGGCTTGGATTCATCTCGGGAGGTGTTTGATGAGTGTCCAGATCGGCAACGGAAAAATCACAATATATGACGTGGAAAATGTCGCCCGTCGCAATGCCAAAATCGAACTTTCCCCTGCGGCGGTCGAGCGCATAAAGCACTGCCGTCGCTTCGTTGACAAAAAGGTCGCAGAGAAAGAGCTGATGTACGGTATCAACACCGGAATCGGCGACCTCGCCAAAGTCGCGCTCTCCGCCGAGCAGTTGGAAGTTTTCCAGAAATATCTTGTTTATTCTCACGCTGCCGGCTACGGCGATCCGCTGGCAATCGAGTATGCGCGGGCGGCCTGGACTTCGCGCATCAATGTCCTTTCGCAAGGCCATTCCGGCTGCAATTTGCGCATCGTCGAGACGATGGTCGAGATGCTGAACAAGGGCGTTACTCCGCTTGCCTGCGAGAAGGGCTCAGTCGGTGCCTGCGGTGATTTGTCTCCTATGGCGCAGTTGGCGTTGGTGATGATCGGAGAGGGAGAGGCATTCTATCAGGGACAGCGCATGTCGGCCAAAGATGCTATGGCCAAAGCAGGCATCCCGACGATTAAGTTTGCCGCCCGCGACGGCCTGGCCTCGATCAACGGCTCCAACGTAATCGCCGGAGCCGGTTCACTCCTTCTCTGCGATACGATTATGCTTCTCAAGGCGGCCGAGATCGCCGCGGCAATGACGCTGGAAGCCCTCAATGCTAATGCCAAGGCTTTTGAAGAAGCGATTCACGCGGTGCGCGGATTCCCGGGAGCCGTGAAGTCGGCCCGACACCTGCGCGAAATCATGAAAGATTCCGAGATCATGCAGCGCACCGGAAAGAATGTCCAGGACGCCTACTCCATTCGTTCGACGCCACAGGTGCTCGGCGCCATCTGGGATGCGCTCGATTATGCCGTCGCGCAATTTGAGACTGAATTGAACGGCGTCGGCGACAATCCGATCTTCTTCCCGGAGGGTGACAGCGGCTATGTCTTGACCGGCGCCAACTTCCAGGGTACGCCGATCTCCTATCCGCTCGATCACATCGGCGCCGGCATCACGATGATGGCCGTCATTTCCGAACGGCGGCTCAACCGACTCCTGAACAAGGCGCTCTCCATGGGGTTGCCGGCCTACCTCACCAAGGGCGCCGGGATGTTCTCCGGGATGATGCTGATGCAGTATACCGCGGGCGCGCTTATCTGCGAGAATCGCATTCTCTCGGCCCCGGCCTCCATCGGCTCGATTCCTGCTGCCGCCGATCAGGAGGACTTCGTTTCGATGGGCATGACGACCGTGCTCAAGACCCGCGATATCGTGAAAAACGGTATGGCAGTCATCGGCATGGAAATGATCGCCGCAGCCCAGGCATTTGAGTTCCTTAAGCCACATAAGCCGGGACGCGGATCACAGGCAGCCTATGAAGTCGTTCGCAAGCATGTACCGGTGATGGACGACGATCGACCCCTATACGGCGATATCAATGCCATGGCAGCGGCTGTCACTGCCGGCGAAGTCGTGGCCGCCGTCGAAAAGGCAATTGGAACCCTCAGTTAGACTAAAGTTGGCGACCGGAGCGATCGTCGCTCCGGTCTTCTTCTTCCAGCATAGACAATCCGCCGACACTGTTTCGCGAAACCGTTTCAGTCGCGCCCAGACCATTGTCGCTATCAATTGTGGTTGACGCATCGTTGGCCGTCGCTTTACCTTTGTGGTGACAATTCAATTGCAGGAGGAATGAGATATGAAATCGCGTGCTTTGTTCTTTTTCTGTCTCTTATTGGCAGCGCTTCTCATTGGTTCGACCACGTCGACGTTTGCCGGGCTGGGGAGCCTGAAAGACAAGGTCAAGAAGAAGGTCGAGAAGAAGACGGAGGAAAAGGCGGAAAAAGCCGTCGACGATGCCGTCGACAACAAGGGTGGCGAGGAAGGAGCCGAATCGGGTGAATCAGGTTCGGGCGGCGAAGCAGCCTCCAGCGGCGGAGGCGAGGCCATGAAGCCGGGTGAAGGTGTCTGGGTGAACTACGATTTCATTCCCGGCGACCGCGTGGTCTTCTTCGAAGACTTCTCCAAGACCGGTGTCGGCGATTTCCCGCAGCGGCTGCAATTCGTGGAAGGGAACATGGAAGTCGCTGAATGGCGGGGACAACGCTGGCTGCGCGCCAGCAATAGCTCCAAATTCGAGATTCCGCTACCTGAAGTGTTGCCACAGCGTTTCACTCTTGAATTCGACTATTACGGACCCAAGAGCGCCAACACGATCTCCATATTCGATGGCACCGACTTGCAGGAGACGAATCACCAATTGACTTTCTTCTGGTATCTCGGTTGCGGGGTCGGTCGTCGCGGCGACTTTGCCGCCTCGATGGAAGTACCGGCGCGTGCCAAGGAAAAGGTCGCCCATTGCCGCGTGATGGGGGATGGCAAGTATCTGAAGGTGTATGTCAATGATACGCGGGTTGCAAACATACCCAACTCGACGTTTGGTCGCTCCAACAGCCTGCCGGTGCAGATCTGGGCCGACGAAGAAGCCCCGATGATGCTGACCAACTTCCGTTTTGCCGAGGGCGGCAAGAAGATCATGTACGACCAATTGCTGGCGGACGGCAAAGTCGTTACTCAGGGGATCCTCTTCGCCTCCGGCAGCGATGTCATCCAACCGGAGTCGACGCCGACTTTGAAAGAGATCGGCACCATGCTCAAGGACCACTCTGATCTCAAGATCTCCATCGAAGGGCACACGGACAACGTGGGAGAAGACGCTGCCAATCAAACGCTCAGCGATAAGCGAGCCGCCTCGGTCAAAGCTTACCTGATCGAAAAGTATGGGATTGATGCCGCGCGCCTCGAGACCAAAGGGTTCGGCGAATCCAAACCGGTAGCTTCGAACGACACGCCGGAAGGACGCCAAAACAATCGCCGCGTCGAACTTGTGAAGCTCTAATACACGCCATAACCTTCGAAACGAGCCGGTTTCTGGCAAGCCGGCTCGTTTTCATTTAAGAGGGCACATTATAAATATTGACAATGTCTATCAATATATTATACTAATTCGGTCGCATCACTCCACGCTCTCTTGTTCCAATGATTTAAATGCTGACTGTAACGACTTGTCGGTGTGATGGTTATGCGCTTGCGTGGGGCAGCGCTCTCCGAACTGCGACGAACATGAAAATCGAATCCTGAACTATATCAAACGGCTCCGAATGGAGGTGCAATGAAATCTCGGTTAACGGCAATTGCGATGGGAGTGATTCTGGTATGGGCGTCGGTCTTGCAAGGACAGATCACGATCAACCAGGGCGACTATTCGTACGACGTCGGCACGGTCTATCGCTCAACCCAGATGTCGGTGTTCCCGCCCAGCCCGATCGACTGGTCCGCTTTTTGGGATGGCAGCGGCGGCGGGAAAATCTGGGACTTCTCGGCAATTACATTTGATTTTGGGTTCTTACAGAGCACGGTGGTGAACGCGAATACGTCGCCGCGCCGTGATTTGTTTCCTGGCGCGGACCGCTCCTGGACTCCTTTTGGGTTACAGTCCTGGACGTATTTCAGTACGCCTCCCAATGAAGTGCGCAGCCACGGCAATGTCTATGTTTTTGGGATAGGCAACTCCGACACGATTTTCACGGTCTACGATGTGCCCGTGCTGCTGACAAAATTCCCGATCACGGGCGGGAGCAATTGGATCGGCGAAAGCCAATACGGCTACACCGAGACCGATTCGCTCGGAACGGTCTTGTCGACGACGGAAATCCGCGACAGCATTCGCTGGGACTGCAATGCCTGGGGATCGATCAAGTACAAGAACAAACAAGCCGATGCCATCCGCGCGAAAGGCACCCGCATGGTCATCAGTACCACAAACACCACGGATCGGGAGTTGTTCGTCGACACGAACTTCATCCAAACCATCCAGTTCTACACGCTGGACTACCCCGGCGGAGTCACGATGGCGCGGACTGAGGTCATCACCCCGACAGACACCCTTGAATACTTCAGTTGTTCTGTAGACAACGGCTTTATCAGCGGGGCAACAGCTGTGACGGAATCAGCAGAACCGGTGGTCCCGGACCGCTTTGTTCTTGAGCAAAACAGCCCCAATCCGTTCAATCCGACGACCCGGATAAAGTACGCCCTGGCCAAGTCGGCAGAAGTGAAGTTCCAGATACTGAATGTCCTGGGGCAAACAATTGTCTCGCGGGACTTCGGGAGGCGCGCTCCCGGAACTTACGAACTGGAATGGGATGGTCGCTCTGACGATGGCAGCTCGCTGCCTTCCGGTGTCTATCTCTACCGCGTGACCGCCGGCGACCAAGCGCAAACCCGCAAAATGCTGTTGATGAAATAGCCGCTGGCGGCACGCCAGGAAAGAAAAGCCAAAGCGCTTGCGCTTTGGCTTTTTTTTTGCTAAATCGACTGCTCGATTTGCGGCGAAAGGAGCCGTTGCGAAGTCATGACCGAGTTCATAGATCTCTTGGCGGGTAATCCGCTGCTCTTGCTGTTCATGGTGATAGGACTCGGCTATCTCGTCGGCAGCATCAAAGTCTTCGGATTTAATCTCGGCATTGCCGCCGTGCTCTTTGTCGGAATCGGCTTCGGAGCACTGGACCCGCGCCTGGCCCTACCCGAATACATCTATATCATTGGACTCGTCGTTTTCGTTTACGCGCTGGGATTGCAGGCAGGTCCCGGATTCTTTGCCTCGTTCCAGAAACGAGGCGTGCGATTCAGCCTGATTGCCGTAGCTGTTCTGGGTCTCGGGGCGCTGGTGGCAGCCGGTCTTGGCCATTTGATGGGGATGTCTGCCCCAAGTGTCGCCGGGCTGTTCTGCGGAGCCTTGACCAATACTCCGGCGCTCGCCGCTGCCGTTGAAGCCGTCAAGAATCTCTCTGGAAGCTACCCCCGCGAGCTGACCGAGTTGTACATGCAAAGCCCGGTTGTCACCTATGGTTTGGCGTATCCCTTCGGCGTCTTCGGCGTCATTCTCTGGCTCTATGTCTTCGCCAAGATATTCAAGGTCGACTATCAGAAAGAGGCGCGCGATCGTCTCAGCGGCGACGAGATCGAAGCGATCGTCACCCAGACCTACAAGATCACCAACCCCGCCGTCAACAACAAGTCGGCCGATGCGGCTCTCAGACTACTCGGCGATCCGGGATTTACGCTCAGCCGGGCCAAGCGCGGCGAAGACATTTTCATCGTCCAACCGCACACAAAACTGATGTTAAATGACCTGATCGTCGCCGTAGGGCCGCCGACGGCCCTCGAGCGAGCGCTCGTGCTTTTTGGCGAAACGAGTGAGGAAGCAATCGCACAACGGCGCGATGACACCAGCTATCTGCTGCTCTTCGTCTCGAACAAGGCGGTTGTCGGAAAGTCGATCCGCGAGCTGCGCGAGAAAACACCCTTTCCCGGAGCCATCACCAGACTGCGCCGAGCCGGTTTCGAATTCGTTCCCCAGCCGGAAACGGTACTGGAAATCGGTGATCGCATAATGGTTGTCGTCGAGCGGCAGTTTGAAGAGCAAGTCACGAAGTTCTTCGGCAACTCGGTGCAGGCGCTCTCTGAAACTGATTACCTTTCGCTCTCCCTCGGCATCGTACTCGGCGTGTTTGTCGGCATGATTCCGTTTCCGCTGCCGGGAGGCGGTGAATTCAAGCTGGGGTTTGCGGGAGGGCCGCTTGTCGTCGGATTGATCCTCGGACGACTCGAACGAACCGGCCCCATCCAATGGGGCCTGCCGCACGCCGCGAATCTTGTGCTCCGGCAAATCGGCTTGGTGTTTTTCCTCTCAGCCATCGGCACAAAAGCAGGTTATGGATTTGGCGAGACCTTTCAGGCAGGTTCCTGGGCGCTTTTCCTGGCCGGTGGACTCGTAACCACTACGGTGACGATCGCGACGATTCTGATCGGCTACAAGTATCTTAAGCTGCCGATGCTTGGAGTAATGGGTATGATGTCAGGGATCCAGACCCAACCAGCCTGCCTCGCCTACGCCAATCAGCAAGCCGATAGCGACCTGCCCAATGTCTGGTATGCCACCGTCCAGCCGGCTTCGATGATTGCCAAAATCATGCTCGCACAGATCATAGTCACAACTTTGATCCTATGACGCTCGCAGTCTGACGCCGCCATTCATGGAAATCACTGCGATCGAATTCGGGATGCTATTTCTCGCCGCGCTGCTTGCGGGCTGGGTCGACTCCATCGCCGGCGGCGGCGGCATGATCACACTCCCGTCTCTTCTTGCGGTTGGTCTGCCGCCACACCTGGCTCTCGGCACCAACAAACTGCAGTCATCATTCGGCAGCTTCACCGCAACCGTCAGCCATCTCCGTCGCGGCGTGATTAGTTTACGTGAGGGAGCGTGGGGGATCTTGTTCAATTCGATCGGAGCGGGGCTGGGTGCCTTCGTCGTTCAGCGCGTGAAATCAGAATGGCTCGAAACGATTATTCCGTTCTTGCTGCTTGGCCTGGTGGTCTACTTCATCTTCTCGCCCCGCCTCGGCACAATTGATACCCGTGCGCAAATGAAGAGCTTCTTCTTCTATTTCGTCTTCGGCCTGGGCATCGGTTTCTACGACGGCTTCTTCGGACCCGGCACCGGCTCCTTCTGGGTTATGTCGTTCATGGTTATGTTGGGCTACAATCTGGTGAAAGCCACAGGCTACACCAAGCTGATGAACTTCACCAGCAACATTGTTTCGCTCGTGGCGTTTGCTATTGGCGGACAGGTAGTTCTCTGGGTTGGTCTCGTGATGGGCGTCGGCCAGATGATTGGCGCCTACATCGGTTCCCATCTTGTGATCACACGCGGCGTAAAATTCGTTCGCCCGATCCTGATCTTTGTTGTGCTGCTCACCGTCGCAAAGTTGTTGTATGACAACTTTAAGTAATGCCTGCAATAGCTGAACACACAACAGGTTGCGCTCCCGCAAGTCGTTTCGCGTCGGGAAATTCTTGTCTCAAATTATGAACTAAATCGCTCGATAATTGGTATTGATAGAGATATGAAGAGAGGCTCAGCAACTTTCTCGACACTGCTGCTGGCGGTGCTCCTCGCGGGGGCCACCACTATCTTCGCCGGCACGATGCAAAGCGCATCCATTGCTCGTGATCATGTCGTCGCGAAGCTGATAGCAGACCGCGCGACAATCGCTCCGGGCGACACGTTCACGATCGCGCTGGAAATGAAGCTGGAAGATCACTGGCACGTCTACTGGACGAACCCCGGTGACGCCGGTCTGCCGCCGCGCATCAACTGGCAACTTCCGGAGGGGCTCACCGCGCAGCCGCTTGAGTTTCCGATCCCGGAACGGATTCCGGCCGGACCACTGATGAGCTTCGGCTACAACCACGAGCCGCTGTTCCTTACGCAGATCGTGGTTTCGTCGCAACTTCAGCCCGGGCAGACGCTGGATATTGTTGCTGAAGTCGACTGGCTGATCTGCAAGGTCGAGTGTATCCCCGGCGAAGCCGTGTTCTCGCTAAGACTTCTGGTGTCGGGGCGCAGCGAGATTGACGAAAATGCACGTACTCGGTTCCAGGCCATACGCGCAGTAGCGCCGATTAAGAGCGACTCGTGGAGCCTCACGGCCGAGCAAACTGCCAAAGAGATCACTCTCGTTGGACGGAAATCCGTTGCTGCAGCCGAGATGCCCGAAGAACTGGTCTTCTTTCCTCATCGGAAAGGCCTGATCGAGAATGCCGGTCAACAGGTCCTCACGCTTACCGATGACGGGTTTTCGCTCCGCGTCCCTAGAAACACTCTCAACACGGACACGCTTCGAGAGATTAGCGGTCTATTGGTCTCAGACTCAGATTGGCTTGGAAATGGACATCGCGCTCTTGAGTTTGCGGCAACCATCGCACCGCCTCAACCCGCACCCATCGTTGCGGCAACGAGCGACATCAATCTTTGGCAGGCTTTGCTCTTTGCGGTCCTGGGTGGCATGATTCTCAATCTCATGCCGTGCGTCTTGCCCGTCCTTTCCATTAAGATACTTGGCGTTGTGCAGCAGGCCAATGAATCGCGCCGCAGCATTGCCGGACACAATGTCATGTTCACCCTGGGAGTCCTGGTTTCGTTCTGGATACTCGCCATTTTGCTTCAAGTCCTTAAAGCCGGCGGGGAACACCTGGGTTGGGGATTCCAGCTGCAATCGCCGGCCTTTATCATCGGTCTCGCTGCATTCATGTTCCTGATTGGTCTAAATCTTTTTGGCGTGTTTGAAGTGGGAACTTCGCTGACCGGAATCGGCAGCAGTAAGAAGACCGGCGCACTGGGTTCATTCATCGCGGGCATGACGGCGACCATTGTTGCGACTCCGTGCACCGCGCCCTTCATGGGTGCAGCTTTGGGGTTTTCGCTGGCGCAACCTCCATATGTGTCGCTGCTCGTTTTCACCGCGCTCGGTGTCGGTATGGCGGCTCCGTACGTAATTATCACGAGCACACCCGGGTTGTTGAGATTTGTCCCCAAGCCCGGACGCTGGATGGAGACGCTGAAGCAGGCGATGGGATTTCTGCTCATGGCCACGGTCGTTTGGCTGGCCTGGGTCCTTGGAGTCCAGGCTGGCGCGGATGCCGTTGTCCTGTTGCTCGGCGGACTGCTCATTGTTGGTATCGCTGCATGGATTCTTGGCCGTTGGGGTGGTTTGGCCGGCGAGTTGCGTTCACGGATGTTTGCTCGTGCTACGGCGGCATGCCTGATCGTCGGCGCACTCACCGCCGTTGTTCTCAATCTTCCTGCGACCGGCGTCGCGCAAGTTCCAACCGGCAACAGTGATGGGATTCAATGGGAACCATTCTCGCCGCAAAGGGTAGTACAGCTACAGCAGGAAGGACGTCCACTCATTATCGACTTCACCGCTGCCTGGTGCTTGAGTTGCAAGGTCAATGAACGGGTAGCGTTTGGATCGGCGGACGTCCGCAAGCGCATTGACGAATTGAACGTGGCAACATTAAGAGCCGACTGGACTTCGCGCGACGCTACTATCACGCAAGCGCTCGCGGAGTTTGGACGCAATAGTGTGCCACTGTACGTCATGTACTCAGGCAGAAAAGGCGGTGCGCCGGTGGTTTTGCCGGAATTACTGACCCCGGGCATTGTGCTCGAGGCGCTGGATAAACTGGAAGGATAAAAATTCGCGGTGGATCCCCACGTTGCCGCGATATTACTGGTCAAGTGGGATCGAAAGGAAGACAACATGAAACGACTAACGCAGGTGCTGCTCATTGCGGTCATGCTGGGGCTGACGGCAACATTCGTGGCTATCGCCCAGGACGATACTAAGGACGTTGCCATGGCCGGAATCGCAATCGATCACGGCGCTCCCGATTTTACGCTCAAGGACGTCGACGGTAAAGAGCATAAGCTCTCAGCATACAAGGGTAAGACGGTTGTGCTCGAATGGGTGAATTTCGACTGCCCGTTCGTCAAAAAGCACTACGGTTCGGGCAACATGCCGGGACTGCAGGCCGCCTACACCAAGAAAGACGTTGTCTGGTTGTCGATCTGCTCCTCGGCTCCGGGCAAGCAGGGACACTTCCCGATTGCTGATCTGAAAAAGCGCATGGCGACCGAAAAGGCCGCCCCCAGCGCATACCTGCTCGACGAAAGCGGTGCCGTTGGCAAACTCTATGGAGCCAAGACCACGCCGCACATGTTCGTCATCGATGCGGCCGGAATTCTGCGTTATGCCGGCGCCATCGACGATACGCCGTCGACCAAGGCCAGTGACATCGAGAAATCCACCAACTATGTGAGCGCTGCCCTCGACGCCATTGCCGCTGGCAAGACTGTTGCCGTGAAGACGCAGACGCCGTACGGTTGTGCGGTGAAATACTAACTAAGAACAGGACCCATTCGGGCCGCCTCGCGCGGCCCGAGTGTCGGACACCGTGAAACCTGAACGCGATGGGAAAGCGTCCAGGCGGGGGGTAACCACTACATGGGAGGGAATCCAATGCAGAGAATCGTTGTAGTTCTCGCTGCTCTGATGCTGATCGCGACGACAGCACATGCCCAACGCTCCTTCGGCGTGCACGGCTTTGGACCGCGCGCCGGACTGACAATCGACCCTGACCAGATTCACTTCGGTGCGCATCTCGACCTGGGCGATCTGGCGCCACAATTGATGATGTTCCCGAACATCGAAATCGGTATCGATGACGACTTCACTGTCGTGTCACCAATGTTTGAATTGGACTACCGCTTTCGGGAGGATTGGGGCAGCTGGAATCCATACCTGGGCGGCGGCATCGGCGCGGTATTCGTCTCGGCCGACCGAGGCGGCGACAATACCGAACTCGGCCTGAGCCTCCAGGGAGGAATTGCCCGGCGCATGACGTCCAGTTCAGGATTCATGTTTCTGGAGTTCAAACTTGGTTTGGTCGACTATCCGGATTATAGATTTACGATCGGCTGGTGTTTCGGGAGCAACTAGCCTGCGATGGCATCGTAGCCCGGATCACTTTTTCTCGTTCTGCCGATAAGCCAGAACGCGGATTTTCTCGAGCGTGATCATGCCTTCCGTGATCAGCCCGTCAAGGACCGGCAGGAAGGCCTCGATCTTTTCCGGCGCATCGATGATCTCGATGACCATCGGTAGATCCTCAGAAAGCCGGAGCAACTTCGCCGTGTGAATGCGGCTATTTGCGCCGAACCCCAGCGTGCCCCGCAGGACTGTAGCCCCAGCCAAGCCATGTTCACGGGCGAGGAGCACAATCGACTCATAGAGCGGTCGTCCGGCGTGGCGATCGCTCTCACCAATGAAGATGCGGAGCAGTTCGGCTTCGCGTGGCAGATTCATTCCCTCTCCTTCGTTTAGATGGATCGTCCGATCCAGAGCCCCAGCAGCAGAGCCGCAATTCCCAGGAAGGTCTGTCCGAAAATGTTGACGGCGGTTGCCAGCCACTGCGCATCACGCAGGAGTTCGTGCGACTCAAAGATGAATGTCGAAAAGGTTGTGAACGAACCCACGAACCCGACCAAGATGATCGTCCGCAACTCGCCGCTGACAATCAGTCGCTCTTCCGCCAGCGGCCAGACCAAGCCGAACAGAAAACAGCCGACGATGTTCACGACAAACGTGCCGGCAGGAAAAGTCCCGCCGTAGATTCGAAACACCAGACCGGTCAGGCCATAACGGGCCAAGGCCCCCGCAGCGCCGCCGCCCGCGATCCAGAAGATCTTTGCGAGCGGATTCAAGACCTCTTCCCCATGAACTCGCGGCGGGCGAAAAGCAGTATCGAAGCGCAGATCAGGAGTAGAGTCCAGAGCACATAGTATCCGGATGCTTTCCATAGCGGTGCAAGACTCCCCAGATCTGAACTAAGAACTTGTGCCAGACTATACCCGAGGTCGCGATCGATCGAAATCATGCGGACGGCTTTGCCAATGAAGGTCAGGGTGCTCTCGGGGAGATTCGCCAATTGGCGGCCAATCATGCTGATCAGAAAATACAGAGCCCCAAGCACCGAGGCCATCAACGTCCCCGAGAAACTGGAAAAGAACAATCCGATCGAGAACGTCGCCATCCAGCTCAGGAACACCTGCAACAAGTACAGCAGGCTCACGGCGGGAATCGCAAAGCGCAAGAAGATCAAATGCAACAGCAGGTAGATCAACAGTGAAATCGCCAGGAAAATGAGCAGGGCATAGATCGAACCCAGGATCTTTCCGACCAACAATTCAACTCTCGCTATCGGCCGTGCAGCGAACGTCAGTAGTGTACCGTCTTTGTAATCGGGTCGCCAGGTCGTGACACCAAGAAACAAAGCGGCAATCTGCCCGATTCCAACGAGCAGTTCGAAAAATCCTGCGGCGATCTCGCTGCCTATGCTGACCCCCTGGTAAGCCGCAAACACCACCGGCGGAATAACCGTCACCAGCGCCAGGAAGCCGCAGCCAATCACGAACACCAACAGCATCTTCGATGAGCGCAGCTTCTGCAGCTTGTGCAAGGCCAGTCGGTTAATCACGCACCACCTCCTGGTGTTGCACCAGTTCGAGGAACTTGCCGAGCAGGCTGGCGCGCACCGGCGCAACCGACACAATGTCAGCCCCGGCCGCGAGAATGCTCGACAAAGCAGAATCCTTGGTCTCGCGATTGCCGCAGACGACAATCGTCGTGTCTTTCTCACTCGACACCTCGGCGAGGCCGGAAAGGTGCTCGATGAGTGCCTGCTCCCCGCCCAGGTAGACGATGCGATAGGATGTCCCGCCGCTGTCAAGCAAGTTGGCGAGACGATCGAATGCCAGTAGTTGACCCTGGTTGATGATCGCGACTGAATCGGCAATATCTTCAATATCTGAGAGAATATGCGTCGAAAGGAAAATTGTTTTGCCCTCGGAGCGCAGCTTTACCAGCAACTCCTTGATCTTTGCTTTCGCAATGGGATCCATCCCGGAAGTGGGCTCATCGAGAATAAGCACATCGGGATCAGCGATTAAGGCTTGTGCCAGGCCGATCTTCTGTGTCATGCCTTTGGAATAGTTGCGAATGCGCACGCGTCCGGCATCCGGCATTTCCAGAAAACTGAGCAACTCAGGGATCGCCGCTTCCACTTTGTCTCGCGTGGCGCCGCCGAGCGCGCCAAACAGCCGGAGAAAGTCCGCGCCGGTCATGAATGCGTCGAAATTGAAAATCTCCGGTAGAAATCCGACCGACCGCCGGGCATCCGGATTCCGCGAGTCGATTCCCAGAATGTGGGCGTGCCCTGAAGTCGGTTGGATGAAATCCATTAGAGTATGCATCGCCGTCGTCTTGCCCGCGCCATTGGGACCGAGAAATCCACAGATTTCCCCGCGTGGAACTTCAAAGCTGACGTTCTTGAGCGCTTCCATGCGGTTGCCGCGCTCACGATAGGTTTTGGAGACATCGATAAAGCGGATCGCCGGGATCACTTGTCACCCCCGGTTCCAAAACGAAATTCTCCCTGGAAGCCGGTTGACCGGCTCATCAGGACAAGGTTCTTGAGCAGGGAAGTTAGATCGCCGGTCTGGTAGCCTTCCTGCGTGCTTAGTACCGATCCATCCCCGGAAAAAACTACCGTCAATGGAAGTGACCTGATCTGGAATTGTTCCATAAACTGGCCCCGCGGTCGATGGCCAAACGGAAGCGCGAGATCATCAAAGTCAACAGCGGAGCGAATTTGCTCGATCGAGTCGGGCAGGTTGACCCAGAAAAATCGCATCAGCGAATCGTACTCCCCGGACTGCAGCGCCGCCTTGGCTTCATTAAGCAAACTCAGGCTCCGCTCCGATGCCGCCGCCCAGAATATCAAGACAATGTACTGCGCCGTGGTATCCGGCAAGGTAACCGTCTCGCCGGTATTCAACTCGAATTCCAGCTGCTCGAAGCTCCGCCCGCGTTGAATTGAAGACGTTGTGGCGGTAACGATGAAGTAGTTCCACGTCAACACGCCGACAATCGCCAGGAGCATTGTGATCAAGTAAGCTCGAGTCGGTATGCGCCGCCAGAGACTCACCTTAACGCGCTCCGAGTCTTTTCAGCCGGGCCAAGACGATGCCGATTCCGAACGTGACAATTCCGAAACAAACACCGAGCGCGAAGATCGCCACAGCTGCCACCGACTTCATTTTCTCAACGGCGTTGTAGACTCCGTCGGAGTGCAGCATCGCCGTAATGAAATCGTTTTCAGTCGAGACTTCGCGGATGTTGAGCATCGTCAGGACAAGATAGCCGACCACGGCCGCCGCGATCGGCATCAGAATGCCCAGGAATTTATAGAGCTTGTCGATGACCGACTCCTTTCCTTGAAAGCGCACTACAATATCGCCGCCCGTCACATTGTACAATCAAAAAACGCAGTTGGAGATTCTGAGCCCTCTCAGAAGAACTGCGATGTCGAAAGATAATACCTGAATTCGCCCGTGCGCGGATTGAGCGCCACGTCCAGCCGGCCGATCCGCCCCAGAAATTGCTGAATTGCACCGCGCAGGCCGGCGCCAATCGACCAGTAAGGCTCTGCAAAGGCATCGGCAGCGGAGCGGCCCCGGCCCCAAATGGCGCCGTAATCGGCAAATGCCGCAAGTTGACCGTAGAAAATCTTGCGATCCCAGAACTCGAATCGCACCTCGAAATTGCCGGTCAGGAGACGGTCGCCCCGCTCGATCTTGTCGGAGTAACCGCGAACATTGGCTTCGCCGGAAACGGAGTACGGCTGAACCCGCTCGTCGGCAGACGACGTCCGCATGACAACTCGGCCGGCCAGGTTGACCGGTCCCAGGATCTTGTATCCCCGTGCGCCAATGGAATAGCGCCACTTCTTGAATCGACCGGCCGGCCGCTCGTTGATCAAAGCGATGTCGTTGCTAAGATCAACACCGGTATAGAAATAGTGATCGTAGTAGACTCGTCCGAGGACGACACCCGTACCGACGAAGTAGCGCGGGTAATCAATCGTCGCCGGGAAATGCGTCCGGTCCACGGGTTGATCGCGCCATGTCCAGTTTTCCCGGTCGTACCCGCCGGAGACATATCCGTAGATCTGTTCCTGAAGCCTCCGTCCCACCGCCGCCGAGATCGCCTTGTGTTGATAGTCGTAATCGGCGCGTAAGCCGTGCGTTGTCAGCGGCTCGATTTCGCGTTGGTCCGACAGCGCCAGGCTGAGCGAGAGGTCCTTTCCGAAGGCTCGGGGAGCGGTGATCGAGAAGAACCCGGAGTTCTTGCCTTCGTAGCGGCGAAACAAGACGGCGCTCTGAACATAGAAACCGAGCAGGTTGCGTTCGGCAACACCCAGCGACCAGTCCAGCTTTTCGTCGGTGGAACCAATCGCGACAAGCGGCAGGAGAGTCCACACTTCGCGCAGGTTGAAGATGATGTCGACAGAGTCGCCGTCGGTCTCGAGCCGAGGCTCGACCTTGGAGAAGATGCCAAAGCTCTCGATTCGCCGGCGATCGTGATCGAGAGATTCCAGATCAAGCGAGTCGCCGACCGCGACCGTCAATTCGCGGTGCAGGATATAGCGGCGCAGCTTGAACTTTCCCTCAAAGCCAATCGAGCGAATTGGCTTGCCTGCAATTTCCGCTTCCAGTTCTTGCGCCGACACGGGGAGTGGAGTCAGCAAGGGAAGAGCTAACAAAAAACAGGCGATGGCATAATAGATTCGCGAACGTATCATGCTGAAACGTAGCTAAGAGCTTTCCAATTTAAGCTTGCGCTTTTACGCCGTTGTGGCGCTTCGCAGCGCCAATATAAGTAGCTGTACTTCAGAATTTTAACACAATTCAAACACTTCGGGTGTAATATTAGGGAGTGGGCAGGCCGATAATTGAAACAGGGAGGTAGGTTAACCTTATGCCAAAACATGATTCAAAGGTGTTGATTGTCGATGATTTCGGAGACACCGCGAAAATTCTCGTGGAGATGTTCGATCATCTTCGCGTCACGACCGACAGCGCCAATACACCCGAACAAGCCTTCACCAAGGTCAACGAAAACCAGTACAAGCTCGTCATCGCCGATTCGCGCATGCCCAAGGTCGACGGCGTAAGTCTGCTCAAGCAGATTCGCCAGAGCAGTCCGGAGACCAAAGTTGCCGTGATGTCGACCTTTGATTCCGGCAATACGCACAAGATCTCGGTGGCCGACGGCATCGACTACTATCTGCCGAAGCCGGTCAAACTCAAGCATCTGCGGAAGATGCTCGACGAATTGTCACTTAACTTTTAAAACCCCCAGCGTCGGCTCAACGCCGTGTGTAAAACGATTACTGCTGCCGGCAAATGTATTCACAACTCGGAGGAGATCCATTTATGCGTTTTCGACCCCTGGTCGCGATCATTGCGGCGGTTGCCTCACTGGCGATTATCTCATCCTGCTCGGAAAAAGAGAAGATAACCGTTCCTGACCCGGACTTGGACGAGCAGTATCTGCAGGTGCAGGAACTGAACGAGTCTATCGTCCCGCTCGCCAGCTATCTCCTGACTTCCGGACTGAACCGTACCGACGGTGTGGAAGACGGCGATTACGGCTATGACTTGGAACTGGGCAAAGCGGCGACCCCCGATCACGATTCCGTATTTGTCATCTATCATGCGTTATCCGGTTGGTGGGAAGGATTCTTCTCCACCCATTCTGAACATGGCGTGCTGCCGTTTCATGATGTCCATTGGCGCGACTCGATCCAGTTCAAGAATACGTCAGGGGCGACGCAGTTCCTCCCCGACGAAACGACCGATTTTGTCCACGGGATAGCGCGGGTGGACATCGAGCACATCTCGGAAGACGAAATTCCAACCGACTTCGGCTGGCGCAGCGACGTTCGTTACGACAACCTCACCGACCAGACGATTATCGTTGACGGCGAAATTCGCCTTGAAGTAAGCACCGCTATCGATACCCTGGGCAAGATTATCGAGGGTACAGCGATTGTTGTTCTCGAGACCGATGATCTGGCGATCGCCAAGCCGGTCGCGGAATCAGGCACCGCGTGCGCCGTCTCCGGTTCCGTGAGCTACTCCTTGACGGAGAACGTGAGTTCGCAGTTTATCGGCGATCAGGTTGTGTTCACGACCTGGTCGGTCGAGGTTACCGTCTTGGACCAGCAAACCTATCGCGTCAAGGTCCGCGCCGGAAACATTGAGTTCGACGAGTACGAGATGACGATTGACTGCTCCCTGGGAGCTGCGACGATGGTCGACGCCGTCGAGCATGTGGCGCGAAGTCTGTTCAGCCGATCGCGTTAGTCGAATAGACTAGAACGAATCTCGACAGCGCCGGTGTTACGCCGGCGCTGTCGTTTATGCTTCTCAACGGAAAATGGACTTGCGCAATTTGGGATTTCGGCTATATTCGCTGTTGATACTGACCACGATTCAGCGAGGATTACGAGAAGCCCTAACTGCTAACGACCAACAATCTATCGATGCACGCGCTGGCGGCTTGTCCGGTGGCGTATCAGCGAGGTCTTAGTATGAACAAGGTGCTTCTTGCAGTCTTTAGCTTCCTGATCACAATACTCTCCCCGCAATCCGGAATTGGCGAAGTCGTCAAGGCCCGGGTGTTCGCCCCCAGCGGCGTCGAGACCGGCAATCTCTTCGAGATTCGCATACTTATGGAATCAACGCGCCAGCTCGGCGGCATCGATCTGACGATTCGCTACAACGATTCGCTCTTCAGTTTTGTTTCCGTCGACCAGGATACCGGACTCAATAACTGGGAGTACTTCCAGCCCGCGCACGATCCGATCAAGAACACCGTTAACATCTTCTGCATCGCGGATATCGTCAACGGGCCAATCACTCCCGACTCAGCGGACTACTATCCAAAAGGCGCGATCGCAAAATTGACTTTTTTCGCTCTCTGGGACTGGAATGACAGCACGCATCAAGTGTTTCCGTTTCACTGGGGACTCTGTGGCGATAACGCAGCCGCGAACAAACGCGGCGACACCCTGATTCTCTTGAATACCGTGCGCGATTACAACGGCGCTCTCTTGTGGGTTGAGCCGGACAATGCCAACTATCCCGAAAGCAGCCGCCTGCCGTTCATCGGTGCGCCGGATAGCTGTCTGGTTGTCGCCGACAAGATCCTGTTTGAAATCGATCTGCAGTTTGGAGCGGCCAAGAATTACTCTATATGCGGCGATGCGGACGCCAACGACATCGTCAACGTCTCCGATGTAGTATACTTGATCTCCTACATCTTCGGCAGCGGCCCTGCTCCCAATCCTCCGTCTACCGGAGACGTCGACTGCAACGGCTTGATCACGATTTCTGACGGTGTCTATCTGATCAGTTATATCTTTGCCGGAGGCCCTCCACCGTGCGCTTGCTCCTGACGCCGATCGTTCTAATCATATGGTTCGGCGCACTCGCAGCATCGGCAGAACAGCGTTCGCTTCGATTCTACGGAAACGGCGTGGCCGCCCCCGATCTTGACCGCGTGAAGATTCGCATCGACGACCCTGCAAATACCGACCCCGGACCGCCGGCTGACATCGGCGCCGGCGATTTCACGATTGAGTTCTGGATGCACGCCACCGGGGCCGACAACCCTTCACCCCAGGTCGATTGTGGCAGCAACATCAACTGGATCTACGGTAACATTATTCTCGATCGCGATCGCTACAACCAGGACCGCAAATTCGGCGTCTCTGTCGCCGGCGGCCGTGTTGTTTTCGGAGTCAGCGGCGAGGAAACGGGTGACTTCACGATCTGCAGTTCCTCGGGGGTGCTTGACGACAATTGGCATCACATCGCGCTGCAGCGTCGAAGGTCCGATGGAATGATCTGGCTTTACGTTGACGGACAACTCGAGGCGATGGCCGATGGTCCCGATGGCGACATTTCATATCCCGATGACGGGATACCGGGAAACCACTGTGGTGGACCGTGCGTAAATTCCGACCCCTTTCTAGTCATCGGCGCGGAAAAACACGATGCCGGAGCGGCTTATCCATCTTACAGAGGTTTGTTCGACGAATTGCGCCTCTCAACGTCGTTGCGCTATTCCAGTTCGTTCACGCCCTCGTCAAATCCATTCACAACCGATGACCTTACTGCCGCGCTCTACCATTTCGACGAAGGGGCAGGGGATACGCTCTTCGATGTGTCTGGCGTAGTCGGCGGACCCAGCCACGGCATCCGCCGCTATGGTGGATCCCCTGCAGGTCCAATCTGGTCTAACGACAGCCCGTTCGCGAGCGCCGCTCCTGATGGCGACAGCGACGGAATCACCGATTCGTTGGACAATTGCCCAGCAACTTTTAATCCAGATCAAGCCGACAGCAACAGCAACGGCATTGGCGATGCCTGCGAGCTGATCTGTGGCGACGCCGACAACAACAGCCTTGTGACGATCTCCGATGCCGTCTATCTAATCACCTACATTTTCGGCGGCGGACCACCACCCAACTCAATCGTGAATGGTGATGCCGACTGCAACGGACTCATTACGATTTCCGACGCCGTCTACCTGATCACCTACATCTTTGGCGGCGGCCAATCCCCATGTGCCGCTTGTCCGTGATGGCCGCTACTTCTTGTAGCTGAATTTCGGTCCCCACTTGTTCGTTCCTCGCGGCAGAAGGTCAAACAAGTGCCATGTCGCGCAGTAGTCGTCGCCCGGACCGAAATAGGCATAAGCCACGCGATAGATCCGTCCATCGGGGTTCTTGAAAAACGTCGACACGCCCGGCCAGGGATTGCCCTTTTCATCAGCAAACTCCAGGTCTCGCCCAAAACTCGTGCCGGCGTGCGAGTAGATCGGGAACTTCCAATTGCGGCTCTTGGCGAACGCGCTCATGACCTTCGGCTGATCGGGTGACACAACCACAAATGCGGTGCGATTGGCAAGATGTTCACGCAGGCCATTGAATCCGTCAGCCCACATCGTGCAGTAGGCACAGCGAACTCCCATGTTGTGGATCAGGAGAAGTTCGTCGTGCTTCTTGAAGAGCTTCGAGAGCTTCGTCTTGCCGCCGGATTTCGAAGTGAATTCGTAGTCGGCAACCTCGAGCGGCGGCAGTGATTGACGCATCTGCGCGAGTTGCTTCTTTTCAGTTTGGATCTTGAGTTCGAGTTTCTCAATCGATTTGCGCAAGCGCGCCGTGGACTGTCTCGGCATTTGCGATCCTCCTGCAGGGTTTTTGTCCTTCTAGCTTTCTACAATGTTATCGATTCCGCTCGGAATTCGCAACCCCTACGAGGCCCCATGACCACCTACGACAAACTCCTCCCGAAGGATGCCGACTGCTTCTCTTCAACGAGATCATTTGTGCGTAAACGCCCTTTACTTCTCCCGAGCCATCTATGTAATTGCTAGGAAGCATCTTGATAATTCCGCCCGGGATGGACGAACCCTTAGGTCAGTCGATGAACAAACAACCCCAGCAACCTTTCTCCAGTCAGGCGGAACTCCTCGCAGGCGCAGTCCTGATCAGCTTCTCGGCCGTCTTCGTGCGTCTTGCCGCCGTGGGACCCTCTGTGGCAGGCTTCTACCGCATGGTCTTTGGCGGTATTCTCCTTCTGCTTATCGTTATTGCCGGCCGGCGCCGCATCTGGCATGGCTGGCAGAGTTTTGGACTCGCCGCACTTGCCGGCGTTTTCTTTGCCGGAGATCTGACCTTTTGGCACCGCAGCATTGGTTACGTCGGACCCGGCTTGGCTACAATCCTGGCGAACTTTCAGGTGTTCTTCGTCACAAGCTACGCCGTGATCGTTCTCAAGGAACGTCCGGACTGGCGCGTATTTGCCGCCATCCCGTTGGCTATCGGCGGTCTCCTGCTGCTGGTCGGACTGCGTTGGAGCGAACTGGGAGAATCGTATCAGCTCGGTGTCGTGTTCGGCCTGATCACGGCGCAGTTCTACGCAGCATTCGTTTTGACCCTTCGCAAACTGCAGTCTTTGGAACACTATACCTCGCCGATAGCAAGCACCATGATTTCCTCGCTTACGACAGCGGTGGCGACCGGCGTTATCGCCTTGGTGTCCGGCGAGAGTTTTCGCCTGGAAGAAACCGACAGTCTCCTATGGCTGTTGCTGTACGGATTTTGCGGCCAGGTACTCGGTTGGGTGTTGATAACGCGGTCAATCAAGCACATCAGCGCCGCCCGCGTCTCACTCACGCTGTTGTTGCAGCCGGCGCTGGCCTTTCTCTGGGACCTGCTCTTTTTTGATCGGCCCACAACGACGTGGGAATTCTGCGGCGCGCTACTGGCGCTCGCCGCGATCTATCTCGGCACAACCCCGCCGCGTCAGGCAAAAGGTGATTGACAGATGGACAAAAGCGGTCCATTCTTGGCTCAGCTATGAAATTCCGGTCGGCTCTCATCGATCGCCGGCAGCCATGGTGGGTTGTCGCATGCGGCTTTATCCTCACGGTGTGGATAGCGTCCTGCTCCGATGATGCTACATCGCCGCCGAACGATCCACCGGTGCGACCCCACACACCGTCACCCGCCGATGGCGCCCAGGCTCAACCGGCATCTCTGACTCTCTCGTGGGACTCCGGCGATCCCGACGGCGATGTGATCTTCTACGACGTTCTGCTCGATACAATCGATCCACCGGTGAAACACCTCCCACAGCTGCGCGATCAGAAGTCGACCCAAGTGACCGTTAGTCAGGGGCGGCGCTACTTCTGGCGCGTAGTCGCCTTCGATACCACCGCTGAGTCGGTAACCGGCCCGGTCTGGAGCTTCGAAACCGGTGTGTTTTCCAATGGCTGGTCATTTCGCAGTCCAATGGCAAAAGCCCGAATCGGTGCTATGGGCGCGGTGCTTGCAGGGAAGATTTACGTCTTCGGCGGGTTCGGTGCAGAAGGATTGGAAAGCAGCAGCGAGGAGTACGATCCGGCAACGGACTCGTGGCGCTTCATAAGTGACTTGCCGACTCCCAGAGCTTACGGCATCGCACTCGCCCACGGTGACTATATCTATGTTATTGGCGGCTCGGCTACCGGGCAGCCCCGGGATGTCGTCGAAAGATATCATCCGACAACCGATACCTGGTCAACGATGACTGGCCTGCCACAACCCCGTTCACGCTTTGCCGGCGACATCGTCGGTGATCAGATTTATCTCTTCGGCGGCTTTGAGAATCACCGCGGCATCCTGAAGTACGACATCGCGACAGATTCCTGGAGTACTGTTGACTCTCTGCCGCAGCCGCGCAATGGCCAAACGGCAACCTATCTTGGTAGTGAATTCTATCTTGTCGCCGGTTCGACTCCAGCCAGTTTTTGGCTCGATGATGTCGAGAGCTACGATCCCGCCGCGAAAAATTTTGACCCGCTGCCGCCGCTGCCGTCGATTCGCCGCGATCACCGCGCCTCTGCCGTCAACGGCAAGCTCTATGTTACCGGTGGCTACAATTCGATTACCCTGCATCGGTTTTTCGGTAGCGTCGAAGAATATGACCCCGTTCGCGCCGTTTGGCGGACCAAGAGCGAGATGCAAATTCCGCGCCACGATCATGTCGCGGTAGTGTTGGACGGATTGATCTACTGTATCGGCGGCTACAAAGAAGCGGCTCCGAACGAAGAACGCTCGGTCGAGGTTTACGATCCCACACTCGACCCTTAAAAGAAAGGAATGACAACATAGCTCAAAAAAACGGTTCTCACCTCAAGTGGACCGAGGCAGAACAACACCTGGCGAAACGCGACCGCAAGCTGGCCCGACTGATCGAGTTGATCGGACCTTGCTGCCTTCAACGAAGTCGGGGTGGATTCGAGTTCCTCGTGCGTTCGATCGTCTATCAGCAGCTCTCCTTGAAGGCCGCCGGAACGATCTACGGTCGACTCAAATCGCTGGCGGGAGCCCGCGTTACGGCGCGCCGCATATCCGCCCTTACCGCTGGACAGCTTCGTTCGGCCGGTATATCCCGCCAGAAAGCGGCATACTTGGCCGACCTCTCGGCAAGGGTCCTCTCCGGCAGGTTGCCGCTGGCGCACTTGTCCCGGGTTTCTGATGACCGCGTTCGCGAACTGATCACCTCAGTCAAGGGACTCGGACCCTGGAGCGCGGATATGTACTTGATCTTTGTCCTCAATCGTCCGAATATCCTCCCGACACTCGACGTTGGCGTGCGCATCGGTATCGAATTGGTTTACGGCACGCGCCCCGATGCGCAAACATGGGATCTGTTGCGCAAGCGCTGGTCGCCCTATTGCAGCGTCGCTGCATGGTACCTCTGGGCCAAGAAGAATCGTGATTCATAGTGGCTTGTGAAAACTGACAACAGCAGCGAAAAGTATCAGCGAAAGGCTCTGGTTAGCGGCGCGACTTCGGGAATCGGTCGTGCACTCGTCCTTACGCTTCTGCAAGAGGGCTACAGAGTAGCTGCAATCGGTCGGCGCCGGGAGCGTCTTGAAGAGCTAAAAGCAATCGCGCCCGACAAAGTCATCATCTACGAGATCGACCTCCGACAGATTGATGGGTTGCCGGAGAGACTCTCGTCGCTTCTTGCCGAATTGGGAGGACTTGACCTCTGCGTAGTCAATGCCGGAATCGGGCGTCGCAATCCCGATCTTCATACTGAACCCGAACTGGAGACAATCGCCGTCAATGTCACCGCTTTCGTCGCTATGGCAACCTGGGCGGCGGATGTATTCCTAAAGCAGGGAAGCGGTCATCTCGTCGGCCTGAGTTCGGTGGCCGCGTTTTGGGGTAACTCTCGATCACCTGCCTATAATGCCTCGAAAGCGTTTGAATTGCGCTACCTCCAAGGCCTGAACAGCAACCTGCGGGAGAAAGGCATCTGCGTAACAGATGTGCGCCCCGGCTACGTTGCAACCGAGATGACCGCCCAGAATACGGAGATGTTCTGGGTGGCGACGCCGGAACGGGCTGCCGAGTTGATCTTTCGGGGGATTGAGAGGAAAAAACGGGTAGTCTATGTAACGCGCCGATGGCGTTTTATCGCTTGGGCGATGCGGCTGCTTCCGTATCATGTTTACCGGCGACTGATGCCGAAACGCTGAGCCAGATACAGAGGTTAATCGTAAATTCACAGGAGAGACTCAATGGCAACCTACATCATCCTCAGCAAACTCGGCCCGCATGCCTTTGATACACCGGACGGCTTGCGCGGCATCGCTACCCTCGTGCGCGAAAAACTGCGCGCAGAGTGCCCGAAGGCAAAGTGGGTACAAAGCTACGGATGCATGGGCAGTTACGATGTCGTCGACATCGTTGAGTCCGAAGACCCCCAACAAATCGAGAAGGCTGTCATGATTATCCGCGCTCTCGGTCGTTCCACTACCGAAACCCTTCTCGCTACTCCCTGGGATGATTTCCTCAAAGCTCTATAGCCCTTAAGCACGAAACCTGCGGGCTCGCGCCCGCAGGCTCGTTGGGTGAGTGGAGGGATTATGACCAAACCCGCAAAGGGGGGTATTTACGTAAAGGTGGTCAAGCGGCTGCATAGGCTACGGAGCAGAACTGAAGTGAACCGCCTGATTGCCTTTACAGGTAGTATGACGCGCGACCTTCGATTTCGTTTAATCGTTAATCCGGTTTCGTATTATCCCTGTTCCGGAGCTTGAATGAATCGACCAAATCCGTTGACATTTAACGATTTTGTGCTATCATTCTTTGTATCCGCGGTAAACGCGGCTTTTTTGTCGAGGGTAAGCGAGTATCCCAATGAATAAGTATCTCATAACGTGTTGCGCCGTGGCATGGCTTGCCCTCTTTGGGGCCGAATCCTATGCCATCGGCCCGGAATTCACCCCCAATTACCAGGCGGCGGCCGATCTGCCGGGCTCAATACCGGAGTTCCAGATCATTCTAGAGAATGACACGGTCGGAGCCGCGACTCTGTACCGTCTGAAGTTCGTCATCGCTGGCGATTCGCTTCCAGCTCGAGCTTCACTGGAGTTCGACTTTCCGCCGTATTTTGATCTCAACGAAATAGACTCCGTTCGTGTGACCAACACGGATGGCGATTCCAGCCAGTTCACGGTGGTTGACTACGAGGTTGGCGGACTTCACTTGTCCGTTGAACTGGATTCCATCGGGAATCTACCCGAGCCGGGCACACAAATAACTGTCCTGGCCTACGGCATTATGAGTTCGCAGACGGCGGGGCAGTACGAAGTCCTGATTGCCGTGCTCCGACCCGACGGTCAACTTGTCGCGTTACCACGCCTTTCAGAACCATTTGCTCTTCGTCCCGGCCCGCTTGCGCAGTTCTCGGTCTCGCCCAAGGGTATCCAACAGCTCCGAGCCGGCACCACGCTTTCCTTCACCGCTTCCTGGCGCGACCAGTTTGGCAATAATGTCACTGGCGGTCCGGTGACCTGGGGTGTGATCGGTAACCCGATTCAGGCTGGTACCATGGAAGGGAGCAGCTTTCTGGCGAAACTCGTGGGGCAGTCGCGCGTCTTTGCGACCTACGGGCAGTTCGCCGACACCAGCGGGTTGATTTACGTTCTCCCCGGATCCTTCGCCTACTATTCCTTCGTCGGCGGCGCCGACAGCGCCGTGGCCGGCCAGAACTGGCGTGATGGCGATGACGATATCACCGTCACTGCTCACGATCTGTACGGAAACGTCCAATATGACCATGAAGAAGAGGTCTATTTCGAATCCACCGATCCGACAGCGACCCTGCCTTATTCAGAGAGCACGCCCTTCGCATTCACCGAACTTGACCAGGGCATCAAGATCTTCTCCGGTTCAGGATTTCGCTTCACGCGCGCTGGACGCCACGAACTACGACTCATGAAGGACGGCGCAATTCAGAAATCGATCTACCCGATCGCGATTCGTGCCGCGACGCCGTCGGCGTACAATCTAAGTCTATCAAGCTCGGCGATTGCGGGCATGGACGTGCCGGTTCAGATCACGGGCGCCATCGACCCCTACGGCAACCCGATCTCCGGCCAGGCGGTCGTCACGCTGATCAATGGTAACGGTGTCTCGCCTTCCGGGGTGCTGCCTTCGTTGCCGTCATTCGCCGTTATCAACGGCTCGGGCTCGGGAGTGATTAGGCTCGTCAAAAGCGGTTCTGCGGCGATCAGAGTGAACTTGAGCGGAGTGATCTCCAACCGCAATCTTTCAGTGGCGCCGGCCTCGGCTGTCCGTTTTCAGTTCGACATGGATCCCACGCAGCCGATCAATCAACCCTTCGTCGGTACTGCCGAGATCACGGCCCTTGATTCCTACGGGAACATTGCCGAGTCGTTCACCGCCGCGACCGACTCCGTGACCATAACCTGCAGCGGCTCCGGTCAAATGGCTGATAACGTGTTCACTTCAAGCAACAGCTTTATCGCCGGCGTGTGCGACCTGACACGGTTTGCCACTCGCTACAACGGCCTCGAGAGCTTCGTGCAATTTACCGCGCGGTCAAAGTCGGGCATTGCCGGCACGACGCCGCCAATCGGATTGTCACTCCTGAAGATCACGCGCGGTGAGTTTGAACACGAGAGCCGCTATATTGGCGAGCAATACAGCTTTCAACTGACAATTGCCAACTTTGGAGTTCAGCCCGCCACGATCAACTCGATCCGGCTCTATGCCGATGGCGACCTGCTCCCGCCGGCGCAGATCACTCCGTCACTCAGTCGCGAAATCCCAGCTCTAACCAACGAGGTCTTCACGATTACTGGCGCAGTGCCGGCCTTGCCGAATCAGACTATCACTGTTGATGCCGCCTTTACCGCTCAGTTCGGCGGCGGTATCGTCACCGATTCGGTGCCCAATCTCGATCAGCTTTCCGTGCTTGCCGCCGAAGGCGTCAGTCTTGTTGCCGGGTCTTTTGCGCCCGAACAAGTCACTGCCGGTCGACCGTACATCTTCGCCCTCGCGGTGCGCAATGACTCGGACGACGAACTGCGTCTGACCACGACTACCGCGCTGTCGCTGGTGTTCGCAGACAGTGATCCGCTTGTCTTGGCACTTCCGTCAACCGTCGTCGTCGCGGCAAACGCCGGAGTCTCCACATTGGAATTTCCGCCAGTAGTGCTTCCGGCCGTTGCTCCCCAGTTGGTTGACAATATCTCGATTCGACTCGTGGGTAATCTCGGTACAGTAGCCTTCGACCAAACCTTACCGGTAAACGCTGAACTCCTGATTCAGTCCGCCCCGGCGATTTCGTATGTTGCCGGCTCGCTGTCGCCACAAACTCTCTATCGTGGGACCGACGTTGCCTTCACAATCGAAGTGACCAACTCCGGAACGGCAACGCTGACGGCAGACGTGCTCGCCACAGAATTGACGATGTTCGCTCCGGGCAAACAGATTAATGTGAAACTTGACGCTGAGTCCCTGGTTCTTGCCCCCGGGGTCGCGCCGTTGACCTTCAAGCCGCTGACTGTGCCCCAGGATATCGCTTCCGCAATCGACTCATTTGCGGTGGTAGTCTCCGGCTCGGCGAATGGTCACGCAGAGACCTCCAAATTCAAGATTCCCGGATCCGAGGTGTCAATCCCCTTCGGTGCGGCGGTAAAATTGATGGATGTTGCCCTCCAGATGCTGAACCCGCCTTACGTGAATCTCGGCCAGACCTTCAGCATCGAGACCACGATTCGCAATACCGGGGATGAAGACCTCGAAGAAATCTTGGTCCGGTTGACAAGCAACGGCAACTCCGAGTTCGACGGTGAACAAACGATCGACGCACTCGCGACGGGCCGCGATACTACTGTCGTGTTTAATGTCGAGGCAGCATTTCAATCAACCATTTCAGAGCTATTCAGTATGGCTGTTGTCTCAGCAACCGGAGCGACTTCAGGTCTGGCAGCTCTCGTCGAACCACCGCAGGGCAATCCAACCGAAGTCGTTGTGATTCAAACGCCGGCCAGCTTGAACCTCGAAAGTCAGATAAGCGCGCCGCCATCCGCACAGGACGGCATTCTTGGGTTGGGTGAGACCTTTACCATCTCCGCCGGTGTGCTTAACAGTGGTCAAGCGAGTGCTGGAAGCGGCGAGCTGACTCTGGAGGTTATCTCCGGCGGGTTCACACTCAATGGTGCGGTAACCAAATCCTTTACTATTGGGCAAACGATCGATTGGCAAATCACGGCGCCCGCTGATGATGATACCGGCCTGGTAGTAATCGCGATTTCACAAACGCCGAATGATCTCAATATCGTTGACGCCGCGCGCCTGCTCGATCGGGCCGACACGATCGTCGTGATTTCCTCGGAAAGTCAGGTGGCGATCGGACTCGATTTCACCGCCGCGCCCCTGCAGCTGCTGTCGCCCGGGAACGATTACGCCATTCTCGATCTTTCGTTCTCCATCGTCGGGGAAGCGGAGCAACCGTACCTTGAGTTTCTCGAATTCGAGATCCACGACCGTCAAGGCGCCCCGGTCGCGCCCACGGCGGTCATCAGCTCTTCCCGGCTGTCGCTGAATAACCAGCACACTATCACTGGAACGGTCGTCGGCGACGCAATGCGTTTTTCTTTGGGAGCCGGTTACGGCGTGCCGCGCAATGCTACCTTGAACGTCACAGTCACCGCTTCACCGCAACTAGAGGACTTCAGCTTCTATCTCGATTCCAATTCAGTCGCCGCTTCTTACGAAACGGCTGCAGGCACCAAGCCGGTGCCGATTTCGGCTGAGTTCTCCTCGACCCTGATGATCGAGCGGGAATACACGGTCGTTGCGCAAGATCTGGCGGCTTCCTTCTTCTCCTATCCCAACCCGTTTTCTCCTCTGCAGGAGAAGGCCACGCTGGTCTACAGTCTCGAAGCTCTCAAGGCGGCAACAATCAAGATCTACTCGCTCACCGGTGAAGAGATTCTCACGCGCGAGATTCCGGCCCCTGAATCGCTGGCCGAGCCCGTGCGCTTCGAGTGGGACGGCCGCAATAACGACGGACATATCGTACTTAACGGTGTATACCTGGCTGTGCTGAGCGTTCCCGGCGAGGGGGAAGTGCGCACCAAGATCGCGGTGGTGAAGTAATGAATACGCGCAGAATCTCCGTACTGATCGCAGCGATTGTTTTGGGGTTGGCCCCATTGCTCCTGGGGGGCAATGGCGCCGGCCTGACGCCGGTCTTCTCGGGTGGCGCCGGCGGGCGCGCCCTGGGAATGGGGGGCGCCAATGTCGCTCTCGCCAATGATGCCTCGGCCATCTACTGGAATCCGGCGACGCTGACGAATCTCCACGATCGCTCGCTGTCGCTGATGCACCTGCCGCTCCCGGAGGGCACAAACTACTCTTTCGCGGCCTTTGGGTGGCCCACGCTCGATTACGGCACGTTTTCGGTAGCGGCGTTTCTAATGTCGACCGGCGACATCCAACGTCGCGACAATCTGGGTCGATTGCAGGGAACTTTCAGCTCCAGCCAACAGATGTTTCTGATCGGCTACGGCAAGCAGGTGAATCGCTTTATCTCGCTCGGCGCTGCCGTCAAGCTTTTCGGGCAGGACTTTGACGATCAGTCCGCTTACGGTGGTGGCGCGGATGTTGGCATCAAGCTCTCCCTGAGCGAGAAGATCCATCTCGGCCTGAACGCGCAGAACCTGCTGGCCCCGGAAATCCGCCTTGATCGCGACGCCGAACAGCTTCCCGTGAACTTCAAAGCGGGTGCGGGCGTTCGTCTCCCGATCTCGGACGGTCGTCATTTCCTGTCACTCGAGGTCGATGTTGACAAAACGGAAAATGTCGATCCGCTCTTCCACGCAGGAGCCGAGTTCGCGATAATGAACCACTACTTCCTCCGCACCGGCTACGATGTCGATCAGATCAATTTCGGTGCCGGTCTCAGGTTCAGCATCGCCCAGATCGGCTATACTTTCCGTACCCAGGATTACTTCGATGCGCAGCACCGCATCTCTCTAGATATCTCACTGGGCGGCTCGGTCGAGTCGCTGCTGGCACAACGGGAAAAGGCGAATCGCGAGGCTGCCGAGACACTCGCGCGCGAAGCTCGAGAACGCGATCTCAACTTCGCGACGACGCAGGCACGCTACTTCTACCAGAATGCCATGTACGACTCTGCGGAAGTCTACTATGAGAAGGTCTATGTATTGACCGGCAACAACAGCGATGAGGCCGGTGAGCGTCTGGCCGAAATCGACCGCCAGCGTACCGACCAACTGACCGCTTCCGTGCGCGCCGGCGTGCTCGCCGAAACCGACTCGACCAAAGCGGCTGAACTCTTCGGCGAACTGCGGGAAGCGCTCGATGTCAAGGACCTCGAGGCCTCTTCGGTAATGCTCTCGCGCCTGCGACCCGCCTTTGGCGCCGACCAGCGGTTCCAACAGAGCGAAGCCGAATACAACCTCCTGACAGGTGACCGAATCACGGCGCTGCGCACTGAGGCCACGCGCCAGGCCAATGCCGGCAAGTACAGCGATGCCGCCGTGAGTTACGGCGAAATCCTCAAACTCAATCCCGGCGATCAGGCCGCTCAACGCAGCTTGAATCAGATCAATAATCGCATTGCCTCCTTGGGACTGCTGCGGTCCGGTGTGGCCGCTTACAGTGCCGGCGACACGGTTCAGGCTCGCCAGTTCCTGTCTCAGGCGCTGTCAAGCAATCCGCAGGACACCGTTGCCCTGGAGCTGCTGAGCAAGCTCGACAACGGCAGGTCGGTTGGCGCTGTTCCTTTGAGCGAAATTCAGAAGGATGGTGCGGTCTGGAAGCTCTATCTCGACGGCATCGATAAGTTCCGCAATGGCGCGTATGCCGAAGCCATTCGCCTCTGGGAACAGGTGTTGGCAAAGTATCCGGGGAATCCCGAAACCGAAAAGAACATCGTTCAAGCTAAATTAAGACTTCAATCAAACGGCAAAACCAATTGATTAACAAGGAAGTATGCTTGACGGTCGCTGCCTGACTATATCCGGGCTTGGTATTTCCGTTGATATGACATACGATAGAATAATATGAGACTCTTCTCCCGTCCCACGAAAGAAATCTTTGCTGAGTTCCCGGCACAGGAAACCAAACTGCCGGACATTCGCAGTTTCGTCGAGACGGTTCTTGCCGAGACTCCGTTTCGCCGTAAGGACACGACCGCGATCCTGCTGGCAATCGAAGAGGCATGCACCAACGTCATCCGTCACGCCTACCTCTACGGAGAAGGCACGATCAAACTCCGCCTCTCGCTCTTCAAGGATCGCATGGGCGTCTCCATTTACGATCGCGGCCGCAGCTTCGATTTCGACAAGCTGACCGATCCCAATCTCGATCACTATATCAAGACCGGCCGCAAGGGCGGCTTGGGAATCTACCTGATTCGCAAGGTCACCGACGATGTCTCCTACTCCACCAATGCCGGCGTCAACGAACTCAAGCTCGTTAAGCGCTACCCTGACATCAAGCCCGAACCGGTGGCAAAAACTGAAGGCGTCTCGATCCGCTGGAAGTTTGCGCTCTGGACTTCGCTGATTATGACCGCCGTTATCGTCTCGGTGTACTTCCTCTGGGAAACGCGCATGGTCATCTGGCGGCAGGAGCAATTTAGCGCGTCGATCGCCGAATACGGCAACGCCATCGCGGCGCAGGCAGCCAATCACTTCATCAATCGATCATCAGACGTCGAGTTCGACGAGTTTGTCCGGAACTTCGCGCGCCAGAATCAGGATGTTCGCTACATATTTGTCGTCGATCGGCAAAGCAAGATTCTCGCCTCTACTGATCTCCCCGAACGACTCCACACGACGTACCAGCCACCGGACGGAATCGATGCGGATCGTACCGGTGTCGCGCAAGCCTACGTCGCCGATGACGGCGGTAGCCTGCATCATGTCGTCGAATCGATCAACTACCAGGCCAATTCATTCGGAAAATTGCACGTCGGCTTCGGTGAAGAACGTTTGCTCGAAGGCATCGCCGAAGCGCGCCAGACTATTCTCGTGACCGTCGCTATAGCGATGTTTATCGTTATCGGCGCGGTCTACCTGCTCTCGAACTACTTCGTACGTCCGATCCAACGCCTGATCGACGGTGTGCGGCGCATCGGCAAGGGCGATCTCGACTCCAAGATCGAAGTCGAAGGCGCCGCCGAGTACAATGCTATCGCCGAGGCGTTTAACGAAATGCGCGTGAAGTTCAAAGAAGCCCAGGCCAACGTCGTCGAGCAGGAGCGCATGCGCAAGGAAATGCAGGTGGCGCAGGATATCCAGCACACCCTGCTGCCCAAGAGCTTCCCAGATATCGAGGGCTTCGACATCGCGACTATCTATCGCGCAGCCAAAGATGTGGGCGGCGATTACTACGATTTCGTCTGGCTCGACGAAAAGACGCTCGGCATCGTCGTTGCCGACGTCTCCGGCAAAGGTGTCCCGGGTTCGCTCGTGATGACCATGATCCGCACCGCGATTCGCCTCGAATCGCGCGGTGCGCGCTCGCCGGTCGATATTCTTTGCAACGTCAACGAATTCGTCACCGAGGATGTCCGCAAAGGGATGTTCATCACGATCTTCATGGTCGTCATCGACACCCAGCAGCGCAAAATCTCCTTCGCCTCGGCCGGGCACAATCCGATGATTCTCTACCGCAAGGACGAGGACAAGACCTTCTTCATGAACCCGCGCGGCATTCCGCTCGGCATAACCTTGCCTGACGGAGTCAGCTTCGAGGAAAATCTCGAGAGCCAGGGCGTGCGCCTTAAAAAGGGCGATATGCTGGTGATCTACACGGACGGTATCACCGAGGCGATGAACCCGCGCAAACAGCAATACGGCATGGAGAAGTTCCTGCAGTTCATCCGCGACAACTCGGACCTGTCGCCGGACGAATTCGCGGAAAAATTCGAAGAAGACCTCAGCAAGTTTACGCAGGGCGCCGAGCAGAACGACGATATCACGATGGTCGCGATCAAGGAAAAGGTCGAGGCCGACGAATATATCTTCGCTCGCCGCAAGAAATTGCTCGAGATGGTCGACGTCCAAAGAGTCCCGGTCGCCGAGGCGTGCCGCATGATGGGACTCTCAACTTCAACTTATTATCGTTACAAGAAGCGCTATGAGCAGTTTGGCGAAGAGGGCCTGCTCAACAAGACACTGCGTGTGGACGATGCTCCGGCACAGCTCTCGTACAACGAGCGTAATGCGGTGCTCGAGATCATCCGCAGGAACCCGGACTACGGCCCTACGCGCATCAAGCGCGAACTCGAGCAGGCGGGGGATGTCGGGGTTGAAGACCGCACAATCTATGCCGAACTGGTGCGCTTGCGGCTTAACACCAAACGCCAACGCTACGAGTTCGCCCGACGCTTCGGCGGAACCCTCACGGCCGAGCAGGAGCAGGAGTACCTCAAACTGGCGCAGAAGGTGGAGTCGCCCCATCCGACCCTGGATCGTGCTGCCTACCTGGGACAGATCAAAGATAACTTGCAGAAACAGGAAGACGATAAACTCGCGGCCTTCAAAGACCGTCTTCGCGAATTGGGCGTCGACGACGAGCGCACCGATGTCTTGACCGCCATGTTTGAAGAGATGGAAGGTCAAATATCCGCTGATCAGTTGCGTTTATTATTTGACCGTGTCGCCGGCCGGGTCAAAGAATTGGACCGCGAAGCCGAAAAGCGCAATGTCTTGTCGACCGCGCGCCTCGAGACCGTCGACGAGAAGCAGTGGCAGAAGCGCGCCGAAGAGGGAATCAGCCTTGAAACGGTAGTGTTGCCGGACGCGGAACCTTCGCTTTCATTTGCCGATTACGAAAAACGTCTCCTCGGCGATCAACGCAAGGATGAAAAAGATTGAACAAGATTGCGGTCATAACCTGTAAAGGCGGAACCGGCAAGACCACCACGGTGATCAACCTGGCGCATTGTCTCGCCATGTCAGGGAAGCGGACCCTTATCGTCGACTGCGACAGCCAGGCGAACGTGTCGATGGCTTTCAACGTCCAGCCGCAGAAGGGGCTGGCAGAGCTTCTCACGACCGGAGAAGTCGAGATCGCGCCGCTGCGTCCCAACCTCTTCCTGATCGATTCCGGCAATACCCGCATCGTCGAAACGGAGTTATTCCTGGCGCGGCAAGTCGACCGCGAACAACGCCTCCGGCAGGTGCTCGAAAATCTACGCGGCACCGATTACGTGATTTGCGATTGTCCCCCGGCAATCAACCTGATCAACATGAACGTCCTCAACTATGTCGACGGCGTCGTGATCCCGGTCTCGATGGATTTTTTTGCTTGTGAGGGCGCCAAGAAGACCCTTAAGTTGCTCGATGATCTTTACCGGAAAATCGGCCGCAAGGTCGAGTTGCTGGGGATTCTCGCGACGTTTTTTGACACGAGGACCAAGGTCTCGAAAACGATTTACAACCAGTTGCTCACGGAGTACGGTGACAAGTTGTTTGCATCCAAGATCCGCATCAACACGCAACTGAAAGAATCGCAGATGTTATACAAGACGGTGTTCGAACATGCGCCTTATTCCAACGGCGCTCTCGATTACTTCTTGTTCGCAAAGGAAATCGCCAACTATTCACAAAACGGCCATCCAGTGGCGGCCGCAAAGGACGAGAAGCAGGCATGGACGACATAAGAATCTCTCTGGATACGGCCGGGCAAAGCGGCGATGTTACCTTGGTGCGCGTCGACGGCGTCATCGACACGATGACCTCCTCCGAACTCGAACGCGTTATGAATTCGCTGATGGAGCAGAAGCGCTACAAGATCATCATCGATCTTGCCGGTGTCGATTACATCTCGTCCGCCGGCTGGGGCATCTTCATCAGCAATATCCGCGAGATCAAGTCCAATTCCGGAGACATCAAACTCGCGCGGATGATCCCCAGTGTTTACGAGATCTTCGAACTGCTGGAATTCGATTCGATCCTGAAAGCCTACGACAATATCGAAAAGGCCAAGATCGAGTTTCGCGGCGGCAACGGTCATTCCGGTGAAGACGCTGCGGCCGAAGTTCGCCAGCATAACCAGAAAGAAGCTGAGAAGGCGTCTATCGCCCGCCAGGTCGAGGTCGCCACAGCCGAAGCCGATCCGCCGCCGGCTCGGATCAAGGCGACAGCTCAAACCCAGCCGGAGATCAAAGCCGCTCCGCCTGTCACTGCCCGCCCCAGTGCAGAGAGCCTCGTGCTGAGCCTGGTCAAAACCGATCCTTTCTACTCCATCAGCGAAATCGTGCGCATCATTCGCAGTGACGCTAACGGCGACGGCCAGAAGATCGGTTGGTGGGGCGTCTGGAGCATCCTCCGCCGCCACTCGCTCTTGTCCAAAAAGAACCGCTTCCGCTACAGCCGCAAGGCCTGACCGCGAGCGTACCCGACGCCGATTGGTTGCGTGGCTTTGCGCTTGCAACCGCGCTCGTCGCTCATTATATAAACCGATAGCCTATGCTCTATTTTCTGGCAGCTTTGATGGCGACCATTTCGGCGCTGATCGGCGGAGCTTTGCTCGTCGATCAATGGTCGCGCCCGCTGCTTGTGGCGGCCATCGTCGTCGCCCTCGTCGGGGGTACCGGTTACGCCATCCTGCTGCGACGCCGAGGCACCGATCGCCTGGAAACGATCGTCCGGCTCTACCTGCATCAAGTGGAGCAGATACACAAGGATTTCTCGCAGCGCCGGCAACTCGACCAACAGGTAACCTCCCTGGCGCGCTACTTCCACGACGATTTTGGACTTAACACGGTAGCTGTCTTCGCCCGCCGCAAGCGCGGCTACATGCTGACCGATCTCTTCGGCGCAGAGCGCGACAGCCTCAAGGGCTACCGCGTTCTCTTTCGGCCCGAACTCGAGCACATGCTGGAAAAGCGGGAATCATCGATTCCGTTTCGAAAGGTCTACCCCGGGGACGGGAGCCAGGGGAATGACCCTCATCCCTTCGACCAGGCGGTGCCGGTGCTGACGAGCGGGCGCTGCAATTATTTCATCGCCTTCACCGCGCCCCAGGACGTGCCATTTCGAATCATCCGGCCGTTTCTGTTGTCGCTGGCTGACCAGGTCGGGAATTTCAAGCACCTCGATGATGCCACCTACAAGCACAACCTCACCGTCCAGAAACTCCGTCAGCAGCTCGATGCACTCAAAGGCGACCGCTCATCGCATGAGGCCTCGAACCGCCGCAACCCTACGGTGCTCATCTCGGCGCTCGACAAACTGGCGCGGATTTACGATCGCAACAAGCTTTACGCGGCCTACTTGCGGCTGCTCGCCGAGGAGTTCAAAGTCGATTCAGCAGTCCTATTGGTTCATGATGCCGAAAGGCGCACAGTCATGCGCCAGGGCGATCGGGGAAAACTTCCGAATCTTCCCGCTGAATTCACGCTACCGGCCAACCATGCTCTCTTCGGACTCCTCAGCCCCGAGAAACCGGTTATCTCGTTGGAAGCCTATTCCGAGGACGGCTCGGAAGAGCTGAGCCTGTTGAAAGCGGCCGGTCTTCGTTGCCTGGGATTCTTGAACGGCACCAATCCGCGCGACGGTTATATCGGGATGAACTGCCCGCCGGAAAAATTCAGCCCGGAGAATATCGAGGTCTTTTCCACTTTCAGCCGCATGTTCGGCTTGATTCTGGACAACCTCACCAATTTTGAGAAAATCGAGCGGCTTTCGTACACCGACGAGATGACCGGCCTCTACAATTACCGCTATTTCTACAAGCGGCTGCAGCAGGAAATGACTCGCGCACAGCGATTTACTCGTCACCTCGGCCTGGTCATCTTTGATGTTGACGGGTTCAAGGTTTTTAACGATACTTACGGTCATCAATCAGGAGATTTTCTGTTGGAGCAGCTTGGCGGACTCCTGACTAGATCGGTACGCTCTATCGATATCGTATCGCGTTATGGAGGCGAGGAGTTCTGTATTGTTATGCCCGATACCAACGCCGCCGACTGCATCAACTTCATGGAACGCTTGCGCAACGCCATTCTCGAACACGAATTCCGTGACAAATTTACCTCCGCCAACCTCAATATCACCGTATCACTGGGGGGAGCGATTTATCCTAATGACGCACAACGAATTGACCGATTAATATATTGTGCCGATATGGCCCTCTTGCAGGCGAAGAGCACCGGCAAGAACAAATCGTTTATGTTCGATGAAAATCTGATTACCGTGAAGAAGTAGGAGTTATGACTCGGAAGTTATTACTACCCATTTTGTTGCTGATTCTGATAGGAGTGGCGGCGCCGGAGATTGCCCGGGCGGATTATGTCATCGGGATTGATGATGTTCTCCAGGTCTCGTTCTGGCAGGCGCCCACACTCGACCAGTCGGTCGTTGTAAATGCCGACGGCAAAATCACGCTCTCAGTCATTGGCGAGATCACCGCAGCGGGCTTGACGACATCGCAATTGTCGCGCAAGATCGTCGAGCAGGTGTCGCGCTTTAATCGCGACATCAGCCAAGCCACCGTAGTCGTTACAGCCTTTAACTCCCAAACCGTTTTCGTCGAGGGTGAAGTTGTTTCTCCAGGCCGCTACGCCAGGGAAGTCATTCCTGATATCTGGACGGTCATAAAAGAAATGGGCGGTCCGACCGCTACCGGCGACTTGAGCAATGTCCGGCTAATCCGCGGCGGCGCCGTCGATCCTGGAACCGTCTTGACCGTCGATGTGCTCTCGGCGATACGTTCGCGCGATTTTTCGCAGCTTCCGGAAGTGCATGCGAAAGATATCATTCGTGTGCCTCCCACCCTGGGCGGCGTACCGACGAATATCAACCTCGCCGAAAGCGAAGCCAGGCGCAATGTTTTCTACATCGTGGGCGCCGTGACTCGGCCCAATGCTTACTCGCTGGATGCCCGCCTCGATCTGATCGAAGCGATCGCGCTGGCCGGAGGCACTACGCCCGATGCCGACCTCAAGAAGATCCGCGTATCGTCCAAGAGCGGCGATTACGCCAATGTCTACGAGGTGAATCTCGACAAACAACTCAAAACCGGCAGTCCGCAGCGCTATCTGCTCAAGCCCGAGGATGCCATTTACATCCCGGCGCGCTCGGGTGGTGTCGGCAGCGGGTTCAATCTATTCCGTGATATCATCACGTTAGGGACGACAATCACATCGACCGTTCTGCTTATTGACAGGTTGGGAGAGTGAGTCAGCGCCAAATCACACTGCGCGACATCTGGCAGATCGTTTGGAAGCGGAAGTTCTGGCTGGTGACGCCGCTGGTCGTCGTCACAGTCGTCGCCTTCGCCGGCAGTTACGCGTTGCCGACCATCTACGAATCGGCAACCAAGGTCGTGATCTCTAACCAGAAATTCCTCTCGCCGACTCTCGAGCGGCTGCTTCCGGACGAGGCCGGCGTATTGCCCGAGCCCCGGGCCCGCCAGTACTGGCTCGCCGCAACGCGCTCGGAAATCACTTCTTCCGGTTATATCAACCGGATGGTCGAGCAGATGAAGCTCGAACCGTCGGCGTCGGTTGTCTCGAATGCGCAGAAGATGCTGGCACAGTTTCCCGATAATGACTTGCCGACCATGATTCGCTCGCTTCAAATCGAGGAACTGCGCGCCGACATCGAAGTCGGTCTCATCGGGGAAAACCAGGTCGTGATTACCGCGCGCTCCCGCAACCCTCGCCAGGCCGCCGGCATGGCCACAGCTTTGGCTGAAGTCTATCGCGAACGCAAACTCAGCGAGCAGGTGCTGGCCGGAGACGAAGGTCAATCCCTCGCGGAAAAACAGCTCTCGATCGCCAAGAAGGAATACGAGGACGCTGACAAACAACTCACCGATTTCATGACATCCTACCGCAATCAGCAATTGCAGGCGGGGATTAACTCCGATCAAAACTTGGGGCAGATTGAGTCCGAAGTGGACGCGACCCGTATCGAAACCAGCGAGGCTACCGACAGAGTTAAATTCCTGGCGGGCAAACTCAGCGCGGAGGGGATCGATACCGCCAGGGTGCTGGTCGTAACACCGGAGGTCCGCCGCCATACAGCCGGCGCCGAAGAATCCACCCGGGAATCCGCCGAATTGCTATCGCGCTACCTCTGGAAGGACGGTAAGATTCAGTCGCAGCTGCTGCGGACGCGCGATGCGCTCGACTCACTGCAAACCGCCTGCACGCGCATCGTCGCGCAGCAATATCCTGACCTTGCACCCGCCGCGCGCAACGAAGCCGGTGAGTTCGTTTATCGCACGCATGAAATCAGATTTCTGCAGCGCAAGCGGGAGATTCTCGCAGCGGCGATTAACGAAATTCGGGGCGTTATCGCCGGTCAACCGTATTATGAGCAGATGGTGAAGCGTCTGGAAAGCAAAGTTGAGGAAAAGAAGAAAGAATACTTGAACTGGCAGGACGAAGCCCAGCGCCAGAAGATTGCGCGCGCCAGCAAGGAAGCCGAAGCAGAAACGCGCTACACGATCCTTGAACCGGCTACGATTCCTTTGGAGCCCTCATCGCCCGATCGCGGCAAGATCACCCTGATGGGACTCGCTCTGGGACTCGTGTTGGGCGGTTGTGCCGTCGTCGTTGCTGAGGTCGTGGACCACTCGATTAAACGCGTTGAAGATATTGAAGAGCTCTTGGGGCTTGAGGTCGTCGGGACTATCCCGAATATCGATGCCTCGTCGCAAGCCAAGGGAATGAAGGCGGCATAGGAAGTGCTGATGGAAACTTATCGACTCAATTCGCGGGTCGCTTCGACCGATCGCGAGTATCTGATCCAGACGGTCAATGACACGGCGAATCACCAGATTCGCTCGTCGATTTTCGCCGAGGGTCAGCTGCTCGAAACGGTCGAAGAAAACGTCTACCCGCATCTGCCCGAGCAGGAACTGCTCGAACTGGTGAAGAACGCCCACAAAGAACGCAAGGAAGAGGTCGAGCACATCTTCGAGCGTTACAAAGAGGCGCTGAGTTCCAACGAAGCCGAGCAGATCGACTACCTCGCTCTCGCGCTCATGTACAAGAAGATGTACAATGAGGCGGAGGTCCTCTTCCGCCGTGCGGTCTCGCTGCGGCCCGACGGCCACGAGCAATGGTGTCACCTGGGGCAGGTCCTGATGATGCAGAGCAAGTTCGCCGAAGCGATCGAGGTCTTCAATCGATGCATCGATTCGCAACCGCGGTTCGCGGACTATCGCAATAACCTCGGCGAGGCCTACCTGGCGCACGGCAGCTGCAAGCGCGCCATGATCGAATTCGATGAGGCCATCGCCATCAACATCTACTATGGCGATGCCTATTACAATAAGGCGCTGACTTACGTCTTGAATTCGATTCGGCGCGAAGACTTCAAGCTGTTCTCGGAAGCTACCGAGAAGATCGCCGAGAATCTCGAGCGCGCCATTGTTGTCTGTCCCGAGTATCAGGACAAGAACTTTGATGATGGCCGGAGACTCTTTGGCGAGGGCGACCTGGAAGGCGCTTATACGAAACTTGTGCTGGCCCGCGAACGCAAGAAGGAGCAGCGCTTCCGCGAATTCTCCAGCGTCTACTTGAAATTCATGCTCGTCACGGACAAAATCGACGAGAAGACATTGCGTCGCCGTATCGAGAATCTCAAGGATGCAATTGCAAAGAATCCGCACTTTCCGGATCTACACTATGACCTTGCCGTCGCCTACACGCTGATGGGGCGGTTCATTCACTCCAAGGCGATCAAGGAGTATCAGGAAGCCCTCAAGATTAATCCGGATTTTGAGCGCGCAAAGAAGAGCCTGCGCCTGGCGGAGAACGAATTCCGCGGCTTCGACGCTTTGGTCAAGGCGATCCTGAAAGGATAGTTGTGAGCAAGGAGCGGCGCAAACCGATCTGGGAGTACTACCATCCCGAGTCCGTTGTCGGCACTGAGTTCCGCCGCCTGTTGCACAATATCACCCGGCCGGTGAAGGGAGTCTCGAAACGATCATTCCTTGTCACCTCGGCGATGCTCTCGGAAGGGAAGTCCACCGTATCGTCGTACCTGGCGATCACGGCTGCTTCGTATAAAAAACGCAAGACAATCCTTATCGACGCCGATTTGCGCCGTCCCACCATACACAAGATCTTTGATTTGCCTCTCGAGCCCGGCGTTACCGACATTATCGACGGCACTGCCAAGGCAGAGGACGCCTTCCAATCAACCAAGATCAGCGACCTTTGGATTCTCACCGCCGGCACCTTGAAGCACAACCCCACCGAATTGTTCGAGAGCGACAAGGTGATCGAGGCTATCGAGAAGGTGAAGTTCTATTTTGACTTGGTTTTCGTCGATTGCGCCCCGATCATACCGGTATCCGACCCGGTAGTCCTGGGTCCAAACATGGACGGACTCCTTCTCGTCGTCAAGGCAGGAGCGACGCAGAAAGAAGTTATCAAGCGAGCGGCCGATATAATCAGTAAGACCGATGCCAATATCGTCGGTGTTGTACTGAACAATGTGTCCGGCGTGTTGCCGTACCACTACAACCATCAGTACTACGGTTACAACTACGCAACCAAGAAGTCGTGAAATATGAAGAACATTCTATCATTTGACGTGGAAGAGCACTTCCAGGTCGAAGCCTTTTACAGCCACATTCCGCGTTCCGAGTGGTCCAAGCGCCAAAGCCGGCTCACGATGAACATGATGCGAATATTCGATATCCTCGACGAGTATCACGCCACCGCGACTTTTTTCACTTTGGGGTGGCTCGCCGAGCGCTTCCCGCACATTATGGCGATGATCAAGGCCCGCGGTCACGAACTGGCGACCCATGGTTACGGCCACGATGCGCTGACACGCCTCGACGAAAAGCAGTTTGAGGACGATATTCGCCGCTCGATCGGGGCTTTGGAAGATGCCTCCGGAGTCCGTGTCAAAGGCTATCGCGCTCCCACCTTTTCCGCCGAACGTAGCCGCGAGTGGATTTGGGAGACTCTCGTGAAATGCGGCATCGAGTACGACTCAAGCATTTATCCGATCCGCCACGATCTTTATGGCGATCCGAGTGCTCCTCGATATCCTCACTTCATCAATACCAGCCAGGGGCGGCTGCTGGAAATCCCGCCCGTCACGTGCGTGTTTCTTGGCAAGCGCCTTCCGGCTTGCGGCGGCGGGAGTTTTCGCATGTTTCCGTATTGGTACACGCGCCGAGCCATTCGTGCCTATAATGCCGCCGGCTATCCGGCCATGATCTACCTGCACCCCTGGGAACTCGATCCCGACCAACCGCGCGAGAGCGGTGTGGCCCTGAAAAGCCGCCTGCGCCATTACACGAATCTGTCGACCGTCGAACCCAAGCTGCGTCGCCTGCTTTCCGAGTTTGACTTCGCTTCCGTTCGCGAAGTCTATTCCACCACCAAGGGCGAATTGCTGAGTCCCGCGCGCGATTAGTCCGCCTTCGATCAGTACATCATCGATAGCCAATTCTACTATGACCGTGCAATTTCCAGGCTTGCGCCTTGGGGCACGAACGAATATCTTCTAACATATCCATGAATGGCAAGGGTGCTCAAACAAGGGTTCCGTTTGCGGTCGTCCTGGCGGCGGCCATGGCGGTTTCAACGGAAGTCAAGCCGGACGAGATCCAGGCGCCGTACGGACTCTCGTATGCATCGAGAGACGATAGCGTAGTTGTCGCCTGGTACTATCCCGGAGTGAATAGCCTGCTTACCGGTGATCGCGATGAGACGCCGATCTCATTCGTGTTCTATTCGTCGGAATATGTTGGCGCCAGGTTCGTTCGGGAATTACCGGTGGCGAGGCCGGAGATCGCCGTTGAAGCCGTCGAATTGCGCCTCTGGCCGAGCGATCCGCACACTGAGGAGCCCGGCGACTTCATGTCGCCGTTTCGGCTCGCGATCTATGACCATCTGCCGGGCATAACGTCGACGGCCCCCCTCTGGGAGAACATTGTCGCCTGTTCTACCGTCGTTTCAGCGGCGCAATGGTGCCGCTTTCCGGTTCAGGTACTTTGCAGCGTCGGTAATGCCGCGTACGTCATGGTCGAGTGGCTTGAAGCAACTCCTTCCGCGCCGGCCTTGGCGGTCTCCTATACTATCGGCGCCGAGGGGCAGTGGTTCGGCACTCCAAATGGTGAGGCAATCACTTGGATTGATCTGACTGATATGAACGTCCATCTGCGACTGTCCTATAGTGTCTGCGACACCATCGGCAGCTTCGCCCCTTCCGCGGAATTTCCTGATTCCTTTTCGATCTTCATGATCAGTATTGGAGATGCAGCCGCTACTATGCCGGAGCAAATTGTGCCCGGCACCTCGGCGATGCACTATCTCTTCTCTCGAGATGAAATCGAAGGCAAGTACCTCGCCGTCGCTGCCTGGCTCGGCGACAATCTGGGGCCGAAGTCTGATGCGCTTCTCATCGACCTCATGACGAGCGCCGGCGACCAGGCGACACAAGACGCATCTTCCACAGGCTTGTTGTTGAGCTTTCCCAATCCCTTCAACTCGGAAACAACGATTGTCTCCGATTCTCCCACAGCAATAGATATTGTGGATCTTCTCGGTCGCAAAGTGTGCCGATTGGCGACCGTCTCCAGCTCCGCTGGGAGAAACTACTTCACCTGGGATGGCCGGGATTCATCAGGAAATGGCGTTTCCAGCGGCATTTATTTCTGCCGCCAGTCCGGCAAATTGGGAGCGCTCAAACTGCTTTTTCTCAAGTAAAAGGGCCGTAAGCTGTTGACTACACCCGCTACTTCTGAGATTCACCGCCAAGTTGTTTCACAATGGATGTCAGCGCAGCATTTGAGCACATCAATCTAAATATCTAATCAATTGTTGCCGATTAACTTAGATATGGAGCGAGCCACGCAATCGGCGCTCTCACCCGAGACCCTCGTTTCCTTCCTGCGCGAGGTCTCAGCAGCGGCGCGCAAACTTGGAATCTATCCACCGGGTCATCCCATATCCGCCAAGGCTGCGGAACGACCATTCGCGATTCTCAAAGAACTTCTGGCGGCCGACAAGACTGTTGTCTTTGCCGTTGCCGAGGGCACTCTGCTCGGCGACGGTGTTCCGCTTGATGCGAAGATGCTCGCCGAAGGCTTGGGGAAGGTCCTGGTTGAATCGGGTCTCCACAGCGTCTCGTTCGAGGTAGGAGTCACGCCCGACGAATTCGAGAAGTTCCTTTCGCATATCAACCTCAAGAAAGAACATCGCGACATTCAGAAATTCCTCGAAACCGAGAAAATTCGCCGCATCACTGTCGGCAAGCTTCAGTATCAACTCGTTCGCGATGGCGAGCGCGTCGTCTCGGAGGACGAACTGGCGGCCGGCGGAGGTGGAGGGCTCGGCTCGGGAAGCGGCGGCACCGGCGGAGGTTTGGATTCACCAGAATTGATGCAACAAGTCGAGCAGACCATGTCCGACGTCCTCCGCAAACATCCGGAATTGCTCTTGCAGGTCTTGACTCGACGTCTCGGCGGCGGCGGCGCGGGCTCTGGTGGTGGGACTGGCGACGGAGTTGGTAGCGGAGAAGGCGGCGGCTCAGGAAGCGGTCAAGGCGGCGGGACCGGAAAAGGACCGGGATCCGGCGGCAGTGGGACTGGCAGCGGAGGCGGCGCAGGTCAGAGCACCGGCGGTGGAGGTTTCGTCGAATGGAAGGGCCGAGTCAGCGCGTCTGTGCAGGAAGGCTTACGCGCGATTGGAATCGGGCGCGGGGGGGGAGGCAGCGGAGCCGGTGGAAGCGGAGCAGGTAACGGCGTCAAGTTTACAGCCGAGGACTACAAGCGCCTGAAAGAATCTTTCAACGAAGTCAACAATGAAGAGCTGCTCGGGCTACTTGTAGCCGCTCTGCGTATGTCATTTGCAGATGGCAAACAAGCCAGTCGGGCCGAAGTCGGCAAAGCTCTCACTGGATTTCGCGAGATGCTGCAGGAGCGTGAGGCCATACAACTCCTGCCGCGCCTCAAGGAAGAAATCGAGCAGCTTGACCTGGTCGACAACGACTATCTGCGCGAAATCCTTTCAACCGACGCCTCGCCGAAAAAGATCGCCCACATCGAGATCGAGAATTTCAAGTCTGATTTCTTCCTCGGGGATGTCGACCCCAGCAATGTGGATGATGTCATCGGCTGGCTCGAGACCATCAGCGACATGCAATACACCGAGGACTTCGTCAAAAAGTTCTACGCCGGACTCGACCGCCAGGGCTATGAACTGACCGAGACTCAGCACGAAGCGCTCCTGCGCTTTGCCTCGATCTGCGCGGAAAATAACAATGCACCGGTTTCCGGGCTGCAGCTCTTGGAGTTGAAAGAACGCATCGCCGAACCGAACATCAGCCTGCGCGAATTCAACCTTCTCACCGATATCGTGGAAAAGTACTATCAGAGCTACATCGACATCGATCTGTACGAGGAAGCGGCGTCATTGCTGGACCTGATCGTCCAGAAGCTCGATTTCAACGTCATCTATCAAGAGGGTATCGCCGATGCTGCTGCCAAGGCCCATCAGCGAATGACCTCGGCACAACTGGCGGAGAATTTGATCGCCAAGCTTGCCAAACACTTTGACCTCGTCGGTAAGCCGATGATTCCGCTGTTGGAGAAATTTAACAACCTCGAGCCGATTCTGGTATTTACCAGCTACCTGAGCCATCGCGAGCGCGGCGTCCGCATTACACTGATCCGTATCCTCTCAAGCTTCGGCGAGAAAACCATTAACGCTTTTAAGCTGGTCCTTTCCGATCGCAGCCTTACCGCCCGGGCCGCCAATAATCCTGAACTCTCCACTGAAAACTGGTACAAGCTCCGGAACGTACTGTTTGTTCTCGGGAACATCCAGCACCCAGATTCGGTCGCCCTCGTCTTGCGCTTCATCCAGGATAGCGATGAACGCGTCGTGATGGAGTCGCTGGTAGCGCTCGAAAAGCTTGGCGGCACCGATGGTGCCCGCGGCATCGCCCGCCTTCTTCAGCACCCGATCCGGGAAATCAGCATCAAGGCCCTCCATGCCCTCGGGCAGATTGGCTCGGCTGCGGAGTATCCCTACGTCGAGGACTACTTCCTGCGCAATGTGACCGATCGCCAGGCGATTTTGCCCGTCCTGATCAAGCTCGACAAGCAGCGCAGCCTGACCTTCCTGGCCCAGATTCTCTTAGGAGAGTCGCAATCCTACCATAAATTGTTCAGCAAACCCGATGAAGAGTTGAACGAGTTGATCGTTAAGACGTTTATAATGTTGAGATCGGTCATCTTTGACGACATTCTGCGCAAATACGTCAAGCAGAGCACGCGTTCTCTCTTCGGACAGCTCCGCAAGGCGGAGTCCGTGAAACTGGCAGAACGCTATCTCAAAACCGTCACCACGACCGAATAACGCATGATCCTATATCGACTCGCTCTCATCGCTGTCGCCCTCTTCATCGGCCTCAGCGATGCCGCCGCGCAGTTCTACTTCGGTAAGAACAAGGTGCAGTACCAGCCCTTCGAGTGGAAGGTACTGCAGACCGAGCACTTCCGCATCTTCTTTTACGACGATGACGGCGGACTCCCGGAAATCGCCGCGGCTGCTGCCGAGGCCAGCTACGATCATCTCGCCGATAAGTTCAATTTCCATATTTTTCGCAAAATCCCGCTGATTATTTATAGCGCGCCGACCTTCTTCACCCAGACCAACGTCACGCCGACTCTGCTTCCCGAAAGCGTGGCCGGCTTCACCGAGTTTTTCAAGGGCCGCATGGTCGTGCCCTTTAACGGCTCGATTTCCGAATTCCAGCGTGTGATTCGCCACGAACTCGTGCACGTGTTCACCTTCGATAAGATCCAGGCCATCATGTCCCAGCACCGCAAAATGAGTTTCTACGGCCCTCCGCTGTGGTTTACGGAAGGACTGGCTGAATACTGGTCGCGTGAGTGGGACGCGGAAGCCGACATGATTCTCTCCGACATGGCTATCGAGGGTACGCTGCGGCCGATTCACGAACTGGAGTATCTCTCCGGCTCGTTCTTTATGTACAAGTATGGCGAATCGTTTTGCCACTTCCTCGCCGACAATTACGGCGAAGACAAATTGCAGATGATGTTCGAGAATTGGTGGAAGGCCCAGACCTTTCGCCAGTTATTCAAAGTGACGGTCGGTAAATCGCTCGAGGAAGTTGGCGCCGAATGGGTGTACTCGCTCAAGAAACGCTATTTCCCGGATCTCAAGGACGCTGATCTGCCGGCCAAAACAACGACGCCGATAACCGAAAAGCAGTTCGCCGTCAAGCCGGTTCCGCTCAATATCGAGTTTCGCGGCGCCAGTGACTGGGTCGCCTACAAGGCCAATAAGCTTGGCTACTCCGGAATTTACATGCGCTCGCAGACTTTGGATGAAGAAGTCACCCTCGTCAAGGGCGAGCGCTCACCGGCCTTTGAATCGCTCCATCTCCTGCAGTCGCGTATCAGCGCATCGGGAGATGGCCGCATTGCGTTCATCTCCAAGCGCTATTCCCGGGACGTGCTTTACATCTATGACGTCCGCGAGCAGGACATTGTGCTGACCTTTGAGTTCGCCAAACTGTACCAATTGCTGTCTCCTTCCTGGTCTTCGGATGGCAAGCGCCTCGTCTTTTCGGGAGCAACCTACGGCGGTTTTCATGATCTGTATCTTCTGAACCTGACCGACTCGGCCCTGACACGCTTGACCAATGATATCTACCTCGACACAGAGCCGGTGTTTGACGGCGAGGACATCATCTTTGCCTCCGATCGCGGCGGCTACGGCCACGAAGGTTTCACCAACCTCTTCCGCTACCAGTGGCGCGACTCGGTTATCGCACCGCTGACCTACGGCCGGTTCAACGACCGCTCTCCCTATGTCACTTCGGAGGGAATCCTATTCTCCTCCGATCGCAATGGCGTTTCTAATATCTATCTGCTTGACCGCCAGGAGCGACTCAGGCAGGTATCGTCCTTCGTTACCGGCGTCTTTGACCCCGTGATGTACGGCGACCGATTGATGTTCTCCGGGTACCAGAACTTCAGCTTCAGTGTCTACGCCATGCCGCTCGATACCGCGTCGGCTGTGCCGGTTGAGACCCCGGTAGCGCAATATGCCGTCTGGAACCCCGACCGCCTCGGCGGCAGCGAGGAAGCCGGAGTTATCGATTACAACAACGAATTCTCCTTTGATGTTGCCCAGTCGGCGATCGCCTACGACGCCGTGTACGGAACAATCGGCGGATTTCAGGCCGTGTTTTCCGATATGCTCGGCGACAAGCTCTATTACATACTGCTCTCAAATACCGCCGATTCCAAGAACGAACTCCTGGAATCATTTAATGTGGGCATTACTTACATCAACAAGACACACCGCATTAACTACGGTCTCGGTGCCTATCACCTTTATGATGAACACTACGATGACTACGAAGGCTATTACGACGAACGCCAGAGCGGTGTGCAAGGGCTGCTTTCGTACCCGCTGTCGAAATTCACTCGCGTTGAGACCTCCTTGTTTCTGCGTCACTCTTACAAAGAACGGCCGCTCTTCTTCGATAAGCGGCATGCCATCCTGGCGACCAACTACGCCTCGCTCATCCACGACAACTCTCTATGGGATATCTCCGGTCCTCTCGACGGGATGCGCTTGAACGCCACCGTCGGGCTGACAACCGATTTCTATTCCGGCCAGTTCTTTAATCGTCTGGTCTTTGTTGACCTTCGCAATTATCTGCGGATTCGCAAGTACTCCGCATTTGCTACGCGGGCATTCGGGTTCTGGTCGGCCGGCGAAGAACCACAGCGGATGTATCTCGGCGGCAGTTGGTCGTTGCGCGGTTACGATCGCCGCGAATTTTACTCACGCAAAGTCGTCTTGTTGTCCAATGAGTTGCGTTTTCCGCTTATCGATAATCTGTTTATCGGCTTTCCTTTTGGCCGCATGGGCTTCCAAGCTATTCGCGGAGCGCTTTTTGCCGATGTCGGCTCCGGTTGGAACGACGAGTTTGACCGCTTTTACGGCTCCGCTGGCGTCGGTGCGCGAGTTGCACTCGGCTATATGGCCGTGCTTCGCTTCGATCTCTCCAAGAAGACCGATTTCGAAACATTCGAACCGGGCCTGAAATTTGATTTCTTCTTCGGCTGGAACTTCTGATCTTGTCTCCATGGTAAACGGTAGAATCATAGTCATAGCGCTCGTGATCCTGATGGCGGTCATCGGCGCTGCAGCCGCGCTTTTCAAACCGGTTCCGCCGGCGGCAGCGGACATTGCCATGAACAAGCAGGTGGAACTCCTCGGTTCAGCACGGCTGTTCTCCAAAACCGACCTTTCGGCTCTGGAGCCCGCCGCGCTCGACTCGCTGATCAGCCTGCTCAATCTCGGCTTGCGGCTGAACGACTCGCTGCGAATTGCCTCGGGCAAATCGCAAAACTCCAAGGCGCATTACGAGCTACGCATTGAGGGGATCAAGAAACAACTTCGCGAATTCACTCATTCGGAGCAGGGAAGTAGTCAATAGATGATGTCAACTTGTTCCACACTGCGAACAATTAGCCTGCTTCTCTTCGCAATCGTCCTCGGCGCCTGCGCCCCCCATTTCAAGGCATTCAAGTCGGTGCCGCCTTCCGGCGCCGGCTTTACGCAGCATCGCGTTAATGCCACGGGGAACGCCGTCGTCGAGATGGAACTCCCGCCTATCGACACCATAAAGTTTGAGCGCAAACTCAACGGTGGTCTTGGCGGTCAGGTTGTAGGTAACACGCAGTTCATCATCGTACCCTCTTATAATAAACGAATCTATTTCCTCAACCCGCGCACTGGCAGCGAGATCACTTCGCTCGAAGCCGGTTCGTCCGTCGGCTCGGCAGTCGCCATGAAAGACGAGTTGATCTATTTCGCCGACGAATCGGGCTCCGATCAACTTACGGCCATGAATTTGGTCAACGGCAAAAAGCTGTGGACTTTCAAAGTGATTGACCCGCCCGCTGCTCCGATCATCGACGGTGACGATCTCTTTGTTGTTTCCCGAGTCGGCACGGTCACGCTTCTGAATCGATTCACCGGCAAGATATCGTGGGAGCAAGAACTCCGGGCCCACGTCTACGCGCCGCCGGCGGTTGATTCTGCAGCCGTCTACATTGGCACCGACCGCGGAGCGATCATCGCGCTGGATCGCGCCAGCGGCGCAGAAAAGTGGCGCTTCGAAACCGGCAGTACAATCTTTGCTCAGCCATTGGCTGAAAGATACCTCTACGCGGGCGTCGGTGATGGCAGCTTCATTGCGCTGGATACGGAAACCGGTAGGGAAGTATGGCGTCACCAGACCGTCAACTCGATTCACACCACGGCGGTCCTGAGGGGTAACCGCATCGTCTTCGGCTCCGACGACCGAACCGTTTACTGCCTTAATGCCGAAGACGGCGGCATCATCTGGCGTTATGAAACGGATGGCGTCGTGCAAGCCTCTCCGATCGCCGTCGGCAATTCCTTCATTGTGGCGAACAGCGCCGGCTCCGTCTATCAGTTTGCCAATGACGGCACTCTCGAAGGCCGCGTCAACGTCGGCGGCACGATTATTGCCCCTCCCGCCGTGATTGACGAATTGGTCTACGTGGTCACTACTCAGCGTCGCCTCTTCGCGATCGGCAGTTAAGACTCACCTCTGCCATCTCAACTGACAGGCTGACAGAGTTCGTGCCGCTCTGGCATGAAATCTGCCAAGGTGGCATCCACATCCAATCCTAGCTGGCTCTCTGCTTAGCGTGTAACCGATAGTTGCACAAGTGGTTATGCGAGACTTGCACGAGTTGGCACGCTCTCTGCATTATGTTCTGGCGTCGCGATGAAGGTCGCGGCAAGAAAAAGAAAACAAGAAAGTTAAGCAATAGTAGAGGAGGAAACAGTCATGTATCTCACAGTCAGCAAGCCCCGGAATCGGTTCGGTCTCCTGAGCAACGAAATGGACCGCGTGTTCACCGAGATTTTCAACGGTTTCAATGGCGGGTCGATGGTTGAAAGCGAAGCCGGTTGGGTCCCGCGCGCCGACGTGCACGAAACCCCCGAAAGCTTCGTCGTCCACCTCGATGTGCCGGGTGTTGACAAGAACGATGTCAAGGTGCAGTTCGAAGACAACACACTCGTCGTGACCGGCGAACGCAAGTACGAGTCGCGCAACGAGGAGAAGGACTACCGCCACATCGAGCGGATCTACGGCACCTTTACGCGCAGCCTGCGCCTTTCCAAGGATGTCGACGCGCAAAAGATCCAGGCCAATTACAAGAACGGCGTGCTTGAGATCGTCCTGCCGAAGGCTGAGGAAGTCAAGCCGAAGCAGATCGACATCAAGATCGGCTAAGCGAGAATTCTCAAACGCGACGAGTGAAACGTCAAGCCCGCTCGGAGTCACCGGGCGGGCTTTCTGATGCAAAGGCGGACGATTCGAGATCGCCCGCTGAAGGAGGAACAACAGATATGTCAGATAAAATCATCGGCATCGACCTGGGCACGACCAACTCCTGCCTCTCCGTGATGGAAGGCAAGGAACCGGTCGTGATCGCCAACGCTGAAGGCGGACGCACCACGCCATCCGTGGTCGGCATGAAAGGTGCAGAGCGCCTGGTTGGGCAGATTGCCAAGCGCCAGGCGATAACGAATCCGCTCAATACGGTCTTCTCCGTGAAGCGGTTTATGGGGCGTCGTTTTGACGAAGTTACGGAAGAAATCAAAAACTTCCCGTACAAGGTCAAGCGCGCCGGCAACGGCCTGGCTGTGATCGAGATCGAAGGTAAGGAGTTTACGCCGCAAGAGATTTCGGCCGTCATTCTCGGCAAGCTCAAGCAAGCTGCTGAGGATTACCTCGGCCAGAAAGTGACTAAGGCTGTCATCACAGTGCCTGCCTATTTCAATGATGCGCAGCGGCAGGCTACCAAAGACGCCGGCAAGATCGCCGGTCTCGAAGTCATGCGCATTATCAACGAGCCGACCGCGGCCGCGCTGGCCTACGGGCTCGACAAGAAGAAGGCGCAGAAGATCGCCGTCTTCGACCTGGGCGGCGGTACGTTTGACATCTCGGTTCTCGAGTTGGGCGAGGGCGTCTTCGAAGTGCTCTCTACTAACGGCGACACGCATCTTGGTGGCGACGATTTCGACAAGCGCATCATCGATTGGCTGGTTGCCGAATTCAAGAAAACTGACAGCATCGACCTGTCACGCGACCCGATGGCGTTGCAACGCTTGAAGGAAGCCGCTGAAAAGGCCAAGATTGAATTGTCGACTGTGAAAGAAACGACAATCAACCTGCCGTTCATCACGGCCGACGCTTCCGGCCCGCGCCACCTCAATGTCACGTTAACGCGCGCGAAATACGAAGGTATGGTCGAAGACCTGATCACGCGCTGCATGGAACCGGTGCGCAAGGCGATGGCCGACGCGAAGGTCTCGCCGTCCGACATTGGCGAGGTAGTTCTTGTGGGTGGCATGACACGCATGCCGAAAGTAGTCGAGGAAGTCGAACGCTTTTTCGGTCGTGAGGCGCACAAGGGCGTCAATCCCGACGAAGTTGTGGCGATCGGCGCCGCCATTCAGGGCGGGGTGCTCGCCGGCGACGTGAAGGATGTACTGCTTCTTGATGTTACGCCGTTGTCGCTCGGTATCGAGACCCTCGGTGGTGTCTTTACCAAGTTGATTGAACGGAACACAACGATTCCAACCAAGAAGTCGCAGGTGTTTTCAACTGCCGGCGACAGTCAGACGTCGGTGGAGATTCATGTTCTGCAAGGCGAACGCGAAATGGCGCTGGATAATCGCACGATCGGACGCTTCTTCCTTGACGGTATCCCGGCCGCCCCGCGCGGCGTGCCGCAAATCGAGGTAACTTTCGACATCGACGCCAATGGCATACTCAATGTCTCGGCGCGCGATCTCGGTACCGGCAAGGTGCAGAACATCCGCATCGAATCCTCTTCCGGTCTTTCGAAGCCGGAGATCGAGAAGATGGTGCGTGATGCCGAAGCCAATGCCGATGCCGACCGCCGTCGCAAGGCGGATGTTGAAACGAAAAACAACGCCGACCAGATGGCTTTCCAATGCGAGAAATTCGTAAAGGAAAGCGGTGACAAGATCGACGCTGCAGCCAAGGCTGAGTTGGAGCGCCAGATTGAGAAGGTCAAGGAGTTGACTAAGGGATCCGACTTCTCGGCAATGAAGTCAGAAACTGACCGGCTCCAGGCGATCATGCAGAATGCCGCTTCGCAGCTTTACCAGCAGGCGGCGCAGCAGCGAGCCCAAGCGACGCGGCCGCAGGGTGAGCCTACCGAACCCTCAAGTTCGCAAGCCCAGTCCGGCGGGGAAGCGGTGGATGCGGATTACGAAGTTGTGAAGTAAGCAACCAACCTGGAGACCCTCATAAAAACGCCGTCAGGGCTCTGTCCTGACGGCGTTCTTGAATAGATGCATTCAAAGTCAATCAGCAACCGGCCGGTTGCGGCCCGCCGCCAAAGATAAACGTGATCATGTACACCGCATCTGAAATCGTAAGAATCTTGTTGCCGTCAGCATCACCAAGGCAAGTTTGCGGTGGGGCTTGACCTCCAGCAAAGATGTAAGAGATCAGGCAGACGGCGTCCGATATTGTCCAAACCCAATTGTTGTCGCAGTCACCGCACTTGCAATCGGCAAAGGCGCCAGGAACCAGGTTGCGAGATTGACCAAACTTGACAGCCTTCATTATCGCTGCCTTCAGTCCTGCGAGTGTGCCGCCCGAAGGTTGCGTGGCGAGTATCACACCGCAATGTAAGGTATCGTCGCTATCAATCGTCTGATTGCGCGCCAATACCGACACCATACACAGGTCCTCGGCCGGTCCAGTGCCCATCACCGGGTCGCCGTAAGCCGCAGGGAACTGATACTGATTCTGCTGCAGGCTGCTCATGCGATTCCAAATCGAGTCGTTTTCAAGTGCCGCTTCCGGATAGATGTAAACCGGTGACTCCAGCACGAATCCACCGACTATTAGCCGGTGTTCACTCAAGCCCACCATGGCGCCATAACGAGAAGCATTGTTGCTGGCGCTACCCGTCGGCGATCCGCGCTGATAGAGCAATGACATTGGATAGTCTACTCCGCAGTAATTGTCGCTCCCGGTGTCTGCGGGAATGTCCCAATCCACGAAGTACGCCACCGTCAAGCCCGCAACCGTGCCGCCATTGGGTCCCTTGAAAATCTTGAAGGCTCCAAACAGAAAATCGCACGAATCGGGAAACTTGGATGCATACCAACTGATATCGAACTTGAGCGTCGAGTCGCGATTAAACCCCTTGCCGGTCGCCACCCGATGCTTTGGGTTTGAAGTTGAATCGACGCTCATCACGACTTGCTCATCCCGCTGGAGAAAACCGAAGGGGTTACTGGGAGTCGGAGCTGGGTGAACTCGACTGCTGCTTCCCATGTAACTTAGATTCTCGGCTGAGTTACCAAGAATGAGATAGCCCTCATAGATGTAATCTGGGGCAGAGGGGCCGTCCGCAAAGTACTCCCAATAATGCGGGCCGGTGCCGATCAGCGAGTGTGGCGCCACCGAGACACGCAAACAGGAAGTGCGTATCTCAGAGTCGGGCGGCAGAAACGTGGTATCGGTATCCGCCTTTATTGCGGCGACTCGTTCCGCCTGCACACTGGCGACAAGCGTTGATGCGAGGATCAGTGTACAGAGCATCAGGATCTTCATTGCTTAACCTCCAAAGTTGCACGCCTCACACGGCGCCGGGCCGCCAGCAAACACAGAGCTGATCAATACCATGGCATCCGGAGTTTCTTCATAAGAAATCGAGACATTCGTAGATCAGCAGCCCGATGGCATTGGCCCATTACCAAAAATGTAGGTGATCAAATAGACTGCATCTGAAATTGTTAGGATCTTGTTCCCATCTGCATCCCCGAGGCATGCAGGAGAAGGAGCCGGATCGCCCCAGAACAAGAACCGAATGAAGCAGACTGCGTCGGAAATAGTCCAGACGCCATTATTGTCACAATCGCCGCACTTGCACTCCGCAAAGGCGCCGGGAACCAGGTTGCGGGATTGACCGAATTTGACGCCCTGAGTGATCGCAGTCTTCAGTCCGGCAAGTGTGCCGCCCAAAGGCTGGGAGGCCAGTATTACACCGCAGTGAAGCGTGTCATTGCTGTCGATGGTCTGATTTCGTGCCAATACCGACACCATGCACAGGTCCTCGGCCGGTCCAGCGCCCATCACCGGATCGCCGAAAGCCGCAGGGAATTGATACTGATCCTGCTGCAGCATGCTCATGCGATTCCAGATCGAGTCGTTTTCCAAGGCGCCGTCTGGATAGATGTAGGTCGGCGACTCCAGAACAAATCCTCCGACGATCCTGCCGAGTTCACAGACTCCGCTTACCGCGCCGTAACGAGAAGCATTGTTGCTGGCGCTGCCCGTCGGCGATCCGCGCTGGTAGAGCATTGATTTTGGATAGTCTACTCCGCAGTAATTGTCGCTACCGGTATCTGCAGGAATGTCCCAATCCACAAAGTATGCCACCGTCAAGCCCGAAACCGTGCCGCCATTCGGCCCCTTGAAAATCTTGAAAGCCCCAAACAGGAAATTGCACGAGTCGGGTATCTTGGAGGCATACCAACTGACGTAGAATTGAAGCGTTGAATCACGGTTAAACCCTGAACCGGTTGCGACTCGTTGGTTCCAGGCCGAAGTTGAGTCGACGCTCATCACGACTTGCTCATCCCGCTGGAGAAAACCGAAGGGGTTACTGGGAGTCGGAGCTGGGTGAACTCGACTGCTGCTTCCCATGTAACTTAGATTCTCGGCTGAGTTACCAAGAATGAGATAGCCCTCATAGATGTAATCTGGGGCAGAGGGGCCGTCCGCAAAGTACTCCCAATAATGCGGGCCGGTGCCGATCAGCGAGTGTGGCGCCACCGAGACACGCAAACAGGAAGTGCGTATCTCAGAGTCGGGCGGCAGAAACGTAGTATCGGCATCCGCCTTTATTAAGGCGACTCGTTCCGCCTGCGCGCCGGTGGCAAGCGTTGCTACGACTATCAGTGTACAGAGCAATAGGACTTTCATTGCTTAACCTCCAAAGTCGCACGCCTCACACGGCGCAGGTCCGCCCGCAAATATGTAACTGATCAAGGCAACAGCATCCGAAATGTTCACTACGGAATTGCAGTCAACATCCCCGGCATCAAGCGGATTGGGTGCAGGACCGCCGTTGAAGATGTAGGCAATCAAGAATACGGCATCGGAAATGCTGATAATCTCGCTGCCGTCAGCGTCGCCGCACACAAACGTTGATGACAACGGCACAAACTCCGGCGTCCAGGCTTGACAAATTCCGCTCAGGAAGAGCAAGTAATGGCACGGGGAGTTCGGGCCCTCGAACACTCCGGTCATGTAGGGGCCGAAGCCGCCCGGTTCAAGCGTGATCTTTCGTTTGTACGGACTCGACGGCATGCCGATCGTGATCCGCATCAAAAGATAGTTGCCGGCTGGTACGCTTAAACTGTGAATTCTTGAACACCACGCAGTCCATGTCGTGGAATTGGAGCCCACAAACGCTGCACCCTGCGGCCAGTTACTTGTGGCAGCGGAGGCTGAGAGCGACAATGGATCCTGGCCGTCAACTCTCACTCGCAAGGGCAAATCAAAAGAATACAAACCCTGCGGGAGTGAGTGCTGTAGTCGAATATCGATGGTTGCAGATGACTGGTTTGCGGGGAAGAAGTCGCTATAGAGAATCTTCAACTGCGAAGTGGTTTGGCCGACCAGCTTCGGTTGAGATGTGCAAGCGTATGGTGTGTCAAAATTCATTTGCTTGAGAATATCATTGTTTGTAATGAGGTCAAAGCCGTCGCTTTCGCCAAGGCACCACACCGCCGGAGCCGGACCACCGCCATAGAGCCAAGTCATCAGGTACACCCCGTCGGAAATCGTCCAGATACCGTTGTTGTCAGCGTCACCGCACTTGCAACTTGGGCACACGTAGGAGGCTGGCACCAGATTTCGGTCGCACGCGAACCGGTAGCCGGCATACAACACTGACCTAAGTTGTGAAAGCGTCCCTCCTGCCGCATGCTGCCCAGCCAGCACCACTGCCATGTCAATTGTGTCGCCGACGGCAATGGTCGCACCCCGTCGGAACACCATGACCGAACTTAAGTCCGCCGCAGGTCCCGACCCAGCCAAGGGATCAGGATAAGGTCCAGGATCATACTGATTTTGCGCGAGGTTGCTCAGCCGAATCCAAAGCGAATCATTCTCCCAATTGCCAAGCGGGTCGATATATACGCCATTAGGCACGACAAATCCCCCGACCACATCGGCCGACTCAACCATGCCGCCAATTGCTCCATACCGGCTGGCGTTACTGCCTCCAGTCAGTGATCCCCGTTGGTAAACCATGTACCTGGAGGCATCGCCGCCCCCGTAATTCTCTGCTGCAACATCAGCTGGGATGTCCCAGTCGGCGAAGTACGCTAACGTGAGGCTGTTGACTGTCGCGCCGTTGGGACCTTTATAGATGCGAAAATGCCCCACCAGAAAACTGCACGAATCCGGGTGTTTGGCGGCATACCAGGTAATGCTAAACTGCAAAGTCGAATCACGATTGTAGCCGGTGCCGGCGGCGGTTCGCACGTTCGATGAACTGGTCGAGTCGAAAACCATTCCGGCAGCATCGCCATTTAGATAGCCGAAGGGATTGTCGACGGTCGGCGTGCCGGGGTAGGGGCCGTCAATGGTCGAGTAAGTGAGGTCTTCTGCCGAAGTCCCCAGAATCAGGTAGCCGTCGCGCAGGTAGCCGGGTGCACCTGGTAGATCGGCAAAGTAGCTGAACTGGGCGCCTGCAGAGTCCGCGGCAACTTCCGAACTGGAGCTCACCGCCAGCCGTAGACACGATGTCCTTATCGTTCCCTCGAGTGCGCGTGTGTCTTGTGCCGCAAGCACCGTGTTGCCGATGGTTAGAATTGCCAACAGGCAGCAGGCGACGGGCGCACGTCGAAGCAGGCTCGGGCGGGTGCGTGGATTACTCATGTTTTCCTCCTCGTCGTTGAACGACGAGCGGTGATGAGATCAAAGAGCAGGATTGTTCACGGCGCTTCAAAATAGGCACGAACAGCGATGTTAGCAACATTTGATTTAAGCGCGCGCTTGAATTTTTCACTTGCCTGCAGCAGATCCTGGAAATATCATAGACCCACAAAAGCAATATTTGACTAAGGCGACATCCAAACGACAGGAGGAGGGAATGTTGAAAAGAACTACGCACACGGCACTTCTGACGACCGCACTTGTCATCGCGCTCACGGCGGCTTTGTCCGCCTGCCCTTACTGCGGCAAGAACAAACTTTATCTTGAATCGTTGCCGACCAGTCTCATGGAGGGACGCGGCAACCATCATCACCCGGTCAGCACCAAGAACGCCGAAGCCCAGGCCTATTTCGACCAGGGGCTGACGATGTGCTTCGCCTTCAATCACGACGAAGCGATTCGCTCGTTCCGCAAGGCAGCCGAGCTTGACCCCAAACTCGCGATGGCGCATTGGGGCATCGCCTACGCGCTGGGGACCAACTACAACCGTCCGATCGACTCGCTGCAAGCCAAGGGCGCGTTCGCGGCGATCCGCAAAGCCGACAGCCTGCGCTCGTTCGCCTCGCCGGCTGAGTGCGACTACATCGATGCCATGATGAAGCGATACTCCGCCGACGTCAAGGCCGACTACATGCGCAACGAAATGGCCTATCGCGACGCCATGAGAGCCTTAAGCAGCAAGTATCCGGATGATATGGATGCACTGACGATTTATGCTGAAAGCATGATGAACCTCAAGCCGTGGCAGTTATGGAATGCCGACGGCTCTCCTGCTGAGGGCACTCTTGATATCGTCGCGGCTCTTGAAACTGTGCTGGAACGCAATCCCGATCATCCCGGGGCCAACCACTACTACATCCATGCCGTTGAGGCCTCGCGCGATCCCAATCGCGGACTGCTGTCCGCTTACAAACTGGAGAGACTCGTGCCAGCTGCCGGACACCTGGTGCATATGCCAGCGCACGCTTACATCCGCTCCGGGGACTACATGGGGGCGGTAGTCGCCAATCGTCACGCCGTACACGCCGACAGCATGTATGTCAACGAAGGCGGTGTCGGTTTCTACGGGATGATGTATTACCCCCACAACATTCATTTCCTCGCGGTTTCCGCCGCGATTGCCGGACGCTACGAAGAATCGATGCAGGCTGTTGACTTGCTCGAGCAGCATATCACGCCGTTTGCCAATGTCGATCCGATGGTTGGCGTCCTCGTGCCGACTCGCTACTTAGTGTTGCTCGTCTTCAACAAGTGGGACGAAATCCTAAAGACCAAGTTGCAGGACCACGGTTACGTTCTCACCAAGACCATCCACCAATTCGCGCACGGCATGGCCTATGCGGCAAAGGGAGATGTCAAGAAAGCAAAGTCTGCGTTGGCGGAAGTCAAGAAGCTCACGGCGACCTTTCCGGAAGGCTGCTACATGAGTATGAATAACGATGCGCGAAATGCCATTCCGATCCTGGAGAACATGCTTGGTGGAGCGATCGCTGAGGCCGAAGGCAACGCGCAAGAGGCAGAGAAGCTCCTCCGTGCTGCCGTTGGCGCGCAGGACTCGTTGCGTTATGACGAGCCTGAGGGCTGGTATTTCAATGCTCGCGAAGCTCTCGGCGCTATGCTGCTTCGCCATGATCGACCGGCCGACGCCGAAAAGGAATTTCGTGCCGAGTTGATCGTGCACCCGCGCTCCGGTCGTGCGCTTTACGGTCTCTGGCAATCTCTCCAGCGCCAGGGCAAGGATGCCGACGCTGTGCATGTTCAATTAGAGTTCGAGCGCGCCTGGGCTCAGGCCGACGTTGAGTTGCAACTATCCGGCCTCTAATCAATCGATCAAATCTCATCGAGGCTCCATCGTATTGATGGAGCCTCTCTCGTTTACGCGGTCTTGCCTGAATCCGAATTCGCGTCGCTATAGTCGCTATCAGTGTGCGCCATCATACTCGTTGCTGCAGTTCTTGATTTCGCGCGTTTGATTGAAAATCTCCGGTGCACCTTCTTACTCAGCGCAAGAGTGTGAACTGGCGTTCTCAATGCGGAGGATAACCACTACGCAGTAAGCGCGTTACAGCATTGTAGTAAAGTATAACATTATGGTACGGTATTGTCGCCTAGTTCAGGCACAGTTTTAGTTGACATTGAATACAATCAGGGCTATCTAAACCGCCTGAAAGGCCTGTGGATGCGACTTGTAATTCAGCGGGTGAAGTGGGCGCGCGTGGAAGTAGAAAATGAAGTCGTCGGAGCTATCGACAATGGCCTCATGGTCTTAGTCGGAGCAACCCACGGAGATTCTGAACGCGACGCGGAGATGTTAGCTGAACGCTGTGTCAATCTTCGTATCTTTGAAGATGCTGAGGGCAAGATGAATTTGTCACTGCTTAATGTGGGTGGCGCACTCCTCGCAGTGAGTCAGTTTACGCTGTATGCCGACACGCGCAAAGGCCGTCGACCGGCATTCACCGAAGCAATGGAGCCGACCAGGGCCGCGACGTTGTTCGAACACTTCAAGTCTGCCGTTCGCTCAGCAGGTGTCGCTGTCGAGTCCGGGATTTTCGGTGCAGCTATGGATGTATCACTCTGTAACGCAGGACCCGTGACGATCATTCTCAACTCTGAAGAGAAGCGATCATGACGAATATGACCATCAGCAAACGCTTTGAGCTTTCAATCGACGCGCGCGACAGCGAAGAACTGCGCTCGTTGCTCGGAGACGAACGGATTACTCTGGCCTCCAGCTCGCCTCGTCGCCGCGAGATTCTGCGCCTTGCCGGTGTCAATTTTGATGTCGACGTGCCGGAGGTTGATGAAGACGTGCCGGAAGGGACGGAGCCGAGGCAATACGCATTGGATCTGGCACTGAGAAAGCTGGAAGTGATTCCCCACGGCGGAACACTTACCGTAGCCGCAGACACTATCGTTGTGCTGGACAATCATATCCTCGGCAAGCCCGTTGACCGCGCCGACGCCATCCGCATCTTAAGTCGGTTGGCTGGACACCGCCACTACGTGCTGACGGCTCTGGCCGTGCGTGATAAAAACGGTCGCACGATCGTTGACGGGGAAGTGAGCTGGGTGAAGTTCTATTCTCTGGACGAATCGGCGATAGCTGCCTACGTCGACTCCGGTGAGCCGATGGACAAGGCCGGCGCCTACGGAATTCAGGGGATGGGCGAATTGTTGGTCGAGGACTTGACGGGAAGCCTGCTCAATGTTATTGGGTTTCCGCTCAAGCTCTTTATCAAGATGGTGAGAGGGTTGCGCTCGTGACTTTTGAATTCGGCTCAGACGAAAACATCAAAACCGTTGGTGAGTATCTTCGCCGCAAGCGCGAATCAAAGGAATTATCGCTCGAAGACGTCGCTGCGCACATCAAGATACACTCAAAGTACCTGGGGGCGCTCGAAGAAGGCCGCGACCAGGATCTCCCCGACAAGATTTACAAAGAGCTGTTCCTCAAGGCTTATTCCGATTATCTCGGTGTGTCGCTCGACGAACTTCTGCTGCGTCTGCCCGAGCACGAGCCGAGTGCCGTTGTGGAAGACGATCCCAAACAATCTGAGCCCACCAAGCCGCCCGTCAAGGCGCCGGTGGTCGCAACTCCCGTGCAAGCGCCGCTGCCGGAAACTCCGCGCCGTAAGAGCGGGCGCCCGGTGCTCTATTTCCTGCTTGGTATCATCGCGATTTTCCTCGGACTCTACGGGCTCAAATACTATCGGGATAATTTCATGAAGACTGAAGATTCTGCGCCGACCGGGATTTCGCCCTCCGCGCAGGAATCGATAATCCCCGATTCGTTGCCGCTCGACACCGTTCAAGTGGCGACCGAACCGGCGATGCTAAACCTGCTGATGATCGGCAAAGGCGAATGCTGGATCGAAGTCAGTATCGATGGCGACAGCACCTTCTCGGAAATCTTGAAAGCCCCGGATACGCTCTGGTTTGCGATGCAGGACAGCATTGCCTGCAAGTTCGGACGCGCCAACATGGTCGAAGTTTGGTGCAACGCCAGGCCGCTCGCGCTGGTAACACCTGATGACGGCAGCGTGAAAACCTTTACCATCACGCGCGACAACTACCTGGACCTTGTCGATACCGCGAGGCTTGTGCCATGAAACTTCGGGAGAAATTGCAGCACCTCTATGTCGGGCTGAAAGGTCGTCAACTGCGTATGACGGCCTACGAGTTCCCTTCGTCCATGCGCGGCAGCAAGCGTATCGTGGTCACGCTGCCGTTCGGCATTCAGACCAACAGCGTCCTGCTGCGGATGATCAGCGAATTGACAATCATCTTTCCGAGCAGTGACATGATGATCGCCGTCCCGAACGGCTGCACCGAGATCGCGCGCAAGACCGGTATCCATACGATCTCGCCCGATCTCTACGCTGCCAATCTTATCGGGCTGCCCAAGAATGACTTCTTCAAGAAGATCGAGGAATTTGACGCCTCGGTCTTTATCGATTTTGAAACCAAGCGCAACGTCTTCAATGCGCTCGTGGCGATCCACTCAAGCGCGATGTTGCGCGTCGGTCTCGCCGGCGTCTGGGGCCCGCCAATTCATAATTTCGAAATCCGGTCGAGTTTTCAGCATGACGAACTCAAAGTCTATCGCAGTATGATCGATATGTTGAGTTCAATCCAAATCAGCTCGGTATTGCCGGATATCCAAGGGACAACTTAAACGGGAAGCAGGAGCAACAATTGTATTTATCGGGATTAGAGATACTCGGATTCAAGTCATTCCCCCTGAAGACCTCCGTCGAATTCGCCAGCGGCATTACCGGTGTCGTTGGTCCCAACGGCTGCGGCAAGACCAACGTTCTTGATGCTATCCGCTGGGTGCTCGGCGAGCAGCGCATTTCGATTCTGCGCGGCGGCAAAATGGAAGACGTGATCTTTGCCGGCACGCGCGAAATGAAGCCGATCGGCATGGCCGAAGTTGCGCTCCACATCGTCAACAATCGCGGCGTGCTGCCCACCGAATACAATAATATCACGATCACGCGGCGACTCTATCGCTCCGGTGAATCCGAGTACCTGCTTAATAATGTCGTCTGTCGCCTCAAGGACATCACCGAGTTATTCGCCGACACCGGCATGGGTGCGCACGCCTATTCCGCGATCGAGCTCGACATGGTCGAAGCCATCCTCTCCGACAAGGCTGACCAGCGGCGCATGCTCTTCGAGGAAGCCGCGGGCATCACCAAGTACAAGCAGCGCAAACGCGCAGCCTTGCGCAAACTCGAAGCCACCGAACAGGACCTGCTTCGTTTGCTCGACATCCTCGCGGAAGTCTCCTCCCAGGTTAGCGGTCTTGGCCGTCAGATGAAACGCGCCGAGCGCTATAAGACGCTCGAGGATCGCATCCGCACTGTCGGCCAGGTGTTGTTGAAAGAAAAGTACCGCCGCCTCGACACACAGCTGGTCCAGGTGCGCGACGAGAAGCGTCTCAGTCAGATCAAGCTGGCTGAATTGAGCGGTGAGATCGACAAATGGGACCTGGCGCGCGAGGAGTACGCCGCGCAGTCTCTCGAATTGGGCGAGCAACTTCGGCAGCTGCGGGCGCAGGTCGAAGAGGTCTCCGCCGCTTGCTACCGTCTCGAGACCGAGATCTCCGTCAATGACGAGCGCATCCGCGCCGCCGCCCAGACCGACGATAGCGACCGTCGCGACATCAGCGGCATCAACGCAAAGCTCGAACAGCTCGTGATGGAGAAAGCGGCCCTGGCCGATACGCTGTCCGGCCAGCGGCAATTGCTTGAGCA
>CAZNWJ010000010.1:0-146821 GCA_964576925.1 uncultured Ignavibacteria bacterium | reverse complement strand
CTGTTACCCATCCCCCCGGTCTAGTCTGTTACCTATCCGCCCGGTCAGTACCCTCACCCTGCCCCTCTCCCAAGGGGAGAGGGGAAAGCGGTCACTCGCGGGTTGTAGAAGTCTGTGCGAAGATTCCCGAGTCGCGGCTGAGGGTCTGCGGAAGACTCAGCAGCGTTTGCTCCGCGCAATGTCGTAGTCCCGATTCGTGACGCGTCAGGTCGCCCGATTTCGCGAATGGTGTGAGGATCAGCTTTGAGATTGGCGTGCGAAATCGGAAGACCTGACGCAACAGGGGGATGAGCAACGGGATGGACTGGCGCCCTCACCCTGCTCCTCTCCCAAAGGGAGAGGGGAGAGCTGTCAGTCGCGGGTTGTGGATGACTGTGCGAAGATTGCCAAGTCGCGGTTGAGGGTCTGCGGAAGACTCAGCAGCGTTTGCTCCGCGCAATGTCGTAGTCCCGATTCGTGACGCGTCAGGTCGCCCGATTTCGCGAATGGTGTGAGGATTAGCTTTGAGATTGGCGTGCGAAATCGGAAGACCTGACGCAACGGGGGGAGAATTGCTTCCTCGTCAATTCATCCACAGATTTCTGTCGAGGCTGCGGTATTGGATCGCCTCGGAGATGTGCGGGACTTTGATGTCGTCGCAGGCTTCGAGGTCGGCAATCGTGCGGGCGACCTTGATGATGCGATCGTAGGCCCGCGCGGAGAGACCGAGTTTGCTGATCGCTGTGCGGAGCAAGTCTTGGCTGGAATCGTCCAGCAGGCAGAAGTCGCGCAGGTCTTTGGATTCCATGTGGGCGTTGCAGTAAAGGTGGCGGCGATTTTTGAAGCGATGATGCTGACGGTTGCGCGCTTCGTTGACGCGCACGCGAATAGACTCGGATTTTTCGCCGAGGCCGGTGCCGGAGAGCTCTTTGAATTTGACCGCCGGCACTTCGATATGGATGTCAATCCGGTCGAGGAGCGGTCCGGAGATCTTGCCGCGATATTTCTGAATCTGCATCGGAACGCAGGTACATTCGTGCGAGAGGTCCCCGTGGTAACCGCAGGGACAGGGATTCATGGCGGCGGCAAGCATCATTTTGGAAGGATAGGTCAGCGAAGTCATAGCGCGCGAGATAGTGACAAAGCCATCTTCGAGCGGTTGGCGGAGCATTTCGAGGACGTCCTTGCGAAACTCGGGGAGTTCGTCGAGGAAGAGCACGCCGTTGTGCGAGAGCGAGACTTCTCCGGGCCGCGGAATACGCCCCCCGCCGATCAGACCGGCATCGGAAATCGTGTGATGCGGCGAGCGAAACGGGCGGGTGGCGATCAAGGGAGTGTCAGCGGGGAGTACGCCGGCGACCGAGTGAATCTTGGTAGTCTCGAGGGCTTCCTCGACGGTCATGTCGGGTAGGATCGTGGGCAGGCGCCGCGCCAACATGGTTTTGCCGGAGCCGGGAGGGCCGACCAGTATGATGTTGTGCCCACCGGCGGCAGCGACCTCGAGCGAGCGCTTCGTGGCCTCCTGACCTTTGACTTCAGCGAAGTCGATGGTGTAGTTCCGCGCCGTATCGAAAATCGTTTTCATGTCAATCTTGAAGGGTGAGATGAGACGCTCGTCTTCGAGAAAAGCGATGGCTTCCTTGAGCGAGCTGACCGGATAGACTTCGAGGCCGTCCGACATGGCGGCTTCGGAGGCATTTTCGCGCGGTACGAGCACGCCACGCAGACCGGATTTCTTGACGCCAAGCGCCATCGGGAGGACCCCGGGGACAGGTTTGAGCGATCCATCGAGCGAGAGTTCGCCGAGGAGGACGAGGTCGTGGAAGTCCTCGCGCATCACCTGACCGGTGGCGGCGAGGATTCCGACGGCCATCGGGAGATCAAATGCCGAACCTTCTTTGCGAATGTCCGCCGGAGCGAGGTTGATGGTGACCTTCTTGCTGGGCATAATGAAATCGGAGTTCTTGATGGCCGACATCACGCGCTCCTTGGCTTCCTTGACGGCGCCATCGGGCAAGCCGACGGTTGCGAAGGCGGGCAGCTGGGGAGTAATGTCGGCTTCGACTTCGACGGTGTAGGCCTCAATACCAAGAACTGCAGATGAAAGGACTTTGGCTAACATAAGACTCCTTTTTGACCCCTTGATAGTAAACTACATTGTCCCTGTTCGTCAATCGTTTTTCGGTGCGAGGAAAGCGAGTATTTGGTCGCGCTTCCGAGCGTATTCGTCTTCAAGCATGCTGTAGAAATTGAGATCGATCCAGCCGCGGGCAAGCAAGTCGGCGTGGCGCTGAGTACCGTCGAGATGAAAGCCGAGTTTGACGGCAACGCGATTCGAGGCAGGGTTGTCGGTTGCAGCACGCAGGATGACACGATGGCGATGAAGCGTTTCAAAAGCGAGACGCAGGATCAGCGCTGAAGACTCGGTGGCGATACCGTGTCCGGCCCGATCCGAGCGGATCCAATAGCCAATCTCGGCGGAGCGGGACACTTTCGTAATATTGTGAAGACCGTTGGAACCGAGGAGTTCGCACGTGGCAGAATCGAAAATTCCAAGCCCGAAAGCTCTTCCCTGCCTTCGCCAGGTGAAGGAACGGCGAACAAAGTCCCCCGAGTCAGATGCCGAATAGTCCGGTTTAGCCCAGGGCATGAATGGAATGAGTTCGGTGAGACTAGCACGCACGGCTGCCGTAATGGCGGGCACATCTTGTTTGGTAAAAGGTCTCAGAAAGAGGCGGGAGGATTTGAGGTTTAAGTCTCTGAATTCAATGCGGTGGATTGCCATTTCATCTTCTCCCTTGCGACAAGAGGCGTTTGAGAGGATTCGCGGACTGCATCATGACGATCCTATTCTGATTATCGAAGTATTCGGTTTCAAGCATGCTGTAACAACGCAGGTCGACCCAGCCGCCGTTGCGGGGCTTTTCCTGACGCTGCGTTCCCTCGAAGACAAAGCCGAATCTTTCGGCGAGATGGCGTGAAGCATCATTGTCAATGGTATGGCGCAAACTCACCTTGTGCGCCTCGAGCTTCTCGAAGACAAAGGGCAGGGAGAGTGCGATGGCACGCGTGGCATAGCCGCACCCGGCGCGCGAGGTGCGAACCCAATAGCCGATTTCCCAAATGCGGCTGATACGGCTGGTTTGGAGGTAGCCGACGCCGCCAATATAGGCCTTTGTCCTGGAGTCAAAGATACCGAAGACGTACGAACGGTCAAGCTTGCGGGCCTGCTTATCATTCTCGATGAACCTTTGTTCGTCTTCCAGGCACTGGGTCAATTGCGAGAGAAATGTATAGGGCTCAAGTTCCGTGCGGCTTTCGCAAATGGCGTCGTAGCAGCTCCGGGCATCAGTGCGACGGAGGAACCTAAGATAGACACCTTCCGATTTGAGTAACATGTATCCCCAGCGAATTCAAGCTTCATGACTAACAAGATGGTAGACAAATGTAGCGACTACGGGGCGTGTGGTAAAGAGATTTTGCGGTAGCCGTCGCCCGGGGGCACGAGCTTCGAGAGGAAAGTAAAAAGGTCGGCGAATTGCTTCGCCGACCTGAATTGACAGAGGTCCCGATTCTGCGTGCAAACTAGAACTGCACGTCATCACCGTTTCCGGTATTGCGCTTGCGCTTCATCTCGACCGTCCAAGTCCCATCGTTGTATTCGCCGACGGCAATAAGGTCAGCGGCGCTCAACGTCGGGATGCTGTTGATGTAGCTGGGGATGGTCGTACCGGCAGTCCATCCGGAATTGGCTACCCTGGTGATTTCGTAATCCCAGAGCGGGTATGCCTTGCTGAAACCGGGCTGGCCAAACACCTGATAGAGCGGTCTGTCCGTAGTATCGGCGCCGGCAAAATCGAATTCGCGATTGACGCGCACAACGGGTAAACCGACATCAGGCTTGACGCCATTGGACGTGTGGTCCATATAGCGGTCGTAGCCATACCCCGTGTGATTCGTAGTCGCAGCCGTCCAATGCCAGATATCCATGCGTTCGCGTGCGGCGCGAGTTGCATGGTAATTGGTTTCGTCGCCAGCAGTGGTATGGCAGGTTACGTAGCAGCCGTCGCTTTCGTAGCGAGTAACGGGTGTGATCTCAAACAGCAGGTTCAAGCGGTCTTCGTTAGTCGTGCCCTTGTCCCAGCGGTGAAGATTGACGTTAACCGCCGTATCGGCGACCGTCGAGTCGGGATAAATCCAAGGGGTCGGATTCTCGCTGCGCGATACCTCCCAACCGAATTCGGCATTGGCGACTTCGGTCCACTGGACCTGGAAGTAAACGTACTCGTTATCAAACGCTGAACGAATGTGCGCCGATTCGATGAAGTTGTAATCTCCGGCAGCGCGCAGAAGCGTGATACTCGTCGACAGATCGCCCCATTCGGAGGTTCCACCGTCGATGCCGTCGATTGACGGGACTTTGCCCTCTGGCAGCCGCTGCGAGACTACCGTATCGCCAGCGGCCTGGTGGCCGCCATCAAACGCCAAATAGATCTTCGGCGCACCGTTGTGGCTGCGCTGGCTGTTATTGGTCACCGCCAGCGAGAAAAACCGGTTGGCAGGTGCAGGCTTGGCATAATCATCTCCCGGATCACCGGGGTCACCGATCGGTCCCCGCGGTCCAGAGACGCCGTCACATCCGATGGTGAAGACTCCCACAAGAAGGGCGACGCCGAACAAGAGAGCTATTGTGCGTAATGTACTCATGGTAAACTCCACTCCTCCTCAGAACGTCACGTCGTCACCGCTAGAGGTCCGTCTCGCCCGGCGCATTTCCACTGTCCAGATACCGGAAGTATTGTCAAACGTGGCCTGGGTATAGATGTCATCCCGGCTATCCGATGGAATCGTCGATACGATCCCGGCCGCGTACACGGCTTTGTAGATATCCCAACCTGGCCGGAAGTAGCGAACAGCATCAAAGTACCAGAAGGGATAGAGCTTGATTTCCAATGTTGTCGCAGAACGATAGTTGGGATCGCGGAAGTTCTGGTAACGAGGAACGGAATCCGGCTCCAGGAAATTCTCCATGAAGGGCGCATTGCCGGCATCGGGTTGGATGCCGATTGAGGTGATGACCCAGTCGTCCGCTACATTTACCGGCTGTGACGTAGCACAACCCCAGACCCAAGTGTCGATGAACGAGCCGTTGGGAATCGTCACGCCACCCGGTATGCCGAAGTACTCCTGGAAGGCAGCCGTCGTCCAGCCCTCGAATTCGTCGTCCGACCAGAAGACCACCAATTTGTCCTCCTCGTCAGTTTCCTGCAGCCAGACGAAGTTAGTGTCACCGAAGAGAGTGTCGGGGCGGCAGACGATAATCGGAGGCAGCGGCGGAATGATGATCGTATCGCATTTCTCCCTAATATCGAGTACCTCGCGACGAATCCAGGAATCGAACCACGTAGTGTCTCCATCCTCAATCTTGATGGGCACTTCCGACTGCGCATCAAAGTAGATTTCGCGCGGCTGATCAGAGGGGCTGGGAGAGTAAACGGTAATATCGCCTGGGATCTTGACTTCGCGCTCTTTCCACTGGAAGAAGGTGTAGATGTACTCCTCGTCCCAGGCGGCACGACAGACGATTTCGTAGATTTCGTTATCCCGATACTCGCTGTTTAGCTGGGCCGTGCGGATGCGGGACTTTTGCAATCCCCACTCCGGCTCTTCACCATCAACGCCGTCGATCAGCGGCGGGCGGGTGAGTTTAGCCGCCACGACAGTATCACGCACAGCGCGTACGGTTGAATCGAAGGTGATATAGACTTCCAAATCGCCATTGACAGCGTAGCGGCTGCCGTTGGTCACGCCGATGGCGAAATGACGCGCGGCCGGCGGGCCCAATTCGGGGTCGGTACCAGTCAGGCCCTTACGACCCTTGTCACCTTTTGGCCCCATCGGCCCTTCCTCGCCCTCGCAGCCAATGAGGTAAACGAGTCCCACAGCGAGCAGGGTGAGCAAGATCGCTATATTCAACTTACGCATCAATTCCTCCCACAAACGTCACCGGATGGATCAAGGATATCATTTCCATCTTCTCCCCTCCCTCAGAGCGCCACATCGTCATAGGAACCTGTGTTGCGGGCCCGCTTGAGTTCGACCGTCCAGGTCCCGTTCGTGTACGTCGCGGCCGCTTTGATATCGGCGGCGGACCCGGAGGGTTGCAGCGTGATAACACCGGGAATTGTTGCTCCCGATTCCCAGGCCAGACTCGAGGAATATGGACCATATTCGAAACTGAGCAGCGGATACTGGCTACCCGTTGTCGGCGAGTTGACCAACATATATTTGGGTGCCGGGCCATCGGCCGGATTGTCGATCACGTATTGGAGACCGAGATCGGTGCGAAGACCGTCGCCGGCAGAGAAGACCACCGACTTGTCGCCACAGCTTCCGGAATAGTAATTCTCGGTAGCACTCCAGACCCAAAGATCGGCTTGCTCGCCGGCAGCCGGTGTCTTAAACGTAGTTCCGTTGAATACGGAAGTTACGCCGTTGGCATCCCAGCCGGAAATTGGCGTCGTCTCCCAGAGGATGTAGAGCCGATCGTCGCCGCCCGATTGCGACCAATTGAGACCGTCGAAAGTCCATTGCTTCCAAGTCGTGTCAGCGACGTCGTCAAAAGATCCCGAGGCAACTTCGGTCCAGCGAATCTGCATGTAGACATTTTCGCGATTGTACGCGAGCCGGACTTGCGCCGAAGTTATGCCGTTGTCGGCGCCGTAGAGGTTGCCCAACTGCAGCGTCGAGACCGGAGCTTCAATCCATTCATTCGTGTTACTGGCCCGACCGTCAATGACGGGAGCCGACGTGACCCGGGTGGCCACGAGCGTCGAGGCTCCGGGGGTCGCGGTAGCCGACGAGGTAACATCGACCTTGGCGGCGCCGTTGAAATCCGCTGACGAGCCGTTGACAATCATCAGGCTCATCACCTGATCCGCGACCGGATCAGGCGCGAAATCGCCGCCATCCGGTCCATCGGGACCGTCAAATCCCGGCGGCCCGATCTTTCCGGGGTCCCCTTCACAACCCAGAATGCATATCCAAATGAAACAAATGCCTAAAACGAGGCTAACTGACTTCCCAACCGACATCATCTCCTCCAATGACGAAAGCGCAGCGCTTCGATCCAAGAAAATAACAGACCCGACTTTACAAAACAGGTCTGGGAAAAGCAAGGGATTTTTTCCCCGTGCAAAACCGCGACGCCGAAAGATGCGCCAACGGAGTTAGCAGGCTCGAAACGCCGGCAATGATCGTCGCAAAAATGACGGGGCGGGATGGGTCAGTGTTTAATCAGCGCGTAGCCGGCTTGATCCCAGGCGACGGTGCCGCCACTGACGTTAATGGGATTCTTATATCCGATTTCCCGGAGTTCTTTAGCAGCGATGAGGCTGCGGCGTCCGCTGCGACAGATGAGATATAAGGGTTGATCCTTGGGGAATTGCAGAGTGTCGATCGTTTCGGCAATCGACTGGAAATCGATCCGGGCCTTGATGTGAGGCACGCGAACGGCATCATATTCGGCTCTCGTGCGCACATCGATGAGAGCCAGCGACGAGTCTTTATCGAGTTGAGCCTTAAGCTCCGCGACCGAGACGTGCGCGATCGAACCATCGCCGGAACCGAAGCATCCCATTATCAGGCCAAGCAATGACATCGCTACGATTAGAATGGACGTGGGGGTGGTTGACGATCCAACTTCGTTTTCACGCATTCTCAGTTCACTTTGAAGCTGGTCGCGATCCAGCCGACAGGGCGAAGCTTCATGAGGAATTGCGAATAGTATTGGATGCGGGTCGAGCGGTCGATAAACGATACTTCAACGGTAGCCGTCGTGTCGTCCAGAAACTGCTCCTCGTTGACAACGATCTGCGAAGCCGCCCAGGTGCGGCGATACTCGCCGTCACCCTGAAAACCGAGGGCCAGCCGCTGCTTCTTCTGTGCCAGGGACAGCGAGTCGAACTTCGGCGCGGCGTATTCATAAGTCGCGACCGAATCGAGATCGATGTATGGCTGGATGTTGGGGAGAGAATCGGATTGAATGAGCCGAACGAATTCCAGGACGCGATCGCGCGGGCTGGGCTGAGGCGGCGAACAAGAAGTCAGCCAGAAGAGAAGCAGCCCCATAACCGGCGCCGCCAATCGCACTATGCGTGCTGTTGTTACCATCGGTAGGCCAGATTAACGCGATGCAACGAGCCCAGGTCGGCATAGGGCAAGTAAGCGTAGTCAACATTCAGCTTCGGCATCTTGAATCCGGCGCCAAATGCCAGGCCCGCCGTGTTGTCTTTATCGCCATCGGTCTTGTAATTGGAGCCGAAGGAGCTATAGCCGGCGCGGAAGGCGAGCGGCAAGTCCGGATGAAATTCGAGGCCGACTGCACCGTAAACATCGTTGTCGGAAGGCAGGACGCCTTCGCCGGAGACTGTAAGCGGAATCTCCCGCAACTGGTGCGACAGCCCGGCGCGAATGAGGATCGGAAGCGGATCCTTGTGGTCCTCGGAGAGCCCGGAGAGCTGAAATCCCAGGTTGGAAGCCGACAGCCCCAAGTTGGTGCGGCCGTCCTTGAGACGGTAGAGCACACCGACGTCGGTGGCGAGGCCCTGCGAATCGTATTCGTCGATTTTCTGGTAGATGACTTTGACCGTGGCGCCGACGGCCAGTTGTCGCCCTGCCTTAGCGGCGTAGGTCAGCGAGAACGCCATGTCAGAGCCGCCGAACTGGTCGAGCACCTGACCGGCGGAGTTGGTTTCATCGATATCGCCATAGTTGAGATAAGTGATTCCGAAGGCGAGCGTCGATTGCGCATCGTTGATGGGATTCTCCTCATCGAGATATTCATCGACCGGCGTTACGCCGCGCGGTAGCGCGACCACAAGATTCCCCGACTGGATATCGGCGATGTAGTTCATATAGGAGGCAGAGACGGCGCGGGTTGTCATGCCGACCAGCCCGGCGGGATTGTAATAGAGAGCCGATTCGTCATCCGCCAGTCCGACGAATGCGCCGCCCATCGCGAGCGCCTTGGCGCCGACGCCGATTTTCAGGAACGGATAGGCAGTGGTGCCGACTTTGGATTTGCCGGCAAAGGCCAGACCGGAAAGCGCGAGGAGAGCGACAATGGTCAGTGCGACGACTCTACGAAACATGCAGATTACCTTTCGAATTCGGCGTTGGATCGGATCGACTTCACCTATGATAATCGTAACATTGTACGAAAGTTCCTACCAGCTTTTGGTCGTTTCATCGACAATATCGCGGGCGAGTTTATCGATGGCTTCGAGGCGGCCATCGTCCTCGGTTTCCGAGGCGGCTTCATAGACCCCCCAGCCGAGCAGATTCTGGCGTTCGAGCAGGACCTTGCCGCCTTTGCGTTCGAGCACAAAATTCACATAAATATTGACCTTGTATTCCGAGACGTTGTCGCCTTTGTCGTAGGTGTAGGCGACGCGCTCGTAACGGACGACTTCTCCGCGTAGTATCGCATCGGCATCCGCGGCGGCGACCACTTTGAGAGTGTTGTCCTGGATGAAGCGGTCGATCAGTTTTTGGGTCAGGTCCTGCTGGAGGCCGTACTGGAGCGACTTGTTGTCGAATTCAGGGACTGAAATCGTCTTCACTCCCCCCAAAGACGAGCTGGAAAACGAATAGACGCCACAGCCGACGACGAGGAAGCAAAGCAAGACGACTGCGATGATTCTCATACGACCTTCCGCCCGCGCTTGTAGACGGCGGCAACCGGGTTTTGTGCAAAGAAGTATGGCAATTGCTTGTAGGTGTCAGCCTCCCAAATCACGAAATCGGCCAACTTCCCCGCCTGCAGCGATCCGACCTGGTTTTGGCGACCGACAGCGCATGCGGAGTTGAAGGTGACGGCGTTGAGGATTTCTTCCGCTGACATTTTCAGATAAATCGCAGCCACGGTCATGGCGGCCGGCAGCGAAGTGGTGCAGGATGAGCCGGGATTGAAGTCAGTCGCGATCGCGACCGGAACACCTGCGGAGATCATGGCGCGGGCACGAGCATACTCTTTGTGGCCGAGGAAAAAGGTAGTCGCGGGTAGCAAGACGGCGATAGTGCCGCTTGCGGCCAGCCGGGTGATTCCCTCATCGGATGCGTAGACGAGATGATCGGCGCTGGTAGCATTGAGATCAGCCGCCAATTCAGCCCCGCCGATGGACTTGAGTTCGTCGGCGTGGAACTTAAGCTTGAAGCCGTGCTGTTTGGCGGCGGTCATGACGCGGCGCGACTGCTCGATGTCGAAAACCCCTGCCTCGGTGAAGATGTCGCAGTATTCGGCCAGGCGGCGGCGCGCGACTTCAGGGAGCATTTCATTAATCAGCAGATCGATATAGCCTTCACGATTCTGGCGATACTCATCGGGAAACTCGTGAGCACCGAGGAAGGTTGGCACGAGGTCAATGGCGTGCGCTTCGTCGAGGCGCTGGATGACTTCGAGCGATTTGATTTCGGCGTCGGTCGAAAGTCCGTAACCGGACTTGGCTTCGGCAGTGGTGGTGCCCGACTTCAGCATGCGATCCAAGAAGCGCAGGCTCAATTGAAAGAGCGATTCGGGATCGGCTGCGCGCAGGCGGCGCGCGGAATTGCGAATACCGCCACCGGCTTCGGCGATTTCCATATAGGTCTTACCGGCGTTGCGCAGGTAGAATTCATCCTCGCGGGTGGCAGCAAAGACCGGGTGCGTGTGCGGATCGACCAGTCCTGGCGTGACAATCTGGCCGGCTGCATCGATTGTCGCATCACCGGGCAGGCTACGATAAGCTTCCGGCAGGTCGGATTCGCGGCCAACCCAGACGATGCGTTCGCCGTCGATGATCATGGCGCCTTTGGCGATCAATTCAAGGTGGCCCTGAGTGGCGCCGCACTTTGGCTTACCGTCGGGATCGGCGCAGGTGATCAACTGGGCGCAGTTGCGTAGGATTTTCATACCGGGGCATAGGAAATGAAAGTTGGGGCGGAAATCAAAGGGAAATTGCTGAGACTAGTTGGCGCTCGGTTGCGCCGGCGCGACGGCGGGTGTGCGGGCGGCATCAGCGCGCGCATTTAAGATTGGATAGGCGGCCTCGCGCCAGCGGCGAAGTTGCGAAACAAAGACCAAGGAGGCAACCAAACAGAGAATTCCAGAAATTAGAAGCGTCATCGGTGCGCCGACGGCACTCGCCAGCGAACCGGTCAACAGATTTCCAAAGGGAAGCATCCCGACAAAACAGGCAACATAAAGGCTGATCACGCGGCCACGGTGGTCCTCGTCAACAAGGGTCTGAACCAACGTGTTGGAAACGGCAATTTGCGAGATCATGCCGACGCCAATGACAAACATGAACGGCAAGGCCAGCTTGAAATCGCGCATTAGAGAAAGCAAGATCAAACCGGAACCGAGCAGGACGGACGCCGCGGCCAGCATGCGCTCAAGACCGATGACGCGCCGGCGGGAGGCCAGAAAGATCGCGGCCGTGATCGCGCCGACACCGGTCATGCCCATGAGGAAACCGAGCGTCTGCGAATCGCCGTGGAGGACATCACGCGCGAAGACCGGCATGATGGCGGCATACGGCATGCCGACGATGCTGACAAAGGCGAGCAGAATCAGCACGGTACGAATCGCGGTGGTCTTCTCGACATAGCGAATGCCTTCCACGAATCCGCTCCAGAGCTGGCGCTCCTTGGAGTTGCCTTCCTGCGGACGCAGACGCATGGCGGCCAGGCAGCTCAGAACGGCAATGTAGCTGACAGCATTGAGCAGGAAGCAGTAGCCCTCGCCAATTGCCGCAATCAAAATACCGGCAAAGGCAGGGCCGAGCATGCGCGCCAAGTTGACCATCGACGAGTTGAGCGCGATGGCGTTGGCAAGATCGTTCTTGTCGTCAACCAGTTGAATCACGAGCGACTGGCGCGAGGGAAAGTCAAACGAGTTGATGATTCCCTGCAGCGCGGATAGGAGGACGAGATGCCAGACTTGAATCGAATCGGTCAGTACGAGAGTCGCCAGCGTTGCCGCCTGCACCATGGCGAGCGCCTGCGTGCCGAAGAACATGCGGAAGCGGCTGGCGCGGTCGGCAAAGACGCCGGCGATCGGCGCGAGAAAGAAATTCGGCGCATAGAGCACAAATCCCACCAGACCCAGCATGAACGGCGAGTCGGTCAGGCGGTAGACGAGCCAGTTGAGAGCAATCGATTGCATCCAGGTGCCGGTGATCGAGATCGCCTGGCCGAAAAAGTAGAGCCGGTAATTACGATGGCGGAAGGCGCGCAGGATCGTACGCACGCGGCCGGTGGCTTTTTCGGTTGTCGGTTGCGAAACGATGGTGGCGGGTTCTTTCAAGGTCGGTACTCCGATGGGATTATACGTGATAATATGGGCAAGAAGCAAGCGGGATGAAGACCGCGTAGTACAGATCCGCATTGTGCGAATGGCGGGAGCGTAGGTAAGGCCGTCAGGATCGCAGGGATTCTGACCTACGAAAATCAAGGGGTGTCAGGTCGCCTTGTGCGGACGAGAGATCATTCCGGATCAAGAAGGTGGCGCGCAAGAAGACCTGACACAACGACGTGATCGATTACTACATCCGGAAGAGCACCTCTTCGCGCTCGAACCAGCTCTTGGCGAACCATAAGGCTAAGGCGGCCAGGACGAAGGTCGAGACAAAGCCGGCGACAATAAATGGCCAATGGATTTCCCCGCCGATGGCGTCGCGCACAATGAGCGAGGTGTTCACAATCGGGATCATCGACAAGCCCCAATTCAGATCCATGCCGGGCAAGAACGACACGAACGCCGGGAAGATCAGGAACATGTTCAGAAAACTCATGTAGCCCTGGGCTTCTTTGGCCGATTTGGCGAAGATCGAAACCGAGAGCAGGATGGCCGCAAAGATGCCGGCGAGCGGAATCACGATCATCAGGATCAGGGCGATGGTGGAAGCGTTGATCTCGATCTTCGGCATTGCCGCCGCCCCCTGAATCATATCCCCCATCATGTTGTTCAGGGAATACGTCATGGAGATCATACACAACAGACCGGCGACCATACCGGCCAGGAGGATCACTGCGTACTTGCCGAGGACAAACTCGCCGCGAGTCGCGGGTGCAACCAGCAGTGTCTCCAGCGTGCCGCGTTCTTTTTCGCCGACGCACAGATCGATCGCGGGGTACATCGCGCCGAGGAAACACATCAGGATGAAGAAGTACGGCAACATGCGGCCGAGGGTTTGCCCGGCGAGTTTTTGCGCCGAGGCGACGCTGTTGCGGACCTTTTCAAAAGGCGTCAGCAGATCGGTCGAGATACTGCGTTTGACGAGGCGGGCCGCGACCGTGCGCTCTTTGTAGCGGTTGAGCAGATCAGTCATTTTGTCTTCGGCGGAATTGGAGCGATCGTCGGCCCGGTCGTAGTAGATTTCGATATCGGTGGGCGACTCAAGTTCAATCGCCGCCGCGAAGTTCTCCGGGACAACTACGACGAGATCGAGGCCGCCGGCCTTGAGCGTGTCGATGGCGGCATCTCCATACTTGTTTTCATCGATCAATTCGAATTGCGCGGAGGTCTTGATCGTGTCCTGCAGGTCGGCCGGCAGTTGATTGATGTTCTGGACCACGAGCGTCGACTTCTGGGCTTCGATTTTCTTGACCTGGGAGATCATCAGGCGCGAGATGCCGGTCATCAGCAACGGCATGGCGACAATCGGCACGATCAGCATGAAGATCAGCGTGCGGCGGTCGCGGAGGGTGTCCTTGAGTTCCTTGGCAAAGATCGTCTTGATGTTCTTGAGTTGCATAACTTACTCTCCCACGATCTTGATAAAGGCGTCTTCGAGGTTATTGGTCTGGGTCTCTTCGAGGAGCCGGTTGACGGTGCCTTCCTTATAGATGCGGCCGTTGTGGATGATGGCGACGCGGTCGCAAAGGCGCATCGCTTCCGACATGATGTGCGTCGAGAAGATCACGCACTTGCCGTCATCGCGACACTTCTTGATGAAGTTGACGATCGTGCGGGAACTCATGACATCGAGGCCGGAGGTCGGTTCATCGAAGACCATGACCGGCGGATCGTGCAGCACCGAGCGCACGATGGAGACCTTTTGTTTCATGCCGGTCGAAAGCTTTTCGTTGCGCGAGTCGGCGAATTTGTTCATGTCCAGCAAGGTGAACAAATCGTCGGTGCGGCGCTTGATGGTGGTGTCGTCCATGCCGTAGAGCTTGCCGAAATAGGCGACCATCTCGCGGGCGGTCAGGCGACCATATAGACCAGTGTTACCAGAGAGAAAGCCGATTTGCTCGCGGACTTTCTGCGGGTCTTTGCTGACATCGATGCCGTTAATCAGTGCGGTGCCCGAACTGGGGCGCAGGGCGGTCGAGATGATGCGCAGGGTTGTCGTCTTGCCGGCGCCGTTGGGCCCAAGGAGGCCAAAAACCTCGCCCGGTTTGCAGCTGAAAGTGACGCTGTCGACGGCCTTGACGGTGCCGCGTTTTTTGTCCTTGAAGTTTTTGCAGAGGTCGCGTGTTTCGATCATGTCTCCACCTACAAATGAGATTCGAGTGTAAACATACTGCCCGCCCCCGTCGAAAGTTACAAAAATCGTCCGCGCCGGCCGGTTAATGCAGGTTGTAAATTATTGATTGATTTTGTCGACGAATATCGTATTCAAGTTAGTGACCACCGCCGCTGCTGCCGGAAAATGATCTTCGAAACCAGGAGGCATAGCGATGCCAGGGATGATGCATCGATTACTGGCGGTCGCGCTCTGCGCGGCATGCCTGCAGACTTCGGCGACGGCGACGATTCGCACGGTCAATGTCGGCAGCAATTTCTTTAACCCCGTCAATACTACCGTCAATCATGGCGACACCGTGCGCTTTGTGCGCGTCGGCGGCACGCACACTTCGACCAGCGATCCCGGCTCGCCCAAATCGTGGGACTCGGGAGTGCTGCAGGCCGGGGTTCCGTTTGACGTCGAGATCAAGGCGAGTGACGGGGCGGGACCATTTCCCTTCCACTGCGATTTCCATCCGTCGATGCAAGGGACGATTTTCGTGCAGAGTCTCGACGTGAGTGTCGAGCCCGGTGACGCTCAGCCGCGCGATTTCTCGGTCGGACAGAACTTCCCTAACCCGTTCAATCCAAGTACGACAATAAGTTTCGCGCTCGAGCGAGCGGCAGCGGTGAGTTTCTCAGTAATCAATGTTGCCGGGCAGTTGATCGAGAAGCATGATCTGGGCACGATGACGGCTGGCGCTTACTCGCTGAATTGGGATGGAAACAGCAGCGATGGCCGAGGATTGCCGTCGGGAGTGTACTTTTATCGAATCCAAGCCGGGGAGTTCTCGGCGACGCGGAAGATGGTGTTGTTGAAGTGAGGGCGCCGGTGTTGACAGAGAGAGTAAAAGGGAAACGCTCGGTCGCGCGGGAAGATTGCTTTGCCGACGCCGAGTGTGTCGCGGGCGGGAGCGTGGCAGCTATTTCTGGTGTTCCTTGCAGAGCACCGACTTAAACGAGTTAAAAACGAACTTCTCCGGCTTGTGCGGGAGATTGGGAATGGTCACGGTTTGGCGCGGGTGGTTGATGTCGAGTCTCGTGGTCGTGTGATATTCGCCTTCCATCAGGATCGTGAAGGATATCGGCATGCGAAAATCGTCGGCGGCATTCTTCGTCGTTACGCCAACTTCGACGGTGTACTTGCCATCCTCCTGCTGGCGAACGGAGGCCCGCCACTCATACTCTGGGAGGTCCGTGCCGTAGACCCACTGCCGGAAGAACCAGTCGAGCGGCGCGCCGTAATGCTTCTCGGCGACGCGCTGGAAATCGGCGGTGGTGGCCTCACTCCACTGGTACTCATTCAGGAAATCGGCGAGCATTGTCCGGAACTTACTGTCGTCGCGTTTCACGAAGTCGAACATCATCATCCGCAACATGTAGAGAACGTAAGCCCCTTTGCTGTAGACCAGCGTTGAGTAATCCGCCGACCTGGAGGATTGCAGGCGGTAGCCCATCCAGATCGGGCCAGCATCGTTACCCTCTTGATAGTCCGTCGACCAGCCGCTTTCCGTAATCGAACCGGATTGAAAGACATCGTCGCGCCATTGATCGAGGAGTTCGAAGAAGCGGCCGCGATGCTCCTTATCATTCAGGTACTTGCGCTGGATGTACCAACCACTGAAGTATTCGGCAAATGCCTCAGAGAGCCACTGGTCGTGATAGGTCTTCCAGCCGACCAGGTGCCCCCACCACTGGTGAGCGACCTCGTGCGCACGGAAGGCATCGTCAAAGGCGTTGATCGTATTGCGATCAAAGGTGCTGTAGGCCAGGTGAAGCAGCCCCGGCAGTCCCTGGCCGTGTCCGGACTGGATTTCGGTGACGGCGAGCGATTCAAAAGGATAAGACCTTACCTCGACGGAATAGAGGGCGGTGGCGTCGGCGATATCGCGCATCACGTCTTCCATCATGTCCTTGGTAGAAGCACGGTGCGACTTACTGCGGTAGACCGTGAGCGGGCGACGGCCCTCGGCAGTGAGAATGGAAGCGGTATCAACGTCGAAGACGCCATAGTTGTACGAGACCATCGAGACCGGATAGTCGGAGATATCCCATTCGGTGACTTTGAAGTCATCGACTACCGTTTCATTCAGCTTTTTGCCGACGCCGACAAATTCATATTGCTGCGGGACCGCAAACTTCAGACGGTGACGCGCGCGCTTAAGGTAACCGTAGCGCGGGTACCAGGTCGTCGAGGAGACGAGGACGTTGTTACCCCAAGGCGTCTTGCGCAGCATGCCTTTCGATGAATACTCAAAATGCAGCGACTCGCGTTCGCCAAGCGCCAGCGGTCGAGTGAGCACGACCGTGACGGCGCTCTCGTCATCGAGCTTGAGCCAATTGAGCGAATCACCGCGCGAATCGGTGATACGGATTGTCTCGTGCATGAGATCGAGGAAGATCGAGAAATCGACCACTCGCAAATCTTCTACTTTCGAGGTAAATGACAGATCGACCTTCAGATCACACCTGGCGGACTGCCAGATTTTGCAGTCGATACTATAATCGAGGCTGTCGATCAAGTCCTTGTCTTCGCGATCGGGTCCCCAGGCCCCGGCGGCATACTGGTCGGCGGAGTGAAAGCTGCTGATGATGTCGGGGTAGGCGGCGGAGGTAACATGCTTGTAGAGCTGAATCTCCTCGACGTCGCCGGGTGCGTACATGAAGACGCAATGGCCGCAAGGAGTGTTGACGCGCGCGAAGAAACGACCGGGGCGTTGCGGCTGAAACAAGTCACGCAGCAAGAGCGCCGGAAACGACATGTCGAAATCGTCTTCGAGATGGTTAATGAACGCCGCGAGCTGTCGCTGCTCTGACTTGATCGAAGGATCGGCATCGAAGGCGAGCCGGGATGCAAACTCGCCGGCAGTTGAATCGGTGAAGATCAGCGTGATCTCTTTGAATTCCCAATTGGCAGAAGAGTCAGAGCAATGGCGCTGGAACATGTAAGTTTCCGCGGGATTGGGCGGTGTCATGATGAAGCGCCCCTGGCCCATAAAGCCGGCGGCCAGAACCCTGCCCGCGACTGGGTGCGAAAGCAATAGCAGGCCATCTTCGAGGACGATCTCGATGCCGCCACGCTGAATTGTCAGGTTAGAAACGCGCGCCTGACGGGTGAAGTCCAGGGAGAGAGATCTGAGGCTATCGGCCAGGGCCGGTAGTTGTGGATCATATGCGTATGTTCCGGATGTCAGGAACAGGCAGAAAAAGCTAATTAGGAGAAGCCACTTAGCACCCATCGACGACATTCCCACCCTTCGCGCGGCGCAGCCGGGCTGCGCCGGGGCCGCAGCCCCAATCTGGTTCGAACTACTTGCCTTTGGCTGCCGCTACGGCTTCGTCAAGCGTGTCGTGCACCGAGAACACCTCGGTGAGGCGCGAGATCACCATGATGCGCTCGATCTTGTCGGTGAGATTAGCGAGGCGCAATTCGCCGCCGGCATCCTTGAATTTCTTGTAGTGGTGGATCAGGATCGAGAGGCCGGACGAGTTGATCCACTCGCAATTGAGCAGATCGACGACGGCGTTCTTGTTGCCCTTGGCGAGCAGTGAATAGAGCTTTTCGTCGAGCTCGCCCGTATCCGGGCCGCCCATCATTTTTCCCGACACCGAAACGATGCTTATTCCATTTTTCTCGGTTACAGCAACTTTCATCAGTCCTCCAGATACGATGCGGTGGCTGCCAGCCGCGGCCAGGTCAGTTTGGTCTGGCCCAGCGGCGGAGACACATAGCAAAATTACCTCATCGCAGAATTCAAGTCAACCTCATTTACTTGCGGTTTGGTCCTTCGCGGCTGCAGGCGATTGACCGCTTGATATCCGGACCCAGTTCGATATCTTGAGCGCCTCATGAGACGCTTCCTGGCAAACTGTCGAGGCTATTGCGTTCGCAGCATAAAGTGGGCCATAAACGCGGCGGGACTGATCGCGGTACGCCCCTTCGTCAGCGCTGAGTTTTGGCTGCGGAGCAAACGTACGCCGGCGGTTACGAAAATACTCTACGTCTGTCTTGCCTACCGCGGTGATTTGCTGCTGAACTTCCCGGCGATCGCCGCTCTGCATCGGCGTTTTCCCGAGGCGGCAATCGATGTCTGGGCGACTCCGGAATCGAGGGAGCTTGCGGGCTTGCATTTAGCCGTTCGGAATGTGCTGAGTCTGCCGGAAGCGCCGCGGACTGTTCGGGAGACCATAGCGGCAGTGCTGCGATCGCAGCGGCTGGCGGATTTTGCGGCGCAATTGCGCGAGAATGCCTATGATCTTGCCGTTGACGACACATCGACGGCGCTTTCGGCCTTGACGTGTTGGCGAGCAGGGATCAAGCGCCGCATCGGCAACACGACGCATGGCTACGGCTTCCTCTACCACCGCGCTGCACATTGCCGGTTCAACGATGAACTGCTCTCGCGGCGTCTAAAGCTCATTCGCGCGTGCGGGCTGGAGGCGTTCAACGAGGAGGACTTCAGTGCGAACAATCTTCGTTCGTTAGAGCACCATCTTGACAGTGCAACCACGATCGAGCCGAGTTTGCGAGCATTGAAGGAGGGGTACTTCACGGTCCAACCCTACGCCGGTTGGCAAGCCAAAGATTGGGACGACGCCGCGCTTGCGGAGACCGTAACCACTTTCGCGCGCCGCACCGGGCTGACGCCGGTGCTCATTGGCAGCGCGGCTGATCGAGCAAGGTTGTCATCACTGGTCGAACACCTGCCGTTGCCGGTGATTGACTTTGTCGGCAATCTGTCACTCGCGGAGACACTGGCGATCGTTGCGAAAGCCCGGTTCCATTTCGGCGTCGATTCGGTCGGCGGGCACATGGCGCGGCTGTACGAGGTCCCCTCTGTCATCCTGTTTGGTCCGACCAATCCCCTCAAGATCGCCCGGCTCTCGTCTCGCCACGCGGCGATTCGCACCAACGCGCCGTGTACGCCGGCGGCGAACAAGCTCTATTGCTGCTACCTGGCGGGACGGGCGTGCAAGAATGCCGCTCCGCTCCGGGAACTGCGACCGGAGCAGGTCGTGGCGATCATGCTGGATGTATTTGGTGGAAGTAGTTTAAGAACTCTGTATATTCTGCCGGGCGAATCCAAGAGTGATTCGGGGACACCGGAGAGGTGATTACGGCGATTTCGGCGCTACGCGAAGAATTCGTCAGCCAGGGAGAGCCATAGATGTGGATCATGGAAGCCATTGAAACTCTGACCAGACATCGGCGGACAATCATCGTCAACACCGTCGTTGTCACGGTACTAGCGGTAGTGGTGAGTTTTGTCGTGCCGCGGACGTACCGGGCCAAGGCTACGATTTTGCCGCCTGAATCGGAATCCCCACTCGGCGGTTTGATGGGACTGTCGATGGGGCATGTCGCTCTTGCCGTCACGAATTTTGCGCTACCGTTGATGGCGACGCCCTCCGATCTCTATGCCTCGATCATGCAGTCCGAGACAGTTTTGTTGGCGGTGGTTGACTCTCTGGATCTGATGACAGAGTATGATGTTGAAGATACTGCCGCGGCAGTGGCGATTCTGAAGGATAACCTCAACATCAAGGTGGAGCGTGATGGAATCATCGTGGTCGAGGCAGATGCGGGAGACAGATTTCGCGCCGCCGAGATCGCGAATCTGTTGGTCTCATTGCTTGATACGACGAATCGAAAGATGCAAAACCGCAAGGGTCACGAGTTCAGCAGTTTCCTGGAACGGCGTCTAGCCGAAGTCGATAGTTCGTTGGCGGCAGCCACAGGAACCCTGGTTGCCTTCCAGGAGACGAACGGTGCCGTTGCGCTCGAGCGGCAATCTGAGGCCTTGATTGAGATCCTCGCCACGCAGAAGTCGATATTGACGACCGCCGAGATTCAACTGCAGATGCTTAAAAGTTCGCTGGACCCCAGCCACCCGGAGGTGGTGAGACAAGCGCAACTGGTGCGGGAGGTTCGCGGCAAGCTTCACGAGCTGGAATCAGGAGCCGGCAACCGAGCCGATTCAATCATCTCGGCCCTTGAAGTGCCGCTTATGCGAGTACCCGAGTTGTCGCTGCAGTTTGCCCTTTACAAGCGCGATATCAAGATTCTCGAGATGACCTACGAGCTGCTCTCGCAACAGCTGGAGATGTCGCGTTTGCAGGAACAGCGCGACACACCAACGATTGTCCGGCTTGACGCCGCTCGACCGCCGTCAAAGGCCGTCAAGCCGAGCAAGCGTATGATCGTGATCGCGGCGTTCTTTCTGACGCTGCTACTGACGAGCACCGTGTTTCTCGTCCGCGAGCAGTTGCAGCGACCGACGAGACAGAATCTGGACATCTGGAACCGTCTGCAGGTTATCGCGCGTGACTTGCGAAAGAGACCTCTCGGATAGCCGTTGGGAGCCTCATGAATTCACGCGGGCTCAAAATCGGACTCGGTGTCCTGGATGGAACGCTTCTGTCACTGCTGGCTGTGCTGGGCCCGGCAGCGACGGCAGCCTTTGTGGCGGTCAGCAGTGTTGTCGTATTTGCCATGCTTTCGGCGGTCGGACTCCCCTTGATCATGATCTTAACCTCTCACGTCAGCGAGGTTCCGGGACTCAGCAACGAACTCATCCGCTACGCCAAGTGGGGTATCGTCATCACTTTCTTTGTGCTGGCTGTGCCGCGCGTGCTGGGCAGAATGCAGTTTCGTTTTTTGGCACTCGATCGGCACGAAGCGCTTTTTGCACTGTTTCTGGCCTGGTCGATGGTCTGCAGCCTGTTGGCAATCGCGCCGGGCGGAAGTCTCAGCGAGGTTGCGCGCCTCGCGACGATGATACCGGCATACTACGTCGTCCGTCGTCTCTGCACAACGCGTACACAGTTTCTGATTCTTCTCGCGGCATTTGCGTTAGCCGTATTGACCGCTAGCGTAGCAAGCTACAACCAACTGATCACGGAGGGTTTGATTCGCGTTCGCGGCATGTTTCAGAATGCAAACATGCTCGGGGTCTTCATGGCCTTCACGCTGCCGGCGGTGGCAATCGGTAGTATCGTAGTCCGTTCGCGCTTTGCCCGTGCCGCTTTTCTCGTCTGTCTTCTGTTCGGCACCCTTGCCCTGATGCTGAGCTGGTCGCGAGCCGGCTATCTGGCTGTCTTCGTGCAGGTCGTAACCTACCTGACGCTCGAGCGCCAGCGAAGGATACTGGCCATTCTCCTAGGGACCTGCGTGGTGGCTTTGATCATTGTCATAGCAGTTCCCAGCTTGAGAGAAACGGGCGTAACGGCGCTGCGGCTGCAAGGCGGGACGACACACCGCACGATCCTTTGGGAAAAAGGGCTGCGAGCGTTCGCTGACAATCCGCTCTTCGGCGTGGGATTCAATGTTCCCAAGGAGGCAGTGGCGGGTCGCATCATGTGGAACGACTTCGTAGAGAATCTGCTTTATGCCGATCCCCAGACGCGCTTTGCGCCGCACAATCTCTATCTCTACGTCCTCATGTCAACAGGGGTCGTCGGCTTCACCATCCTGAGTATATTCTATTACTCCCTGCTCAAGCAGCAATTCAAATGCAGGCGCAATGCCCCGACATCCACGCGACGGCGGGTCCATTCGGTGGTTATTGCCATGTTGTTCGGCACGCTGGCATACGGATTCTTTGAGTCACATGGATTCTTAGGACACGGGTCGTGGGCGGTCTATTTCTGGATGCTCTTGGGGATGTTAAACTCTGACGCTGTGGTAAATCTCGATCCTAAAGGCCTGGCATCGGCCGGTGCTGCGTAAGTCGATCGCGGCCAAGCGTCAGCGCAGGGACTTTTTGGTCGCCTTTCGGGCGTGTGAGAGCTTCTTGGATTGTCTTGACTTGTCCTCATCACTTGCCGGGTATTCGACCATGCGCTGATATTCATCCCGGGCCACGTTTGGTTGCCCTACCCGTTCATATATCTCGGCGCGGTGGAAGCGACACTCAATCAGGTTGAAGTAGTTCTGCGTGGAATCGGCTTCGAGCGAGGCAATGATTGCGCCGAAGTGGTCGAGCGCTTCATGAAAGCGTCCTGCGGAATAGTTGGAAAAGGCCAGCCCCCAACGCACCAGGCGGCTGCTCGGATACTTGACAGAGAGCCGCTGTGCGCAGACCAGTGCCTGGTCAGGCTGTTCGCGATCGAGATGAATCCAGACCAGTGAATTGAGCGCGAGGTCACTGGAGAAGAGCGACGAGTCGACAGCAAGGTGCAGTTCTTCAACGCCGTCATCCTTGCGGTCACCCACGAGCGGCAGCCAGTTGATGAACTCCGTCTTGGCGGATTTCCAGTAGTGATAGGTACCGAGTCCGAGGTAGGCATCATACATATTCGGGTCGACTTTGAGCGCATCGAGATAGGCGCCTTTGGCTTTCAGGCCACGGCGCATCGCCGTCCACCAACTGCCGTCCTTGGCTTCGAGCGAAGCGATATAGGCATGGGCGTTGCCGATAGTCAGATACGCCCAGGCGGAATCGTGGCCGCGCTTGAGGGCATCCTCGGCTAGTTCGATGGCGTGTTCGGCATCACTCTTGAATTTGTCCTTCCGGTCGTATTCTTCTCGATCAAGCATCTCGGCGTGGTCGACGCCGGCCAGATAGAGACGGGCGGCGAAGTCGTTGGGATCGTGCTTCACGAGCGCGCCGAAGACGACGCGGGCTGAGTCGAAATGCTCGGTCATGGTGAGGGAGATTCCATGGCGGAGTTGAGCGACGTAAGCGGAGTCGAGCGAGAAAGCTCCGACAGATGACGACAGGCCGATCAGTACGGCGAAGAGAATGCGGAACATGGCGCGATGATGGCGATTCATCATTGATTATACAAGGCGAAATGTGTTTGTTGGGAAGAGCCCTCACCCCTGCCCCCTCTCCCAAGGGGAGAGGGGAAAAACCCAAACGGTGCCGCGCCCACCTGGGCGCAGCGCCAGGAGTGAACCGGCCAGAAGATTGCGATTGAAGCGCGTTATCGAAAGCGCGCCCTTTAGGGCCTGATGGCGAGGTCAAGTAGATTGGGGCAAAGCGAGCGGGAGTTCCGATTAAAAGATTGCGAAATGAAAGCTTGATGGAGATAGATCATGATTGATTTTGAATTGACCGATGACCACAAAAGCGCGCAGCAGATGGCGCGCGACGTGGCGCACAAGTACCTGAAGCCGCACATTGCCGAGCTGGATCGTGCCAACAAGAATGATCCTGAGTTTCTCAAGCGGCTCAAGGATGCGGAATTGCTCGGTGTATGTATTCCGCAGAAATACGGCGGCTTGGGGCTGGACTATATCTCGCTCGGCCTGGTGTGCGAGGAGATGGAGTATATCGACACCTCAGCACGCGTGATCTTCTCGGTGCATATCGGTTTGAATTCGCTAACGCTGCTCACCTGGGGAAGCGAGATGCAGAAGGAGAAATACCTGATCCCGCAGGCGAAGGGCGAGAAGATTGGCACATTCGGCCTGACCGAGCCGGCAGCGGGGTCTGATGCCGTGGGAATTCTGACCACTGCCAAGAAGGCGGGCAGCAAGTACATCCTCAACGGCGAGAAGATGTGGATATCACTATCCGAAGTCGCCGACATGTTCCTGATCTTCGCCTGGACCGACACTGACAAGCAGAAGAAGCGCGATCACACGGGGCTGTCGGCATTTATCGTCGAGCGTAGTTTCAAGGGCGTGACGACAGGATCGATTACGGGCAAACTCGGCGTGCGCGCAGGCAAGACGGGGTGGATCGCTTTGCAGGATGTCGAGGTGCCGGCGGAAAATCTACTCGGTTTCGAAGGCGAGGGATTCAAGATCGCGATGTCCTGTCTCGACGGCGGACGTTACACCGTAGCAGCGGGATCGACCGGACTCATCAAGGCGTGTATGGATGCCTGCAAGGACTATGCCCTAACCCGCAAAACATTCCAACAGCCGATCGCGGCGCACCAATTGGTCAAAGAGATGTTTGCCGAGATGATCTACGGTTACGAGGCGGGCCAGCATTTGTGGATGAAGGTCGGTTGGCTACGTAACAAAGGGATTCGCTCGACGCGGGAGACTTCCCTGGCCAAGTGGTTCTGCACCGATCAGGCGGAGAAGGCGGCGTACAATGCGGTGCAGATTCACGGGGCGTACGGATTCTCAGACGAGTACCCGGTAGAACGGTTCTTCCGCAACTCGAAGGGCGCGGCGATTTACGAGGGCACGCGGGAGATACACAAGTTGATGCAGGCGGACTACTATTTGGGCTTCCGCACCGATCATGAGGTGAGGTGTTTGCCGCCGAAGTGGGAGGGGTAGGCATTGAATCGATTGGCGCTGGCTTTGGCGGCTCAGGCGGTCACTTGCGTGGTAGGGGTGTTGGGATCGGCTTACGTGGTCGGAATTTCCGTGTTCAACCATCTGCTGTTCTTGAGCATCTTCGCACCGATCCCGATCGGGTTGTATTATGCGGTCTGGAATAAACATCGTCGAAAGACCGTGATTCTAACGGGATTCCTGATTGTTGCCGCAGGAGTGATCGCAGCGAGATCTATTGGTTCGGCGCTCTACGACGTCGCCAAAGGGCGCGGCGACCTGATCGTGGCAGCGCTCGAGCGACACCAAAACAGCGAGGGGAGACCGGCGCTCAGACTTGCAGAGCTTGTCCCGGATTATATCGCCGAAATTCCGGCCTCCCCGTTCGTGTTCTCGCACTACTACTTGATCGACACTAACGAAGTGCAGTTCGATGCGCCGGCATTTATGCAGTGTCGTAAGGCGGTTGGTGGTGAGTGGGAATGTGATGACTGAGTCAGCCTGGCGGGAGTAAGGAACACACCCCGTCTCGAGCTCGCAGTGAAAGTCGCGAGGAGTGTTCTCTCAAACTATCGCGAGCTGACGAGAGCGGAGCATCGTCAACGGCGGGCTCGATCCACCCCTCTCAAGAGGGGAATTGACTAATCCTAAGAAACGGGAATGAAGTTGGCAGTCTTCCTGATTCAACCTTTCAAAGGGGTTGCCGGTTAACCCCAAGACTCGTGATGGGATTTGCTATGTCTTCTGACTAATCCCACTCGAGAGGAGATCTCCGACAACAGGATCCCTTCTCACTTTCCAGATTTCGTCTGGCCCTCTCGATGCACTCACGATGACGCCACGCGATCAGAACGATTCCCCTCTCGAGAGGGGTGGCTCGTGCCCGGAACTTTCTAAGCGAACGGTGGCAATTGATGCTGAATATTGGCCCCCGGTCTACTGTTGGGAGATCAGACGCGGGCACGAGACGGGGTGTGTTCCCGGTATCACGAGCAATCAGCCACAATCCATTCCTCAATCGCCAAGAGCACACCTTCCAGATTATTGCGAACGTCGCAATCATAAAATCGAAGAAGTCGCACTCCCATCTCTTCGAGTTCTAGTTGGCGCCTTCGATCGGACTCTTCTCTGTCCGCATGGCTGATTCCATCAATCTCTATCGCCAACTGGAGACTTGGGCAATAGAAATCGACAATGTAGCGCCCTATCGGCTTCTGTCGATGGAAATCATAGCCGCGCAGTTGGCGCCCTTTGAGTTGCTGCCAAAGGAGAACTTCAGCGAGATTTCCTGATTTGCGTAATGCACTTGCACGCCGCTTGAGCTTCGGGTCGTATGATAGGTGCTTCTGACGCATGAGACGTGTTTCTAAGAAGCAATCGACACACCCCGTCTCGAGCCCGCAGTGAAAGTCGCGAGGAGTGTTCTCTCAAACTATCGCGAGCTGACGAGAGCGGAGCATCGTCAACGGCGGGCTCGATCCACCCCTCTCGAGAGGGGAATCGATTATCGATATTGGATGATGTTGACAATCTGCGGTGAGAATGTCAATCGCATTTGGGTTTATTTGAGGAATCGAAAGGAAAGCCGGCGGGGTTCTTCGTATAGTCAGTTGTGTTACAGGTTTGCGGGCGGTTGAAATCGACATGAGAAACCGCGGGAAAGCTACTTTGCTTGAATCGAGGACTCAATGAAGACTTTGGGACTAATCGGCGGCACGAGTTGGCTGTCGACGATCGATTACTATCGGATGATTAATCAGATCGTGGCCGAGCGACGCGGAGGCTTGAGTTCGGCACCGATCTATATGTACTCGCTGAATCTGGAAGAGCTGGCGCGCATGAGTGCTGCAGGAAATTGGAAAGGGGTGGCTGCCTGGCTGAGCGCGATTGCCGTCAGCCTCGAAAAGGCCGGCGCCGAGTGTCTGGTGATTTGCGCCAATACGCCGCACAAGGTCGCCGACGCCGTCCAGGATGCGATTTCGATTCCCCTGCTTCATATCGCTGATGCGACGGCGGCGGAGATTCGGAGACTTGGATTGACCAAGGTGGCGCTGCTGGGGACGCGATTCACGATGGAAGATGATTTTATCAAGGGGCGGCTGGGTCGACAGGGGATCGAGTGCCTGATTCCGGACGAGCCGGAGCGGACGTTCGTGCATGAATCGATCTATCAGGAATTGGGGCGCGGGATTTTCAAGCCAGAAACAAAACGTCGTTACCTGGACATCATTGATGAATCAACCAAGAAAGGTGCGAACGGAGTGATCCTGGGCTGCACCGAGATTCCGCTGTTGATCAAGCCGGAAGACTGTTCCCTGCCGCTGATCGATACAGCGGTGGTGCATGCGCGCGCGGCAGCGGAATTTGCGCTGGGTGGGTAGTTAGCCGCGAACGGTTGCTCCGCAAATTCGCTTTACTTTTCCTGCGGGCGATATTACCTAAGTGGCCATTTGGCGACGTATATGCCTGTGATAGGAACGATTCTAAAGGATAGGTGATGGCTGAAAAATATGATCTGATAGTTCTGGGTGGCGGTCCCGGCGGGTATGTGGCGGCGATTCGCGCGGCGCAGTTAGGGGCCAGAGTCGCTTGCATTGAAGAAGACAAGCTGGGCGGCATCTGTCTGAACTGGGGCTGTATACCGACCAAGACATTCATTGCGACCGCGCACTTATTCAAGAAAATCAAGGAAGCCTCGGAGTTCGGCATTGAGCTTTCTGGGACGCCGCAGATCAATGTCGCCAAAATGGTGGAGCGCAAGAACACAGTGGTCAACGAACTGGTGAGCGGTATCGGGTTTCTGTTCAAATCTTACGGCGTGACGCACTACAACGGCTTCGGGCATTTCGAGCGCAAGGACCGGCTGATTGTCGAGATGGCGGATGGATCGCAGCAAGCGGTCGAGGCCGACAAGATCATTATTGCGACCGGCTCACGGCCGTTGAATATCCCGGCATTTCCCTTCAACGGCGATTCGGTCATCTCTTCGGATGAACTGATTCACCCGAAGGCGATACCGCAGTCGCTGACGATTATCGGCGGGGGCGTGATTGGCTGCGAATTCGCGTGCCTCTACGCTGTACTCGGCACCAAGGTGAGTGTCGTCGAGATGCTGCCGAATCTGCTGCCATTTGAGGATATCGATACCTCCAAAGCGATCGAGCGCGAACTGAAGAAGCATGGAGCAGAGATATTCACGGGCGAGAAAGTGCTTTCGGTCGAAAGCGGCGCCGGCGGCACGGTCTGCAAGCTGCAATCGGGTAAGTCGATTACATCGGAGAAAGTGCTGGTATCAGTTGGCCGGTCGTTTAACACTGAAGACATCAACCTTGAGAAGATCGGCGTGGAACTGAACAAGAACGGCTCGATCAAGGTCAACGACAAGATGGAGACTTCGGTGAAGGGGATCTATGCGATAGGCGACTGCGCCGGTGTTTACTTGCTTGCGTATACCGCTTCGCACGAGGGTTTGGTGGCGGCGGCGAACGCACTTGGCAAACCGACGAAGGTCAATTACAAGGCGGTACCGATCACGATCTTCACTGATCCAGAAGTCGGCTCAGTTGGATTGTCGCAGCAGAAGGCCGAAGAAAAAGGGCACAAGGTGCGGACCGGGCAGTTCATGTTCCGCGTCCTGGGCAAGTCGAAAGCCGAGCGCGAACTGGCGGGCCATGTTAAAGTGATCGCGGACGACAAGACCGACAAGATCCTGGGAGTTCACATTGTCGGGGCGCATGCGACAGACCTGATTCATGAAGCGGCGGTGGCGATTCAGAACGATATGACAGCGCATCAATTGGGTGACGTTTTCCATGCTCACCCGGTGTTGGCAGAAGCTTTGATGGAAGCAGTGCATGATGTCCACGGGATGTCGGTTCACACTCCGAAGAAGGCGACGAAGTAGAGTAAGTTTATCCAGATTGGCCAGCGAAGGGCGCATCGCAGCGCCCTTTCGTGTTTTGTGCCCCGCAGCATTTGCGATCAGTTAAGCGTTTATCGATCAAAAGGTTGGCCGAGTGATAAGAGTATGGGTTACAAGAAACCAGCGCATGAACTGCGATTATATCTCGTGCTTTGTTAGAGTCACACGTATCGCCTTCCGGTAAGTTATTGACGAACAGCAGATTGCGTGAACTCAAACTCTGAGGCGACTTTGGCACAAGATGTGTTTAAAAAAGTGCCGAAGTCAGTTACTCTTAAGAAACACTTTGGCGGTGAAGGGTACTGAAGAGGAGGGGATGAAGGAGTTCCTTTGTGAGGGAGGAACTCCTTTTGTGTTTATGGTCCCACGCAGCGCCGACAAAGCTTCAACGGAAAATTCTAGACTGTACGAACAACAGCGGGTGCGACTCTGTTAAGGGAGGGGACGAAGGAATTCGTCTCGTCATTCTACATCGGTGCATGGAACCCTCTGGCAACGTTCAGCAGGGTTCCTGTATTTTCGGGTAGAACTCGATTTGGACGATTCCGAGTTCAGCTCGGGATGGTTGAGGTGCGAGCGCTCTTGTGAGTAAGCAAAACACCCCAGATGAGAAGCGCGGTCAGCCAGGGATAATACCACCACAGCAAACGCGCCAGGTCGGGGACGGGGAGCGGCGTCCACTTGGTTAAAGAGACGACGAGAAACAGCAGCACAAAGACGGAGGGGCGAAGCGACCGGCGGATAACGTACCAAGTGGGCGGAATCAGGAGAATGAGGGAATAGGTCTTCATCCGCGGCATAATCAGCGCATACGTCACGCAGAAGAGCGCGATCGCGGCCATGGGATCGGTCGACATTTCGGAGGTTTCTCTATTTTTCCACCAACGCCAGCTCAATACGACCAAGATGAATGCAGCCACAGCAAAGACAATCGAGCCCCCGACGAGCGCTGTAGACTCAGCGCCCAGTGGCCGGGCGATGGCTTCCCAAATATCGCGGCAGAACGCCAGAAGCGAGTGATTATAGGCTTCGCCGCGTTCGTCGATACCGCGCAGGATCGACCAGAAGACGCTCGATTCGCGCGCAGAGAGAATCTGATTTGCTGCCAGATAGGCGACGAAGAAGATTCCGCCGGCGAGAATTGGCCGATAGCTGTGCCCCCGCCTGAGCAATAGCGGCAGAAGCAGGAAGGCAATGAAGGTCAACTTAAAGAGCGAAACGAGCAAGACGCCGACGACGAATAGCCAGAGTCTGTCTTTCAGCAGCGCCCAGATCGCGAGCCAGATGACGGCTTGTTCGACAATGCCGATATTCCCTGCCACAAGGTCCCAGTAGGCAGCGGAGCCAAAGGCCAATGTTACAAAGAGCAGAAACAGAGGCAGATCGTGCTCAGTAAGGATAATGCGATACCAAAGGAAGATCAGGACCGCTAGAAGGAACAGCTTGAGGAACAGCCAGATCTGGTAGGCAACGTCGTAGTTGAACCAAGTGAATGGTTGGAATAGCCAAATCGAAGCCGGGGGATAAACGTAGGCCAGCTTGATCTCGATCTGAGCTACCTGGCTCAGGACTGCCGGATCCCACCAGTCAAGGCCGCGGGCGTGAGCTTCGGCGGCGTGATAGTAGGTCTTGAAATCCCATTGATATGAGTCGCTCGTGGCCAGAGAGTAGATGCCATAGCCCCAAAGCAAAACGAGGATTGCAGACACCACCCAGCCGGCTTTCCTGCCTAGCATGTTTCCCTATCTCCATTCTTCGGGCAGGTGAATGACGAAGGCAAAGGGCGGATCGACGGGAGAACCGTCGTAGATGAGAACCAAGCTCTTCCCCGGCTCAAACCACGCTAAGCCTTCCCAATTGACATTTTCCCAATTGGCGGCAGCGGCTTGAGCGCCGAACTCGCGGGCGTGTGACTGCAGTGGAGCGCTTAGAGAATTCAACTCATTCGCAGCGAATCTCGCCCAGCAGTCTTTAAGCAGAGGCGTAATGTCGCAAGGCGCCGAAACGGGGAAGCCGGTCAAATCGTATTGGACGAGCCACTTGTATTGGAAGCGGCGTTTCTGCCCTGATTGGATGTCGGGGGAGTCGGCAGAACTCAAGAGCGCGATGAAGCGGTCACCCTGGGAAAGCTCGGCATTTTGATTCCAGACTAAGTCGGAAATGCGGAAGCGTTGCCCTGAAGCGCTGGCGGTGTCTGGTCTGGGAGTTTGCAGAGTCAGATAATAGGCCGGGCTGTGGAGATAATCTATTGTGCCGGAGGGCGGCAGCGTGTCGATAATCACGATCGGTTCGAGCGCCAGATGACCGATTGACGAACGCAGTTGGTGAGGAATTGCGCAATACTCGGGGTATCCGCCCTCCCAAGCCGCAGCGAAGAGCAGACGACCATCAGCCAAGGCCTTGACAGCCAGTCCTTCGAGACCGCGATTACCTAATTCAGTAACCGTTTGGTCGAATTGCACAGCGAGTTTGCACGAGTTGACCGCATGATCGGATTCAATGCGGCAAAGAGCGTGGAGGTCCTCCGAGAGCACGAGAAAGCGGCCATCGCTTTGGCGGTCGATACTTTCGAGATCGCCGATAAAGGCAGCGCAGGAAATCGTCTGCCGCAGCAAGCTGGCGGTATCGATCGGTATGACGCCGGATGCGGGAACCGAGGCGAGTGGATAGACGAAGATCGTTCCGGGGACATCATCGCTGACGATCCAGAGGGTGTCGTTCTCGAAGAAGATTCCGGAAGCCTCGGTCAGGGGAGTCCCTGCCGGAGCGGTGTTGCCGCAAGCCAGGAGAAACAGGCAGACGATGACGAAGACAGATGCCGTGGCTTTTGAGCCCGGTTGTCGCGAGGAGGTGGATGGACTTGCCTGCATGTCGCTGTTCAGATATTGCGTTGGGAGCGATAAAGCAAGGATTTCTTAACTTGATTTGCAGGGGGGAAAAGTCCGATATTCGCAGCCATGTCGCAGACGAACTCACCGCTGGAATCGTCCTGGAAGCGAACGCTGCTGCTCTGGGTGTTGTCCGTTCTCATCACATTGAGTTCGGTCGTCTATCAGCGATTGACCGGTCCGACCTGGCCGGTGCGCGGCGAGACGGCGTTAAACGGTTATCCCGTCAGTTTCCGGCTGCCGACTTCGCATGAAACAAGCGCCGATGCACTGGTGAAGATTGAAGTTGCGCCGCCGATTGGCGGAGAGTTCAGGTGGCGACGAATTAACAGCGATGACCCGTGGCATAGCCGACCGCTGGCGCGCGACGGCGATGTGGTGCTGGCCCGGATCCCGGCGCAACCCGCGGCGGGAAAGGTCGCCTATCGGATTCTTTTGACGGACGGGAACGATTGGTTTGAGCTGACGCCGGAGCCGGTGGTGATTCGCTTTAAGGACCCAGTGCCGGCGGGAGTATTGATTCCGCATATCGTGGCGATGTTCACCGCCATGATGTTGGGAACGCGCACGGGTGTCGGCGCGGTATTCCGCGAGAACGGCCTTCACCGCAAGGCTGTCTGGACCTCAGTGTTGCTGTTGATCGGAGGGTTGATTCTGGGGCCGATTGTGCAGAAGTACGCTTTTGGGGCGTTCTGGACCGGCTGGCCGTTTGGCCACGACATGACCGATAACAAGACGGCCGTGGCGATGATCTTCTGGTTGATTGCCCTTTGGCGGGGTCGCAAAGAAGGGCGCGGCCGCGGATGGTATATCACGGCGGCAGCGGTTCACCTGCTGGTTTATCTTATCCCCCACAGTCTCTTTGGGTCGGAACTCGACTACACCCAACCACAAAGCGGCTAAGCTATCGCGACACCGTCTTCAGTCGGCTTTCTTGTCGAGAAAGTGACTGAGGACGAGACTCACCAAGCTGATCACGATACTTCCGAGCAGAGCCGGCAAGAAACCGTCGACGGTCAGGATCGAGGTCAGGGCGGCGGTCAACATGAGCATCAGCGCATTTATCACCAAGGTTAGCAGGCCGAGAGTCAGGATGATAAATGGAAAAGCCAAGAGCTTGATGATTGGCTTGATGATGGCGTTAACGAGGCCGAAGATCAGAGCCACGAGGATGATTTGGCCTACGGTGCCGTTGAGGTGAATTCCGTCGATCCAGGATGCCGCGGCCCAGAGCGCAACGGCGTTAACGATCAAACGGATGAGAATAAATCGTATCAAGTCTACCCTCCCGATAGGTCGAAGACGGGCGAATTATACTTTGTCGCGCCTCGAGCAACGATAAAAAATTACCGGAGTGACACAAAGTCGATAGTGGCCTGAACCAGTTCGTGCACCATGCCGGCGTCCATGGGAGAGTGGGCGCCATCGGGGACGATGCGCAGTTCCGATTGCGGCAGTGCCCGGTGAAGCTCCCAGGCGGAGCGCATCGGGCAAATCAGATCGTAGCGTCCCTGAACAATGCGGCAAGGAATGTGAAGTATCTTCGCAGCATTTTCGAGGAGGAAGTTGTCGGGGTTCATGAAGAAGCCGTGATGAGTGAAGTGGCACTCGATGCGACCGATGGCAAGGGCCGAATCGCCGTCGGCCATCTCGGCGATGGCCTCGGGGTCGGGTATCAGGCACATCGTCGAGGCCTCCCAACTTGCCCAGCGGACGGCGGCTTGTTTGCGCAGCGAAAGATCGTTGGAAGTGAGGCGACGGTAGTAGGCGGCGACCATATCGTGGCGCTCGCTTTCGGGGATGATTGACTGGAATTCGTGCCAGGCATCGGGCCAGACTTCGGAGGCGCCGAATCGGTGCAGCCAGTCGATTTCAGAGCGACGCCCCAGAAAAACGCCGCGCAAGATCAGACCGGCGACGCTGTCGGGATAGGTTTCGGCATAGGCAAGAGCCAGGGTACTTCCCCAGCTTCCGCCGAAAACGATCCAACGCTCGACGCCGCAATGTCGCCGGAGTTTCTCGAGGTCGTCGACGAGTTGCCAGGTATCGTTTTCGCGCAGTTCGGCGTGAGGGCGACTTCGTCCGGCGCCGCGCTGATCGAGCAGGATGGCGCGATAGCGACCCGGATCGAAAAACCGGCGATAACCGGGAAGGATTCCGACCCCGGGACCGCCGTGCAGGAAGAGCGCCGGCGTGCCGTCAGGCTTGCCTACTTCTTCATAGGTGACCGTATGCAGGTCGCTGACTGCCAAGGTATCTATCTTGTACGGTTCGATTTCGGGATAGAGTGTATTACGCATTAGCATCCTTTCAAACGGCTGCTTAGGAATACGGAATACACGTGGCACAAGTTAGCCCGGCGCGGGCGAACTTCTTAGGCGACGATTGATCTGTTAGCCCAAGGTCGGGTGTGTTCAGGAATCTGCCGGAAGAGTGTGCGGGGCTCTGCGGTGTTCGCTCAGAACCCGGTGCGTAACGCGCGAAAGTTCGAACGCGCTGAATGGTTTGGGCAGGTACTCGGTGATGCCGTTCTTACGGGCGATGGCGTCGGAGAGACGAATGCCCTCTCCGGTCATCAGGATAACGGGAATATTGAGTTCGAGATGCAGAACATCGCGGGCCAACTGCAGACCAGTCATACCCGGCATGCTCTGGTCGGTGATGATCAGGTCGAAGTCAGGGTCGCGGCTGAGGAGTTGAATTGCGACCTCAGCCTTGGTCCGGGATTCAACACGATAGCCGAGCCGGCGCAACATCTGTTCCGCCATGCCGACGATTTCGGGATCATCATCAACGAAGAGCAGGCGCTGGTTAGCCGAAGCCAGGAACGGTGACTCGGTGTGCTCCACGACCGGTAATGAAGGAGCCAACGGCAAGGTGATGGTAAAGGTGCTGCCTTCGTTGAGTTTGCTCTTCACCTGAATCGTTCCGCCGTGGTTGGCTATGATCTGGCGGGAGACGGAGAGCCCGAGGCCGGTGCCAACGCCGGCAGGCTTCGTAGTGAAAAAGGGCTCGAAGATACGGGCCATGGTGGTCTCGTCCATCCCGCAACCGGTGTCGCTCACGCTCAATCGCAGTTGACGGGCACTCGGGTCGCTCGCCAAATGCGACTCGCCGTGAGAAGGCCCTTCGAGACCGAGATCAACAGTCAAGACCCCGCCCGCGTCTTTCATGGCATAGGTGGCATTGATACAGAGATTCATAACGACCTGATGGATCTGCGCAGGATCGGCGAGTACGGCACCGATCTGGGAGTCGATGCGTTGCACGAGTTTGATGTTGGGTGCGATCGTTGCCTGCAAGAGCCTTAGTACTTCTTTGACGATATGGTGCACAAAGATGGGTTTGCGTTCCTGCTCGATTTGGCGGCTGAAAGCGAGAATCTGCTGGACGAGTTCTCTGCCGCGGCCGGCGGCCTTGATGACGTGCCGGAGGTCCTCTTTGACCGGATGACCATCCGGGAGAGCTTGCATTGACAGTTCGGTATAGCCATAGAGCGGAGTCAGGATGTTATTGAAGTCGTGGGCGATGCCGCCGGCGAGGGCGCCAAGGGACTCCATTTTCTGCGCATGGCGTAACTGGGCTTCCAGTTTGCGACGCTCATCCTCTTCGGCGATCCGCGCGGTAACATCCTGAACCCACCCGACGAGACGAAGACGATGGAAGTTTTCATCGGTAAACGATTCGCCGCTGAGCCAGAGATGACGGACATCGTTGGGTTCGCGCTGGACGCGGAATTGGTTTGTGAAGCGACCGGGGCTGATTGCGGCTTTCATGATCTTCGCGCGCAATTCAGCGCAGTCTTCAGGAAGGACTCGTTTCCAAAACTCGTCCACGTGGACAGCTTCAGTGGGAGTGAGTCCAAAGAGCCGGAAGATATTCAAATCCCAACGCATCGTCTTCTGGCCAACCCGCCATTCCCAACTGCCGGCCTGGGCAATGCGCTCGGCTTCGAGGAGCAGTTTCTGGTGGGTTTGAAGTTCGCTCAGGATCTGTTTACGTTCGGTGATGTCGATCAGCGAAAGATGCACTGAGCGCCAATTCGCCCGAGATCCCGGGGGAAACACCATCGAGGTAAGCGTGATCATTTGCTTTCCACTCATCGTTCGCACCGGCAGCTCCCAAAGATTGTCAGCCTCCCGGTTGACACGGCTGCAGACCATGCGCGCAATGGCCTTAAGCGCCCCGAACGTCAGGGCCTGGGGCAAGAAGGCCTGCAGTTCGCCGACATCTTCGGCCCCCACCAGGGCCAGGCCAGCGCGATTGACGTCGTTCAATTTGATCAACGCTGAGTATCTCTCCTGAATTACCGGCAGCTTGGCCGTGATGGTGCAGGTTTCGACACACTCGTGGTTGCAGTTAACAGTGAGTTGTTCACGGATTTGGGAGAGATCCAGATCCCAGATAGCGATCGGCGAATTGGTGAAGAGGCTGCGATAGTGCTCCTCGCTTCGAACCACCTTCGCCTTCGACTTCTCGAGGTCGCGCATGTGATTGTAGACGAGCAACCCGACCATTACAGCCGTGACACAGATATAGAACCAACCCTTAACCGTTTGCAGCCAGGTAAGCTGCAGGATCTGTTCGTCGCCGCCGAGCATGCCGGTGAGCGCACGGTCAGAGAGGAGAATCCAGAGTCCGCCGACGATCAGGTAGACTACGGCAATGCGGAGAGCTGCCTGCCGTGCCGATCCGTTCCGTCCCAATGGTTTCCGTCCCAGTTGTGGAGCCGATCGTTTTCCCGAATCCTTCGAGGTGATGACGCGAGGTGAAGATACAGGATCGGGCCTAGCTAGTTAAGTTATCGGTAGCTGTAAGATTCCCTGAATAGTGTATCTGCGCGAGACGCAAGAACGGCAATCTGCCGTTGCGGAATGGAACGGAGCTTCGCGAACGTATCGGGGAGAAACGTCCGACTTCAACGCGTATTAGCCCAGGCGGGCTTGCCGGAGAGCGTGGATCACCTGCTGTTCGATATCGTGCGCGATCGCCGCGTTCAGGCGGCGGTAGGTGCCGAGGATGTCGGCGAGATCACGCCGCAAAACGGTGAGGAGGTCGTTTTGCCAGGGCGCCAGATCGAGCACGACGCCGCGGGCGCCGAGGACGCGATTGGCGTGACTGGGGCCCAGGTGGAGATTGTCGAGATGATTGAAGATATTGAGTTGCCACTTGCGGGCGGCAACCTGGATATTGCCGCAGAAGAGCGCGGGGTCGCAGCCGACCTCGCGTAGGTACTCGGCCTGTTCGTCGCCAGTTGCGAGCTGGTTGAGTATCGTCGGGATGATGTCGCTCTTGAAGAAGAAATCGGCGAGGACGTGGCGGCGATCGAAGGAGGCCGGAGCACCGACTTCACGCAGGGGACCTTTGGTGCTCTTGCGGAAGCGGCCCCGTTTGGGAAGCGAGACCTGGACTTTGACGTATGAGTGCCCCTGCGTCAGGCGTTTGATTTCCAGATAGAGCTGCGTCAGGGCGCGAGCCCCGGCAACCGAGCCGGGCGCAGAAAGTTGGCGCACTTCCCTTTCGAGCAACGGCAGGCAGCGCCGGAGCATTTCGAGCGCAGGCTGGCCCTGGCGCGCGATTTGCACCAGCGAAGCAGAGGCTTGAGAGCGGCTGGTCTGACCAGAGAGCCAGAACTCGCACAAGGCAAAGTAGAAACTATTGAGATCGAGCTTACTATTAACGTTAAATGTCCATTTTTCGCTACGCAGACTGACTCCTTGGCTTCTCTCGAGTACTGTCGGATGTGTTCCCGTGCGGTTCAAGCCGCCCGGGAACGCCACAAGTTATTCGCCGGGGCGATGACGTCAAGTCGCGTTTTCGGCAAACCTTACCTGCCGTGATGTGATCGCTTAGCGCACAGCGGCAAACAAGCGACCCGTGTCCAAGAGCCGGTGTTCGATCTTTCGCTAAGCATCTGCATTAAGCGGCGGCGAGTCGCGTCTCAGGCTTTGTTATTGCCACCGAGCCAGCGATAGACCAGACCTGCCAATGCCGCGCCAAGCAAAGGTCCGACCCAGAACAGCCAAAGCTGCGATAGAGCCCAGTCGCCGACAAAGATCGCGGGGCCGGTGCTGCGGGCCGGATTGACGGAAGTGTTCGTTACCGGAATGCTGATCAAGTGGATCAGGGTCAAGCCAAGGCCGATGGCGATCGGCGCGAAACCCTTGGGAGCGCGCTCGTCGGTGGCGCCGAGGATGATGATCAGGAACATGAAGGTCATTACAATCTCGGTCACCAGGCCGGCCGCGAGCGAATAGCCGCCGGGGGAGTGTTCGGCGTAACCGTTGCTGGCGAGGCCGCCGGCAATATCGAAACCGGCTTGCCCGCTGGCGATGAAGTAGAGGACGCCAGCTCCGACGATGCCGCCGATGACCTGGGCAATCACATAGGGTACGAACTCAGCTGCTTTGAATCGGCCGCCGACCAGCAACCCGAGGGAAACGGCGGGATTCAAGTGACAGCCGGAGATGTGGCCGATGGCGAAGGCCATGGTCAAGACGGTCAGACCAAAGGCCAGGGCAACGCCGAGCAGGCCGATTCCGACGTTGGGGAAGGCTGCCGCAAGGACGGCGCTGCCGCAACCGCCGAGTACGAGCCAGAACGTGCCGAGAAACTCGGCGACGGCGCGTTTTCCGAGAGACATCGAGTGCTCCTTTCGCAGAGGTTGAGCCAAACCGAAGGGATTGCTTCGGCTGGATATTCAGGTTCGGATCAAAGATGATACAGAATTGTCAGGTGTGAGAGTAAGCGAGTTGATGGAGTTCGACAAACGGAAAGTTCGGTCTGGTTCCTGTCGGCAGGAACTGAGCAGGCGCGATCGGATCGCGACGGCCGGGGTCGCTGCGAAGAGCGTTCACCGGGAAGACGAACTAGACTCGAAATCCCCGGACGATGGTGGTGAGTTCATCCGCCTGGCGATTCAGATTCTCGGCGCCGCGAGCCGAGTGCTCAGCATTGGTCGCGGTTTCGCGGGTTAGACGGGCGAACTGCTCGATATTGGTATTGATCTCATCAGCGGCAGCGGATTGCTGCGTGGTTGCCGCAGCTATCTGGTGTATCATATTTGAGACCTGGTGGACTAGCTCGACGATCGACTGCAATTGACTACCGGCGCGATCGGCGAGCTCGGTCCCGGCGTGGACCTTTGCAACACTGCTCTCCATGGATTGCACGGCGGATTGGGTCTGTGACTGCACACCCTTGACCATGTTAACGATCTGACTGGTGGCCTGACTAGTCTTCTCGGCGAGCTTACGAACTTCGTCGGCCACGACAGCAAAGCCGCGACCATGATCGCCGGCGCGGGCTGCTTCGATGGCGGCATTCAGGGCCAGCAGATTGGTCTGGTCGGCGATATCAGAGATGACCTCGATGACGCGGGAGATTTCTGAAGCCGCGTGGGAGAGCTGGCTGATTGAGTCGGCGGAGTGACTGACGGTTTCTGCGATGAGGCGCATTCCGTCGATGGTCTCTTTGACAACGCGCGCACCTTCGGCAGCGGTCGATGCGGCCTGTGAGGCGGCGCCGGTGGCTTGGGTCGTATTGCGGCTGGTTTCGGCAATGGTCGCCGCCATTTGTTGAATGGCCGCGGACACCTGTTGGACCCGGTTAACCTGGTCTTCGGTGTTGCGGGCGGTGTCGTGAGAGACACTCGTGATTTCCTGCGAGACGGAGGCGAGACTACCGGAGATGCCGCGCAGACGCGAAACCAGGTCTTCGAGCCGCGCAATCATGGTTTGATAAGCGCGGCCTAATTCGTCGCGCTCTGAGCGCGGTTCGACCTTGACCTGCAGGTCGCCTTCGGCGATGCGCGCGGAGGCACCGATAAAGGCCTTCATGTAGTTGATCAGTGCTTGAAGTGATTTCAGGAAGCTGCCGATCTCGTCGTCACTGCGCGCATCGAGCGTCTGATCAATGTCTCCGCTGGTGGCCTGCTGCAGTTTCTGCTTCACACTTTCCAGAGGTTTGAAAATCAGGCGGTTTTGTGTTCTTAGAATACCGACGAGCAATATGAGTGCGGCGGCAAAAGTCAGGAGGAGGTTGGTGACGAAACTCTTTGTGCCGGCTTGAGTAATGGCTGCGCGCGAGGTGACGATCTTCAGTCCGCCGAGGACGCTGTTTTCGGCAACGTCATGGCACTGAACGCAGTCTCTTGAGTTGAGAAACACGCGATAACTGGCTTCAGCCGGAATGCCGTCGCGATCGATGAGAACGGTAGTATCGTTCGTTGACGAGAAGACCCCTGGCCAGATCGGATCGCGCGACGGCTGGGATAGTAAGGCATTTTCGGAGGACCGGGCAACCCGGCGATCGGCGTCGACAACCGTCACTTCGATAGCGATTTCATTGGTGACGGCTTCCTCGGTGAGAGGCTGGAGCTTTTCATTTTCGCCATTCAGCATGATTTGTTCGATATGACGGGTGAGCGACCACTCGAGTGAGCGAACAGTCTCGGAGTGCAGTTTATCGAGAGCGGCGACCTGCAGGCGATTGTTGACTACAGCGACGCTGCCGGTGATGAGGATCAAGCAGCAACCCACCCAGAGGGCAACCTTCAATCGAACTGACATGGATTTCAAGCAGACCTCCCTTAGAGTCCTCAAGTTGAATTGGTGACTGGACGGCCAAGTCGGCCTTCAGTCCCCCCAGAAGTATCGACCAGAAGGGGCGAAGATTGAGGATGGCGGGTGTCCCTGTGATCATAGAGTTGATCCGGAGACGATGCGGAATTTGCCAAGTGGTTCAACTCGAAATCAAATGGCCGAATCGGCACGATTCGGCCAATGATTTCGTCTCAGCGGCGGGCCATGGTGCATCATGGCGCGGCGCCGGTTCACCATTTCGCGTTCAACTGCCGCAAACATCAAAGATCATTGGATACGGCGCGCGAAATCAAGGAGCGCCGCAACCGCGGGCTTTCAATCGGAAGACCTCCCGTTGCGTCGCCAGATAGCGAACCAACGCAACCGTGCAGAACCTGCTCGCGAGAAGGAGCTTACGGTTTCACGACGGCGGTGAGCTTCGGCGGCGCGTTGAAGAGATCCATAAAGGCATACTCCCAAATCGCCGTGCGTCCCTCGGTGCTGGTGGCGTTGGATTCGATAATGTCGCCCGGGAACTTGACGGCCAATTTGATTTTCCTGCCGGCGAAGGCGCCCTCAAACATCTGCATCATCGCCTTTCCCATGTCCTTCATTCCCTCCGCCATGCCTTGCGCCAGCGAGTCCTCAGCCGTCGCCGGTTCGGGATCGACACTTTCCGACTCCTCCGAGCCTTGCGGTTGGGCAAAAGGATTCATGGTTGAATCGCCGAGCGCGCGGCTATAGTGCCAATTGCCCGAAGACTCTTTGACAAACTTGACGTCGCGCTTGAAGCGAGGCGCCGCCATACTCTCATCCTGGCCGACATCGCCGCTGACCGCGAGCATTTCCTGCAGATCGGTGAAAGAGAATTTCACCTCATAAGCGATCGTCGAATCGCTGATGTTCTCTTTGAAGTCAATCAACTTGACCTTCCCGTTGCTGGCCTTGGTGCGGTCTTCGAGGTCCTTGCGTTTCATAAAGCTGAAGACGCTGTCGGGCGTATCCGCGGTGGAGTCGGACATTTCCGCCAGCGCCATCAGGCCTTCAAAGTAGCTCTTGTGCATGACCATCTGCAGGGTCATGGTGCCGGTGCCGTCAGCGTTGATCTCAAGCAGTTCGCTGTAATCAATACAGCCGCAGGCGAAGAGCGCGAGGCAAGTCAGGATTAAGCCCACCATCAGTTTCTTCATTGAATTACCCTCCGTGGCGTGTTTCTGCCGCCAACACAATATTCCGATCTTAGTCAATAACATCACGATAGATTTCTTGGAGTTTCTGAGCAATAAGAATTGTTTGCTACGCCGCTGCCGGCGAAAATCGTTGAAAAGTTTGTAGCGCTAACCTCTCCGAGAGAGGGAACTGGTCGATATATGGAGTGTATATAAAAAACTACATGATTGCTATCCGATATTCAGAAACCATTAGCTGAGGTCAATTCATTGGGATCACAAGTTGTGAAAATCGGGCTTTACGCCGTCATTACGCTGGTCTTCCTAACGCCATCAGCCCGCTCGGAAGACAACCAGAAATCGTTGGCGGCGATTAAGGCCGCGCTGCCTGACTCGATAGAGCTCACCGGCAAGGTGGTTTATGTCGATTTCTGGGCCTCTTGGTGCGCTCCTTGCCGGAGGTCGTTTCCCTGGATGAAGACGCTGCAGACAAAGTATGCCGACAAGGGTCTGCAGATCATCACCGTCAATGTCGATCGCGACGCGGAGGCCGCCAAGACGTTCCTGGCCGAGACAAAGGCGCCGTTCAAGGTGATTTACGATGCGCGCGGCGAGCTGGCCAAGCTGTTCGAGCTACAGGCGATGCCGACATCTTACGTCTTCGGGCGCGACGGCAATTTCCGCGAATCCCACCGCGGGTTCAATCCGAAGGACACGTTGAAGATTGAGGAGTCGATCAAGGCGTTGCTGGCGGAGAAGGCGGGCAAGTGACGCGCAATGCTCTGCTGAAAGCAGCTGTGTTCGGATTGGCGATTCTGACCGTATTGAGCGGCTGCGCGCACATGGGGGTTGAAGTGTGGGAGCGGGATGTCCTGGCCAAACCGACGATGCAGCTTGATGCCGGGGCGATCGATCGCGGCATCGATGATCACGTTTACTTCAGTAAGGAAGCTTCCAGCGGTGGACGTGGTTTTGGCGGCGGAGGATGCGGGTGCAACTAAACCGCAAAACGCCGCTCAAGGGTGCGCTGGCAACGTTCGCGGCGGCGCTACTCGGGACGGCTTCAGGACAGGCACAGCCGGTAAACCGGGTTGAGTCGTCGTTCTTGCTTTACTCGGAATCGGATCGAGTCAGCGCGTTCGAGGGTGTGTTTGACATCAAAAAGCAGCTCCGAGGCGAACTTGGTCTCGACCTCAAACTGACCTACGACGCACTCACCGGCGCTTCCCCGAACGGCGCCACACCAGCGCAACGTGTACAGACGTTCACTCGTCCATCCGGCAGCGGGCAGTATACGATCGCTCCCGGGAAGATCCCGCTCGACGATACCTTCCACGATACGCGCTTCAGCTTCGGAATTGGCTTGTCGGACAGGATTGGTTCCACGACAGCCGCGGCGCTTGGCGGGCAGTTCTCGAACGAGTACGATTATGTTTCGTATGGCGTAAACGGCACGCTGGCGCGCGACTTCAATCGCAAAAACACGACCATCGGTATTTCCGGCGCTTATTCACGCGATCGGATTCGACCCGAGGGCAGTATACCGATTCCACTGGGGTCGATGGCAGGACCGGGTGAAACGCAGCCGCGCCTGCGAGGCACAGATAACAAGAATGTGTACGACCTGGTGTTCAATGTCAGCCAGGTGCTCAACCGCTCGACAGTCGCCCGGATGAACTACTCGTTCAGCCGCTCCGAGGGCTACATGACTGACCCTTTCAAGATACTCAGCGTAGTGGAAGGTCCCGCAGCGCCGGAGGCGGGCGAGCCGACGGATTATGTGTTTGAGTCGCGGCCGCGGTCGCGCAGCAAGCACGCTTTGTACGGACAGGTGAGGCACTATTTCACCGGAAACACCGTCGATTTTGCCTACAGGTATTTTTGGGACAACTGGGGTGTTCGATCGCATACCGTAGAGGCGTTTTACCGCTGGCAGTTCAAGAGCGGGCGAGCGATCGAGCCGCATTTGCGCTGGTATCACCAAACTGCGGCGGACTTCTATAAGTGGTTTCTGGTCAGCGGACAGGAACTGCCACAATATGCTTCTGCAGATTATCGGCTGGCAAACTTCGACGCGGTGACGACCGGAGTACAGTTCGTATTGCCGATTGGCGGCCTGATGCAGGCGCGTTTCGGCGCAGAGTACTACATACAGAGGGGCGACAGCAGTCCGCCGGAAGCCTTTGGCACGCTGCGTGACTATGAGTTGTTTCCGCAGATGGATGCGTTCATGCTCAGAGTGGGGTTTGAACGTGGTCTGTGAGCAAGGTCAGGGATTCGCGCTGCAACGGCACGAGGGCTACTGGACGGTGGAATTCACCGCTATGGCGAGCCCCTGTGAGGTCTTGATAAAGACAAACGACAAGAGCGAGGTCGAGAAATTGGCCTCGCTCGCCTTTTATGAGACCAAGCGGATCGAGCAGAAATACAGCCGGTACCTCAAGGACAACATTGTCCACAGGATCAATAACAGCGAAGGCAAGGCGGTAGCTCTTGATGAAGAAACTCACAAGCTACTGCATTACGCTGAGCAGTGCTTCGGACTGAGCGAAGGGCTGTTCGACGTAACTTCGGGCATTCTCCGGCGGGCCTGGCGATTTGACGGCGGGGAGTTTGCTCCCGATCGAGAGCAGATTCAGGGATTACTGAAGTTGGTGGGATGGGATAGAGTAGCGCTGAAAAGCGACTCGATCCAGTTGCTTCCCGGAATGGAGATTGATTTTGGCGGGATTGGGAAGGAATACGCCGTTGATCGAGTAGCGGACCTTGTCTTTCGCGCGTGCTTGCGCCCGGTAATGGTCAACTTTGGCGGCGATATCCGCTGCCTGGCACCGGACCGCCCTGGCGAACCCTGGGTGATCGGTATCGAAAAGCCGGGAGAGGACGGGGCCATTCTGGGATCGCTGGAACTACAAAACGGCGCTGTCGCGACCAGCGGGGACAGCAAGCGGTTCTGCCTGGTCGGCGGAAAACGACTGGGGCACATTCTCAATCCACGCACAGGATGGCCGGTAGCGGATGCGCCGCGGAGTGTGACGGTTGTATCAGACACGTGCAGTGAAGCGGGGTTTCTCGCGACGATGGCCATGTTGAGCGGCAAGGACGCCGAGAGCTTTCTGCGGGCGCAGGAAGTTGTGCATCACTGCGTACGCTCTTGAGATCGCCGCTTCGTCTTCTGCTTCTTCCCTCTCGAATCTTGAGGACTTGTGCAAGCGACTTCAAAGGATGCGATTAGTCTTTCTTTGCCGGTGCGGGGCAAGCGCTTGATCTTCCTTTCAAGAACGAAAGCCTCGCGCAGAGTCTCAACACCCACTTGATAGACCAACTTGAGAGGGCCGCGACCGCGCGTATAGCGGGCGCCACGGCCGGAGGAGTGCAGTTCAAGACGTTTGTCAAGGTTAGTTGTTTGGCCGGTATAGTAAGTCCCGTCTCCACAACGCAAGATGTAAACTCGATACGACACCAACAGAATCTCTCCGGAATCCAGCCCTAACACCAGCAGAATCTCTCACTCGAGCAGAAAATTCCACTCAACAGCTCCCGAGCCGCTACGGCCTCAGCCGCAAGTTTGGAAGTTAACAGCTCCTAACCGGCATCAAGGCAGGCGGTGCGCTTTGGGACTTGCGGAAGCGACAAAAAACTCCATTTACTTGTTGGATTTAATACTCGATTTACTATATTGAAATGAGCTACTTGCACGTTTTTTACAGCCGTTGAGAATGACGCAACATTTCCGGTTTCACTCAATTATTGGGAATCCCCAACAAGAATCCCAAGCATCATTGGAGGTACCTTTGAGCAAGCTTGCTACCAAGGTGAGTCTGCTATTGCTGGTATTGTTATCAGCAACGGCGTTGGCAGCCAACACGATCAAGGTGAGCGATGCCAACAGTGGAATTACGATTCTGGGACACGACCCGACAGGCATGACGATTCGTGTGGATGTCGGCGAGTTGGAGATTGTCCCGGTGACAACGCGGGCGGGCGAGTTTACCGTTTTGAGCGCGAAGGGGCTGGATCTTTCGAGCCGCGTGGGTGAGCCGGCGCTGCCGACCGCCAATCAGTTGATTGCCGTCCCGGAAGGAGCGGAACTGAAGGCGGAGGTGTTGTCCACCGAGACGGCAGAGTACGATCTGGCGACATATGGAGTTACGAGCGTGATTATGCCCGCCCAGCCTTCGCTATCGAAGTCGGACGACCCGAACTCGGTGCCGTTCGAATTCAAGCAGGCGGTGTATCAGCAAGCCGGGTACTATTCCCTGCCGGTGACCTCCACTTCGATCGAAGGTGTGATGCGCGGGCTTCGCGTAGCTCATGTATCGGTTGCACCGATTGAGTACGACGCGACGACGAACCGGATCCGTGTGCAAAAGCAGGTGACGGTCCGGTTGAATTTCGATCATCCCGATTGGACTGCGACCCAGAAGCAGTTTGAAGCGACCTATTCGCCAGCCTTTGAGGCGGCCTACGCGCAACTGGCCAACTATGAGATGCTGGCGCTAAACGAGAAGGCCGATCTCACGAAGTACCCGATCAAGATGGTGATCGTGTCGGCGCGGATGTTCGAGGCGCAGTTGCAGCCGTTGATCGCCTGGAAGATCAAGAAGGGCTTCAAAGTCATCGTTGCTTACACCGACGTCATCGGCTCGACGACGACGGCGATTAAGACCTATCTCCAGGGATTGTATACTGCCGGCACGGTTGAGGATCCGGCGCCGACCTTCGTGCTGTTTGTGGGCGACACACCGCAGATTCCGGCCTGGTCCGGCTCGGCGGGCTCGCATATTACCGATTTGCGTTATGCCGAATACACCGGTGACAATATTCCAGAAGTCTACTACGGCCGTTTCTCCGCGCAGAATACGGCGCAGCTTCAACCACAAATCGACAAGACGCTGGAATACGAGCAGTACACGATGCCGAATCCGGCGTACCTGAATGAGGTCACTTTGATTGCCGGTGTCGACGCGTCGTATGCGCCGACTTACGGTAACGGCCAGATCAACTACGGTACCAATCTTTACTTCAACGCCGCCCACGGGATCACGCCGCATGTGTGGCTTTATCCGGCATCGGATGCTCCGGGTGCTTCGGCGGCGGTAATCGCCTCGGTCAGCAATGGTGTGGGCATTGCGAACTACACCGCGCATTGCGGGCACGACAGCTGGGGTGATCCGTCGTTCACGGTCAGCGATATCAATAACTTGACGAACGCGCACAAGTACGGGCTGGGCATCGGCAACTGCTGTTTGTCGAGCACGTTTGGAGAGAGCACGCCGTCATTTGCCGAGGCCTGGTTGCAGGCAGCCAATAAGGGCGGCGTGGGCTATATCGGCGCGAGCAACAACTCGTACTGGGATGAAGACTACTGGTGGGGTGTCGGCGGCGGCAAGGCGGTTGTGGCCGCCGGTCCACCGTACGATGCGACCAAGCTAGGTGCCTACGACGGGATGTTCCACGATCATGGCGAACCGGTGTCGTCGCACTACGTGACGAACTACGCGATCAATATGTGTGGCAACCTGGCGGTACAGCAGTCCAGCAGTTCGCGTAAGGCTTACTACTGGGAGATGTACCACTTGATGGGCGACCCGTCGGTAACGACTTACCTGAGAGTCCCGACGGTGAATAACGTCAGCTATGCGGGTTCGCTGCTGATGACCTCCACGACGTTTACGGTCAATGCCGATCCGGGTTCGTATGTGGGTCTGTCGGCCAACGGCGTGCTTCATGGCGCCGGTTATGTCGACCAGACCGGAATGGTGCAAATGGCGGTGACGCCGTTTGACCAGCCGGTGACTGCTGATGTCATTGTCACGGCGCAGAATCGCGTTCCGTATATCGGCACGGTGCAGGTGATTGCGCCATCCGGTCCATACGTCATTTACCAGAGTCACGCGATCAACGACGCGTCCGGAAACGGCGACGGCTTGATTGACTTTGGCGAATCGATCGTGCTGGGCCTGCAGCTTCAGAACGTCGGTCCGGATGACGCCCAGGACGTCGTCGCGACGCTCTCGGCAGAAGACTCTTACATTACGATCACTGATGATTCCGAAAACTATGGTTCGATTGCCGGGAATTTTGGCAACGTCAATATTGCCGATGCTTTCGCCTTTAATGTAAGTCCGTTGACTCCCGACGGCCACAAAGTGACGTTCACTGTGACCGCAAACGGGACGGAGAAAGATACCTGGGAGAGTTCATTCACAGTGACGGTGCACGCGCCGAACGTGGTGTATGTCTCGTTCGCGGTCAGCGATCCGACAGGTAACAACAATGGCATGATCGACCCGGGGGAGACAGCAAACGTTGTCGTGACCGTACAGAACAACGGCACGGGGACGGCTTTCAATACAACGGCCACGATCAGCGAACTCGACAATTATCTAACCATTAGTGATGCGAACGGTACGTTTGGCACGATAGCTGCAAACGGCGGTACGGCGTCGAACAGCGGCGATGTCTTCACCGTCAGTGCCGCAGCCAACACGCCGATGGGGCACGGCGTAAATTGCAAGCTGGACATCGTCGGCAGCGGCGGATTCGCCGTGACGCAGTACTTCTCGATCACAGTGGGCGACCGGGTGGTGTTCTTCCTGGAAGACTTCACGGTCGAACAGGGCTGGACCGGATTGGGCAGCACTTCCGAGTGGCAGATTGGTCCGGCGATCGGCGGTACTGGAACATCGGGAAGTCCCGACCCGTCGGATGACCATACTCCCGGTCCGGAGAACATGATTCTTGGCAACGACCTGACGACGAGCGCTTCCTACAGCGCCAATATCAGCGCAACGAACTGGGTTTATTCGCCGATTATCGATTGCAGCAATGCCACCAGCATTTTCATGACCTATTACCACCAGTTGGGTTGCGAGTCGTCGTCGTACGACCATGCGTATCTTGAGGTCTTCAACGGAACCGAATGGATACAGCTCTATGCGAACGGCGCGACGAACAGCGAAGCTACCTGGACGGAGTCGGTATACGAACTGACCGCGGTGGCGGACAACAATCCCGAGTTCCAGATTCGGTTCGGATTGGGTCCGACCGACGGTTCCGTGCAGTACAACGGCTGGAGCATCGATGACATTTCGTTGAAGGGTTATGTCAGCGGTTCCGGTGCTACGGCGACGATGCAGATGTCGACGACTTCGCTTGCTGACAGCCTTGTTGAAGACACTCAGCACCAACAGAACCTGGTGATCAGGAATGTTGGCGAGGCGACGCTGCGGGTAAGGTTCACGCCGGGAGTGAGCTGGATCCAGTGCGCGACGACCCAGTATTACATACCGATCGGCGATAGCCTGGTGTATCCAGTGACGTTTAACGCCACGAACATGAATCCGGGTGACTATTCGGGTCTGTTGGCGTACGCGACGAATGATCCGACTCATGCGACCGGCAATGTCAATGTCGGGCTGCATGTACACGCACCGCAGATGGCGGTGAATCCGAGTTCGGTCAGCGAGTCGATCCCGATCGGCGGCCGCGATTCCGTGGCGGTTGCGATTAACAACACCGGACTTGGGAAGCTCAGTTTCGAGTTGTTGTGCGAGACTTACGGCAAGCCGGTGCTGGCAAAAGCGACGGCAGAACCCGCGCCCGTGCCGCTCGGTTACCGAATCGATGAATCCGACAAGGGTACGACAGAAGAGCCGTACTTCGCCGAGGTCACGAAGGGAAGCGGCGGTCCTGATGGCGCCGGTAATATCTGGATTGACTCCGATGATCCGCAAGGTCCGCAGTACGAGTGGATCGACATCGCGTCGACAGGTACCGACATCACGGGATTGACCGACGACAATTTCGTCGGACCGTTCCCAATCGGCTTTACCTTCCCGTTCTATAGCAACAACTACACCGAATTCTATGTGAGCGGGAATGGTTTCATCGGATTCGGCGCCACCACCGATTTCGGCAGCCGCAACAACACCGGACTGCCGAACACGGCGACGCCGAACAATATCATTGCCTGGTGTTGGGATGATCTGAACATTGCCGACGCCGACAACCCCGGCGGACGCGTGGTGTACCAGTTCGTTGATGGCCAGTTAGTGGTTTCGTTCCTGAACTACCCGGAATACGAGAGCCTGGTGAATCCCGGCGACGTCATCACGGCACAGGTGATCTTAGCGCAGGACGGCAACGTGAAGATCCAGTACCAAGCGATTGCTCCGGGGTTCGACGTCCTCGGCTGCACGATCGGTATGGAGGATGCGGGCGGCAGCGACGGACTCATGGTCGTCTACAACGCGGCGTACCTGCACAATCAATTGGCGATCGCGCTGGGCGATCCGATTCCGACCTGGCTGCATGCCAGTCCGATGGCGGGAGAAATTGCACCGAACTCGTCGGCGAATATCTGGCTGTATTTTGATGCTCTCGACATGGGTGACAGCACCTGTGGCGGCGCGATCGAGGTTACCTCGAATGATCCGATATTGCCGCTGCTTGAGATTCCCGTCACGCTGCGTGTAGGGGACACTTACATGGCTGGTGATCCAAATGGCGACGAGATCGTGAACATCAGCGATGCGGTCTACCTGATCGGGTACATCTTCACCGGCGGCCTGGCACCGGAGCCGATGGAAGCAGGAGATGCCGATTGCAACAGCATCGTGAACATCTCTGACGCCGTTTATCTCATTTCGTATATCTTCACCGGGGGGCCGGCTCCCTGTGGTGGAAAATAGCCGGCAGGCTGTCACTTCATTTTGAACAAGACGCCCGGAATCGCGAGATTCCGGGCGTCTTGCTTATTGGCAGAGGCCTGCAGCCGTGGCGCGACTGACTCAGTGACACAGTATGGGGTTTTCGTGAACATTCGCATCAGTAGCCTGGCGAGGGCGAAGCCTCCATTGCCGGCTTCATCGACAAAGATCTCACGGGAAGCACTGTGACTGTTGGAGTTTCCCGCGGCAAGACTGAGGGCAGTGCTCCCAGGGACTAATCGCGATTCGTCGCTGCTTTGGCTACAGCGATGAAACGTCAATACCGCCCGCTTGAGCATGCGGCAGAGGCGGAGATGGTTCTGCCGCCCCAATCTGCGAGGCTTTCTAAGAGCGTCTCAGCAACATCTCTTCCGGCTGTCTCTCAAGGCAAGACAGGATCTCCCCTATATAGAAGCGATGATAGTCTTTGCGGGGGTAGTTCTGCTCGATCGAGGGATCGAGGAATCTACCTGGATCCAAATCATCGCAGTAGATTTTGCGGCACTCTATCACCAGTCGTGCCTCTTGAAAATAGACTGATCCCTGGCTCGATGCCACCGGGGTTAACCCGGCAATCTGCATTTTGTCGACATCTCTACCTGACACCGAACCGCAATACCTGAGAATCTCGCGAGACGTCTCCTCGAAGAACGTCAGAGTAAACAGCTCCGTGCGCTCGATAAACTGATAAGTGTGCCGCGTTGGACGCACAAAACAGATGCAGACTGTCTTGTTCCAGAGTTCACCGAAGGCGCCCCAGGAAGCGGTCATGGTATTAAAGCTGGTGATGTCACCGGCTGTTATCAACATCCAGTCGGACGCCACCAGACGAATCAGATTGTCCGGAATCTGACTGGGGTCAATGGGTCTATGAATCGAGGTCAATTCTAGTTCTCCATAGTTGCAGGTGTCGACTAAGATACTTATTCGAGTGCCGGGGCGCGCGACAATTCATGAAATCGGAGGTTTGCGCCCTCAGTTTACTACGATTCACTTGGCACTGACGGTCACTCGTCGATTTGCCGCAGCCGCTGGTACTTGCAACGTGCTCCAAATGTGATTGACAATATTTGCTAATTCTGCGAAGCTGACAATCGAGCGATTTTGTGATTCGATGACCACGGCGATTGCCGTTGGGGGATGCAATGTGGGCGCAAAGGGCGCAGAAACTCCTTGAGCAAATGCTAAGTGATCCCAGCGCGCGATTTCGTGCGAGGCAGTTAGAGTGCATCATCAATTGCGCTCGCGGCCGGGAACGGCAATTGGTGGTTCAGAAGACGGGTTGGGGCAAGAGTTTCGTGTATTTCATCGCGACGCGGCTGCTGCGCGAGAGCGGAGCAGGGCCGACGCTCCTGATCAGTCCGCTGTTGTCGCTGATGAGGAATCAGATTGCGATGGCGGAGAGGATTGGCATTCGGGCGTACAACATCGACTCGACGAATCGCGAGGAGTGGCCGCGAATTCGTGGGTTGCTTACTGGTGACTCCTGCGACGTGCTGTTAATCTCGCCGGAGCGCCTGGCCAACGACGAGTTTTGTGCCGAAGTGTTGCCTGCCCTGAAAAACGGCATCGGCCTGTTCGTGGTCGATGAGGCGCACTGCATTTCGGACTGGGGGCATGATTTTCGCCCCGATTACCGCCGCATCCGCAGGTTTGCGGCAATGCTTCCTGAAACTACTCCGATTCTGGCAACGACGGCGACCGCCAATGACCGGGTGGTTGAAGATATTTCGGTGCAACTTGGGCTTGATCTTAAGGTCGTTCGCGGGCCGTTGTTGCGCGAGTCGCTGCATCTGGAGGTTGTCGAGCTTCCCTCTTATGCCGCCCGTCTTGGTTGGCTAGCGCAAAACCTGGAGTCGTTTGCCGGCTCCGGAATAGTGTACTGCCTGACGAAGCACGATTGCGAGCAGGTTGCGGCATGGCTAAGCCAGAACAACATTGCCGCCCTTCCCTATCATGCATCCCTTGCCGATGACGAAGCGGAGAATAATCGTTTGCGCCAGGAGCGTGAGGAAATGCTGTTGCGTAATCGGGTGAAGGCTTTGGTAGCGACCGTGGCGCTGGGGATGGGCTATGACAAACCCGATCTCGGTTTCGTGATACACTTTCAGCGTCCCGGTTCGATTGTTGCCTATTATCAACAGATCGGACGCGCGGGGAGGGCGATTGACCATGCCGTGGTGGTATTGCTGCATGGGGCGGAAGATGACAAGATCAATTCGTACTTCATTGAGACAGCATTCCCGTCTGAGCCGGTTGTTGATGCGATACTGGAGAGCCTATCACAGGCGGCCGATGGAATCAGCCTGCCGCAGATGCTCAACTGTGTCAACCAGCCGCCCGGGAGGATCGAACGCTGTCTGAAGTACCTGGAAGTTGAGGAAGTTGTAGCGAAGACGGGCAGCCGGTATCGGATCAATTCAGGTGTGGCGCAGCGAATCAACCGCAAACACCAGGCGATGGTGACGGACCGGCGCTATCGCGAAATGGAGGCGATGAAGGAGCTGTGCGCATACGACGGCTGTTACATGAGTTTCATCGGGAATGCGCTTGACGATCCACACTGCGTGCCCTGCGGCAAGTGCGCCAACTGCACCGGGAAACAGATCGAGAAGACCGTTGATCCGCGGTTGATTCAACGCGCGGTCGCCTTCCTGAAGCAGTCGGAGTATTTCATCGCACCGCGAAAGATGTGGCCGGCCGCGAGCGCGACGCGCTGGAAGGTCGCGACGATCGGCGCGAATCTCAGGATCGAGCCGGGACGAGCGCTTTGTGAATACTTCGACGCCGGCTGGGGGCAGAAGGTGCATGACGGAAAGTACTGCGACAGCAACTTCTCAAACGAACTGGTGGAGGCCAGTTGCGAGCTTATCGTTGGACGCTGGCGACCACGGCCCTACCCGGGATGGGTCGCATCGGTGCCTTCCCTGCGCCACCCACGCCTGGTGAGCGACTTTGCCAGACGTCTGGCCATCCGGCTGGCGATTCCCTACCGGGAGGTGTTGGTCAAAATCAAACCGACGGCTGAGCAGAAGCTGATGCAGAACCGGGTTCAGCAGGTGCGGAATCTGGCCGGAGCGTTTCAGGTGCGGCGGGAAGAGATTCTGCGCGGCCCCGTCCTGCTGGTTGACGATATTGTGGATTCACGCTGGACGCTGACCTATACTGGAGCGTTGCTGCGGGAGGCGGGAGCGGGCAAGGTGTTTCCGTTTGCGCTCGCGTACGCCGGCAGCGGGCTGGGATAGGGTGCGTGGAATGGGAGTCTGGTGAGACATATGCTAAGTAATGATAGCCTGGCTGCGGCGCTTTTGTGTACTCCGCTTGGTTTGAGTGACGAGGCGGTGGTTGCGCCGGTAACGCCGACAGAGTGGCAGCGTGTAATCGGTGAATCGCGAACATCACCGGGCGAGCTGTTGGGCCTAGCGGCGGAGGAGATCATACGTCACCTCGGTTGCGAGCAGCAGGTAGCCGACCGACTGGCGCACTTGCTCGGCGGAGCAGATCGACTGCTTGTGCGAATGGATCGTTTCGCGAGTGCCGGGATCTGGATGCTTACACGATTTGACGTGCGCTTTCCGACCCGGCTTGTCGAACGATTGGGGACGCGCTGTCCGATGGTCGTTTTTGGCGCGGGCAGAGAGCAGCTTCTCAGTGAAGGCGGCATCGCTATTGTTGGTGCACGCAACATGAGCGAAGGGGCGCGGCAATTTGCCGAGGGCGCGGGCACGGCGACAGCGGCCGCAGGGATGACAGTGATCTCGGGCGGAGCGCGCGGTATTGATCAAGAAGCGATGCGGGCGGCGGTGTCTGCGGGCGGCAATGCGCTGGGCGTGCTCGCGGACAGTCTCGAGCGTGCGATCAAGGAACGCGAGACGCTGGAACTGATGGAGTACGGCTCGCTTTGTGTCATCACGCCTAATTCTCCTTCGCTGCCGTTTTCGGTAGCGAGTGCCATGGGCAGGAACAAAATCATTTATGCCCTGTCCGACTACGCGCTCGTAGTCGACAGCGATTACGAAAAGGGCGGTACATGGAACGGAGCGATTGAGAACTTACGGCACGGCTTCGCACCGCTCTTCGTCCGTGAGTCTGCTGACAGCGGTCCCGGGAATCAGCATTTGATCCGCCGCGGGGCGGTGGCGCTGACGATCGATGAGCTCAGGTCGGGAGATGCTCTGCCGGAGCTACTGGAGAGCAAGCTGCGGGCAAGGAACGATGGCCAAGGCACGAATCGAGCAGACGAACGATTGTTGCGATTGGTCGAGTACCTGCAGCAACCGCACCGGACATCGGAGATCAGCGAGGCGTTGGGTTTGTCCATGGCTGCGACGCGGGAGTTGATCAAGGAGGCATTGACGGCAAATCAGATTGTGCGAATCAAGGAGCGGCCGGCGACTTACCAGTCAGGCGACAAAGTCTCTGGGGGCGATCTGTTTGGGGACGGTGGATCTTAGTTCGATCTCTCCACGAGTCAAGGCCACGCGATAGAAGAGAATCCGCTTGTTGACTACTTTGTGGCGCCTATATTCACGCAAAAATCGAACCCGGAGTAAGTCATGAAGCGGATATTGCTCGCAGCGCTGTTATTGCTGGCGCCTGATGCCATTCTTGCACAAGACCTAAGCCTGATTGACTCGGCGATGGCGCAGTTAGGAATGACGGCGGAGGATATCAAGATCGATCAGGACGAGATGGCCACCTGGGGCGGCGACTTGTGGCGCTTGTCCTTTTTCACGATGCTGCACAAAAATCCCTTTAAGCTACCCAAGTACGGCCAGATGAATCTGGAGGCTTACACCGTGGCTTGCGATAATATCAGCGCTTTGCTGGCGGACGCCGGGCGCAAGATCGATTGCCCGGTACGCCGCGGCTTGATAGATGACCCGCTCCAGAAGTACCTTCGGCCCAGCGATTCTCTGGCGTTTACGCAGTTGGTGCGCGGAAACGGAAAGATGATGCAGCCGGAATTGGAGCGGATGCGGGCGAAGGTCGGATTGATATACGAGTTGGTGGCCGACACGCAGTTTAGTTTCGGAAAAGTGCTGCTCGGTTTTGCCAACTCGCGATTTCGCAATCAACTATTTCAATATTTCGTGGCGGACAGCCAGGAGTATCACGATGTCGTTGAGATGTACGCCACACAATTGGATTTCAACCGTTTGATCGGCGGCGCGCAGGACCTGGGTGAAGCACTGAAGCGGGCCGCCGACTCGCTGGAGTATTGCGCGTTCCCGGCAGCCTTCACGGAGATTGCAACGCCCTACGGCTTGATTGTCTTCGGGACAAGCGGTGACGATGATTTTGCGTACGGTACACCTCCGCTGTTGATTCTCGATCCGGGCGGCAACGACGTTTACCAGATTTCCGGGTATGCAAACAACTATCCCCTCAGCGCGATCATCGATCTCTCAGGGAACGACCGCTATGTATCGCCGGACTCGACCCGGCCGGGAATCGGCGGAGCGGTACTCGGGATGGCTGTTGTGATCGACAAGAGCGGTAACGATCGCTACGAGGCTGTGCATATCGCGCAGGGCGCCGGTGTGTTCGGCGTCGGGCTGATGCTTGACCAAAGCGGGGATGACGTCTACAGCTCGCGCACGCTGTCGCAAGGGAGCGGAAGTTTCGGCGCAGGAATTTGTTCAGACGTTGCCGGCAATGACTCCTTATACTGCTGGGCGACATCGCAGGGTTACGGGTATACGAAAGGCTGCGGGCTGTGTATAAATCTTACCGGCGACGACAAGTACGTGGCTGAGGACGCGACTCTTTTCAGCCCCGGACAACAGACACAAGAGCACAATTCGTCGCTAGCGCAGGGTGCAGCGTTTGGGCGACGGGCTGATTTTATTGACGGCCACAGTTGGGCTGGTGGCGTAGGGATCCTGTGCGATGTTGCCGGCAACGACAGGTACTCGGCGGGGTTGTTTGCCCAAGGTTGCGGCTACTGGTTTGCAGTCGGGATGCTCCTGGACGGCGATGGCGCTGACAACTACTACAGTGTTTGGTACGCGCTCGGGTCAGGGGCGCATTTCGCGATCGGGTATCTTGACGATTTTGCCGGAGATGACATATACAACGCGACGATGAACATGTCGTTGGGATCGGGGCACGACTTCACGATTGGCTATCTTAACGAGCGCGCCGGAAACGACACGTATCTGGCACCGGGATTGTCCCTGGGCGGCGGCAATTTTCAGGGGATCGGTATCTTTCACGATTGGAGCGGTGACGACAACTACCAAGCTTCAGGCGGATTCAATGTCGGCGGCGCGCGGGGACTCGAGCAAGGGGCAAGAGCGTTTCTGTATACATTCGGCGTGTTTGCCGACGGCGGAGGCAACGATAGTTATTCCGGCACAGCAGCAAGAAACAACGCGCGCTGGATCAGTGCAAAACCGGATTCAACGGAGCCGGGGCCGTTCGAGATTGGTGTCGGCATCGACAAGTAACGGGCGGAACATCGCGACCCCATTCGGAAGCTTAGAAGAGTACTGCAGCATCACGCCCGGGCTGGAGCAAAATCATTGCCGCGGAAGGCTGCGGTAGGACCAGACAAAGGCGGCGAGAAACAGCAGATCGACGATCGCAAAAGGTTTCCAAATCCAGGGAATATCCGCAGACAGCCAGTGATAGAAGGCTACGCCGCAGTAGGATAGCTTCAGCATGATGCCGAAAGGGATGAGGTTGCGGTTGCGCTCGGGATGGCGCGCGACGGCAAGAAAAAGCAAGCCGAAGGTCAGCAACAGCGCTGCCGGAAAATGGAGATAGCCGAAGTGGTTGGGCGGCGTGATACCGGTCCAGTCGAAGACGAGCGGGGCGGCGAAGAGAAATCCCAGACCCAGGATGCCGTCGTAAAGGGCCGCCACGTAATAGAGCGCTACAATCATTGGTCGTTTGTTCACAGTGATCCACCTTTCATGTGGTGTGCTTGCCTCAGATTTTTCTTGAACGCTGCCCGGCGGGAGGCGGTGAACTCATCGCTGTAGATGCGGGCTATCAGCTTGCGGAAACGCGCACGCAGTTCTTCGGGAGACATGCGCGCGGGCAGAAAATTGACATCGAAAAGCGTACAGGCTTTCCAGTTTTCCGGCGCGATCAGGCGTTTCTCGCGCGAGAGCCGTTCGTAAAGCAACGTGCCCGGGAACGGTGTCATGATCGTGATCTGGACCTCATAGAGCTCCGTCTGATGGACGAATTCGTAGACCTGGTCGAAAATATCGGTTGAGTGCGAGTCAAGACCGAGAACGAAGCAGCCGTTAACCGTGACGCCATGCGACTGAACGGTCTTGATGGCCTCGGCATAACGAGGGGCGCGTTTGGATTTCCAGTCACTGTTGAGTTCAATCCCGGTTAGTTCATCAGCACGAGGGCTCTCGAAGCCGATAAGTACCTGCGCACAGCCAGCCTCGCGCATAAGCGTTAGGAGTTCGGGGTCGTCGGCGACGGCGACGTCGGTTTCAGTAAACCAGCGTATGCGGCGCGGAACGAGTTCCGAAAGCAGTTCCTTCCAGTAGCTGCGATTGACCATCGAGTTGTCATCCGCGAACTCAATAAACGGATGCGGCCAGATTGAGCAGATTTTGTCGATCTCCGCGATTACCTTCGAGACCGGCTTCTGCTTGTAGCGGGAAGTGAGCAATCTTGATCCGGCGCAGAAATCGCAACAATGGGGACAGCCGCGGCTGGTCTGGACTGTCAGGCGGTTATAGCTGTTGATGTTGAGCAATTCGAAGGCCGGCAGCGGGGAGTCTTCAAGATCGAAGTCACATTCGCGCGTCCCGTAGCGCTGCTGCAACCGCCCGCGCCCGGCATCTTCAAGCAGCTGTTGCCAGGTTGCCTCTCCCTCGCCGATGACGACGCTGCTACAGTGTTGCAGAGCTTCATCGGGCAGCACGGTAACATGCGGCCCCCCGATCACGGTGGGAACACCCAAGGCGCGATAGCGATCGGCCAGTTCGTAAGCCTCGTCGATCTGGGCGCTGTAACTGGAGATCGCGACCAGGTCGAAACGAGCAGGAACGCCATCCAGCAATTTCAGGTCGGGGACTTCGAGATATTCGACGTGATGGTGCGGCGGGGTCATACCGGCCAAGGTGAGCAAGCCGAGACTGGGTAGCGAGGCGATGGTTTGGCTGCGTTCGAGAAAGCCCGGCAACGTGAGACCAACTTCGACGAGTTGCTGGTCGAGGACGCGAATTCCGCTCATAGCGATCAAGCCGATGTTCATAAGGATGCCTCGAGAATTTTGACAGTAAAGATGACGGCGCCGCCAGTGATCGACAGCACCGGGATGAAGAAGAGATTACGGACGGGGCGATAGAATGCCGCTGTGTAGCAGACCAAAGGCATCGTTACCGCGCCAATGATGAAGAGAGTTGAGACCAAGGCCAGCCCGGCTTGGAGGTCAAGGAACCGGCAGGTTGCGTAGAAGATGAAATTGACGAATGCCAGACCGAAAAGAGAGATGTGGCCGAGACGCATAAGCCGGCGTGCCCAGCTTCCGTAGCCACCGAGAAAATCCTCGCGGTGAAAAAACAACCCCGCAACCATACCTGCCAAACAGGCCAGACAGAGCCCGATCCACGCGGCGTAGATATTGATCGTCACCGAATGCCTCGTAGTGAGATAAATCGATAGATTACACGATAATCTGCTTGAATCGAGTTAGCAAGTACTTCTGCAGCTTACCGAATAGCCGCAATTGTTGAAGGTTCTCGGGCGTGCTCGCCTAAATAGGAGGGCCGGAGTCCGGGAAGGGACTCCGACCCAGGAACAGATTTGATCAGGGGCAAGTGGCGCAAGGCGCAGGGCCGCCGCCGAAGATGTAGCTAATCAAGTAGACGGCGTCGGAAATTGTGACGATGCCGGTGCAGTCGGCGTCCCCGGCCGCCAGGGGGTTGGGCGCCGGGCCACCGCCGAAGATGTAGCCGATCAGGTAGACTGCATCGGAGATTGTGATGATGCCGCTGCCGTCGGCGTCGCCGCAGAGATAGCCCGCGGCCGTCGAAAATGACCAGGTAGTGCCGCCGGTCATCAAGCCCAACTGGTCTTTGGTGTCAACACGCCAGAAGTAGGTCTCGTCGTCCTGCAGGGCACCGGGTGCAAAGGTCGTCGTCGATTGGTTTGGACTAACCAGGTTGAGCGGCAGTGAAGTGCCAAGGTAGACATCATAAAACACGACATCTCCAGCATCGGGGTCGCCGCCGGTCCAGGAAAGCACAGCCGATGTTGGCACGTTGGGAGCACCATCCGCCGGCTCTGGATCGGAGGCCTGCAACGGAGCCTGATTGGGTGAGGCCGCCGTTCCGCCGGAGAAGCATACGATTTCGCCTTCCCGGCCGCCAGCTACCATTTCCATGGAGACGTCGCCGACTATGTCAGGGATCGAATGGAGCGCATCGATGGGCGACGAGAAGGGGATGCTGAGCATGGTAGCGCCACCGACCGCATTAACGAAGCTGGCGTAGTTCTGACTGAACAATGTCCCGAGCATGATGTCTTTGAAGCCATCGGAATTCAGGTCATTGGCGGCAGAAACGCACCAGGGTTTGTCGGGGAGCGGTTGCGACCAGATGTTGCTGCAGTCCTTGCCGTTGACCGCATAGGCCATTGCAGCGGCGTGTGAAGGCATGATATCGACATAGCCGTCGCTGTTGATGTCGCCGATCGGCTCGAGGCGAATGACGGAGCCGATTGCCGACTGCTGATGCAGCATGCCGCCGGTGCGGGCGTTAAGGATGAAAAGGTTGCCGGTTGTGATACTGAAGTCGCCGATCATGACATCGGGAGTCGTGTCGCCGTTGACGTCTCCAAGTTGTTCAATCGCCCAGACGGAAGAGCCGGGAGTCGGGTAGCTCCAAACGAAGGCGCCGTTGACACCATTGAGGCCATAGGCGATACCTTGTGTTTCGAGGGCATTGGATGCGCCGGCGACAACATCGGGGCGACCATCGCCGGTGAAGTCAGAGACGCCGATGACGCCGAAGACCGGTGCGCCGACCGGGTATTCCCAGATGGGCACGCCGGAGAGCCCGTTTAAGCAATAGACACGGCGAGGACCGGTGTCATTGCCATCGTCGCCGGTGGCGGCGAGGACATCGACAGAGCCGTCGTTGTTGAAGTCGAAGCGGGCATCAACTTGATAGATTGAACCGCCATCTCCGTAGTTGGTGGTCGTGTGGGTCCAGATGGTTGTGCCGAATCGTCCCGAGATGGCGCGAATTAGCCTGCCGCCCCAGGAGGAGCCGACAATCACGTCGGGGTAGCCGTCCTCGTCAATGTCCGGGATGACGATCAAGCTGTTCTGATTATAGATCGAGCCGCCCGAGATATAATGCTCCCAGATGATATCGCCGCTGCCGGAGGCGTTGCCATTAAAGGCGCGAATATAATTGTCTTCGGTGCAAATGATCACGTCCGGGATAGAGTCGCCGTTGACATCAGCAATCGGCATGATTGCCTTGGGGCTGTTGTCGAAGCCTGTGTCGACGGTGTAGCTCCAGAGCGTGTCGCCGAGTTCCTGCATCTCCAAGACACAGGTACCACCGAGGTCGAGTTGAGCCGGGCTGGTGGGATCGTTGCTGGCAATGATGATAGTCGTCTTGTAAGTAATTGGGGCCTGCGGATAGAACCAGATGGGTACACGCAGCGTGTCGAGCAAGTCGACGACGATCGGAAACACCAGGCGAGAGTCGATTGTGAACTGCGGATCGGTCGACGAGACGGAGCTGATTGAGAGAGGTTCTGTACCTGTGTTTTGAATGAGCAGAGTCCAGAGTGGATAAGAACGCATGCGGACGTTACCATACTCGTGCTCATCGGCCAAGGGGGTGGCATCGGGACCGGAGTTGACGCCAAAACCGCTCATGGTCAGGCCAACCGTGGGTGTAATCAAATCATTGCAGAATACCGTCGCAGTCGCAGAGATGGCCCCTATCACCGTGGGTTGATAGACTATCGAGATGGTATCAACGTTGCCGGCTGCGATCAGCATCGGAAAGGTGGCGGAACTCGTTACGCTCGCCGGACCGCTGATGAGCATGCTATCAACTTGTAGATCGGCAGTGCCGACATTTTGGACGATGCAGTGCCAGGTCGCGGGCGATGTAAGGACCACAGAGCCGAAGTCGTGATCTGTTTCGGGGATTTCGATATCGGGAGTCCCGGCGCCGGAGAGATTGATCTTGTAGATCTTGTCGAAACTATTCGAGCCGCCGTTGTCGCAGTACCAAAGGTGTGTGCCGTCCCAGACAATTCCGGCAGGATCGACGTCTTCGGCGGCGTGGCTGTCGAGCAGCGCGCCGGTCGTGCTGTCGACAAGATAGAGCATGTCGCCCCAGTAGTCGGCGATCCAGAGGTTGCCGTTCGCCAGGCAGATGTCCCAGGGCTGATTGTCGGGAGCGGCGAATTGCTTAAGGACGGTGCCAGCGGAGTTCACCTTGTAGACGGTTCCGGGGTCGGGATAATACCGAGTTACCCAGAAGTTGCCGTTGTCGTAGGCAATGCCGGACATGTATGTCACGGGCAGATTGAACTGCGTAATCAACGACCCGCTCAAAGAAAACTGCATTGCCTTGGCCGGCTGCGAAGAACTGGGGTGATCGGTGGTCCAGAGATTGGTGCCGTCAAAGGTGAGACCGTATGCATCCTCGTGCGTGCCGGTACATTGCAGGACATAGCTACCGTTGGAGGGATTCAGTCGGTAGACGTTGCTGCCGTTGACACCATAGATGCCGAAGTAGATGTTGGTACCATCCCAGGCGAGGCCAGAGGCGCCCTCCGGAATCTCATAGGTTGCCACGATAGTCCAGGCGCGGGGTGAGGCTTCACCGACCGGGCCCATGGCAGAAGCGGTTACCAGCAATGCGATGGCAAACAGCCATGCGGGTCTTGACCAATGATTCATGACCTGACTCCCTTCCCTGCCGCAACCGGGCAGACGGGAAATTGTGGACTTTGCGACCGTATTTTAGAAGAGTTACCTGGAATGAATATAGCCAGACGGGGAGGGCTGTCAAGGGCAGGAATGAAGTTTCATTGCCCTACTGAAGGCTGACTGCAGGATAGATTCGCCGGATTCCGAACCGATTCCTGGCGATGGGTTATTCTTTGAGCGGCAACTTCGTCCGTCTTACCCAGGTTGGCGCCGAGTCGGTGTGCTGCCTCAGAAGCAGATTTAGTTGGGCGGCATGATGTTGCACGTGGCGCATATTGTAGAGCAGCAGTTGGGCGAAGCTGAAGTCGCTCTGACCGAAATCGCGGTACGCCTGGTGGGCGGACTCCTCGGTCAGAGCCGCGATGGTACGGCGGCATTTTTGGCGCCCGTGCTCTAAATAGCTGAGTAATTCATCCTTTGAGTAGACCCGATCGGGCAGAACGCCGGCGGGATCGAGTTCTTCCAGACCGAAGGGAGCTGGCGGGGCGAATCCATGCTCGGAGGGCGAGAGGTAGAGATCGAGCCAGAAGAGGGCGTGGAAGGCGGTGTACCAGAACTCAGGATTGCGCGAACGATCAGACCAAAGTTTCTCGGGGCAGGCACGAATTGCATTCTCCAGCATATCGATGCTGCCTCCGAATTGCTGCCAGACCAGGTTTTTCCAGACATCGTGCATAGACCGGACTCCTTTAGTTGAGACATTGTGGCCCATTTAGCTCTCGGTTCAGCATAGGCACGAACGGAAGGCGGCGCAATCACATTTTCCGGCGGCTCGAGAGTGACGTCCGGTGCGGCTGTGATGGCCAGGAGCCGACTGACAGCGAAGGCAGAAAGCGAGAAGAACTTCTGAGGAAGCTGAAACATCTGGGATGCGGAGGCAGTCATATATGATTGAATAGTCTCGATAACGTGTTGTCTTGTTAGGGAGTCCCCCATGGCTTTTAAGTGGCGATCGAAAAAGGCGCTTTTTATCACGCTAGGTGTTGTTGTTGTCCTGATCCTGGTCATTGCGATGAACATGGGCTCCGGCAATGAGGCGACGGCAGTGCAGGCCGATCTGGCGTATAGAGATGATATTTCAGAAATCGTATCGGCCTCGGGTCGCATCCAGCCGCAGACCAAGGTCGACATCACAGCGGAAGTATCGGCCCAGATCATCAAGATCTATGTCAAAGAGGGCGATCTGGTTGCGCGCGGCGACCTATTGTTATTACTCGACACGATTCAGCTGCAGTCGGATGTGTCGCAGGCGCGTTATAGCCTCGACGAGATATCTTCACGAGCGGAGGCGGGTAAGGCGCAATTGGAGATCGACAAGCTGGAAGCCGAGCGGCAGCGAAAGCTCTATGAGCAGAATCTTGGCTCGGAGAATGCCGCGAGCACGGCTCGCTACAACTTTGAAAACTCGGAGGCCAACTACAGGGCGTCGCTGGCACAGGTAGAAACGGCGCGCGCCAGACTGGAAAAGGCCGAAGACAATCTTTCCAAGACATCGATCAGGGCCCCGATGGACGGTGTACTGACATATCTGAGCGTCGAAGTCGGGGAAATCGCCCAGGCCCAGACGGCATTCACACAGGGACAGACGCTGATGACGATTGCCGACCTGTCGGTGTTTGAGGTCGAGATCGACGTAGACGAGAGCGAGATTGCCAAGGTGGGGATCGGGCAGAAGGCCAAGATTAAGGTGGACGCGTTCCGCGACACGAGTTTTGTCGGCACGGTCGTGGAGATCGGCAACTCGGCGCTGGTGGCGGGCCAGGGGACCGACAATTACACTACCAGTTTTCGCGTCAAGGTGCGCTTTGACGCCGCTGAAGTGACTTTCCGTCCCGGGATGTCGGCGACGGTAGACATTACAACCAGCCAGGCTGAGGACGCCCTCCTTGTTCCTTACGCAGCATTAGTTACGCGGGAGTTTGATCCTGACTCACTCAAGACAAGAGCTGAGGCGAAGCAAGAAGATGGCGGCCTGGTGCAACAGGCCAACGCTGCTCAAGCTGATCCCGCGACCGACAAGGCCGGCTCGCGCAAGAAAAGCGACAAGACCAAGAAGACGGGGGTATTCGTGATCCGCGGCGGGAAAGCGGAATTCGTCGAGATAAGCACCGGGATCGCGGATGAACGCAATATTGTCGCGCTGTCGGGCGTAACTCCGGGCGACACGGTGATATCCGGTTCCTACCAGACTTTACGCAAGATCAAGGCCGGTGAAGCCGTGACGATCGAGCAATCTTCGCTCGACCGCATGAATGAGAAGTAGAGACGACGGTTTGGCACAAGACGCTGCGCTATGGTATTTTTCTCGCTGATCAAAGAGTCACTGGCTGCGCTGTGGGCGAATCGCCTGCGTTCGGCGTTGACCGTGCTGGGGATGACGATGGGGGTAACCTCGGTAATCGCGATCGTATCGACGGTTGAGGGGATGCAGAATAATCTCGAAGACGCGTTTGCTTCGCTGGGTTCGAACACGTTCATGGTGACGCGTTTCGGTTTCGGTCTAACGATGCAGGAATACCTCGAGCGAATGAAACGGCGGAAGTTGACGCGCGGACTGATCGAGCCGATTGAGGAGGGTTGTCCCGATTGTGCGGAAGTGGGAGCGGAAGCCTACGGATCGGACATGGTCAAATATGCGGACACGCGGATGCCGTGGGTGTCGGTCGAGGGACACACACCAAACATGCTTGCGATGCGAGATCTGGACGTGGCGGCGGGCCGCTATCTTTCCTGGGAAGATGATGCCCGGCGCAAGCAGGTCGCGTTTATCGGGCAACGGGTGAAAGAACGGCTGTTTGAGGAGATGAACGCGATCGGCGAGAGAATTCGCATCGGACAGAACGAGTTTGTCGTGATCGGCGTGGCGGAGGAACTGGGCGGGATGCTGGGCGAGGACATGGACGAGTTTATTGCGATTCCCTTGTCGACGCACCAGAAGATTTACAAGCAGCCGGGCAATCCGGTCAATCTCGTGATCAGCGCAGTTTCGATGGAACGGCGCGAACCGGCGATGGACCAGGTACGAACGGTGCTGCGATCGGCGCGGCATATCTCATACGACGATGCGGATGATTTTACGATTATGACGCCGGATGCGATACTGAGCTTCATCAACGACCTGACACGCGGATTTCGCGTGGTGATGATTTCGCTGCCGCTGCTGTCGATCATTATCGGCGGGATCGTGATCATGAATATCATGATGATCTCGGTAACGGAGCGGACCCGGGAAATCGGTATTCGCAAGTCGATCGGCGCGCGCCGGCGGCATATCCTGATACAATTCCTGTACGAGTCGACGATCCTCTCGCTGTTGGGCGGGTCGGCCGGGATTCTGTTTGGCGTGATGATCGGCGAGCAGGTGCTGACTTCCCTATTGGATATCTATGTCACGCCGACCACGCTGGCGATCACGCTGGGGTTCGGTATCTCGATGGCGGTGGGATTATTCTTTGGTATGTATCCTGCGGTGCGCGCGTCGCGTTTTGACCCGATCAAGGCCTTGAGCTATGACTAAATGGACGCAGCGTGTTTGGGAGACGCGCGAAGGGATGCGGCTGGCACTGGATGCCGTACGCTCGAACAAGTTCCGCAGTCTGATGACGATAATCGGGGTCATGGTTGGTGTCGGCGCAGTGATCCTGGTGAACACGATCATGGACGGTTTTACCGCATACGCCGAGTCCTCAATCGACAAGATCGGCAGCAACGTGATGTACATCACGCAATGGGATGAACACACTGATTTTGACAATTTGACCGAGGAGCAGCGGCGGCGCAAAGATATCACGATGCTCGAAGCCGAAGCGATCGAGGAATGGTGTCCGCTGGTCAAGGCGGTGGCGCCGCAGAAACGCGCGATGAACAACATCGCCAAGTACGGTAGCAAGTCGATCCGCAACCCGGACGATTTCCGGGGTTGCTGGCCAAGCCAGATGGTGGTTACCAACCGCGAGATCACATTCGGACGGTTCATCGATGAGAACGACATGCGGCGTGAAGCGATGGTCTGTGTGATCGGGCCGGAAGTTGCGGATGCGTTGTTTGATGTGCACGAAGAGGCGGTAGGCAAGGAAGTGCGGATCAACGGCTGGAAGTTCACGGTGATCGGTGTTCAGGCGCGGGTTGACGACTTGTTCGGAATCAGTGAGAACGACTTCATTTATATCCCGATGACAACTTTTGACCGCCTGTATCCGAATACGACCTCGGTGACGCTGATGTGCAGCGCGACGTCGCGCACGCAGTTTGGCGAGGCGATGGACCAGGTGATCAACGCCCTGCGACGGGTGCGGCAGGTACGCCCCGACGAGGAGAACAACTTCGGGATCCTCACGCAGGATCGATTCAAAGATGAGGTAGCGAATATTACTTCCAAAGTGCAGTTGGGGGCGACAGCGGTGGCGTGCGTCGGGCTGTTGGTGGGTGTGATCGGCGTCATGAACATCATGCTCGTCGCAGTGACGCAGCGGACTCGGGAAATCGGCGTACGGAAAGCGGTGGGGGCGCGCAAGCAAAATATCCTGTTCCAGTTCCTGGTTGAAGCGGCGACTTTGACGATGTTGGGGGGCGGCATCGGCATCATATTCGGCGCAGGCCTGGGCTGGGTGGTGACGACGATACTCGAATGGCGCTACTTCTTCTCCCCCGCATGGGCAATGATCGGGCTGGTGATGTCGGCCGGGACAGGCATAATCTCCGGGATGTATCCGGCATGGCGGGCGGCCAGAATTGATCCAATCGTGGCGCTGCGATACGAATAATTTCCTATCTGTCCACAATATTTGTCTTCTTTGTAACTATTTACAAGACAACACCATACGCGCCAACACAACGACTATTGACTAAAAATCAAGAATGGGTATATTGGTCTAAATTCGTCGCACCAGAAGTGGACGAGCTTGCGACGACTGATCTACTCCTGTCAAAAGCCCAGGCGTGAGTTTAGCCTCGTCACCAACTTTGGTCACCCTGCGCATTGAGCCTGCCCCGCGACCGGCCCGGTGCCATCAACAGAGGAGGACTTCGTGCCCGCACCGTTGAGATTTCTAAAGTATTTCACACTCTTAGTTCTGCTGCTGACGATTGTCGGCACCGCCGTTATCATGGCGCATGAGTTTGAGGTGATTCCGATCGAACAGGCGATTAGAGAATCTCGAGAAGCCCACGACTTGGAACGAATCGCGAAGGCAAGGCGATTAGAGGCTGTCCGCCAAGCACAAGCGGAATCGGCTGTGCGAGGGGCAATACCGACGCAATATCAATATGATGTGAATTTCTACCGCATTGACATGAACGTCAATATCACGACGGAGATCATTACCGCAGGGGTTGACATGACTTCAACGACAACCCAGGACAGCGTAACCTTTTGCGAGATCGATCTGTTCTCAAATATGATTATTGATTCGATTCGCGTCGACGGCGCCCCGGCGACCTATACGCGAAACGGGAATGTCGTGACGGTGAATCTGCCGGTTCAAAAGGACAGCGGCGAAGTCTTTACGGTCTCGACCTACTACAACGGCCATCCGATCGAGGGCGGATTCCAAGCCTTCTCGTTCGAGACTTACGGAGGCAATCCGGTGATCTCGTCCTTGTCGGAGCCGTACCTGGCGCGCACCTGGTGGCCGTGCAAGGATCACCCGGACGACAAGGCGGATTCGGTTGATATCATCATCACCTATCCCAGCAATTTGTTCTGCAGTTCGAACGGCAAGTTGATCGGGAATCTCGACCTGGGGAACGGCACGCGCGAGACCTACTGGAAGGTGCGCTACCCGATCGCCACATATTTGATCAGCCTGGCGATGTCGAATTACTCGACGTGGCGCGACTGGTTCAAATACACGCCGACTGATTCGATGCCGGTGGATTTCTGGGTGTATCCGTCGCAATTGGCAGCGGCGCAATCAGGTTACGCGCCGACGGTGCCGATGCTCGATACGCTGTCGCGCCTGTTCGGGCTCTATCCGTTTGTTAACGAAAAGTACGGGATGTCGATGTTCAACTGGGGCGGCGCAATGGAGCACCAGACAAACACGTCGATTGTCAGCAGCGCCATGTACCAATCGATCATCGTCCACGAAATGGGACACCAGTGGTATGGGGATATGATTACCTGCCGCGACTGGCATCATATTTGGATGAACGAGGGCTTTGCCTCGTATACTGAAGCGTTGTGGTTTGAATCGACCGGTGGATTCGCAGCGCTGCGCGATTACATGAACGGTATGCGCTACACTTCGGGAGGATCGATTTACTGCGTCGACACGACCGATGTGTGGGCGATCTTTAGTTCGCGTGTTTACGACAAAGGCGCCTGGGCGCTGCACATGCTTCGCGGCGTAGTGGGCGACGAGAATTTCTTTGATATCTTGGCGGCCTACTACGACGATCCGCGCTTCAAGTGGAAAGATGTAACAACCGAGGGGTTCCGCGATTTGTGCGAAGAAGTGACAGGAATGGATCTGCATCCGTTCTTCGAAGACTGGATCTACGGGACGTACTATCCGCGCTATGCCGTGTCGTACACTTATGACCAAGTCAGTCCGGGCGTGTACCGCGTGTACGTACATATCAGGCAGTTCCAGACGACGACTCCCCTGGTGTTCGATATGCCGAGTGTCGATATCTCGGTATACAACGGTACGTATCACGATTTCAGCGTTCCCAACACGCAGCGCGACCAGGACTACATATTTGAAGTCACCGGCTCTGCGCCTACGTCGGTGAGTATTGATCGCAATGACTGGATTTTGAAGACGACAAGCACGGAAGCCTACGCGGTGCATATCATCTACGATACCCTGCGGGCCGGTGGACAAAATGTGAGTTACAGCGACTCGGTAATCGTGCGTGGCGGGACCAAGCCGTATACGTTCCAGATCGCGGGCGGAAGCCTTCCGACCGGACTTGTATTGAGTTCATCGACCGGGATCATCAGCGGTACACCGAGCGATTCGGGGAACTTCTTGGTCTCAATTCGAGCGACCGGAGTGAGCGGCGGCTCGGACACCAAGGACTTCGAAATCCGGATTGAGCCGCAGAGCTTTGTCAAAGGCGATGCGGACGGCAACGGCATGGTGAACATCTCCGATGCCGTTTATCTGATTGGCTACATCTTCAGCGGCGGACCGGCACCCAGCCCGCTGTTTGCCGGTGATGCAGATTGTAGCGGAATCATCACGGTTTCGGATGCGGTGTACTTAATCAGCTATATCTTCTCGGGTGGTCCAGCGCCCTGTTAGTCAATTCGAGTGTTATAGTCCAAATGACAAACGAGTCGGAAGCGAGCTGCTTCCGGCTTGTTTTTTTGTGGGCTAATCTTGTCGCAGCACTTTGGCGGGCGAGTCGAGAACAGCGCGCAGGGTGTGCATGCTGACAGCTGTCAGGGCCACGGCGGAGGTTAAGGCGGCCGCCAGAAGAAAACTTCCCGCAGACAGGTCGATGTGGTAAGCGAAGTTCTCCAGCCAGCGGCGGGCTGCATACCACGCCAGCGGTAATACGATCAGGTTAGCGACGAGAACAAGTATTACATACTCGCGGTTGATTGTGGCGAGTACCTGTGGGATGGAGGCGCCGAGCACTTTGCGAATGCCGACTTCGCGGCTGCGGCGAACGGCGGTAATACCTGCAAGGCCGAAGATGCCGAGCGCGGCAATCCCGACGGCAAAGACAGCAGAGCTCGTTATGATCCTGGACCAGCGGCGCTCGGCTTGATACTGCTGCGCGAGATCGTCTTCGAGGAAGCTCCATTCGCACTTTAGTCCGTTGGTAGCCTTCTCGTAGGCGCGTTCCACTGCAGCGGTGGCTACGGAGATGTTTGACTCATCAATGCGCACCAGTAACTGGAAATAGGGATAAAGCTCTTTCGTGAACAGCACGGCCGGTCCGATCTGTTCGTGGAGCGAGAGGAAGTGGTAGTCTTTGACAACGCCGACGATAGTCGGAGTGCCGAATTGTTCAAAGGTGGTGTCGAGAGCCGGAATCGTTGAGCCGACGGAGTAGCGCGGGCCGAGTTCCTTCAATAGCGACTCGTTCACAATGATGGGATTGGCGACATCGGCGGCGGGATCAGCAGCGAAATCGCGCCCGGCCACAAGGGTCATGTTGAGTGTTGAGATATAGGCGGGATCAACGCGGTAGAGATAGGCCGTGAAGTGTTTGTTGTCGGAGGTCCAGCCGGTGGCGTCGTAGCCGCGATTGAATGATGCGGAGGTGGCGGAGATACTGACAATACCGGGGGCGCCGGAGAGCTCATGACGAAGGCGCTGCAGAAAGTCGATGTCCGAGATGCTGTTGTCAGGCGGGCGTTGGACCACCATGACGGCCTGAGGCGAGTAGCCCAGCGGCCTAGAACTCAGATGGCGGCTTTGCTGGTGCATTACAATTGTAGCAGCGACCAGAAAGAGCGACAGGCCAAGTTGCACGACGATCATACCGCGCATAACGATCCCCGAGCGCGCGACAGTGACGGCGCGGCGAAACATCGCCGCCGGTTGCGGACGCGACAATAACAAGGCGGGCGCGAGGCCCGCGCCAAGGCCAGTGAAAAGGGCGATCGCAAGGCCGAAGACGATCAGAAGAGAGGTGGAGTGGCCCGACGACTGGAGCGTGCGGCCGACAAACTCGCCGAACGCGGGAAGCGAGACTTCAGCGAGTGCAGCGCCGAGGATCAAAGCGGCGAGCGCGAGTAGAAGCGACTCGGCCAGAAACTGTCCGAGGAGTTGACGACGGGCAGCGCCGAAGAGCTTGCGGACGGCGACTTCCCTGCCCCGGGCAGCGCCGCGCGCGATTCCCAGAGTGACATAGTTGATTCCCGCGATCAGAAGAATAGCCAGCGCGATCGCGCCGAGGATGTAGGAACTTCGAGGATCGGTGCCCCCGGCGGCTGGATCGAGATGAAGTTCCTTGAGGGGACGCAACGACAGCGGCATAGGTGAAGCGCTCTGGCGATCAGTCCAGTGGCGCTCGATGATCCCGGTGAGCCGGGTCGTGTCGAGTTCCGCCAGTGGCCGGTCGAACTCGACAAATGTGCGAACGCGCCACCAGTTCCATCGCGTAGATGCTTGTTCGAAGCGGAAGACGGCAGTCATGGGCACAACGATTGTAAACTGGATGGTTGAAGTGGCCGGGACATCGGCGGCGACAGCGGCAATAGTAAATGAACGACGCTCGCCGTAGAAGAACATCACCAAGGACTCGCCGATGACGTCGAGGCGCCCGAAGTATTTGCGGGCATAAGATTCGGTGAGAACGACTTCCGTGGGCGAGGCAAACAATCTGTCCGTCGTGCCTTCGAGCAACGGGAAGTTGAAGATGGTGAAGAGAGCCGGATCGGCAAAGGTGATGTACTCGACGGCTTGGACATTCCCCGCGATAACGTGCACTTGATCGGCTCCGCTGATACGGACGAAGTTGCGCGCCGCCGGATTCTCCTCGACAATCGCCGGCCCCAACGGCAACGGCATGTGGACGATTGGCAGCAGTTGGCCGTCACCGTGATCGCGGTAGGCAATCGTGCCGGCGATGTAGTCAGCTCTTGAATGAAAACGATCATAAGAGAGCTCGTTCTGAATGAACTGGAAAATCAGCAGGGCGGCGGCAAAACCGCAGGCGAGTCCGAAAAGGTGAATCAGCGCGTAGCCTGGGTGTTTGCGAGAATTGCGGGCAGCGACGACAAGGAAGTGCCGGATCATGACTTCACCACGCGCCCGTCGAGCAAGGCGATAATGCGCGAGCCATAAGCAGCATTTTTTTCGGAGTGCGTTACCTGCACAATTGTCGTTCCGGCGCGGTTGAGCCTGGTGAACAGTTCCATGATTTCTTCACCTTGCGCCGAATTGAGGTTTCCCGTAGGTTCATCGGCAAGAATGATGTCGGGATTGCTGATGACGGCGCGCGCAATACCGACGATCTGTTGTTGGCCGCCGGAAAGTTGGGTCGGGAAAAGGTCTTTCTTCCCCACGATATTGAAGCGATCGAGTGATTCGGCGACCCGGGCTTTGCGTTCGGACGCAGGGACATCCTGGTAGAGCAACGGCGTTTCGAGATTTTCGTAGACGGTCAATTCATCGATCAGGTGGTAGCTTTGGAAGACGAAGCCGATGTGCTGTTTGTAGAGCTCCGCGCGCTGCTTTTCTTTCAAACCGGTGACATCCCGGCCGAGGAAAATCAGCTGGCCATCGGAAGGTGAATCGAGCAGGCCGAGGATATGCAGGAGCGTAGATTTGCCGGCTCCGGAGGGTCCCATGATGGAAACGAATTCCCCGCGCGCCACTGATGCCGAGACATCCTGAAGGACGTAGGTGCGGCCAGAACCGGACGGGTACCAGCGCGAGGCATGCCGGAGTTCGATTACGGTGTCAGTGTGCGTTCTGAGAGACGTCGCTACGGGCGCGGTCGTCCGATCAAGATTCTTGTCCACAAGGCCTCCTATTCGTAGCGCAGCGAGTGCACGGGGTTAGCTGTCGCCGCTTTGGTTGTCTGTATCAGGACAGTGAGAATGGCTGCAATGAGCGCCCCGAGCCCTGCGAGCACAAATGTCCACCAGACGATATCTACGCGAAAGGCGAAGTTGCTGAGCCAGGTCTGCATGGCGAAGTATCCGATGGGGGCCGCGATGATGCCGGCGATCACGATGCCGACGACAAACTCCCGCAAGTGCAAAGAAATCAATGATCCAACGGAGGCCCCAAGGACTTTGCGGATACCGGTTTCTTTCGTGCGTCGGGCGATCCGATACGATGTTAAGCTGATCAGACCGAGAGATGCGATGAGGACCGCCAGGATCGTGTATATGAGAAGGATACTTCCTGCGGTCTGCTCGGCCTGATAGGTCGCTGCGAAGGAATCGTCGAGAAAGGAATAGTTGAACGGGCGCGACGGCGCCACTCCGCTCCAGAGCTGCTGCAATTCCCCCAGGGTCGTATTGAGATCGCTCGAGGCAACCTTGATTGCCAGATTGGTTGGACGGGTTGGATCCATGAACAACATCAGCGGGCGAATCGGCAAGTGCAGCGAAGCGTAGTTGTAGTCTTTCATGACGCCGATAACATTTATTTTGAGATCGGGCGGCTGGATGATGTTGCGACCGACGGGGTCAGTCCAGCCCAGCCGCGTTGCCGCGGTTTCGTTGATAAGGCAAGGCAGCGAGTTTTCCGAGACAGCCTGAGTCGGATCGAAATTTCTTCCGGCCACGAGCTGGATACCGAAGGTCGCCAGATAGTCTTCGTCGACGACATTGAGATTGAAGAGCAATTGTTGATCGGGAGGCCCACCCTCCCAATTGAACGAAGCAGAGGACTGTTGCGCCGAGCTGGGAAGCGATCCGATTGCCGTAATCGACTGCACAGCCGAGTGCGAGGCGAGGGCTGCCTTGAGCGCCGGGACGAGGTCCTTTAGTTCCTGACCGGCGAGCGGGACGGTAATGATCTGGCTGCGGTTGTATCCGAGGTCGCGAGAGTTGAAATATTCGAGTTGGCGATAGACAGTCAAGGTCGAGATGATCAGAACGATTGAGGCGATGAATTGAACTATGACGAGGCCGCTTCGCAACACTGATGCCAGGGAGGCGGAACCGTGATCGCGGCGTATCGTTATTGCCGGCCGCAGCGCGGAGAGCCAGAGCGCGGGATATAAGCCGGCTCCAAGACCGACCAACAGCCAGACCGCCACAATAATGCCGAGGGTTGGAAGATCAAGGGCATAGAAGCGTTCGACGGGGCTATCAAGCCAGCGATTGGCGGCGATCATGAGCAACTCGGCGACTACAAGGGAAAAGGCAGTTGCCACACCGGCGGTCAGGAGAGACTCTCCGAGGAACTGCGCAATTAATCGCGGGCGGCCGGCACCGAGCACCTTGCGGACGCCGATTTCACGGTCACGATTGAGCGCGCGGGCAGTGGCGAGATTGGTATAGTTGACGCAGGCGATGATCAGAACGAAGAGCGCGGTAATGCCAAACATCCACAACAGGGCCGGAGCGCGACGGATACCGAAGTCACTTTGAAGATTCGGGGTCAGGTGTAACTCACGTATCGGCTGTAACTGCAGCTGCGGGGGCGTGCCGTCGGGGCGAAAGCGCTGAAGAATGTCGACAAATCGGGCGTCGGCAGCAATCGGGGCGGTTGAGCTGCGCAACAACGCAAACGTATGATAGGCATTGGTGCGCCAATCGTGCAGATAGGTGCCGGCGGCCGTCGCCGCATGGGTGGACATGGTGACGACGATTTCAGGGCGAAAGCTCAGGTTCTGCGGTAATGGCTCGAGGATGCCGGAGACGGTCAGATCAACACGATTGTCGAGACGAATGGACTTCCCAAGCGGATCTTCATCGCCGAAGTAGCGCCGGGCGACGACGTCACTTAAAACGACCTTGTCCGGACCCCGAAGAACCGTGGCGGGATCGCCCCGTTGAAGCGGCAAAGCGAAGACCTCGAAAATATTCGAGTCGGCATAGTATACAGATGATTCATAGAAACGCTGCTCGCCGACCGCGAACAACAGCGACGCCGGCGCCTGAACGCGGGCGATCTGTTCAAGTTCGGGGAACTCGGCAGCCAAGATAGGGGCAAGATTGAAGGGCAACGGAGCGATATGGAAATCGCCGGCAGCAAAGCCCAGCTTGCCGATGATGCGCACGATCCGATTGCCGTTGGGCCAATCACGATCGTAGCTCGTTTCAAAGCGGAGCCAACTTGTCGTGACCAGGAAGCAGGCGAGACCCAGACCCAGCCCCAAGATCGTGAGGACGGAGTAAGCCCGCTGCCGCGCGAACTGGCGCCAAGCGACCATCAGATAGTGTTTCATCATCGGGCATCCTCCTCAAGGTTATTCATAGCGCAGTGATTGGACAGGGTTGGCGGTCGCTGCACGAGTAGTCTGGATAATCACGGTGGCAAGCGCGAGCACGAGTGTAGCGAGGCCGGCGCAGACAAACAACCACCAGGGGGTGGATGTACGATAGGCGAATCCGGCCAGCCAGTTTCGGCTGAGGAACAAAGCCACGGGCCAGGCGATGAGGTTGGCAAGCAATAGCCAGTTGACGTACTCCCGAACGTGCAAACGAATCAAGCTCAAGGTAGAGGCACCCATGACTCTTCGGATTCCGACTTCCTTGGTGCGGCGTTCAATACTGAAAGAGGCCAAGCCGAAGAGGCCGAGGCAAGCCAGGGTGATAGCCAGAATCGCAAAGACGGCGATTGTCTTTTGCATGCGAATTTCCTGCGCATAGAGACGATCGAAGGCCTGATCCAAGAAGAACGAACGATACGGCGTGTTCGGCAAAACGCGGTCGGCGGTCGATTCGATGGCAGCAAGGGTTTTCGGAAGATCGGAGCCGGCGAGTCGCAGCACAAGATTGGCGTAGCCGCCGTTTTGCGGAAGCAACACGAGCGGAGCAATGGCGTCCCGGAAAGACGAGAAATGGAAATCCTGCACGACACCAACCACCGTGGCAGGGAGGCTATCTTCAAGGAACATCGTCTTCCCTACCGCATCGTCCCAACCAATGCGTTTGCGGGCGGTCTCGTTGATCAGGCAGACAGCATCTTCGCCGGGTCGGAAATTGCGACCTGCGGTCAGCGAGAGATTGAAAGTCTGGAGAAACTGCGCGTCGACGTTATTGGTGTTGAAGAGAATCTCTTCCCCGGGATTCTGCCCTTCCCAATTGTAGGTCGATGACCAGACGATCTGGTGAGGAAGTTGCGCGACGGCAGTCGCATTATTGACATCTCGAAGCTGCGACAATTGCTGTTGGAGAGTCTCGTAGTGCTGGCGCGCTTCCTCGCCCCGCAAGGGAATCACGAGGAGTTGTTCAGCTTGCGTGCTCAGGGCCGTCGCAAGCATGAACTCTTGTTGGCGGAAGATGACGGCGGTAAAAACGATGAGGACGACTGATGCGCCGAACTGGAGGATTACCAGGACCCGCCTTACCTGCCGGCCACTCTGGCGATGATCGCGAAGCATCCTGGAGGGTGAGTGACGCGCCAGCGTGAAGGCGGGAACGATGCCCGCGGCCGCGCCGGTCAGGAGCCACACCAACGGCATGATGACGAGCACAAAGGGATCGCGCAGTGCCTCGCGCGGCAGGTCTGGATTGAGAATGTCGCGAAGGATCGGAAAGGCCAGTTCGATCAATGCGAGCGCAATGAGGATAGCACCGGCCGATGCGATCAGCGCCTCCCAGACGATCTGGCGGCGAATCTGCCCCAAGGCGGCGCCCAGGCAGCTTCGGACGCCGAATTCACGCAGTCGCAATCCGGCACGGGCCGTAGCCAGATTGACATAGTTGATACACGCGATAAGGAGAATCATAACGGCGACGGTGGCAAACAACCAGAGCCGGCGGGGATCCGAGACATTGGCATTGTCGGCAACCAACGCGGGACCGAGATGAATTTCGGACACGGATTGCGCGTAGAGCCGGGTTGTGGTGTCATTCCGGCGAAATTGTTTGAGCGCCGACTCGAGCCGACCAGCAAAATGAGCAAAATCGGATCCGGGCCGGAGCAGGACATAGGTTGAGTAGGCATTGGAACCCCAGCTTTCGCGGCGCTGCTCCGACCAGTCATCGCTGACTGTCGGCAGCGAGATCACCAGCGATGTCGAGAGGTGGCTATTGGAAGGCAGTGGGGTCATGACGCCGGTAACGACGAGGTCACTTTGATTGTTGACCTGCAAGGTCTTTCCGACCGGATCCTCATCGCCAAAGTATTTCTCCGCAAGCGTTGTGGAGATAACGACGGATGACTTGCGATTGAGCGCAGTCGCGGCGTCACCGGCGACCAGCGGATAGTCAAAGAGCTCGAAGAAGTTGCTGTCGGCATAAATCAACCCGGCTTCGAAGGCACGTGTCGCGCCGCGGCTGAGCACAATGCCGGGCCCATACCACAGGCGCAATGATGCTTCTACTTCGGGAAATTCCCGCGACAAGGCCGGGCCAAGCGGAAAAGGCGTAACAGCGACATCGAGATTGCCGGAAGAATACTCCTGTACATTATAGATGCGATAAAGCCGTCCAGCCTTGCTGTGGAAACTGTCGTAACCGGTTTCAAAACGAAGCCAGGCGGCAATCGCGAGGACTGCTCCGATACCGACGGCGAGTCCGAAGACGCCGATGAGTTGATGTGTTTTCTGCCGCCGCATTTGACGCAAGTAGTGTCTGAAGTAATGGCCGATCATGGGATACTGCCCTTTCCTATTCTGTGCGCAGGACTTCCGTGGGATTAGTGAGTGCCGCCCGCAAGGACTGAACTGAGGCAGTTGCCAGGACGATTGTCAGCAAGAGCGTCAGGCCGAGAGCAAATGGCCAAACAGAGAAACCGACGCGATAAGCAAAACCGGCCAGCCAGTGACCGACGGCAAAGTATGCTAGCGGCCAGGCGATCAGATTGGCCGCAGCCACCAGAATCAAGAAATCGCGATTGAGAAGGGTGACCAGTTGAAACGACTTTGCGCCGAGCACCTTGCGGACGCCGATTTCCTTGCGGCGGCGCGCGACGGCGAGAGCGGTGAGCCCAAAGACACCAAAGCAGGCGACGATCACGGCCAAGGCAGCTGCTGAGCGGACAATTCCGGCCCAGCGGTCGAAACGGCGATACTGAGCTTCGATATGCTCGTCCATAAACTCATAACTGAAAGGGAGCGCAGGTGCGATACGCAACCAGGCTTCCTGAATGTTCTTCATTGTGACGGCGATTTGCTCGGGGCGAATGCGAACAAAGGCGAAGCGGATTGCGCCCGACCACTCGTTTCCCGACTGAACATGCAGCAAGGCGATCGGTTCGATCGGCTCAGAGAGCGAACGAATATGATAGTCACGAACGACGCCGACAATTTCCGAGTTATCAAAACCGGGAACGGCTTTGCCGAGTGGATCTTCCCAGCCAAGGGTCTTGGCGAAAGTCTCATTAACGATGACCTGATCGCGAGAGTGACGCATGCCGGCGCGGAAGGGCGTGCCTTTGAGTAGCTCAAGATTCATCGTAGAAAGGTATTCGTGATCAACGGTGTTGAGGAACACGGTGAAAAGCGTGGAGTCAGGACCATAGGGAAGGCCATTGCGCACGCCACCGCCAGTAAAAGAGGTGCCGGAAGCAGAGACTGAGAGTACGCCGGCGGAAGGAGTGAGCGAAGCCCTCAGGCGCTCAATAATCGCGAGCCGATCATCACCATTGACGCCGCGCAGGTCGAGCATCACTAGCTGCTCGCGATCAAAGCCGACCGGCGCGTGATGCAGGTATTCCAGTTGGCGCGACATGGTAAGGCTGATTACGATCAATACTGCCGAGAGTGTAAATTGGAGCGTGACCAAAAGGCGCGTAGCAAATCCACCGGAAAGTAGTTGGGCGCGGCCGCGAACAGCCTGGACGGCACTGGCACGAGTCAGAACCAAGGCCGGATAGCCGCCGGCAAGCAGTGCGGTGAGGATCACGAGTGCGATGATGGCGAGAGTCCACAGGCCATTGGTCAGCAGGACGGAGGAAATCGACTTGCCGGCGAGCGCATTAAACATCGGCAGAGCCAACTCGGCGAGCGCTAAAGCCAACAGCAGTGCCAGGATTGAGACGACAAGAGCTTCGGCGAGAAGTTGGCCATAGAGTTGCGCGTCGCGCGCCCCCAGCACGCGCCGGACGCCAATCTCGCGGATGCGGCGCTGCGAACGGCCGATTGCAAGAGTTGTGAAGTTGATACAGGCGAGTATCAATACGATCAGACCGATGCCGCCAAGCAGGTAGAAGTTGGCAGGCGCAGTCGTCCGGGCGTCACTTTCAATCTCCGGCGACAGGTGAATCTGATCGAGAGGCTGGAGCGTATAGACCCAATCCCGATCCGACCCGGCACGGCGGGGAACGATATTGGCGGCAGCCTGAATGTCGGCCTCGGCTTCTTGAGGTCTGACGCCCGGACGGAGTCGGATGAATGTTTCGGCGCAGGTGAGATTCCAGCCCAGTTGCCAATCGAAGTACTTGCCGAACTCTTCGCAGCGCAAAATAGATGCGTAGGTGATGCTCGAGTTGGCGGGAGTATCTTCGATTACGGCAGAGACGACATAGGAGTGTTGTCTGCCGGCGATAGTGACTGTGAGCGACTGGCCAACGATATCGGTGCTGCCAAAAAGCCGTTGAGCCGAGCTTGCGGTGAGAACGATCGAGGAGCGATCGCTCAGGGCGGTAGCGCGATTTCCAGAGAGAAGCTTGAACGAAAAAACTGTAAAGAACTCCGGATCAGCGAAGCAGACTTGATCGCGAAAATTCTTGCCGCCTACACCGATGATGGCGTCGTCGGAACCTGTGAGTTGAGCGACAGCTTCGAGATTGGGAACATTGTCCAGCAACATTGGACGGACCGGGAACGGGGTACCGGCATAGAGCTGCTGCCCCGGTTCGGTCACGACCTGGAGCAACCGGAACAAACGATCACGTCCCTCATGGAAACGATCGAAGGACCATTCGTCGACGATGTAAGCCATAACGAGCAGGCAAATCGCTAATCCAATCGCGAGACCGAAGATGTTAACGACGGCATAAGACTTCTCTGCACGCAGCGAGCGCAGTGCGACGGCCAGGTAGTTTCTTATCATGTGACTTACTCTCTTCTACTCACAATGGATTATCTCCGCAACATTGCTTGAAGCTGCACGGGCAGCTTGTACAGTGACTGTGGCCAGCACAACGCCAAGCAGCGCGGCACCGCCGATTACATAGGGCCAGAATGAAGGCGCAGCGCGATAGACAAATTCGGCAGACCAGCGCTGCGCAAACCAGTATGCCAACGGCATGCCCAAGGCGGCGCCGATCAGGGCCAGCAACGCGAACTCGCGATAGAACGACAGAATGAGCTGCCGCGATTTAGCGCCGAGGATTCGCCTAATGATTAGTTCCTTGCGACGGCGGTGTGCCGCCAGCGCGGTTAGCCCGAAAACACCGAAGCAGGCAACGACGATCGCCAAGGTCGCGGCGGCGCGTATGATCGCCGCCCAACGGAGGTAGGAGCGATACTGGGCTTCAATGTGACTATCCATAAACTCGTAATCGAATGGAAGATGGGGAGCGATGCCGCTCCACACGGTCTGAATGCGCGCGAGTGCTGCGGCGATCTTCCGGGTCTCCAGTCGCAAGAGGGCGAATTGAAGTGATTCGGCCCAATCATCCCCGGCGCGAGTTTCCACAAGGGCAATCGGCTCGATTGCCTGACTGAATGGCTGAATGTGGTAGTCTTTGACGACGCCAACGATGCGCGCATCGTCGAGCAGAGGCGTTGTGCGACCGATAGGGTTTTCCCAATTCATCTGGCGGACAAACGTTTCATTGACTATGACACGACTTCCCACGCCCGGGGCGGCTGATCTATCGAAGTCGGAGCCGTCGACAATCTGCAGCCCCATCGTCTTGACGTACTCTTGGTCAACCGGATTGATGAAGACGGAGAATTCGGAAGAGTCGGGACCGACGCGATTGCTCTTGCGCACGCCCCCGCCGGTGAAATCCGCGCTTGAGGCAGCGACTGAGAGAATGCCATCCGAAGGGCCGAGCGCCGCGCGAAGTCGTTCGATCAGCGTGAAGCGTTCGGCGGCGGAACCTTCAAGCCGCAACATCACGAGACCTTCTCGCTCGAAACCGAGGGAGGAATGAAGCACGAAGTCGATCTGACGCAGCAAACAAATGGTAATGACGATCAGAGCGGCCGAGATCGTGAACTGAGCAACCACCAACACCCGGGTCGCCAGTTTCCCGGTTAAGAGAATCGCCTTACCGCGCATGGCGTCAGTCATCTTGACGCGCGAAAGCACCAGCGCCGGATAGAAACCGGCAAAGAAGGCGGCGACGAAAACAAGCCAAATGGTCAGCAGTCCCCAGGCTCCCGTTGCGGATACTATTGACGAGAGTGATTTCCCGGAGAGAGTGTTGAAGTACGGCAGGGACAATTCCGCGAGCACAAAGGCGACAATCATAGCCAAGACGGAAATGACGATGGTCTCGCCGAGAATCTGAAAGATGATCTGGCGAGTGCCGGCGCCCATGACCTTGCGGGTTCCGATTTCGCGGACGCGCCGCTGCGCACGGCCAATGGCGAGCGTAGTGAAATTGATGCAGGCCGTCTCGAGAATAACAAAAGCGACGAGGCAGAGGACGAGCGAATAGGTCGGCGAACTGGTATTCGGGGCGCTACCGTCGATGTCGGGGCGCAGGTGCAGATCCGTCAACGGCTGCAATTCAAACAGCCGGGGACCCTGCGCAGATACCTGGCGCGGGACAGATGCGGCCGCGGAGTTTATGCGAGCGAGCAGCTCCGCACGGTCGGATCCGGGCCGGGCCAAGACGAAGGTCTCGGGCCACGACGTATTCCAGGTCGGGCTGGAGCGGAAGAAGCGATTCATGGCGGACATTGGGAGAAGCAATTGGAATTCGAGTGTGGAGTTGTCGGGCACCGGCGCGGCCACAGCGGTGACCACAAACTGCGCGTCCCTATCGCCGAGTTTTACGGACAAGCGCCGCCCGACGGGATCGGCGGAACCAAAGAGTCGTTGGCTGAAGTCCGCGCTGAGCACCAGTCCGCCCGGGTCGCCGAGCGCGCGACTTGAGTCGCCGGCGAGCAGCGAGAATGAAAACACTTCAAAGAACCCGGAGTCAGCAAAGCTGACCATCGTGCGAACGGACTGCTGATCGCTCGTGACAAGCGCGCCCACCATAGAGATCCACTGCACGACACCCTCGACCTGACTCGGCGCTGAATCGAGTATCAGGTCACGCAGGGGGAACGGAGTGTTGACCTGAGGCCTGTTATCTTCAGGTGCGACGGCATTGACGCGAAAGACGCAATCAGCATTGGCATGAAAGCTATCGAAGGTCCACTCATCTACGACGTAGGCCATGACCAGCAAACAGATCGCCAGTCCGATCGCCAAACCGAAGATGTTGATCAGCGCAAACGATCGTTCGCGCCGCAAGTTCCGCAAGGCAACTACAAGGTAGTTTCTCAGCACTCGTAGTACTCCGAGTTTCGCCAGAGTGATTGTCCGCTGTAAGGAGTGGCTTTGATCATGCTTACACCTTCTGATGCGCCCGCAGAATGTTCTCGGTTACGACTTTGCCATCGAGCAAATGAATGGTGCGCGTGCCGTACTCGGCGTAGGCGGGCGAGTGCGTAACCATCACGATCGTTGTTCCGGTATGGTGGAGGTCGGTAAGCATTTTCATGACTTCATCGCCGTGCGTGGTATCGAGATTGCCGGTCGGTTCGTCGGCCAGAATCAGCTTGGGATTAGCGATGATTGCGCGGGAAACGGCGACGCGTTGCTGTTGGCCGCCGGAGAGCTGCTGCGGAAAGTGATTACGGCGGGCCATAATGTTCATGCGCTCGAGAACGGCTTCGACGCGCTGCTTGCGTTCGCTGCGCGGCACATCGAGGTAGAGCAGCGGCAGCTCGACATTTTCGAAGACGGTCAGTTCGTCGATCAGATTGAAACTCTGGAACACGAAGCCGATATTGCGTTTGCGCAGCAGGGCGCGTTCGCGCTCGCTATGGCCTGAGACCTCCTGATCGAGGAAGTGATACTCGCCCGCAGTGGGGTTATCAAGAAGGCCGAGTACATTGAGGAGAGTTGACTTGCCGCACCCCGAGGGGCCCATGATCGAGACAAACTCGCCCGCGTCGATCTGAATGGAGACTTCATTGAGCGCCGAAGTCTCTACTTCCTCAGTGGCATATATCTTGCGAAGATTTTTGGTTTTGATCATCGGGTTTCCTCTATTCCAGGTGATTAGTTCAGATTGAGTTTTTCAAAGTCGCCGTAGTTATCGTAGCTGGAGGTGATCACTTTTTCGCCGACTTCGAGGCCTTCCAGAACCTCGTACATGCGCGGATTCTGGCGACCGAGACGGATACGGCGTTTGCGGGCGAAGTCGCCGGATTCATCCAGCACGTAGATCCAATTGCCGCCGGTCGTTTGATAGAAGCCGCCGCGCGCGATCATGAGGGCTTCGGACAGTTCCCCCAAGGCGAGCCGCAACTGAATCGACTGGCCGCGACGGATACCGCGCGGGGCTGTCGCCGTGAATTCGAGGTCGATCTCGAAACGCCCATCGCGGACTTCGGGGTAGACGCGGCGAACGAGCAGAGAGACTTTCTCTCCGGCGAGTTCCGCTTCGGCGGTCTGTCCCTGCGCGATGCGGCTGATATAGTACTCGTCGATGGCAGCGCGGACCTTGTATCCGTCGAGGACGTCGACCTGTCCCAGCCGTTCGCCGGGAGATTTGAGTTCGCCGATCTCGGCGTTGAGTTGGGAGAGCTGCCCGCTGATCGGAGCGCGCTGGACGAGATTTTCGTAGTTTTCCTTGACGATCTTGAAATTCTGTTGCATGCGCTGAATCGACTGCTCGAGCTGTTGCACCTGCAGGTCGCGCATAATCGAATCCTGGCGCTGGCTTTCGGTCACAAGCTCCTTGCGCGTGCGCCAGTATTCGTAGTCATCGCGGGTGCGCTCGAACTCTTCTTTCGAAATCACGTCCTTGCTGTGCAGGGCGCGAGCGCGCTCGTAGTTGCGCGACTGGACGGCGTTCTGGTAGTCGATTTCAGCCATCTGTTCGCGCAGACTCAGGCGATTCTGTTCCATCGCCAGCCTGACGGCGCGCAGGTTGTTCATCTGTTCAAATAAATCAGCTTCACGGAACATCATCTCCATCTGGAGATTGGTGTTCGTCATGCGCAAAATCGGGTCACCCTCCTTCACCATCGCGCCTTCTTCGACGAAGATTTGATCGACGCGCCCGCCGTCCATGGCGTCCATATATACTGACTTGAGCGGGAGGACTGTGCCGGTAACCGGGATCAGCTCCTGGAACGGCCCACGCTCGACGGTAGAGATGCTGATTTTCTGCGATTCGACATTGAGCGCGGAACTGGTGTCACCGAAGACGAGGAGTGCGACAAGGAAGACCATGATGAGCCCGCCGGCACCATAAATGATGATGCGCCTTCGCGGCCAAGTCTTCTTCTCTATTTTGCGATCCATTCCCATAAAGCTAACTTTGACAAAGAATGCAATCTGCCCAACCCAACAGTGTCAAATCTCATGCCAATATTGGGCCACAACGACTTAGAGCGACAATTTGAGAAAAATCGTAACTTTAAGTGTTCGAAAACGTACACTTATTGTCCGCACTTGGACAGTGTAAACAATGAGATCTAACTTTGACTACGAAACGATGGGCGTGGAGATTCAACTTCCATGAGCGATGACTCAGGAATCGGAGTAACGCAAGCATTGGGGCGTGTGCTGATCGTCGATGACGACGAGGATGTGCTGGCGGCGGCGCGGTTCCTTCTCAAGGAGAACGGGATCAACATGGAGGGGCTGGCGCGGCCCGACGAGATCCCCACTCAACTTGGACGCGAGAACTATGATGTCATCCTGCTCGACATGAACTTCTCGCGGGACGTCTCCAGCGGCCAGGAAGGATTGCAATGGCTGCAACGGATCCTGGAGATCGATGGAGACGCGGTAGTTATCACGATCACGGCGTTTGCGGATGTCGATCTGGCCGTAAAGGCGATCAAGGCGGGCGCGACTGATTTTGTTGTCAAGCCGTGGCAGAACGAGAAATTCCTCGCGACGATTCTGGCGGCCCTGCGGCTGCGACAATCGCGCCTCAAGACCGCCACGCTTCTCGACCGCCAACGGCAACTGGCAAGCGACATCGACCAGAATTTTCAGGACTTGATTGCCGTCAGTCCCGCCATGCAGGAAATTCTGACTACGGTTCGCCGGGTGGCACCGACCGAGGCCAATGTGCTAATTCTCGGAGAGAACGGTACCGGCAAAGAGGTCATTGCGCGGGCGGTACACCGGCTATCGAACCGGGCTGCGCAGCCCTTTGTGACAGTTGACATGGGCGCCGTGAGCGACACGTTGTTCGAAAGCGAGTTATTTGGCCACGTCAAAGGCGCATTTACGGATGCGCGCGCGGATCGCGCGGGAAGATTCGAGACGGCTTCGGGCGGGACGCTGTTTCTGGACGAAATCGGCAATCTCCCGCCGCGCCTGCAGGCGCGGATTCTCACCGTGATCGAGCAACGCCAGGTGGTGCGCCTGGGGACAAACCGTCCGATTCCGATTGACATTCGCCTGATTTGCGCCACCAACCTACCGGCGGAGCAATTGCTGTCGGAGCAGCGTTTTCGGCAGGATTTGCTCTATCGGATCAACACCGTGCAGATTTCCCTGCCGCCACTGCGCCAGCGAAGCGAAGACATTGTGCCGCTGGCTGAGCATTATCTCGGGGTCTACAGCAACAAGTACCAGAAACCGCGATTGCAGTTGTCGGGCGGGGCATTGCGGCGACTGACGGAGTACTCCTGGCCGGGAAATGTTCGCGAGCTGCGACATGCTTTGGAGCGGGCGGTCATACTTGCTGAGGGAAAGATGCTTCATCCGGCGGACTTTCCGCTGGCGCGCGAGTCGCGTATAAGCTCCAACGCGATAGTTGTCGATGACTGCGATCTGGAAGAGGTGGAGCGGACTGTGATCCAGCGCGTACTCACGAAGCACGAGGGAAACATCAGCCACGCCGCGCGCGAACTGGGATTGACGCGGGCGGCACTGTATCGCCGGTTGCAGAAATATGGTCTTTAGGAGCTTTCACTTTCGGGTCGTCGTGCGGGTATTGCTGCTCGTGATGTCATTGGCGGTGCTGCTCTATCTGGCGCTCGAAACGAAACTCTATGCGACCAGCCTGTTACTGGTCGCTCTCACCGCGTACCAAGTGTGGTCGTTGTTATCGTTTGTGGATCGCACGAATTTGAGCCTGTCGCGCTTTTTTGACTCGATTCGCTACGGCGATTTCCTTCAGACGCACAGCGCCGGCCAGTATGGCGGCAGCTTTGCCGACCTCTCGCGTGCGATGGACCAGGTATCTTCCGCGTTCCACACAGCCCGCGCCGGCAAGGAAGAGCATTCCCGCTATCTGCAAACGGTTGTCGACCACGTCGGAGTTGGGCTCCTGGCGTTCGACGAGGCAGGAAGCATTGAGCTGATCAATCCTGCAGCGAAGAGGCTGCTGCAGCTGCCGCACCTGTGCAGTCTGACGGCACTGCGGGACTCGTCCCCCCAGTTGGCTGATACCTTGGCACAGATTCAGCCCGGGCAAAAGGCGCTCGTAAAACTGACGACCGCATACGAGCCCCAGCAACTCACGGTACATGCCACCAAGATACGATTAGGGGGGCGAGCGTTGACGCTGGTGTCACTCCAGAACATCGGCAGCGAATTAGCTGAACAGGAGATGGCGGCATGGCAGAACCTGATTCGAGTCTTGACACACGAGATCATGAATTCAATGACGCCGATTGCCTCGCTGGCGGGTTCGGTGGGCACGGCTGTGCGCAGGCGCTCGCGCGAAGACAACGCAGCCACGAATTCAACGGATGAGATCTGCGATGCGCTGGCGACGATCGAGCGCCGGAGCCAGGGGCTGTTGCGCTTTGTCGAATCGTACCGCGACTTGACCCGCATCCCGCGTCCCGAGATCAGAGTCGTCAAAGTTGCTGATATGGTATCGCGCGTCGAGCAACTGATGGAGGCTTCCTCTGAGGCAAGACCGGATTTAACTAGGACAATCCTAATAACCCCGGAGAATCTCGAAGCGGCGTGTGATCCTGACCTGATCGAACAAGTTCTAATCAATCTCTACGGCAATGCGGTTCACGCTCTGCGAGAAGTCCCCGAGCCGTGCGTGGAGATTCGCGCCGGGATCAATCGCGAGGGACGAGTGGCAATCGAAGTTTCCGACAACGGTCCGGGGATCTTGCCGGAGGTGATCGATATGATCTTCGTGCCATTCTTTACGACGAAGAAGGGCGGTACCGGAATCGGATTGGCGCTGTCGCGCCAGATCATGAGGCTGCACGAGGGTCATATCACCGTACGATCAGTTCCCAATCAAGAGACCACGTTTACTCTGACTTTTTGAATCATCCCAAGACAGCACGAGAAACAGCACGGCCGGTGACGTAAAGCACCGGCCGTGATTGTGTGACCTGACGGGCTATTTTACCAACAGCATTTTGCGTGTTTCGGTGAGGGCACCTGCCGTCAAGCGATAGTAGTAAACACCACTCGGAGCGCCGTGGCCATCCCAGCTGACCGAGTGTTCGCCGGCAGTGAGCGGTTCATCTACGAGCGTGACGACACGCTGTCCGAGAACATTGAAGAGTTCCAACCGCACGTGGGCTGCCGTCGGGACGACGAAACCAATTGTCGTACTAGGATTGAACGGATTCGGGTGGTTCCAGAGCCGGAGACTCCCTGCGGCGGCAGCCAGCCGCAGTTCGACAGCGAGTTTAGACGGTGACGCGACACCATTGACGTAGATGAGGACGGTGTCGACGTAGACCCCTGCCGTCAAATTGGACAAGGGGACGAGCAGTGTCAAGGAGTCATTGGTCTGACCGAGCGTATCTGGAAGGCTGACGAAAGTGTGCTGCTCGGGCATGACGAACGCCGAGTACCAAGCGGGCGCATTGGATGAAGTTACGAGTGCCTGGCGCAGTTCCGTCGACCCGCCGACGAAGGCATCGATGACGATCAGATCCGGATAGACGGCCGCGGTGGCAGTCGAAGTATCGCTGCCGGTGGTGTCGATCGTCAATTTGTTCACAACGAGCAGCGGACTATTGGCGACGCCGGCGACAGTTACAATCAGAGTATCGAAATAGACTCCGGGCAAAGTTGTGGTCGGCACGATGTCGAAATCGACAGCACCGGTTGTGAAACCGCTGAAGTCCTGGAGTTCGGTGAAGTCGGGAGTGTCGAGGTAATCAACAGAGAAGGCTTTGGGAGCGCCGGTGGCATAGACAATAAAGGCGCCACTTCCCTGCGTCGGAATACCATTGGGCGCCTCGAATTCCTGCCAGGCAGGATAGACTGCTGCGGTATCACCACCACTGGTGATTGTGGTATCAACCCACAACGAGACCACGGAAACGAGCGGGCTGTTGGGCGCGCCGGTGATGTAGGCAATCAAGGTGTCCCGGTAGACGCCGGGAGCGAGAGCCGGCGTGACGTGCACCCAGAAGATCGCCGAGTCGTTGGTCATACCTGTCGAGTCGACGAGTTCGAGGAAGTCGGGCATGTCTTTAAGGTGCACCTCGAACGGCTTGGGTTCCCCGGCGGCGCCAACGGTGATTGAACCCCAGAGGCTGAGGGCAGTATCAGCCGACACGTGGTAACTTTGTTCCGCAGGCATGATCCAGGCGTCGTCGCCCGGATCGATCGAATCGCCAACGGTAAGATGGATTGTCAGAGCTGCCGGTGCGGCGATGCCATCGATGTAGTAGTTGATCACATTGGTGTACTCCCCGCCGCTGAAGAGCCAGCTTGGATTTACGGTGAAGCGCACGCTGTCGTTAGTGACGCCCGCAGAATCGATCAGGCTCACAAAGACCGCGGGGTTGGATTCGATTTGCGCGGTGAATGGCGCCGGTGCATTGGACGAAGTCAGCATGGCGCTTCCCTGAAAAACGATTTCACTCCCGGTGGTTGCAGTGAACCAGAGCTCGGTTGGGGCAATCTGGGCCCCGCCGGTGGTGTCGCTACAATCGAGCACGTTTAGCTGGACCGGAAGCCAGACATGACCTTCGACACCCGCAATCTCGAACATCACACCGTTGCGATAGACGCCGGGAGCAAGTCCGGCAGGGTTGGCTGTGATGCGAATCGAATCTCCAGTAGATCCGGTCATGGGGTCGACTGAAGCGAAAGTGACGCCGCCGCTGGGAACAATTGTCGCGGAATAGGCTGCCGGCGAGTTGGTTGAGACCAACACACCTGTTTGCTCCAGGCCGGCGGGATTCTGCGAACAGATGAAGTAGCTGAATTGCATCGTGCCGGGGAAGAACAACGCCGTATCGTTTCCCAGCCCGGAGGCGAGCGAGGCGACAGGATTAATCAGGCCGGCGCCGAGCGCCCCCGCTTTCGATGTATTGATCGAATCGAGGTTGGTGGCCGTCGCTTCAATCAGACTTCGAATCTGAAGCCCGAGGGCAGTCGGATGCTCTTGCTGGAGCAGCGCGGCGAGACCGGACGTGAAAGCACAACTGAAGCTCGTGCCGCTCCACCAGGCGAAAGCCGGATCGAGATAAGTCGAGTAGATTTGTGTGCCGGGGGCGCAGACGTCGACATGGTCACCGAAATTCGTGAAGCTGGCGGCGCGCATGGAGGAGTCAACCGCCGCCACGGAAAGAACGTTGTCTTCAGCAGCCGGATAGACTGGTGTCCCGATCGCACCATTTCCGGCGCCGGCGACGACTGTGGCACCCTGGGAGACGGCGTAGTCAATAGCGTCGCGCACGGCGAGATGCCGGGCGCTCAGAGCCAGGCTGAGATTGATGATGCGACAACCCTCGTCGACGGCGGCTTCGATCGCGCGCGCAAGCGTGAAGCCGTCGCCGTGGCCATCCTGATTAATAACGCGATAAGCGCGCAATTGCGCCGCCGGAGCTGTTAGGTGCGCAACGCCGGCAACGAATGTTCCGTGGCCGCTGGCGATACCGCCGGCGACATCAGAGGCGTCGGTGTCGCCGCCAACAAAATCATAGCCAGAGGTCGCTTTGCCATCGAGGCCGGGGTGGGTGAAATTGATGCCGCCGTCGATGATGGCGACAGAAACTCCGCCGCCGTCGGCGGAGGCGTGGGCGCCCGGCAGATTCAGTAGTGAAGAGGAATACTGGTCTTCAAAATTGCCGACTAGATTCTGATCCGGGAACGGATAGCTTCCCTGAATAGGGTGCAGGTTGCTCATCATGTAGTTCGGGTGCGCCCAGACGACCGAGCCCCAAAGACTCAGATTATCAGCAAGCGCCGTTTCGCTGACTTCCGGATCAAGTGTGAGAAGATAGACGGGCGCATGAGAGAGCGTCGCCTGGACTGACAAAACCTCTCCGTTCAGCGCCAACGAGCCCGCTGCCGCAGTCGAGGTCAGGCGCACGACAAGCTGGTGCGGCATGTAGCCTGCCGTTTCAGCGATGTCCGCTGGAGGATTCGGGATTCTTTGCTCATTGGGCCGATCGCGACGGGCCAGCGCGACACCGGCGTCGAAGACGAATGCGATCGCCAAGAAGAGCATTACCAGCCGGCGTAGCCGGCATTCTCGCGTCGGAGCGTTACACATGGAGCACCTCACAGTATTTGACTAATCACATTTTACGACTATTGATGATCCGGCTCCATGGACCGCAAAAGCGGCCCAATGAAAGGCGGAAGGGAATTCGTCACGAACGGTATCGATGGCATGGTTCATCGCTGCAAGCGGTGTCTGATCGCGCATCAGAGCGGTATAGAAAGCGTCCATCCAGAGCGCGGCCGATCGATCGGCGACTGCCCAGCCGCCGGCGACAACCGAGCGCGCACCCATTTCCAGCAGCGCTCGTACCAGGCCGCTGGTTTCCTCTCCCGGCAAACCAGTCTGTTGGCCAGTGCGGCAAGCAGCGAGTGAAGCGACCTCGACGTCGTTCTGTAACAGGCGGAGGTCGGCGGCGAACAGCTGATCCTGATCGAGAAGCAGCGCTGAGTAGAAAGGATTGTCGGAGCGCAGGATCGCGTGGCCGGCATAGTGCCAGAACCTCGCGGTAGAATGATCCGGAAAGTCGGCTCGGCGGCAAGGCTGATGCAGTTCGAGCGACAAACCGGAAAAGCGCCGTCGGATCATTTCCAGTTCTTCCTTGATCCATGGCAGTCCCGCGGTCTCTCCGACAAAAATGTGGGCGCGATTCGAGCGAGTGACAGCGCGCCGACTATGAAGAAAGTGGCGCACACTCGGCGCTTGCAGGAGTCCGAGATTGCGATAAATCGGCTCGCCGCGCCAGACGAGTGCTGTCCAGGGCAAGCAGAACAACTTCCCTTCGGGGACTATCAGGACCCTTTCGAATTCTGCGGAGAGCTCCAGCGGTTCGAGGAGCCAGGCACTGATCCGACTGATTAGATTTGCTTCATCTGACAAGTCGACAGCGCGATGTTCGGCAGTATTGCTGGGGGCACATTCGATGAAAAAGCGCCAGCGGGCCACGAAATTGTCGAGGACGCGGACACCGTCTGGATATGTGTGTACTCGACAGTCGCCGCGATGTGTGATAATAGCCTGGATGTCGTACTCATTGCAGTGAAACTGGATAATCGGCAGTTCATGCGCAGCGGCCAGGAGCATGTCCAGCGTAAACGCTTGCGCAGGCTGACCGCCGTCCAAACCGGCGTAAAGTTCAAACAGCTGCTGGCGGATCTGCTCGCGCAGTTTAGCCAGTTGGGGCAAACGAAAGGCGAACCGTGCCGACCTGCGACCCGAGGCAGCAGCGGTAACGGCTGCAACAGCAGATACTTGCCGAGCCAATTCACCCATGCTGTCTTGAACGCGCATGCGATCGGGATTTTCGGCCAGTCGGCGGTCGAGCGGTGACCAGACACCGACATTCTTGCTGCGTTCCAACCACAGCGCGGCGCGACGCGGATCGCGTGAAGATTCGGCCGCGATCAAGCGATGGAAGGGATCGTGGCGACCCTGCAGGAACGAGGAACGCAATTCGATCGGCGGCAAAACGGAGCGGACCGCATCGAGGATTTGCGCAGAACGGCCCCACCAGCGGGTGGCGGCGGCGAGGCGACCGCGACCGGCCTCCTGATCTCCGCGCAATACACCATATTGCGCAGAAAGGTGCGGGACGGTCTGCACAGCACGATTGTGATCCAGCCGTTTCAGGACGGCGGAGTTATCGGACTGGGCAGCGGCGATTTCGACATCACAGATGGCCTCCCAAAGAGGAAGCTGGAGCGCGCGCGAGCGTGAGCGCGCGACGTCGATGGCGCGGCGGCGTTGTTGGTTGTTCTTGTTGAGCATGGCTGCCGTCACATCGATTGCGGTCAGGAAGGCTTGATTCTGTTCGCGGCTCATCAGAGCGCGCGCCAAGCGGAGTTGGACACGCGCTGTCTGCTGACGGTTCATTCCGATGGCAGCACGGGCAGCGAAGAACGCAGCCTTGGCTTCTTCGTACCTGATCCCAAGCTTGCGGGCGCCGACGGCCGCCTGTTTTGCGGTGCGAGAAGCATCGGGGAGCAGATTCAAGCCGAGGTACGATTCGGAACGATCGAGCAGACAGAGTACCAATTCACGCCGCTGACCGCCCTGGCGATAAAACGCTTCGCATGCGGCCAGATCGCGGAGCGCGAAATGAAAGTCTCCCTTGAGCATGTGCAGCCAGGCGAGGCCGTAAAGGCAGCCATAGGCATGCAGCTCGTGGCCTTTCTCCTGGAATATCGCACGAGCTTCAGAGTAGAGCTTGTGCGCCGCGTCAAAGTCGAAGAGTTGGACCAGCGTATTAGCCTCGTTGTACCAGCAGAGAGCGGTCGACAGCGCGTCGCCGCGCTTGCGAAAATGCTCTGCAGCCGCGTGATACAGCTTGTAGGCCTGGCGGTGGCGATCTTGTCGATGCAGGAGATTCGCGTAGTTCACCTGCGCGCGCGCGAAATCATCTTCAGCACGAAGCCGACGAAAGGTGGTGGCTGCCTTCAGGGCACATTGCCTAGCACTCCCGGCATCGCCGAGGTACATGTAGACGTCAATCAGCGTGCGGTCGATTCGAGCGCGCAGCAGCGGTTGTCTGACGACAAGGGCACGAGCGGCAAGGTACGAGCGGCGGGCATCATGGTACTTCCCCGCTACGAGATAGGTCCAGCCGGCAGCGCGGAGCGCTGCCAGATACGCATCACTACCGAGTTTCCGACTCTGCCTAACGAACTTCTGAGCGAGGGGGAGAGCTTCAATGATCGACGACTGGGTGGTTGCGCGAACATGCTTGTCACAAAGGGCGATGATTTCCGGGATGGAGTACGATCCGGGTTCTCCCGTCTTGAGGAAATGCGCAATGGCCTGGTGTTTGGAGGTGCGTCGCGCTACCACGTTATCCCCCCGAACTCGATCAAGCGGTCAGGAGCAGCCAGCCTGATGGTTCGCATTCTGGTACTTGAAGACCAAAGATAGAAACCGTCAGTCGTCGACAGGAGTCGCTTGCGACCGGCCAGCAAGACAAAGCCGTGGACTACAGAGTTTCCGGAGTAGGCACGCGCGACGAACTCCCAAACGTCGCCGCGGCGTTCCGCGACGAGTTCGAGCGTGACGCGACCGGCTTTGAAACGCAGTCGGCGCACGTGGCCGCTATCGAGATCGCGCAGGCCGATCGAGGTTCCCGCCCAAGAATCGAATCCTACGCTTCCCTTTGCAGCGGGCAACGCTGCCTCGTGCTCGAACAACAGCGGAATCGCCCGCCAGCGGGCAGTTGCAGATGGCGGGGGCGAAAGGAGTTTAGCCGTTCTCGCTGAACCGGAAGCCGGATGCCGATTTGGGTCTGCCAAGCCGAGCTTGATATGTCGGCGAGCCTTGGATTTCCTGGAGTTTCGTCTATTCATCGTCATCCTACTGTCTGGGATAAAGGACATGGCATCCGGAAGTTTAGTCCACCTGCCAGCCAAGATTTTCGAGGATTTTTTTCAGGCGCTGAAGGCAGCGGGAGCGCAAGGGCCCGAGAGAGTTGGGTTTGATCCGAAGGTCGCGGGCAATTTCCTGATATGACTGCGCTTTCGGCTCAAGATAAAGCGCGTTCAGGAGCCTGCGACATCGCGGGTCAAGTTGACTGAGGGCAATTTCTAGGAGCGCCTGTTGTTCGATCTCGCTCACGAGTTCGTCGGGCAATCTCGGTTGGCTGAGGAATTGCTCGGATTCGAGCTCATTGCGACGACCGCGGCGCTGATGCAGGGTCAGTGCCCTGCGGTGCGTGGTACGGATCAGCCACGCAGGAAGCGCGACGGGATCGCGGATCGAGCGGCGGCGACGGTAGAGGCTGATCCAGGTGAACTGGGCACAGTCTTCGGCGTCAGCCTCATCGAGTCCCGTGCGACGAGCGACGGTAAAGACCAGGCCGGAATGAAGGTCAACCAGTTCTGTCCATGCGCGGGTATCACCCGCCAGAACGCCGCTCCAGATTTCGTGAATCGTTCGTGTCACTGCCCGGTTATCGCGTCCAAAGGTGTTTCCTCGTTCTCATTGATCAAAGTTCACTCGGAAGGACGAGGCAACGAAAGGATTTGTTGCATGAACCGCACCGCACGCGAGAGCCACGCACCCGGAGTCGAGCGCGAGGATGTGTTATCTGGAAAAGCGAGCATTTGCTACATAATATACTCGCCAGGGGCGGTTGGGGTCCGTGTGAATCCTGTGGTTCGAGCAAATCGCGCACCAAGCAATGAGTACAGCGATCTTCGCCAACGGCCGCAATCAACGCGCAAACCGCCCGATCAAACGGATCGGGCGGTTGCGACTCGCGGTTTTGGGAGAAAATGGGCTGCGCCCTTAACTGACAGGATGTGGCGTTTCGGACGGCGGCTGGGGCTGGAGTTCCAGCTTCTTGCGGTTGGCCATGTAATAGAGCAGCGGCACTGCGACAGGGCTGATGATCAGCGAGGCAACTTCGCCGGCGATGAGCGCGATGGCCAGACCCTGGAAGATCGGGTCAAAAAGGATAACTCCTGCTCCGACGATGACCGCGCCGGCGGTAAGGAGAATCGGGCGAAAGCGCACCGCGCCGGCGTCAATCACGGCTTCAGCGAGCGAGCGCCCTTCGCTCAGCCGCAATTCAGCAAAATCGATCAGGATAATCGAATTGCGGATGACGATACCGGCGCCGGCCATGAAGCCGATCATGGATGTCGCCGTGAAGAAGGCACCCATTAGTCCGTGAGCCGGCATGATGCCGATCAGCGAGAGCGGGATGACGACCATCAGAATGATCGGGGTGATCATCGATTTGAACCACCCGACCATCAGAATATAGATCAAGATGAGAACAGCGGCAAAGGCGATACCGAGATCGCGAAAGACCTCAAGAGTGATGTGCCATTCGCCGTCCCACTTCATCGATGGTTCGAGGTCGGTGAACGGCATTGCGGCGTTGTGAATCTGCAGGCGGGACTGAGTACCGCCAAAATCGCGAGCGTTGAGTTTTTCGATTTTCTCATTCATTTCGCTGATGGCGTACACCGGCGATTCGATTTCACCAGCGACGTCGCCGATAACGTAGGTGACCGGCATCAGGTTCTTGCGGTAAATCGTCTTGTCGACGATCTGATGCTCGACGGTAACAAGTTCCGACAGCGGAATCAGTTGGCCGCCTTGCGGTGCGCGGATGCGCAGACCGAGCAGATCAGCGGCGCTGGTTTTCTGGGCGCGCGGCAGTTCGAGCACAAGAGCGATATCTTCGCGCTCCTGGCGACGATGAGCGATATCGATTTGCATTCCGGACACGGCGACGCGCAGCGTCTGCGCGATTTGATCCGCGGAAATGCCGTGCAAGGCAGCTTTTTCGTGATCGATGACAAAGGTCAGCTTGCGCTGGTCATCCTCGATGTAGGTATCAACGTCCACTACGCCGGGAGTCGATTCGAAGACCTCGCGAATCGCGCGCGCCAACTGGGTGCGGCTTGAATCGGTTGGACCATAGATTTCGGCGACGAGCGTTTGCAGCACGGGCGGGCCGGGCGGTACCTCGGCAACGGCAACCTGCGCGGCGAATCGCCTGGCGACTTCCTGCACGCGGGGACGAACGCGTTTGGCGATATCATGACTCTGGGCCGAGCGTTCGCCTTTGGGTAGGAGATTGACTTGAATATCAGCCGTGTATTCGCCGCTGCGGAGGAAATAGTGCCGCACGAGGCCATTGAAGTTGAATGGAGCTGAAGTCCCAGCATAGATCTGGTAGTCGGTGACCTCGGGCTCGCTGCTGATCGCCTGGGCGATTTCGCGGGAGGCTTCGACGGTCTGCTCCAGCGATGAGCCCTCAGGCATATTGATGATAACCTGAAACTCGTTCTTGTTGTCGAAGGGGAGCATTTTGACTTTGACCCAGCCGATGCCGACCAGTCCCATGGCGACGACCAGAGCTCCAGCGACGACGGCGAGGAACACATGTCGGCGTTTTGGCGACTCGACGAGTTTCCCCATCCATTTGCGATACAGGCGGGTTGTGCGGTCGTCCTTGTGATCGCCGTGGTGATCCTCTGTTCCGTCTTTGGCACGTTTCCAGGAGAGCACCCGGACGGCAGCCCACGGAGTTACCATGAAGGCCACGAAGAGCGAAAAGAGCATGGCCGCGGTAGCACCGACGGGGATCGGCCGCATGTAGGGCCCCATCAAACCGCCGACCATCGCCATTGGCAAGACGGCGGCGATGACAGCCCAGGTCGCCAGGATTGTCGGATTACCGACTTCAGAGACGGCTTCGATGGCGATCGCTTTCCACGAGCGCCGCTGGTTCTTCGGCAGGTGCAGGTGGCGTGTGATGTTCTCGACGACGACGATGGCGTCATCGACGAGAATACCGATGGAGAAAATCAGCGCGAAAAGCGTGATGCGATTGAGCGTGAAGCCGGTGAGATAAAACACCAGCAAGGTCAGCGCCAGCGTCGACGGGATAGCCAGGGCTACGATGATCGATTCGCGCCAGCCCAGACTGATCAGGATCAGAATTGATACAGAGACGATGGCAATCAGCATGTGCAGGAGCAACTCGTCGGATTTCTCCTGTGCAGTCTCGCCATAATGGCGGGTAATGGTCATCTTGACGTCGGAGGGGATCAATTTGGGACGAAGGTTTTCGACCTTTTCGAGCACGCGTTCGGCGACGGCGATGGCATTGGTACCCGCGCGCTTGGCGATCGAAAGCGTAACGGCAGCTTCGTCTTCGTGGCGCTTGCCCGAGGCGGCCCCGGAGCCGTAAACGACGATTTGCTTGAGTTCTTCCGGGCCATCGAGGACCGTTGCGACATCGCGCAGATAGATAGGAGCACCATTGTGGACGCCGAGAACAACGCGGTTGACGTCATCGACATCGCGCAGGAAACCGCCGGTTTCGATGATGATCTCTTCGTTATTGCGGATGATGCCACCGGCACGGTTCTGACGGTTAGCCGCCTGGAGAACAGGAATGACGCTGAGCGGGTCGAGATTGCGGGCGGCCAGCGCACCGGCATCGAGTTGAATGCGATATTGCCGGCGGAGACCGCCGATCATGTGCGTCTCGGACACATCGGGAACCTGTTTGATCTGTTCTTCGATTTCAGCAACGACGCGGCGCAGGAAGTAATGATCTTCGGTTGAGCTATGAAAGGTGAGAGCAAGAATCGGCACATCGTCGATCGAACGCGGCTTGAGCAGCGGGAATGAGACGCCGGGCGGGATGCGATCGAAGTTTGACTGCAATTTCTGGTTGAGTTTGACGAGGCTCTTCTCGACGTCCTCACCGACGAGGTAGCGGACGATGACCAAGGCTTCTTCCGGGCGCGAGATCGAGTAGACATATTCAACGCCGGGGATTTCCCAGATCAGCTTTTCCATCGGCGCGGCGACGCGTTTTTCAACTTCCTCGGCGCTGAAGCCGGGGACGCGCACCATGACGTCGATCATTGGGACCTTGATTTGCGGCTCTTCCTCTCGCGGAAGCAGCGAGACGGCGAGCAATCCGAGCAAGACAGAGGCGAGAATAAACAGCGGGGTCAGCTTCGAGTCGACAAACATCCTCGCCAGTTTGCCGGCTAAGCCCTCCGCACTTTTCTCAGCAGAATCGTGGCGGCTCATGAAGCCTCCTGCACCAGATCGCCGTCGAGCAGATCACGCTGATCGCTGACAACGACAGACTCGTCTTCGCGCAACCCGGAGAGGATTTCGAGCTTATCGGGAAACTGGCGACCGATCCGGACCAGGCGCAGCATGGCTCGCTTTTCTTCATTGACGACGTAGACCAAGTCGAGCTGGCCGCGACGCACCCAGGCGGAGCGCGGCACAAAGAGGGTGACGTCGTCTGAGTCAGCCGGCAACAGTAGGCGACCAAACTGGCCGGGGCGAAGTTTTCCGAGCGCGGGAAGGCTGATCTTGGCGGAAAAAGTCCGGCTCATCGGATCGGCGGAGGGAGAAAGCTCATCCACTCGGCCGGTCACAGTGGTATCAATAACTCCGATGTAGACATCGACGGACTGACCGACGGCGATTTTGTTTCGATACGATTCAGCGATGGTCACGACGAAGCGGGGGGCGCCGGATTCCTCGAGCGTGAACGTGGGTTGGCCGGGGAAGGCCAAATCGCCGACGTCAATCAGCTTGCGCGTGACTACACCGGAGAACGGAGCGGAGATGCGCGTGTAGCTCAGGAAGGTCTCGGCTTCCTTAAGACTTGCTTCGGCGACCGTGGCACGCGCCTTGATGCCATCATACTCCTGTTGAGTAGCGGCACTTTCAGCAAGAAGTTTTTCGAAGCGCTTCAAGTCCTGCTGGGCTTGCTCGTGCATGGCACGAGCCTGCTGGACCTTGGCTTGAAACTCACGGGTGTCGAGTTCGGCGAGAAGGTCGCCGGCACTGACACGGCTACCGATATCTACGATGATACGATCAACCCGCGCCTGGATCTTGGTGCTGATATCAGCGGTATTGCGGGCAATCACAGAACCCATGATCTCATCGCGGGCGCCGGTGGCAAAGCGCTCGACCCGGGCGACTTGAACGGCTTTGGGCGCCATATCTGTTGTGGACCGGCCTGCGTGCTCGTCCTTGCCGCAGCCGACAAGCGCCATGGCTGACAAAGCCAGAGTAAGGAGGATTAATCTTTTCATTGAACGGTATCTCCCAAGATCGGCAAGCTCAGAGCGCGGCGCAGCGACGCGATCGCATACAAGCGATCTGCCTTTGCCTGCGCCAATCCGACTTCGGCTTGCACCAGGTTATTTTCAGCATCGATTACGTGCGAAGTGAGCACCAGCCCCTGGTCGAATCGCTGTCGGGTCAAGTCCGCGCCTTCCATCGCCAGGTCAACGGCGCGCTGCATCACCGCGACGCGTTCCGAGGCTTCGCGCAGCGAGTTCGAAGCCGAGGTGAGTTGCACTGACGTCTGCAATTGCGCCAAGCGCGCGGCTTCTTCAGCAGCTTTCATGCGGGCGCGTTTTTCCTTGATCGTGGAACTCGTCAGGAAACCATCGAAGATCGACCACGAGAGAGTCAGACCGGCGATCCAGGAGTTGTTGGAACCGTCGAATTCCCAGCCTTTGTAGTGGTCGAGGCTGGCAAAAGCTGAGACGGCAGGAAGCAAGCCGGCCCATGCGGAGCGATAGTCCTGGCGCGCGGCATCGGCAAAGGCGCTGCGCGCCTGGACTTCGGGCCGCACGCCCGGAACCGACTCGTTCGGACTGGGAAGCGACACCTGATCGAGAGTCTGAAACTCTGCCGGCGGGAGACTATCGAGGCCGATTGCCAGGCGCAGCGCCTCGCGCGCGAGAACGACGGCGTTGCGTGCCTGCAGGAGGCGCTCCTCGGCCTGCGCTTTTTCGACCTGGATATTCAACAGATCTGTTTTGAGCGCCGTGCCGTTGGAGACGCGGCTTGTCATGACCTTTTCCGTCGACGAATACGCGCCGACAGCCGCCTCGGACGCGCGCACAAATTCCCGGGCCGTCAGGACTGCCAGGTAGGCTTGAGTAACGCCGAGGACGACTTCATTTGTCGTCGCCTTCCGCGAGAAGGCGCTGCCGCGCTGAGCGGCTCGAGCAGCGCGCAGATTGGCCAGGTCACGACCGCCGCTGAACAAGCTAAGCCCGACCTGCGCCGAGACCTGGAAATTGTCGGCCGGATCAGGATTGTTGAGATCGCCGGCGAGTTGGAACTCGCCTTGATTCAACGCGAACATGAAGGCGTTAACGGCGTTGTCGCTCTTGGTGTATCCGGAGGAGAGCCGGAGCATGGGCAGGAAGGCAGCGCGGGCTTGCGCCGCTCGCGCAGAGGCTTCGTCTACTTGCTGTCCGGCGATTCGCGCCACCGGGGAGCGCTCGCGGGCCCACGCGGCCGCCTCTGCCAGGGTCAACGTGTCCGCGTCAAGACGGGCGAACGCCAACAAGATCAATAAGATAGAGACAATTCTGTACATCACAAGATTCCCATCATTACTCGTTCTTGCCTAATTGGATACAAAAACAGCCGGTTTGATTCTTGACAACTATATAAATATATACTTATATTCTTGTATGCCAGCGGTCCCTTCCCCTCGATTCTCTGAACTACCCGACAACTTCCTGGCGTTAGTTGCGAGCTGCTTCGGGGCGCTTTCGGATCCTACCCGGCTCAAGATATTGCGTGCGCTTCAGGATAGGGATAAAACCGTACACGAATTAGTAGAGCTCTTCGAGTGGACGCAACCCAATATCTCGCGCCACCTATCGATCCTGGCGCGGGCAGGATTGGTCAGGAAGACCAAGGAAGGCATGTACGTGCGGTATGCTGCGTCGAGCCCGCAGATTTTCCTGCTCTGCGAGAATGTGTGCGGACACGTGCGAGCGACGTTGAAGAGTTTGCAAGGACCAGAAGCATCGCCGGGGCAAAGGCCGAAACGAGAAGGCCAGAGGAAGCGATCTCTCAAGGAGCGACGCGAAGAGCGGGCTTAGTTGACCCCGGCCTGGGACTTCTGCAGCCTCTTGCGAGTTTCGGAATCGAGGATTGCCTTGCGCATGCGAATCGATTTTGGCGTAACTTCCATCAACTCGTCGGGGCCGATCCAATCGAGCGCTTTTTCCAGTGACATTTTGCGGGCGACGTTTAGCCCGATCGCGATATCCTTGGTTGACGAACGATGGTTGGTGAGATTCTTGCGTTTCGTCGGGTTGCACGGCAGGTCATCGGGGCGCGAGTTTTCGCCGACGACTTGTCCGGCATAGACTCGGTCCCCTGGCTCCACGAAGATCACTGCTCGTTCCTGCAGGCCTTCGATCGCATACGAAGTCGCCACACCGGTTTCCATGGCGATAACCGAACCGCGATATCGCGAGACAATTTCGCCGCGCCAGGCGCCGTAGCCAATGATGCGCGAAGCCATGATGCCGAGGCCGCGTGTGTCGGTGAGAAATTCGGTGCGGTAACCGATCAGGCCGCGGGTGGGAATCTCAAACTCCACGCGCACGACATTGATGCCGGCGTTCTCGACGCTACGCAGCTCGCCCTTGCGGCGGGCCAACTTTTCGATAACGATGCCCTGATGCACTTCGGGGACATCGACGATCAACTGCTCTATCGGTTCGAGGAGATTTCCCGACTGATCGAGGTGAGTGATCACTTCGGGGCGCGAGACGCAAAACTCGAGGCCTTCGCGGCGCATTTCCTCGATCAGGATGGCAAGGTGCAATTCGCCGCGCCCGGAGACCTTGACGCCATCGGCACGACCGAGATCCTCCATGCGCAAAGCGACGTTGGTCCGGAGTTCTTTTTGGAGGCGGTCTTTGAGCTGCCGCAACATAATCGCTGTTCCCTCCTCGCCGGAGAATGGTCCGGTATTGACGAGGAAGAACATCGAAACCGTGGGTTCCTCGATTTCGAGCGGTTGCAGGGCTGACGCGGTATCCTCGAGTTCGGAGAAAGTATCCCCGATGCCGATTTCCTCGGGGCCGGCCAGCCAGACGATGTCGCCCGCGCTGACGGTGTCGACTTCGATTCGCTGAAGCCCGCGCGTCACCCAGAAATGCTCACCGCGCTCGCGCGAAGACTTGACCAGTTCATAACCCGCTTCCTGATTCGCCGGGTCTTTCCAGCGCATGACGAAGCGCGAAAAGGCATCACCTTTGCGCAAGGTGCCGCGCAAAACACGGCCGCAGCCAATCTGACCGATATAGTCATCCCAGGCCAGCGTGCTTACCTGCATCAAGAACGGGCCGTCCTGATCGACGCGCGGCGGCGGTACATGCTCAATTACAGTGCGGAAAAGTGCGTCCATTCCCGCATGCGGTTCTTTTTCAAGGTCACTGACAAACCAACCGGCCAGTCCGGAGCCGTAGAGCACGGGAAAGTGCGCTTGCTCATCGGTGGCGCCGAGTTCGAGAAACAGATCGAACGTCTTGTTGAGCGCATGGTCGGGACGGGCGTGGGGCCGGTCGACCTTGTTGATGATTACGATCGGGCGCAATCCGAGTCGGAGCGCGCGCATGAGAACGTAACGCGTCTGCGGCATGGGGCCTTCGTTGGCATCAACCAGCAGCAAGACGGAGTCGACCATGGAAAGAACCCGTTCTACTTCGCCGGAGAAATCGGCGTGGCCGGGAGTATCAATGATATTGATCAAATAATCATTCCAGGTCACCGTGCAGTGCTTGGCGCGAATGGTGATGCCGCGTTCGCGCTCGAGGTCGTGGCTGTCCATGAGGCGCTCGGCAACCTGCTGGTTGTCGCGAAAAGTGCGCGTAGCGCGGAAGACGGAATCAATAAGGGTCGTCTTGCCGTGATCGATGTGGGCGATAATCGCGAGATTTCTGATCATTTCAACCGGAACCATTAGGTCAACATCCTCTCATAACGCGGCGAAGTCGCGCGGTAGCCAAATCTCCGCACAGTGGCCCCCTGTCGACTCAACTATAGGGGAGATCGTTAAAACACGACCCGCGGTCGGAAGTCGACGCGGGTCGGATGAATGGTATAATACGCAAATCGTGGAGAAATTCAAGCCAATTTTTGCGGCAGAAATCAAAAAGGTATGCGGCTGCTACCAGCAAAGAAGCTTGTTCGCTGCGCACGGGTGTGCTTTTCATTCCGTATCAAAGATCTTGAACTCATTGCCGGAAGAATTGACGTAGAGCCGCTTTCTATCCGGAGAGAAAAGCACGTTGTACACGGGGTCTGTGAACTCGCTGAGAATCAGCACCGATCGATGGGTTTTGGTATCCCAGATTCTAACGGTCTGGTCGGCAGCGCCGCTGGCAAGTCGAAGTCCATCGGCGGTGAACGCAACGCAGTAAGCCGTTTGCGCGTGACCGACAAGTGCCGTGTTGCCGCCGGAATTGTCAAGGTCACAGAGCCAGACGATTCCGTCGTTGGCGGTGGCAGCGATGCTGCGAGAATCGGGAGAGAAAGCCAGGCCGAATAGCGATGTATGGCCCAAAGCACGCGCATTATGGAGCGACCAGTCCTCGCATTTCCAAATGAGCAGCATCCCATCGTTGCCTGTAGCGGCGAGCCAGCGATTGTCGGGACTGAAGGCAGCAGAGTAGCAACCGGCCGAATGATCGAGACGGCGAATTAGAGCACCCGAGAGAGCATCCCAGACCACGGCGCCCGAATTGTTGACCGCGGCCGCGACCCAACGGCCGTCCGGGCTGTAGGAGCAGCCCGCACTTCCGCCGCCCTGCCCCGCAAGAGTGAGTTTCAGAGTGGTGTCGGCAAGGTGCCACAGAGTTGCGCTGGTATCCCAGTTGGCTGCGAGCAGAGTTTTCGAATCAGGACTGAAGGCCAGAGCATTGATACCGGCTGCTGGGCCGGCGAAGATGCTATTCAATGATCCGTCGGCAGTGTTCCAAAGGGCGATTTGGCTGTTTGGCGCAGCAGTAGCCAGCGTGTTACCGTCGGTGCTGAGAGCGAAGCCGTAGACGTAACTGCCGCGCCCACGAGGGTCGGTGAATTGCAGCCCGGCGTTGCCGTCCCAGAAGCGAATCGTGCCGTCTCTTGCAGTCGAGATCAGGTGATTTCCATTCGAGGTTGCACAGAGCGAAGTGACGCGAGCCGTATGGCCGTAGAGCGTTGCCAACAGCGAGCCGGAGCCACTGCTCCAGACTTTGAGTGTACCGTCGGTGCCGCCAGTAACAATCCGGGTGCCGTCGGGAGTATAAGCGACTGCGAATACGGCCTGTGAATGCCCGCGCAGGTCTAAAGCCCGCTTGCCGGTTTCGAGATTCCAAACGCGCGGTGTTCCGTTCTTGGTGGCACAGGCAATTGCAGCGCCATCAGGGCTGAAGGTGATGTCGTCGATGGCGGAGTATGCGGGAACGTCGTCCAAGTCAAAAATCGTTGTCTCTTCGGAGGACGCAATATCCCAGACGGCAACGCGCCAACCCCATGTACCAACAGCGAAGCGCTTCGAATCTGGTGCGAACCGCGCGCAGACAATGGGTTTCTCGCCGAATTCGCGCGTCCAAACTTCCTTACGTGATGTCAGATCATAGAGCCGAACAAAGCCGACGACGCCCTGTTTGCGGTACCAGGAGCAATAAACGAGGTACTTGCCGTCGGGGCTGATATCGAGATCAGCCAGGCCGTGGGCGCCTGTAATTGTGCGCCAGATTTCCTTTCCCGTCGCGATGTCCCAAATCCGGATTGTGGTATCGCGTGAGCAAGAGACCAGTTGCTTGCCGTCGGGGGTGAAGTCCGCGGCATAGACGCTCGAGAAGTGTCCCTGGATCGCCTTGATGAGCTTGCCGGAAGGAATGTCGTGCAGTCGGATTGATCCCTCGGCTGTCGGGATGGCAAGCCGCAAGCCGTCGCCACTGACAGAGAGACGAGTGGCGTTGACACTGTCGAGGGAAATCGATAGTCGGCTCTCGTCGCTACGAGCTTTGAGATAGCGCCACTCCCAGCCGCGGTAGGCTGCCGGAGCGCCTTCGATCCAACGGACCGCTTCGGCGGTTTCATTCAGGCGCAAGGATCCATTCGCCGCGGCGATGTGAGCCAGGTAAGATTCATAGTCGGCCTCGGGGGCCAGATTTTCACCTCTAACAACCCCAGACAACGTTAACAGCGTGACGGCCATAGCCCAGCATATCAAGCTAAGAGAGGATTTTCGGGTACTCATGGTTGCTCCGAGAGAGTATTGACTTCTTTCAAACGATCCAACTTTCTATTGCAAATTTGCACTGGCGTCTTTAGGCGGGCAACTGTATAGTTTTGGAAATGGCAATCGGTCTCAAGCGCATCTACGATCGGCCAACAAGCGCTGACGGCTATCGAGTTCTGGTCGACCGTCTGTGGCCGCGCGGTATCAGCAAAGACAAGGCGCATTTGGATGAATGGGCGAAGGAGATCGCCCCCTCCAATGAACTGCGCAAGTGGATTCATGCCGATAAGTCAAAATGGGCCGACTTCAAGAAAAAGTACTTCAAGGAACTGGCTGCTCATGAAGTGCAACTTCGCGCGCTTCTTGAACGATCGCACAAAGAAAAAGTAACTCTATTGTATGCCGCTGCCGATCCGGACTGCAATCACGCCCTCGTTCTTGTTGAATATCTGCAATCTCTCAGGTAAGCCTCTGGCACTCGTCAGTTGCTAATCAGCCAAACCGATCTTCCGAAGAAACGGCTCCCAGCGCGGGTCTGAATGCAGGTTGCGCAGGAACGGGTGCACTTTGGCCAGGGGAACTCCGGCATCGCGGATTTCTACCCCGCGCTCCAAAGCTGCAAAGGCGAGGTCTGTCTCACCGCGAAAAGCATGGACGCAGGCGATCTGGAATTGCCACTGCTCGCCTTCGCTGATCAGCGTAGCCAGATCGCGATCGGACTCTTCTTTACGTCCCATGGCATACAGGACCGAACTCGTCACGAAGCAGCGGTAGCCCGCGAGTTTCTCGCGATTCGCCTTTCTGAGACTTTCTTCCAACTTGCCCTGGAACAGATCGATGGCTGCCTCGAAAACGCCAAGAGCTGTCATCTCCGGGCTCATCTCGCGCACACGGGCAAAGACCTCCCGGGCTTCATCGTAGCGGCCCGCAAAGGTCAAGACCCGACCGAGTTCGCGGCGTACCCAGGGGTCGAGTGGATCGAGATCGACGGCCAGTTTGGCAAGCCGGATTGCCTCTGGAAAGTTACCGGTCAAGAGCTCCCAGAGGGCGACGAGCGCGACAATCGGGCTGCTGTTCGGAGCTAATTCGTAGGCTCGGCGATATTCGCGGCCAGCTTCGGCAATGCGCAGTTCCAAAGCACCTTTGACGAAACCTAGTGCCGCGTGGGCTTCGGGAAGATTGTCATCAAGCGCCACCGCTTTGTGCGCGGCATCCAGGGCACGTACAAAAATGGTCACACCCCGAGCGAACTCCGTGTTGTAATCGACATGACCGTAGGCCAGTTGGTGACCGAGGGCATTGGCAAGGCCTGCCCAGGCGCGGGCGCTGTCGGGCTGGATGTCAATGGCCTTGGAATACAACTCGACGGCCAGAGCGAGGCTCTCCTTGGTCATGAGCGCTGCCGCATACTGCGCCCGCAAGATCAAGGCATAGCTCTCGTGATTGAACTGAGCCTGCGACTCGTTTATGCCCACGAGTGTCACATGCATCTCCCTGGAGACGGCTTTGGCAATGTCGTCCTGGACGGCGAAGATATCATCAAGTACGCGATCGTATGTTTCGGACCAGAGGTGAAACCCGTCCCTGACATTTACGAGCTGGGCTGTGATGCGAACCCGTGTACCGGCCTTGCGGACACTGCCTTCGAGAATGGTCTCGACTCCGAGTTTCTGGCCGATTGAGCGCAGGTCTTCCTGCTTGCCTTTGAAGGCGAAGGAGGAGGTTCGACCGGTCACTTTGAGTTCAGGGCTTTTGGCAAGAACGTTGAGAAGTTCTTCGGTCAGTCCGTCGGAAAAATACTCGTTTTCGGGATCGGCGCTCATATTCGCAAACGGCAAGACGGCGATCGACGGCCGTACCTTGGCGACGCGGCCGGTGGTCCGGCTTTCCACTGCATCCCCAAGCCGGATAAGCGCTCGCAGATCGGCAGCCATTTCGGCGGCGGACTGGTAGCGATCAGCGGGGTTCTTTGCCAGGCTCTTGCTGACGACTCGCTGTAACTCCGGAGAAACATCGGGCCGATAACGGACCAGGGGTTCGGGCGACTCATTGATAATCGCGTTGAGCGTGGCTCCGTCATTTGACCGCCGAAACGGCGTTCGCCCGGTAATCATCTCATAGAGCACAACGCCGAGAGAGAAGAGGTCAGTGCGCTGGTCAAGTTCGCGCCCTTGTGCCTGCTCCGGCGACATGTAGGCGATTGTGCCGATTGTCGAGCCAGCTTTGGTCAAGAGATCCGCTCCCTGGACGGTCGCCAGGCCAAAATCGAGAATCTTGGGGCGGTCATCATTATCGACGATGATATTCGCCGCTTTGATATCGCGATGCACGATACCCGCCGCGTGCGCTTTGGCGAGACCATCGGCTGTTTGGGCAGCGATGCCAAGGATCAACTCGATCTGTGGGGATTCCTGATCGCAATAGCGATTCAGCGGCCTACCATCGACGTATTGCATTGCGAAGAAGGGGCGATCAATGAACTCGCCGACCTCGTAGATGGTCACGATGTTAGGATGATCGAGTTTTGCGGAAGCCTGTGCCTCGCGGGTGAAACGAAGACGGAGGTCTTCCTCCCGTGCCAGATGCTCGGGCATGAACTTCACGGCAACGCGTCGATTGAGGCGGGTGTCCTCGGCCAGGTACACTTCACCCATTCCGCCGGCGCCGATCTTCTCGACGATACGATAGTGGCCGACCATCGTCTCCGCCGTCAATTTGGCGTGGATTCGTGTTTTGTCGTCAGACTCGGTCACGGTTTTCTTCCCATAATTGCATCGCAAATATATGCGATTGCTATCGGAATCGGGAAGAAAAGATCGAGTGAATCGACCGATAAATACGGAACTCGCGTACATCTGCCGGTGCCGCTTTGGCTCAAAATTGCAAAACCTTTGAGGCGGGGTAGGGGTATATACTTGATAATATGTATCGAGTAAGTTGCTGTTCGAACTGCTAATCAATCTCCATGGCGGGATGACTCTATCCGAAGGCGAATTGCCGCCACGGGGACGATGTCGCAGTGTCTCAGGTGACCATTAACACTCATCCACAGGCTGACACTTGCATTCAGCCAGAAAGCGGAATCTCTTATGCCTCTGAAAATGAAGACTACGGACGGCGCAGATTTGGAATTGGGTCAAGAAAAGATTGACGGCTTGAAGGCCCGGATTCGCGGGCGAGTGCTGCTGCCTCCTGATCCCGGGTACAATGAATCTCGCACTGTATGGAACGCCATGATCGACCGCAACCCGGGCCTGGTAATTCGTTGCCAGGGTGTGGCCGACGTCGTGGCCGCGGTGAGATTTGCCAGAGAGCACAATCTGCTCCTTTGTATCAAGGGCGGGGGACACAACATCGCCGGTTTGGCCGTTGCGGACGGCGCCCTGATGATCGATCTCTCATTAATGCGTGGAGTTTGGGTTAACAGAGAGGCGCAAGTTGCCCACTGTCAGGCTGGTTGCTTGCTCGGCGACGTCGATCGGGAGACGCAACTCCATGGCCTGGCGACGATACTTGGATTCGTCTCAGCCACAGGCATCTCGGGACTCACGCTGGGAGGGGGATTCGGTTACCTGACACGCCGCTGGGGCTGGACAACGGATAACGTAGTCGGAATGGACGTTGTCACGGCTGAAGGGACGTTGGTGCGGGCTAGCGCAACCGAAAACTCCGACCTATTCTGGGGCCTGCTCGGCGGCGGCGGAAACTTCGGTGTAGTAACCGGGATCGACTATAAGCTGTATCCTGTGGGGCCGGAGATCGTCGGTGGTCTGGTCGCATGGCCGGCGAGCGAGGCCAGGGGTGTTCTTGAGCTGTACCGCGAGTTAGCCGCGACGGCGCCGCCGGAACTTACGTTAGTTTCGATCATGCGCCCTGCCCCACCTGCGCCCTGGCTTCCCAAAGAAGTTCACGGCAAGCCGATCATCGCAATCCTCGCCTGTTATAGTGGCGATGCCTCCTCGGGAGAATTGATTGTCAAGCCAATCAAGTCCTTCGGTAAGCCGATAGGCGACGTCTTAGTGCGCCGGCCATATTCACAAATGCAGGCCCTACTCGATGCGACCCAGCCGCAGGGGCGCCGTTATTACTGGAAAAGCGAGTATCTGTCAAGGATTGAGCCGGAGCTCTGCGACAAGTTCATTGAGCATGCCGGTCGAATCGTGTCACCTCATTCAGCTGTTATCTTCTTTCAGATCGAAGGAGCTCTCAATCGTATCTCCGCGGAACATTCGCCCGTTGGTAATCGCGATGCGCGGTATGTCCTCAACATTGCCGGGGCGTGGGAACGCCCGGAAGATGACGCGGCAAATCTCGCTTGGGCGCGCGATGCCTGGAACGATATGAAGGGATTCTCAACTGGCGGAAATTACGTCAATTTTCTCACTGAGGATGAAAGCCAGGAGCGTGTTGACGCGGCCCTTGGCAAGAGCCTGAAGAGGCTGGGAAAGATCAAATCCGCCTGGGACCCAAAGAACTTCTTCAGGACAAATCGAAACATCGCACCACGGTAGCCGGCCGGCGGATGACTTTGCCCCGATAGTGATGCTCTCCCGGGAAACAAGTACCGGGTTGAGTGAGCAGAATCTATCCGCACAAATAGAATCGGGAGGCCGCCAACAACGACCTCCCGAGAGTTGTGAACGAATAGACCGTCTAGGCCAGATCGAAGCGATCGAGATTCATGACCTTGGTCCACGCGGCAACAAAGTCGCGAACGAACTTCTTTGCTCCATCCTTACAGGCATAGACCTCGGCGATGGCCCTGAGTTGGGAGTTTGAGCCGAAGACAAGATCAGCACGGGTTCCCGTCCACTTGATTGCGCCACTCTTGGAGTCTCGACCTTCGTACACGCCGTCGGAAGCAGACGACTTCTGCCAGGTCGTATTCATGTCGAGGAGATTTACAAAGAAATCATTGCTCAAAACCTGCGGACGGCTGGTGAAGACGCCGTGAGGAGATTTGTCAAAGTTCGCGTTCAGGACTCGCAGGCCGCCGACAAGCACGGTCATCTCCGGGGCTGTCAGAGTCAATAGATTCGCCCGATCCAGCAATAGCTCTTCTGCCGGCACCTGGATTCCTTCGCGCAGGTAGTTGCGGAAACCATCGGCCTTGGGTTCGAGGACTGAAAACGAGCTTGCGTCAGTCTGCTTCTGCGAGGCATCCATGCGCCCCGGTGTAAACGGAACGGAAAGAGTGCTCCCACCGTCTCTTGCCGCTTTCTCGATCGCAGCGCAACCTGCCAGGACAATCAGGTCGGCGAGAGAGACCTTTTTCTTGCCGGCTTCTTCGTTGAACGCCTTCTGGATCTCTCCCAAGACTCGAAGCACCTTAGCTAGCTGCTTCGGTTGATTGACCTCCCAATCCTTCTGAGGTGAGAGCCGAATGCGCGCACCGTTGGCTCCGCCGCGCAGATCGGAGCCGCGAAACGTCGAAGCGGATGCCCAGGCCGTCGACACCAATTCTGATATCGATAGCCCAGCACTGAGGACCTTGTTCTTGAGAGCGGCAATGTCCTTATCGTTGATCAAACTGTGATTCAGCGTCGGGATCGGGTCTTGCCAGACGAGATCTTCCTTAGGCACTTCCGGACCGAGATAGCGCGACTTGGGTCCCATATCGCGGTGGGTTAGCTTGAACCACGCGCGCGCGAATGCATTGGCAAACTCCTTGGGATTCTTTTGGAAACGACGGGCAATCGGTTCGTAGGCCGGATCAAAGCGAAGGGAAAGGTCGGCGGTCGTCATGATCGGAGGGTGCTTCTTCGAGGGATCGAAGGCATCAACAACCAAGTCCTCTTCCGCTACGTTCTTGGCTTGCCACTGCCAGGCGTCGGCCGGACTCTTGACCAGTTCCCACTCGTACTTAAACAAGATGTTCAGATAGCCCATGTCCCACTTGGTTGGATTGGGCTTCCAGGCCCCTTCGAGACCGCTGGTGATAGTATCTGCGCCTTTGCCGCCACCAAAGCGGGATTTCCAGCCAAGACCTTGTTCTTCAATGCTGGCCCCCTCGGGCTCAGCACCGACCAGTGCAGCATCGCCGGCGCCGTGGCATTTGCCGAACGTATGGCCGCCGGCGACGAGCGCTACAGTCTCCTCATCGTTCATCGCCATTCGTGCAAAGGTCTCGCGAACGTCCCGGCCGGACGCAACCGGATCGGGGTTGCCGTTGGGGCCCTGGGGATTTACATAGATCAGGCCCATCTGCACGGCACCGAGCGGATTGTCAAGATCGCGATTCCCGGTGTAACGCTTGTCGCCCAGCCATTCCGATTCGACGCCCCAGTTAACGTCCTCTTCCGGTTCCCACACGTCCTCGCGCCCGCCGGCGAAACCGTAGGTCTTGAAACCCATAGACTCCAGTGCGCAATTACCGGCGAGAATCATGAGATCGGCCCACGAAAGCTTCTTGCCGTACTTTTGCTTGATTGGCCAGAGCAACCGACGCGCTTTGTCGAGGTTGGCATTGTCAGGCCAGCTGTTCAGCGGCGCAAATCGCTGTGTGCCCGTTCGCGCACCGCCGCGGCCATCGCCAATACGATAGGTCCCGGCGCTGTGCCAGGCCATGCGGATGAACAATGGGCCATAGTGTCCGTAATCCGCCGGCCACCAGTCTTGAGAATTGGTCATCAGGGCGAAGAGGTCCTTCTTGACCGCCCCAAGATCCAGGCTCTTGAATTCCTCGGCATAGTTGAACTTCTCCCCCATCGGATTGGATTTCGACGAGTGCTGATGCAGGATGCTCAGATTCAATTGATTCGGCCACCAGTCGCGGTTGGTTGTACCTTGCGACTGCCTGGTGACGGCGCCCGTGAACGGGCAGCGACTTTCATTCCTTTCGCTCATTTCGACTCCTCAAACAAAGAACTGTGATTTAATCCAGACGATTACCAGATAGCATATTTTCCGATTCTTGCGTGCCTGCTGAATGACTCCGGTCGCGCACTGCCCTCACTTGCTGTTGCCGCAACTCGAGCACACGCCGCTAATCACGACGTGTTTGACTTGAGTCTGATTCCAATGCGCAACTGCCTTGGGAGGTTTCATCTGATCGAAATCAGGCCAGTAGAAATCCTCGATCTTGTTACACTGGGTGCAAACCAGGTGGTGATGACTGGCAAGATTTACGTCAAGCCGCGAGGCGTTGTTGATATGATGAACCCGCTGAATCAACCCGGTTTCCTCAAACAACGCGATGGTCCGATAGACGGTATCGAGCGAGATGGTCTTCAACTGCTTGCGGACCTGTTTGAAGACATCTTCTACCGTAGGATGGTTGCAGTCTTTGAGCAGAGTCTTGAAGATCTCCACCCGTTGATGCGTGATCCTGAGTCCCTTAGTCCGACAGACTCTCTCAAAGCTGTCCAACAGCCGCGCTTCTTCGGACCTGACTGATTTCATGAATTTCGAGACACGCTAATTGTCATATTATTCCTATCTGGGAAATTATCAACAATAAGGTCACAGCGCAAGCAGAAATAACGGTCTCCGTCAGAACTTTCGTACCATCGACTCCCCCGCGGCTATCCGGCAGGCCTTCCCTGTGGCGGCTGTCGGCAGTCCCTTGAGGTTGCTCTCTTCGAACGGCGATTGTTACCCCAAAATCTCACAATCCTGCTGGAACGGCCTTTGCACTGCCGTTAAGGGCGTTAGGGCAAGCTCGACTACGCAGCCATTTCTCTTGAAATTATCATGGACTATATTTACCCATGTATTATATTATGAGGGGACTCTGTCAGCCGCATAAACCTCTTGTCGGCATACCCAGAGCTTCGCGTCCACAACTGCTTATGGAAACGTCGTTAACACCGTTCTGCTTCTGATTTGGAGGTTCGAGTTATGAAACGCGGTCTCTTCTTCTTGTCCACTCTAATCTTACTGTGCGGTCAGCTAATTGCTGCCGTCCCAACCATGATCGACTATCAGGGTCGCCTCACCGATGCCGCCGGGACTCCGGTGCCGGACGGTGATTACATTGTTTACTTTTCAATCTATGATGTGCCCAGTGGCGGGACGGCTCTTTGGACAGAAACACAGTTTCTGACTGCCAGCAATGGCCTCATTTCGGTCCGACTTGGTTCGACGACGCCGCTGACAGATAGCGTCTTCAACAGCACCACCCGGTACCTTGGAGTGCGCATCGATGCCACCCCAGAATTGACACCGCGGACACTGCTGGTCGCAGTACCGTACGCTCACCGCGTCGCGACCGTCGATGGCGCCTCTGGGGGTGAGATTTCCGGGATGGTGGCGCTCAATGGGGTGGAAGAGGGCTTGAGACTTCAAGGTGATACGGCCGGGCCGGCAAATGATACTTGGGTGAGTTTTCATGATGGTGCAGGAACAGCCTTGGGATATGTAGGAGACGGGAGCACTGGCGATCAGGATATGTATCTGGCATCGTACGTTGGCGATGTGCATGTCTACACGCCTGCCGGGCCAGCACTGACTGCCAGTCAAGCCGGCAGTGTCGGAGTGGGGACGTCTACACCTTCCTCGCAGATAAGACTTGACGTTGTCGCCTCGGGAGCTTTTGGCACCGCCATTTACGGACGGTCAGCGAATCCTTCTAGCGATGGAGTGGTTGGACATGCCGACGCAAATTCGGCATGGGCCTTTTGGGGCCGCTCGCTCAACGGGCAAGCTGGACATTTCTCCGGCAATGTTCAAGTCACTGGTACGTTGAGCAAGTCCGCCGGATCGTTCAAAATCGATCACCCGTTGGACCCGGATAACAAATACCTCAGCCATTCTTTCGTCGAGAGCCCGGATATGAAAAACATCTACGATGGCATCGTCACCCTCGACGCCAAAGGTGAAGCGACTGTCCAACTGCCCGACTGGTTCGGGGCGTTGAATAAAGACTTTCGGTATCAGCTCACGTGCGTTGGGGGGTATGCGCCGGTATATATCTCCGAAAAAGTGCACGATAACAGCTTTCGTATAGCCGGTGGAACCCCAAACCTCGAGGTATCGTGGCTGATAACCGGAATCCGGCAGGACGCGTACGCGAACGCTCACCGCATACCAGTCGAAGAGATGAAACCCGATATCGAGCGCGGATTCTATCTTACTCCGGAGATACTCGGGCATCCGGCAGAGAAATCGATCGATTGGGCACGGCGGCCGGAGCTGATGAAAGAGATGCGGGACGCTCGGCAAACAGAAAGTGGAAAGCGATAGTCAATCCACGTTTTCCGTTCAATCGAATTCGAATTCTGCATTCAACATCATCTCAAACGGAGGTTCTCTGTGCGAACTTTTCAGACCAATTCCACCGCCACGCTGCTTACTATCATCATACTAAATGCCCTCTTCGCAATATCGCAGGCAGCGGTTCCCGGCATCGTCAACTATCAGGGGCGACTTACGACCGCAGCAGGAACTGCCGTTGCGGATGGATCGCATTTTCTCAGGTTTCAAATCTATGACGTTGCTTCCGGCGGAACAGCCCTCTGGGACAGCCAGATTCGAATCGTGCAGGTAAAAGACGGACTATTCACCTATAAGCTCGGACAAGATGTTCCCTTCTCCGATGAGCTCTTCGCTGGCGGCGATCGTTGGCTTGGAATCACAGTCGGTACTGATCCGGAATTGACACCGCGTACGCTACTGGTCGCGGTGCCATACGCTTATCGCGTCGCAACAGTCGACGGCGCCTCCGGAGGAGAGATTTCCGGGATGGTGACGCTCAACGGGGTGCAGGAAGGTTTGAGACTTCAGGGCTCGACAGTAGGGCCGGCAAATGATACTTGGGTAAGTTTCCGTGATGGTGCAGGAACAGACGTGGGCTATGTAGGAGACGGGAGCACTGGCGATCAGGATATGTATCTGGGTTCATACCTCGGCGATGTGCATATCTACACGCCTGCCGGGCCAGCCCTGACCGCTAGTCAATTCGGCAGTGTCGGGATAGGCCTGACCACACCAGCCACGTTGACAAGACTTCTCGTCTTCACTTCGGGGTCTTTTGTCACAGCTGTGAAAGGACAGTCATTTGCTACTTCAGGCACTGGAGTAGCCGGAGTGGCAGACGCGCTAACCTCGTATGGCATTTGGGGAGTCTCGGCTAACGGCTTTGCAGGTTTCTTCTCGGGCGATGTTCATGTGACCGGTACACTCAGTAAGTTGGCAGGAGCGTTCAAGATCGATCACCCGCTGGACCCGGCCAACAAGTATCTCAGTCACTCGTTTGTCGAGAGCCCGGATATGAAAAACATCTATGATGGAATCGTCACTCTCGACGCCAGGGGAGAGGCGCTGGTTCAACTGCCTGAATGGTTCGGAGCATTGAACAAAGACTTCCGATATCAACTCACGTGCGTTGGGGGATATGCGCCCGTTTATATCGCCGAAGGAGTGCGCGGCAACATGTTCCGCATCGCGGGTGGAAGCCCTGGCCTGTCTGTTTCATGGCAAGTAACCGGAATCCGGCAGGACGCTTACGCGAACGCTCACCGGATACCAGTCGAAGAGATGAAGCCCGATATCGAGCGGGGATTCTATCTTAGTCCCGAGGCACTCGGGCATCCCGCAGAGAAATCGATCGACTGGGCACGACGACCCGAGATAATGAAAGAGCTGCGGGACGCTCGGCAGACAGAAAGTGTAAAGCGGTAATCAGTTTTCGTTGTTCGGTGCTTGAGTGACGACAAAAACAGACTCTACTGTAAGCGGAGGCACTTCGTGAAGCCACAATTTCTTCTCTTTTTGGCGGGTCTTCCAGTCTGCGAACTCATCTATGCAGCGGCCCCGAATCTTGTCAACTATCAAGGAAGACTGACGGACAGCGCAGGTCTTCCGCTGGCAAACGGAAACTACACCGTGACATTTTCAGTTTACTCAGTCGCATCCGGCGGCACGGCTATATGGTCGGAGACGCAAAACGTGATCGTAACCGACGGACTATTCGCGACGCTTCTTGGGTCGGTGGTTCCACTCGCATCGAGTGTGTTCTCTGACACAGTTCGTCACCTTGGCGTACAAGTCGGCAGTGATCCGGAACTGTTACCGCGCAAACGAATTGCCTCGGTTCCGTTTGCCATAGCTGCCGGGAATTCAGGCGGATGGGTTGACGAAGGTTCCAACGTTCATCTTTCGAACCAAAATGACCATGTGGGAATCGGCATCAGTGCGCCTCCCGTTGCCCAGCTTCACGTTCACGACGCGATTAACTGGATTAACGGCAGCCGCCTGTCATTGACGCAGGATTCTACCGGTGCAGGTACTTTCGATGGATTCTCACTGATCTATGGTTCGCGAACCGCCTTCCTGTGGCAGTATGAATCTGGCCCGATGTTGTTCGGTACATGGAATAGTGAGCGCATGCGTATCGACGAATTCGGCCGCCTCGGCCTGGGGTTAACAAATCCGCAGTCGCCATTTGTCGTGCGCGGCTCGAGTAACTGGGGTGGTGCGGAGATCGTTGGTGCGGCAGCCAACTCCGAGGCCAGCATTGGATTTCGATCGTCAAATCGCGCCAAAGGGGATAGCACAACTTGGATCTTGGGCGTCAACAACAACGCCGGTGTCCCGGGCGCATTTTCACTATACAAGCCGAATGGACTGGGCTCAGGATCTCAGGTAGTTTCAGTACTTACAAACGGGCGCGTAGGGATAGGCACCGCGGTACCCGCCGGGAGCACTGGATGTCAGTTCCACGACCAGAGCGCTAATCGTTCCGCGCATGACAACGGGACAGCGGGACTTGCTGGCAGCGGTCAATGGAATAATCATCTACAATATTTCAACCAATCAATTCAATTTCTATGAGAACAGTGTTTGGGTTACAAAGTAGCTTGAACTCACAGGGGCTGCTAAAGCCCGCTGGAGGATTTGGTGGAGGTGGGGGGCTCGACCCCCGACTCGCGTTGTGGGACAATGGCTTAAACCGTACTGTGACCAAATTGTGACCGTTTTTGTGAAGATCAACAGTTCAGCGAGAAATCCACGACTTTAGGGTTATGAGCTTTTTCTGACGCCCATCCAGTAAACAACACCGGACAATAAGCTGTAACAACATCAAGAGCTTATGCGAGTTCCAATTGTCCGGTGTTGTCCCTTATCATACATTGTTTTGGCTCAGTCTGTTAGCAAAGTGTTAACAATGAGCGTGTTTCAATCGTGAAACCTACTGCTGACGGCCGTCAGCTAAATCTGGACTCCGAATCCAGAGAATCAGTATTCGGTTTAAGCGATCAGAAGCACTTTTCGATAGCATCGAATAATCTGAACGCTTATGCTGAAACCACCTGCGTCTGGTATCAGAAGTTCTATTTTGCACTCGGGAAAAGGTCAAGTGTTATGAGAGTTTCCTAGCCCCCTCTCTCATTATTGAACTCTTCCAACTTTTTCTATTCCAGAATGCGGTTCTTTTCTTACTGTAATGTGTATCTTGTCTACGATACTTTCTTGTAATACTACAGGTTCTACGAATGGCTAAGGGCGAAACTACGGTGAGTTACGGGTCCTCGAAGCTTGTCAAATACACGATCTTATCTTACCGTTCTCCAGAATTGTATCGCTTCACCTTTGCGTTGATCTCGTTAATAAGGCGATCGTACTTGCTGTACAGCTCGATTCGCTGATCAAGTACCGAATTGTATATCGGGACCAACTCATTGTACTCATCGATCATTTCTAAATCTTCGTATGATTTCATGCTTCGTCGGAGTTTATCTAGACGGTCATCCATCTCGCCGATTTGGCCTTCCATCTTGACAACTTGTGCCTTTTCGGACTCGATCTGACTAGCCAAGTCAACTCCAATAGGTGGTCGCGGACGAGACTGCGTTACCGAGGGGCGGGGTTGATTGGAACTTCGTGGCGGGTTTTGTACTGGATTGGCGTTTCCAGGCGCTGGGGGAGTTTCAGTACCGGGCGATTCGCGCCGATCTCTGACCGCATCAATGGTCGCCCAGGCAACGATCATGAGGAAAGCGAATACAGCGATGATCCGAATGCGATTCAGCCAGAAATCCTTGCCTCCGCTCGACTTTCCGATCGGTCGAGGTGAATCCAAGGTCGTCCGAGTTGTTGTACTGCTCGAACTGGTATCTGACCTTGCCGACTCTTGTTTGGAAGAAGGCAATTGACCAGTTGTGCCAGCTTTTTCATCGACATCACTGATCGTCGATGCCAAGAAAACAAGACCGGCAAATCCACGAGCTTCCTCATCATGGTGCATTGTCGTTGTTCCCTAAGAGGCTACTCAATCGATCGCCTCCTCGCTTCTTGAAAGCCTCAATGGCCGTGGCGAGAATATGGATGTTACCCTGAAATTGATATGAAAAACTCTCAATAAGCTCTCTATCTCCCCTCTTTCCGATGAAGAACTCGCCATTCGCGCTCCATTCCGATACTTCAGCCCAACGACAGTAAACGCGTCCATACCAAGAAGTGAGTCCCATGCGCTGGAATTCGACTCCACAATCATCAATCACGGTATTACCGAACTCATATCGCTGCCCGCTTCGCAATCCTTCGAGAAGTTCGGTCAAGAGCCTGACGCCCACAGCCTTCCAAAGGCGACGGACAAAATTGTCGTAAATTTCCTGATTCCTGAGCGTAATCGAACAATGGTCATCCGCAGATTCAAAATTGATGCTGAAGGATGTTCCAGTGAAGATTCCATTGAGTGAGTTTCTCGTACCACCCCAACTGATATGCGTTATGGAGTCCAGGTTCCAATAACGACTACCCCATTCAATTCCTTCCGGTGAAATACGAAGGGTGGTTCTGAAAAGGCCCACTTGCGCCTCATAAGTGATCTCATCACGAAAAACGTCGGCCTGAATATTCGCGTCCTCAATGGACTGGACGCGCCTTTCAGCAATTTCCTTAAGTGCGGTGACGTCTTCGGAAGTTCGCTCCGCGACCTCGATAACTTCGGCAAAAACTTCATTGAGCAGGTCCGTAAGTCGTTGTGCAAGAGCCAGTTTATCGTGCTCATTGAAAAGCTCGACTGCTGCACTTCTGACAATTCCGGCTACCTGATAACTCGAACCGTGATCCAATCCACGGCTGCTTGTGCTGACCTGGATCGGCTGTGCAACGGAGTCCCAATTCTTGACCACCGAGACAAGCTGTTCAACGAGCGCCGTCAGAGTCGAGTCGGGTCTCTTCGCTGCCGCGGCCAGCAGAAGCCGCTCAGTCAATTTCTCGATGTTCCTTGTCTCTCTCTCGAAGAAAGCACGAGCCTCGATTTCGTACGTATCAACCAGATCGTCAACCAAGACGGGCGCGTGTTTCTGTCCGCAACTAGTGGTAACGTCTACCACCTCGGTAACCTGTTCCACTAACTTCCGCGAGGGAAGTGAGTCCAGTGCAGACTTGATGATATTTCGATAATGTCGGCGTCGTTCCTGGATTTCTTCTTCCACCATCGCCAAGCTGGTTACCTCAGGGAAACCGCCAACTATTCGATCTTCGTTGATCAGTGCGCGCAACTTGTCGGGATCAACTTCCTCAAAGGCCCGCGCAAGTTCGGATATCCATCTTGCAACAAAATCCGGAGTAGTTGCGCTAATTGTCCGAAGTCCAGCGGCGAGCGAGTTCGCTCTTGCGATCGGACCCAGTTTTTCCAGAGCGAGCGTCTCAGATACTGAATTCTGAAGCACGAACAAAGTTTCGCTAACTCGTTTTGGCCCAAGTCCCGGTAGCCAGGCAATCTCCGCTGACAATCGTCTCCTGGGATTTGTCAAATCAGAAAAGGCACGGGTACAGTCGCTCGAATCAAACAAGATATTGCGCTCTTCCGATAGCTCCAAGAGCCTTCGTCGGTGGTCTCGGGGGCTCGCACCTGGTATGTGAAAAGGATTCTGGAAAATGTCCACGCTATTTACCGACTTATTATCCTGTTGAGATTTCCTGCGCCTTCTTTGTTCTCCCGGCGTCGGGACTTCTCATTTCGCTGCTCATCGCAGCCGTGCTCGACCAAGAGCCCTTTTTGCTTCCAGAGATAGCGAGTTGGCGATCTCCAATATCTTGGTATAAATCTCGACTACGTCGGGATGGTGTTGGCCCAAGGTTGCTTCTATGATCGGCAGGACACGTTTGTATAGCGAGTACGCTTCAACATAATCTTGCTGGAAGTAATATACATCGGCAAGACTGCGCAGGACTGACACCACGTCGGGATGTTCGGAACCGAGGTTTTTTTCTCTGATTGCCAGGACGCGTTTGAACAGTGGCTCTGCCTCAGCGTATTTGTCTTGATTCAGGTAAACCAAAGCAAGGTCTTCCAAGATCAAAGCTACATCGAGATGATCGCGACCATAGTGTTTTTCCCTGATTTTTAGAGCACGTTTGTATAGTGGCTCCGCCTTAACGTAGTTCTCCTGAAAGTAATAGACGTCGGCGAGACTGCGCAAGACTGTCGCCACAGCGGGGTCGTCGGAACCGAGGGTCTTCTCTCTAATCGCTAATGCCCGCTTGTAGAGAGGTTCGGCTTTGGTGTACTTGCCCTGATTCGCATAACATATAGCAAGATTGCTTAGGCTCCTTGCTAAGTCGGGATCGTCTGAGTCCAAGACCCTCTCCCTAATCGCCAATGCCCGCTCGTAGAGTGGCTCCGCTTTGGTGTCTTTGTCCTGATTCCCATAACAAACAGCAAGATTGTTTAAGCTCGTCGCTAGGTCAAGATCGTCCGAATCAAGGACCTTCTCTCTAATCGCTAATGCACGCTTATAATGTAGAACTGCCTTTGCATATTCACTTAGATGGACATAGCACCGGCCAAGATTGTGAAAGGATATCGCCAGTTCAGGACTATTAGCATCTAGGATCTTCTTCTTGATCGCCAACGCGCGCTTATAAAACAACTCTGCCGTTGCGTATTGACCTTGATTATCATAGCAGGTGGCAAGATCCTCGAAGCTTGAAACCAAATCAGGGTCGTCGGCATCCAGCGCCTTCTTCCTAATCTGCAGTGCGCGCTTGTAAGGCTGCTCTGCCTCGACGTATTTGCCCTGATTATCGTAGCATACAGCAAGATTGCTGAAGCTCTCGGCCAGATTGAGATCGTCAGATTCTAGGGCTCCCTTCCTAATCTCCAAGGCGCGTATGTAACATTGCTCGGCTCTGACAAATTGGCCTTGATCGGAGTAGAGGGTTGCGAGGTCGTCTAGGACCGAAGCAACTTCAAGGTGTTCGAGACCAAACGCATTTTCCCTGATTCCCAAGGCACGTTTGTAAAGCTGTTCCGCTCTTTCAGGCAGGTCTTGACGATGGAGGAGACCAGCGATTCGGACCAAGCTGATTGCGACTTCGGGATGGTCGAGGCCCCGGGCTTTCTCATGGAGGTGAAGCGCACTTCGATATAACATCTCCGCTTCAGCAAGCTTGTCTTGCTCTTCGAGAACCAATGCGAGCTTGTAGAGTTCTGTGGCAACATCCGATCTCGGATCACCGTCAGCATCGCTCAAGCCGCGGACCATCTTGCTTGTCTGAATGGGCTGGACGGCGGCATCCAAATTCTTGACAGCCAGCATCAATGCTCTCATACGTTCCGTCAATGCGGCACTCGCCCTTCGTGCTGTTGCTGAAACTCGCAGTTGCTCGACTAATGTATCAATGTTCCTATGTTCGGCTTCAGCAAGTGTATTTACTTCGATCTCATAAGTGTCAACCAGGTCGTCCAAGAGAATTAGCCCTTGCGTCCTCCCATGATCAGTCGCAAGATCTACAGCGATATTGATTCCCTCAAATCTTCTGTCAACAAGATCGTCCAGGGCGGTCTTCATCACTCGGCAATAGTAGTTGCGTTGATTCCGTAGCACTTCTTCAATCGCCGATTGATCGGTAACTCTTGGGAAGCCCGAAACGCTTCGGTCTTCGTTGATTAACCGAGCGAGCTCTTTCGAATCAACTTGCTCAAAAGCCTGTGCTAGTTCGATGATCCACTCGGCATATTTTTCGGGCTGGTTGACACTTAGCCTCGACAGTCCAGCCGCGAGTACATTCGCTCGCGCTATCGGAGTCAATTTACCCAATCGCTGGAAATTTATGGGCAAATGTTCTAGCATCGAAAGTATTTCAACTGCGCGCGTGGGGGCAAGTCCAGGCAGCCACGCTATCTCTGCTGATAACCGTCTTCTTGGATTTGTCAGATCGAGACGAGCTTGCACAAAATCATATGAATCGGACTGCATTCTGCATTCGTCCGCAAGTTCAACGATTCGCTTGTGGTTGTCTCTTAGCGTCGCGCAAAGGATATGAAAGGGGTTCTGAAGTAAGTCCATCAAATCGCTACCCTATGTGTCTCTGGAAAATCCGATCCTCTTGGCCTCGTTATCGCTATCACTAGCGAGACTTTCGAGAGCTACAGTCATACTGTCTTGATCAATTTGAGCTTTCCCGGATTTTGCTGCGATCCTTGCTGCTTCTCGGACGACGAACGCCAAATCTGAACAAGGTTTGCCGGTCAAAGCATCAATTACGGTATCAAGATTGATATTCTCCGACCGCGGAATTTTGTTTAGGAGCGTTTCCAGAAGTGAAGCAGTTTCCTGCTTCGAAGGCATCCCAACCTCACAGATCTGGTCAAAGCGTCCTCGCCTAAGAATGGCTGGATCGATCATCTCAATCATGTTTGTCATACCAATGACGAGAACTTTTTTCTTGATAGCCTCTGGTATGCGTCGTAAGAACTCCGCTACTTCCTCTACATGGTGTAGACTAGACGATCCGCCCGCAAGTCTGTTGGACAGGAACGATTCCATTTCGTCGATTACAATAACCGAAGGAGCGTTATCGATAGCCTTATCGAAGACTTCGGCAATTTTCTTGCTGGTCTCATGTATGTAAGGACTGCCGACGCTATTGGAGTCAATCGAGTAGCTGGGCCAATCAATGAACTCAACTAGTCGCTCTACAGCAAAAGTCTTACCACAGCCAGAAGGACCATGCAGAACGATTGCCGAAGGAAAGTCGATGCCTAGCGCTTGGTATTTCAGAGGGTTGAAAATAATATCAATCACATAATCGCAAAAGAACTCCTCAAGCTTTGGCCGTCCGGGAAGGCTGAACACCCGTGTTCCTGAGCCAGCCTCGAGAGTTTGTGGTTGTTCCCATTTCACGGGTACCACTTCATCCACGATGCCCTCATTAGAACGACTCAGAAAGAGTGGCGATCCTCCAGCACCTAACTCAGAGCCGGTCGGTATTTTGAGGCCCGCCGACTTGACAATATCAAGTAAGTCATTCGGGGATAACCAGCCCATCAGACTACACAGACGTCTGAATGAAGTTGTGGGAATGAGTACTCCACCTGTAAGCCAGCGTCCCAAAACCAACTCGTCGTCCACTCGTGGAGTGAGTGTCCATGTCGGCAGGAGCCGGGAAAGCTGCTCTACATAAATCGCGTCGTGAAACGAAGCATCCGGTGATACTTTTCGAGACGTGTTTAGTGCAACGGCAAAGGCAAGTGCATCTACTTTGTTATCTGGCGACGTACACTCTTCGATCGGCGCCAGGGTGTACCTCTTCTGACTGACCAGGCACCTGAAGCAGCTTGAGCCGAATGTGATGTTTCCGAGTGAGGACTCATCGAGCAAACCAATCATTGACCATTTCTCGGCCAACTGTGGAAGAGCAATAAGCACGAATCCGCCACCCTGTATCTCAAATTGTTGCCAACTCTCCGCAGAGTACAGACAAGAGCCAACCTTCGATCGGTCGGGCAACTCAAAACCCGTCGGCAGCCACCTATCTTTGGACATCGTTCATCCCCGCATGATATTCGTAGGATCAGACATGTCGTCCTCGGACCCAACAAAGATCCTGATTTGATAAAGCTGTGAAGTGATATCCCTAAGTTGATCGATGTCGTCAGCCTGCAGGAGCTGAGCACCAGCTCGCGCAAGATCTTTAAATCGGATCTTGTCAGAAAACGATTGCGGCGATTTCGTAAGATAATTGAAACGATCGATGACAAACCAGTCCTGACGCCACAGAATCTCGAAATTCTTGCTCCTGAGTTCGCCGACATGATACTCGAAATCCCGGTCATTTCTCTCGATGGATCGTTGCGCCGTCTTCGCCAAATTGTCAAAAGCCGTTTCTTCGGATGGGCGAGCGTATTGGCGAATATGATCGTCGAAATACGAGACCACGAGATCGAGATCGATCTGCCTGATCTCTCTGAGATGCTCTTTTCTTACTTGAGCGAGGATCCTTCTGGCCGCAAGGATGTCCTCATGCGCCTTCTTTGCCGTTTCCGGATCGGACTCTTGCGTATCAAGCAAGATTGCCTGGTCGAGTTTTTCGCGCGCTTGGTCAATCCGGGGGTCATCGACCACTTCGTTGATTTTGTCGATTCGAGACAGGGTTTGCTCGCCCTCTTCAACGATCAATTGTGAATCCGAACTATAGTCGCGCTGGCCCTCCTGGCGCGAATAGAAATTCTTGTCGGAATGAAATGTGCCGCCAATACAGGGGGCAGAAACTTCTATCATGATGTTTCCGGAGTCACGAATCTCATATTCACATTCAAGGTTCGCTCCGGCGGGAATCACACCGTCATCGAAATCCGAACCCGCTATCTTGAGAACCCCAATCGCTCGATTGTCCGTGACCGGATCCTCGATCTCACCCTCCCAAAGCTTGAAATTCAAGGAACTGGCTGCCCCTGCCTTTAAGGACTCTGCCGCCTTGAATGTCTCTCTGCCTTTCTTTGGAAGAGCGTCGCCTGCGCGCACTAAGTAATGGAGTACTGGCCGGCCTCCCAGTTTTTCGAGAACTTCGACGCCAATCGAATGCGAGGCGGGGATGGCGTCAACTGTCGCTGCCGTTCTTGTGATGATGATCTTGTCTTGTTCCAAGGCAAGAGGTCCACCTAAAGAGTCGAACACAAACACCTTGAAGACATTCTCGCCAGCCTTGTGGAGCGTCACATCTATACTGGCACCTGGCTTGAGCGAAACGCGCCCGGAGGTCCATCCAGTACCGACACTGTCTATCTGAAACTCCGATCCTGGAACAACCTGCCCAGCGATCTGAACCACGATTCTCGATCTCACGTCCGGAGTCCGTGAGTTGTATGCAAACGTCACCGCCAGTGCGCCGCCAGACGACATTTGCCCACGAGAACTCTTCCTCGAGTGGCTCTGGGAACTCCAGTCAACCGACTCCGCAAACAAGCCCGCCCCTTCGGCGACAGCGGTCATGGGATTCACATCAGCGGTTCCCGGTATACCCACCGCGATGGCCACCTTGTCTCTCAACGGTTTATAATGAGTTGGGCCACCAATGAACACTATGCGCTCCAGATCGTGAGGAGTAAGTCCAGCTTTCGAAACGGTAGCACGAACTGCTTCAGTTGATTCGTCCAGCAACTTATCGATCAGGCTGTCAAACGATCTCCTGGGTAACGGGATGTCGAAGTAAATTTCCTTCCCTTTTAGATCACGAGTTCTAGTCTCGGTTTCAGATAGGCTGATCACGGCTTCGTCTACGGAAGAAAGCTCGATCTTGGCCTTTTCAGTTGCCCAAGTCGCAAGTCGAACCAACGACTTGAAGCTTGGGTCGACCATGAAGTTATCTGGCAAGCTAAAAGTATCGAGAAGCCAAGGGCGAACGATACTGTCAACGATAAGGCGGTCGAATTCTCGACCCCCGCACATTGCGATGCCTCCGTGGGCAAGCATGCTGACGCGTCCACCGATGCTCTGCGCTATGGCAATGTCGAGTGTTCCTCCACCCAAGTCATAGATTAGAAACATGCCATCGGTGTTGCGGGTTCGCATGACGCTCATGACGGCCGCTACAGGTTCTTGCATGAGAGCGATTTTGCCAATTCCGGCAATGTTCGCCGCTTGCATGGTTGCATCCTTCTGCATCTGATCGAAGACTGCGGGAACGGTAATCACGGTCCCGGTATCAGAACCATTTCTGATTTCCTCGGGCAGGTATCCGAAAAGCACCTTCAGAATCTCCGCGGAGCACTCTTCCGGTGACATCGTCAGTCCCAGTGCCGTGAAGTTGAGCGGTGTGTTTGTTCCCATGAGTCGCTTGAACAACATGGCAGAACTGTCTGGGCTATATGGTGCTGAATCATAGGCTCTCTTGCCCACATACTTGTTGCCACGCTTGTCCATATAGATCGCAGACGGTGTGACATCATTTTGTTCTGGGCTTTTCCAAATGCGGGTAGCCATCCCATCGTAGGAACAAATCGCGCTGTTTGTCGTTCCGAGGTCAATACCAACATATGTCTTCATTATTCAACCCTTCTGAGTATGACAGTGCCGGGTCTGATCAGACCTTCATTCGCCATGATGATCGGCTCAAGCATCTGATCAACTATTAACCTATCCGTCTCGCCGAACTCTTCTATGTTGAGCGGTGTCGCTGCCATTCCAGTATCAAACGGTTGCCCCTCAACGTTGACGATTCGCATATCTGCTTCCTTAAGAGATTCCTCAACTTTCTTCAAGAACCAAGACATCTGACTCCGGAATCGGTTTTGCTCGCCGGCATCGAGCTTCATCAAAATCCTCTGAATAACTCGGCTGACCCTCCAAGATTCAACTGCAATTTTGATTAGCGACTTTCTCAGACTCTCTGTAGTTGCCGCTATCGATTGTTCTTCTGACATGAGGACCCCACTGTTGAGTGTGCAACGAGAATGTTCTAAGTACGCAACACATAGTCATGCTTCATCGCTCTAAGATCAATTTTCTGATCACCTGTTCGATGTCTTGCGATGAAATCCCTCCTTCGGGCGAATCCTGCGTTACGATTAACGTACCTCGCTCCCCTTCTCCCTCATCATGGGGAAGGATCTGGTTTGCCCTGTACCACTTTAGCTTATCTTCCCAGTTCCGGCGGTAGCTCGGTACCATCAACATCCCACAATGCTCCCAGTAGAAATTCCTTCCCGTGTCCATGTCCTCGATTGTGAAATCCGGGTACTTGGTGACTCGATCGATACTAAGCGGTCGCTCATATTGGTACGCGACCCCAAAGCTGGCAAGTCTATCAGCGATGATCACCTCAGACTTTGATCGAACCATCTCTCCGCGAGATGTTCGATGGATCAATCTCTCCTCGTAAAAACGTCCGTTCATTTCCACCAGCGATGGCGCGATGAATAGGTTTGTGATTCTCCGTGCAGTATCGGAATGATCATCTGAAGAGTATTTTCTTAGTTCGCTTCGCGGCCCTTGATGCAGTATGATTACGCGCTCCCTTTGCCGCGTGAGCGCAGTGTAAAGTAGTTCTCGAGATAGCAGTCGACAGGGATTGGGTAATACAAGGATCACCGTTCCAAATTCGCTGCCTTGCGCCTTATGCACCGTCAATGCGTAGGCAAGTTCCAACGCTGGATTGGCCTCCTCACTAAAATCTTTTCCCGTGTAGTCATACTTGAACCCGGGTTGCGACGAGAACTCTACTTCCATTTTCTTGCGAAAATCTAGACCGCGATTGCGATGTTCATTCGTCCAAAAGTACCCGATGACGACTCCGATTTCCCCGTTGGCCACGTATGGTTTAGGCTTTGGCGGGTACACGCTGCGATGTCTGTTCCAGGGCAATGAACAATCCGTATTGACGAGATTGATCACTTTGTCCCCATAAACGATTTGTTCGTGCCCCATCGGCTTTGGGTATCTGCGATTTCTCTCTTGGATGGAAGCTGAGATGAAGTGTTGTCTAAATTTCTTATGCAATAGTCGGTTGATATCCGGCACCCCGTGTGGTCCGGATCGGACGGGTGACAGTACTTGCCAATTCTCCGCTATGATTGCAGATCCGCAATTGAAGAAGCGCAACCCATTCCAGTCCTTTCCGCCCAATGACTCATCGAACCTTTGGATATCTTCGAGCCCATTCATTCCGAGCGTGTTGATTATCGTACTTAAGAGCTTCTCCTTTAGCTCCTCAGCTGTCTCCCATCGCACATATCCAACGTGGCCGCCGCCATTTAATCGAGTGACATTTTCAAATACATCGTCCTCCCCTGGTGGCATAGGTGAGCCGCTGAACCACTCTGCCAGTTGAATATCGTCTCGCTCTACTCCAGCTTGGCGACGTCTTATCGTCAACTCAGCATAGCCTCTCCCCACTCGAGGAAATCGGTCGGCTATATTTTCCGGTGCTAGACGGTTGATAATGTCCACAAATGGCCGTCCAGAGCCGATCGGCGGCAACTGCCGCGGATCCCCGATCAAGATCAGTCGATGCACTCCTGTCAAGGCTTGAATCAGCGCCGCCAACATTTCTTCGGTCAGCATTGATGCTTCATCGACGATGACAGTTCTGGCCCCTGCTTCCGCAACTTTATCCGACAAGAGGTAGCGACCTGTTACAGGATCATAACGGTGTGGACTTAGGAACTGGGCAACGGTATATCCCTTAAGATTGAGATGATCGGAAGACTGCTCGATTCGCACCCTGGCCTTACCCGTTGGTGCAAGAAGCAATATATCACCCTCGGAGATTTGGGGGTGCGAGCACAAGATTGAAAGCAATGTCGTCTTGCCCGTTCCGGCCGGGCCGATCAAAACACTAATGCGGGATTCTGCAAGCTCTTTCAGGGCCGCAGTCTTCTCCACTCGAGCATTTTCTTCAAGTTCGTCCAGGATGCCTACGCCTTTCCGGTCAAGGTGACAATTGAGAAGTCCGCGCCAGTCTGCCTCAACAGCTAGGCGCTTACCCTCAATCCTCTTGTTGCAAAACGACCTAATGATCTCGGCCACTTCCGACAAGCGATCGAGTTGAAGTGCATTACTCCCATCAGCCATTTTCGTGTCTATGATGGTTCCTTCAAATTCCTTCTTGGCAACATTTAGCAAATCTCCGTCAATATAACACTCTGGCTTGATATTCAGATTTCTGACCGCCGTGACTAGTCGATCCTGCGGCATTAGAGTATTGCCAATGGCCGCTTCGTCTTCGAGAATCTTCACCACAAGTGCTCCGACGCGTCTGGCATCAGTTCCAGAGTTCAATGCCGTTGGAGTTGGTAGCGGGTGTTGCGCTCTAACTACTTCGTCAGGAAAGACACCACGATCAACAGTCCACAAACTTATGGAGTCAGAGTTCAAGCGAGTCATCTGGTAGACTAGATAAGGATTCGCAAGAATATTGCTGTCGGAACAGTTGAGGCCACGTTCGCCACGATCTTCCTTAGCGTAGATAAGTCTTGCCTGATCTTTCGTTACCTCAAATCGGCTAATGAGTTTCAAGAGATCTCGACGCTCTTTCGGCAGCTGGCTCCAGTGTGCCTGTTTTGTCAAGTCGATTGTCTTCGCAAGGTGATTTGGGAGATACTTTCCAGGCTCACGCATTAGCTGATCCACCAAAATCCATGGATCGGAGTTCTCCGCTAACCTCTTCATCAATGCAAGCGCAACGAACGTACCCAACTCAACGCCGAAAGCACAAAGTGCGGAACCGAGGCCCGGAAATGGCCCGCGAGCAATCCACAAATCGTCTAGGCGCTGATCAATCCAAGTGAGGCAGCTTGCCCATGGTCCCGGCAATGTTGTTTGAGCTTCTCGAAGCGACTCGGCCATGGCCAAAAGACACGCGATTGCGCCATCGTGAGTAACGTGCTGCGATGCATGTGAAAACTCCAGAAGTCGATCATCAGGAGTTAACGCGGCAAGCTTTGAAGGATCATACTCAGAGTTATCTTCCGCTAATTGAATAGCCGCGTGATACGGCAAGATAAATCCATCCTGGAAATCAGGCCGAATACTGTGCTGGACCATCAACTCCCAGAGGACGGATCGCAGTCGCCCATGAAGATCTTTTGTGCTGTATTCGTATTCCACGCATGGCGATACACTCAGCACTCGACCAACGCCGATGAGTATGCGACTCATTCCGGGGTCTTCCATAAAAGGCGCCCTCTTAGCATAGAAAAAGCAAAGGGAGTGTTGTGGTCGAATCTGGCTTCTGAAATAGTCCAACAGCGCACTCTGGTTGTCACGGTGTTGAATCCATTGAGTCTTGAAACCAAGGTCGGGTTCACGCTCGGCCCGAACATTGATCCCAAATTCCTCACCAAGCGTAGATAGGTTCTCCTTGAGTAGCCATGCAAAGGGGACGGCAGGCGCGGAATACGCTGGATACCGAAGCGTTGTTGGTGCAAAGTGACCATGACTCTTTTGGGATGTGCGCGTGTAAGGATGAACGGTGACTCGATGATAGTCGAAAGGAGCCATAAATGCCATTCTTTCAGCCACGCAGCATGGCCACTTTTCAGGAGCGAGCTCGTTTAGACTTCTTCCGGCTACCCTCTCTTCTTCTTCGTCGTTACGCTCCTGACCTATACGCTTTAGCTTCAAACAGGATCCGTTCAAGCTCGGGTGCAAACAGACACGTCCATCCCAGCCCGTGTCGTGCCACGGCACTCTGATTGAGATGTGTTTGAAAGGTGCAACCATTTAATTCCATCCTACGGGCTATCGGCCCCGAGAATTGTCTTCAAGTCAAAGAAGTGAGTTTCAACGAATTGTAGAGTAGTCTCTACCTCACCAAGCTGCAGTTTGATCTCCGGATCCTCGGATTCCAGAATTGCCTGCTTGAGCGCCGACATCACAACTTCGTCGTGCCGCACAAACTCCTTGTACATAGCTGCGCACAAAGGACACAACGCTAGATATTGGGCCTCGTGTTCTTTCGGCAACAGCTCTTGGGACAGGACTTCGACCGCTTCGAAATAGTGCTCTCCGGACCTCTTTCGAAAAGGCATTTCTTCCTTGCACAACTGACAAATCATCTGGTCGTCTTGATTGGTGTATAGGCTCCTTAGCGATGGTACTGGGTTGATCGCTCCCCTTGTCGTGCGGACGCTTCTCTGGCGCTTCTGGAATTCTCTGGTCGGCGCCTCATCGAGTTGTTCAGTGAGTTTTCCACTGCGACGCTCAGGATCCGCTGGATTTCGCGTTGGAAATGTTGGCTTCTGCTTGTTGCGCTCAAGCCATCGCTTGTAGCCGCTCGGGTCCAACCGCTTCAGCTCCGCCATCTCCCTGGCCTCACTCACCGAGTCGAATCCCAGTTTGTGTGCGACTTCGTTTAGCTGTTGGATGGCCTCGTTCTTGCTTTGTGATTGAAGGCGTGCTGCCTCCTCTCGTTGGCGGACAGAACAGCCAAAATCGACTGCAGCTACCCATTTCCAGCCTTTGTCAAATGAATAACCGCCAGGAAGTAACTTCGGATCAGCATCAGTCGGCCTAACGAATGACAGCTCCTTCGCCATGGCTTGAGGCACCCATTCACTATGCTTTAGCCTGGAGATTAACTCTGAGTCCCCATCGTAATAGAAGTTCACTCGCTTCCGCACCAACCGGTGAGCATACTGCTCAATAACATATCCACTCTCCAATTCAACGAGTGTCTTCCAGATCAATTTGGAGATGGAAGAGTCTTTAGCCTGCAGCGCAAGATCCAAGTGATTGATTGTATAATCTTGAGAATAATACTGCTCTAGCGAAATCACGTTCAATTTGTTTTGAGCACCGGCTCTTCTAGCAAAGTCTACAATTCTGTCAACTGCTACGCCGCATTTCTTGTAGTCTGGGGAAAGTGCCCAGCGGTCTGCCTTTTCGCCCAATAGATCATATAGTGCGCTCAGACCAGTATCACCAAACGGCGTGTCCAGGTATACGCTTTGTGGTCTGCCCCAGTCACCGTCTTTCAATTGAAACATGGAATATTCGCTGAACAGATTCGCCTGGAATGGTTCTCTTTCGACTAAGGTAACAAATCGCTTGATATCCTCTATTTTGGGTGCAAAACTACCTGTTTCGTCGGCATCATCTGAGTAGCGGCTCTTGAGGATCGCCTCGACTTGTTCAGCCTCGCCTGCTTCACGAACACCGATTTTCAGAAGAAAGTCTTTTGCCTTAGCTTGCTGGTCTTCACTCCTTCCGGAAGTGTAAACACCTTTGGCGACGCGCGGCATCAAATCGTCCTGATCGACTCCCTCACTGGGGAAGTAACACTCGCTTCCAGATCCGTACTTGCCATCGGACCTCCGAACTATGCGGAGAGTCGCCAAAGATCGCTTGCGATTCTGCGCTTCCAGATACGGAACAGATGGAGCATCTGACAGGTAATCCGCTAACAATACATAGAGCTGCTGATGCCATAAGTCGGTTTTAGAGGCCAAGAACAACTCCAGTGTGTTGGGCTTGTCGCAGAGTGCGCGAACCAAGTCTTCCGCAGTCCATTCACTGATCTCCAGCATATTCAAAAAGGTATCTTCCCTTTGGTTTCGTTGAGGTGGGTTTGCCACCCACATCGGTGGAGTGTAAGATTCGCCCAGGAGGGCTACAAAGTCTTCATCAGTTACTAGGTTTGCCAATTGAGCTGAGCCTCTGAAGATGTCGGATGCAGGCGCATGCTCCCCATTTCTCATCGGGGTTAAGGCCTCGTCCTTGAAGGTCTCTACTAACCCATCGATAAATGGTTTGTAGAAGACTGGGAGACTATCCTTGTCATTTGGAAGCGTTGCCAAGAATCGAACTGTCAACAGTCCTTGATCCCGTATCGCAAGCATCGACTCCGCAACCAACCCTACCAATTGATCCCGCAACTCAATATTTGCCGGACAATCGCGAACACTATCGCGTGCCACGGTGGACGCGAAAGGAGCGTGCATGTGAAATCGGAGATTGGAAGTTTCTTTCTCTGTAGGAAAATAGATGAATACTTGGCCCGGATTCAGTGGTCGTATTCGCCACTCCGTTGTATTCTGCAATTCGGACCGTTTGAGCGACTTTTCAGACCCTAATTCTTCCGCCTTCTCTAGTGCGAAGGCGATGGCAATTGAACATGATTTCGAACTGCCGTCCTCGTCGCGAATCTCAGTTTGTTTTTGAAACCGGAGATAGTGCAAAGTGGAGGGCGCTAGTTCATTCGGATGCTGGACAGAAATCTCCAGACGGTTATCTTCCGTTTCCCTTCGTTCAAGAAAACCCAGACCTAAATCCGGCAAAAGGTATTCAATGCGTTTGATATTTCTGAGAAATAGCAGGGTGTTTTCGTTCAATTGGCGAAGATGCTTTTCAATATTCGCTAGAGCCTTTTCAGTCGGCATTTTCGGGTTGTCGAATGGAAAAGTCATGAACGTATCATTTCTGTCACGATTGCATGGGATCAAACCGTCAGTGACTGGCACAACCAAGTCGCGAATGCAGAAATGGAAGTCGCCAGATTTTATTTGCGGAGTTAGGGTATAGGCAAATACTGCCTTAAATCCAACTCCAAACTTCCCTATGCTGGTGGGATCGTCTCTTTTATTGCTGACGCCTATACTCGTAATTGAGTCAACATCCTCTATCGAGAATAGACGACTTCCGTTGTGCTCGAACTCAACATTATTTTCGTTGAGGATGAATCGAACAACGGTAGCACCGGCATCTTCAGCATTCTGGAGGAGTTCGTATATAAAATGAGCGTTATCAGGATAGAGATCGGTTAGTAATCGTTTAATTCCGTCCTCGAACCCATTCTGCCGATTCGCTTCAACCCAGCTCTTTCGCCTCTCTGATAGCTGATTAATATTGAGTTTCATATTCATGCCTTCGCCACCACCTCCAACATGCCGTACGCCACCGGAGTAGCAGTGATGTCCGCCCTTTCGGCCGCAATTTCCAGCTCTTGAAGATGTCTGGCATAATCGGCTTCCGCTGAGGCCAGCTGCGATTGACGCATTTTCCGAATTCTGTCATCGCTTGCCTGATCTAATTGCTCTTGTAGCAGTAAAATACGCGCGCGATGGCTGGCCGCCAGGCTCTCGCGACGATACGCAGCTATTTCCTGTGTCTGACGACGATGCTGCGCTCGGGCTTCGGCCCAAAGTTCATAATGCTTATGATCTAGATCATTCCAGGTCTGCTGACCAAGTTCACCGGGCTCTATGATCTTACAGTCAGATGAGTCCTGAAGAACAGCATCGAGGTGCTGAGTTACAGCTTCGTTTGTAGCCACGGGGCGGAGTATCTGATTCTCCTTGATCCCATGAAACCGCCACTGGTAGACTACAAATTCGTGCCTGCCTTCTGGAACCTCTGTGCTCTTTGTCGTCAGTGAAGCGAAAACTCGCCTACCAGAATCAAGAGAATTGGCGGCTTGCTTTACAAGCGGATGCAGTGGCATCAGGAAAGCCGTCTTGGGGTTTAGCATCGCGCAATCTGGGTCAAAGGTGATCGAAAAGTGCGGATCTCCTCCTTTGAGCCAATTCTCCCACTCTCTATATGGCGGCGTGTTCTGCCGAGGTAGTTGCTGGTAATCTCTCAGTAGTCGGGATCGTGCTTCTTGAGACAGGCGCAGGGTCTTCAGGGGTTTGTCACCAAGGATACTTTCTTGACCCGCGCCAGCAATCGATCGAAGGTAGTGAGTGACTAGCTTGAGCAGGGATTCTGGCAGTAACCAGTAGTTTGTGGCATCCGCTATATCTTGCTTGAGCTGCTCCTCCGGCAAGCGAATACCGAACAGCTCAAGTTGTCGCTGCTCCAGCATTTCTTGCTCCTGCAAGAGGCGAATCTTGTTATCCGCCAACTGCTGCAGTTTTTCTCTCCTTTGATCCTCCGTCAGAATGAAGTTTTCGGCGATATTGCGAATCTCACTGTGGATTTCCCCCAGTATTTCTTCGCTGCCCCCCAAGGCGGCGTTAAACACGCCGATACGTAGCAGGCAGCGATCGTAGATGTCCGCGTCAATGGTTCCCGGAGTTATCAGATTGATGATGGCCACGGTCTCGCTCGTTTGGCCCCTTCTATCGATACGGCCTATGCGCTGCTCAATCCGCATAGGATTCCACGGCAAGTCATAGTTTATGATGCAATCACAAAACTGATAATCCAGACCTTCACAACCGATCTCCGAAAAAAGCATGACGTCTATTGCCTGCTCTGAATCTCGAGGCAATTCAAAGCGGCTGCGAAGCTCAACTCGCTCTTCGTCAGGAGTGTCACCGTGAACCAGGGCAATTCGTAGGCCCTCCGCCGACAGCTGCCGTTCAAGATACCCAAGCGTGTGACGAAAGCTGCTGAAGACGATGACTCTGTTGTTGGATAGAAGCTGCTTCTCTCGGAGGATTCTCCGCAACGCCTCCAGTTTTGGATCCCGGGGATCCAGATTCCTTGCCATTTCCAGAACTTGTTGAATCCTTGACTCGATCGGAGTGACGACTTCGAGATTGGGAACTCCACGCGAATCGTCGGCTTCATCCCACGAGAGTTCATCTAGGTGTCGACTCAAGATCTCTTCCAGAAACGGTGCCAAGCCATACAGGCAACTCGCCGCCTGCCGACGAATCGTGCTCAGCATGAACATCACGTTCTTGTCGCCGTGAAGCATGGCGAAAACCTGCGCCTGGACGTCAAGCAACTCGTCGTGAAGCTTGCGCTGGTCCGGAGAGAAGTCAATTCGCACTGTTTCTGGCTGACGAATAGTGAAGTCGCCGATGTCTCGTCGCCGCGTTCTATTGATGATGCCCGAAAATGTGTGAAGATCTTCAAGAACCCTGATCAGCTCGATTCGCTCAGCGGGGGAGAGTAAACTCTCGCGCAGGGCCGTGCAGACCCGATTGAACTCCGGATTTTGCCTGAGAATCGCTCGTCCCCACGAGGTGTCTACTGCTTGCTGAAGAGACTCCAAACATTGAAAATTACTGCTATCTGTTTGGGAGCGGAGAGCACTGACGGCCTGGTTGATAAACGCATTGGGTTCAGACATGTGCCGAAAGCTCTCTTCATCGATAATCAAGTCGGGACGAAGCGTGTTTAGTAGCACGAACAGGTCGTGACTCCCAAGCTGAATCGGAGTCGCTGTTAAGAACAATACCGCTTCAGCGTGGTCGCAGAAGAATCTGACAGCTTGATGACTATATGTATTGGAGTTTCGAATATGATGGGCTTCGTCGACAATTACCAGATCGAATCGCGGCGGCGGATCCAAATCAAGAAGTCCTCGCTTGCGCTTTCGCTTGCCGTCCGCAGTCGTGCCATGCAGCAGAGTTTCATCAAATAGTGAATAAGGAACAATGATCTTCTGGTACTGTTCCGGCCAATTTCCATCCAAGTCCATTTCACTTATGCACAAACGCAGCGTTGGTCCGTCCAAATGACTGAATCGTTCCTCGAACCTCTTCATTTCGTTCAGCCATTTTCGTTCTGTGACCAACGGTCGTGGACAGATGATCAGTATCGATCTAATATCCCGACGTGCCTGCAGTTCGCGAAGAATCAATCCCGCCTCGATAGTCTTACCAACACCTACACCATCGGCGATCAAAAGCCGAGGTCGGTCCGAACGGATAAACCTCAGCACCGGACGAAATTGGTAAGGAACATAATCGATGCGAGCTGCATTCAATGAGTACAGCGTTGCCAGCCCAGGATAACGAATTTGCAGTGACGTGAGAAATGCATGGAAATGATCGGCAGTCAGGGCCAGCGATTCTTCTTCTTGAGTTTGAATCGACTGAATCTGTGAAGCATAGAATTCTTGAACCTTTCCTTCAATAAACACCTTGTATCGATTCTCGGGGTTTCCTGGAATCATCTCGATGACGGCGCCATGAATATCGGGTCTTGAGATTAGACATACTAATTGCCCCGGTTTTATTTCGTCGGACTCGGAACGTTTCACTTGGTTGACTTGCTCTCTGACGACCTCCGACGCCGGCAATTTTTGTTCTTCACTATGGACTAGCGACCGCTTCAACTCCTTCACAATCTGGACGAACTCTTCCCCAGCCTCAATCATCGTCGAAAATCGTTGCAAAGTATCGAGATCACGGTACAGGTCATCGACCGAAAATCCTTCCAGCGTTGCGTGTGCCCAACGATTCCTGATTGTTTGCATCTCCTTCAAGAAGTGCCTTGATTCTCGCGGCAAGTTCTCGCTTGTGGAAATTCTGTGCCAGTTCTGATCGAGTATACGTAGCAGGGCGGCAAGATCCAGTGCCGATAGAGAATTCGTTCCGTACTTCTTGACCCGTCTTGTTTGTTCAGGGGTTAGACACGCTAACACGCACTTTTCCCACCAGTCACCAGCGATTGAAGGAAGTCGATTGCCAAGATAAGAGCAGAGGTACTTGGAGACACTGCTTAGAAGTGCAGACATCTCAGCCTGAGCCTGGGGAAAAGCAATGTTGTTCACGGTCGTGCCTCTTTTATGCCTGAATTTGTTACCGGATCAATTCACAATATCGGGTCGCAACTCTTGAATGCAAGCACCAATTGTTCAGTCGTTGATGAATATGTCTTTCATTGAATAAAGCTCATTTTCATTGATCGTCAAGCGCAATCTGGGTCCCCTTTCAGTCATGACGTTATTCACTCCGGACTTCCCTGAGAGGCGAGGAACAACTATCAACTCAATAATAAGCAGATGAGTGCGGGAGGTATTGAAGACATGGACAGGCTCTTGAAAGCTGAAGAATTGGCCGAAATGCTCTGTGTGAAGAAGTCAACCATCTACCAGTGGACTCATATTGAATACATTCCTCACTTGAAGATTGGAAACTTCGTGCGGTTTCGTCCCGACGAGATTCAGAAGTGGCTGAACACAAAATCGGTGAAGGGACGCTATAGCCGAACTCCGAAGATCGGGTTGTAAGACTCAAAGCGTCCTTTATGTTCGGTGAAGAGTTTTGAGGCGGCGGCGCTGTAATCGTGCCTCTTTGCCACGTTTACACGGGTTTATATCTTGTTGTCTATTAACAGCTTAGAAGCGCCAACTGAACTTGATAATCGAACCCCAGACTCGCGTTGTGGCACAAGGACTTACTGGCCACTGTGACCAAATTGTGGCCGATTTCTCGCCGCTAAGCCAGGCATTTTCGACAGTTGATCTTCGCGTGATGAGCTCTCACGGCATCCCTAAGACGGGACAATACTGACAAAGACTTATGCTTTTCATTCTGTCCGGTGTTGTCCCGTGTTTCGGCCAGTTATGTTAGACAGGTGTTAGAAAACGGAGTCTTTCAAACGAAAATTCATGTATTCCACTTCTCGGTATTTGACCATGTTCTATGCTTACGGCGAACTGATTTCCACCATGCAACAGTTTACCCAAACTGTGTATTGACTCAAGCACCCCTTGGTGTCCAGATTCAGCTGACGCGAACACGACGTATGATGAATCACATCTTCCCAAATCTGACAGTGGACACTACTAGTCCTTTGTAACTTGAATAGCTCGGATCGTTTGCTAGCTCGGCACTCGATTTCAGATGTAATACTCAATCCAAGTGCGCTGACCAGAGACTAGGATCGATCTAATGGAAGAGCTTGATTCCGGAGTACTCCTTGGGCCCTTTCTATTTCAATCTGTCAATCGGACATCATCCGGGGCTCGTCGCCCACCAAGACTATTTTTCTTTCCGGCTCAGGGACCGGCAGCACCACTGCTTTGGACAGATCACAGTCTTCGGGCAAAGACCCGAACTCATGATTGGCTGTCATCTCGCAGTAGTAATATTCGACCCCATCATGAGAAATTGAGTGACCGGGCAGATTACCAGCGGCAGCTACACCAAGCGCGACGTGCTCTGGAAGCAGAAGCAAAGCGACATCGTAGTACAGGCATTTCAGAATGGCGGCCGCCAAAATCACGAAATCTTCACAATCACCAAGTGAATCATGAAGTGTTTCGAGTGGATAGCGAGGGTACTCGCGCGCTCCGTCACTCGTGTATTTCACAACTTGCTGAACAAACGAAAGCACCAAATCAACTTCGTTTCGACAATTCTGCCCTTCGGCTTTCTTTGCCAGCTCGGAGGCTACTTCTCGAATTTCTGCTGTGATTCCATCACAAACGTAGTGTTTTCCCCACTCATTGTGGTTAAGATTACGCGGTCGACTCGCCAGCTCTCTATAGACTGCTTCGCGAACATCTATTTGGACTTGGAATCTCTTGCCATTCATCGTCCACTCAAAATTGCGCCGAGGCGGTATAGTTGGGAACTCTTGAATCTCAGAATCTTGCTCTTCAGACTGCGGTACCACAACCTTGGTATCGCCATCTCCGGGGGGCGTCTGAACCAGGTCTGGCGCCTCCGAGAACGAACTGGGATCCGGCAATATTTTGGGCATGGCCGTCGAAGAGCTGCCATTCTTTAGCATCACCTTTGGAAACAACTCGATTCCAAATGCGTTAAGGATTGACACAACGAAGACTGGGAGCATGAAGTCCATTGGTGCCCCTCCTATCCACTCGCCTTTTGCTATAAGCTGAGCAAGTACTGCAAACATCACTATTGCGGCATTCACAAATGCAAGACGACGTATTCCGTCCTTAGATACAATCTTCTGAAGCTTGGATAAGAGCCCTTCATGGTAGATCTCGGCCAGATACAATGCAAAACGCGTCAAAGCGAATGCGGCGGCAAAAAGCAGCATGTCTTCGAGGGCATCCGGTACATTCTCTGTACATGCCAGCACTGGCCTGACGACAGGCAGATAAATGACCAGAAGTACTATGTAGACTACTAAGCTAAGGAACAACACAAAGCTACCTCCACTTCACTGCCGCGAGTTCGACGCCGTCAAGGAAGACAATACTCGTAACTCGGGAAACCGCGCCCTGATGGTTAGACCCGAACGTTCCTCCTGTGCGCTTGATTAACGAGCTGAGAAGCTGATCACCAAGTGCGTGTGTAGCTGATTCTAAGTGACCGCGAAATGATGTACTTCTCCGCTGTAGATTCGGGTCAATTCGGAGGTAGAAGGTTGTGCCATTTAGGATCAGCTCGAAGAGTCTTTCCCTCATGCCGGCATCCTTTGGCATTTCATCATAAAGCACAAGTTCCGCTATCCACTGGCAGGTCGGGACCACACGCAGTGCAGCACGCTCAAACAACAAGTTCTCCCTTCCGGACGGAAGCGTTGCACTTTGCGCAACAAAGTGTCTCCATAGTTGCGACGGCGTGTCCTCGCGAAGAAATCTCATTGCAAGAGGTCCAATGTCTACATTAGCCCTTTCAATATAACTTTTGAAAGGATCGGCTTGGTCGACCAAGCATCTTCGAGTCGGATGGTCAGCCGCGGTAAGATCCATGCCCGACTTCGAAAAGTGTTCGATCACAAACTCAATTCTTGAACTGGCTCCTTCCAAATTAACCCGCAGTGCAGTAACGGCTTCAAGCAGATTAAGCTGAAGAGATGAAGTCACTTCACTTACCGCATTTCTCTTCAGAAGCGACCAGTTTTTTCTCAACTTAGAGATAGTATCGTTCAGCTTGTTTTCCCGACGAGTCTTAGAAGAGTGCCATAGGAAGCCACCTACAGCTGATCCAGTCAGCAAGACAGACGCCAGGGTGATAGCGAAACTTGCGGGAGATGCGCTAAACACTGAAACTGCTGCGATTATGGTGATGAGCAACACTGCCAGCCGAATGGCCAAGGACTCGGCGAATGCTTCTTCTGTCACAAGACAAGAGAGTTCTTTGATAGCCGAGTCAGAGCGTTCAGTAAGTTCTGCTGATTTGCTCTTTTCGTGTTCTAACTTGAGGTTCTCTTCAAGTTGTTTAAGGAATTCGCGTGCCAATGTTAGCCCGCCAAATTCCCCGCGAATGATCGAATCGGCATAATCGAAAAGGCTATTTTTCAACACTGCCAATTCTTCTCTGCCAGCAAGGAGCAACAGCACTTTAAGCTGGGCTGCCGATTCGATCGAGCTGTTGTGATTGTGAATGATCTCAGTGACTTGCGAAGCAAAAGTCATTTCGTTGAAGTTAGGCAACTTTGCAAATGGTTCGACAAAGTTTGTCGAAATCGATTCAGCAATTTTCGCCTGAAGCGTGTCTGTCGAGCTTGTGCGGTTCCTGACCAAGAAATCGTTGAAATAAAACGTGCTGTGCGACAGGTTTGGACATTTTAATACTGCTGATTCCAGCACATCGCAGCCCTTAGCGACCGCAACCTTTTCCACGATATCAGCAACCGGAATGTCGAGCATAAAAACGCCGGCACTACTAATGCACCCATCAACAACACCTGAATTCCTGGCCCATCTAATGAACTCATCTGGGTCAATAGTGCGTGCCTGCATTGCGACGATCGCATTGATGATTTGTGACAGAAGAAGATGCTGATCGGCGGGACCTGTAAGCAAGACACCTTCCTGGGTCGCAACATCTACAAGAAACACCCGATCGAACAGCTCCCCGTCCCTCAGCAGATTCAGTGTGGCATCCATATCGACTTCCGCCAGCGATTCTACGTCGAATTCAGGTTCTGCATCTCGAATACGTCCCGTTGGAGAGTCAGAGCTGGCTACAAATCTCCTCAAAGTGAAGACTCCTATGGCAATCACTGGCGTGCCAGGTTCGACGAGGCCGGAAAGGCAGCCCCTCAGAACCTCAATCGCAGAACGGCATCGAGCCATCGCTTCTTTATCGCAAAGGTCTCCAACCGCTACAATTAGGCTAGAGTCGCCAATAACTTGACATCCTTCAAGGATCAAGTGCTGCAGAAGGTTAGAATCGAATGACTTCTTGCAGGCCCTTTGGAGTGCAACTTCATTCTCGGAAATATCGCTCCCGAGAACGACCCAAGGCGCAATTGCCTCTAGGGAAGGACTAGGGTGAGGAAAGAGCTGGTCAGAACATTCCTTAACATCTCGAAGATCCTCTGAAAGGAGGACATTGATCACGCGAGCCGCTTTCAGAGGATCATCACGCTGCCACTTCGTAACATGCTGCTCTATGTCTTGTCGAAGACCTTGCAAGAGACACCCTATCTTCCGCGGCTAAAACGTCGCTGTCGTAAGCTCGGACTTTAGATACTGTTCCAATGCCACCAGCATCTTTCGCAGGATTCGAGCACGCTCGGCCGAATTGCCATCAGGGTTGTTTTCAGCCGTCTCGATCTCGGATGAAATCAACGGAACGAATTCCTTAACCAGCCGGTCGGCCAGGGTTCTCTCGCCAATTTCATTCCGCTTACGAGTGATCTTTTCCCTTAACACCGACTGCCAATCCAATCGATCACTGAATTCCGCAAATGCTGCCGGCAGTCCGTTGCCGATGAGCTGCGGTTTGTTCGCATCATCTAATTGGATATAGAAATTGGCTCCTCTCTTGAAGAGGTAAGCCGTATTCTTCTTGTCATCGGCGGAGGCTGCACCTTCAGAGGGAAACAATGTGCTGAACGCCCTTCCCAGTACGAACCATGATGCAGCTTCTTCACTGGACTTGCTTGGCAGTATTTCTGGCCATTCGAATGCCTCAATCCAGCTGTGAAAGGAGGTGCCGGGTGTTTTCTTGGACGCCTTTTGCTGGAAGTATTTTTGAAGGCGCTGCCTTAGTTCTCGTTCATAGAGCACAATGGAACTGTGCGAATGCAGTGTGTACCCAAATACAACCTGATAAATCTTTATCTCATGCTTTGAGTCAAAATGCAGGTGCCCTTTTCCCCTAACTTCGAACATACGTTCATACTTCGTAAAAAACTCATCTCGGAGATCATTATGGATCCCAAATAGTATTTGGTCATCATAAGCAGTTTCTTCTTTATTCCGGTCGAGGTGGAATAATGGCGACGAAATTGTGTTAAGAGTGTCGAAAAGCGAATTCCGGTCGTCGGTCTTTGAATAAAATCTCTCCAATACCGTCATAAAACTCTGATCAGCCAGCTTCGCACTTATCTCCTCTGCGACAATCTTGCCGCTTTGAAGCTGTATCCAGTCTTCTGTAGTGGTTTTGCTGTCGCTCAACTTTGGACTATCAATCCAGCGGCCACGTATTCTTCCTATGCTGGCGCCGATTTCCGGAGCGATTTTCTCTTTGTACAGTTCCCTGGCACGGCTGCTGTCAACCAAGCTGAACCTATTCCCCTCTCCCCGCTTGTTGAGGTCAGCAAGCGCATCAATTTGACGATTCTCGGCATGAATCTCTTCTTGAATCGCTTTCAGTCGACCCTTGAGCATTTCAACTTTTGATTTATAGTCTTTTGCCAAAACCGCACATTCTCCAACAATTGCAGAGAAGACTTCTGCCGCTTGCTCGCTGACCCACAAGTCAATCGATGCGCTCAGTTCGGCTTCTTTTCGGTGTCCAAAATCGCTGATCGCATCAACGATTCTTTCCGTGCGCCCCCAGAATCCTTGGATCGAATCACCAACGCCTTCGATCGCTTTCTTCACGTCACCTTCGAGTAGTGCAAGCCGGTTCTGCGCCTGCTTATGCTCCTCGCTCATCGAAGCCTGGTGGCTTTTTAGCGCGTGCTCAAGCTGATTCAGAAAAGCCAGCACCTCTCCATGCACTCCGGTTCTCAGTATTGAGTCAGCTTTCCCCTTTAGGGCCAAAATCGCTCCTTGCTTACGCAATTTCCCCTGTTTAAGAATCTCTGGCTTGCGCTCCTTCGCGATCGACTTGTCCAGCTCCTCGGAGTACTTCTGGCACTCACCGGCCAGTTTTTCCCGCTTATATCCGGAGTCGAGCAATCTCCCCCTCGGATCAATTGCGGTGTCGAACAATTCTGGTGCCAATGCCGCACGAATAGAGTCTTGAAGCTGGTTCGTGCCGGTTTCACACAGCCTCTCTGAAGTAAGCCAATCAGCCGTCTGCTCATACACATTTACGGTCGCTTGGATTTCCTTTTCGAGGGACGCCTCCAGAAGCATTAGCGCATACAGCCGGTCAATATGATCCTTGGGAATTCCGACTGTCGTTACACCTATCGACGAAATGCAGCGCGCCATATTACTGTGACCTACCTCATCGATGTATTGATTTTCCATGTCCTGAATACGAGGTTTCCCGCCTGCAACATCGACAGGTGTCACAATCTCTGATTCTAAGTAAGCTGAGACTGTCGCAATCATCTCTTCAGGCTGTTTTAGTATGAGAGTTCCGTGTTCATTTCTGTCACCAACGATGTGCACCGCCTGCGGAAGGTACTCTTTGCTCAAACTAATATTAGCCAGAAAGTTATCATCAAAGCTCGCAGTAGGAGGTTCATTGGTTGTCAGGACATGATGCAGCTCCTTCAGTGTCGCATAAGCGTTGGCCCTAAACATGCCAAGACGCTCCATGTTCACTTTGCTTTGCAAGAATTCCGGCATTACGGCAATCAGTTGGTAAGACGCACCTTCCCCAATTTCCTGCTTGATCAATTTGCCGACCACAAAGAGTACATCAATCAGGCATCCAGAACCAGTACCGCCCGCAAGAGTCGAGATAACATAAAACTTGGGCTGCATTCCTGACTCGAATCCACTTCGCTCTTCTTTCAGACCGCGCGAAGTTTGACTGAACTTTGAAATGAACTCTGCGAGAGTCTTGCCATATCGAAACGCAAGTCGTCCAACTGGCCTCTTAGCGTCTGCACCGCCGCTAATCGTGTAGTTGCCGGTGTTGCCCATTAGCTTGGGGAACCAGCCCAAAAACTTGGGGTCGTTACTCGAGACTGTCTGCGGACTCACGCCAAGAGCCATTGGTATGTATTCGTTCTTTATGAGAATGTCGCTCTTACTCCATCCTTGAGTATCGAGGGCCAAGAATCCAAAACCGTCAACTTGATCCGGTTTGACTTCTGCGATTCGGCGCTTAATCTCGCGCACTACAGAACTCCCGAAACCGCCTAAGCCGATGTACATTGTTGATCGCAATCCTGCCATGGTCAATTACCTCCTCAATTCATGGAAAAACGGTACTTTCTTCCGAAAAAATCTATTATGCACTTCTCTTTCAAACCGAGCCGGTCATCAGCTTCGAGAACATACGGATTCGGATTAGTCGGCTCTGTGACCAGCACAGTGGCCATGGCGCCGCCTAGAGAAGTGTTTCGCAAGAACACGCGCCCCCTGCGGACGAACTTCATTTCTGCACTTCCTGCGATGTGATTTTGAAGCCGAATATGTGCGGATCTGCCGCCAATCCGCACATAGTTTCTCCTCCAATTAAACCATCTGGTCCAGAAGCCACGCCGGAGCTCGCTGAGTCTAATTACGGAGTCAAGCGAGCTAACCGATGTCAGAGTTCCGCGGGGAAGCGGTGCAAATGCACCAATGCGTATTATGTGCAGTACTGCGATTGCAGCGAGAAGAACAATGCCAAGTATCCACCAACGGAACCGCTCCCACAAGCTCGGAACATGCACTGAAAATTCTATTGTTGCCGAATCTCCCTGAATTGTTGCAAAAGTCACCGACCCTTCGTAATCGCCCGCATAACAACGGCTTGGGATCAACAGTGAAACCGAGTCGCCAAGTACATTGGTTTCGGTTAGGTATACATCATGCTGGTCAATTCTCGGAATTCTGCCGCTATCAAGACTAGCTGGATCGCCAGCACTTGAGTTTCTGACCCTGCCAGAAACACCGACTTTGGTCATTGCAGGCAGAGCAGAATGGATTGTTACCGGCATGGTCACTTGGTTCTCATCCGCAGCCTTTCCAAAGTAGATTCTCTTCGGCTCAACAAAGAAGCCCGGCATCACATCAAATCTGAACTGCCTGCTCTCTCGCACAAAGCTGGATCGCCCGAGAGAGTCCAGCGACTTCAGCACGAACCTAATAAGAAATTTCCCTGGATCGGGAGGGACGAAAGAGAATTCAGTTCTTGAACTTGACTCTCTTTGCATAGGAATATCTATTGAAGCGGTTCGCCCGCCTAGAGTCACTTCAGCAAAGAGTTGTGATTCGGCAAGCCTGCGGACATCAACGCGTTCCGATAGCGACACGAGACCGATAACTGCACGAACAGTATCTCCATAAAGGTAGCGTGACTGAATTCCGTCTACCCGTATCTCAAGTAGATTGTGTCCAAGCCATATCGTGCGATACTTGCCGCTGCCGCTTTCAAAACCCCATTGCCATGTTCCGGGCACTTCTTGGCGCAAAATTCGAATCTTCTTGAGCTTGCTATGCGTGCCCGGCAATGCGCTTTCAAGCTCACCAGAATCGGTCCGCACTACAAAAGCCCCTTGGCCATCGACCATACACGCAACTGTCGGTTCTGACAAATAGCCGTCCAGATACAATCTGGTAAAGTCGTTTGAGCGAATCGAGCCGGAATCGCTCTGAACCACAATGACGTCACTCCAATAACCAATCAATCCAGAGAAGACGCTAACAAGATCGGTCGCCTTTTCTGCGTGGAAATAGTGTTGCTCGGATTGTCGCAAGCTCGTTTCGTCAGCGATACGCTGTAATAGCTCCGAGTCGGCCTTAGAACTCAGCGATACCGTGAACACCTCTATCTTGTCTTTCCTTAGTGAAGGGACTGCTTCATCAAAAATGATCCGTTTTGCCATCGGACGCGTCAGAGAGTAGTACTTTTCTTTTAGTTGACTTAACGGCATCACATTCTTGTTCAATTCGAAAGCGTAATTCTCGCTATGTGGTCGGTACGTCTCGCTCAAGAGATTCGGCTCCAGGATTCCGTCAGACAGAAGTAATACCGCATTTTGCTCTGTGGCTGGTGCTTTAGCGAAAAGGTCCGCTATTGCCTCCACCCCTGCCCGAAAGTCAGTGAAGTCTCCCCGATCAGATGTTGAACCAAGCACTTGATTCAGCAAGGATAATTGGGAAGCAGAAATCCATGGTGACTCCCTTGTTCCAGACAGCAGACGCGCCTCTGAGTCAAATTCCACGACTGCAACATGGTCTCGAGGACTAAGCTGGGAGATCACAAGCTGCAAGGCAGCAATGCGAAGCGAATCTGGGTCATTGCTTCTCATCGATCCCGAAGCATCAATGAGAAGCAGGAGAGAAATAGCTCGGCTGGAAGTTTGCTGTTGAGTGGAAATACTCTCCCCCAGAGAAGAGCTCACCTGTAGTAGAAGGAACAGGACCGTAATTCTCGCAGTAGTCAGCATGACTCTCGCCGTTCCAAATCGATTGTCCTGGGAGAACTTGCGATTCCTCAAGGTACCGATTAGCTTGTCAGCAATCGAAACAACCAACAATTTCCCTCACGCTTTTTCTGCCTTCTGCGTTCACGCATTCGACAAATGCACAACATCTCATTGTCGCATTTCCCCGATTCGATTACCGCTGATTTCGGCTTACTTAATCTAATAATCCGCGCAAGGATTGCAAGCAAGATCGACGATCCTGTTCATTATTCTTCTCTAACACGAGCCATTGCGCCCGGTCACTAACCGTGCCTATCAACATCCGTCAAAAAGCATGTCCAGCGAATACCGCTCACGATGTACGTCGTCAAACCAAAGTGGACTCGGAGTGCTGAAAGTTAAGATACGGTTTG
>CAZNWJ010000009.1:108375-148173 GCA_964576925.1 uncultured Ignavibacteria bacterium | reverse complement strand
GCGAAGGCGGCCGTACCGTCGGCGCCGGCGTCGTCGCCGAGATTATCGCGTAAAGGAGTTGGGAGTAAGCTAATGGCCGTACCCGGACAGAAAATCAGAATTCGACTTAAAGCTTTCGACCACTACTCGCTCGATCGCTCGACTAAGGAAATCGCGCGCACCGTTCTGCGGACTGGCGCCCGGATTGCCGGACCGATTCCGCTTCCGACCAAGCGCACCGTCTACACGGTTCTGCGCTCGCCGCACGTCGACAAGAAATCGCGCGAACAATTCGAAACCCGCGTGCACAAACGCCTGATCGATATCTACGAGTCGACGCCGCAAACGGTCGATGCGCTCATGAAGCTCGATCTGCCGGCCGGCGTCCACGTGGAGATCAAGGTCTAAGGGAGAAACAAGCGCCATGAAAGCAATGCTGGCAAAGAAAATAGGCATGACGCGTCTGTTTCAGGAGAACGGCACCGCCGTTCCCGTGACCCTCTTGCACACCGGCCCGAATGTCGTGGTGCAGATCAAAACCAAGGCCAATGACGGCTACGATGCCCTCCAGGTGGGTCTTGGATCGCGTCGCGCCAAAAATGTCTCGAAGTCGGTGCTGGGTCATCTCGAAAAGGCCAAGCTCAAACCATTCGCTAGGCTCGGCGAGATTACCGTCGAGAATCTCGAGGGCATCGCGGTCGGTCAGGAGATCAAACCCGACCTGTTCAAGGTCGGTGAAATCGTCGACGTGATCGGAACGAGCAAAGGTCTCGGCTTCCAGGGTACGGTTCGGCGTCACGGTTTTGCCGGTGGCCCGAAAACGCACGGTCAGTCCGATCGCATGCGCGCTCCCGGTTCGGTCGGCGCTTCATCCTACCCGTCGCGTACCTTCAAGGGCCAGCGTATGGCCGGACGCATGGGCGGTGACCGCGTAACTGTCAAGAATATCAAGGTCGTGCTGGTTGACGTGGAAAGCAGCGTCATCGGCGTGATGGGTGCCGTTCCCGGTAAGAACAATTCCTGGGTGAAGATTAGGAAGAAGTAACATGGCGACTGCGAAAAAATACTCTGTCGACGGCAAGCCCGTCGGCGATCTGACGCTCTCGGATGCGTTGTTCGCTGCCGATGGCAAGCCTTACAGTCTCCACCAGAACGTGAAGACTTATCTCGCCAATCAACGCCAGGGAACTCACGACACACTGGGTCGCTCCGAGGTCTCCGGCGGCGGCGCCAAACCGTGGAAGCAAAAAGGCACCGGCCGTGCCCGTTCCGGCAGCAACACTTCGCCGCTCTGGCCCGGTGGTGGTATTACCTTCGGACCGCAGCCGCGTGATTACACGATGAAGCTGCAGAAGAAGGTCAAGCGCCAGGCGATCAAGACGGCGCTGTCGACCAAGGCTGCCGACGGCAAGATTCTGATCGTCGACCAGCCGAAGTTCGACAAGCCGCAGACAAAGATCGTGGCCCGCTTGCTTGACGAAATGAAGATCGCCGGCACCAAGGTGCTGCTGCTCGTCTCCGGGGTGGACAAGAATTTTGAAATGTCGTGCCGCAATATCCAGGGCTTGACCTACAAGCGCGCAGCATTGGCCAGCGCCTACGATCTCATCCATGCCGAGTACCTGGTTATGACTCCGGCGGGTCTCAAGGAGTGCGAGGAGGTCTTCACCAAATGAAAGAACCACGCAAGGTCGTCCGTACGCTGCTGATCAGCGAGAAATCACTCGTCGCGCGGGAAAAGTACAACGGCTACGTTTTCGAGGTCGCCAACGACGCCAATAAGATCGATATCAAGCACGCCGTCGAAAAGCTCTACGACGTCAAAGTTGTGAAGGTGACGACGCAGAATAACCCTGGCAAACAGCGCCGTCTCGGCCGTAATCGCCCGGGCTACACCCGTGAGTGGAAGAAGGCCGTCGTCAAGCTGGCGAAGGACCAGAAGATACAGGAATTCGAGAGTATCTAAGCGACAGCGGTAGACAAGAGGACTAAGGAAATATGGCACTGAAATCATTCAAACCGCATACCAACGGCCGGCGTCACATGACGGTCTCTTCCTTCGAAGAGATCACCCACACCGTGCCGGAGAAGTCGCTTTTAGAGCCGATCCGGAAGACCGGTGGCCGCAATAATCTCGGCCGGGTCACTGCATTCCAGCGCGGCGGCGGTCACAAACGGATGTATCGCGTTATCGACTTCAAGCGCGATAAGCGCGATATCCCGGCTGTCGTTTCCACCATCGAGTATGACCCGAATCGCTCGGCTCGCATTGCGTTGCTAACCTACGCCGATGGTGAGAAGCGTTACATTGTTGCCCCCGATGGCCTGCGCGTGGGCGAGACCATCGTCTCCGGCGAAAACGTCGACATCAAAGTTGGCAACTGCCTGCCTATCGAGAAAATTCCACCCGGTACCTTCATTCACAATGTCGAGCTGCAGGCTGGGCGCGGCGCGCAAATGGGCCGCTCCGCCGGTACAATGATTCAGCTCATGGTGAAAGAAGGCGACTCGGCCCACCTGAAGCTGCCGTCTGGCGAAGTCCGCCTCGTGAAAACGAATTGCTATGCCGTTATCGGCCAGGTCGGAAACATCGAACACGACGCGATTTCCATCGGCAAAGCCGGTCGCAGCCGCTGGTTGGGAATTCGGCCTTCGGTGCGCGGCGTCGCCATGAACCCGGTCGATCATCCGATGGGTGGCGGCGAAGGCAAATCGTCCGGCGGTCGTCATCCCTGCTCGCCGTGGGGTATGAAATCCAAGGGCTTAAAGACGCGTAAGAAGAAAAACTCTGATAAGCTGATCATCAAGCGGAGGAAGTAGGAGTAGAGGAGAACCATGGCACGTTCTTTGAAGAAGGGTCCATTTATTGACCAGAGTCTCATGAACAAGATTTTGGCGATGAACGCCGCCGGCGACAAGAAAGTCGTCAAGACATGGTCGCGTCGCTCCACGATCTCCCCGGAATTTGTCGGGCATACGCTCGCGATTCACAACGGAAACAAATTCATCCCGGTCTACGTGACCGAAAACATGGTCGGCCACAAGCTCGGCGAGTTCGCTCCGACCCGCACTTTCCGCGGGCATTCCGGGCAGAAGCTCACCGAAAAGACGACCAAGGTTGCGGCCCCGACGCCGGCGCCGCCGCAGAAGTAAGGAAGTAACTGAGCATGTACACGGAAGCAACAGCCCGCGCGCGCTTTCTGCGCATGTCCGCCCGCAAGGTGCGCCTCGTCGCGGATCTGGTTCGCGGCATGCGCGTCGATAAGGCGCTGGCCACACTCAGCTATGTCCAGAAGGGCGCCGCTGATCCGGTCAAGAAAGTCGTGAAATCCGCCGCCGCCAACGCCATGAGCAGTATCGGTACCGCACGCCTCAAACCCGAGGACTTAACCGTCTCCACCATCTTCGTCGATGGCGGCCCGGCTTACAAGCGCTATCGCGCCGCCTCGATGGGGCGCGCTTCGGCGATCAAGCACCGTCTCTGCCATATCACCGTCGTAGTCTCCGGTGAAGCGCGGGAAGACCGCCGTGGTCGCAAGACAAAAGCCGCTGGCAAAGAGACAAAAGAAACCAAGACTGCTACTAAGTCTGAAAGCTGATAGAGGAGAGTGATTTGGGTCAGAAGACACACCCGGTAGGAATTCGGCTCGGCATTATCCGCAGTTGGAATTCAAAGTGGTTCGCCGAACGCAACGTTGCCGATTTAGTCGCCCAGGACATCAAGATACGTCGTTATATCGACCAGCGCCTGGAAAACGCCGGCTTGTCCGCGGTGGAAATTCTCCGCGATCCCAAGAAGGTCACCGTCGATATTCACACCTCGCGCCCGGGCATCGTCATCGGCCGCAAAGGTATCGAGGTCGACAAGCTGCGTGAAGAACTGCGCCTGATCGCCAACAGCGACGTCACTCTCAACATCATCGAAGTCAAGCGGCCGGAACTTTCTGCCCGCCTGGTGGCCGACTCGATCGCTCGTCAGCTCGAAGGCCGCATCAGCTTCCGTCGCGCCATGAAAAAATCGCTCGGAGCTACGATGAAGATGGGCGCCGAGGGCATCAAGATTATGTGCGGCGGCCGTCTGGGCGGTGCTGAAATTGCCCGCTCGGAAAAGTACATGGAAGGCCGAGTGCCGCTGCATACGTTGCGCGCCGATATCGATTATTCGACTTCGACCGCCCATACGGCTTACGGCTGCATCGGCGTCAAGGTCTGGATTTGCCGCGGCGAGATTCTCGACCGCATGGGCGCCTCGACCGAGCGCAAGGGCGAGGACCAGGCCCAGCAGCAACAACAGCAACGCGACGATCGTCGCCGCTTTGACCGTCCCGACCGGGGCCGTGGCGACCGTGATCGCGGTGGCCGGCGCGGCGGACCGCAACAACCGCAGGCGCGCGCCCGCATTCGCAAGCCGCGTCCCGAAGGCGGCGGCGAGGGCGACCGCAGTGGAGACCGCTCGTAGAAACGGCGATAAATCGCTTGCGCAACAGGCTTAACGCGAATATATTGCAAGTCTGTCACTTTTGACACATTGGAGTAGACGAATATGTTAATGCCAAAAAGAATCAAGTATCGCCGTCATCAACGCGGCCGTCGCCGGGGTTTGGCCTATCGCGGCAGCAATATCGATTTCGGCGAATTTGGTTTGAAGGCATTGGAACCGGCCTGGATCACCAACCGCCAGATTGAAGCCGCCCGTGTCGCGCTCACCCGCCACATCAAGCGCGGCGGCAAAATCTGGATTCGGATCTTCCCGGATAAACCGGTCTCGAAAAAGCCCCTCGAAACCCGTATGGGTAAGGGCAAAGGCGCGCCGGAATTCTGGGTCGCCGTGATTAAGCCCGGACGCATCCTCTTCGAGATCGAAGGCGTCCCGCAGAAACTGGCGGAGGAAGGAATGCGGCTCGCCGCGTCCAAGCTTCCCATCAAGACGAAGTTTGTTAAACGCGAAGCCGCAGCGGCATAGGGATTATGAAAGTCGAAACGATACGCGATCTCACGCGCGAGGAAGTCCAGCTCAAGAAGCACGAAATCGAGGACGAGTTGTTTAACCTCCGCCTCAAGAAGAAAACCAAGCAGGCTCAGAACCCGGTCCGCATGCGTCTGCTGCGCCGCGATCTGGCCCGCATTATGACCGTGCTGCGGGAAGAAGATCTGGGGATCAAGAAACTCGCCGAGAGCGCCAAGCTGACGCTGGACAAGAAGGAGTAACGGTTGAGAAACTCTCGCAAAACCCGAGTGGGAATCGTCGTCTCCAACAAGATGCAAAAGACGATTACGGTGCAGATGGAGCGCACCATGAAGCACCCGCTGTATACGCGCGTGATCAAAAGCCGCTCCAAGCTGTACGCGCATGATGAAGCTAATGAAGCCGGGATCGGCGATAAGGTGCTGGTGATGGAAACCCGTCCTTTGTCCAAGCTGAAACGCTGGCGGTTAATCAAGGTACTTGAGAAGGCGGTGTAGGGATGATTCAGGAATACACGCGACTGAATGTGGCCGATAATTCCGGCGCCAAGCGGGTGATGTGCTTCCGTATTCTCGGTGGCTCCAAGCGCCGCTATGCGCGCATCGGCGACATTATCGTGTGCACGGTCAAGGACGCCATTCCGGGCGGCACGGTGAAGAAATCGGAAGTCTGCCGCGCCGTCGTCGTGCGGACCCGCGAGGCCACGCGCCGCAAGGATGGCTCGACGGTGCGTTTCTCGGAAAACGCCGCCGTCATCATCAACGATCAGAAAGAACCGCGCGGCACTCGTATCTTCGGGCCCGTCGCGCGCGAACTGCGCGAAAAGCAGTTTATGAAGATTGTCTCGTTGGCTCCGGAGGTTGTGTAAGCATATGCGCATTCGCAAAGGCGACACTGTCAAGGTGCTGAGCGGAAAATACCGCGGCAAATCCGGCCGCGTCCTCATGGTCAATCCGGAAAAGATGCGCGTTTGGGTCGAAGGCGTCAACCTCGTCAAGCGCCACAGCCGGCCGACACAGAAGAACCCCAAGGGCGGTATCGTCGAGAAGGAAGGTTCGCTGCACCTCTCCAACGTCATGTTGATGGACGGCAAAGCCGGCCAGGCGACCCGCGTCGGTTTTCATTACCTGCGTGACGACAAAGGCCGCGTCACCGACAAAGTCCGCGTCAGCAAGAAGACGGGAGAAGTGGTCTAAGCAGAGTTATGGCACGTCTTAAAGAATATTATCGCAACGAAGTTGTACCGCGCTTGCTCAAAGAGGGCGGATACAAGAACGTTATGGAAGTCCCGAAAATCGAGAAGATCGTCATTAATATCGGGCTCGGCGAAGCGATTCAAAATGCCAAGGCGATGGAGGCCGCGACCGGCGACCTCACCACCATTGCCGGCCAGAAACCGCTCGTGCGCCGCGCCAAGAAGGCGATCTCCAATTTCAAGCTGCGCGAGAACATGCCGATCGGCGTCGCCGTCACTTTGCGCCGCGATCGAATGTATGAATTCCTCGACCGCTTGATTACCGTGGCCTTCCCGCGCGTCCGCGACTTCCGGGGAATCTCGAATAAGTCGTTTGATGGACGCGGCAATTACACCATCGGGTTGAAAGAACAGATCATTTTCCCGGAAATCGACTACGACAAAATCGACAAGATCCGGGGAATGAATATCACCATAGTCACCACGGCGAAGACTGACGAAGAGGCTCTCCGGCTTCTGACGTTCATGAAAATGCCGTTCCGAAAGTCATAGAGGAGCACGCTTGGCAAAGACCTGTCTGATCAAGAAGCAGGAGCGCAAGCCGAAGTTTGCGTCGCGCGCTTACAGCCGCTGCCGTCGTTGCGGCCGGCCCCGCGCCTTTATCCGCCGCTTTGGCGTTTGCCGTATCTGCTTCCGCGAACTGGCCCTGTCCGGCGATTTGCCGGGCGTCGTCAAGGCGAGTTGGTAGAGAAGGAATAACGAATGACCACCACCGACCCGATTGCGGATCTGTTGACCCGCATCCGTAACGGCTGCAAAGCCAAGATGAAAAAAGTCGATGTCCCCGCTTCCCGCACCAAGCGCGAAATCGCCCGCCTGCTGGAAGAGCATCGGTTTATTAAGAAGACGGTCGAAGTCAAGGACGATAAGCAGGGCATCCTGCGCATCTACCTGCGCTACACCAAAAACGACGAGCCGGTCATTCGCGGCATCCGTCGCGTTTCTCGCCCTGGATTGCGGCAGTACGTCGGCAAGGATAGGCTCGACAAAATGCGCTTCCAGATGGGTATGACGATTATCAGCACCTCGCGCGGTTTGATGACTCATGACGAAGCCAGCCGCGAAGGCATCGGCGGCGAAGCGCTGTGCTACGTGTGGTAGGAATGAGGAGTTCGCGATGTCGAGAATAGGTAAAGCCCCCATCAATCTTCCGGACAAAGTCAAAGTCGAATTTTCCGGATTGGATGTCAAGGTCGTCGGCCCCAAGGGGACGCTGGAGAAGACCATGCATCCATCGATGAAGATCAAGATGGACAAGAATGTCATCACGGTCGAGCGCCCCGGTGACAGCAAGTATCATAAGGCGCTGCACGGCCTCACCCGCCAGTTGATCGCGAACATGATCGAAGGCGTGACCAAAGGCTATCAACGCGAACTGGAAATCCAGGGCGTCGGCTATCGCGCCGAACAAGTCGGCAAGAGCCTCAAGATTCTCGTCGGCTATTCGCACCCGATCCTGGTGCGTCCCGTCCCGGGGATCACGCTCGCGCTCGACGACCCGACGCACATTCGCGTCTCTGGAATCGACAAAGAACTGGTCGGCATGACCGCCGCCAAAATTCGCGGTTTCCGCCCACCCGAGCCGTACAAGGGCAAGGGCATCCGTTACAAGAACGAGGTCGTTCGCAAGAAGGCCGGAAAGACCGCGGCATAGCAGGGTAGAGATATGGCAGATAAAATGGCTACGAAGACATGGATGCAGGAGCGGCGGCGTCTGCGCATTCGCAAGAAAGTCCAGGGAACGCCCGCGCGCCCGCGCTTGACCGTCTATCGTTCAGCGCGCAATATTTACACGCAGTTGATCGACGACATCGCCGGCGTCACTCTCCTCTCCTGTTCCTCCATCGACAAGGACATGCTCGAGACGGTCAAGGCCGCCAAAAAGAAGTCCGATCTGTCGGTGATTATCGGCGAGTCCATCGCCAAGAAAGCGCTCGCGAAAGGCATCGAACAAGTCGTGTTCGATCGCAATCGCTATGAATATCACGGTCGCGTCAAGGCCGTCGCGGAAGGCGCCCGCAAAGCTGGTTTGAAGTTTTAGGTTTTTCGGTAGAGGTATTTAGCTTGGCTCGCTACGAAACAGACGAAGTCCAACTTCAGGAAAAAGTCATCCATATCAACCGCGTCGCGAAAGTGATCAAGGGTGGACGGCGTTTCTCCTTCACAGCCATCGTCTCGGTCGGTGACCGGCAGGGTAATGTCGGCGTCGGGCTGGGCAAGGCCTCGGAAGTTGTGGACGCAATTCGCAAGGGTACGGAAGCCGCTCGCAAGGCCATGGTCAAGGTGTCAGTTCAGAAAGGCACCATTCCGCACGAAATCATCGGTCGTTACGGCGCTGCGCGCGTGCTGCTCAAGCCCGCCGCTCCCGGTACCGGTGTCATCGCCGGTGGGACCGTCCGCGCCATCCTTGATGCCGCCGGTATTCAGGATATCCTGACCAAATCCCTCGGGTCAACCAGTCCGCACAACGTCGTCAAGGCGACCATGGACGGCCTGCTGCGCCTGCGGACCCGCGACGAACAGCGCAGCTTCCGCGAACTGGAAGGATAATCGGTCATGGCGAAGCAACTCAAGATTACATTGGTGAAGGGTCTCTCGGGCCACATCCAGGCGCATCGCGACACCGTCGCCGCGCTCGGCCTCCGTCGGCTCCATCACACCGTCATCAAAAACGACACCCCGCAAATCCGCGGCATGGTGAAGTCGATCTCGTATTTGCTCAGGGTGGAGGAACAGTAAATGAAGCTCAACGAACTGGAAAAACCGGAAGGCTCAACTACCAGCCGCAAGCGCGTCGGTCGCGGTCCCGGTTCCGGACTCGGCGAGCAATCAACTCGCGGCGGTAAGGGCGCCCGTGCCCGCGCCGGCTTCAAGTACAAAGCCTGGCACGAAGGCGGTCAGATGCCGCTGGTGCGCCGCCTGCCCAAGCGCGGATTCCGTAACCACACCCGCGTCGAGTATCAAGTGGTTAATCTCGGCGATATCGAACGCAAGTTCGCCGCCGGCGGCGAGGTCACACTCGCATCCCTCAGAGAACACAAACTGATTAAGTCGCTCAATCAGCCGGTCAAAGTGCTCGGCACCGGCGAACTTAAGAAGAATGTGACGATCAAAGTGCATGCTGCTTCCCAGTCGGCGATCGACAAGGTGACAGCCGCTGGAGGGAAGGTGGAAATCGTCAAGTGATCGAAAAAATACAGAATATTTTTAAGGTCAAAGAGCTGAGGGAGAGGATCCTCTTCACCCTCGGCATTTTGGTTGTATACCGTATCGGTAGTCACGTCCCGACCCCGGGTATCGATGCCGCATTGTTGCAGCAGTTCTTCTCGCAGCAGGCGGGAACGCTCTTCGGCATGTTTGATATGTTCGTCGGCGGCGCCTTCCAGCGCGCGACGATCTTCTCCCTCGGCATCATGCCTTACATCTCGGCTTCGATTATCATCCAGTTGTTGACGCCGATCTTTCCGTACTTCCAGCGCCTCGCCAAGGAAGGTGAAGAGGGCCGCCGGAAGATTACGCAGTACACCCGCTACGGCACGGTGCTGATCGCCATGCTGCAGTCGTTCGGCGTCGCCGTCTGGCTGCAATCGCTTCAGCCCGAGCCCGGCATCTCGGTCGTGATTAATCCCGGTGTCGGTTTCGTCGCGCTGTGTATGATCACTTTCACAGCCGGCACGATCTTCATCATGTGGCTCGGCGAACGTATCACCGAGCGCGGTATCGGTAACGGTATTTCGTTGATCATTTTCATCGGAATCATCGCCGCCTTCCCGCGCGCCGTCATCGATTCCTTCACCGACATCCAGACCGGCACGCGCAGCATTTTCTCAGAAGTCTTTATCCTGGCGATTATCGTCGTCGTAATCGGTGCCATCGTTCTGGTCACGCGCGCCCAGCGCCGCATCCCGGTGCAGCATGCCAAGCGTATCGTCGGCCGCAAGGTCATGGGCGGTGTCACGACGCATCTGCCGCTGTCGGTCAATACCGCCGGCGTTATCCCGATCATCTTCGCCCAGTCAATCATGTTCGCCCCGGCGACATTGCTGACGGTCTTCCCGCAGTCGGCCTTCATCCAGGACTTCGTCAGCTACTTCACGCCCGGTGCGATCACCTATAGCGTCGTCTATGCCCTGATCATCGTCTTCTTCGCCTATTTCTACACCGCTATCGTCGTCAATCCGATCGACATGGCCGACAACATGAAGAAGCAGGGTGCCTTTATTCCGGGCATTCGCCCCGGCCGCAGCACCGCCGAATACATCGACAAGGTGCTCACCCGGATCACGCTGCCCGGCGCCATTTTCTTCGCATTGATCGCCGTTTTGCCATACGCCATGATCAACCTCTTTGACGTCAAGTACTACTTTGGTGGTACCGGCATCCTGATCGTTGTCGGTGTGGCTCTGGATACGCTGCAGCAGATCGAGTCGCACTTGATCATGCGGCATTACGAAGGCTTTATGAAGCACGGCCGCATCAAGGGACGGTCCGCGCTTTGAAACGCCTGATCCTCCTTGGTGCCCCCGGTTCCGGAAAAGGAACCCAGGCGAAGGTGTTGGCCGAACGCCTCGGCGTCGCCCACCTCTCGACCGGCGATATCTTGCGCGCGGAAGTGCGCAATGCGACGCCGCTCGGCCTGAAGGCACGGGAGTTCATGGATAACGGGCAACTGGTGCCCGACTCGCTGATTCTCGAGATGATCGCCGCTCGCCTGGCCTCCAAGGAAGTCGCCGTTGGCTTTATCTTCGATGGTTTTCCGAGGACTTTGCCTCAGGCTGAAGGCTTGGATACTTTGGCCGGCAAGTTGGGAATCGCCATCGATGCCGTGGTTAATCTTGAAGTGAAAGATGAGGCGATTGTCAAAAGATTAAGCGCCCGTTCAACTTGCTCGACATGTGGTACGATTTACAACGATGAATCAAAGCCGCCCAAGCATCCGGGCTTGTGCGATATCGATCAGGGATTGCTTCACCGCCGTCCCGATGATAATCCGATGGTCATTCGCCATCGGCTCAACGTATACCATCAGCAGACCAAGCCGTTGGAACAATACTACTCCGGCAAGGGTTTGATGATAAGCATCAAGGGTGATGATCCCGTTGATGTCGTGACAGCGAATATTCTCGCGCATCTTGATGGCGCGAAAAAAAAAAGACAGATGATCGAGTTGAAGTCGAAAGATGAAGTGGCCAAAATCGCCGAAGCCGGCCGGATTGTCGCCCAAGCGCACCGGTTGGTGGAGGAGATTCTTCAGCCCGGCATGGAAACTGCCGAGATCGATCGCCGTGTGCGCGAGTTGATCGAAGCGGAGGGCGGCAAGCCGTCGTTCCTCGGTTTCCGCGGCTACCCGGCCTCGGTCTGCATCTCGATCAACGAAGTGATCGTCCATGGGATTCCCGGGAAACGGAAAATCAAGGACGGTGACCTCGTCTCCATCGATATTGGCGTTTACAAAGACGGATTCCACGCGGATGCCGCGCGTACGTGGATTGCCGGTACACCGTCGGAAGAAAAGAATCGTATCGCTCGCGTCGTTCGTGAGTCGCTCGAAGCCGGAATTAAAGCCGGCCGCGCCGGTAAGCGGCTCGGCGAGATTTCGTCGGCGATCCAGGCTCACGCGGAAGCCAACGGCTACTCCGTCGTGCGCGACCTGGTCGGTCACGGCGTCGGCCGCTTCCTGCACGAGGACCCGCAGGTGCCGAACTTCGGCCCCGCGAGCGGCGGCCCGATGCTCAAAACCGGCATGGTCCTCGCCATTGAGCCGATGATCAACGCCGGCACGTATGAAATCGAAACTTTGGAAGATGGCTGGACCATCGTCACCGCCGATCGTAAGCTCTCCGCTCATTGGGAGAATACTTACGCTGTGACCGAAGATGGTATGGTCGCGCTGACGGTGAACTAAACTGATGAGTAAAGAAGCGACGATCAAAGTCGAAGGCAAGGTTATCGAACCATTACCGAATGCAATGTTCCGCGTCGAGCTTGACAATGGCCACAAAGTCCTGGCCCACGTCTCCGGCAAGATGCGCATGCACTTCATCAAGATATTGCCGGGCGATAAGGTTACATTGGAGTTATCGCCGTACGATCTGTCCAAAGGGCGGATCGTCTACCGCTACAAATAGCGAGAGAGTTGGGAGATAGAGATATGAAAGTTCGTTCATCGGTCAAGCCGCGCTGTGAGCACTGCAAGGTGATCCGCCGCCACGGCGTGATTCGCGTCATCTGTAAGAAGAACCCGCGCCACAAGCAGCGCCAGGGTTAATGGTAGGAGGAGAGAGTGGCTCGTATAGCAGGCGTTGATCTGCCGCGTGACAAGAGAATGGAAGTCGCTTTGACTTATATCTATGGTATCGGTCGTTCCTCGGCGAATCTGATCCTGAAGAAAACCGGTATCAGCCCCGACCTCCGGGTCCATAAGATGACCGAAGAAGATGTCGCCCGGCTCCGCCAGGTGATCGAAAACGAATTCCGCGTCGAAGGCACCCTCCGTAGCGAGGTGGCCATGAATATCAAGCGGCTGATCGATATCGGCTGCTATCGCGGTCTGCGCCACCGCCGCGGCTTGCCGCTGCGCGGCCAGCGCACTCGCACCAACGCCCGCACCCGCAAGGGTCCGAAGCGCACGGTGGCCGGCAAGAAGAAAACGCCGACCAAGTAATCGCCTTGAGAATTATCGCTTGGAGAGATAGAGGAGTAATCTTTGGCTAATCCGAAACCCAAAGGCAAAAAGAAAAAAGCGCGCCGGATCGATTCGGTCGGCGTCGCTCACATTCAGTCGACTTTCAACAATACGATCATTTCGATCACCGATTCGACCGGCGGCGTTGTGTCCTGGTCGTCCGCCGGACGTTCCGGCTTCAAGGGATCGAAAAAGTCGACTCCGTTCGCCGCGCAGTTGGCAGCGGCCACCAGCGCCAAGGAAGCCATCGACCAGGGCCTCCGCAAAATCGAAGTCTGGGTCAAGGGCCCCGGTTCCGGCCGCGAAGCCGCCATTCGCTCGTTGCAGGCTGCCGGTCTGGAAATCATGGCGATAAAGGACGTCACGCCGATTCCGCATAATGGCTGCCGCGCTCCGAAACGGCGCCGGGTGTAGGGAACAAGAGGTAATCGTATGGCAAGATATACAGGCCCCAAGCATAGAATGTGTCGCCGTCTCGGCGAGAAAGTCTGCGATGCGCTGAAATGCCCCGTCGACCGCCGCCCCTACGCGCCCGGTCAACACGGCCAGAATATGCGGCGCAAGGTCTCCGAATACGGCATTCAGTTGCGCGAAAAGCAAAAAGTCCGCGCCATCTACGGTGTGCTCGAAAAGCAGTTCAGCAACTATTTCGAGAAAGCCAACTCGATGAAGGGCATCACCGGCGAAATCCTGCTGCAATTGCTCGAACGCAGGCTTGACAACGTGGTCTTCCGCCTCGGCTTTGCCCCGACGCGTCGCGCCGCCCGCCAGCTCGTGCGCCATCGCCACTTCTTGGTCAACGGCGAAATCGTCGATATTCCGTCGTTTGCGGTCAAGCCGCATGACATCATTCGCGTCAAAGAAAAATCGCGCAAGCTGGACGTCATCCATATGGCGCTCAAAGACGCTGACCGTTCCGCAGACCTGCCTTGGCTGCGCGTTAACAAAGCTGCGCTCGAAGGCGAATTGCTGGAAATCCCCAAGCGCGCCGATATCCCGACGCCGGTGTCCGAGCAGTTGATCGTGGAATTGTACAGCAAGTAGTCTATCAAGGAGAGTAGGACTGATGAGGTGGAGAAATCTGGTACTGCCCAAAGAGGTAGTGACCGAAGAATTATCGGAGAATCAGCGCTACGCTCGCTTCGTGCTCGAGCCGCTGGAACGCGGCTTTGGCGTGACGATCGGCAACGCGCTGCGCAGAATTCTGCTCTCTGCGATCCAGGGCGCGGCCGTGACCTCGCTGCGGATCGAGGGCGTCCAACACGAATTCTCGACCCTGCCCGGCGTCTATGAAGATGTCACGCAGATTGTGCTGAACCTGAAAAAACTTCGCTTGAAAATGCATACCGAAGAGGCCCGCACGTTGACGATCCCGATCACCGGCAAGGGCAAGTACACCGCCGGTATGATCGAGACCGGTCCCGATGTCGAAGTCCTCAACCCCGATTTGCACATTGTCGAGTTGACCGAAGACAAGAAGTTCAAGATCGAAATCGACATCGACCTGGGACGCGGTTACGTTCTGGCCGACCAGAACAAGCGCCCCGATCGCCCGGTCGGCACGATCTTTGTCGATTCGCTCTTCAGCCCGGTGATCAAAGTAAACTACACCGTCGAGAATACCCGAGTCGGCCAGCGTACTGATTACGATCGCCTGACCCTCGAAGTCACCACCGACGGATCGCTCAGCCCGGAAGAGACGATTGGCTACAGCGCCAAGCTGCTTGCCGATCACCTGCGCTTCTTCATCCATATCGACGAGGATATCGTCCCGATCGAAGAGAAGAAGGAAGACGAAGAAACCGTCAAGGTGCGTAACTTGCTTAATACCCGCGTCGACGAGCTCGAATTGTCGGTGCGTTCATCGAATTGCCTGCGGGCCGCCAACATCCAGACCCTGCGCGATCTCGTGCAGCGCAGCGAGTCGGATATGCTCAAGTACCGGAATTTCGGCCGTAAGTCGCTTACCGAGTTGACGGCCATCCTCGAAGAGCTTGGTTTGAGCTGGGGCATGGACCTCGGCCGGTATCAGACACCGGACCAGAATTAGGAGCTGATCAACCATGCTGCATCACGGTAAAAAAACTCCCAAGCTGAGCCGCACGGCTACACATCGTCATGCGCTCCTGGCCAACATGGCGGCGGCGCTGTTCTTGAATTCAAAGATCAAGACCACCTCGCCCAAGGCCAAGGCCCTGCGCCCCTTTGTCGATCGACTGATCGTCAAGGCCAAAGATGGCTCGCTGCACAGCAAGCGCCAGGTGGCGGCCTACATGCCGCATAAAGAAGCCCTCAAGAAGCTGTTCCAGGAGATCGCTCCGAAAATGTCGGAACGCAACTCCGGATTCAGCCGCGTCATCAAAGCCGGTTTCCGCCGCGGCGACATGGCCGAAGTCTCGGTCGTCGAACTTTTGATAGACAAGCCGGTCGAGACCGTCGAGAAGACCGAAGGCGCCGACAAGAAAAAGGCTGACAAGCCAAAGGCCAAGGCGGCTGGAAAGTCGACAGGGAAGGCTGCCGGCAAGCCCAAAGCTGCCAAGCCGAAAGCTAAAGCCGCCGGTAAGACCGCCAAGGCTGGCAAGTAGCGACAGAGGCTGGCCATTAGAGAACAGACTCGACGTCGCCTTAGATTTGAATATACCCGGGCGGAATTTCCTTCCGCCCTTTTTTGTTCCTCCAATCCACTCCTCACTCCACGATACCAGTAGCCCCGACTTAAGTCGGCCGCCAAAATTCGCATTTTCACCCTCGGTAGGGTAGACATTCTTGTCTGCCTCTGTTCACAATGCCGCCCCCGTTATTCGCCGTATCTCCGACTTCAGACGGCCGCCAAGATTCGCATTTTCACCCTCAGTAGGGCAGACATTCTTGTCTGCCTCTGTTCACAATGCCGCCCCCGTTATTCGCCGTTTCTCCGACTTCAGTCGGCCGCCAAAATTCGCATTTTCACCCTCGGTAGGGTAGACATTCTTGTCTGCCTCTGTTCACAATGCCGCCCCCGTTATTCGCCGTATCTCCGACTTCAGTCGGCCGCCAGAATTCGCATTTTCACCCTCGGTAGGGTAGACATTCTTGTCTGCCTCTGTTCACAATGCCGCCCCCGTTATTCGCCGTATCTCCGACTTCAGACGGCCGCCAAGATTCGCATTTTCACCCTCGGTAGGGTAGACATTCTTGTCTGCCTCTGTTCACAGTCCGTAGGGCAGGTCTCTGATCGAATTCACTTCGGCACAAACTCCCTCTTCGCCGGAGACTTGCCATTTCGTCCTGACTTCATCTGGACCAATATTCTCCCTTGTCGCCGACCCGTTCAACACATAGCTTTCTGGCGAACATATCCAACCACTTGGGAGGAGTCGGAGATACATGGGTAAAGGCTGCAAAGTTCTTCTGATCGTCGGCATCATTCTGCTGGCTATCTTGGTCGTCGGTCTCGTATTGACCTACTTCTACTGCTCGGAGATCATGACCGGCATCATGTCTAAGTCCGTTGAAGCCCTCGAAACCGAAGTGCTGAAGGATCTACCGGAAGGCTTCGATATCAACGACGTCAAGGCACGCTTCGCCGAATTCAAGGAAGTTATCACGAAACAGCTCAGCGAAGGCAATATGTCGCCCAAGATCCAATCCTGGTCGCGCGACGTTCAATCCGCCTTGGGGGACAAGAAAATCACGAAGGAGGAACTCGATAATCTGCTACAGCAGATGAAAGACATCGTGGCCGAGCAGGTTCCTTCAGGATCTTGAACTGACTTGGAGCGAACAATCGGGTGGGGCCGACTGGCCCCGCCCCTCAATCTGCCAAGATGAAACTCGTAGTCCTCGTCCTCGCCGCGTATCTTGTCGGCTCCATTCCGTTCTCGGTCATTGTCGGCTATCTCTTTGCCGGAGTTGATGTTCGCAAGCACGGCTCAGGTAACGCAGGAGCCACCAACGTCTACCGCGTCGCAGGCCTGACCGCCGCTATCCTCGCGGGAATCCTGGACGTTCTCAAAGGCTTGGCGCCGGTCCTAATCGCAAGAATACTCCTCCCCGAACAGCAATGGCTCCATCTTTCAGTCGGCATCGCTGCCGTTCTTGGTCACATTCTGCCGCTCTTTGCCGGCTTTCGCGGCGGAAAAGGCGTCAACACTTTGCTCGGCGTCTTTGTCGTGCTTCTCCCGGTGGAGGTCGGCCTCGCCTTTTTGGTTTTCGCCGGTGTCTTCGCGCTGACTCGCACCGTCTCCCTCGGATCGATGATTGCTGGAGTAGCACTTTCAGTAATCGTCGTAATCGAAAAGTACGTAATGCAGAAAAATATCTCGCCCCTGTTACTTTCCGCTTGCTTCGCTGTCACCTTGCTCATATTATTCACGCACCGAGCAAACATCAGACGGCTGTTGCGGGGTGAGGAGCAGAAGCTCTCTCGTTAGTTTCGTCTGTTCTGGTTTCGATCGCTTTTCGGGAGAACTATGGCCAGAGTATCGGTTCTTGGTGCTGGAGGATGGGGAATCGCGGTAGCCAACTTGTTGGCCGGCCTCGACAACCAGGTCATTCTTTGGAAGCACGACCCCGGCGCTGTCCGCCGCCTGATCGAAACTCGTCGCGATGACTCCAAACTCCGCGGCGTCACGATTCACCCCGAAATCAAAATCACACACCAACTCGAGGAGGCTTTGGTCGACCGCGACGCTGTCGTCATGGCTGTTCCGGCCCAAAACCTCCGCCATCTCTGCGAGCGCATCGCCGCAGTCGGACGGCCGCTTCGCCTCGTCGTGATCCTTTCCAAGGGCATCGAAGTCGCCTCTCTCAAGCGCATGTCTCAGGTGGCCGCCGACGAACTCGGTGACGAGATTCTCGAACGGCTCGCCGTCATCTCGGGACCCTCGCACGCCGAGGAAGTCTCCAGCGGCGTCCCGACATCGGTCGTCGTCGCCGCTCCCTCCCACGCCATCCGCAGCGAGGTACAGCACCTCTTCTCGTCGCCGACGTTTCGCGTCTATACATCTGAAGACGTCGTCGGGGTCGAGTTGGGCGGCGCACTCAAGAACGTTATCGCGCTTGCCGCCGGTATTATCCAGGGTCTGCGTTTGGGGGACAACACCACCGGCGCTCTCTTGACGCGCGGTTTGGCCGAAATGACTCGCCTTGGTGCCAAGATGGGAGCTGTAGCCGAGACCTTCGCCGGCCTTTCCGGGTTAGGAGATCTTGTTACAACCTGTATTTCACCCTATAGCCGCAACCGCACCGTCGGCGAGCGCATCGGTAGAGGCGAGAAACTCTCTGACATTCTGAGTTCCATGACGATGGTTGCCGAGGGCGTGCCGACTACTCGTGCGGCCGTGCGGCTGGCAGATAAGTTCGAGGCAGATATGCCGATCACCCGCCAGGTCTACGCCGTCTTGTTTGAGAGTAAACCGCCGGCGCAGGCATTGGGTGAATTGATGACCCGCGAACTCAAGAGCGAGGTTTATTGCTAAAGCCAATTTGTGAGCGTGATCGTGAAGAACGAAGAAGATAAATTATACTACTCCATCTCCGAAGTTGCCGAAATGACCGACGTCAAGCCGTACGTCTTGCGCTTCTGGGAAAAGGAATTCCCCCAGCTTCACCCCAAAAAAAATCGCGGCGGTAATCGCACTTATCAACGCCGCGAAATCGTTCTCGTCAACCGGATCAAGACCCTTCTCTACGAAGAAGGCTACACCATCGAAGGCGCTCGCCAGAAACTCTCGGAATCGGCGCCCGAAATCCGCCGCGAAGACAGGATTATCGAGCTCATCTCCAACGTAAAACGTGATCTGATGGAACTCGAACGCTTCCTCCACCTCAACAAACCCAACGGTTCCGGCCCGCAAAATCCGTAAGTCCAGCCTCGCCGCCGTTCTCACTTGAGGCCGGATTCCGTCAATTCACGGCAATATCATTGACAAAACACTCCGCTTATAGTTAGCTTCAATCTTAGGAAAATTGCAGGTGGCTATCAAAGGAGTGTCTATGCGTAAAATCTGCTTCGTTCTGGCTGTCCTGATACTGCTCTGCGGTTGCTCCGGGGATAAGAGCACCGGCGGGCGATCCCCCATGCCCTTTGAAGTCTCGGTCGGCTCGCTGGCCCTCAAGGGAATCGAGACGGCCGTCGCTCCCGTCAGTGGTCAACTGGCCATAAGGAATCTCACCGAGGATTCTGTTCATGTATTCGTCCGCAACAAGAGAGCTTGGCTCGCTCTGGGCGAGGACCGTTTTCACATTGAAGCCGGTGATTCGGCAGTCGTGCAGCTTTCTGCGGATCTGAATCAATTGGCGCAGGGGAGCTACGGCGACACGATCGAATTCGTTGACCTCGGCTCCAGCGGCATCCAGTTGTCGATCCCGGTGAACCTTGACGTCGACGCCGACTCGTTCATTGTCCAGATGCTCCATCCCACCAGCAACGTCTATTACGCAGGATACTGGGACCCTTACCATTGCTACACGATTGTCTCGGGATGGTATCTGAAGTGTCGATCACTTTCCGGCAATCGAATTCCCGTGGTCGCTTATGAGGCGTGGAGCGACGGGAAACTGGCCGAACTGACCTTTGACCATCTCTACGTTAATTCCGGCGATTCACTGCTTGGTGACATGCAATTCGATGGCTGCACAACGATTCCACCACCGCTTGACCCGTTCTGGTCTATCAAGGTCGGCTACAGATTCAAGGGAAGCACCCTCTGGGCATACCTTGTGTATTAGCGGGCGCCGGCGAGCACCGACAGCGCAGCAAACTGGCGCGAGAATTTCCATTGTCCACGCTGGGTCTTCGCGTTATTATATCCGGGTTCGATTCCTCGGGGTGTGGCGCAGTTGGTAGCGCACTCGCTTGGGGTGCGAGAGGTCGGCAGTTCAAGTCTGCTCGCCCCGATTTGATCCCCGCAATTACATTCGTTTGCGCTTGCCCGTATTGGCGCTTCGTCCTGATTTCCTTTGAAGATTGTTTACGGCAATGTCTGGTGAGAGCCTCATGACGAATCCTATCATCAAGCAGATCGTAGGGCAGGCCTCTGATCGAACTCTCTCATTCCCACGCTGTCGCTTCACCTGAGGCCTGCCATGTCTCGGTGCACGGCACTAAACCCGTCGCGGCTGTCATTGCGAGGAGCGACCGCAACTCAATCTGTTCATCTGCTCTTGGCCGCGACGAAGCAATCTTTTCGCGTCTCTCTTGCCCCTCATCTTATTTTCGTCAGCGCCCGCTACGGCAGCGGATCGTCGTCGTCCAAATCAATCGGCGGGGGAGGAGGCGGTGGCGGCGGATTAGGCGTCAAGGGGCGTCTGGCGCCGCGATGGAAGCACTGCCCGCCAATCGGCACCCCCAGCTGGTAGAACGCCACTGGACAGAGCATATGCCGCCCCATCGTTTGGCGATCGGCAGCCGTGACAGCCGTATCGTGCTGAATCGTATCGGCCGCGATCCCAACGCCGGCTATCGCGTGGATGTCAGCCACGGCTCTCTGCCAGCGGGCGTTAGTAGCACGATTTTCGCATTCGGCTTTGCCATGACAGATCTCGTGCCAGGCCGCCTTGGCCATCATCATCGCATATTTCTGGTTGTATTGCGCATCGTCCATCGCGATGCTGATCCGGTCGACAAAGATCTCCGAAACCAGCGGCAGATCATCGGAGAAAATCACCGTCCGTCCGGAATTGTCGCCGGCCGCATCCGCATCGGCAGTATCGAAATACGTGTTGATATCATCCTCGGTGATATTCTGGAACCCGGGAGGTCTCTGCAAATCCTGGGCAAGAATGATCCCGGCGCGCCGCTCAGTCGAATCGGACGGCGTCCGTCGCGCCCGCGATCCGGTGACATAAACGATCGGCTCCTTCATGTCCACCGTGATCCCGCTCCAGTTCGGGTTCCCGCTTCCATCAGCCGGTATTTCGATGACAGCCACCGTCTGGTCGCGCGATGCCTCGTGCGGGATCTGCGGAGCGCAATCCTGCATCAGTTGCTGGAGAGCCGTCTTAAATCGCGTCATGATATCCGCCTGTGCGGTCGCGACGCTCGGGTGCGTTGACGTCAATTGCATGATGCTCCCGCTGGAGCCGACCGCCATCGGCACCATCGGCTTCTTGATCACGAAGAAATAGACGTTATACGCCGGCATCGCTGTCCTCCGCCGGTTGCGGCTCGCCCTTCTTGGTGCATCCGGAACAACTACTCGACTTCGTTCCCTGATTGGCGCTCTTTAAATAGAACTTGAACGGCCCTGGCGGAACGTCCTCTATGCGGACGTGCCCCTGGTCGTCAAGATTACCCGTCTTCTGCGTGCCGTCCGGAAGAACCACTACATATTCCGCGCCCGCGGCAGGTGTGCCGTCATCTTCAAGATAAGTCACCTCTATCCAATCCTTAAACAACAGCAATCCCGATTCCTGAGCGCGCCCGAATTCCTGGTCTTCGATCTTCACTGTGAAGAAGTACTCGGGGGGATTGTAGTGATTCCCGTACTCCACCAGTTCCTGCTCGGTCGGGATCTCGTCGGTGTCCTCGAAGTACTGGTATTCCCACTGCAACTCGATCCGTTCGTTAAAGACCTGCGTCTGGATCTCTGCGATTTTATCATGCGCGCCGTCCTGGTCGTGTTCGTAGATCGTAATAAGCGCCGGTATCGAGTCGGCAACATTCTTGACCTTCGCCTTGAGCGTCAACTGGTCACCTCGCCTTGCTTCCGTCGCGCTCCAAGACAAATCGCTGACGATAATCGGCGGCACCACCGGAATGCGATTTGATTCCATCTCCAGGCCGTGGCGGGGAAGTTTGAACTTGAAGTAAACCATGTCGCCGACCTTCAGGTCTTCTGGAATTGTAAACCGCCCGACAAACTTGTTGTTGCGCATCTTGTCGCTGATCGAGCCGACGTTTTTCCCCTTGTCGGTCTTGGCCGAAATCTCTACCGGCGCATCGAACCCCACAAAACTGGTGCCGATCTCGAAATGCGCTTCGCCGCTCAGCGGCGCGACACCTGATTTCCAGACGGCAAAGATGATCGACGAATCAACGGTGACTTGATTTTCCGTGTCGGCAGTAAGCGAAAAAACCTTCTTCAATGTTGATACTTTCTCGTAGTAAGGGTGTCAGCAGGCAAGGCATTTTCATCGCGGTTTGCGGCCGTCGGTTTGCCTCGAATTCTGCCTGTGTAATTCTGCCCCCCAATATTACGGCATCAAATCAAATGGCCAAGGCGAAAAAACCTTCCATTATCCCCAACTGGGCATGTCGCTCCATTCGTCCGACTCAAACGCGTAGTCTCGGTAACGGTTGATAACGATCGCATCATGCTCGATAAGCTGCTCCAGGTGGAAAGCCTGATTTTCGTGCGGCACCGTGAACTCGCTGTGCCCGAATGGCTGGCACGTGATCCAGCCCTCGCCCGTCGTAATCCCGGAGATCATCTTAAGATTGATCTCAATCTCATGGCCGCTGCCGTCTCGCTGCACCCGGTAGTTGGCGGCGTTAATCGCCCGCCCGCCGATTCCGGGAACATGGAAATCGCGGTAACGATCCAGATCGCGCGATGGAAATTGCAGCGTGAACCGCGTCCGGTAACTTCGACCGGCCGCATTCTGAAATTGGCCGCAAATAACAAACTTCGCCGTGTCCGGCAGGAAATTTGTCGAAATCTTGATGGCGACCACGCGCGTCACGGTATCGAATGTATGCCGCACCGTGTACCGGTGCAGACAGTTAATCAACGAGTCCAATTGCATCCGCAATCCAACATCGTCGGCGCGCCAGGAATCACAATTGCCCACACCCCAGGCCGGTCGAGCCGAGCCTTCCCCGGGCGTCGTACCCCACATGCAGTGGCTCGCAAAGTACTCAACATCGCTATCCGTTGCCGCAATGACAATCACCGCACCGGCGGCCGATATCAACCCAACCAGGGCGCCGACCGGACCGCCGACGCTCCCGCCCGTTGCCACCGCGTAACCGATCAAACCGAGTTCGGCAAGTCCTGCTCCTATCACAAGCGCGTGACCGAAAGCGGCATCGTAATCTTCCATGCGCAGGCGGTCGGCGGCCGCGCTCCCGCTGGCGTACACGTCGAAAATGTTTTTCACCACCATCGCCTTCATGGCCAGACCCGAAGCATTGCGCAGCGCCGCAGCATTGGCCAGGCTGTCGAAGACGCTGGCAATCCGGCTCGCGTCGACGTCGCCCTCCATAATCGCCTTCAGTTCCCCCAGAGCATTGGCCGTCCGGTAGATGCTCGCAACCTTCGCCAGGTTGCGATCGACGAAGTCCGCCCGTCCCATCGCGCGGATGTCTCGGCTGATAACGTCGCGCAGCCCTTTCAACTCGTCCGCGTAGCCTGCGAATCCCGCCGGGCGACCGACGTAATGGAACAACAGCTCATACGACCCGACGGTGAACGCCGATGACAGCATCTCGGCTGCATCAACCTGGCTGAACGCCGCTTTCCAGGCGGAGACCATCAACGAATCCTGGTGCGTGCCCCTTTCCAGCGAGGCTTTGAAGAAGGCCGACCAGGCGCTCTCACCTGTGCTCGCTCCCGCGGCATCTATCAAGTAGTCCACCAGCAAGGGATGATCACCGGCGATCGCCATCACCGGCTGGATAATCTCCAACCAGGCTCTGCCATCGGGACGTTCATCGCCATCCTGGTAGATCATGAACTGCTTTTCCAGACCCTCGATCATCGGCCGGGTCATGAAATTGTAGAGATTATCGATCAACTGCGCCCGCCGTAGCCCGTAATCTGCGTAGCGCGTGAAGGCTGGATTCAGTCGCCCCATGTCGAAATCGTCTTCTACCGAACTATCTTGATCCGCCAGTTGCTTGCAGAGGCAGGCCAGGATACCTTGATTCCTCAGCCTTCGCTCCTGCGCGCTGAGCCGGCTGACCGGAATCCGGGCGTCAACCAAAGACATCAATCGCGAGTACACGCCAATCGCATCCGCCGCCTGCTCGGTAATCTGACAGGGATCAAAGACAATCAACCGCCCTTCTCCCGGTCCCTCATCATTGAGACGGTTGATCAGGCGCAGCTTGCTGAAATTCAGGAAATCCGTCAGTGCCCGGTACGAGCCGGAAAAGATCATGTCGGCCGTTCGCATGTCAATCTGGCAGGGCAGGGCGATACCGAAACAGTCAGGCAAGTCTCCCCGCAACAGGCTGAATAAAACCGTGCTCGAACTTTCGCTGCGTTCCGGCTGAAAGTCGCTGTTGCCGTCGCGGCGGTATTCGGTGGCGTCCCAGTTGATGATTCCTCGATAGTCGACTTCCCATATTGTTTCGCGGGGCTGGCAATAGATGTAAATCCAGCGGCCGACCGCTTCCGATGTCAGGGGGCGAAGTCGCGCAGGGATGTCTGCCAGGCGATCTTCTTTATAGAGGTTCAATAACGCCGCCTCGTCCTCGACATACCTGAACGCCCCTCCCGAGCCGTTCAGTAGCCTGCCAATCAAGGCGAGGAAGCCTTCCGTTGGCAAATTGCTTCCCAGGCGGTCATAAGTCACGTAGTTGAAACGTGAGATGATAACTTCGATTCGACTCGAAAACCGCGTGCTCTGCGACCGTCCGGTAGCGACGCGATGGACCGAATCTGCGGAACCGTTGCTCACAGCAAATACCTCATCCCTGTCTTCTTCTATCTATCATCATGTTGGCTCAATGAGGAAAAGTCCCCAGCTCCAGTTCGCCGGCGATCAGTTCCAGCTCTTCTCGCACCCGATCGGCCTCCTGGGCGCGCCTCAGACGGTCTGTAACTTCGGAAAAGTAGCGGCTCGTGTGCAAATCGCTGTGGCTGGTCGCCGCATCGGTCTGAAGCCCGGGGGACGTTTGACCCGCTCGCGCCGTATCAGGCAGCCAGACTCCATTCTCGGCATCGTCGATGCCGATGCCGGCTTCTTCGAGAATAATGCGTGCTTCTTCACAATCAGGATGTCCCGTCGCGACAATGTGATGGGCCGCATGTCCCTGGGGGCGTGCTCGTCCGGAGTCCTCAAGGCTGGCCGCCAGCGCGGCGCTATGTGCCTGGTCGCTGGTCCGGTCCGCATTCGGATCATCGGTAATGCTGTGGGTCCCTTCCGGAAGTTCCTCGCCTGCCGGAGCCTGGTCAATCTCGCTCTTGTCCGCGACATCAAGCTCGGGATCGCTGACGGCGCTTCCGTCCCCGGTTTCCGAGATTTGACTTTGCTCGACAGCCGGCACCGCACCAGGATAGGTTACTGTAATACTCCCGGGTGGGATATCCTCCAACCGCACCTTGCCTTCACTATCCAGCTCTCCTTCACGCGTCGAACCGTCCGCCAGGGTCAGTTTGTACTTCTGGTTCGGTACCGGTTCGCCCTCGTCATTCAGGAGCTGGATCTCAATCCAATCCTTAAACAATAGCAATCCCGACTCCTGAGCGCGCCCGAACTCTTGGTCTTCGATCTTCACTGTGAAGAAGTACTCGGGGGGATTATAGTGATTCCCGTACTCCGCCAGCTCCTGCTCGGTCGGAATCTCGTCGGTGTCCTCGAAATATCGATACTCCCACTGAAGTTCGATTCGCTCGTTGAACACCTGCGTCTGGATCTCTGCGATCTTATCATGCGCGCCATCCTGGTCGTGTTCGTAGATCGTAATGGTAGCCGGTATCGAATCTGCAACATTCTTGACCTTCGCCTTCAAGGTCAATTGATCTCCACGCCTTGCTTCCGTCGCGCTCCACGACAAATCGCTGACGATAATCGGCGGCACCACCGGAATGCGATTTGATTCCATCTCCAGGCCGTGGCGGGGAAGTTTGAACTTGAAGTAAACCAGGTCGCCGACCTTCAGGTCTTCTGGAATTGTAAACCGTCCGACAAACTTGTTGTTGCGCATCTTGTCGCTGATCGAGCCGACGTTCTTCCCCTTGTCGGTTTTGGCCGTAATCTCCACCGGCGCGTCGAACCCCACGAAACTGGTGCCGATCTCGAGATGCGCTTCGCCGCCGAGCGGCGCTACGCCCGATTTCCAAACGGCAAAGATAATCGAGGAATCGACCGTGACTTGATTTTCGGTGTCAGCGGCGAGATTAAATTTCGTTTCCATCTCTTATTGTACCATTTCCGTCCATTTTAACGTAGCTTGAGCGATCGCGCGGCATTTGCGTGCTCACAAGGCGGTTCTGATCGCCATCTGTACTGTCGCCTTGACGGCCTTGGAGTTCAGACGAAATCCGGTGTCCCGTCCACGCGAAGCTTGAGAATCTTCAGCAGTTCCACGGCCACTTCCTCGATCGCCCGCCGCGTGACATCGATCGACTCCCAGTCCTGTTCACCATAAAGAGTCCGGCAAAACCGCAACTCATTGCGTATCTGCGTGATGTCATGGTAGGGCATGATCTGTTTGCTTCTTGCCTCGTCGCCGACCAGAAGTGTCGCCCGCTCCTCGCGCACCCGCATTAGTTCGTTTCCGTTGATCATCAGCCCGACCACTATTCCCGGCCGTGCATGACTGACGCGCTCCAGAAGTGTCTGCTTGAAGTGCTCGTCTGGTATGATCGGTATGTTCACCACGCGCAACCCGTAATTGCACGCCAGGTACATGCTGATCGGTGTCTTGCACGTACGTGACAGTCCCACCAGGATCACTTCGGCATCTTCGATCCGATGACCGCGACCGTCGTCGTGCTCCACGGTGTATCCAATCGCATCCAATTTTCGATAATAGGCGTCGTCGACTATCTGCAACAACCCTGGCTTGAATTGCGGGTGTACCCCCAGGAATTTCGATAGGGTCTTGATCATCGGCCGCAGCACGTTGATATGCAGAATGCCTCGTTCTTCCAGGACCTCGTGAAAGTACGTTCCCAACTCCAGCGAAATAATCGAGTAGACGACGAGGTACTCGGCGTCGATGGCCTTCACGATCATGTCGATCTGCTCGCGCGACTGCACGCCGTGATAGGTACGCTTGATCGAAAACGCCACTTCCTGGTCGGCATACTGCGACAGCACGGCATCGAGGAGCCGCTTTGCCGTGCGGCCCGTGCCATCGGAAACAATTACGATCTGTTTTACTTTGGCCATGCGTTGCTCTATTGATTCATTGCTACGATAAGCGAATCCGCCGGAGGATTCAACATCGGAATCGGCAGAATTATCCAGATTTTGGGAGAGAATCGCTATGACTGCATCCGACACGATTGGATTTGTCGGCCTCGGTAACCTCGGGACTGCCATTGCGCACCGCTTCATCGCCCAAGGCCGTTCACTTACTACTTGGAATCGTACCCGCGCCCGCGCGGAATCCCTGGGCGTTCCGGTTGCTGGCTCTCCCCGCGCCTTAATCGAGCAGTGCGACCCGGTCTTCGTCTGCCTCTTCGACAGCCGTGCCGTTCGCGAAATCCTCCAGGGTGAAAGCGGTCTTCTCGCTGCCTGCCGCAATCGGACAATCATCGACCTTACGACAAACGACGACCGCGAAGCGGTCGCCTTTCATCGGATCGTCGCTGCAGCTGGCGGCTCGTATCTCGAAGCCCCGGTGCTCGGCAGCGTGGTCCCGGCTTCACAGGGAAATCTGACCGTGCTGGCGGGTGGTAGGGAAGAGGTCTTCAAAAGATCGAAACCGCTGCTCTATGACATCGGAAAGAACATCTTCCATTTCAGAGAGCCCGGGCAGGCCACACGCATGAAACTGATCAACAATCTTGTGCTCGGTACTTTCATGGCGGGTATCGCTAATGCGGTCGCTTTGGCCGAGCGAGTCGGAATCGACCGTCCTCAATCACTTGAAATTCTTGCTGCCGGCGCCGGCAATTCGGCCGTCCTCAACGCCAAGCGGCAGAAGCTCATTGACGGCGATTATGCCCCGCATTTCAGTGCCGCGCTCATTCACAAGGATCTGACCCTGCTTAATCAATTGTCTGTTGAACTCGGAGTGCCCGGCGATCTTGGCGAAGCCGCGCTCGCACTGTTCACGCAGACCATGGAATACGACCCGCACGACAGGGACCTGTCGTGCGTCTATGAGGTTTTTGCCGGGACTGTCAAAAAGCAGTAGTTGCGGTCGGGCTTACCCGATCTGCGTCTGATCGTCGTCGCCGCGCGACAACATCAGGAGCGCCAGTGCCGCCGCCGGAAGTAACAACATCACTCCGGTCAAAATCGCCGCCCCGCTTTGCATGAGCTTGCCGTCCAGAAAATCGGTGATCCCTATAATCGATGAGAGCATCAGAAACCAGTAGAGGCCGGTGATGCTCAAGAGTGCTTTGGCCAGTATCGTCAGCTTCGCGCGTCGTATCATCTTATCCTCGAAATACTCTCAGTATCGGAGCCCGATATAAGTTCTTGAGGCCTCTGCGGCAACAAAAAACGACTTCCGACCGGCTTTTTAGGCCCGCCGAACCCGCCGGTAGTACGCCACGCTTGAACTGAACAATCCGACCCCTACGGCAAGATACAGCGGCGCCAAATACAACTTCGGGATCGGCGAGTGCCGCAAAGCGTATCCCATTCCCATCATCAGAAACGCAATCAGGTACGAACGAATATTCTGGAACGCAAATATGCAAACTTCCTCTTGACCCGGTGCCTGCTCCTCAATCCGGCTGATGTTCACCCCGACCAACTTTGCAAACATCTTCCGAAAATGAAACCAACCGAGCAAAAATCCCGCCGCAGCCAATAACCCTATCTGCCACGGCTCGCCACCCACCAGCCAGAGGCCGGCAAGCGTCATCAGCAGCAGCCCCACCGCTGACCACAACATACCCGCAACGAGAATCAGCGTCGATCGCTTGGCCGCCGGCTTGCGCATCCTTCTCTCCCGGTTAGCTTCCGATTCTCGTTGACAATCCGCCTCTCTTCTGCCAATCTTGGCCTCCTACCCAGACACATAGCAGGGGATTTAAAGATTTCTGCGCAAAATCGCAAGAGAGCTTGTAGGAGGAAATGAAGCGATGTGCCACAATGACTCGATTCTTCTACGGATTCGCCGGGTCGCGCTGCTGTTCCTGGCGGTGCTGATTTCTGGCTCACTCTCGATTTCGGCAGCCCGTGCACAGACAGGAGGACAGCAACCAGTGTATTATCTCTGCGAACTTCTTGGCAAACGACCCGGTTGGCCCGGTGATATGACCAAAGAGGAAGAAACGATCATGTACGAACACTTCCTCTACTTAAAGGGCCTCATCGCTAAGGGAAAGGTGATAGCCGCCGGCCCCGTGGAAGAGCGCTACGGCTTGATCATTCTAAAGGTCGACTCTGAATCCGACGCCAAGGCCGTGATGGATAGTGAGCCTTCCGTTGTTAAGGGCGTGCACGATTACAAACTCTCCCCGATGGTTCTCTCGCTCTTGGCAGACTACATCCGTCCCGACCGCTACCCCCTCGAACTTTCCGACCTGGAGATCTACCGTGAGGTCACCGTCAAGGCGAGCCTCGACGAGGTCTGGAACGCCTGGACTACCGACGACGGCGCGCGAACTTTTTTCTCTCCCTGGACCAATATCAAACTGCGCGTCTTTGGGCCATACGAGATCTTCTTCAACGACGCAGCCCCGGTTGGGGAGAAGGGCGGGGAAGGCAATAAAGTCCTGAGTTTCCTGCCCAAGAAGATGTTTTCCTTCGAGTGGAATGCGCCGCCGTCCTTCGGCCCTTTGCGTGATATCCGAACGCGCGTGGTGATCGATTTCAAGCAAATGGGATCCGACTCTGTCAAAGTAGAATTCCACCACCTTGGATTCGGCACCGGCGACGACTGGAAAAAAGTCCACGATTACTTCGACAGAGCGTGGACCTACGTCCTGGGCAACTTCGAGAAGCGTTTCAAAGACGGCCCGTTGAAATGGGAGTAACCATGCAATGGCAAAGATCTTGAGAAGCGTGTAATCGGGAAAGTATGTAATCCAGGAAATGGTGTAATCCGGGAAAGGGTGTAATCCGGGAAAAGGTATGATCCGGAAAAGCAAATGATCCTGAAGAGCCGTAGGGCAGGTCTCTGATCGTACTCCCTCCGGCACTCGCACTCATCCCGCCGGAGACCTGCCAATCGCTCACCAGCCCTTGCCCGCTGTCACTCCGACTTCAATCGGGTCCTGCTGTTCCTGCCGATCCTCCCCTCGTAGCTCCGACTTCAGTCGGATCCCAGTTTCTTGTCATTGCGAGGAGCGAACGAATCCCTGTCCCTCGCGACCACCCAACCGCGACGAAGCAATCTAAACTCAGAACCACGCCTCCGCTTTCGGTAGCAGTCCGTAGGGCAGGTCTCTGATCGTACTCCCTCCGACACTCGCACTCATCCCGCCGGAGACCTGCCAATCGCTCACCAGCCCTCGCCCGCTGTCGCTCCGACTTCAATCGGAAATCAATCGGTTGCGTCAGGTCTTCCGGCAAGGCGCAGACGATCCCACTTCGTCCGCTTCGACTCCCGCGCCGCGCCGGGCGACCTGACGCCAACAACAGCTGGTCATCGCAAGTCGTTCAGTCGTCGCTTATTTAAGTCCCGCCCCCGATAGACACTCTCGCGCTTACCCGCAACCCTTCCATTGCACATCACTATCCACCGATACTCCCCCGCAATCTTTGGCACCGAATTGCGATGATCGAACTTCACGGCTTTGCTGACCTCGACAACACCATTCCCTGGCACCGTCACAGTTCCCAGAAGATATTTCGCCTCCCGCACCCTATTGTTCTTACCCGGGCCCGCCATGATGACCTGCAATCTGACTCTGATCGATTTATTCGCGACATTCGCGATCTCAAGGTCGAATCTTACCTTGTCGCCAATCTTGATTTCCGCCGGTGTCTCACTTTTCCAACGTACCTTAACGTCTTTGCTGTCGCCCAATCCCATCAACTTCATCGCCGCCGGGTGATTCTCTTTGATGAGCGTCCGCAGCGCCCGCTCGAGAATCCATTGCCGCGCCTTGCCGATCGGTCCGTTCTTCCATGCGGCTACCCAGCGGCACAGCAGATCGGGATTGTCCTTGGAGATGTCGTTGAGATTGTTCGCCACCGCCTTCTGCACATAAACCGACTGATCATCCAGCAGCACCTCAAGCAGTCCTTTGATCGGAGTTGGGTCCTTCTTCAGCTCCGCGATATGCCTGCACCACACACCGCGCGATCGCAATGCCTCAGCCACTGCGCGACGCACTGTCGGGTCCTCATCGTGTACCCAATCCGAAACTCGGGGTAAGATGATGCTCAATCCATGGTGATGCACCATGTTCTTCAGCACCGATTGGCTGGTCTCCTGTGTCCACGTCCCCGGAAGCGCTGAACTCGCTTTCAATGCAGCCAATTCACGCTCGATATCGTCTTTGAAATGCTCAAAGTGAACACTCACTCCCAGCGCGCGCATCCGATCACTCTCCGATGCAAATAGAGCGTTCGTGATTCGTTGCGCCTCTCCCAGCGAGGCTACGTGCGTAACCAATAGCCTGCCCTGGTCCAAGAGTGCCAGTTCAAAGTATCCCGCCGCTTTGATGTCGGAGATCACGCGGCGAGCTTTCGCCTGGCCAAGCACCGGGGACAGCGTGGTTTCGAGCGTTTTCAGGCAATTGCGCTCCGGCGTATCGCGTGGCACGCCTTCGACCTTCTCTTCGATCACAGGTTTTGTCTTGGTCTGTTTGGCCATAGCTCCTTCTCACCGGGAAAAAGTTGTTTTTCCTGATTCGACATTTCGGTATATTTTCGCCGCAGCGCAATCTGACGCTGTCAGACAGGAGATTGTCATGTCATACCTGAAACAGGTTGATCCGGAAATATACGCGGCTATGCAGGGGGAAACCAATCGCCAGAACAAGAAACTCGAATTGATCGCTTCCGAAAACTTCGTGTCGGAGGCCGTCATGGAAGCCGCCGGCGGCGTGATGACCAACAAGTACGCTGAAGGCTACCCCAAGAAACGCTACTACGGCGGTTGCGAGTTTGTCGACGTCGCCGAGTCCCTGGCCCGCCAGCGCGCCGTCGAACTGTTCGGCGCGGAACACGCCAACGTCCAGCCCCATTCCGGCTCACAAGCGAATATGGCGGTCTATTTCACCGTCTGCAAACCGGGCGACACTATTATGGGATTGCACCTCGCGCACGGCGGCCATCTGACTCACGGCCATCCGCTCAATTTCTCCGGCTTTCTCTACAAAGTCGAAGCTTATGAAGTAGACAAGGACACCGAGATCATCAACTACGATGAAGTTTACAAGAAAGCGATGGCTGTCCGGCCGAAGCTGATCATCGCCGGAGCTTCCGCCTATCCCCGCACGCTCGATTTCAAGCGCTTTGCTGAAATCGCCGCAGCCTGTGGCGCCAAGCTCTTAGTCGACATGGCCCACATCGCCGGGTTGGTCGCTACCGGCCTGCACCCCTCGCCGGTGCCTCACGCCGACTTCGTCACCACCACCACGCACAAAACCCTTCGTGGTCCGCGCGGCGGCATGGTGCTCTGCAAGAAGGAATACAAGAAAGAACTCGACAAAATCGTCATGCCCGGCATCCAGGGCGGCCCCTTGATGCACATCATCGCCGCCAAGGCCGTTGCTTTGAAAGAAGCCCTTCAACCTGACTTCAAGGTGTATCAACAGCAGATTCTCGCCAACGCGCGGACGCTCGCCGAGGAATTTATGCGCCTCGGCTATCACGTCGTCAGCAAGGGCACCGACACCCATTTGATGCTGCTTTCCTTCGTTGACCGCGGTCTGACCGGCAAACAGGTTGAAGAAACTCTCGACCGCGCCGGCATCACGACTAACAAGAACACGATCCCGTTCGATCCGCAGCCGCCGCTCGTTACCTCCGGCATTCGTATCGGCGCTCCCGCCGTCACCACCCGCGGTATGAAAGAGCCCGAGATGAAGCAGATTGCCGCGTTGATCGATCGCGCGATCAAGAACCTCGACAACGAAGACGCCCTCGCCAAAGTGCGCGTCGACGTCGAGGCGCTCTGCGATCGCTTCCCGCTCTATGCCGAGCGCATCGACGGCGAAGTGGTCATACCGCAGGTGTTGCATTAGGAAAGTCTATGCTGGTTGAGTTTTCGATCGTCCCGATGGGGCTCGGCGAATCGATCTCGAAAGAGGTCGCCAAAATCATTGACATTGTTGATCGATCCGGTCTCAAGTATCGCACCCACGCGATGGGCACTATCATCGAAGGCGACTGGGAGCAGTGCATGGCCTTGATCAAACAGTGCCACGATGCCCTTCGCAGCGCCGCGCCACGGGTTTACACGCGCATCGCGATCGACGACCGCGTCGGCGGCAAGAGCACGATGGATCGCAAGCTCCAGTCTGTGCGCGAAAAACTGGGAAGAGACTTCAAGGAGTAAACATGAGTCAACCGATGTTGATGCTTTCCACCTGCAACAGCGCCGTCAAGGCCGAGGAGATCGCCAATCTCCTGATCGACCAGCGACTGGCGGCCTGCGTAAACATCGTACCGGGCGTCAAGTCGATCTACCGCTGGAATGACGAAGTTCAGGTTGATTCCGAGTTTCTGCTGATCATCAAATCCCAAAAAGATCACGTTCCTTCGGTGCGACAGGTGATTCAGGAACTCTCCGGCTACGACCTGCCAGAACTGATCGCCACCGAGATCACAGATGGCTCGCCGCACTATCTCGACTGGCTGATCGCCGAAACCCGCGCGATCGCCCCCGAAACGACTGCGGAGTAAGATCAGCCGATGGCCACCATCGCGCTCCTGACCGACTTCGGCCTCGCCGACGGCTTTGTCGGTATGCTCAAGGGCACGATCAAGACCATCGCCCCCGCCTGCGCAATCATCGACATCTCTCACGCCGTCACGGCGTTTGACATCCGCTCCGCCGCGTTCCTGCTGGAACGCTCGTTTCGGCATTTTCCGCCGCAAACCGTCTTCCTGTCCGTTGTCGACCCGGGCGTAGGCTCCGACCGCCGCATCCTCGCCGCCGCAGCGGGTGGCTACTTTTTCGTCGCGCCCGACAACGGCCTGCTCAGTTACACGCTTGCGCAGTTTGATAAAAAACTCGTTTATTCCGTCGAGAACAGTGACTGGCTCAAGTCGGATGTGACCGCCACTTTTCACGGCCGCGACATCATGGCCCCGGTAGCCGCCCGGCTTGCGTCGGGACGGCCGCTGGATGAGGTAGGTCCCATAGCTGATTCGTATGCGATTCTCAAACCGCCGAACTTGCTCAAGACCGCCAATGCCGCAATCGGAGAGATCATGTACGTGGACCAATTCGGCAATATGATCAGCAACATCACCCGCCGTGACTTGCCCGCTGATATTGCATCAGGCCGGCTGAGATGTTCCGTCGGGCAAGTGCGCGAGGTGCCGTTCGTACCGAGTTATTCCGAGGCGAAGGACTTTGGCGCTATCATTTCGGGTTTCGATACGGTCGAAATTTTCGTCAACCAGGGAAACGCGGCAGGACGTTTTGCCCATCCGGTGGGGACTACTATAGCAGTCGAGGCTAACGTATGAAGTGCCCGTTTTGCGGAGAGGAATCCGACAAGGTGATCGATTCTCGTTCCGTTCAGGAGGGAATCGCCGTCCGCCGACGCCGTGAATGTCAATCCTGCGGCGAACGCTACACGACTTATGAGTATGTGGAACGCGTATCGTTGTCCGTTATTAAATCGGACGAACGCCGCGAGCCGTACAATCGCTCCAAGCTCCTTCGCGGCATCCAAATCTCGCTCGCCAAGCGCCCGGTTGCAGAGAAACACATTCTCGCACTCGTAGAGGATGTCGAAAACGAGCTGTTCAAACTCAATAAAACCGAGGTCTCCAGCAAAGTGATCGGCGAATTGGTGATGGAACGCCTGCGCAGCCTCGACGAAGTTGCTTACGTTCGTTTCGCATCCGTCTATCGCAAATTCCAGGACAAAACCGAATTCGTCGACGAACTCAAGAACCTCCTCAAGTAAACTCACTGAATGGATGACTTTCGACAGGCTGAGAGGGAAGGGCAGGAAGGCGGACTTCCGTTTCTCGGCCACATCGAAGAACTCCGCCAGCGCCTGATCAAGGTCATTGTCTCTGTCCTCGTCTTCGCCATCGCCGCCTACTTCTTCTCAGACAAACTCGTCGACTACCTGATCAAGCCGATCGGCACCGTTTACTTTCGCCAACCGACCGGCGCCTTCATGATTCGCCTCAAGGTCGCCGGCTTCGCCGGACTCGTGCTCGCCATTCCCGTGGTCCTCTATCAATTTTGGATGTTTGTCATCCCCGGCTTGTATAGGCGCGAAATCAAATACTTGATCCCCGTCACGATCCTGGGAACGCTTTTCTTCTTCGGCGGCTGGGCTTTTTGCTTCTTCTTGGTGATTCCGCAGGCCATGGATTTTCTGCGATCGTTTGCCACTCCCAATCTGCTGCCCCTGATCGATGTCTCCGAGTACTTTTCATTCGTGTTCTGGATGTGCGTCGCCTTTGGAGCCGTTTTCCAATTGCCGATCATCGCCTACTTCCTCGGCAAAATCGGTCTGATCGCGCCATCGACTCTTCGACGCGGCCGCCGCATCGCGATCGTCGTGATCCTCGTCGTCGCCGCTCTCATCACCCCGACCCCCGACGCTTTCAGTATGCTTCTTCTCGCCGTCCCCCTCTATATCCTTTACGAGGTCTCCATCTTCGTTGTCCGCTTCACCGGCGTCCGCCGCGACGAATAATAACACCGATGCCATTCCCCCTGTAGCTCCGACTTCAGCCGGAACCGTCTCCGAATGTCATTTCGCGAAGCGAAGCGTACCAAAACCCCATTCCGCGAACAGTCTCAGCCGCGACGCAGCAATCTTCTCCTAGGTGTCGCATGATCCTCACAGCCCACACTTGGCTTCCCAATTCCCCTCTTGAGAGGGGTGGCTCGCGCCCGCCGGATCAAGATCTACGCTTCCTTTTCTTGCTCCTCCGACCGCAAAAGCAATCATCTCTACAACCCTGCGAGCGCGAGACGGGGTGTGTCTTCATCACCCATTGCGTCAGGTCTTCTCGAGCGCACTGCACTCTGGAAGAACCGTCCTCTGTCCCGCGAGGCGACCTGACGCCCCCACCTGAGTGCTTCAATCTTCAATCCCGATCTCTTGATCACGTCATCGCGAGGAGCGAACGAATCTCAATACTCCTACCGCACTCAGCCGCGACAAAGCAATCATCTCTCCAATTCCTCGGTTTCGGGTTGCTCTGGCTTCGATCCAGATCTCCTTGCTAAGGTGGAATCTATCGCGTACAAACGACTTCCAGGGAGTCAGCTATTCCCCCTTAGCAAAGGGGGCAAGGGGGTTGTGTTGTTGTTTCACGGTCTGCGCGCTTGTTCTACTGCGTCTGTGCCTCCACCATCCTCCCCCCTTGAAAAACACCTTCACAACAACTACCTTCCGCCTATGTCCACCAACTACTCCCACCTCCCCTGGCCCGAGATTCTCGCGCCGCTGTCTGAACTTGCCGACTGCTCGATCTGTCCACGCGAGTGTCACATCGATCGCAATTCGCCCCAACTCGGCTTCTGCCAGGGCGGCGTCGGCTTTTCCGTGTCGTCGATCTTCCCGCATCGCGGCGAGGAACCCGTCCTCTCCGGCCCGCGCGGCATCTGTAACATTTTCTTCAATCGCTGCAATCTGCAGTGCGTCTATTGTCAGAATTTCGAAATCAGCCGCAACCGCGAAACCCCCGAACAGGAAATCACCAGCCTGACCGAGATCCTTGCCCGCATCGAATTCGTTCTCGATCGCGGTATCAATCTCGTCGGCTTTGTTTCGCCCTCGCATTTCATCCCGCAGATGAAGGTCATGATCAATGCCCTAAACCTCCTGCGCCCCGGCCTTCGCTTCGTTTTCAATAACGGCGGCTATGACAAGCCCGAGACCATCCGCGCCCTCGAAAACTCGATTGCAGTCTACTTGCCCGATTTCAAATACATGGACGAAGATCTCGCCCGCCGCTACTCGCAAGCGCCCCGCTACCCCCAAATCGCCGCCGCTTGCCTCAAAGAGATGTTTCGCCAGAAGGGAAGTAACCTCTGGCTTGATGACAGCGGCGTCGCCCAATCCGGCCTGATCATCCGACACCTCGTGTTGCCCGGTGCCGTCGAAAACAGCAAGCGGGTCCTGCGTTTCATCGCCGAAGAACTCTCGCCCGCCGTTCATGTCTCTCTGATGTCTCAATACTGGCCCACGCCTGCCGTCCGCGACCATCCCCAACTCGGCCGCCACGTCACCCGCGACGAATACGAAGAAGTCGTCGCCGAATTCACCGGTCTCGGTTTCTATCGCGGCTGGGTACAAGAACTTGACAGCCCCGACCACTACCGCCCCCAGTTTTCCGCCGACAAACCGTTTAACGAAGCCTGACTGCCGATTCTCAACTACCGGTCGTACAATCTACCTCCCTAGTTAGGTGTCCTCCCAATCCGTAGCCCACCCGGAGCGTCAGCAGAGGGTGGGGCGTCATGTCGTTGAAACGATAGGGCTCAACAGGGTAAGAGAAAAGTCGTTATTGCGAGGAGCGAACGTACCATCAACCCCCGCACTCCGCTTTGCCGCGACGAAGCAATCTACTTTCCATTTCGCAAGGTCTCTTGGCCGTACCGAGGACTCCTACCGACCAACATACGATCCCAACAAGATGATTCTCCCCTCTCCCCTTGGGAGAGGGGGCAGGGGTGAGAGTGTTCGGTTTTAGTTGCACCCGCCTTCGCCGCATCATTTCTTTCCACCATGACGCGCACCGCCTACATCGGCATCGACCTCGGCGGCACGAACATCAAATTCGGTCTCGCCTGCCGCGATGCCTCCATCATCTATCGCGGTTCAATCCCTACAGGAAGCACCCGCGCCGAGATTCTCCGCCAGTTCGAGTCGATCGTCCTCGACCTGCGCACTCGGGCAGCCCAACTTGACCACAAAGTCACCACCGTCGGCATAGGCAGCCCCGGTATCATCGACATTCGCCGCGGCAAGGTTGCTGGCGGCGCGCCCAATGTTGCCGGCTGGCTCGGCACGGAGATCCGCAAGTATCTCGAATCCCGCACCGCTCTGCGCGTCTTTGCCGACAACGATGCCAACGTCATGGCTCTCGCCGAGCATCGCTACGGGGCAGGGAAGGGCTATTCATCAGGTCTCTATATCACCGTTGGAACCGGACTCGGCTCGGGGATCATTCTCGACAACCAGATCTGGCGTGGCGCGCGTTTTGCCGGCGCCGAGGTCGGCCACAGCATCATCAACTTCGACGGCGTGCCGTGTCAGTGCGGTAAACGCGGGTGTCTCGAGATGTATGTCAACGCCGCCTCCTTCGCGAAATTCTACGGTCGCAAAGTCCCCTCGGGCGCCGGGAGCAAATTCGTTTTCGAACGCGCACAATCCGGCGATAAGCGCGCCATTGCCGCCATCAAGACCTCAGCCACTTATCTTGCTATCGGCCTGGGCTCGGCAGTCGAAATCCTCAATCCGGAGATCATCGTAATCGGCGGCGGCGTTGCCGCAGCGGGACGTCTCTATTTTGACGCCATCCGCTCGGGAATTCGCCACTACGCTTCGGCTGCCCAACTTAAGGGTCTCAGAATTCGCCCCGCGCGACTCGGTAATGACGCCGGCCTGCTCGGCGCCGCCCTGCTGCCGCTCGAACCCGAATTCCAATAATTCGCATATTCGCATACACGCATGCGATCGCCGGTGCCCCATCGCTTGCGATGGGATTACCCTTAAGGTCTCATCGGTGCCCCACCGCTTGCGGTCGGATTGCCCCTCAGGTATCTTCGGTGCCCCACCCCTTGCGGTGGGCCTAATCCAGTGTCATTGCGAGGAGCGAACGTCGTTCAGCAGGCGTATTAAACTCTACCGCGACGAAGCAATCTCTCTCGCGGGGCAGGGGTGCTTCGTCCTAACTCGAATGGCCGCCTGGAACGTTCATACTCCCGCTTCGCGCTCCTACTTCTCCTCGTTTATCTCTTGCTTCTCGACGTTTCGATCGACTATATTCCGCGCTGATTTGAACTATCAGTTTTCGGAGGAAGACTTGGAATGAAAAGGAATCTCTCTTTAGTTCTCACGGCCATCCTGCTGGTGGCCTTTGCCGCTACCGCCGTTTCCCAATACGCTATGCGGAAGGTGTTCCGCGGCAACGGCGACAATCACCGCAATCTCGTTATGCTCCAGTCGCCGGCCCAACTGCAGACGCTTTTTGCCCTGACTTCGTCGTTTAACAGCATGGTGGATGTCCGCCTCGATTCCATCACCGACGCCCCGGCAATGGAGATTACCGTCGATCTCGGCAGTCTGACCACCGGCAATTCGACCCTCGATATGGAGCTCTTCTCCAGCCGTTTCCTCGATTGGAAAGGGAACACCCAGGCGGCCTTCAAGCTCCTTGAGTTTACTCCGGGTCGTGCCTATACTCTCGAAAACGAGAAAGCTCTGGGCGTCGCCGGCCGTGGTATCCTGACCATCGGCTCCCGCATCGACACCGTCGCTATCGAGGCTTCGCTGCGTTACCTGGAAGCCAACGAAATCACGATGTCCCGGCTCCCGGGCGACCTGCTCCACGCGACCGGCACGATCTTCTTCCGGCTTTCCGACTTCGGTATTGAAATCCCTCAGGAAGCCCTCTTGCGGCTCGATGACCGCATGCAATTGAAGTTCGACATCTACAACTCGACCCAGATGTAGTATCGCACCAGGCAGCCCCTGTGGGGTCCCAGATTTCCCGAACGCCCCGTCCTAACCGGCGGGGCGTTTTCATTTCTTGACCGCCCTCTCAAGACCCGCAAAATGGCGCACCTTTTCATAAGATACTAATCATGTCAATATGTATATATTTGCATTATAACAAGTATCGCAATCCGTGTCGCGTTATTCCTGCATAGCAAAAGAGGCCAGGGGGTTGTATTCGACCGCAGGGCAGGTCTCAGTTCGCACCCACTTCAGCTCTTGAAAACTCTCCGCCGGAGCCCTGCCAGCTCCCCCA
>CAZNWJ010000009.1:0-108275 GCA_964576925.1 uncultured Ignavibacteria bacterium | reverse complement strand
AGCTTCCTTACAAGCCGATTCCCCCTTAGCAAAGGGGGCCAGGGGGTTGTATTCGCTCCTGGGGCAATCCCTCAAACCCTCCATCGGAGACCAACCAAGCGCCCTGAGGGTCCGATTTTCTTCACATTTCCTGCAAAAACCCGTTGACAAATCTCCCCCACCCCTTAACTTAAGGGCGTCTAGGGTTATTTGTCGTACACAAAAGTCTCGAATCAACTTTATCCCCACTGAGAACCACGTTGGGACATCAGATGCTCGTTCCACGTAGCTCATCTGTTTCAACAGCCCTTTAGAAAAATTTTCTCTACCGATCCTTTATTCATTTGGTCCTGTCGTTACGACAGTGGCGAAATGGGATTTATCAACCGCGATTCTCGGGTCGCGTAAGCGAGGGTGGACAATGAAAGCAAACAACTCGAGAAAAGCAGTGCACGTTTCTAACATCACATTAGATGATGGAGCAATAAGGAGCATTCTAATGAAGCAAAGAAACAGTTCGTTCTTTCTGCTACTGACCTTAGTGCTTCTGTTTTCGTTTAGCTCTATTTACGCGGATGTCACGGTAACCTACCTCCCCGGTAGCTTCCCGTATAATACCACCGGCAACGTGATCACCGCGCGCGTCAATGCGACCGAGCCGATTGCGGCCTTCGACCTGATGTCGAAAGTCCAGTCGACCGTCACCAACGCGTTCGGTACCATAACGGCTGTGAACGTCTCGGCGGTCACCGGCGCTGTCGCCAACACCTCCAAGGTGGACGGCACGTCTGAAGACTCCACCCGTATCTACGGGTTCGACTGTTCCACGCCGATCATTATGCCGGCTGGTACATACAATTTCACCTTTACGGTAACCACCTCGTGTGATACCGGTGCGTTCGTAATGGAAGATGGTGGCGATTGGGTTGTCGATATCGATCCTGTGATCGCGTCGACCCAGTTTGTGAAGCCGAATGCGTCCCTGGCCAATCTGACAGTTGTCCCGGGCACCTACCGCGTCTTCAACCGCCCCCCGGTGGTCAGCAATTGCCCGCCGGCCGCGCTTGTGTTTAACGCTTGCGCCCTCGTCCAGTACAATTTCGACTATACGGATCAGGACAATGTCTGCACCCCGAACCCGGACGAGACCTGGGCTGTCATTCAAGGTGGCGGCTCGATCGACAATTCGGGTAACTACGTGTGGGATCCGCCCGCCGTGGCCGGTATCTGCGGCATTTACGAGATCAAGGTCACGGTAACCGACGAATACGGCGGCAAGGACACTTGCCAGTTTGACGTTTCGTTGGTGACCGATGCGCCGGTGTTCACCGATTGCCCGACGCCTTCGTCTGAACTCTTTGTTTATTGGGGTTGGACTGCTGACGGCGACGTGAACGCTATGGATCCGGACCTGTGCCCGGTGGCCCTGACCTACTCGCTGAATAGCTTCAGCGGACCGGTCACCGCTGGACCGTTCACCGTCAATCCGGTAACCGGCGTTTGGAGCTGGCCGACCGCGTTCGGCGATGACGCTTACCTTGGCGACCATCAGGTCACCATCGACGTCACCGACGGCTGCGTCACCACCTCCTGCACCTTCGACATTCATGTTGCCCCGACTCTTGGTGTCGTGATTGAGAAGACCCACGGTACCTTGCAGGGTATGTATGAATACGTCTCGGTGAGCCTGAATCACTGGACCGAAGGCTTCGGTGGTTTCGACCTCCTGATCAAGTACGACGCGACCGCCCTGTCGTTCATCAGCGCAGAAGTTGGTAATATTCTCTCGGCCTGCGGCTTTGAGTACTTTACCTACCGCTACGGCGCTGTCGGCAACTGCTCGGGTTCCTGCCCGTCCGGTCTGCTGCGCATCGTCGCTATCGCTGACATGAACAACGGCGCCAACCATCCGGATTGCTACGGCGAAGGCCGTCCTGGTCCGGAAGGTCCGGAAACCGATCTCGCCGTGCTGAAGTTCCTCGTGACGAACGATCGCACCTACGAGTGCCAATACGTACCGATCCAGTTCTGGTGGTACGACTGCGGCGACAACTCGTTCTCGTCGATCACTGGTGATACTCTCTACATTTCCAGCCATGTCTATGCTTATGACCTTGGCGGCGAAATCACCGGCGACCTCTGGGTCGGCGGCTGGCAGGGAATTCAGGGCAGCCCGAACTGCATGAGTCTCCTCGCGCAGAAGTATCAACCGGATACCGTTGTGATCTTCTACAGCGGTGGTATTGACATCGTTTGTGCCGACTCGATTGACGCCCGTGGCGATCTCAACCTTAACGGTATTGCGTACGAAATCGCGGACGCCGTTCTGTACACGAACTACTTCCTGTACGGTCTGGCCGCCCTCGATCCGAATCCGCAGTACCAGCAAGCCCAGATTGCTGCTTCGGATGCCAATGGAGACGGAACCCCGCTTTCAGTCGGTGACCTTGTCTACTTGCTGAGAGTCATCGTGGGTGACGCCCTTCCGTTGCCGAAACTCTCGCCGTTTGCCACCAACACTCAAGTTGATGTCATGAATGGCAAGATTTCGACTTCCAGCTCCGATGCGATCGGCGCTATGTACTTGACCTTCGACGTGACCGGTTCGGTCTCCGTGACCAACCACACCGACATGAAGGTCGATTACGCCGAGCGTGACGGCAAGCTGCATGTGCTCGTATGGTCCGGTACGGAAGATATGAGCAACCGGATTGCGTTCGGAACGAACGACGTCCTTACTGTCGATGGAGCCGAGCTGAGCAGCGCCGAGATTTCCGACTTCTACGGCAATCTCATGAACGTCAACGTCGAGAAGACCGCGCTTCCGACTGCGTTCAGTCTGTCTCAGAACGTGCCGAATCCGTTCAACCCGACCACCAAGATCGGTTTCGATCTGCCGGTGGCTTCGAGCTGGACACTGGACATTTACAACGTGAATGGCCAGATGGTTAAGAGCTACAACGGAACGAACATTGGTCACGTAGACCTCACTTGGGATGCGGCGAACATCGCCAGCGGTATCTACTTCTACAAGTTGACCGCCGGTGACTTCACTGCCACCAAGAAGATGGTGCTGATGAAGTAATTTCCTACTTCACAGATACATCCTTGACGGGAGCGGCTCCGCGCCGCTCCCGTTTTGGTTTCTCCTCTCGCATCACCTACTCCCCCTTTAATCACCCACCCGATCCAACCATCCCCCGGTAGGGTAGACATTCCTGTCTGCCCCGTGCTAACCTCTCCCGACCATCCCCCGGCAGGGTAAACATCCCTGTCCGCCATTATTCAGCCCGTAGGTCAGGATCCCCGCGATCCTGACACTCTATCCTCCCGACGCAACCGACCTTTGTCATTGCGAGGAGCGAAACGCCCTCACGACCTTACCGCCGATCACGACCGCGACGAAGCAATCCCCCCTTTGCTCACCTCGTTCCCGGTAGGGTAGACATTCTTGTCTGCCCCGTGCTAACCTCTCCCGACCATCCCCCGGCAGGGTAAACATCCCTGTCCGCCATTATTCAGCCCGTAGGTCAGGATCCCCGCGATCCTGACACTCTATCCTCCCGACGCAACCGACCTTTGTCATTGCGAGGAGCGAAACGCCCTCACGACCTTACCGCCGATCACGACCGCGACGAAGCAATCCCCCCTTTGCTCACCTCGTTCCCGGTAGGGTAGACATTCTTGTCTGCCAATTTCCTTCCGCCAATTCTGTAGCAATTCACTCGATAAATCCAAAGCCACGGATATATGAGGGACATGATGTAGCCCGACAGCCTCCCGGAAGCCGTCCGGTGGCGCGCAACCTGCGGATGACGACGTCCAATCACTCGCAGGTAACAGTCCATGGCAAGCGCGCGATCCGAGCGATCTTCTTGGTGTGAATCTAATACTTGAGGCCGGATCGCTTTCGCAACCGGTTGAGAGAGTGAAGATTCTGGCGAATGCCTGCTGTTGTACATGATGCCCACGCCTGATCCGGATTGGGCACTCGTAATAACGGAATCCCGGTCAGAGCCGGCCCAAGGCTCTCTCAACTTCAGATTTTCGTCGCCGGCTTACCGGGATCGAAGTTTCGTCACGTAGTGTCAGTTTCGCCTCTCCTTCGCCGCTGGCTTCGAGCCGCGCGATCCGTGCCGGATTGACAAGGAACGCTCTGTGAACGCGCACTAATTGTCCTGGAGGTGCCTGAAACTCGATTTTTCTGAGACTGATTTTGGCTAAATGTGACTCATCATTGGCGAAGATCTTGCAGTAATAATCGGCGGCTTCTATCCAGTCGATCTCCTGCCATGTCAAAACAACCGTCCTTGAGCCGTCCCGAACCACCAGCGGTGGCCATTGGTCCCGAGATGGGCTTTCCGTGTCATTTGCCAGTGCCGCCTCCGCCTTTCGCCAGGGACGGCTGATGGCGAGCAATGCAACCGCGTACAGAGCTAAATCGAGCACAACGCGCTGGCTGAAGAAATAGTCGCCCCAGGCAAACCGCTGAAAAATCTCGCTGTATTCTCCGCCGCGAAACAGCATTTGCGGCAGTGGTCGCATCAAGCGCAGGTAGACCATGTGACTGACTGCCACGATCAGTGCCGCGCCGGCATGGAAGGCGAGCAACCGCATGCTCACGCCTTCGCCGACCGGCCACCTTCGCTGCAATTGGTCGATTGCCGGAACATAGAATAGCCAGGGAATCCAGACCAGTATTCCCCCCGCCAGCATCTCCCAGCGAACTACTGCTGGAAGCGCTTGCCGGCTACCCAGAATGCTCAGCACGGCCCCAAATATCGCCCAGATGATTACGATGAACCAAAGACGCTGAGTTGTTACCGAAGTTAAACGTACCATTCGCGGTCCCTCCCATTGCGGACAACTCTTAGACGTGTCACAGCGATGCATCGTTTATTTCCGTTCGCTGCTCCGTTCCTGCCGCTCACTGAATTCGATCCCACGTCTTGCCGACGCCATCGTTGAATGCAGTACCGGGACACCGTTGGCTCGACCTTGACGCAACTCGTTTCATGGGAAAGGAAATGTCGCATGCTCTCGACCCTGTCAATCCTGATCACTACTTGCCGTCTCGCGGCGCTCACAACACTTTTGACAACGACGACTTTCGCGCTCTCCTTCACCAAGGTTACAACCGGTTCGGTCGTCACCGACGGCGGCCTCGCGCGCAGCGTCAATGTTGTCGACTATGACGCCGACGGCGATCTCGATCTATTTTTCGTCAATCAGTCCGGCGGCAGTGCCGCGGCGTTCCTGTACCGTAACGACGGGGCAGGGACATTCACCCGCATTCTCGGCGACCCGATTGTCACTGATATCTACGCCGGCGACGGTTCGGCCTGGGGTGACTACGACAACGACGGCGACTTGGATTGCTTCGTGGCCACCTGGACCAATCAGAACGATTTCTTGTACGCCAATGACGGCGACGGCACGTTTACTAAGATTCTCTCAGGCCCGGTGGTCTCCACGCCTGCTTACACCGACTATTGCGCCTGGGCCGACTACGATCTGGACAGCGATCTCGATTTGTTCGTCAGTGTCGGCTTTGGGGTCTTCAAGAACTTATTATATCTAAACGCTGGCAGCGGAGCCTTTGTTGCGGTCTCAACGGGTCCGATTGTCAACGACGGCAAACGAGCGCATGGAGCCGCCTGGGGCGATTACGACAACGACGGCGATCCGGATCTCTTTGTAGCGAATATCCAGCAGGATAACTCGCTCTTCAAGAATCTCGGCGGCGGAAACTTCGTCAAGCTGACGGGCGCCGCCCCGTCGGATGACAGCGGATTTTCCGAACGCTCCTACTGGGTTGATTACGACAACGACCTCGATCTCGACCTCTTTGTCACCAACTACAATCTCGAAACCAACTTCCTCTATCGCAGCAATGGCGACACGACCTTCACGCGTGTTATGATTGGCGTACTGGTCACCGAGCCGGGCTATTGGTTTTCTGCGACCTGGGGGGATATCGACAATGACGGCGATCAGGATGCCTACGTCACGCAATCGTTCCACGCCGCCAATGACAAGAACCGCCTCTATCTTTCCGACGGCGCCGGCAACTTCACGACCTTCGCCGGCGATCCATCTGTGACAGACTCTGGCTGGACGACCTCCGCAGTCTTCGGCGACCTGGATCGTGACGGTGATCTTGACTTAGTGCTTGCCAAGGCCTTTGGCGGCAATGAAAACAACGCTATCTACCTTAACGACGGCAATGCTAACCACTGGATTACTGTTCAGCCTGTCGGACAGCTAAGCAATAGTTCCGCTATCGGCGCGCGGATCTTGGTGAAAGCGACCATCGGCGGCAGCCCCCGCTGGCAGATGCGCGAAATCACCAGTGCTTCCGGATTCGGACAGAATGGACTGGAGGCACACTTCGGCTTGGGCGACGCCACAGTCGTCGATTCTCTGGTCATTCGCTGGCCTCTGGGACGCATAACAACCGTGGAGGGACTACCGGTTGATTCCGCTTATGAGATTTTCGAATGCGGACCGACCGACGGCGATGGTGACGGGGTCTTCGAGCCCTGCGACAATTGCCCCAGCGTATCAAACCCGATTCAGGAAGACTCAGATCATGACGGAATCGGCGATGCCTGCGACTACCTCTGCGGCGATGCCGATGGCTCGCAAATTGTCACAATCTCCGACGCCGTCTTCCTGATTGGGTTCATTTTCGGCGGGGGGCCGGCACCCGCACCGCTACTCGCCGGGGACGCCGACTGCAATCAGATTCTGACGATTTCGGACGCGGTTTTTCTCATTGCCTACATTTTCGGCGGTGGTCCGGCGCCTTGCAGTAACTGCTAATTGGAGGAACGCTATGCCCGGTGTTTCACGTCGTTTTCCCTTAAAGGAATCCTCAATCTTCCAGAATAGATCTGCGAAGACAAAAATGTGATTGACGCCGGAGTCTTTCTGTGCAGATTATGGCTCCATAGCGTCAACATTTACCGTTTCCAGATTGGAGGATTTGATGAAACTAAGAATGTCTCTTCTGGTGCTGCTGGCTTTCATGCTCGCAGTCGCTGGTGCGGCATTTGCCGACGACGCCAAATCGGGCGCCGAACACGCAACGCCGGAACCGGGACCGCCCAAGGAATCCGCCGAACGGGATTGGATGATCGGCACCTGGGATGTCGTCATGAAAAACCGCATGGACCCCAGCACCGAGAACTGGACTGAGTCGAAGGGTGTTGCGGTATACACCAAGGTGGCTGGCGGCGCAGCTATCAAAACGGATTTCACTTCCACGATGATGGAGATGCCGTTCGAAGGGCTGTCCCTGACCTGCTATGATCGGGAACTCAGGCAGTGGCAAACTACTTGGGTTGACAATATGTCGGGAAGAATCAGCCTGTACACCGGTAAGTGCGACAAATCCGGCTCGGTCTTTCAGGGCGAGGAACTCTGGATGGGACAAAAGTCGCTCAGCCGGCTTTCGAGCGTCAACAAGTCAGCGACGGCTTTCGACTGGAAAATGGAGAGCTCCATGGACGGTGGCAAGACTTGGGCTGTGATGATGACGGCCTCTTACACCAAGCGCGGCAAATAGAGCCATCGCTGAGGATCCACAACGAGACGGTGCACGATTTCGTGCGCCGTCGTTGCTTTTGTCATGCAAGGGATAGTGTTGAAATGCGCTAGTCGCCGCGATAGGTGCACCGCGTAAACGGCGTCTCGCTGATCGAAATGGAGTTCAAGATCGGTAGGGAAGGCTTAAGCTGCTGCCACAGCCAGCGCGCAATGATCTCCGTCGTCGGCTTTTCAAGTCCGGGTACATCGTTGAGATGTCGATGGTCCAATTGATCGATCAACGGCTTGACGACACGATAGATCTCCCGATAGTCGATCAAGAACCCGCTCGTCTCGTCGACTTCGCCGCTCACCTCGATTATCACTGTGTAGGTGTGCCCATGCAGGTTATGGCACGGATGGTCGGCCGGCAAGTGGGCCAGCCGATGCGAGGCATCAAATATGAACTGCTGTGATAAACTGACCTTCATATATCCCCTACATCGATTTCACAGCCCTCGGAGCCCCACCGCCTGAGGACTGCTGAAAAAGTTCTCTGTACCGCGATCTAAACAACACAACCCCCTTGCCCCCTTTGCTAAGGGGGAATAACGAACTCTCAAAAAATCGTTCGTGCGTAACAGATTCTCCACTAACAAAGGGAGCGGTTTCAGTCTCCGACGAAGGAGGAGACGGAAACCGAGGGGTGTTACTCTGCTGGTACTGCACGTTCTCACCAGCCCGCTTGCGGTGGGAATCTTGCCCTGGAATTCCAACTATTGCGCTACCTCCCGCGCTCGTTCCCCCAGCCAAGGATGTGCAACCGCGGCGAGAAACGATAGCCGCGCTTGGCGCATTCCTCCATTAGCCACGGCATTATGCGTAATTGCGCTTCACTCGTGACTCCCTCCGGCATCAAGATTACTTTTTCGGCCGGAATCGGGGGCAGGTAATAGCGCTCCATCTCATCGATATCTTTCGGACTTTGGATCACGAACTTGAAGTCACACTTTTGTGTCGCGATGATCGTCCCCAGTGCCGCCGGCACCCGATTGCGCAATACGGGAATCCCGCTATTTGAAAGCTTCGGCGAGCAGTTCCACCAGTCGATCACTGCCAGCGTAGCCGCGCTCGGCACGTACATTCCGTTGGTCTCAATTTCTATGAAACTGAATCCTTGAGCGCGGAGGCGCTCACAGAGTTGAGGAATCTGATCCTGATGCAGCATCGGTTCGCCGCCGGTGATTACGATGTGGACATCTTGCGGCCGCGCCACGTGTGCCTCGATCAACTGCCGGCACGTCTCGACGATCGCGCCGGGCGTCATCAACTCTCCGTCCTCGATCCGCTCCGCATCCCAGGTAAATCGCGTATCGCACCAGGCGCAGCCGAGGTTACAGTACTTGAGGCGGACAAACACCGCCGGTGAACCGACAAACCGGCCCTCGCCCTGTAGTGAATAGAAGATTTCCGTTACCGGCAGCTCGTTCTTCACGGGCTCCGGCACAGCAGACAGTCTGGGCTGATAACTCATCGAGAGGAGCCGACTCCAGCGAGCGGGGAATAGTGCGTCGGATCGGGCAGCTCTGCAGCTTCAAAGCCGCGCTTGCGAATGATGCAGCTGTCGCAGGCGCCGCACGCCAGGCCGTTCAGGTCGGGATCGTAACAGCTCAAGGTAAGCGCGTAGTCGATGCCGAGCCGCGCTCCTTCCTGGATGATCTGTGACTTGCTCAGATTAATCAGCGGCGCATTGATGATAATGCGTGTCCCCTCGACGCCGGTGCGCGTCGCGTAATTCGCCATGGCTTGAAAAGCTTCGATGAACTCCGGGCGGCAGTCCGGATAGCCGGAATAGTCAATCGAGTTGGCGCCGATGAAAACCGAGCCCGCGCCGATCACTTCCGCCCACGCCAGGCCGATCGTCAGAAAGATGGCATTCCGTGCCGGCACGTAGGTCACAGGAATCTGGCGGCTGAGCAGCGACTCGTCCCGGTGCTTGGGTACTTTGATATTGGCCGTCAGCGCCGAACCCCCGATTGCCGACAGGTCGAGGGGAAAAATCAGGTGCTGCTCAACACCGGCGGCCTGCGCGACACGGCTGGCAGCGGCAATTTCGTGACGATGCCGTTGGTGGTAGTCGAATGTCAGGGCGGCCACGTGATAGCCGTTGTTCTGTGCCAGCGCCAGCGCCGTCGCTGAGTCTATGCCGCCGCTCAACAGCACAACTGCCCGATTTTCATTCAGCATGGGAAGTGGTGACATATTGCGAATATAAAACTTGGCGTTGGCCGGTCAACCGTTCTTTGGCTTTCAATAAGGACAAATTGGCTCCTTGCCCGCGTGCCGGCGGAGTCGTATATTCGCAACATGGACTCCAATTACGAAGGCCGGCAGGACCACATTCGCGATTGGCAAACCCCGCCAATCGAGACTTTCCGCAACGTCTATGCAGATCGCGACTACGAGATTCGCATGGAAACGGCTGAATTTACCTGCGTCTGTCCCAAGACGGGCTTGCCGGATTTCGCGACGCTCATCCTGACCTACACGCCGGCTGAACTCTGTCTCGAACTGAAAAGCTTCAAGGAGTATCTGCTGGCCTATCGCAACCAGGGCATCTTTCACGAAAACGTCGTCAATAAAATCACCGACGACTTGATTCGCACCCTGCAACCGCGCCGTCTTCACCTCGAAGGTCGTTTTCACAATCGCGGCGGGATTGCGACGAATGTCCAGCGCAGCTTCAGCGCATCATAGGACGCCATACTGAGCGTTTGCAGGAATGTTTTGACTCTGTACTCCCCCGGCGATATACTGCACGCACCATGAATACTGCATCATCGAGCCATTTCGTCGAATCTCTGGCCGTCGGTCCGCTTGAAGTGAACTGCTACATTCTCGGTTGTGCCGTCACCAAGGAAGCAGTTCTGATCGATCCGGCGGGAGACGCTCACTTGATCGAGGACGAAGTCTCGCGCTTGGAGGCGAAGATTACGGCAATCCTGCTCACCCACGGTCACTACGATCACCTCGGCGCCGTCAGCGAGATGAAAGCGAAATATGGTTGTCCGATCATGATCCACCGTCTCGACGCCGATTGTCTCACCAATCCTATGCTTAACCTCAGCGCGCTCACCGGCGATGCCTTGGTCTGCCCGAAGGCCGACCGCCTGCTCGAGGATGGTGACAGCATCCGTGTCGGCAATCTCGAAATGAAAGTGCTGCACACGCCCGGCCACACGCGGGGAAGTATCTGCTTTCTCCTGGAAAATATGATCTTCGGCGGCGACCTGCTATTCTATGGCAGCATCGGGCGCACCGATCTTCCCGGCGGCTCGTTCGAAGAGATCGAGAAATCGATTTCCAAACGGATTTATTCTCTGCCCGAAGATTGGATCATCTATCCCGGCCACGGCGAACCGACCAGCGTCGGCTTCGAAAAGAAACACAATGCCTTTGTCAGGTCATCGACATGAAGTATCCCATTGGCGATTCGCACGTTCATTCCGACCATTCCGTTGACGCCAAGGGCACAATCAGGGAGTACTGCCAGAAGGCATTCGAGATCGGTCTTTACGAGATTACTTTTACGAATCACTATGAGCTGATGCCCTCCCGAAAGGACCGCATGGGTTACTTTGTGATCGACGGCGAGAAGATTCCATCGGGGCCCGAGCCGGTTAAGCGCTACATTGATGAAGTTCGTGCGATCGGCGAGGAGTTCTTTCCTTCCGGACTGAAGGTCAATGTCGGGCTGGAGATCGGCTGGGACATTAGTCTCTACGACCGCCTGGCCAAGGAACTTCGAGGATTGGATCTCGACTTTGTCATCGGCTCGGTGCACGATATCGACGACGAGCCGATACTCGAACGGCCGTATGGACCGGAGTTTTTCAAGACGCGGCCGATCGACGCGTGGATCGCTAAGTACTTTAAGAAAGTCGAGGAAATCGCTGATTCCCAATTGTTTAACGTGATCGGCCATTTCGACGTCTACAAGCGTTATGGCAGACCCGCCTACGGCGATTTGCTCACGGGCGCGCACCGGCCGTTTCTGGATTCTGTGTTCGGGAAGATGAAAGAGGGCGGTCTTGCGCTCGAGATTAACACCTCCGGGATTCGTCACGGGATGGGGGAGTACTATCCTTCAGTGGAAATCATCAATGCCGCGCGCCGCGCCGGAGTACTGATTTCATCACTCGGCTCTGACGCCCACAGCCCCGATCAACTTGCGCTCGATTTTGAATCCGCGTTGCCGTTGATTCCCGAACTTCTGCCTTGCGGCCTTGAAGAAGGGTATGACTTATAGGCGGCTGACCCGGGGGTTCTTCCGGCAGCCTACGCTTGAAGTTGCCCGCGCGCTAATCGGCAAGCGTTTCGTCATCAATCGCGCCGGCAAAAAGCTGTCCGGCCGCATCGTCGAAACCGAAGCTTACATCGGTGAGGATGATCCGGCTTGTCATGCGCGTTTTGGCCGCACCGGGCGCAACGCGGTGATGTTCGGCGACGCCGGCGTGCTCTACGTCTACTTCATTTACGGCATGTACGACATGCTCAATTTCGTCACCGAGCCCAAGGGTAGTCCGGCGGCCGTTCTGATTCGCGCGCTGGAACCGCTGGAGGGCATCGACGTTATGATGCGCAATCGCGGCGTCGACGACCGTCACCGCCTCACATCCGGGCCCGGCATGCTCTGTCGCGCTTTGGCGATCGACACGGCTGACACGGGCAGGAGCCTGTTCGGACGGGAGTTTGCGGTGATTGACGATGGCAGTTCCAGCCCGCCGATCCGGCAAACATCGCGGATTGGGATCAGTGATGGCCACGATTTGTTGTGGCGGTTTTGTGACGCGGAAAGTAAATTTGTCTCCCGGATATAGGAGGAATGATGCAGGGTCAAATGCAAGGCCAGATCAAGTCTAAAGATGTGCCGCTGTCGATCTTCGACAACGTTCTCGCGCAAATCGATGCGGCCGCCTCGCTGTTGAAAATCGACCCGGCGATGGTGGAAATCATGAAGCAGCCGCGCCGGAGCGTAATAGTCAAACTGCCGATCCAGATGGATGACGGCAGCTTTCGCGTTTTCACGGGCTATCGCGTGCAACACTCGATCGTGCGCGGCCCCGGCAAGGGCGGCATTCGTTTCCACCCCAATGTCACGCTCGATGAAGTGCAGGCGCTGGCGAGCTGGATGACCTGGAAATGCGCGGTCGTGAACATCCCGTTCGGCGGCGCCAAGGGAGGGATTACCTGCGACCCCAAGAAACTCTCGAAAGGCGAACTTGAGCGTCTGACCCGGCGCTATACCGCGGATTTGCTCGATGTCTTCGGCCCCGATTCCGATGTCCCGGCCCCCGATGTGAACACCAACGAGCAGACGATGGCATGGATCATGGATACCTACTCGATGCATGTCCGACATACTGAGGCTGCCGTGGTTACCGGAAAACCGTTTGCCGTGGGCGGATCGCGCGGTCGGCGCGAGGCCACTGGGCGCGGCGTGATGTTGGCCGTACGCGAGGCCTACAAGGCTCTCGGGCGCGACCTCAAACACGCCACGGCGGGTGTGGTTGGATTCGGCAACGTCGGCTCGATTGCAGCCGAGTTACTGCATGGATTGGGTGTGAAGATTATCGCCGTTACCGACGTCATGGGCGGCGTGATGAATAAGAACGGATTGGATATTCCGCGCTTGCTGGAGCATACCGCAGCTACCGGCTCGGTTGTCGGTTTTCCCGGCACGACACCGATTACTAATGATGAGGTAGTGGCGCTTGATGTCGAGATTCTTGTGCCGGCGGCGCTGGAGAATCTGATCACGAAGGACAATGCCGGCGATGTCAAGGCCACGCTGATTGCCGAGGGCGCCAATGGTCCGACGACGCCGGAGGCGGATGCGATTCTCGACAAGAAGGGCGTATTCATTATCCCTGACATCCTCTGTAATGCCGGCGGCGTGACTGTCTCGTATTTCGAATGGGTGCAGAATCGCATCGGCTACTATTGGACCGAAGACGAAGTCAATCGCCGACTCGAGCTCGCGATGGTGGCGGCATTCAGTGACGTGCACGGCATGGCGCTACAATACAAGGTCAACATGCGCACCGCCGCGTTTATGCTTGGCCTCAAGCGGGTCGTCGATGTCATCATCTTACGCGGAGTGTACGCGTAGGGAAGGACGACACAGAGACTGAATTGATCGGCAAAAACCGCTGCCTTGCCTTCTGCGAGGAAGCGGTTTTCGTTTCCTGGCCACCTGGAGAACCGTTGCGAACGGGGATTTTTATGGGGAACGTAGGGCGGGAAATCGTATTATACATGTTGATGAACGGAGGAATGACCGCGTGATCGACTGGCAACAAGCGCTGATTGCGCTGCCGATCTTGTTTTTTTCGCTGACCGTGCACGAGTTCGCCCATGCCTGGTCGGCCAACAAGTTGGGCGACCCTACCGCCAAGCACCTTGGCCGCATGACGCTCAACCCGATCGTCCACATGGATTTGATGGGCGTCTTGATGATGGTCGCGAGCGGCTTTCGTTTTGGCTGGGCCAAACCAGTGCCCGTGAATCCGGCGAATTTTCGCAACTGGCGTCAGGGGATGCTTTGGGTCAGCCTGGCCGGTCCGATTTCGAACATTATCCTGGCAGCCAGCGCGGCGCTGATTTTTCATTCGTTGCCTTTGCTTGGCCTCAGCGAGAGCGATACGGCGCTGGGTTACAACTTCGTGTTCCTGGCCATCATGATCAACTGCTCGCTGGCTTTCTTCAATATGATTCCGTTGCCACCGCTCGACGGCTCAAAAGTGCTGATTGCGCTTTTGCCGCCGCAGTATGAGAGTTTTGCGATCAACCTCGAGCGCTTCGGCCCGATGATCCTGCTGGGAATTATCTTCATCGGCTTCATCGCGCCCATCTCGCCGATCTGGGCCATCATCGGCCCCTTTGTCAAGACGACTGTTTGGATTCTCACCGGCTTTCGCACCGCCTGATCGTGCGACTGCTCCTGCTCCTGATCTGGGCGGGATTTCTGGCCATCGGCGGCTGCGCTTCAAAGGCCGTGACCAGCGCGCGCCCCGACGGCAGACTCTCGGAGTTGATCACCCGCCAGAATTCCGAATTGACAACGTTCGCATCCCTCGTGCGCGTCAAGCTTCAACGCGAAGGCCGATTCGACGATTTTCGGGTCGAGGTCTTCAGTGAATCAGATCAGCGGCTTTCGCTCTACGTGCGCGGCTTTCTGGGCCAGGCGGTGCTCAAGGCGATCATTGCCGGCGATTCACTCACCGTCTATTTCGCGCGCGAAAACCGCATCTTCGTCGGCTTTCGCAGCGATCTCGACGTCGGCGAATTACAGCAGGCGTCGCACATCGTCGATGTTATTCTCACATTGCTGCACGGTTACGTGCCGGTTCCCGACGAGACGCAATGGAAGAGCCATTTCCGCACCAGCAAGCAGCTATTGAGGCTGCAACTGATTGACAAGGCGCACGAATTCGAACTCAACGGGCGGATCGCCATCAAGGACAGGGAAGCCCCACCACTGGAAATCGATGAACTGGAATTGCTGTCGCACGATCGTCGTTTCCGTGCGCGGCTCGACTTTCAAAGCGCCAGATTTAACCGCGAATTGCCTACCGCCAAGTTCGAGATCGAGATTCCGCCCACGGCGGTCATCATGAGCCGCGACGAAGTCGTGGAGCTGCTCACCGGCCTGACGCCGTAGAACCGCTATTGCCGGTTTGACAAATCGGCTTGAGCCCGCTACCTTAACAGGTTAATGACGGAAGGCGTGATTTGATGAATTCAGTCCTGCGCTTATATCGCTACTTTCTGCCGTATCGCAAGCACCTGCTGTTGTCGCTGGCGTTCATGGGTCTATTTGTGGCGACTTCGCCGATGCTCATCTATCTCGGCGCGACGCTGCTGACCTCGCTTTTTTCCGCCAACATCTCAACCGCCTCGCCGATAACCGAAGCCGCGCCGGGACTCCTTAACGAGTGGCGGCAAGGTTTCGATCAGTTCCTGAGTTCGTTGCTGCAGGGATCGACGCAGGAGGGGACGCTCTTCAACGTCTGCCTGGCACTCGTGCTGATCACGATTTTCAAGAATCTTTTCTTCTATTTCCAGGGCTTCTTCGCGGCGTACGTCGAGCAGGGGATCACGCGCGATCTGCGCAACCAGATCTATGGGCACTTGCTAAAACTTCCGCTACCGTATTTCCATCGCAACCGCACGGGAAACCTGATGTCGATTGCCATGAACGACGTCACCAAGATTCACGAGACGTTTAACAACACGTTCAATTTCCTGATCCGCGACCCGCTGCTAATCCTGGTTTATCTCGGCACGATGCTGGTGATCAGTTGGCAACTGACGCTCGTTATCATCGTCGTCATACCGTTGATATCACTCGGTATCTACCAGATTGGCAAATTGGCGCGGCGTTACAGCAAGCGTGCGCAGGAGACCGTAGCCGACATCTCCAGTTCGCTGGAAGAGACCCTGAATAGCATTCGCATCGTCAAAGCGTATGCAGCCGAGCCGAGTGAAATGCGCAAGTTCAGCGACCGGACGAAGCGCTATTTCCGGACGATGCTCAAGATCAATCGCGTGCGGCTGTTTCCAACGCCGATCAACGAGCTGTTGGGCGTAACGGCAGTCGCGATCGTGCTCTGGTTCGGCGGGCGGTTGGTGTTGCATAATGAATTGCTCGATGCGCGCTCATTCGTGTTCTACCTCGGCGCGATGTTCTCTATCATAGCGCCTGCCAAGTCAGTATCGAGCGTACACGTGCGGCTAAATGAAGGACTCGCGGCGGCGCGGCGAATATTCGATCTGATCGATGCGCCGGTCACGGTTGCCGAGGCGCCACGGCCGGTGCAGATCGAGTCATTCAAGAATGAAGTCACTTTCGAGCGCGTCGGATTCGAGTATAATCCCGGCGAACGGGTCCTCGAGGACATTTCGTTTTCACTGAAGAAGGGGCAGATCGTGGCCCTGGTCGGACCGTCGGGTTCGGGCAAGTCGACGTTGATCGACTTGCTCTGCCGTTTTCACGACCCGGTCGGCGGAATCATCAGAATCGACGGCGTCGACTTACGGGATGTCTCGTTTGCCTCGCTGCGCGGATTGTTGGGCGTGGTGACACAGGAGACGATTCTCTTCAACGACGCGGTGAAAAACAATATCGCCTATCCGCTGCGTGAATTCGACCCGGCGCTCGTCGAACAGGCGGCGCGCGCGGCGAATGCGCATAGTTTCATCATGGAGATGCCGCAGAAGTACGACACCGTGATCGGCAATCGCGGGATGATGGTCTCCGGCGGCGAGCGCCAGCGCCTGGCGATTGCGCGCGCGTTGATGAAGGACCCCGAAATCCTGGTCTTTGACGAAGCCACCTCCGCGCTTGACACCGAGTCGGAACGGCTTGTGCAGGGCGCGATCGACCGGCTGATGAAGGGGCGCACGGCAATCGTGATCGCGCACCGGCTGTCAACGATCCTCCATGCCGATTTGATTCTGGTTTTGAAGGACGGCCGGATCGTCGAACAGGGAAAGCACGAAGAGCTATTGCGGTTGAACGGCGTCTATCGACGTCTGTACGATCTACAATTCGAGCACAACCATGCAGCAGAAGTTAGAACGGAAAGCGCCTAAGCTGGCGCGCTTTCTGAAAGAAATCGAAATCCAATTCAAGTGGCTGTTTATCTGGCTCTTTCTCAAAGCGCTGGCTGGACCGAGCCGTCGCCGCCCGAAGCCGATTGACCCCCGCCACGTCAAGGCCGTGCTGTTCCTGCGGCAGGACAAGATTGGGGATATGGTGGTGATGTTGCCGACGCTGCACACGCTCAAGCACCATCGTCCCGATATCACGGTGGGTGTGCTGGCCTCGCCGGTGAATCACCGCATCGTCGAGCACGACCGGTCGGTGGATAAGATTCATATCTACCGTAAATCGCTCCTGCCGATGATCAAAACCTTCCGGGAAGTGCAAAAGGTCAACTACGACATGGTGGTCGATTTGATGACCGGCACCTCGATCACTTCGTTGGTGATCGCGATGCTCTGCTCGCCGCGCGCTTATCGGGCGGGGATCGGCAAGGAGTCGTTCCGCAAGTACTACGACTATTACACGCTCGAAGCGATGAATCACGAGCGCAAGCTGCATATCACCGAGATGTTTCGCGCGACAATCGAGCCGCTGGCGATACCGTTGCGGGAGGGGATTACAAACGGCAAGATCGCCCTCAGCGAAGCGCAGCAAGCACGCGGGGAGGAGTTGGCCCGGCAGATCCGCGATCCGCGCTACCGGGGCCTGATCATGCTGAATGTCTCGGCGGGCAAGACGGACCGAACTCTGAGCCAGGCGAAGTTTATTCGGTTGGTTGGCGAAGTCTCGAAGAAGTACCCCGACCTGCAATTCATGGTATCGTATGCGCCGAACGAGGCTAATCTGGCACGCAAGGCCAGGGCTGCCGGCGGGGAAAACGTTACGATGTTGCCGCCCGGAGTCAAGATCATGGAACTGGCTGCGTTGATGACGCGGTTGGACGCGATCATCTCGGTGGATACTTCGATCTGCCACATCGCTGCGAATCTCGATGTCCCCTTGCTCGCCATGTATAATGGGAATCACTTCAATTTTGCCCGCTGGTATCCCTATGGAAAACGCGTGTGGATCTTGCGCTCGCCCGACTGGAAGTCAGTCGATGGGATCACATACGAACAGCTTTCGGCGGCGGTAGACAATTTCATTACCGATCTGACCTCCAAATCGATTCTGCAAAGGACGGCGTGAGTGCCGCGCCTCTCGGTCATTATCATCACGCTCAACGAGGAGCAGAACCTGCGGCGCTGCCTCGACTCGGTGCGTTTCGCCGACGAGATCGTGCTCAATGACACCGGTTCCACCGATGGTACATTGGCTATCGCAGCAGAGTACAAGTGCCGCATCCTGCAAATGCCGTTTCCCGGTTTTGGTGTCGCCAAGCAGAAGGCGCTTGAGGCCGCGAATGGGGAATGGGTGCTCTCAATCGATGCGGATGAAGAACTCGATGACGAACTGCAGCGTGCCGTGCAGGCTGCTATCGCCAATCCGGCGCATGCCGGCTATCAATTTGTGCGTAAGAGCCAGTTCCTGGGGCGCTGGATCATGCACTCCGGCTGGTATCCTGACAAGATCCTACGATTGTTTCGCCACGACGCGGCACGATTTACGCCGGAGAGCGTTCACGAGCGCGCCGAAGTTAACGGCAGCGTCGGCGTGCTTTCGGGCCACATGCTGCATTACACGTACACGAGCGTTTCGCAGTACATCCGCAAGATGGACCAGTACTCGACTCTTGCCGCGGAGATTCTCCATCGCGACGGAAGGAAGTTCCAGACGTCGTATCTGCTCATCAAACCGCTAGTGTACTTCGTCAAAATGTACCTGCTCAAGAGCGGTTGGCGGGATGGCATGGCTGGCCTGATCCTGGGGCTGTTTTCGAGTTTTCACGAAATGGTCAAGTACGCCAAGCTCTGGGAACTGGAGCGGCGGTGAAACACTTGATATTGGCCCGGACCGACGCCATCGGGGACTTGATCCTGACGATTCCGGTCGCGCGCGCGATCAAGATGAAGCACCCCGAGATGACTTTGACGATATTGGTTTCACGCTACGCAGTGCCATTATTGCGAAAGGAGCCGTATCTCGACCAGATCATTACGCTTCCCGGTCGCGACCTGGATAACATTGGACGAGTCGGCGCATTTGCGCGCGACCTGCAACGTCTCGGCGCTGACGCAATACTGTTCTTCTACCCGCGCCCCAAGCTCGCGTTGGCGGCCTGGCGGGCCGGAATCCGCGAGCGCATCGGTACCGGACGCCGAGCTTATAGCTGGTTGTTCAATCACCGCGTCAACCTTTCGCGGCGACAAAGCGGTCTGCACGAAATGGAACTCAACTATCGATTGGCCGAAGCGGCCTTTCCGGGGCTGGAGCGATTCGAACCGGAACTGGCGCTCGATGCAGAGGCCATTACCAGCGCGATGGGGCTGCTTGAACAACTCGGGCTGGGTGACAAGGGATATATTGTTATTCATCCACTCTCGCATGGCTCGGCTCCCAATTGGCCTGTTGAGCGTTATGTCGAACTCACCGGCCGCCTGGCAGCCGGGGGGATTGACTGCGTCGTTACCGGCTCTGAATTGGAGCGGGAGATTATAGAGACAGCCTTTGGGCCGCTCGGGGAGCGCGTTCACGTCGTCGCAGGGCGCACCGAACTGGCGACCCTGGTCGCGCTGATCCGGATGGCGCGCCTGCTGGTCGGCGGGAGCACCGGGCCGATCCATATCGCCGGCGCGGTAGGCACCTTCGCGGTCGGTATCTATCCGCCAGTGGCGGCTTTATCGGCCGTCCGCTGGGGTCCGCGAGGCGGTGCAAACAAATTGTTTGCGCCCCCGGTAGATGAAGTAAGGGGCGATGGGCGCGGCGCTATGGAGAGGATCAGCATCGAGGAAGTTGCCGGCTTCATTGTCGAACGCCTTCGCGCCGATAATAGCTGCAAGTAGGTCGTTTGTGGATAAGTTTGTTTACCCCAATACCAGCGAATTGTTGACCCGCTACCGCACGCCGGTCGGGCTGATGAATCTGGCGGAGTTTATCATCCAGGTCGAGGCGATGAACTCCAACATCAGTATTCCGATTGTTCGCAAGGCCTACGAGTTCTCCAATTGGGCTCACAAGGGACAGAAGCGCGCCTCCGGCGAGCCGTACATCGAACATTGCCTCAACGTCGGGTTCATTCTCGCCGAGCAGCACCTCGACGGCGCGACTGTCGCCGCCGGGCTGTTGCACGACGTCGTCGAAGACTGTAAGGTCAGCATCGAAGAACTCGCGCGCGAATTCTCACCGGAGATTGCCGCCCTGGTCGACGGAGTCACCAAGCTCGGCCACTATCAGTACACGAGCAAGACCGAGGAACAGGCGGACTATTTCCGCAAGATGCTGATCTCGATGGCAAACGATATTCGGGTGATTCTGATCAAGTTGGCTGACCGGCTGCACAACATGCGCACGCTGGAATACCTGCCGCACGAAAAGCAACTCGAGATCGCCACGGAAACGCGCGAAGTGTTTGCGCCCCTGGCTCACCGTTTCGGCATGGCGAAAATCAAGTGGGAGTTGGAAGACCTATCGCTCAAATATCTCAAGGGGGACGCCTACCGCTACCTGATGGAGCGCATCGACCTGACGCGCGCCGAACGCGAAGGCTACATCGACGAAATCTGCAGCACCCTTGGCAAAGCCTTGCGCGAGGAAGGCCTGCAGGTCGAGATCACCGGCCGCGCCAAGCACTTCGATTCGATCTACCGCAAGATGGTCAAGCGGCAGAAGCCGTTCGAGGAGATCTACGATCTCATCGCCATCCGCATCGTGACGCCGACGATCCGCGACTGCTACCATACACTGGGCGTGATTCACCAGATGTGGACGCCGGTGGCGGATCGTTTCCACGACTACATCGCGACGCCGAAGCAAAACGGTTATCAATCGCTGCATACCACGGTGGTGGGGCCGAACGGACGGATGGTCGAAATCCAGATCCGGACGCCTTCCATGCATTACATCGCGGAATACGGTATCGCGGCGCACTGGCTTTACAAGGAAGGGAAACATATCCTCGACGAAGACGATCGGCAGTTGTCGTGGCTGCGCGAGGTGCTCGACTGGCAGAAGGATATGACCAATCCGGAGGAGTTCATGGAATTCCTCAAGATCGACCTCTTTCAGGACGAGGTGTTCGTCTTCACGCCAAACGGTGAATTGAAGCACCTGCCGCTCGGCGCGACTGCGCTCGATTTTGCCTTCGCCGTTCACACCAACGTCGGCGTACACTGCGTCGGCACCAAGGTCAATGGCCGGCTGGTGCCGTTCGAGACCGTATTGCGCTCCGGCGACGAAGTCGAAGTGATGACTTCGCCGCATGCCGAACCCTCGGCGGATTGGCTGAAAATCTGCAAGACGACCTCGGCGCGTGCCAAAATCCGCAAATATCGCAAGCAAAAGGGTTTCGAGGAGTCGCTGGCCTTAGGCAAGGAGATGTTCGAGCGCGCAGTCAAGAAGCGCGGCGGCAAGTTCCCCGAGGACGAGCAGATTTTGGACGCCGCGATGGCATTGTCGTATTCCGGTGTTGAACAGATGTTCTCCAAACTCGGCTCCGGCGATCTGGCTCTGGGCAGCCTGATGGCCAAGCTGTTCCCGGAGGACACCGCACCGCCAGAGAAGCCTTCGATCATCAAGAAGTTTGTCGACAAGGCGCGCGGCGGCAAAGGCATCAAGGTCGAGGGGATGGGGAACATGATGTTCCGCTTCGCCAATTGCTGTCAGCCGGTGCCGGGCGAACGGATCGTCGGATTTATCACGCGCGGGCGCGGGCTGTCGATTCATCGCGCCGACTGCGTGAATGCCATTATCGCCGCGCAGGAACCGGAGCGCCGGGTTGATGTCTCGTGGGATGTCGGCGCCGAACAGAACTTCCTGGTGCGGCTGGCGATTGTAGTTGAGTACCGCAAGAATATTTTGTACGATATCACCGAAGTGATGGCTAACTGCGACGCGGAAGTGCGCGGCGCCGAGCTGTCGACGAAGGGACCGGTTTCGATCGGCAATTTTGTGCTGGAGATCAAGAACATCGGCCATCTCAACCGGGTGGTCGCCGCAATCAAGAAGAAAATACCGCGCGTGGTGCGCATCGAGCGTGTTTACGGCGGGGAAAGCGAATCAGCAGAGACGAATGGCGAAAGCGAATCCTGATAAGTGCCCGCGCTGTGGTGCGCCCCGCACTGGACAATTCAAGTACTGCCCCGAGTGTGGCGCGAATTTTGAGGCGTTGGACAAATTACAGCAGCCGAAGCCCAAGAAAGAATCGGCGCGCCGCCGCCGTTGGGAAATCGCCGCGATCGTCGGTCTCGTGATCATTACCGCGATAATCTTCAATATCTATTTTGCCGCCAAGAAGCATACCGAGCCGATGCAAACCAACCAGCAAGAAGCCCAGCCGCAGGGGCTCTCCGCTGCGATGCCGATGGGCGACGACCTGGCAAGCATTATTCAGCGCGGCCACCAGTTCATGGACGCCGGTCAGTTCGGCCAGGCGATTCCCCTATACGAGAAGGCGCTGTCGATGGATACGCTGCAGCCGGATATCATGGTCGATCTCGGCGCCTGCTATCACGCGGTCGGTGATTACAACGAAGCAACTTTCCAGTTCCTGCGGGCTTTGAAACAAAGGCCCGACCACAGTATCGCCCTGTTCAACATGGGCGTGGTCGCCATGACGGTTGCAGACACCGCCAGCGCCAAGCAGTGGTGGAATCGATTTCTTGAGGTGGCGCCCGATTCGCCGCAGGCGCCGACCGTCCGCGAACGGCTGAAGAATATGTAGCCGACCGTGAACAGCGCGCCGCAACTTACCCTGCGCAGCGTCTGGCGCAACCTCCTCGACTTTCTCTATCCACCGCTCTGTCAAATCTGCCGCAGCAGCTTCGAGTCCACCGACAACAATATCTGGATCTGTCACTCCTGCCTGAGCAAGCTTCAATGGCTGCCCGCGGTGATGTGTCCGGTCTGCCGTGCGCCGCTTAAAGATCCTGAGCGCGGCTGCGATGATTGTCGCCGACGCGCGCAGTATTCGTGGGTTTATTCGCTTAGTATCTACGACGACAAGTTTTCGCACTTGATCAAGGCGTTCAAGTACGAGGGGCGCGTCGAGCTGGGAAGGTACTTGGGGGAGATTCTGGGCGAGCAACTCCGTGGTTTCCCGCAGGCTGCGGATATCGACGCGGTCTTGCCGGTGCCGATTCACATCCGCAAGGAGCGCAAGCGGGGCTTCAATCAGACGGAGATTATCGCCGCTGCCGTGGCCCGTAAACTGGGAGCGCTGCTCGTTGCCGATCAGGTGATCCAGGCGCGGCGCAATCGCGACCAGATTGGGCTTTCGGTGGAAGAGCGATTTCGTAACGTGCGTGACGTGTTCGAGGTTGCCGAGCCGTTTGAGCTTTACGGCAAGTCGGTCCTCGTTGTGGACGACGTCACGACATCGGGCGCAACGCTCAATTCCATGGCGTACGCATTGCGCGAGGCGGGCGCGCGTAAGATAGCGGCTGCGACCCTGGCGCTGGCGCTGGAAGATGGCGTCGATCCGGCGGAGTTGCATCAAATGTCTCCGGGGGCGTTTTGAGATGCTGGAAGAGATTGGTCTGTATCTCAACTTCCTGGCGCTGGAGCACAATCTTGCCGAGCACTCAGTCGTCTCCTATCGACACGACCTGGAGCAGCTGGCGGAGTTTGCCTCTTCGCTGGGCATCAAGTCGTGGCGCGAGGTCAACAAGTCGGCGCTGATCGAATTTCTTTCGGTGTCGGGCAAGGTGGGCATGGCGCCGGCAACGATTTCACGACGGTTGTCTGCGCTACGAGGTTTCTTTCGCTTTCTCGTGCGGGAGCGAATTGTTGCGACCAATCCAACGGCGCACCTGGAATCACCGCGGCTCTACCGCAATCTGCCTGTCGTGCTTGCCGTCGACGAGGTCGAGAGAATCCTCAATGCCGTTGACCTGGACGCCCGCTTTGGTTTGCGCGATCGCGCTGCGCTGGAGGTACTCTACGGGTCGGGGTTGCGCATTTCGGAACTGATCAACCTGGCATGCAGCAACCTCTTCCTTGAACTTGAAGTTGCGCACCTGCGGGTGGTCGGGAAGGGGAGCAAAGAGCGGTTGGTCCCGCTCGGGGGCGAGGCGGTGCACTGGCTCAGGCAGTATCTGGAAGTCGAACGACCGACCTTGGTGCACGAGAACTCGCATGACTACGTCATCTTGAACCGTTTCGGAAAGAAAATCTCAGCGATGGGGATGTTCAACGTGGTACGCAAGTATGTGACGAGGGCGGGAATTACGAAAGCCGTTACCCCGCATACCTTTAGGCATAGTTTCGCCAGTCATTTGGTCGATGGCGGCGCCTCTCTGCGGGCTGTGCAGGAAATGCTCGGCCATGCCGATATATCTACTACACAGATTTACACCCAACTGAATCGTTCATATTTGAAATCTGTGCATGTAGAATTCCATCCGCGTGAGAGGAAGAGCCGTGAGAAGCGCCAGTGATGGCCCCGCTTTATTGGTCCCGCCGCCGACCGTTCGCCTGACTCATCCAGCCAAGAACTGCATTGCGCTCTACGATGAAGTCGGCAACGCGACATCGCTGATTCTTAATGTTCCTGGCTGGCAGGATGCGATCATCTTCAAGTTCCAGAAGATGGAAGATCTCTTCAAGATCACGCACCGGCACAAACTCGACTTCATCTTGATCTGCGTTGACAAGAGCCTGACCCAGGCGATTAAGCTCGTGCGCCAGGTCGAGTCGCAACTGTCGCTGGCGACGGCGCCGACGATTATTTACCAGAAAGAGCCGACGCGCGAACAGATCAAGAAGGGGTTGTCCTCCTCCGCCGATGACTTCATCTGGGGTCCGTGGGACGGCGAGTTGTTCCAGTTGCGCGTGAAGATGATCCGCGAGCGGACGCAGCGCGACATCGGTGTCAATCCAACTTCGCAACTGCCTGGCCCGATCCTGATTGAGCAAGAGATCAACCATCGGCTCGCCACCCAGCAGGAATTCGCGGTCTGCTACCTCGATATCGACAATTTCAAAGCCTACAACGACTATCGCGGCTACGTCTATGGCGATCGCACGATTCGCCTGGTGGCGCATATTATTCGTGATGTCGTGGCCGACTTGTCGCCCGCCAGTTTTGTGGGACATATCGGCGGCGACGACTTCATGTTCCTGCTCCCGGTCGCGCACGTCGACTCGGTGTGTTCAAACATCGTGAAGATCTTTGACCGCATCATTCCTTCGCGCTACGAAGAGGACGATCGCAATCGCGGCCAAATCGTGTCGGTCAATCGGCGCGGCGAGCGGGAAGTCTACCCGCTGATGACGATCTCAATTGCCGTCTTGATTGCCAATGCGAGCTTTACTCATCTAGGCGAGATGTCGCACATGCTTGCCGACCTCAAGAGCTACATCAAGTCGCTCTCCGGCTCAAACTACGTGATCGAGCGGCGGAAGAAATATTAATCGATAAGCCAACAGACAAAAAGAATACATCCTACCGCTGTGTATCCAACCGCTGGAGCATCTGACGGGCCGGGACGTAATTGGGATCGTGAGTCAAAATCCTCTCGAGTTGCATTCGCGCGGAATCGGGGAAATTCTGTTGCAGGAAAAGTGCGGCCAGGTTGAAGCGCGCCTGGGAAAGCTCGGGGCTGATTTGCAGCGCGTCGTGATAGTGCCGACTTGCCGTAACAAGATCACCATCCTCTTGGGCGAGGTTGGCCAGATTGGCATGTGCGATTGCATAGCCAGGCACGCGTCCGGTTGCGTCGTGTAAGACCGCGACCGCTTCGGCCCGACGAGCTTGCTTCAACAAGAGACTAGCCAGTCCGTTGTAGAGAGGGCCGTAGCCGGGGGCGACGGCAATGCCGTTGCGAAGGGCCTGTTCGGCGGCAGCCGGGTCTTCGCGCCGCTCGTGTAACTCGGCAAGGTTGACATACACCTGGGGCAGGTTGGGATTACGTTGCTGCGAGGAGTTCAGGTAATGGGCTGCCGAGTCGAGTTCGTTGACGTTGAGGAACAGCAACCCCAGATTAGCGAGTACATCGGCGCCGCCCGGTTTGACTTGCAGCGCCTGCTGATATGCCCGGTAGGCGCCTGCGAAATCGTTACGACGTGACAAGGCGTATCCAAGATTGTTGAGAGCTTCAGCGCTCGGCAGGAAGCTCACGGAGGCGCGATACTCATTGATCGCCTCGTCGAGCAAACCCTGCTTCTCGAGTACTTGCCCGCGCTGATAATGATATTGCCACGAAGTGTCAAAGCCGAGTTCGAAGGGGCGCAGGTTTAGTCCCACCAGCAAGAGCGCGAGAACAGCGCAGGCGGCGACGAGCTTTGCTGCCTGGCGTTCGCGAGACCATTGCCAGAGCCGTTCTACCGCAAATGCAGCGAAGATCAAGAACAACACGATCACTGCCAGGCGATGGCGTGCCGTCACCAGGAAGAGGATGATTGTGGGAATGTACCCTAACAGGAGCAGATAGACAGGCGCCAGCCGTTGCCGCTGCGACCAGGCGAGAACCAGCCCCAGCAAGGCCAACGGCGCAATGACGCCGAAGGGAAACTTGATGCCACGGTCGAAAATCAGCGTCTGAAGTATTGGCGAGTTCTCGGAGAAACGATAAATGTCGGCCTGATCGGAGTTCTCGAAACCCGAGAACAGGTAGAGACACCGCTTCGCCGTCAGAGCGGCGAAATCGAGCGGATGAGAGAAAACCCACTCCCAGGCGCGGCGTTTCCAGAAGTTCGAGATTTCCGACGGTTTGAGCAACTCACCTGCCGCTGCTTGCGCATACGCGTCAGTAGTATCGACAAAATCGGACCAGGGAATCGACAGATCGAGCTTAATCTCGGGCATCTGCATTGTCAGCCCATCGGCTTCCGGGTTGTTGCCGAGATAGAAGTTGATTCCACCTTGCACCGAGACCAAGATCAGGTCGTGGCCGACGAAATAATTGCGGACTGTTACCGGCAGAAGGCAGAGAACAACCCCGAAGAGAAGTGCCGCCGGTCTCTTCAGCGAGCGGAGCCAGCCGAGTTCCCGGCGCGTATCCCACCAGAGCCAGACGAACAGCAGGGGGAACACGAGCAGCACGTTGGGACGTGCAATGGCGGACAATCCGCCGAGTATCCCAATCACCGCCCACCGCGAGTGGGAATGGTTCTCGCGCTGCCGCACGATCTCCAACAACATCCAGAGATTGAAGATGATCGGCAGCCATTCGATCAGAAGTTCGGATTCGTAGAGGATGAGAGTCCCGTAGAAGGTCGCAAAGAGCGAGGCCAGACGTCCGACGCGCTCGGAGAAGGCGGCATTTCCGAGTTGGTAGATCAACACACAGGTGAGGGCGCCGCCGATAGCTTGAACGAACTTGGCAACAAAGATTTTGATACCGAAAATCCAGTAGATCAGCGCGAGAAAATAGGGATAGAGTGGTGCACGGAAAAAGATCTCGTCGCCCCAAAAATTCTTCGTGAGGATTTCAATCGCCCAACGGTGGTGCCAGAGCGAGTCGACCTGCGGGACATAGAATGCCGGATCGTTGCGCGAGAGGAAAATCAGATTGACGACGCGCAGCAGAAGAGCAGAAAAGAAAACAAACAACGACCAGCGAAATCCTGAGTCCGACCACTTGTTTGTGAACCAGTTAACCATCAGTGCGATCGAGTTTGCGAGCCGGCAATGAGCACAACTCGCTGCTGCTCCTCGGAAGTACTATTACCGAAATTTCCCCGAAACTATGGCGGCTGTACCGGCAAGTCAAGTCAATTGGCTGGGATTGACAAACCGGGAAGAAAAGCATTGCCGAAGCGATTCTTTGCGTTATCGTAAGCGTCCGTTGGATGATGACCATGAACGACTCGCAATCGACAATGCCTGAACCCGCTCCCTGGCACCGTCACCCTTCGTCACTGCGGCGGCTGCTCGGTCAAGTGTATTCACGGTTTGCCTATTCCGCGGGGATCTGGAAGGGGGGCTATCTCGCGGCGAAACTGCTTCGCCGACAGCCATTGCTGGTCGTGTTCACGTTTCATCGCGTAACCGGCGATGACAGTCAGGTCGATCACCTGGTCACCTACGACCGGGGAATCCCTGCCGCGGTATTCGACGGCCAGCTCTGCGAAATCAAGAGACGCTTTGCGGTGCTCTCGATTGACCAGTTTATAGATGTCGTCGATGGCAGGGAAGTCCCGCAGAATCCTTCCTGCCTCTTGACATTCGACGATGCCGATTCCGAGTTCCTCACGGCCGCGCTACCGGTGCTCCAGCGGCACAATTGTCCAGCGGTAGTATTCGCGCCAACCGACTACATTGGCACCACCCGGCGCTTTTGGCACCTGCGAGTTTCGAATGCATTTCACAAGGCCGACGAAATGGCTTGGCCGAAGATCAAGAAGCTGGCGGAATACTTTTCGCCAAAACGGCGTCATTGGCTTGAAGCCCTGAACCTCGATCAGCGGGCGCTGGCGTGCTGGCGCTTCAACATCGCTCTGGACGCGCTGCCTGAAGACGAGATCGAGCGCGTCTTGAACGAGCTTGAGACGATCACTGGAGCGGAATATGTTCTCGGGATCAAGTGCATGGATTGGGAGCAACTGCGGACACTGGAGCAATGCGGGATCGCCGTTGAGTCGCATTCTGTATCTCACCGGAAACTGGCAAGAATCTCATTGTCAGAGGCAGCCGGCGAGTTGGCAATAAGCAAGGCGGCCATTGAGTCCAAGTTGGGCAAGAAGGTCCGGGCGGTATGTTATCCGGCGGGGTCGTGTTCCGGAGAAGTCTCCCGAGCCGCCTTGGAAGTCGGTTACCAGCTTGGGTTTACGACACGGATTGGCGGCGTCTGCTATCCGGTTCCTGGACTTGACCGGTTGACCTTGAAGCGATTTGATATGAGGGGCAATGACCGCTACGAGGCGGCCAGGTTCCTCGGCGGACTGCTATTCCGTTAGAGCTATTCACTAGTTTGTTCCACAAATGAACTTTGGCTGTCAGGATCTATCCTGAATGTCCAAACTTCGAAGACTGAAAAAAAACTTGAAACCGGGCAAACTCTGATCGGTAGAACAAGCGCAGTAAGCGAAACACTCGATTTGGAAACGGCAGGAAATACTCGCAATCGCGATTCCGAAACTGGCACGAGAAATCGTTAGATATTAGGAACGCGAGACTTAAGCTTTTGTTCTAGATAGCAGATTCGAGTACGTACACTTTGTTGAACGAAGCTGCCGAGGTAATGGGAGACCCGTTGATCAATCACGATACCGTCATGGATGCCTTGCGTGAATGTTATGACCCGGAGATTCCGGTGAATATCGTCGACCTGGGGTTGGTCTATGCGGTTCGGATCGACGACGGCAGCGTCGAGGTGGACTTCACTTTGACGGCTCCCGGATGCTCGATGTCCGGGATGATCAGGGATGATATTCAGGCGCGTCTGATGCAACTGGAAGGCATCAAGGACGCCAGAGTCAACATCGTCTGGGACCCGCTTTGGACTCCCGACAAGATGTCCGAAGATGCCCGTAAGGCATTGGGGTTCGGATAAAAAGAGTTGACAAGATTTTCGGCGGCTCGTACATTGTGATAGAGCGGGAATCCTCTCCACCCGTCACCGCACAAAACATAGCTGACTTCGCACATTTCAAATTTTTACTGAGCGCACTGCCATTTCGGCGGTTAGACCAAGGACCAAAGTGTTTTTTTATGAGTAACAGAAACCAGCAAACCCTTAACCCTAACCCTGTGAGGGGGTGATTCTGGATGAAGCGTTTTATTACGCTGGTGCTCGCACTTTCATTACTCGTCATGCCGGCTTTGCTGGCAAAGGACGCCGGTAACCGGGATGTGTTCCGTGTTGGAGAGGCCTCGTTCATTTCAGAATCGGAATTTGTGATTCCGATTTTGATTAGCCATGATGAGGAATTGGCGGCAATGGATATTCCGCTGACCTACTCCGCGGGCGTGACCTTGACTCAGGTTTCATTCGAGAACACCGCGGTCGCCGATTTTGACGTGAAAATCGCCAATATCGACAGCGACGCGAATCGTGTGACAATCGGATTGGTCAAGATGGTGCATGCTCCGCAGCAGAACCCGTACTTGAAACCGGCAGCTAACGGCGGCAACAACGTGGCCAATCTTCACTTCCGTTTGGACGATCTCAGCCTGCAGTCAATTGAGATCGGCACCTTTACGGAAGTTGATCCGGGTCACGAACTGATGTTCGTCTACAACGAGTACATCGATGGCGTACCGCACGTGCGCGATCTGACCCCCGAATTCATCGGTGGACAGGTCAGCCTCGCCGCCCGGACTCCGGGTCTGGCGCTGCCGACGGAGTTTGCTCTGTCGCAGAACGTGCCGAACCCGTTCAATCCGTCAACGCAGATCAGCTTCGCTCTGCCGGTCGCAGCCAAGGTAAATCTCGCGATTTACAATGTGCTCGGCCAGCATGTGAAGACTCTCGTTGCCGGCGATCTGCGCGCGGGATATCAGACCATCACCTGGGATGGCACTGATTTCACCGGCCGGACCGTAGCGTCAGGCGTCTACTTCTACAAGTTGAATGCGGGTGACTTCGCCGCGACGAAGAAGATGCTGATGCTGAAGTAATTTTCCCGAGCTGTATTCGAAAGAAGCAGAAAGCGAAAATTCGCCAACACAAGTGAAGACTTAGCGCCCCGTCGGGAGACGGGGCGCTTTGCATTGGGGGTGGACGATTTCATCAAGGTAGGATAGACATTCTTGTCTGTCGTTGTGGAAGTGGCAGACAGGAATGTCTGCCCCACCGGAGGGTAGAGGCATGGCTTGGTAGGATAGACATTCTTGTCTGTCGTTGTGGAGGTGGCAGACAGGAATGTCTGCCCCACCGGAAGGTAGAGGCATGGCTTGGTAGGATAGACATTCTTGTCTGTCGTTGTGAAGGTGGCAGACAGGAATGTCTACCCTACCTGGAGCGGTTGTGTGGAATGTCGTCAGGATCGCGGGGATCCTGACCTACGGTTGATCGAATAGGCGAATGGCGAGGCGTTTACCAGAACCAACCAACGCCAAGCGTCAGCGAGAAGACGTTAACTTTGTATTCGTCGAATTTCTGGTAGAACCACTGTGCCGATGGCACAATCGCGAAGCGGCGGGTCAGGCGAAGTTCTCCGCCCGCGCCAAGCATCAGGCCGGCGCCTTCGTCTTCGACCGTGCCGCTAAACGGAGAATCGGGAACCTCGAACTCCAACTCCGACTGGGCGAAGGCCGGGCCGCCTTTGAGGAAAAAATACTCGGTTGGATAGTAAGTCAGGCAAAGGGCGACATTGCTGACCGTAACGCGGGCGTCAAAGGTCTCGCTTCCGAATTCAACGGTGTAATCTTTCACCCAGGAGTTGGCCTCGACGCCGAGCAGAAGTTTGTTGCTCAGGGCGCCGCCGAGGCGAAAGTAACCGGCGCCGCCATCCTGGGCATCGGTGATGTAGTTGACCTCGTCGTCGTAATCGTCTTCCAGTTCGACTTTCAGGCTGCCCCAGCCGAGGCCGAAGCCGATGTAGAAGCCGGAATGGGTCGCGGGTTTGAGGCCGGCGAAAACGGGTGTTGAGACAATCGCGATCAGCAGGGTGATTAGAGCGATGTTAAGGCGTGACTTCATGGACTCCTCCGATTGATTTCAAGATTATGCGTCGTGATTCAAGAGAAGTGATTTGAGGGATTCTCGCAAGGGGGAAGATCGTGGGGAGACAGGCATGATGCGAAAACGAGATTGCCTCGTCGCAGTCGGATGAGGTGCGCGAGATATGAATTCGTTCGCTAAGAATCCTGCAAGAACGTTGTCCCCACCCTCCGCTGCGCTGCGGGTGGGCTACCGGAAAGCCCGATCACAATCAGAAGAACAGGCCGATCTCCAGCAAGAACGACAACTGGCGATACGAGCTGGGATCGATGGATAGATAGTCGTACTGGATTATCGGCAATAAGGAGTAGGTTTTGTTCAACCGAATGTCGCCACCTACTGCCGCATGAATTCCAAATCCTTGCGCAACCACAGAGACTTGCCAGCCCTCTTTCTCCTCCCAGCGGTGGTCAATTTCTCCAAAGAGCGGGCCGGCCTTGAGAAAGAAGTTGTTGTGCGGGTAGAATGTCAGCACAAGGGCAGTGGACAGGTAACGCCAGCAAACGTCATCCTGCTCGAAGTAACCGGCGTTGCCTTCAAGACTGAAGAGCAAATCGGGGCGGAATGAGAAGCCGGCGCGGATATTGCTGGCAAAATGGGCTTCATCTTTCACTTCGTTACCCCAGTAGTCGCGAGACATCTTGGCGTTTCCGACACCGGGACCGTAGCTGATGAAGACGCCTTTCATTTCTTTGCTCTCGATGCGGCTTGCACCATCTGCGTTAGACGTTGTTACCAACATCAAAAGCGTTAATACCCAACCAATCCTTTTCATGCGTGCTCCTCTGTGGAAGAAGTGACGTCGTTCCTTGGATCAATCTATGATCTGCGAACGAAGAGAGCAAGCACGATGTTGGCTGCTGTAGGGGCTGGGTTTGCCCGCCCGGGTTTGACATCTTCCGGCAACGAAGGGTAGGCAGACCCGACCCCTACGGTGCGTGCGAAAATGAGATTGCTTCGTCGCGGTTGGAGTTACTGAGAGAGATGGATATTCGTCCGCTCCTCGCAATGACACCTTCGGGCTGCGCGGGAATCATCGTCGTAGGGGCTGGGTTTGCCTACCCGCGATTAGCATCCTGCTGTGGCGGTGGGTAGGCAGACCCGACCCCTACGGTGCGTACGAAGTTGTATCGGGAGAATGCAGGGTTTGTCCCAGTGATTACGCGACTGAAGTCACGGAGTTCAGCGCGTAGTCGAGGAGCAGAGAGGCGTTCTGTTTGCCTTCGCGGCCGACCTCTATTTCAGGGCCGACGCAGGAGGGGCAGCCGGTCTTGCACGGGCAATCCTTGATTAACTGAATCGCGGCTGAAAAAATCTCAGGTGCGACTCTGAAGAGCTTCTGCGCATAGCCGACGCCGCCCGGCACCGACTCGTAAATGTAGATTGTGGGCTTTTCCGTGAACGCCGACTTCACTTGCGAGACCGAGCGCAAGTCACGCGAGTCGCACATCAGGTAGAGGGGCGCGACGATGCCGAGAACATTCGCCATTCCGCGCAGGGCAGAACCCAGGTTGGCGCGGCCGAAACCGAGTTGCTCGCCGATGTCCTCCGAATATTCGTGCCAGAATGAAGTCGTGTGCATTTCGATCTCAGGAAGCGAGAGCTTGCCGGAGCCGACATTCTCGTGAGTTTCGAATTTGATCTTCTTGAAGAGCACGGTGACGTTGGTAATCGAGACCTCGCCCCAGTTCGTTTCGCCGGCGGAATCGTTGATTTCGATCACTTTCAAGTCGGCTTTAGTTTCGGCGTCGGTGTAGTAATCGACCTTATCTTCCTTGACGTAAGCCTTCTTGCCCTCCCAATCGAGTTTCTCAACCTGGAATTGATTGCCGAGGTGAATATAAATAGCTTCCGGGTGCAACAGCATCGGCGCAGAGAAATAGTCGACCTCGCCGATGACGCGATTGTTATCGGACGTGTTGAGAATCACGAAATTGTCGGGCGAAGCGGAGCGCAACGACACCTCAGTAGCCGGATAGATCTCCGAAGACCAGTGCCAGCGATTGGCCGAGAAGCGCAGGACGCCGCGGCTTTGCAGGTATTCGAGAATCTCTGCGGTTGTCTGAACGCCCATGACCTCTTCCTGATGGAAGGGGAGTTCGAAGGCGCCGCACTTGAGATGCGAAGTCAAGATCACAAAGTTGTTCGGGTCAATGACGCCCATCTCCGGGGGAGCTTCGAAGAAATAGTCGGGATGAGCCACGACGTATTGATTCAGCGCCGAACTGGAGGCGATCATGATCGAGATGCTCACCGTATTCTTGCGCCCGGCGCGCCCGGCCTGCTGGCGCGTAGACGCAACGGTTCCGGGGTAGCCACAGATGATCGAGACGTCGAGCGAGCCGATGTCGATGCCGAGTTCAAGCGCATTGGTCGACACGACGGCGGTGATGTTCCCGTTGCGCAGATTGTGCTCGATGTCCCGCCGTTCGTTGGGAAGATAACCGCCGCGATAGCCTTCGATGCGCACGCCAGGGCAGTCGCGGCGCAGGTACGTCAGCAGCAGTTCAACATTGAGCCGGTAGGGCACAAAGACAATGCTCTGGATGCGGTTGGCGATAAAGCGCTGCGCAACTCGTCCGGCCTCCAACAATGATGACTTGCGAATGCCCAACTGCTGGTTGATCACCGGCGGGTTGTAGAAAATGAAATGCTTCTCGCCGGATGGAGCGCCGTTGTCATTGACCAACTCCATCGGCCGGCCGGTGAGTTGTTCCGCCAGCTCCTTCGGATTGCGAATGGTTGCTGAACAGCAGATGAACTGCGGGTGCGAGCCATAGAACTTGCAGATACGCTCCAACCGCCGAAGGACGTTCGCCAGGTGCGAGCCGAAAACGCCGCGATACGTGTGGACTTCGTCGATGACAATGTATTTCAGGTTCTCGAACAGCTTGATCCACTTGGTGTGATGCGGCAGCACGCCGGAATGAAGCATGTCCGGATTTGTGACGACGATATGCCCGGCCTTGCGCACCTTGCGGCGAACCTCGGCGGGTGTGTCGCCGTCGAAAGTGTAGGTGTTGATATCGAGACCGAGATCGTTGATGACTTCGTGGAGTTCGGTCATTTGATCTTGCGACAGCGCCTTGGTGGGGAAGAGGTAGAGCGCGCGTGTTTCCGGCTCCTCGATCATGCGCGAGAGAATCGGCAGATTGTAGCAGAGCGTTTTGCCCGAGGCCGTCGGCGTTACGACAGTCACGCTGCGGCCGGCGTTGACGTGCTCAAAGACTACCGCCTGATGTGAGTAGAGCCGATGAATGCCGCGCTTCTCGAGCACGCCGCGAAGCACCTGCGGAACGGCAGACGGGAAATCGACATACTGCCCGGCGCGGGGTTGCTGGACATGCCACTTCGTGACGTTGTCCATGAAACTGCGGTCGGAGCGGAGCTGATCGAGCACCTGGGCGACCGAGAGCATGCTACATCACCTTCATGTAGGTGCGCTTACAAATGTCGCAGAATTTTTCCGACTTCTGATCGATGTCGAACATCTCGTCCGAATTAAACATCACGCAGCGCGGGTTGCGGCACTGTGGAATCGAGAACAACATGCCGACAACGCGGGTGGCCTCTTTGACGAGGCGGTGATAAATGAGTTTCTCGTCGTCGGGAAGTCCGTAGAACTGCTGCTTGAGCTGATAAAGCGAGACCAGGCCGGTGGCGCCCACCGGATCGGTGTCGCTCACAAGGACGTGGTGACGTGTGTTGTAGATGTCGTCTTCGATGATGCCGAGAATCTTTTCTTTATCGCTGGCCTTGAGCAGTTCGAGTTTTTGCAGAATCATGGTCGAAAAATACTGGCCCTTGATAACGTCGTAGGCTTCGTTGGGTACCTTGATACCCTGCAAGATATCGACGCTGTGGCCGAATCGACTCGAGAGCGCAGTCGAGAGTTTATTGATTTGAAAATAGTCGACATCGCCGAGGGGGACGATGACGATTTTGGCACGATATCTTTTCATCAAACTAAGTCGCTTCGAAGAATCGGGAATCCGTCCCGTCGGGTGAAATTTTGATGCGCATCGGCTTGGCGCAGCGCGGGCACCAGCCGACAAACGCCGTCCCCTGCTTGTTGATGTAAATGCGGCTGTAAACGTGGCAGCATTTGAACATCACTCCGAGGTAAGGGCGTTCTTCGCGCTTGGCGGACATACTACATCCGCGCCAACACCAGCTTGGCGCGCTCCGGCGGCGTCGAAAGCCATTTGAAGCAATCGAGGAATTCTCGCGAAAATTCCTGCAAGCGCATCTTTTCCGAGGCATAACCGATCGCCAAAGGCATTCCGGGCTCGATCGCGTCGCCGACGGCGGCCAGTAATTCGATACCGGCGAGATGATCGACGACATCAGTCACCGCCTGCCTGCCGGCGCCCATGCGAACGGTCAGTTGGCCGAGCCGCCCGGTGTCAAACGCTCCAATATATCCGGCGCGCGGCGATTCAACAACCTCCTTATGCGCGGATTCGAGCCGCTTGCGCGGCTGTTCCAGCGTCTCCGTATCGCCGCCGCAGGCGCGGACGTAACGGCAGAAAGTGTCGAAGCACTCGCCACTGGCAAGCCGCTGCGCGATGTTGCCTTGAATCGAGCAGGCAGAATCGCTGAGCCCGGCCACCTTGAGCATCTGCGAGCCGATTTCGAGAGTCAGTCTCACGGTGTCTTGCGGACCACCGCCTTTCAGGACTTCGACAGTCTCGATAATCTCCAGCCAATTGCCGATCATGCGGCCGGTAGGTTGATTCATATTGGTAATCACGGCGCGTGCCGGCAGGCTGTGAGTGCCGGCGACCTCGATCAGCGCCCGCGCGAGATCGAGAGCCGCATCCTGGCTCTTCACAAACGCGCCGGATCCGGCTTTGACATCGAAGACAATGCCGTTCGACTTCAAGGCCAGCTTCTTGGACATAATGCTCGCGACAATCAAGGGGATCGATTCGACCGTGCCGGTGGCGTCGCGCAGGGCGTAGATCTTCTTGTCGGCGGGGGCGACGCGCGCAGTCTGGCCGGAAATGGCAAAAAAATGGTCACGAACGAGCGCGCCAAACTCGTCGGGTGAATGGAAAACCTTCATCCCGGGGATCGATTCGAGCTTGTCGAGTGTGCCGCCGGTGTGGCCAAGACCGCGTCCGGAGAACATTCCGACGGCGATACCGCAATTCGCCAGCAGCGGCGAAAGCGTCAAGCTGAGTTTATCGCCGACGCCGCCGGTCGAATGCTTGTCAATCATGGGCCGGTCGAGGCCGCTGACTTCAACGGTGTCGCCGGAGCGCAGCATAGCGGAAGTGAGCGCGCTAGTCTCCGTCGCCGAGAGCCCATTGATGAATGCCGCCATCAGGAAGGCCGACATCTGGTAGTCGGCGAGCCTGCCGTTGGTGTACTGCTCGACGAGCCAGGAGATTTCCTCTGCCGTCAGAGCCTGCTTGTCGCGCTTGGCGGCAAGTATCTGGTAGATCGACTTCATTTGCGGCTGCGCAGTTCGTTAAGGATTACCACGCCGGAAGAGGTGCCAATGCGCGAGGCTCCCGCCTCGATCATCGCCAGCGCCTGCTGCAGCGTCCGGATTCCGCCGGAAGCCTTGACGCCGGTGCGGTTGCCTACAGTCTCAAACAACAGCGCGACGTCCTCCACGGTTGCCTGCCCGAACATGCCGGTTGAGGTTTTGACGAAGTCAACGCCGCAGTCGGCCGCGATCGTGGCGGCGGAGATTTTTTCGTCTTTCGTGAGGAGCGTGCACTCGAGAATAACTTTCAGGACGGTATTCCGCGACAGCGCCTTGCGCACTCCCGTGACGTCTTTTTCGAAAAGCGCCCAATCGGCCGACTTGATTGCACCGACGTTGGCGACCATGTCGACCTCCTCGGCGCCGTGGTTTTCGCCTTCCTGGGCTTCGTAGACCTTGACTTCAGTTGTCGTGGCTCCGAGGGGAAAGCCGGCAACCGACCCGACGCGTGCGCCGCTACCTTTGAGGAGCCGCGCACACAGCGCTGTAAAGGCAGGATTGACAAAGACGGCCTTGTAGTGCATTTCAGCGGCTTCACGACAAAGAGCTTCGATTTCTGCGCGCGAAACCTCGGTCTTTAGCAACGCCGCATCGATGTAGCCGGCCAGGTCGATATCGTTTCGAATGCGGCCGCGAAAATCGTCGCGGCGCTGGGGATCAGACATTGATAAGCTCTCCTCCTCTGCTGACAATGTTACCTCTCACGGGAAACGAGTGTATCACTTTTTTACCGTTTTGCGGCGGAAAACAAATGGTTCTGGATAGAGCTTTTTGAGAGATGAGCGTCGCACGCGGCCACTGCGATTGATGAGCAGGATCGGCAGATCATCGCAGAACTCGGAAAGGACCTGCAGGCAGGCGCCGCAGGGCGTGATAAAATCATCCTGCGCCGATGCGATAGCCAATCGCCGGAACTTCAATTCCCGATTCGTGACTGCCGCGACCACGGCCGTGCGTTCGGCGCAGATCGTCAAGCCGTAAGAGCGGTTTTCAACGTTAGCGCCGGTGTAGAGAAAGCGCTTGGTTTCGAGCGCGGCGCCGACACGAAAGTGCGAATAGGGGGCGTAGGCGTTGCGCAGCATCGCCTGGGCGGCGGCGACGAGTTCAGCTTCGGTCAATTTCAACATGGTTATCAGCCTTTCTCTACCTCTTGTACGCGGTGTAAAACACGCGGTGGGCATTGCGCAAAGTTCGCTCCGGATTTTGCGGTACGGCGGTGATCTTGCCGAAGCCGCTGCGCCTTAACAAAGACATGATCTGGGTATGAGTATAACCGCGTTCGTGGAAGGTCTCACGGAACTTGTCGACCTTGCCGCCCGGGAGCCGCACGAATCCGTGAATCGTGATCGACGCCAGGCGCGTGCTGCGCTCGTATTCCCCTTTCATCATGACGGCGTGTTGTCCTTCGCGGGTAAAGAGCAGGGCGTCCCAGCAATTCAGGCCGATGGGCGTGTTGACATCGAACATAAAGAAACCGCCCGACTTGACGTGCGCGGCCGCGCAGGAGATAAACATCTCGAACCGCTCCGGGTCGACGATGTGATTGGCGGCATCGAAGAAGCAGCCGACGGCGTCAAATTGCCGGTGGAGATTGAAGCGGGTCATGTCGCCGTAAATAATCGTCGGCTTGTTTGTGCCGCGATGGAGACGCAGCCGGTGCGCGGCCATCTTGAGCATGTCGCGCGACTTGTCGAGCCCGACCACTTCGAGCCCCATCGTGGCGACGCTGCAGGCGAGCATTCCCGTACCGCAGGCCAGATCGAGGTAGGTGCGCGACCGATTCTCAAGCAGCAGCGGTTTGAGGCGGGGAAGGGCAATGGCGTGAAACTCGTCCCAGCCGAGCAGGTCGTAATATTTCGCGATCGATTTGTACATCAAACGGAATGTAGGGAAATGCAATTGAAGTGCAAGGAAAGAGGGGAGAAGGTTGCGTAGGGGCCGGGCTTGCCTCCCCGAATTGTACAGCGTGGATGATATTGGGTAGGCAGACCCGACCCCTACGGTGTGCCTGCGCGTAGATTGCTTCGTCGCGGCGGTGCACGTCGTGTAAGTTAGAGAGTCGTTCGCTTCTCGCAATGACAGTGCGAAGTGCTGAGGTCGTTTTTGCGTAGGGGCTGGGTTTGCCTGCCCGGTTCCTGCGGTGGAGGATGAACTTGGATGGGCAGACCCAACCCCTACGGCGTGCCTGCGCGCAGATTGCTTCGTGGCGGCAGGAAGCACGCAAAGGATTGAGAGTCGTTCGTTTTGCTTCGCGCAATGACGAGCCCGCACTGCAAAGCAGTAACGATTGGAGCAATTCTACTTTAGTAGCGAGTTGTACTTGCCGCGGTCCTTGATCAGGGCGAGCGCTTGCAGAACGACCGGGTCTTCGCGGGTAATGATCTGCTCATAGACGCCGGACTCGCCGAATTTGGCATGGAGAATTTCGCGGCGGAGCATCTGCCGGATGTAATCCCGCGAGCTTTCGAAATCATGTTGCTTTTCGCGCTCGATCGCCCTCCGCAGCGATAGCAGGTCCTTGGCGAGCACAGCCGCTTTGCGCTCAGAGTCGGCAGTCGCTTCGAGTTCGCTGACCAGATGTTCGAGATTCGTTGCGTAAGCAAAGCTCTTTCCCTCAACGTAGCGGCGAAATTCTTCCAGCAGCGCGTCGCTGACCACGAAATCGCGCGTGACGCCGTCATGCTTGGCCGCGTAGCCAACAGCGAACTGGAAGAATAGGTTTTCACGCGTCAGGTTGAATTCGATCGGATTGAGCTGTTCGGCTACAGAGGCGACATCGGGGGCGATGCCTCCGCCGCCGTAGACGCGACGACCGTTATTGGTCTTGTACGCCTTGCGGTTGTTCAGATCGGCGCTAGAGATCTCGCCGTTCTTGTGCGATCGTTCGGGACGTTGGATCGATCGGCCCGAAGGTATGAAGTACTTCGAGGTCGTCAGTTTCAAGGCGTGTCCGCCGCCCGGCATTTCGAAGACGTTCTGCACTAGTCCCTTGCCGTAGGTAGCGTGGCCGAGGATGATGCCGCGATCCCAGTCCTGAATGGCGCCGGCGACGATCTCGGCGGCCGAGGCGGTCCCGGAGTCGACCAGGACGACAAGTTCACCCGAAGGGAAGAGCGGTTCACTCGGAGTCTCGTAGCGTCGCAGCGCTGCGGCGGACTTCCCCTGGGTGTAGACGATGAGCCGATCTTTTGGGAGGAAGAGGTTGGCGGTCGCGACCGCCTGATCGAGCAAGCCTCCGCCGTTGGAACGCAGGTCAAGAATTAGCGATTTGAGTCCCTTGTCTTGCAGGCTTCGGAGGGCTTCACGCATTTCGATATCGGTACCTTCGCCGAACTTGGCGATGCGGACATAGCCGGTCGTCGGGCTGACCATTCCGGCGAAGCGGACAGGGTGGACTTCGATTACGGCGCGCTCGACCCAGTAGTCCATTGGGAAATCAAACCCGGGGCGCTCGACGGTGAGCTTGACACGCGAGCCCGCTTTGCCGCGCACCAGTCGGTTGATTTCGGCGTTATTGAGGGCGGCAGTCGCAATGCCATCGATTTTGACGATCCGGTCGCCCGGGCGGAAGCCGAGACGGGCCGCCGGGGTGCCCTCCAGCGGGGCAATAACCGTGACGTCGCCGTTCCGGACGTCAATATCGATGCCAATCCCTTCGTAGCGCCCGGCCGTGCTTTCCTTGAGTGAGTTGTAATCTTCGGTGGACATCAAGACGCTGTACGGGTCGAGGTTCGAGAGCATGCCGTCGGCGGCATCGTTAAACAACTGGTCGCTGCCGACTTCCTCCATGTAGCTCTCGCGGATCGAGAGCGCCATGTCCGAGAGAAGCTTGCTCCAATAGGCGATCGAGCGCTCCCTGGCGGGTTTTGATTTCGTCGTCGATTGTGCCAGGGCCTGCCAGGCGAGTGAAGCGCCGGCCAGCGCGATCAGGGTAACAATGATTGCGGTTTTAAGTCGACCCAATTGATCCACCTCCATGTGTACTACCGTCGAATTTAGAAGTTAAAGGTTCGCTGTCAAATCGAGAAAACGCCCGGCACAAAAAGAAAGGGCGGCCGCGATAGCGGCCGCCCTTGACTTGCAGCAGTCACTCTCTCGGCTGCGGCGCTTTAGCCCTGGTCCTTCTTCGCCACAGGTTTCAGCAACGTGCCGTACTTGGTCTTGTCTTTGAGCAGCTCGAGAGCCTGCTTGACGTGCGGGTCTTCTTTGAGGGTGATCTCCTCGTATATACCCTTCTCGCCAAATTCCTTGCGCAGGATCTCGCGCTTGATTGACTGCTTGATATACGGCAGCGATTCGTCGAAGTCCTTCGCCTTTTCGGCTTCGATTAACGCCTTCATCTGGGCGACATCGGCCGCAAAGAGATTTTCCTTCTTCATCTCCTTCGCGGTTTCCTCGAACTTTTCGAGGTCGAGCTCCAGCGCCGTCTTGTAATCGAAATTCTTATCCTTGATATACTTCCGGAAATCGGCAACGATCTGGTCGGTGACTTCGAAGTTCTTTGGGAAGTTCTTGTGCGCGGTCGTGTAATCGATCGCGAATTCGAAGAACATGTTCTTGCGGACCAAATTGTATTCGATCGGCTTCCAGGTTTCGTCTTCGACGATAACATCAGGAATCACACCGCCGCCGCCGACCACGCGCCGTCCACCGGCGGTCTGATAGACTTCGCCTCCGGTCGCTTCATCACTCTTCTCTTCGAGCGTGATCTCTTCCTCGGTTTCCGGATGCCAGTTCTTCTTGGCGCGTTCCGGCTTCTGAATACAGCGGCCGGAAGGGATATAGTATTTGGCGGTCGTCAGTTTGAGCGCGGTTTCGCCGTTTTGGCCGCCGAAGATCTGCTGGACAAGTCCTTTGCCGAAGGTCGTGTTGCCAACGACCACGCCGCGATCCCAATCCTGCAGAGCACCCGAGACGATTTCAGATGCCGAGGCCGTACCGCCATTCACCAGAACGACGAGATCGCCGTCCGGGAAGATCGGCTCTTCCTTCGAGAAGTACTTGGACTGTGAAGTCGGATACTTGCCTTGAGTGTATACAATCAACTTGTCTTTCGGCAGGAACAGGTTGGCAACGGTGATCGCCTGATCGAGCAGGCCGCCGCCATTAGAGCGGAGATCAAATACCAGCGACTCCATCCCCATGTTTTCCTTCATGTCGAGAATCGCGGCTTTAAGTTCGTCCGTCGTGGTTTCCGCAAACTTGTCGATGCGGACGTAGCCGATGCCGGGCTGAACCATGCCGTAATAGCGCACGGAATGAAGTTCGATGACCGCGCGTTCAACGTCATACTCCAGGGGGTAGTCGATACCGGGGCGCTGAATCGTCAGCTTGACCTTGGAACCTGCCGGGCCGCGCATCAGGTTGGCAGCCTCGTCGGTCTTCATACCCTCGGTCGAAACGGTGTCAATCTTCATGATCTTGTCGCCGGCGCGGAAGCCCATCCGCCAGGCGGGAGTGCCCTCCATCGGGGCGATAATCGTCACGCGTTCGTCGCGGAGATCGATCTGCATCCCGACGCCCTCGTATTTGCCGTGAGTATTCTCCATCAGCGACTCATACGACTTCGGCTTGAGCACGACGCTGTAGGGGTCCAGATTAGACAGCATGCCCTCGATACCAGCCTCAATCAGGCTCTCCGGATCGACATCTTCCATGTAGCGCGAATGGATGCGGTAGGCAATGTCGGCCATCATCTTGGTGTAATAAGCGATCGAGTGGCGTTGCGAGGGTGCATTCTCGGCAGTTTTGGGACTGCCGGTCGTTGCCTGCGCGTAGACGTTATTGCCATAGACGACGTTCTGGAGCGTGGACTGAGCGGCATCGCCCGATCCGACAATCCAAATGACGCTCATCGCGACAATCGCGAGCATGAGTGCGTAGATGCGGACGCGCAACTCAGTTTTCATGGGTTGTTCCTCCGTGATGTGGTCGCATGATTTTATCTCCACTATGGTACATTTTCTGCTTCGGGCCGGCGAGTGCTGGATTAAACGTGGCCTGCTATCCTCTTCATTTACAACGCTTATACACCGCGTTTTGTTTCATGGTTCGATTCCGATTCCGTTTACCGGCAAATGACACTGATTTTGACCTAAATTCACCTAAAGCCACTTTGCCGGACAACAATAGTGTCAAAATCATGCCGAATCGGGATGATTCTTCAACAAAGCAGTAAGTATCTGAAACTGCGCAGTTTAAAACCCGTACGCAAGCTTGTCGTGAACGGAATCCAGGGCGGGGAAGCAATTCGAGTGATTTGACTTGCAGGATTCGTCCAATATATTGCACGCTCTTGACCTATAGGTATGATCGGGTAGAATGGGAAATCAGTCCGAACCACGGGAGTTCGGACCTATGTGAATCGCAATAATCTGTTTCGATTGAGGTGAACAATGGATCCACGGGTAGGTAAGCTGGCGAGTGTCATGGTCGACTACTCGCTGTCGATTAAGAAGGGCGACTATTTCCAGATTCGCGGGCCGTACCAGGCGCTGCCGCTGATTCGCGAGGTCTACCGGCTGGCGCTGCGCAAGGGCGCTCATCCTTTTGTGCGGTTTTCGAGCGAAACGCTCTCGGAGACATTCTTCAAGGAAGCAAACGAAGAGCAACTTACGTTTATGCATTCGCTCGACAAGGAAGAGGTCAGGCAAATTGACGCCTATCTGCACGTGTGGTGTTCCGAAAATACCAAATTCATGAGCAATATCGATCCCCAGCGGCAGGCCAAGACGCAGGCCTCACGCAAGGATTACCTCCAAATCTTCTTCAATCGCGTAGCCGACGGCTCGCTGCGTTGGTGCGGGACGCTGTATCCGGGGGCTGCGGATGCGCAGGAGGCCGCCAAGTCGCTGACCGATTTCGAGGATTTCGTTTACTCGGCGGGATACTGTGACACGGACGATCCGGTGAGTCACTGGTTGAAGATTTCGGCCCAGCAGGCGAAGCTGTGCGAGCGCTTAAACAAGCTCTCGGAAATTCATGTCAAAAGCGCCGATACCGACCTGAAGATGAAGGTCGCCGGGCGCAAGTGGATCAACTGCGACGGCAAAGAGAATTTCCCGGATGGGGAGGTGTTTACATCTCCTCTGGAAGACTCGACCAACGGCGTGATCACGTACACGTATCCAGCCTGTTACGGCGGACGCGAAGTGGAGAATGTCCGGCTGCATTTTAAGGACGGCGTCGTGACTGACTTTAGCGCCGACAAGAATGTCGAGTACCTGCGCAAGATGCTGGAGATGGACGAAGGCGCCAAGCGGGTCGGTGAGTTTGCGATCGGAACCAACTACCATATCCAGACTTTCTCGAAGAACATTCTCTTCGACGAGAAGATCGGCGGCACGTGTCATCTGGCAGTCGGTAACTCGATTTACGAAGCCGGCGGCACGAATCAATCGGGTCTGCATTGGGACATGGTGTGCAATCTGCGCAACGGCGGCGAAATCATCGGCGACGGGGAAGTGATCTACAAGAACGGCAACTTCGTGCCGGGGTTTGGGGAGTAGAGGGAATCGTACCCATGAGTTTGTAGGTCGAGACCACTAATACCGCTGTGGTCACAATACCACTGCCGACTGAGTGGTTTCGACCGCGCGTGAGATGGAACACAGGGATTCGACCTACCGTTGTCCATTCCGTTGCTGCTCTGAACCACGGACAAGCCCCACCCTTCGCTGCGCTCCGGGTGGGCTACCGGTTATGAAATAGACATCTGGAATGTGACCTACGTTCCGCAGCAACACCCACCGCAAGCGATGGGGCACCGAGGTAGCGGTAGATCGTGCGGTCGTTCGAATTCATTTGCCTTTGCCGTAATCACACTGTTTAATCTTCAGCGATTATGGCAAGGATACAGTTGACACGCCCGATAAACGTGTCGTTTAAGCCGCTCAAGCGGTTGGCGCCGGAGAAGCTGCTCGCGCTGAGTTTTGCCGGGTTCATCCTTTTGATGACCTTGATTCTCATGCTGCCTCAATGCACAACGATGGGGTCAATCAGCTTCATTGACGCGCTGTTTACGATTACTTCCGCGACCTGCGTAACCGGATTGACGGTGGTCGATACCGGCACCTACTTTACCAGCACCGGTCAATTCGTGATCTTGCTGGCGATGCAGTTGGGCGGGATCGGAATCATGACCTTCTCGACATTTCTGCTATATATCTTTGCCGGCCGCTTGTCGCTGCGGGATTCGGCATTGCTTTCTCAGAGTCTGGGCAAGACCAACAAGACAAGTCCGCGCGGCTTATTGTGGACGGTGGTGAGTATCAGCCTCATTATCGAAGCGGTCGGAGCACTGCTGCTCTATTCGCGATTTGAGCGCGACATGCCAAGCAATGAGGCGATCTGGTCGTCGATCTTTCACGGAATCTCGGCGTTTTGCAATGCCGGCTTTTCGCTTCATTCGGACAACCTCGAACGCTATGTCGGCAACCCGACGGTGAATTTCACGATTATGGGATTAATCGTCCTCGGCGGAATCGGCTTCATCGCGTTTCTTGAGCTCTTCCAATTCATCAAGTCGCGCGGGCGGCTATTCCTGGAGCGCATCGGGTTTATCCGCGGCACGAGTTATTGGAAGCAACCGCCTTATCGCTTCTCGACTCATTCGCGAATCGTGATTACGACCTCGATGATCTTGATCGTTGCGGGCGCCGTGCTGATCGGACTTCTGGAATACAATAACGTACAGGCAGGCATGAGCTGGACCGAGCGCATTTACAGTTCGCTCTTTCAATCGGTATCGCCGCGTACGGCAGGTTTCAATACGCTGAGTATCGGCGCGATGTCGGGAGCGACGTTATTCGTAATCATGATCTTGATGTTTATCGGCGCCTCGCCGGGTTCCACAGGCGGTGGGATCAAGACCTCGACTCTTGCCGTCTTGATGGGTATTGTGCGGGCGCGGCTGAAACGTCACGATGAGGTCGTTTTCTTCGGTCGGCGCCTCGGTCTGTTTGTACAGGCCGAAGCGGTGACGTTTACGATACTGGCAACGATTATCGTCATCGCCGGAGCGCTCTTGTTGCAGGTTTTCGAAACCGGTGGCGTCGGGCACCGCGCCTCGGGCGAAAAGTTTGTGGAGTTGCTGTTCGAAGCGATCTCCGCATTCGGCACGGTGGGGTTGTCAACCGGTGTCACGCCGAAACTGGCGCCGTTGAGCAAGGTGACATTGGTGTTGCTGATGTTCATCGGCCGCGTCGGGCCGCTTACGCTGGCGCTGGCGATCAGCCGGACTCGCCCGGCGAGCCGGATCAGTTACCCGGAAGGCCGCGTCGTCATCGGTTAAGGATTTTGTATTTGCTCGCGGTGGGATAAATCGGTTCTATTGAGCACGGGAGAAGTATGGCAAGGCGTTCATTTGCGGTAATCGGTCTCAGCAGCTTCGGCTACTTTCTCGCTCTTGATTTGGCGAAAAACGGCCACGATGTCATTGTCATCGACACCGACAGCGAGAAGATTGAAGATGTCAAAGACTACGTGACGCAGGCGGTGGTTGGCGATGCCTCGGATCGCAAGACCCTGCAGGAACTCGACCTGACGAGTTGCGACGTCGTTGTCGTCAGCCTTGGTACCAGCGTCGATGTGTCAATTCTGGCCACGCTGTATTTGAAAGAGATGGGGGTCAAACACATCATGGTCAAGGCGATTTCGGATGATCAAGGCAAGATCGTCGATCTGATCGGCGCCGACTCCGTCGTGTTTCCGGAGCGCGATACGGCTTTGCGCGTCTCGAATCAATTGCGCTTCCCGAATGTCATCGAACAAATCGAGATTGGCGAAGGCCTGCAGCTTCTTGAGCTGGCCGTGCCAGATCGCTTCGTGGGCAAGACACTCGCCGACCTGAACATTCGCCGAGATTACAATGTGCTGGTCGTATTGATTCGCCAGACGATGCCCGCCAAGACGACTTTGTTGCCTGAGGGCAGCCGTGTCTTCCAGCCCGATGAAGTGCTGGTTCTCCTGGGCGAATCGAGCGCCCTGGAGAAACTTCAGGACGAACTGCGTTAGGCCGTTTAGTCACGTTTCCGTGCCAACAGATTTCACTCTCCCTTCGTTGTTATGGTCGATTTGTGGTTCAACTTCTGGAAATGGATTTCAAGTAAGGAGAAGAATATGAGACGAGCCCTTTTTGCACTGATGATGATCGCGCTGGCCGTGCCGGCTCTGGCGCAGGATAACGCCGTCAGCATAGATTCGATCATTGCCTTGCGCTGGCAGAAGACCATGGTGTTTGATGTCCAGATGGCGCAGACAGCTTATTCTGACTCGTGGACGGGAGGTGAGGCCGGGACATTCACCTGGGTGAGCAATCTCAACGCCAAGGCTGAACGGCGCTTCAGCCACAAGTTCAACCTCAAGTCGACGCTGAAACTTTCTTACGGACAGACCACGACCCAGGACGAGGAATCGAAGCAGTGGAGCAAACCGAAGAAATCGACCGATCTGATCGACTGGGAAAATGTGGCGACCTTTCCCTTGAATCTGGTAGTCGATCCCTACCTCGCAGTTCGCCTCGAAAGCCAATTTCTCGATGCCTCTTACCAGCCGAAGAAGCGCTATCTCAACCCGCTTAAACTGACTTACTCGACGGGTGTGGCGCGGAGCTTCTACAAGAAGGACAAAGATGAAGTCGGCAGCCGGTTGGGTCTGGCGCTGCGGCAGTTGTTCAAGAACGTGATCACCGACACGGCGAGCCTGGCGACAACCGACTCGACGTTGACCGATGGCGGTCTGGAATCGGTCACCGATGCGCAATTGACACTCGGCCAGCGCGTGAAATACGTCGGCAAGTTGACTCTCTACAAGGCGCTGTTTTCCTCGCAGTCGGATGAAGTCGAGGGCACAGAGTTCGAGAATTTCTGGAAGGCGATCGACGTCAATTTTGAAAACTCCGTAAAGGTGTCAGTCAGCAAGATCATGTCAGTGTTTCTCTATAACCAGTTTTTGTATGACAAAGAGGTCAGCAAGAAGGGTCGCGTAAAGCAGACTCTTGGAGTCGGGTTTACATTCACCATGTGGTAGATGGGCAAAAGAACTTGCATCGTTTTGGCAATTTGCCGATCAAATCAAGAGAAAGGACGATGCCGATTTATGCTCGTAGTAACTGACAACGCCCGCGATTCCTTAAGTCGAATTCTGGCATCCGAACATGCTGCCGGCAAATCACTGATCATCTATCTTCAAGGCGCCGGCTGAAGCGGTCCCCAGATGGGGATGGCTCTGGAAGAGTCCAATCAGGGTTTAGAGAAGCTGGAATCGAACGGCATTAACGCCTATATCGATTCCGGGTTGTATCAGATGCTCACACAACGGGGCAATATCTACATTGATTTTGTCACTGATCGTTATGGCGGCGAGGGATTCACAATCGCGGTCAAGCGAACAGCCGACGAGAAAAACACCTGCTGCTAAAACAATTGGTCGGGGACCTCAGGTCCTCGACCGGTCCAGTTCGCCAATGAGCTTGGCTCCCTCCACAATTGGGGCAATTCCCCGAACGATGCAGATTACGGCGGTCACGATGGCCGCGATGTATCCGATCAGGTAGCTTGTACTAATGAAGCTCTCGGTCAGGAAGGGGAGTTCATGCCACAAGCGATCGCAAGCCGAGATCAGGAGTAGCCAACTGAAAGTAAAGGCTTTGAGAATGGCATAGCCGGTGCGCATGATCGGCGAACCGGTGATAAAGCGGCCGAAGGCGCTGCGCATCATCGTTGAGTCTCCAAACGCCGTGTAGCCGTACTTGAGAAGGTAGTTTCGTATACTGTCGGTCAGGATGGCGCGCGAAGTTACCGCGATCGGTATCCAGACGGGTACGAGTTCAAGATCAGCAAGAACGATCCAAAGGACGGTTTCAATAATGCGGTCGCCGGCAATATCGAGGACGCTTCCGAGCTGTGAAGATTGATGCAGCTTGCGGGCGAGGAAGCCGTCAAGCCAGTCGCCGACGATAACCAGGATGGCGAGAAATGCCGCCAGCAGCCGCGCCCAGAGATTGTTGTCGTAAACGAGGAAAACGAGCCAGAAGACGAGTCCGATACGAGCGATCGTGACGCGGTTAGCCCACGAGGAGAGCGTTGACATATTACGGTTTCCTCCGAAATGTCATTTCATACAAGTACTACCATAGGCGTCTTTAGTTTCCCAGGCAATCAATATGCAGCGATGACGACTTGTCAGGCATCAACGGATTTGCTATTCTGCCAACCATGAAATTACGACACGAGCAGATCATCAAAGGCCTGTTCCTTGCTGTCGGATTCTACGCATTGGTCACGCGGCTGTGGGCGTGCGAAGACGCCTATATCACCTTCCGGTACGTGCAGAATTGGATCAACGGTGACGGGTTAGTATACAACGTCGGAGACCGGGTCGAGGGCTTTACTCACCCGCTCTGGCTCTTTCTGATTTCGATTCCCACATTTCTTGGCCTCCACGTCCGGGCTTCGGCATTGCTCCTCAGCCTGGTTATCTCGCTCGTGGCGATGTGCCTGATTCTCTTCAAGGATCGCGGCGAGGATGATTCTGTGGTGACAATTCCGCTGGCGGCGCTGCTGCTGTTCACGCACAGTGGTTTTCGCGACTTCTCGGTTAGTGGGCTCGAGTTCCCGCTCGTCGTGCTGCTGATGGCGTGGTTCTTCATTTCTTACAAACGAAATGACCTGCTGACAAAACCGTATCTTCACGGCTCGCTCCTGGCGGCACTTTATTTGACGCGACCGGAGCTGGTGCTCATGATTCCAGTCTTCTATGCGGTCTATGGCGCCAAGGCACTGGTGAGCACTTTGAAGAAGCGTTCGGACGAGTCGCGGTCCCTCTGGCAAGGCCTGATGCGGCTCACGATTCCGATTGCCCTGATCGCGGGATCGTACCACTTATTCCGCTGGGCGTACTATGGCGAATTCTTTCCGAACACATACTATGCCAAGCAGGGCTTGGGCGCCTATTGGTCCCAGGGCTGGGTGTACTTCGATCATTTCTGGAGATACTCGCCGGTGTTTCTGGGAGTGGTGATACTCTCCGGTGCGCTGATTCTGTTTACTGCGCGACTGCGGCGGCTCTACTTCACGAGTTTGCCGCGTGTCGTGATGCTGCTTCAGGCTGTGATCTTGACGATATATGTCGTGCGCCTCGGCGGCGATTTTATGGGTTATCGTTTTCTGCTGCCGCCGATGCTGATCGTCGTGATCCTTCTGAATGACTTGCCGGACCGGCTGTTCAGTTCCCGCAACACCAAGCTGATTGGGGCGGGTACTGCGCTGGCGCTGACCATAATTCTCGTCCTGGTGCCGCTGAAACCGCCACAGCGAGCGGTGCACATCGCCGACGAGCGGCAATACTACGACCTTTACCATCCGCCGTATCGGGCGTTGTTTGAAGATCCTGTTGAGCATGTCTGGTGGAAAATGGGCACGGAACTCAAAGGACTCAGCGACGCGATTGACTATCGAATCGTTTATTCGGCGGGCAATATCGGCTACCTCGGATTTGCTGCCGGACCGGGGGTTTACATTCTCGACGCTTATGGGCTGGTTGACCGTCAGACCGCCAGGGCGTGGCATGTGCCGATAAAGCGAGGGCGGCCCGGTCACGAGCACAAATTGACGATGGATATGGCGATCGATCGTGGTGCAACGTTCTTGACGACGCCGTTTCCGGAGTGGGAAAAGGCGATGTCATCGGGATTCGGCTCGGTCATCACGTTAGACCCCAAGTTCCTTCGCCATGTGCCGGATAAGGTGGAGGCGCTCAAGAAGTTAAAGGAGGCAGGCCGGCAGGGACAAATCACCGACGGCTCCTACGAGTTCTTGCTGGAACTCGAGAAACGCTACAGCGTCGACGTGGACAAGCTTTAGAAAAAAGCGGCAGATTGCGCTTGACTGTCTGCGTATAACAGGTAGAATTAGGTGCCTTCGGGGTGAGGTGAAATTCCTCGATCGGCGGTAAAGCCCGCGAGTCCAGAAAACAGGGACAGAACCGGTGAAACTCCGGTGCCGACGGTACAGTCCGGATGGAAGAAGGCCAGATCGCGAGCGCGTGCGCGCATACGCGGTCGGTTGTGTGCTTGCCATGCGATGTTACGTCAATGCCGGCAGGTGACAGCCTTGAACCCCGAAGGTGACTTCGGGTTTTTTTGTGTCAAGTGTCGACTACATGCAGCGCGCACTCAAACTGGCGGAAATGGGCCGCGGAAAGACGCGGACTAATCCGCTGGTGGGTGCTGTGCTTGTCAAGGATGGCCGGGTGATCGGGGAAGGTTATCACCGCGCCTTCGGTGAAAGACACGCCGAAGTTGATGCTCTCGCGCATACCAGTGAACCCGTAGAGGGCGCCGACCTGTTTGTCAATCTTGAGCCCTGCGCGCATTACGGGAAGACGCCGCCGTGCGTGGATGCCATCGAAAGGGCGGGAATCCGGCGCGTGATCGTGGCGATGGTTGACCCAAACCCGCAGGTTAACGGCGCCGGGCTGGATCATTTGCGAACAGCAGGCGTTGAAGTCGTCCTCGGAGTCGAGGAAGAGAAAGCTCGCCGACTCAATGAGGCGTACCTGAAATTCGTTCACACCGGCTTACCGTTTGTAACTTTGAAGATTGCGCAGACGCTGGACGGCAAGATCGCGGACGCAGCAGGGGACTCCAAATGGATTACGTCGGAGGAGTCGCGCCGCCGGGTCCACGAACTGCGCGCCCATCATGATGCAATCCTGGTCGGAGCGAATACGATCCGAAAAGATGATCCGGAATTGACCGCGCATGGTCATGGGAGCGATCCGTTGCGATTGGTGATTACTTCGCAGGCGGAGTTCGATTGCTCTTGCAAAGCGCTCTCTCCAGAGCGGCGCGACCGGACCGTGCTTTGTTTGCCGAGTACGGCGAGCCAGGAGAGTCCTGGCACGAATTGGCTTATCAAAGGAAGCAACGGAAGGCTTGACCTGCGCGAGTTGCTGCGGACTGCCGCCGGCGATGGCGTCGCCAGCATTTTGGTTGAAGGCGGAAAGACTATCTTCAGCCAGTTTCTCGCCGAACGATTAGTTGACAAAGTCATCCTGGTCATCGCGCCTCGGTTGTTGGGAGGCGGGATCGCAGCCTTTGAGTCATCATCGCTGCGATCGATAAGCGATACGTTGAATCTCGAGATTCATTCCGTTGCGACGATTGGCACCGACATTTGGGTGGAGGCTTTTCCGAAGGATTAACATGTTCACCGGAATCATTCAAGACATTGGTGTCATCCAGGATATTCAAACGCATGGCGAGAATCGACGCCTGACGCTTGCGACGAAGTTGGCCGGCGAGATTGCCATTGGCGACTCCGTCGCGATCTCCGGGGTCTGCCTGACGGCCGAATCGATTGGCAGGGCATGCGAGAACTTTACGGCCACGGCTGTTGCCGAGACGCTTGCGAAAAGTAAATTGGGAAGTCTAACGAGCGGAGAGAGAGTCAATCTGGAGTTGGCGCTGCGACCGAGCGACCGTCTTGGCGGGCACTTTGTCCAGGGGCATGTGGATGCGATTGGACGCTGCGAAAACATCACGCCCGCTGCGGGAAGCTGGATTCTGACGTTTTCCTATCCGCGCGAGCATGCCGCACTCGTTGTTGAGAAGGGCTCCATCGCGATCGACGGCGTCAGTCTGACAGCATATGACATTGCGACAGAGAGATTCCGGGTGAGTATCATTCCGCAGACCTGGAATGCGACCACACTCGGCAAATTGCGGCCGGGCAGCATAGTCAACCTTGAATTCGACATTCTGGGCAAGTATGTGCAGCGGCGAAGAGAAGCGAAAGAGGGACAACTAAGTTGGGAGGCCTTGGAACGGTATGGCTACTAATTCTTCCGATACAGGAGGTCAGGGGATGCCTGACATTACGTTGAAGCAGGGCGAAGAACGGCTGTTCGACAGCGTCGCCGAGGCGATCAATGACATTCGCGCCGGCAAGATTATCATCGTTGTCGACGACGAAGACCGCGAAAATGAAGGCGATTTCATTCTAGCGGCGGATCGCGCCACGCCGGAAGCGATCAACTTTATGGTGACACACGGCCGGGGTCTGGTGTGCGTGACCCTGACGCGCCCGACCATCGAACGGCTCAAACTGGGGCCGATGACGCACGAAAACACGGCGCTGCTCGGGACGCGGTTTACGGTGAGCGTGGACGCGCGCCGCGGGACAACCACGGGCATCTCGGCATTTGATCGCGCCGAGACGATTCGTCAGATAATGGACGACAAGTGTCAGGCCGAGGATTTGGCGCGGCCGGGTCACGTATTTCCCATCGAGGCCTTGCCGGGTGGTGTGCTGGCACGCGCCGGGCACAGCGAAGCCTCGGTTGACTTAGCACGACTTGCGGGGTTCAAGCCGGCAGGTGTGTTGTGCGAGATCATGTCGGCGGATGGCACGATGGCGCGAGTCGACGAATTGCGCGGGATCGCAAACAAGTTTGGACTGAAACTGATCACCATCAAGGATTTGATCGCCTATCGCCACAAACACGAGAATCTGGTGCACAAAGTGGTCGATGTCGATTTTCCGACCGAGCACGGTCACTTTCGGCTGCACCTATATCGCTCAGACATTGACGATCATCATCACCTGGCTTTGGTCAAAGGCAATGTCAGCGGCAAGGCGAATGTGATGGTACGCGTGCATTCGCAGTGCCTGACCGGAGACGTCTTCGGATCGTGCCGCTGTGATTGTGGTGGTCAGCTGCGCGCGGCGATGGAAAAAATCGAGCGCGAAGGAGAAGGCGTCCTGCTTTACATGCGGCAGGAAGGTCGCGGAATTGGCCTGGCCAACAAGATCCTGGCCTATGGACTGCAAGATCAGGGGCGCGACACCGTGGAAGCGAATAACGACCTGGGCTTCAAGGATGACCTGCGCGATTACGGTATCGGCGCACAGGTTCTGGCGGACCTGGGATTGTCGACGATTCGGCTCATCACAAACAATCCGCGCAAGATCATCGGCCTCGAAGGTTATGGGCTGAAGGTAACGGAGCGGATTTCATCGGTAGTGCCGCCAACGCTGCACAACCAGCGCTATCTTGAGACGAAGCGCGATAAGCTGGGACATTTATTGGGAACGATCAAGTGAGGGAGAGGATATGGGAAAAGTCTACAAAGCAGAACTGAATGCCGGCGGCCGCAAATTTGCGCTCTGCGTGGCGCGATTCAATTCGCTGCTCACTGAGCGGTTGCTGGAAGGCGCCAAAGACTGCCTCGTGCGCCACGGTGCCGACGAAAAGGCGATCGACGAATACTGGGTGCCGGGCTCGTTCGAGCTGCCGTACCTGGCGGCAAAACTCACGGCGGCGAAAAAGTATGACGCCGTGATCTGTCTCGGCGCGGTGATTCGCGGCGACACGCCGCATTTTGAGTACATCGCCGCCGAGGTGACCAAGGGTATCGCGTCGTTGTCGATGCAAAGCGGCATTCCGGTGATCTACGGCGTGATCACCTGCGACAATCTTGAGCAGGCGATCGAGCGCGCCGGAACCAAGGGCGGCAACAAGGGCTGGGATGCGGCCATGTCGGCGGTCGAAATGGTGAACCTGTTCGGGATGATCAAGTAGAAATGGGGCAGCGTAAGAAAGCCCGCGAATTGGCGCTCAAATGCCTGTATGCACTCGAGTCAACCGGGGAACCAATTGATTCGGTGACCAGTGGTCTGATCGCGGAATCTGATCTTAGCGAAGAAAATCAGCGTTACGCCGACCGCTTGTTTCGCAAGGTAGTAGAGCTGACGCCGGCACTCGACCAGCGGATCGAGCGCTTCTCGGAGCACTGGCGGTTGGAACGGATCGCGATGGTTGACAAGAATATCCTGCGGCTCTCAATCTGTGAGTTGGTCGCGTTTCCCGATATTCCTTCGCGGGTAGCGGTGAACGAAGGTGTCGAGCTGGCCAAGAAGTACTCTTCGCAGGAAGCTGCACGATTCGTCAACGGCATTCTCGATGCCGTTCTCAAGCATCTGGAAGAAGTCGAATGGAGCAAGGAGGGGTAGGGCGACGCGCGCCGGCGCCGAGTAGGAATTACACGATCGGACCGGGGGAGGCAAGGTCTACTTTTCGGTTGGAAGAAAAGGGCGTTCGTAGTATATTCCGCGCCAAATTCCGTCAACCGTAACGACGCACCGTTGTATACCTGATGTCGTTGCGACGCTGTGAATTGAGGAGGATGGATTGGCTGAAACGGAGCAGAAATTCGGACTTGAAAAGGTCGATAAGCTCAACCTGGGTCTGGGGCTTTTTGTATTCTTCTTTTCGTTTTTGATTTACCTGATGACAGTTCAACGCACGGTCTCCTTCTGGGACTGCGGCGAGTTTATTGCCTGTTCCTACATCCTGGGAATTCCCCACCCGCCCGGCGCCCCGTTGTTCGTGCTCCTGGGCCGGATCTTCTCGATTCTTCCGACAGCGGCCGATATCGGCTTTAGAATCAACCTGCTTTCCGTTGCCAGCAGCGCAGCGGCCTCGATGTTTGGCTATTTCGTAATCGTCAAGCTGGTGCGCGACTGGTTCGGAGACAACATCGATACGCTCCGCCGGATTGGCATGCACACCGGCGCCGTGATTGGCGCGCTCCTGATGTCGTTTTCGACCACGAACTGGAGTTCATCGGTCGAGGCGGAAGTCTACGGCCTTTCGATGCTCTTGATTACGGGTTTGATTTGGCTGACGCTCCGGTGGGCCGAAGTGCGCGGTACCGCGGAGGCGCCCAAGTATCTGGTGCTGATATTTTTCCTGGCCATCTTGTCCACTTCAGTGCATCTGACAACTTACCTGATCATGCCGTTTTTGATCATGATGATGCTGATCTTAGACGAAGGGTTGCGCAGGAACTGGCGGTTCTGGGTCACCTGCGCAGTCTTGATTATCCCGGTATCGTCGCTTGTCAAGTTCATATACATCGGCGGAGTCTGGACAATCATTCTTTTGATCGATTGGTCAATTGCAAAGAACCGCACTAAGGTCAATCTGCCGTTTGCGATCATGGTAGCGGCCGGCATCGCCTTCAGTTGCCAGTTGTTCATCATCGTTCGTTCCGCCGAGAAACCGGCTATTAATGAGAACGCGCCGGACACGTGGAAGAAATTCGAGGATTTCCTCGAGCGCAAGCAGTACGGACAGATGTCGATGGTTGAACGGATGTTCACGCGGCGCGGCAGTTGGGAGAACCAGTTCGGGACGCATCCGCGGATGGGCTTCTGGGGTTTCTTCCAGGACCAGTACGGCGTCAGCGGCGCAAAATTCGTATTTACGCTTTTCCCGCTGGGGTTGCTCGGCATGTTCGAAGTCGTGTTGCGGCGCTGGAAAAAGGGTGTGCCGTTTTTCCTGATGATACTCGCGGCCACGATCGGACTCGTGATATACATGAACTTTGCCGACGGGACACGACCGTTTGTCATACCGGGTGATGAGGCGAATCTCGAAGTGCGCGATCGAGACTATTTCTGGCAGCCGGGTTTCATCCTCTTCGGGCTGGCCATCGGTATCGGCGTGATTACGCTCTGGGAAATGGTTTCTAACTGGACGCGCAAGAAGGGCATGCCGCAGGCGACTTACGCACTGCTGGTGTTGCTCGTTCTCCCGTTGAATGCAATCCGGGCCAGTTACTTCGAGAACGACCGCTCGAAAAACCACATCCCCTACGACTACGCATACAACCTGCTGATTTCGGCGGATTCCAATGCCGTGGTGTTTACCAACGGCGACAATGATACCTTCCCGGTCTGGTGTTTGCAGGAGGTTTATGGCATCCGCAAGGATGTCAAGATTGCCAATCTCTCGTTGCTGAACACGGACTGGTACATCAAGCAACTCAAGAACGAAATGGGTGTGCCGATCAGCCTGACCGACGCGCAGATTGAGGCCTTGATGCCGGAACGCCTGCCGGACGGCAGCATTCGTCGCATTCAGGACAAGATGATCGACAACATCATCGGCACGAACAATTGGAAGACGCCGATCCATTTTGCCGTCACCGTGTCGCAAGAAAATCGCCTGTTCCGCGGCCAGCCGATTGAAGATAACCTGGAGATGAAGGGGATGATGTACCGGCTGAAGCGCGAGAAGGGCCGCAATATGGTCGATCTTGAAGCGACGGTTGATCTCTACCTCAATCAGTTTCGTTATCGGGGCGTGGCCGATTCGAGCATCTATAAGGACGACAACGCAACTCGCCTGACGAACAACTATGCGGCGGGGTTCTTGTATGCCGCCGAGGAACTGCGGCAGCGAGGCGACCGCGCGAATGCGATGGCGATGGTGGAGAAGGCCATCGAGGTCGTGCCGGGTGAGTGGCGCAGCTACATCTACCTGATGCAGCTCTATGCCGACATGGATTCTCTCGAGAAAGTCGAGGAGTTGATCCGCAGCGCGCCGACCAGTGTGGAGGCCAACGATGTGTGGCTGTCGATCGCCGGGGATTTTCATCGCACCGGCCGCAAACAGCAGGCGTATTCCTTGCTGAATCGCAAGCTGGAAGAATTTCCAAATGAAAGTCGCTTCCATCGCCAGTTGCTGAACTTGTATTTCCGCGACTCTCTCTATGATAGCATGGAATCCTCGCTGAATCGCTGGGTGGCGAGCAATCCATCGGATACCGACGCGCAGGCGGCCTTGCGCGAAGTGCGCGAACTCAAAGCCGAGCAAAGTGGCGTCCACTTGCGCGGCGTGGACATTCCCGGCGGATCCAAGTAACAGCACGTTTAGCTCTTGCGAATTTTAGCGGTTAACTGGCAGGACCAGACCAACCCGCAGGCGGGTGGCGCCGAGGTCCATTTTGAGGAAATCCTCACGCGTGTGGTCCGCTGGGGGCACCACGTGACGCTGGCGTGCTCCAACTATCCCGGGGGCCGCGCCGAGGAAGAAATCAGCGGTATTCGCATCATTCGCTCCGGCAATCGCTACAATTTCAATTTTGTGGCGATGCGCATGATCACCCGTTTGCTCGACCGTGAACCGTACGACGTGGTCGTGGAAGATATCAACAAGATTCCCTTTTATCTGCCGCTGTTTATCGACCGGCCGCACCTGGCCGTTATACCGCATCTTTTCGGCAAGAACATCTACCAGGAAGCCAACGTGGCTATCGCCAGCTATGTCTATCTGGCTGAGAAGCCGATTCCGCGCGTGTACCGCAGCTCACGATTCTTGGCAATCAGCCAGTCGACGCGAGAGGATCTGATTGCGCGCGGAATTCGCCCTGAACGGGTGGCGGTCTCCGAATGCGGCGTCGATCATACGGTCTATCGCCCCGATCCCGCAAGCCGGCGCTACGAGCGGCCGACGATCCTCTATCTCGGCAGGCTGAAGAAATACAAATCAGTACAGCACATGATCGAAGCGCTGCCGCTGATCCGGCGGGCAGTGCCAACTGTGCGCGCCCTGATCGTCGGGGACGGCGATCATCTGCCGGCGCTCCGGGAATTGACCGGGCGACTCGGGCAAAGCGATGCGGTCGAGTTCACGGGGTTTGTAACGCTGGAAAGCAAGCTTGAGTACTTGCGCCGGTCGCACCTCTCGATTTATCCTTCCCCCAAGGAGGGATGGGGAATCACCAATATCGAGGCAAATGCCTGCGGCACGCCGGTCGTGGCGGCGAATGTCCCGGGTCTGCGCGACTCGGTGAGCGACGGAGTGTCGGGATTGCTGTACGAATACGGCAACATCCGCCAACTGGCTGACCAGGTCATAGAGTTGCTCTCCAATTCAGTCCGGCACCAGCAGATGAGCGAGGGCGGTATCAACTGGGCGGCGAAGTTTACGTGGGAGCGTTGCGCGCGCGAGTCGTTTGCCGAAATTGAGCGCTCCGCCGCAGAGGGAGCAGGCCGTGGGTAAAAAGCTGCTGATCGTCGTCGGAATCCTTATCGCAGCATTCTTTCTGTACCTGTTTGTCGAGAAGATCGAGTGGGCCAAGGTGGTCGAGGCGATTCGCCAAGCCAATTATTGGTGGTTGATTCCGAACATTATCATGATCTTCGCCGCGATGGCGCTGCGGGCGTGGCGCTGGGGCGTGATGGTCAATCCGCTCAAGAAGTGCTCGTTTCGCGGCTTGTACGCCGCGACGATGATCGGGTTCATGGCCTCGAACATACTCCCGGCGCGGCTGGGAGAACTGGCGCGGCCGCTGTCTTTGGGCAAGATCGAGGACGTCTCGCGTTCAGCGGCGATGGCAACGACCCTGGTAGAGCGCGTTTTTGACCTATTGACGCTGCTGGCGTTGTTTACAGTGATCATTCTCTTTAAGGAATTTCCAGCGTCGGTAGCGGAAGATCTACGGCATTTGGAAGCAGCGGGCTGGGCGTTTCTGGCTGTCACGATGTTTGCCGTGCTCGTGTTGTCGATGCTGAAGCTGCGCACCGACTTCACCCTGCGCATTCTCAATAAGCCGCTGAAGATTTTCCCGGCGCGGATTCAGGAAGTCGGCAGCGATATTCTTGCGAAGTTCGCTTCCGGTTTACAGGTATTGTCAGATCCGAAATCGGTGCTGATCATCTCGGCGCAATCGGCGCTGCTGTGGGTGATCATGGCGTTGTCGAACTACTTCATTTTTCTCGCGTTCGATATGAGCTACTTGCCGATCGACGCCTCCTTCGTTGTCCTGGCGGTTGTCTCGGTCGGAATCATGCTGCCCAATGCACCGGGGTTTATCGGGCCATACCAGTATTTGACTGTTTTGAGTCTCAGTCTCTATAACGTGCCGGCGGATAACGCGGCAGCCTGTAGTATCGTCATGTGGGCCACGCAGTATTTCACGATTACGCTGGCAGGAATTTACCACCTTAAAAAGGAGCACCTCTCGCTCCGCGAAGTCGAAAACCAGCCGGTAACGGATTAGGCTCCAGGCGATCGATAAGAATCGATCCATTTTAGCTATATTAAGCGATTGACAAGGGGCGCTTGCCGATCTAAATTGACTCTATAACTCTCAGCCGTTGAAATCCATCTCATCAGCGAGGGACAAAATGCTCAGACGCATATTTCCATGCCTCTTGTGGGTTCTGTTCGTCTTGGGATCCGATGAAGCCGCGGCGCTTACATCTGCCCGAGTTGATCGTCCCAAGCACTGGGGAGCGACAAAGGCGAGAGCGCCGCAGTCGGGAATCCTTGACACGATTTCGACTCCCTGCACGGGACTCCACGTTCGCAGCGACGGTAACGCCGGGAACGATGCAGTCGATTCGGATTCTGGGCAGGTCCAACTCAACTTCATCGGAAGTTTGGAGTGCGAGATAAGCCGCAAGACGGAAATCTACTTGTTCGGAATCTCGCCGCTTGTGGGTTACTTGTCCGGACCTGACTCAATCCTGAACTACTCGCTGTGGGCCGAGGGCACCCTCCCGTTACACTCGTTTCTCGATGTCGCTTCGGGAACCGCAACCGAGCCGACTCAGGTCTTGGCTGACTATGAGTACTACAAATCAGGGACCTTCGTTACGCGCGACTCGACAGTGGGCATGGATATCGATTGGTATGCGCCGACCGATACATCCAGTTGTCGCTTCGTGATCCAACATATTCGTTACTACTCGTTCGACGACCAGACCCACTCAAACTTGAAACTTGGCGTGCTGTGCGATTGGGACATACCCAGTGATTCGCTGGTTGACAATCGCGCCTTCTGGCTGCCGGAACGAAAGTCGATGCAGGTGCGTGGGGTAGACTATTCATCCGGTCCGTTTGAATGTGCAGAGAACAGCGAGCGATTCGCAGCATCGGTCTACCTGGGTCGCAAGAGTATCGGCAGTCCGGTGCTCGACACGACGACGCTCCCGTTTTCAGTGCACTCAGTGCATTGGCGAGATTATTTTCATCCCCAGTTCCACCTTTCACGTGCGCTGATGTGGCCGTTGATTACGACGTCGAGCTATACGGTAAACAATGACAGTCTCGATCAGATGGCCGTATTCACGATCGGTCCATCGCTAACTCTTGGACTGGACGACACTCTGCATGTCTACATGGCGCACTGCGTCGGCATCTACACCGACTCGGCAACCTTTGTGCAGGATATCGATGCGGCTAAAGCATGGTTTGTTGAGCACGTGATCGGACCCTATGTCGCGGGCGATGCGGACGGCAGCGGTATTGTCACGATTTCCGATGCCGTCTTCCTGATCAGCTACATCTTCGGCGGGGGCGGCGCGCCCGACCCGCTTGAGTCAGGTGATGCGAATTGCGACGGATTAATCACAATTTCAGATGCCGTGTATCTCATCAGTTACATATTCGGCGGTGGTCCGGCTCCTTGCCCATAGAAGGCGTAAAGGAAAACGGCCGGAATAGGATTCCGGCCGCAGTCAGCTTGCTTGGAGAATCGCTTACTGGTTTTCGAGCAGCGCGAACAGATAATTCAAGAGGAACACAGCGTCGCCAATCGAGACGATGCTGTCGCCGTCATAGTTGCCGTGCAGGAAGTCTTTCGGGGCGCTGCCGGCCAGGAAGATGTAATTGATCATGTAGGTGATGTCGGCCAGGTTGAAGCGGCCATCCCCGTTGACATCGCCGTAAACTCCCCAATCCTGGGAAATCTGCACACCGCCATTCGTAGTATTGACGGCGCGGATCTGCACTGGCTCACCGGGAGTGATACAACCGGGCAGTGTGCCGCCGAGAAACGGATCAGCGCCAGTGATGTTAGTGCCATCCTGGTCATAGGCAAATCGCCCATGAAATACCGTGTCTTGCGCGACCGAATTTAAAGTGTTACTTGAACAGTCGATCCAGTAGAATGCAACGTCGCCGAAGAAGCCGGCTTCGTTGGTGTCCGTGGTTACAGTGAATCTGAGCTTGGCGAATTCACCGATCGGTGAGTAGCAATCCGGGGTCCCAGGAACCGACGGATCGTCAGCGGTACCCCAGATCTCTATCAATTGGTAATCGCAGTTATTGCAGGGATGCACAACGAAGGTCAGTGTGTCCCAATCGCAGAAAGAGGGCACGAACCCTTGCTCAACCGAGTTCAGAGTCAGTCGGTGGACATCGAAACCGACGAGCAGATGAAACTGCCCGAACACCTCGCTGCCGGTGTTGTTGATCAGGGAGATTTCGACGTTATCGCCCAAACGCGCTGAATTGATCTTCTCGATACCGAGCTCGAAGGGAGCCAACGGTTCGGCTATCAGAGGAAGAGCGGCGCACAGCAGGACAAGGGTCGCCTGAGTCGCAATACGACGGATACTGTATTTCCGCATAGATCTCCGTGAAGAAGCAGTTTCGAGCCCGGATATGTACTTACCCCGCGGAAATATATCGCATTTACCAAGACTGTAAAGGGCTTTTTTGACGCTGTGCAAAGATTAACCCACACAATACGGATTGAAGCTTATCTTTCGTTATCATCGGTAACTCTTTCTTAAGATTTAGGTTAAGAGAGGCGCCGAATCGCAGAGAATCAGGTGCTCTCGCTCTCATCGGCCGGCCTTCTGGAGGCGGCAACATGGGCTAATTCACTCACGACATACGGCATCTTGCCTGCCTCGGTAAAGGGGGGCTTGTCGAGTTCTTCGAGTTCGACTTCAAAGTAATTCGACAACCCCTCGCGGGCCAGACGCTGGAGCAGTGGGCGGTCGCGTTCGGGTACATAGTGAACGTTTGGCAAAAAGCGGACAATAACACTTTTAATTTCGCGCTGATAGATTTGGATGTAGTCGGCGGCGATGAAACCGTTCCGGGCAAGAAAGGTATCCAGATGGCAGTTGACGAAACCATCTGCCGTCACGAGGACATCCTTACCGCGCCCGCCGAGAATTTCCATCGTGGGATGGGGGAGAGCACACCGCGAGCAACGTCCGAGCGGACGACCGAGATCACCGGTGTCGTACCGGATCAGCGGAACGGAGTAGTTCTCAAGAGCGGTTGAGACGATTGAACCGGCGTCGACTTGCACCGCGGCCTTGTTGTCCGGTACGAACTCGACATAGCCGAACTCAGATTGTATGTGATAACTGCCGCATGAGAATCGGGCGACGGCAAGCGTATTCTCGCGATTGCCGTAGTAGTCGAAGACGCGGCCGCCGAAAAAGCTCTGGAATTTCTCGATGTGATGCGGGTAGAGTTTTTCCGAATAGCTGTAAACAATCGGGATGGCGATCGGCGGCAAGTTGGACTTCTCGGCTTGCAGGCAAAAGGCGTAGAGCGAAGACGGGTGGCCGACGATCATCTTTGGAGCGAACTCGGCGGCGGCTTCATAAATGTGGTGGAAATCTCCCGGATTCAGATGAAATGTATTGAGCCACAGGTTCGCTTCAAGCAGGTCGAGGTGGGTGTAGCGGTGCTCTTGCGGAAAATCCAGGGGTCGCCCGAGCGTGACACGACGATCCTTGAAATCGTAGCCGAGATCGGAGTAATGCCGCCAGACCACAGCCTTGCGGAGCGCCTCTTGCGCTGCGCTGCGATAGAGCGTCAACGGAAAGCCCGTAGTCCCGGAGGTCGTTGTCTTGATCGGGTGAGTCGAGCGGAAGCTGCGCGGCTTCATTTGCTCCAGATTTTCGCGCACGATGCGACGATTGGTCAGCGGCAGGCGCGCAAAGTCATCAAAACTGCGGATGTCGTTTGGCGTGCAACCGGCGGCCGTGAGTGACGAACGATAGTAGTCTGTTTCATCGTAGGCAAAGCGAAGCAGCGCGCTCAGCCTTTGCCAGACGTAGTCGCGCAGTTGCTCATCGCTGTAGAGTCGCGTTTCGTTGAGAAAGACTGCGTAGCGGCGAAACTCCCGACCATAGCTCCATTGGATAGGAATCAATCTATAGCGCCAGCGGACCGCGCGTTTGGCCAGATCCAACCAGCTCATGAGAGGCCGTTGATCGCCTGCTGGCCGAGACGGGAGACGACCTTGGATTTCTTGAAGCCGGCGCTGGGGGCAATGAAGTCGACGTACTCGACGCGAATCGTAAACAAGTTGCGGGTAGCAGCCTTGAGTTGATCGACGAGGGTCGCTTCGTCGCGTTCGCGAAGATAAGCGGAGCCGGGGACCATGCGCAGAATCAGCGTATCGAGATCGACTTGCTCGACCTGGATATCTTCGGGCATAGTGATCTTCTGCTTGTGAAGAAAATCGTCATACTGGCAGTGGAGCAATCCCCGGCGCGAAATCAGGAAGTTCTTTTCGCGCCCGCCCACAAAGCTGATGATCGGATGCCGAATAAGGCAGCGATTGCAGTTGCCGAGGTGCGAACCGAGATCGCGGCTGTCGTAGCGAATCAGCGGCATCGCATAGTTGACGAGATTGGTACCCACGACGCGGCCGAGACGAGTCCCGGCAAACTGCTCGCTGCTCTCGACAAGTTCAGTGTAAACGAACTCCGAGTTGATGTGGTAGTTGCCGCACTTGAGTTGTGAAGCACTGACCGAGTTCTCGCGGTTGCCAAAATGATCGTAGACGTTGGCTCCAATCCAGCGGCGAATCGTCGAAAGGGTGGCATCGCCGAGCACCTCGGAGTAGACATAAACGGCCGGGAGACTTAGCGGCGGTAGACCCCGTTTCTCCATGCACTTGCCGAGAACCGCCAGGGCCGTCGGGTGCCCATAGAACAGCCGCGGGTTAAAGCGCGTGATCACATCGTAGACTGCAGTGACTGACTGCTCATCCAGGAAGCGCCCGTTGAGCATGACGAGGTTATCGATGGGGTCGAAACGATAGAGCAGGTCGGCCTCGTCACCGACGAACGGGACATTCAATGAGACGCGCGGCTGCTTGAATTCGTATCCGATCTGGTTGAAGTGACGCCATTGCACGGCGCGCCGCATGCTCTCAGTGGCCCAACTTCTATAGAAATGAAGCGAGCGGCCTGTTGATCCGGAGGTCTGCGCCGGCGCCCCGCGATGGACGGCGAATTCTGAAGAAGTGAAATCGGCCAGGTCTGCATCCAGATGAGATCGATCGATAATCGGCAAACGGCGAAAGTCGTTCCAACCGCGAAAGTCGGCGACGGTCGCCTGATTCTCTTTCGACCAACGTTGGTAGAAGGGGACTGTCCGGAAGGCGTGCTCAAGCAAGGTTATGATACGACCCCATTGGTAGGCATTGATCTGATCGTCTTTCCAGTAGAGCGACTGCCCGAGCATGAGATGATAGTCGACAAACTCAGGGCCGAGGTGGGCAGGAATACCCTGCAGCAGCCAACGCAGTTTCCACGGGCGGCGCAAGTAATGCCACCATTCGAAACTGAATTCGGGGTTGCGAAATGTCGGAGCCATCAGTCTGTCTATCGGAGCAATCGCCCTGGAAGTTATCGCCGCCACCGGAGTTTTACCGGCACATTGGAAGAGAGGTTATGCGAAACCACAGCCGGTTCAAGCAAAAACTTTGCGGGCAATGGCGGGAAGTTCGCGCCAATCGCTGACTACGTAATCTGGCTGGTAGCCGTCAACCGGATCGTGGTGAAATCCGGTGTAAAGCACGGCGCGCATGCCAAGTTCCTTGGCGCCGCGGACATCGTGGGTCGGCAGATCGCCGCAATGCAGGGCCGCCTCCGGCGCAATCTCCAACTGCTTCAGGACGGTGTTGAATTGGTGCGCATGAGGCTTGGCGCGTCCGGTCTCGTCGGAGAAAGCAAACGCGCTGAAGTGCCTGAGGATGCCGTAGCACTCCATGTGTTTCCGCAAGATTCGCCCCGGGGTGTAGCCGGTGTCGGAGACAATACCAAGTTTGAATTCGCCCGCTAATTCGGCCAGGACTTCCGCAGCGTGCGGCGAAAGTGCCGGGTCAAGCATCAAGCCCATCTCGCCAAACCTGACTGAGAGGGAACTCAGTTCGGCTGGTTTGAGTCGAATGCCTAAGTGGCTCAAGACCCAGGTTAAGCGTTCGTCGACCAGCGGGGTTCGCTGGTCATTAAGATAGATGTAAGTGAACCACGGGCGAGACGCTTCAAAGGCGCTATCGAGATCAAGGTCGCCATCAATGCCGCAGTCACGAAGAAACTCACGCATGAACTGCTTGCGGGCGGCAAAGGTCTCCCGCTCTTTGGAATCGGCAAAGAGGGTCTGCCAGAAGTCAAACAAGATCGCGTGCTGCCGGGTTGCCATCACTCTTCCTTTCGCCGTGTCCTTCCACGGCCGTGTATATTTTGATACGTAGAAATGAGACCGGTTGCAAGCGATAGTAACGCGTCGTGCCAATGCCGGCAGTTTGGAGGGAGTATCGCTCACAAAACCTGATTGCGAGTGTCACGACATCGATTATCATTAAGCCGGTGCAACGAATCATCGTGCTCATACCTGCTTTCAATGCGGCTGCGACGCTGCCGGTGCTAATCGAGACCATCAAGACCGATTATCCGCACTTGGCTGTGTTGGTCATCGACGACGGATCGACCGATGGAACCGGCGAGCTTGTGCGCTGCCATGGTGCGACTCTCTTGACACATGAACACAACCGGGGAAAGGGCGCGGCATTGCGAAGCGGGTTTGCGTACGCTCTGTCGGAGAACTATGACGCTGTGATTACAATTGATGCTGACCTGCAGCATGACCCCGGGGAAATGCAGTTGTTCCTCGATGCCTACAACAGTGAGGAGTCAATTCTGGTCGGCACTCGCCGCCTTGATTCCGGCATGCCCTGGGAAAGAAAGCTGTCGAATACGCTTTCGAGCTTCGTCGCTTCGGTTGTGTCGGGAGAGCGTATTGCCGACAGCCAATGCGGCTTTCGCCTGATCCCGACTCCGGTTTTACGACGACTCCAATTGTCCGGCGACCATTACGAACTGGAGCCGGAACTACTGATCCGGGCTGCGCGGGCGGGCTATCGCATCACGGGCGTGCCGATTCGGACGATCTACAATGGCAGCGCCAGTTCGATCCATCCGCTGCGCGACACGCTTCGGTTCTTGCAAATGCTGCTGCGTTCGCTATTTTGGTAGTCTCATGTTGGCGCTCCTGACAAACGACGACGGTTATGAAGCCGAAGGTCTCAGGCGGCTGGCGGACGAAATCCGCAAGCTCTGCGAGGTGCTGGTTGTCGCGCCGCACGTCGACCAGTCAGCGAGCGGGCATTCTCTGACGCTGCAACGGCCGCTGCGCATTAACAAGATCAACGGCGATTTCTACTCCGTCGACGGCACGCCCACGGACGCCGTCATGGTTGCGCTCTACGGAATTCTCAAGCACAAACGACCGGACATCATCCTGTCGGGAATCAATCGCGGTTCGAATATGGGCGATGATGTCACCTACTCAGGAACAGTGTCGGCCGCATTCGAGGGGGCTATCCTGGGGATCCCTTCCATAGCGCTGTCGTCGATCGAGACCGACAACGTCAATCACTCCGCGATGGCTCGTTTTGCGCGAAAACTCACAAAGAAGGTGCTGGAGAACGGCCTGCCCGATTTTACCCTATTAAACGTCAACCTGCCGAATCCGCCGGCAGGCGGGTACAAGGGCGTACAAGTCACGCGACTAGGGAAGCGAGTTTATCGCGACGTCGTGATAGAAAACATCGATCCGCGTGGTAAGAAGTACTACTGGATTGCCGGTGAGCCGGAGTGGAGCGAGTCGGACCAGTCGGATTACTCTGCCGTTATGGCGGGCTACGTGTCGATAACGCCGCTCAAGATGGACATGACCGACTACGCGTTCCGAGAAATCCTGTCGAATTGGAAATTGCGTCCGTAAGTAGCGCCACGGCTATCGATCGGAATTGAATGGCCGTTTTCAGCTGAAGCGCGCCGCGAGCCACTCGCGGGCGTAAGCGATCTCCTGCGAAATCAAGCCATGCCCGGCCTCTGCCCAATGGATCGATACGGTAGCGTTGGATTCATGCAGCAGCTCCGCCAGGCGAACGGCCTCTTCCGGCGCGACGATCTCATCACGGCGGCCGCTGGAAATGAGTACCTGCACTCCGGTGAGATCAGGAAGCGGCGAGGGGACGAGCGGCACCATCGGGCGGAAGAGCACTGCGGCTTTCAGAGATTGGGGTGCAAGCAGGAGCAAGCTGGCCGCCATGTTGGCCCCGTTCGAATAGCCGGCGGCAACAATCTTTGCGGGATCGAATTTGTGTTTCTCGGCAGCGTGTGCGAGAAACTCAGACAGCTCTCTCGTACGAAAGCGCAGATCGTCCAGATCAAAGACGCCCGGTGAGAGGCGACGGAAGAAACGCGCCATCCCGTTTTCCGAAACGCGACCCAGCGGGCTGACGATACCTGCCGTCGGATAGAGCCGTTCTCCTACCGGAATCAGATCGAATTGACTGCCGCCAGTGCCGTGCAACAGCAGAAGCGTGACGCGATTTTGTTCGTCGCGCGGCGGCAAGTATTCGTAAGTGAAGGCGACTTCGCTGGGATGCTGCATCAAACTACACACCAGGGAGTTTTACCGGTGAAAGCCGCATTTCAATCGACTCGCGGCGCGGCTCAAGCCACGAGGGCAGGGCGAGCCGAGTACCGAGTTCGGCCTCGGACTGGTCGACCGTGAAGCCCGGCTCGTCGGTGGCGACTTCGAAGAGTACGCCGCCCGGTTCCCGGAAATAGATCGAATGGAAGTAATTGCGGTCAATGATCGGCGTTACGTTGTAGCCATCCGCGGCAATCAGGCTGCGCCATGCTGCCTGGTCGCGATCGAGGCAGCGCCAGGCGATATGGTGGACCGTGCCTGCGCCGGGGAGTCCGCGACTGGACCCTGGCTGGACCAACAGATCGACAAACTGCGCCTTGTTGCCCTCACCGACGGCAAAACGGCGGCGGTCCTCATTTGATGGCCCGGCGGCAAATCCGAGCTTATCTTGAAGCAGCCTTGCGGTAGCTTCAAATTCGCTCAGCCGCAGCGTGACACCGTGGAATCGCGTGATGGCGTGTTCGGCGGCGACACTCCCGGTGCGCCATACGGCGCCAATCGCAGAGTCGTCGGCGACCAATTCGAGGGGAAGGCCGTCGTAGTCGCGAAACGACAGAGTTTCGTAGCCAAAGCGCTCAAACGGACCGTCGAAAGCGATTCCCGCTCGAGACAGGCGTTCGGCCCAGAATGGAACTGATGCACGGCGAATGCTGAACGCTATTGCCGATACCTGGCCGGTTCCAACTTTCCCGGCACCGGCGCCGGCAAATGGAAAGAAAGTCAATATCGAGCCGGGAGTCCCAAGCGCGTCTCCGAAATAGAGATGATAGGTGGCGGGATCATCGTAATTCACGGTAATCTTGACCAGGCGCAATCCCAGCACGCGGGTGTAGAAATCGATGCCGCCCTGAGCATCGCTGGAAATTGCCGTGATGTGATGAATTCCGTGCAAGCGATCGGCCATGTTTCTCCCTGAGAAAGTCCCGATGTCTATACGGAACCCGAGGTGGGCAAATTAGCGGCGGGAGAGGATTTTTTCGTCGCCTGCCTCAAGAGGAGAAAATCTCAGCGCACAATCTTTTTGAAGACATAGCCGCCGCGCGTTGCCCCCCAAACCTGTTTGCCGGCGGCATCAAAACCGCGATCCCAACTGATCATGCGGTCGGCATAAATTTCAACCTCGGAAAGCGCATACGCCGCACCCCGCAAGCTACTCTCGCAAACACGGCCAATGGTATTGCCCACGAATGCAAATTCAGCGAAAGGGCGCAGAACGATCGAGCAACCTTCGCGCAGATCGAGCGAATCCAAGGGCAAAGTCAGAAAGACCTCTGGGGATCTCCAGGCGCCGGCGAATACTGAATCGTTCTTGATTGTGTAGACGCTGCTCTCGATGTAACCGGCGTCGAGCCCGCGCAGATGATAGACGCGCTGGCGGTAGGGTTTGTCCAGGGCCTCGGCGGTCGCTTGCTCGACATAAAGCCAGTAGCCGTCGTCTCGCTGGGGCCAAATCCGAACGACTTCGAGGCGGATATCGCGGAATTCCGTATCGAGCGCGGCTTGCTCGGCGCTGCTAAATGAGCCGATCATCCAGCCGGCAAGCCTATCCAGGTCGATGGTCGATTCTGCCCAGAGGCTCGCCGTGACTGTTATGACTGACAAGAGGATTAATCGAACTGCAACTTTCACGTTCATCTCTCCCGTGGTGAGGTTTCTTTCGGGTGCTACTGTTTATATCGTCACACCCTGGTTCTTTGCTTCGCCCTCGGTTTGCTTAATCATCGGCTCTCGACGCAACCACACGACGATTTTCTTCAATCGCGGAAAGCGGTGCCGGGTGAGCACGATGCAGCGATAACGTCTGCCGCCAAGGCGCTCCTTAAAACCTTCGAGATTCGCCCGCCCCAGGCTCATGCCGAGGCTATATTCCTGAATACCGTTATTTGCCAAATGCTTAATGATCATGGCGTGTACATAGTTCGTGGCGCGCAGGTGTTGATACTCATAGTTGAAACCGCCGAAGAGATAAGCGCCGGTGCGTTGATACTTGCCGAAAATCACGCTCGATATCGGTTGCCCTTGATAGTAGCCGACAGCGATACCGACAGAATTGCCGGGAAAACTGAATAGGCGTTCGATGCGATCGAAGCGGTGGTACGATGCGTGTGGATCGCGTCCCTGCCAGCGTCGTACCGAGTGCTGGTAAATCTGGTAGAATTGATCAAGCTGTTCCCGGCCGCCGAATCGGACCTCGATGCCGGAATTCTCGGCGCGGCGCAGGACATTACGTTGGACGGCTTTCTGGTGAAACCATTCGTCGTATCCAGCCGGCATAAAGGCCTTGTGAAAATCGTAACCACCTGTCGGATAGTAATGCAGCCGGGCAAAGTCGCGCTCCAGGGGTTTGAAATCATCAACGGGGACGTGCAGGGTAATCACACAATTGCGCGGCAGGCGCGCCAACGCGGCAATGGTCTCACGGTTGGGGGTGGCAATCCCCAAAAGACTATTGTACTGAGTGGCGACCCAATTGTCGGAGGTCATCAGTCCGAGGTGCGAGGACTTTCGGCGCGAGAAGGCCATAAACAAATCGCCGCTTTCGAAGACAAACGTGTTGTCCCAGGCGACATCCATCGATGCGGCGTATTCTGGGCCACCGGTAGGACAGGGCGAAATCCCCGTGCGATCTACGGCATCGCGCCAGCGCTGGAGGTGATCAAGTGACAGAGGCGTTAGGATCATGGCCGAACTCGATGAGTACGATACGTGACTTCTCATCTGATAGACAACACTTACCTCGCGTTTTTTGTCGATGTATATCTGCGAACATATCCGGCCTGGAAGCGGGAACTCTGGCAGGAAAGATTTGTAAATAGCGGTGAATTCGACTTCATTGACTGGGTACAGGATTCAGATAGATTGCCCCGGATTTCCCGGAGGGAGGGACGATTGAAGAGTCACATAATGTTCGTAGCAATGATAATCGCGCTGGCCGGCGCGATGACGAGCGTCCTTGGCGACGCCAAGCTGGAAGTCAGCGAGACGACCTTTGATTTCGGAATCATCCCGCAGGTGTGCAAGGTCAGCCACAGCTATGTCATGCGGTCGACCGGGACCGATTCGCTGCGCATTCTCAGCGTTAAGCCGGCCTGCGGTTGCACCAAGGCGCCGCTTACCAAGGATGTCGTGGCTCCCGGCGATTCGACAGCTGTCGAGTTGATCTTCACTTCCACCCAGGCGTATCGCGGCAAGTCCACGAAGTCCACAACCGTGACCTGCAACGACGACGAACGCGGCAGCTTCCTGCTGCGATTTTCGGCGAATTTCAATACTTATCCCGACTCTGCTAAGCCGATCCAGCTTGCGCCCTGGAGTCTCGCTATTTCTGAGGCAGAGCGCGCCAAGGAGTTTCCCATCACGGTCAAAAACGTCGGCAGTGCGCCGCTCTATCTGCACCTCGTGGCCGTTCCAGGCGGATTTGTCAGCGTGACGATGCCGAAGGAAGAAATCGCTCCCGGGGCGACGGCGACAATCAAGGCCAAAGTTGATCCGAAGTGCACGGAGACGGCATTCGAGAAGTCGTTTACAATCGAATGCAACGACAATGTGACGACACGGTTTACCGTTCCGGTAGTCTTTGGCAAACCGCAAGCAGCGGCTGCCGGCGGGCATTAGAAATCGGTCCCGGCGTTATTCGGCATGCAGCGGGCGGTCAAGCGACCGCCCGCTTTCTATTTGGATTTTGCCAACTCGCGGGCCAACTGGACGATGGTCTTGACGCCGAAGCCCTTGGCGCCTTTGCCCAGGTGGTCGAGCGGGGCCTCTTTGCCGCCCGGGCCGGCGATGTCGATATGCGCCCACTTCGCCGTGTCGGCTACCCACTGTTTGAGAAACACCGCAGCCGTGATGGCTCCTCCCCAGGCGTCGCCGCGATTCTTGACGTCGGCGATAGTCGTCCTGATCTTCTCGACGTGCGGCAGATGCAGCGGCAGCTCCCAGTAGAGTTCACCTTCAGCTTTGCCCGCCGCAATGATCTGCTGGCACAACTTTGGATCGGTGCTGAAAAGGCCGGCAATTTCCTCTCCCAAGGCAACTACGCAGGCGCCGGTGAGAGTCGCGGCATCGATAATCCAATCGGGTTTGCGCTCGCCGGCAATTGTGAGCGCATCGGCAAGGATTAAGCGTCCTTCGGCATCGGTGTGCTCGATTTCGATCGACTTGCCGGAGCGAGTTGTCAGAACCGCCGTGGTGTGCATCGCCTCGCCGGAAATGTCGTTTTCCGCCAGCGGCGTAATGACCGTGATTTTCAAGGGCAGTCTGAGTCTTGCGATCGCCGTTGCTGCGCCGAACATCATCGCCGCTCCGCCCATATCGTATTTCATCCCGATTTGCGATGCGGCAGGCTTAAGCCCATAGCCGCCAGTATCGTAGGTAACACCTTTGCCGACCAGACACAGATGCTTGCGCGCATTTCGTGGCGAGTACTCGGCAATGACCATGCGCGGTTTGGCCTTGGCGCCCATACCGACGCCCCAAAGTCCTCCGCAGCGCTCTTTGATGACCCGCTTGTCGTCCCAGACCGTCACACGCAGTCCACTGCGACGTCCCCAGCGCTCGAACTCCTGCGCCAGGGTAATCGGATTTTTGACATTTGACGGTTCGTTCATCAGGTCGCGCGCCGTGTTGGTCGACTCAAAGACAGTCTCTCGTTCCCGCAACTGCCTGGACAAGGCTGCCCCGAGACTAAGGCCCGCTGCTACGACGGGCAGTGGCTTGGCCTTCTTGGTCAGGTATTTGTCGAACGAATACCCGCCCAGCCACGCGGCCTCGTGCACGTCGACAACCGAATCGGCAAAACGCGAACTCAGGAGAACGACGACTCTCTTGCAGCCCTCGGCCGCCGCCGATGCGAGCGCCTCGGAAACCGCCTTGCGCAATTCGCGATGATTGTCGGAGTAGCGCTTGTCGAGGCGCACACTGCGCGCGAGCACTTCGTTTGCGCCGATCCGTCCGCGAAAGACTGTGAATCTGCCGCCGGCATCACCGTGCGGCCGGGCATGCCGCCGGATTTCAACCGGAAGTGCAGTCTTGAGAAACAACGGCTTGCTGTCGTCGAGGTAAGGAAGCAGCAAACAATCGCCATCTTTAAGGGAAAGTGCGCCCGCAACGGAGAATCTTGAAACCGGCATCCTGGCTCCTTTCTTTGTCCTACTTCTTGGCCTTGCCCTGCGCCGCAACGGCCGCGATTGCAGCCTCGACCTTCGCCGGATCACCGATGTAATAGTGCTTGATCGGCCTTAGTCCGGAATCAAGTTCGTAAACCAATGGCAGACCGGTAGGGACGTTAAGACCGACGATATCAGTCTCTGAGATGTTGTCCAAATACTTGATAAGCGCTCTCAGGCTGTTGCCATGCGCTGCGATCAACACTTGCTTGCCGGAGGTAATCGATGGCGCAATTGTTTCGTGCCAATAGGGCAGGACGCGTGCGACCGTATCTTTGAGGCATTCGGTACGCGGCAATTGTTCCGGCGTTAGTGACCGGTAGCGTGGGTCGTGGCCGGGGAATCGTTCGTCGGCCGGCTCGAGCGCCGGCGGCTGGATGTCGTAGCTGCGGCGCCAAACTAAGACCTGCTCTTCGCCGAACTTGGCAGCCATCTCAGACTTGTTCAGACCCTGGAGCGCACCGTAGTGGCGCTCATTCAGGCGCCAACAACGCACCACCGGGATCCACATCAAGTCCATCCCGTCAAGGACATACCAGAGCGTACGGATGGCCCGCTTGAGCACGGACGTATACGCCAGATCGAAGCGATAGCCGTTTTCACGCAGGACCTTGCCGGCCTCTTCAGCTTCGCGCTTGCCGGTGTCGGAAAGATCAACATCGGTCCAGCCGGTGAAGCGGTTATCTTTGTTCCAGGTTGATTCGCCGTGACGCAGGAGAACGATTTTGTACACGCGGACTACACCTCCACCAAGTTTGATTCAATCGTGCGCGCAAGATGCAGAGACGAAAGACAATCGCAAAGCAAAAAGCAGAAGAGGATCGAGGAAGAAATTCCAGAGATTCCGACTGATGTCGGCGCTACAGAGGTACCAAGGTAAGCGGGCAGAATGTAGTCACGATCGGTGGGGCAGGGAATCACTCGATCCAGTCGGCCAAGAAAGACTGATGGCGACCCGGCACGAATTCGATTATCTGAAATGTGGCCGTGCGATTGATCGAATACGGGTCGTCGGCGATGAATCGCTCCAGCGCGTCGCGCGATTCCGCGCGGACGACGAGGATGCCGCCGGTGCGTGGTTGTTGCGGTCCGGAGACAAGCAGCATGCCGGCATCAACCCCTCGTTGCAGATGTTCGCGGTGCGCCGGAAGAATTGATTCGAACTCGGCAAACGGTTTTGCGTAAGTGATGATTACGACAAAGTGCTTCATAAGTGCGGTCTCCGTTCGGACGGATGCAAGATAGTGATTGCCGGTTCGGCGGCACGCGCTTTATTCGGATTTCTGACCCTTGAAGGTGGAAGGAGCGCAGCAGTGATCCAGGAGAATAATGCCTTGAAGACCGATCATCGGACTAAGAAGACCACTGAGAATCTCGGCGGCATTTCCTCGAAAGCGGTCGCGAAGGCCACCGGGCGTGGTTGGGCGGAGTGGACGCGCATCCTTGACCACGCTGGCGCTCGCAAGATGACGCACAAGGCAATAGCGGCGTGGTTGCACGAGAACTATGGCGATGAGATCAACGGCTGGTGGTGTCAGATGATTACAGTTGGATACGAGCAGAAACGCGGGCTGCGCGCCGTTGGCCAAAAGGTCGATGGCTACTCAGCCAATGCCAGCAAGACGATTGCGGCGCAGATCGGCGAGGTTTATCGTGTTTTCGCCAATGCAAAATCGCGAAGCCGACTGCTCGACGGTGCAAGACATCGGATCACGACAGCGACCGAGTCAAAATCGATACGCATCGCCTGGGCTGATCCGAAGAGCCGCGTCGCGATCAATTTCTACAGCAAAGGCAAGGACAAGTGCCTGGTTCAGGTCGAGCACATGAAGTTGCCGGATAACCGAGCCCGACTGAAACTTAAGTCTTACTGGCGCCTGTGCCTCGAGCGGTTAAGCGCTTCGATTGTCAAGTGAGCGCTTACACTCGGACTGACTTTCACCCGCAACACTCGTGTTCTACGATCGCCACAAAGCCAGTCTAAATGCATCTACCCGTGCCGAAAGTACGCCGGCCTTGACGATAAGATCGTTTGCGAGCAGTTCCCGCGCATGCTGTTCGTCGGGGCAATCGACAGCGGCAATACCGTACTCGGCGGCGCCCGGCCATTAAAAGTATGCCGGCGCCCAGATTGGCTTTGAGGTATTCAAAGTGCCGGGCCACGAGTTCAGCTTCCTCCGACGTTGCTTCCGCCGCGAAGGTCGTGCGCGGCGGCCGGTACGTGATGATATAGTGGGGCGCCGGTTCCAGTATCTCCTCTTCGAATCGATTCCGCTTGTTTCAACAAAAGAATATGTTGATTCTACGTAGAATTGCCGGACGAAGTTTTGTCGGGGCGGCACACCGAAAAGGCAGTGTTCTGCCGGAAGCGAGTAGACTCAGTGGCTAGCGACGCGCATCAGCATCAGTGTCCGTATTGCAAGAAGATATACACCTGCACGGGCAATTGTTTCACGACTCGGATCAACAACATGATCTGCGACGAATGCCGGGTGAAGTGGGAGCGGGAGATGGTGGAGATCAAGAGCCAGGGGACGCTCTGGCACAAAGATATTCACTTCTGATCGCAAGAACGCGCAGTGCGGAGCTTACACCGAAAATGTACGCTCAAGGGGAGCATTCTTGGCAGGCGTCAAGCGAGGCAATTCGCCCTTCTTGGCGGCAATCATCTTGTGCATGAATCGGCGGAAGGGCGCAAAATGGCAGGGCTGCCGGCAATTGGAGAGATCCTCAAGATTGACGCAGTGCTGCTCGCAACATTCTCGCAGGGCGAGTTTTCCAGTCGGAATCGGTTCATCGATGTAGGGCGCAAATTCGTCGACGCGCACGACAAAGCTGGTGCCGCAATTGGGATGGTCGTGCTGAAAGAAGTAAAACACCCACTCGATTGAATCCTCGACAAACGACATGCCGATCAGGCGCGATTGGGGTTCGTTGACCAGGTGATCGAGAGAAAATTCCGCTTTGCAGTAAGGACACTGCTTCGAGAAGTACCGGCTCAATCTGTGCCTCCGCCTCTTTCGTTAGTAAGCTTATCGGCAATCTGCCTTTCGTGGTTGAACTTTGTCGGCGATCCGTGGTAGGGATTAGGGTGTCAAAGAGCCGGTACTGCCAAGCCGTATCTGTTGTGTCACGTGGGGAAAGGTGTTAAATTCACTGTTGATGAGAGCAGCAAAGTTATGATGCCATCGGCTTTTACGACGACACCGGAAAGTTATCGGTCGCTAACCGACGAACAGCTACGGGAGAAGATTCGCGCCCGCAAAGCGGAGTACGGCACGCGATTGGTGATCCTGACGCATCATTACCAGCGCCGATCGGTCGTTGAATTCGGCGATCATCAAGGTGACTCGTATGCCTTGTGCAAGATCGGGGCGGCGCTGGAAGCCGAGTTCATTGTCTTCTGTGGTGTGCATTTCATGGCCGAGGCCGCGGTGATCTTGGCGCGGCCGGAGCAGAAGGTTTTTCTGCCCAACGCCCTTGCCGGTTGCCCGATGGCTGATATGGCGGCCATCGATTCGGTTTATGCCGCCTGGGACGAGCTTGCTGTGGCACTACCGGGCACGAAGATCATTCCGATCGCTTATATGAATTCCGCGGCTGACCTCAAGGCGTTCTGCGGTAAGAATGACGGTGTGATCTGCACCTCCTCGAACGCGATCAAGGCCTTTGAATGGGCGTTTGCGCGCGGCGAGCGGATTTTCTTTTTCCCTGATGAACATCTTGGCCGCAACACAGCCAATCGTTTCGGAATCAAGCCGGACGAGTTCTTCGTGTGGGATTTCAACCTCAGATCCGGCAAGCGCGATTTGACCGCAGTGCAGAAAGCTAAAGTAATCGCTTGGAAAGGCTACTGCCACGTGCACTCGGTCTTCCAGCCACATCATATCAGCGAGATGAGACAACAGTATCCGGGAATCAAGATCGTGGTGCACCCGGAGTGTACGGCTGAAGTTGTCGCGCTGGCCGACTCGGTTGGCTCAACGAGCCACATCGTAAAGTACGTTGCCGGACAACCAGGTGGCAGCGTGATTGCGATTGGCACGGAACTCAATCTCGTCGACCGGCTGGCTCACCTTCACCCCGACAAGAAGATCCTCGAGTTGGCCGGGCAAACCTGCGCCATGTGTGTGAACATGTATCGCACGACATTGAACGATCTTGCCTACACGCTCGACAATCTGGAAACGCTTAAGCCGATGACGGTCTACGACGAGATCAAGCACAACGCGCGCATCGCCTTGGAAAGAATGCTTGCGATCACCGGATGAGCGTGTTATTATCAAAAACTCATCCCGCGACAGTGATCCAAGAGAGACGCGTCAGGGTTTTAGAACGAAATTTATGCTGTTGCTATAAGGAGATGCGCTAATGGCTTATGTTTTGAAGGTCCCGCAAATGGGGGAATCGGTGGTGGAAGGGACCATCAATCAGTGGTTTGTCCAGGTCGGTGAGGCAATCAAAAAGGACCAGCCGATCGTCGAGCTGCTTACGGACAAGGTAAACGTCTCGGTCCCGGCGGAATCGGACGGAGTCCTGCTGGAAATCAAGGCCAAAGTTGGCGACGTCGTACCGGTCGGCAGAGAAATCGCCGTGATTGGCGCCCCGGGCGAGAAGCCGGGTGCGGCACCCTCAGCGGCTCCCGCGACAGGTGCTCCCGCCCCGAAAGCTGCGGCCAACGCGGCCCCGGCAGCACCGACTCCGGTAGCAGCGCCGGCCGCAAGCACCGGCCCGATTAAGCTGTCGCCCGTCGTGCGCCGTTTGATCAAGGAACATGGAATTGACGTCACGCAATTGCGCGGCACCGGCACCGATGGCCGCGTGACCCAGAAAGATGTTGAAGACTACGTCGCGCGGTCCGGTCGCGGTGCCACCACGACAGCCGGCCCGACACAGGCGCCGGCAGCCTACACTCCGGCAGCTCCCAAGCAGGTATTCGACACCAGCAAGCGCGTGGAAGAGCTCCCGCTGCCGCGCGTGCGCAAGTTGATCGCCGACCACATGGTGAAATCGAAACAAACCTCGCCGCACGTGACAACGTTCGACGAATGCGACTTCACACGCCTGGTCGAATTTCGCGCGAAATTCAACGAGCGAATCGAAAAAGAACACGGCGTGCGTGTGACCTACATGCCGTTTTTGGTCGCGGCCGCCTGCAAAGCGCTCAAGGAATTCCCGTTGATGAATGCGTCGATGACCGAGGACAAGATCATCGTCAAGCACTACTACAACATCGGTATCGCCGTGGCGCGCGAATCGGGGTTGATTGTTCCGGTCATCAAGGCTGCCGACCAAAAGGGCGTCGTCCAGTTGATGAAGGAACTGAAAGACCTCGGGGATCGCGCGCGCGCTGAACGCCTGCTGCCGCAAGACATAGAGGACGGCACGTTCTCGTTGACGAATGCCGGTGGATACGGTGCGCTGAATTCGACACCGATCATCAGCCAGCCGCAAGTAGCCATTCTCGGCATTCACGCAATCCAGAAACGTCCGGTGGTGCGCGACAACCAGATCGTGATTCGCGACATGATGAACATGGGGTTGTCTTTTGATCATCGTCTGATCGACGGCCATTATGCCGTGCAGTTTCTGCGCAAGCTGATCGGCTACATCGAAGAGCCGGAGTTGATGCTGCTCTAAAGGCACGAAGTTAATAATCCCACCGCGAGCGGTGGGTCACCGTGGCATAAGAGAAGATGAGAAGAGGCGGGACGGGCAGAGACGCCCGTCCCGATGTTTATGAGCGATAATCCGACAGTGACACCAGCCAAATCCAAAGCCCGCATCTTTGATCTCGGATTGTCAGACTATGAGAAGACGCGACAGTTGCAGTTGCAGATGGTCGACAAGGTGATCGCCGGAGAAGCCCCGGACACCTTTATCTTCACGAGCCATCCGCCGACAATTACAATCGGTCGCGGCAGCGATGTCGCCAACGTTCTCGTTTCTGACGAGGTCCTCGCGAAGCGCGGTGTCGTCAAATATGAAGTCGAGCGCGGCGGGGACGTGACGTTTCACGGGCCGGGACAGCAGATCATTTATCCAATCATGAATCTCGAGAATCGCGGCCGCGACCTGCACAAGTTCCTGCGTGACCTCGAAGAGGTTGTAATCAATTTTCTGAGGAATTATGACATTCAAGGGGAGCGCATATCGGGGAAGACGGGCGTCTGGGTTGACGGCAAGAAAATTTGCGCCATCGGCATCGCCGTCAAGCGCTGGGTGAGCTACCACGGGCTGGCCCTTAATCTTGATACTGACCTTTCGTATTTCCAACTCATTAATCCCTGCGGTTTCGCACCCGACTCGGTGACAAGCCTTACGGAGATTACTGGAAGGCCGATTGACGGCAACCGCGTTTTCTTCCTTATTGCGAATGCGATAGAAGAGACCTTCGGCGTCTCAGTCCAGCTTTAAATTCCAGGGCGGTTCATCAGCCAACGTGCGCCGTTTAGAAACTATGCGCCATGTTCAACGCGCGCACAGCCGCTTCGTAGCAATCTTGGGTACAGCGTAAGTGATTAAGAGATAAGGGGTTTCTACGACGGGCCTCCGCTGTTCATTTTGTTGTCAAATTCTGCCGCCACCCCCTAAAGCCTCAAGCTGAAACGCCGATCCCTTAAGCAAAGCGCTGATCTCTCTTGTAGTTAGCGAAAAGTTTTATGTTGACAGAATCGCGTCATGAAACGCACTTATTGATTACGGGTGCGAAAAGCCCATTACACTTCTTGGTCTCCGGCAGGGAATGGCGGAGCACTCCAAGCGATCGAGAGCAGGCAGGGGAAGTGCCGCTTGTCGATTCGCATGCTCTGCCGTCCGAAATTCGTTTTTCTGCCGTGGCTAAGGGGATATCGCGATACACGAAGATGGGTTTTCCGCGTCATTTTGAGTGGAGGTATGAGAGCTTTGAAAGTGAACCCCAAGAATCGATCAGAGGAGGACAGTTATTGAACCCGTTAGTTAACTCTGCACTTTTGAATGCAAGTTCAAATCATTAACAGGAGGTTTTGGTTTTGAAACTCAAACCAAAAGTAGCGCTGGTGCTGTTCCTGGTCCTCGCTCTCTGCAGCCTATCTATGGCGGCAACCGTCGGAAAGATCTCCGGCAAGGTGACGGATAAGGAAACAGGCGCTCCCCTGCCGGGCGTCGCAGTGACGATCAACGGCACGACGATGGGAGCGCTCACGGATGTAGAAGGGAAATACTTCATCCTCAACGTTCCGGTCGGAACTTATACACTCAAGGCCGAAATCATCGGCTACGCTCCGGTGGAAGTCCAGGGACTGGCGGTCTCGGTGGACCTGACCTCAACGGCGGATATTCAGCTGTCGTCCAAGGTCCTCGACATCGGCGAAACGCAGATCGTCATCGCCGAGCGGCCGCTGGTCATTCTTGATCAAACCAAATCGCTCAAGATCGTCAGCGGCGAAGAGATTCAGCAGCTGCCGACCCGCGGCTATACGGACGTGGTCGGTTTGTCGTCGGGCGTTGTTGCCTACACGGAAAACGTCGAAGCGTCCGCCGTCGGTACGCGCGGCGGCCGTGAAGCCAGCAACCAGCCGGCGCTGAATATTCGCGGCGGCCGCCAGGGCGACGTCGCATATTTCGTCGACGGTTTCTCACAGCAGGACCCGTTGACGAACATGTCGACCACGGCGATCAACAACAATGCGATCGAAGAGATTTCGATCTCCAACGGCGGATTTAACGCCGAATATGGCTGGATTTCGTCGGGCGCGATCAACGTGACCACGAAAGAAGGTGCCAAGGCTTATTCCGGTTCGCTGGAAGCCGTGACTGACGAATTTATGGGCTCGGACAATCGCTACAACTACAACGTCCTGGCCTTCAATCTCAACGGCCCGCTGCTGCCGAACAACGACAAGGCGAGCTTCTTCGCTTCGATGGAACGCCGCCGTCTTGGTGATCGCGCTCCTCGCGCGACTGCCGACGGCCGCCTGCCGCACAATGACCTATCGGGCTGGTCGTGGCAGGGTAAGTTACGTTGGGATCTTAACCAGAAAAACATCGTGCGCATCGGAACCCTCGGTTCCTACGAAGAGTGGGACGAGTTCCGCATGAACTACTACTACAACCCGACGCACGCTCCTCGTTATCTCGATGAAAACTATTCGTACTACGCCAAGTGGACGAACAACCTGTCGCAGAAGACCTTCTTCGAGCTGGGTGCCACTTACTACATCACCAAGCGCTTCCGCGGCGACGAGACGCACTGGGACGACATCTTTGCCTACGCGCGGCCGAACGGCAATCCGACCTTCGACGATACGCGCCTGTTCTGGGCGGGTGACGATCCGGCGACGGAAGAGGACGAAGGACACGTCTGGGAGGACGTATTGAAGCGCCGCTCCGCGTATGTCGGACTGAACTTCGATATGACCAGCCAGGTCGATGACTATAACGAACTGCAGTTTGGCATCGATTTCGAACGCCACCATCTGCGCTATTACAATCATCTGGATCCGACCCGCATCGACACCACGATTGTTGATCCGATTCAGGAGGCGCGCGTGTCGTGGCAGGACGCCAACTTCTTTGGCTACGATCAATCGGGGCAGGAACACGTGGACGACGGTCCTGACGGCGCCAAGAAGCCGTACACCTTCGCGCTCTACTTGCAGGACAAGTTCGAGTGGGAAGGCCTGGTGCTGAACGCCGGTCTCCGCTACGATTACTTGAATGTTAACACCGATCGACTTCGCAACGAAGAGCGCCCGCTTGACCCGGATAATATCCTGGCCGATCCGGATGCGCATACGCCGGAGGAGATCCAGGGCGCGACCGAATTGACCGCCGAAGACTTCGAAGAGGCCAAGGCTGAGCAGAAGATCTCGCCGCGTCTCGGCGTGGGCTTCCCGGTCTCCGACCGCACCGTGCTCCACGTCAACTACGGCAAGTTCTTCCAGCGTCCCGAACTGCAGTACCTCTATGTGGGCTCGCAGTTCCTGGAACGCATGGTGAAGGACGCCCCTTACTATTCGCCGATTGGCAATCCGAATCTTCAACCGGAAGAAACCACGGCGTACGAAGTCGGTATGGCTCACCAGCTGGGTGATTTCACCAGCCTCAACCTGACTGCCTACTACAAGGACGTCAAGGGTCTGACGCAGGTGATCAACCAGCCGTCTTCGCCGAACTCGTTTGCGACCTACCGAAACGTCGACTTCGGCACGGTCAAGGGTATCGAGGCTGCGATCAAGATTCGCCGCACACGCTCGATCTCTGGTGAATTGAACTACTCACTGTCGTATGCGTCGGGCACCGGCTCGTACGCGACGTCGCAGGGCAACATTGCCTGGACGAACACCGAGCGCCCGATTCGCGTATCGGCACTCGATTTCGATCAGCGCCACAAAATCACGGCTATCCTCGACGTCCGCGCCGGGAATAACCAGGGTCCGAAGCTGGGAACGATGCAGCCGCTGGAGAATGCCGGCGTCAACTTCGTCTTCCGCGCGGGTTCCGGCACGCCGTACACGCCGATGGAAGTTTACAACGAGATTTCGCTGGCGTCGGTGACACCGACCCCGGTGGGCAAGATCAACTCGCGCAGCGGCCCGTGGACCTACCGCTTTGATATCAAGGCGAACAAGTCCTTTGAAGTCGCGCGACTGACCTGGGATGTTTACCTCTGGGTGCTCAACGTGTTTGACACCGATAATGCGGTGGATGTCTACGAAGGCTCCGGACGTCCGGACAACACCGGTTGGCTGGCGACCGCGGAAGGTCAGCAGTTTATCGAGACCTACGGCCAGGATGGGCTTGACAAATACAGTTTCAAGCAAGCCAGCCCGGCTAACTATGATACGCCGCGCCAAGTTCGCATGGGCTTGCGGCTGAACTTCTAATGGTGGCTCATAGGATGGCTTCAGGAGGAAGCAGATGAAAATAACGAAGATTATACTCTCCCTGGCGATGTTCCTGATGATGACCACGCTCGCGTGGGGCGTCAGTAACGTCACAGGGAAATGGCAGTCTTCCTCGACGGCGTTGTTCCAGGACACGGATACGCGTCTCGATGTAAACAACCTGGAAATGTTTGTTTACAACGACGGTAACTTTGCCTACGACAATGCCAACGTCTTGGGGAAGACGGACGGTCTCTATTTCCCGCGTGGGACGAAGAAGACCGTGATTTACTCGGCTGGTATTTGGATCGGCGCCAAGGTGGGTGAGGACATTCGCCTGGCGATTGCTGAATACTCTTCCGAGTTCGTGCCGGGTCCGATGAAGGACGGCACCTATCAACCCGATAACGCCTCGTTCAAAGTCTACAAGGTTCGCAAGGGCGATACTCCGGCGAGCAATCCGGACTACGCCAATTGGCCGGTCGAGGATGGTGCTCCGGTAGATGAAGAGGGCAATCCAAAGATTCTGGGCGACCAGATGTGTTGGTCGGTGTACAATGACGCCGATCCGGCCGGGCACATCAACGACGCGGCTGGAACCGATCCGCTCGGCATCGAAATTCAGATGTCAGCCTTCGGTTACGCTCGCGGCGGCGCGCTCGGCAACACCCTGTTCATGAAATACAAGATCATCAACAAGGGTGCAAACACGTTGGATTCGACCTTCGTGGCGCTCTGGGCTGATCCCGACTTGGGTAACGCCTCCGACGATTTGGTCGCCTGCGATACGACCATTTCGCTTGGCTACTGCTACAACGAAGGCGATGACACCGATTACGGCGCCAACCCACCGGCTGTAGGCTTCGATTTCTTTGAAGGCCCGATTGTGCCATCGGAAGGTGATTCCGCTCTCGTCGACGGCAAGTGGCGTCAGGGCTTCCGGAATCTGCCGATGTACTCGTTCAACAAGTACATCAATGGCACCGATCCGGCCAGCCGTATCGAAACCTACGGTTATATGCAGGGTCTGACCAAGGATCCGAATTCGCAGGCAATGATTCCAACCGTCAATCCCGTAACCGGCTTGGTAACGACCTATTCGGTTTCTGGCGATCCGGTCACGCAGACTGGCTGGGTTGACGAGGCTGCTGCCGACCGTCGTTTCATGATGTCGGCCGGTCCGTTCACGATGGCGCCGGGCGACACGCAGGAAGTCGTGGCTGCCGTCATCGTGGCGCAAGGTTCGGATCCCCTGAATTCGATCATTGCTCTCAAAGAAGTTGACCGTCAAGCGCAGACCGTGTTTGATTTGAACTTCGACATCCCGAGCCCGCCGCCCTCGCCGAACGTGTACGCACGTCCGATGGATGCCGGCGTGGATTTGATTTGGGACGACTCACCGGTAGGCGACGTCGATTCCAACGCCACGCTGAATCAGGAATTCCATTTTGAGGGCTTCAACCTCTATCAGGGTGAAAGCCCCAATGGGCCGTGGAAGAAGTTTGCTACCTACGACCTTTCCAGCGAAGCCGTGTGCGGAGTCGATGAAGAAGAAGAAGATATCATGTGCCCCGTTAACTTGATCTACAACGATCAGGTTGATCCGGTCGCCGGCGGTGTGCAGCGCGTCATTGTTCAGAAGGGCTCAGAGTCGGGATTGGAGTACCAAATCAGCCTGACCAACAGCCAGATCGACGGTGTGCCGCTGTTGAACAACCGGCCCTACTACTTTGCCGTAACTTCTTACTCCTACGACGTTCGCAATATCGTACCATTCCGTGACGACAAGGGCAACTTCCTCGGCTTCATTACCGAGGCACTGGAAAGCCCGATCAATCCGATCGAGGTCCGTCCGCTTACCTGGCCCGGCACTTTCGCCGACACGGCCACGCACGTCGGCGGTTCAGACGGTAATGTCGTCATCGAATACATCTTCCCGGATTCGATTACCGGTCATGATTACGAGGTGACCTTTAACGAGGACGACACCTGGAATTTGACGGATAAAACCACCGGCGAAGTTGTGCTGGAGAACCAGGACAACCAAGTCCCCGGTTACGAGTTTCCGATCGTTGACGGCTTCATGATTCGCGTCATGGGACCGCAACGCGGTGTCAAGAGCGTCCGCGAAGTCCACAACGGCACGAACGCGGTGGACCCGCCGGACAACGTAAACTTCTCGTTGAATTCAACCGGCGATTGGTACATGGACAACCTGGGCGACCACTCGTTTGGACGCTACGATTGGAGCCACCCGTCGCTTGATGATTACGAGATCCGTATCACGGAAGGCGTCACGGAGAGCTGTTTTGACTGGTTTGGTCCGGATGGCTCAGCCGATTACGGCATCGTCAATCCGTTCCTGGTTCCGGTCGAACTGTGGAATATCGGTTCGAATACGGTCGATGATCCTTCTGACGATCGTCGGGTCGCTTTCCAATTACTTGACGACGGCGAGACTATTGGCGAGTTCGACTGGGGTGACGGTATTTACTTCCACGAGATCGAGTACGACGATGTCGATTGGAGCGATCCGACCGATAACGCCGGCAACTACGATCCGGATTACTTGCTCTGGACCTATCGCCGCTTCCGGTTCTTTAATGCCGGCAGCGCCGAAGGGACTTACCCACCCGCCGGAACTGTCGTTCGCATTCTGACGAACAAAGCGAATACGACCGAGGACCGCTTCACCTTTAAGACAATGGCGCCGAATGCCGGTGACGGCACCTGGGTGCGCCAAAGCCTTGATGATATCAAGGTCTGGCCGAATCCGTATTATGCCTTTAATCCTGAAGAGCAAGATCAGTTCGACCGTATTCTGTACTTTGAGAATGTCCCGCCCGGTAAGGAGATGACTTTCCGAATCTACAATATCGCGGGTGATCTTGTCCGCACGCTGACGAAGTCGGCGGACAACTCAACGCGTTTTGAGTGGGATCTCAAGACCGAGGCCGGCCTTTGGGTCGCTTCGGGCATTTACGTTTGGGTCGTCGAAGCTGACGGCTTGGGAACCAAGTTCGGCAAGATGGCGGTCTTCCCCGAAACCGAACAATTGGATACTTACTAGAGGAGAGGAGTGATAACGATGAAGAAGATATTCTTACTTTCGTTGGCGCTGCTTGTGGTTATGAGCGCGATGCTCCTCGCCGGAAATGAGCAGCGAATCGGGACGGCGGGCGCGCAAGAGTTGCGCATTCCGATTGGATCGCGCGGCTCGGCCCTGGGTGGATCATTGGTCGCCAGTGCCAGTGGCGCGGAGGCGTTGTTCTGGAATCCGGCCGGTTCGGCCAGCCAGAGCGGCACCGAGGCGATGTTCTCGCATCTCGAGTACTTCGCGGATATGAATCTTGAATACGTTGCTATGTCGACGAAGATCGAAGGGTTCGGTACGCTGGGCGCTTCCGTCAAGGTCTTGTCGGTCGGCGATATTCTCAAGACCACAGCCAGAGACCCGCAGGGGACTTCGGGCGAAATCTTCGGCCCGACGTTTACCGTCGTGGGTTTAACCTACGCTCGTCAGTTTACCGACCGCGTCTCCTTCGGCGCGACCGGGTACTTCATTAACGAGAAGATCGACCTGGTCGAAGCGCGCGGCGTGGCGTTTGACTTTGGTTTCACCTATGTCCCGAACTGGCGGGGCATGAAGTTTGGTGTCGTGCTGAAGAATTTCGGACCGCAGATGAAATTCCAGGGTTCGGGATTTGACGTCAAGACGCAACCTCCGGGCACCGATCCGAATTCGGCGAATAAGACCCTGCGCAGCGAAAGCGAAGGGTTTGACCTGCCGTCTTCGATCCAGTTCGGCGCCGCCTGGAATGCTCTGCAGAATAACGAGATGAACGATCTCGAACTGTCGGGCACCTTCCAGGCCAACAACTTCTCGCAGGATGAGTTCAAGGGTGGCGCCGAGTATGGCTACAACGACTTATTCTTCCTGCGTGGCGGTTTCGTGGGTTCGAGCCAGGATGATTTCGCGTTCGGCGCTTCGTTTGGCGCCGGCCTGAAATTGCACTGGGGCGAGTCGCATGTCATGTTTGACTACTCCTGGCAGCAGGTGGATGTCAACGGCTTTGACGACAACCAGTACTTCACGGTGAAATTCGCCTTCTAAGGCGTCATACATCTCGCACCTTCAGCCGGTGGGAAGTCGCTTCCCACCGGCTTTTGTTTGCCGGCAGTCTCTGACTTTTTGTTGAAGCTCGACGAGCAAGGACGCTAATTGATCGCCATGGAGAAGCGAATAGTCGCCGTACCGGTGGCAGACATGCGTGTCGAGCCAAAGCACCGCAGTGAACGGGCTTCACAGGCGCTCTACGGGCATTGGATCGAGGTCGTTGAGGCTCGCGCAGAGTTCGTGCTGGCGCAGTCCGATGACGGCTATAACGGCTGGATTCTGGGCGCCTACCTGCACTCGCCAGCCAGCAACATTTCCTCCGAGTCGATCGTCACATCGCAGATCGCCGTTTTTAGCGGCTCCGGCGGCCGGCGCCTCAGTCTGCCGTATGGCGCCCGCCTGCGATCGCTTGGAGGCGAGAGATTCGCAGGTGTCTTGGGTGACTCATTAGATCTGATCTTCGGGCGAGTGAGTCTGGCAGAGTCTGTTCCCCTCGCGGACGCCCTCAAAGAGGCGTTCTCGCTGGTTTCAGTCCCATACCTCTGGGGCGGAGCTTCGAGCTACGGCTATGATTGCAGCGGCTTCGTGCAGGCGATATTCCGGCGTCTTGGCCAAACGTTGCCTCGTGACAGCAAAGACCAGGCGAACGTGGGGACGGCGGTCAAAGCGGAGGATGTTGCGGGAGGCGATCTCGTCTGTTTTCCCGGGCATATCGCGCTGGCCCTGGGCGACGGGCTGATTCTTCATTCCTCGCGGCTGCGCGGCGGAGTCCAGGTCGAATCGCTCGTACCACGCAAGCCGGATTTTCGCGAAGACCTCGCAGGCTCAATAACCACAATTAGGCGGGTGCTTCAGTGATTCTCCCCAAGCGACTCAAGCCACGAAGCCGAATCAAGGTCATTTTCCCCGCTTCGGCTCTGCGGAACGGACGCAACATCGCGCGTTACTACAATGCAGGAATCGCGTTGCTCGAGAAACATTTCACGGTTGAGGGGTCGCGGTTGCTTGAGAGCCAGGATGATGGGTTCTCAGCGGGCGACGACGTGCGCGCAAATGAATTCAACAGCGCAATCAAGGCGGCGAAAACAGAGGGCATCATTGCCGGGCGGGGCGGATACGGCTGTCTGCGACTCCTGAACGGTATCGACTATGACCTGGTCGCTGTATCGCCAAAGGCAGTGATTGGATTCTCCGACATCACGATCCTCCAAGCCGCTCTGTTTCAGAAGACCGGATTGATCTCATTCTCCGGTCCGATGCCGCTTACGCTTGATGCCGAGGGTCTGCAGTACCTCTTGCCGCTCTTGCTGCAGGAGACAACTGGCCGTGACTTGATTCCGGCGCGGGCGAAGTCGCGAATCGAAGTTCTCAGCCACGGTATCGCGGAAGGAACGCTCTTGGGCGGAAATCTCTTTTCATTGGTACAACTGATCGGTACCGGATTCTTGCCGCGCCTGAACGACGCGATTTTGTTCTTTGAAGACATCAACGAGACGGTGGATCATATCGACAGCTTCCTGCATCACCTCAAGCTTGCCGGTCTGCTTTACGGCGTACAGGGCGTGGTTGTCGGCGATCTCGACTGGCGCGAGGGCCGGCAGTATCCTTCCGCCGCCAAGTCGAATGAGCAGATCAAGCAGCGATTGAAGAAGATTTTCCGCAAGGAAATCCCGGTGCTGTTTGGCGTGCCTTACGGACACTGCGATAAGTCAATCACGATCCCGTTTGGTGCACGCGCGCGTCTGGCAACGGAGACCAAATCGCTGACGTTACTTCAGGAGGTAACGGTTGGCTGAGCAAAGGCTATCGGCGACATTGCTCGAACTGAGGCTAAGACGTGCTTTCAATCTCTCGCAGGCAAGCGCCGAGAGGAAGCAGACGCTGATCGTTCGCTACGGCGATGGCATCGGTGAAGGATCGTCGTCTATCCACTACGGGCTTTCGTCGGAAGAGAATTTCAGCCGATTACAGGCGCAGCTCTTCGACAGATCTGGCTATTTTTCCGATTCCGGACTGCTGGAATTTGTGAACTCCTTGCCGCCAGAGCTGAATGTCGCGCGATGCGCCATCGAGATGGCATTTCTTGATCTGCAGGCGCAGGGTAGAGGCGTACCGTTGTATGAATCGCTCGACCTGGCGCCTCCGGGGTCGCCGGCAAGTTCATTCACGGTAACGAGCGGGTCGGAGGATGAGATCAAACAGCAAATGGAAAGCGCTTCCGAGTTCCGAGCCATCAAGGTCAAGGTCGGATTTGCCGGCGATCTGAAACTGATAGAGGAGATTCTCAAGATCAGGGAAGTCAGGTTGCGTCTCGATGCCAATGGCGGCTGGACGCGCGAAGAGACCATCGAACGCATAAAATCGTTGCGCGGCTATCCCATCGATTTCGTCGAGCAACCACTGGCCACTCTCGAAGTACGCGACTTGGACTACATCAAGACCAAGTGCGAGTGTGTAATTGTCCTCGACGAATCAATCAAGACCGGCAAAGATATCGAGCACTTTGCGAAAGTAGCCGATGGCGTCAATCTTAAGCTCTCCAAGTGCGGTGGTGTATCCAGGGTGGTCGCCATGGCTAAGCAAGCCAGGGAGCAGGGAATGAAGCTGCTTCTCGGCTGCATGGTGGAATCGGCCGTGGGGATTACTGCCGCGCTTCATCTGGCGTCGCTCTTTGACTATCTCGATCTCGACGCAATTCTCTTGACTGAAGACGACCCTTATTGGGGGGCGCTGTTCACAGGCGACAATCTCTTGCTCCCCGCGGGCCCGGGAATCGGAGTGACGACGAGGGAAAATGTACTGGCATAGCATTACCGTCACATTGGTCTTGGCGCTATCGATTGCCGTCGTCCCAATCGGGTGGAGTGGGAATCGTCTGTGCGCTCAGGAAACCCCGAAAATCGAGGTGATTTACCCCAAGCCCTCGCAGCGAATTGCGGCTGTTGATTCGCAGTTCATCTTCGGAAACGTCAGCCCGGGAGCTACGCTCAGGATCAACGGCACGGCGGTTCCGGTCTACCCCAACGGCGCCTTCCTGGCGTACTTGCCGATCAAGTCCGGCCGATTTGTTTTCGTGCTGGAGGCGGAGCTCAGAGGCATGCGGCGCATTTCCGAGGTCCCGATTTCAGTACCTGAGCCCTATCAGGCGCCGCCAGCGGAGTCGACGAAGATCATGCTGGGATACTCGACCCCGGCTTCAGATCAGACGTGGATGGAGGGCGACCTGCTGGCAGTCGGATTTCGCGGCACGCCGGGACTGCATGGGTACTTCCGGCTATCGCGCGAGGAACGCTTAACCGCGATGGCGGAGGCTGCCCCGGTTCCGCAAAGCTACTGGGCACAATCGCTGTTTGGCTCCGGCGAAATTCCCGACTCGCTGCTGGTGCGCGGCAGCTACAACGGCAATGTCCAGCTCGCGACTCAGCACATTGGCGATTCGCTTCGCGTTTATTACTACCTCTGTCGCGAGCCGATGAAGGTACTCGACAGCCAGAGCAGGGAGTTCCGGCGGGCGCTAAAAGAATGTCAGTGCGAGATTGACACAGCCAAGGCGAGACTCACCGTATGGCCCGAGAACAAGATTGTCGCGGGCGAACTCACAGATTCGCTGCAGACACTCCGGGTCGGCCCGCGGCGTGGTTATCTCGCGGTCTACCAGCCCAAGGGTCTGCGTTTTCGCCTGACCGGGTTTTCCGGAGGTTTCTGGCGTGCGCGATTGGTCGAAGGACAGGATGTTTGGATAGCCGACACGAGCCTCAAAGTCCTGCCTCCAGGCTCAAAGATTCCCAGCGGTGAGTTCAGCCTGATCAGGACGCGCAAGACTGATGACGGTGTAGTTGTCACGCTGAACCCCGGGGCGAAATTGCCGTTCGACGTGGATTACGATCATCTTCGCAAGTCGGTCAAGTTGCGCCTCTTCAACTGCACTTCGAACATCGACTGGGTGCGCTACGACATGGCCGATTCACTGATCGCGGCCATTCGCTTCGACCAGCCGCAAGTTGGCGTGGTCGAGTTGACGATCGACCTACAGGATGAACTCTGGGGTTATGATTGCTTCTACGAGTCAACTCTACTTAATCTGAAGCTCGACCGCCGCCCGCAGATCGACTCAGGTCTTGCCGGTCTGCGAATCATGATCGATCCCGGCCATTCGCCGGATCCCGGAGCTGTCGGTCCCACCGGTTTCGCTGAGAAAGACGCGAATCTGCAGATTTCGCTGGAACTGCGCAAAATCCTTGAAGATCGCGGCGCTACTGTGGCAATGTCGCGCGAAGGCGATACACCGCTGCCGCTGTACGAGCGCCCGCCGCTGGCTTATGACTTCGACGCCGATATTTTCGTTTCGGTGCATAACAACGCCCTGCCGGACGGAGTGAACCCTTTCGTGAATAACGGCAGTTCGTGTTTCTACTATCACCCGCACTCGATGCCGCTGGCAGCCGCTGTGCACCGGCGCGTGGTAGCGGCTACGAGCTATAACGATTACGGATTGTGGCATGGCAACTTCGCAGTGATTCGGCCAACTGGATATCTTTCGATCCTCGTTGAATGCGCGTTTATGATGCTGCCAGAGCAGGAAATTGACTTGAGGTCTGCAGAATTCCAGCGGCGTTTGGCCGCTGCAATCGCCGATGGAATCTGCGATTTCGTCGAGGCCAACCACGCTCAAGGGAAATGACGCTTAGCCTTTGAGAGCGCCGGCGATGATTCCCTCGGTGATCCGCTTGGAGAAGACCACAAAGAGCAGCATTGTCGGTAGCGCCGAGATCGTGGCGGCGGCAAACAATTGCGGGATGTCAATGCTCTGGTAGCCCTGCAACAAGGCCAGGGCAACCGGGAGTGTCCGCATCGACTCTGACGAAGTGAGAACGAAGGGGTAGATAAACGAATTCCAATTGACCAGGAACACCTGCACGCCCAACACAGCCAGCGCCGGCTTGCACAGCGGCATGACTACGCGCCAGATAATCGTCCACTCGCCGGCGCCCTCGATGCGGGCTGCTTCTTCCATGTCGGCCGGTATCGCCGAGATATACTGACGCATCATGAAGACGCCGAGGGGCATGACGAGAAAAGGAAGAATCAGCGCCAGGTAGCTGTCGAAGATTCCCAGCCAGTTGGCCAGCAGGTACATCGGGATGATCACAACGTGGGCGGGGATCATCAGCACCAGAATGACCGACAGCATCACGAGTTTCTTCCAGCGAAAATCGCGCCGGGCAAGCACGTAGCCGCACAGGGTGCAAAAGAGCAAGTTGCCGAGCGTGACGATTCCGGCCACCAGCAAAGAATTGAGTAGCGGGATGTAAAGCTGCGACTGCGAAAACAGATAAGCGTAATTGGCGAGTGTGAACCGGAGCGTCGAAAAGTCTAGCGTCCCCGCTAACGTGAAATTCGCCGCCAGCGACCCGATGACGAGGTAGACAAAGGGAGCCAGGAACACGGCGGCAACGAAAAGGGCGACGACAAGCCGAGTCAGCCGTATCTTACGTGCTGCCATCGATCAGGCCGTCCTCTCGCGGATGAGTTTAAGTTCAAACCAGGCAATCAGGGCAATAATGGCAAACAGGATATTGGCGGCCGCGGCGCCATAGCCGATGTTGAATTTGTGCAGGCCTTCCTCGTAAACGAAGTACACGATCGTCGTCGTTGAATTAAGCGGCCCGCCTTTGGTCATGACGAACACTTCGACAAAGATCTGAAACGACTTGATCGTGTTGAGCACGACGACAAAGAGCAGCATCGGTTTGAGATGCGGCAACGTGACGGCGCGAAATCGCTGCCACCACGAGGCTCCTTCAAGCGAGGCCGCGTCGTAGAGCTCGTTCGGAATCGACTGCAGTGCCGCCAGAAACAGCAGCATGTAGTAGCCGGTAGACATCCAAATGTCCATCGCCATAATCGAGGGCAGGGCAGTCGCCTGCGAGAACAGCAATCCATTGGCCGGCGTTTCCAGACCGATCATGCCGGCGAGCATCTGGACGTATCCTCCGCGCGCATACAGCGACGAGAAGATCAGGGCGACCACGACCAATGAAACAACCGAAGGAAAGAAATAGATCGATTGAAAGAAGCGTCGCGCCGGCAGGCCGGAGTTGACGAACATCGCCAGCAGAATCGCCAGGGCTGTGGTGAAGGGCAATGTCCCGATTGTGAAAATCGCCGTGTTGGCCAGCGACCGCAGAAAATCCAAATCGCCGAAAAGCCGGCCGAAATTGTCAAGACCGACAAACGTATAGCGCCCTGATAGCAACTGGTAGTCGGTCAACGACACGAGCAGTGAAGCGATGATGGGAAACAGCCAGAACAGCAGAAGCGTCAGCACCCAGGGGGAGAGGAACAGCAAATCGGTGCGGCGAAACTGGCGCGAGCTACCGGACATGGCCACGCAGGAGAATTTCGGCGCACTCGCTGTCGATGCCGGCAAGAGCATCGGCGACGCTCGCCTTCTTGTAGATCGCCTGCTCGAGACCGCGCTCAAGAACTTCCTCGACCGCGACCCAGTGCGGATGCACCGGCGTTGAACGCGCCAGCCGGATCTGCCCCTGGAAAGCCGCCGCTTCGGGAAACATCGCCGGATCAAACCGGAATTCGGTGTAGCGATTAACCGGGTTGTAGCTGCCGGTGCTGCGCGTGAAACGCTCGTCATTTTCCGGTTGCACCAGGTGTCGCAAAAGGGCGGTCGCGGCTTCGGGATTTGCAGTGGTGGCGTTGACTGCCAGGTATTCGCCGCCCACAAAGGAAACGCCGATACCGGTCGCGGTATCCACCGGCATTGTCGTCGCAAAGTAGGCAAACGCCGGTGCTTTCTCACGCAAACGCCGCGCCAGCCACTCGCCGGATATGACAAACCCGACTTTCCCGGCCACGAAATATTCCTCGATGCGCGCTTGCGTCTCGATCAAGCCTGCGTCAGACAGCTGGAGATAGAACCCCAGACTGCGTCTGCCGGGTTCGGTATTGAACTGCGTCTCGTTCCCAGCCAAATTGAATACCTCTCCGCCGGCGCTCCAGAAGAAGGGGAGGAATTTCTTGTAGAGTCGGTGACGCTCGGCGGAGTTGCTGCCAAAGCCAAAGACGTCTTCTCCGAGCGCGTCAATCTTCTGCGACATCTCAAGAAGCTCCGGCCAGGTCCGCGGAACAGCGTCATCAGGGTAGCCTGCAGCGGTGAGCAGGGAGCGGTTACAAAAAAGCACACGCGTCCCCAACATCCACGGTATCGCATAGACTTTGCCGCGATAAATAGCCGGATCCCACATCGTCAGGCTGTCGCGCAGCCCGCCGAGCAATTCGCTTAAATCGAGCAGCCTGCCGCCATCAGCGAATTCCGCGATCCAGTCGGAGCCGAGTTCGACGACATCAGGGCCGTTGCCGGCCGCCAATCCAATCGCAATCTTCTCGTGACCATCCGACCAGGTCAAGTCTCCCAATTCCACTGTGGTACCCGATTGCGTCTCGAAATCGGCAGCCATTTCTGCGATCAGCGGCCGAATTTCCGGGCTGGTCCAGAATTGCCACCAGGTGAGTGAATTCGATTGTTCCGCGCCGGGAGAACAGCTCAACAACAGGGCGATCAAGAAGACCGTAATGAACAGGAAGGAGTTTCGCATAGTCGAATCGAACGAAGAGAGAGTCGCAAAATCAACCAAAACACTCAGCCGGCAGGCAAGTTTTAGTTGACCGGCTCCCTCGACAATGGCACCATCAAAGAGGCTTTTGGCTTGTGATAAGAACATTCTAATCAGGTGAGCGGCGGGCAGCGGATCGATTCCCGCGGACCTGCCGGATTGTCACCGGTATTTGCGAGCATTGTGGTGGCTCAGTCTTCGTTGATTCTTCTCGTTTGGGTGTTGGCAATTGCGGCTGCGGTTGTCGGATTCTCGATGTTTGCGTCCCGGTTCAAGCGCGAACTGAGGCTGATTCCGGGGCTCAAGGCAATCGATGAGGCGCTGGGGCGCTCGACCGAGCAGGGCCGACCGATTCTCTTTACCACCGGGTGGGGCGGAGATATTCAGCGCGCCACCACTATCGCCGCCTTGAATCTGCTTCGACCGGTTGCCGAGAAAGCCGCCGGCTATGGCACGAGATTGATCTTTCCGACCCACGATCCGGTGATCGCCGAAGCCGCACGCGAGATCATCAAGACCGCCTACGCCGAACAGGGACATGCCGATTTGTACCGGGATGAAGACGTCGTCTTCGTTTCTCCGTCACAATTCGGTTACGCCGCCGGCGTCGATGGCATCGTCGCGCGCGAGCGTCCGGGAGCCATGTTTCTCCTGGGGAGCTTCGAGGGCGAAGCCTTGATCCTGGCGGAAACCGGGAACATGAGCGGAGCGATGCAGATCGCGGGCACCGATTCGACGATTCAGCTCTCGTTCTTTATCGTCGCCTGCGACTACACGCTGCTCGGAGAAGAACTCTTCACGGCGTCGGCGTACCTGGCGGCCGATCAACGCGTGCGCTCCTCGATGGTTGCTCAGGATGCAATCCGCGTCGTGATCGTCGCACTGCTGATCATCCTGCCGGTCCTGGCCCTGCTCGGCCTCAATCTTCACCGGAGCCTGCTGCCATGACTGCCCGTATCGGCGCAATCGTCGCCACTGTCGTCGGCCTGTTTATGGTGGTTCAGTACTTCGTACAGACATCCACGACGACGGCGATCTATCGCACGCTCCTCGACTACTACCAGATTGTCTTCGCCGCTACAATGCTGGTGGGCGGTATCAGCGTTCTCAACCACCACGCGCTGAAACTGCGGACGAGCGCCGGAACTGGGATCTATTCCGGACTGACCATCGCCTCTCTGATGTTTATGATCGTCGCCGCGGCGATTTTCGGGACCGGAGTCGGCAGCCCTTATGAGTGGGCGTTCAATAATCTGCAGGCACCTATGCAAGCGACGACATTCTCCTTGTTGGCATTTTTCGTCGCATCGGCGGCTTATCGCGGATTTCGTATCCGCTCTCGTCCGGCCTTCGTCCTCGCCGCGGCAGCCATCATCGTCCTACTGGGTCGAAACGCTCTGGGTGAAATGGTCTCACGCCATTTGCCGGATGCGGCGACCTGGATCTTCAACAATCCATCTACCGCCGCCAAACGCGGGCTGCTGATCGGAGTCGGTCTCGGTTCGGTGGCGACGGCGCTGCGCGTGATTCTGGGAATCGAACGAAGCTACAACTGAGGATGAAGCTATGAAACTCACCGCGCGTCAAATCGTCTTCCTCGTCGTCGCCGTCGCCGTGGTGGCGCCGGTGCTGCTGCAATTGCACAGCCCCAGTCCCCCCAGCGCCGAAACGCGGCGTTTTTTCGAGGTTGTAGATTCACTCCCGGCAGGCTCGACAATTCTCGTCTCCTTCGATTTTGAGGCGTCTTCCTTCGCTGAGGTTCGACCGCTAGCTGATGCCCTCGTACGTCACGCCTTCCAACGAAACATCCGCATACTCGCGCTGTCACTTTTCGCCGAAGGCACCGCTCTGGGCGCGCAGCTGCTGCAGGATGCCGGTGCCGAATTTGGGAAACGCTACGGGATCGACTATGCCTTCCTGGGATTTCGCCCGCAATTCCGCTCGGCAATCCTGGCGCTTGCCGACTCAATCGCGCGCGAATTTCCGCTGGACTACTACGGAACGCCAGCGAGCGAGTTGCCGCTGTTGCAGAGCACGCACAGCTATGCAGACATTTCACTCGTCGTGTCGATTGCCGACGGCAGCATGCCCACCTACTGGGTCGAACACGCCGTGACGCCGTACCAGATCAAGTTTCTCACGATGCTGACCGCTACGATGGCAACCTCGTTCTATCCGTACCTATCGTCCGGGCAGATTGTCGCCATGGCTTCGGGACTTAAAGGCGCCGCAGAATATGAAACGCTCTTGCACAGCCCCGCAGCGGGTGCGCGCGGGTTGCTGGCGCAATCGGTAGCGCAGGTCGTGATCGTGCTGATCATCATCGCCGGCAACGTTGCGGATCGCGTTCGCAGACGAGGCGATGCGGAGAAGAAGGTCTAAACATGGACTGGGCGACATTAACCGCGGCCGTTGCGACACTGGCAATCTTCTCGTTTCTCTATCGCGACAACCCGCTCTATCGGGCGGCCGAGCACATCTTGATCGGCCTGTCAGTCGGATTCACGGTGGTACTGCTCTGGGAGTCAGTCCTGACACCGAAACTGCTCCTGCCGCTGTTTGAGCACGGCGATCTGTTGGCATTGATCCCCTTTGCCATGGGCCTGTTGATGCTCTTGCGTCTGAAGTCATCGTGGGTGGGCTGGAGCAAGCCCGTAATTGCTCTGGTGATCGGTGCGGGCGCCGGACTCTCGATTCCTGCCATGCTCGACGCGCGCATTCTCAAGCAGATGTCGGCCACTGTAGCGCCGTTTGCCGCGCAAAAAATCGAATGGCTCGGACTGACCGAAGCGCTGATTGGCCTGATTGGTTGCGTGTCGGTGCTGGTCTACTTCTTCTACACGAGGAAGGACAAGGGGATTGTCGGTTGGACCAGCCAAATTGGCGTATACTTCCTGATGGTCTTTTTCGGCGCGACCTTTGGCTATACCGTCACCTCGCGAATCACACTCCTGGTCGGCCGGATCGAGTTCTTGCTGGGAGACTTTCTCGGTCTGTTATGACGTGCCGAAAGTGCAAGGTTCAGATGCGCGAAGAAAAGCGGTCATTTCACAAGCAGCGCAAGTGGATTTGTCCCAAATGCGGGCGGGCACGGTTTCAGCAGCCAAAAAAGGAATCTAAATCGTGAAAGGCGATATTCGTATCGGAACATCGGGGTATTCCTTCGCCGATTGGCAGACCGTCTTCTATCCACCCGGACTGCCAAAGACGAAATGGCTCGACTACTACGCTCTGCAGTTCGACACCGTAGAAATCAACGCCACCTATTACCGCATTCCACCGTCGCGCACTTTCGAGAGCATGATCAAGCGAACGAAGCCCGGTTTCGACTTCATGATCAAAGCACACGAATCGTTGACTCATAAGCGATTGCAGGCCAAAGAATTAACGCCGGTATTCAAGAATGCCGTCGAGCCTGTGCGAGAAGCCGGTCGTCTGCAGGGAATACTCGCCCAGTTCCCTTGGTCGTTCCAGCGCACGCCGGAAAATGTCGAGCATCTTAAGGCTTGCCGGGAGCTTTTAATCGATTATAATCTGTTTGTGGAGTTTCGGCATGGGAGCTGGATCCGCGAGGAGATCTTTGATCTGCTACGTTCACTCTCGATTGGCTATGTCTCGGTAGATGAGCCGCAGTTGGAGCGAATGGTGCCCCCGGTCGCGGTTGCAACCCTTCCGGTTGGGTATGTCAGGTTTCATGGCCGAAATGCCGATAAATGGTATAGCGGCGAAGGGTCTGATCGCTATGACTATCTCTATAGCGAACCTGAACTGCGGGAATGGGTTAATAAGATAGAAACGCTGCGGCAACAGACCAAGACAGTTTATGTCTTTTTTAACAATTGCCACGAGGGGCAGGCGGTAACCAACGCCAGGCAGTTGATGGAGATGCTTGATGTTTCGTAAAGCGCTGCGACGAATTCTGATCTTTGCGAGCGCCGTGTTCGTAACCTGGGCCTTGGCGCTTGTATCTCCAGCTAACCTGGCCATCACCGCAGGAATCGTCGGTCCGCCGCCTCCACCGGAGATTGAATTTGACCGACCGGCGCCGCGGTTGAACTGCGAATCAGCCTGTCTATTCGACAACTACAACAGCGTGAAGCTCTACGGCAAGGATGAACACATCGTTCGCCCGATCGCCAGCATTACCAAACTTCTCACGGCCTTGACATTCCTCGAATTCGACGTCGACTGGGACAAGGAAATAGAGATGATCAAATCCGACGTCGAAAACTCGAGCCGCTCCGTCCTACGGGCGGGGCATGTCTACCGGGTGAGAGACCTGATTCACGCCAGTCTGATGGGTTCAGACAATCGCGCGACACGGGCACTCGCTCGCGCCACGGATGTCTCCCCCGACAGCTTCGTGAATGCCATGAACGCAAAAGCTCGCGAATTGGGGCTGCTGTCGGTTCACGTCGAGGAGCCGACCGGATTGTCGGAACAGAATGTCGCCAACGCCGAAGACGTCGCGCGCCTGCTCAACGCCGCTGCCAATAACGAGACGATATCCCGGATTCTCCAGGAGAAGCAGTATTCGTTCTCCTCGGTCAACAAGCGTCGCCAGTATGTGTTCGGGAATACCAATCGGCTGTTACACGGCCGCTACGAAGTCGAAGGGGGCAAGACGGGTTATATCGACGAAGCCGGCTGGTGTTTCGCCGCCAAGGCGACCGACCGTCACGGCCACGACCTGACCGCCGTCGTGCTAGGGGCGCACTCCAACGGCCAGCGCTTCAATCAAGCGCAGAAGCTCTTTGACTGGGCGTTCAACCAGATGGAGTAGCTCGATCCCGGCCCTGCAAAAGTGCTTGTTGACAACTCGGCCCGCAACTGTCTATCATTCCGCATCGCAAAATCCGAAAACTTGTCGAAGGAGAAAATCCATGACAGAACTAACTGCGTTATGGCTGCCGATCGTTCTATCAGCAGTTGCGGTGTTCATCGTGAGTTCAATTATCCACATGCTTCTGCCCTGGCATAAGGGCGATTTCAAACAGGTCCCGAATGAGGAAAAGGTCATGGATGCCATGCGTCCTTTCAACATTCCTCCCGGCGACTACATGATGCCGCGCTGCAACAGCTCGCAGGAAATGAAATCGCCGGAATTTGCTGAGCGCCTCAAGAAGGGGCCGGTAATGGTCGCCACAGTGATGCCCAGCGGAGTCTGGAGCATGGGACCGGCATTGATTCAGTGGTTTGTGTACTGCTTGGTTGTTGGGCTGTTCGCGGCCTACATTGCCAGCCGTGCGCTACCGGTCGGCGCGCACTATCTTCAGGTGTTCCGCTTCGTCGGCACTGCGGCGTTCATGGGCTATGCTTTTGCCCACTGGCAAAACTCGATCTGGTATAGGCGGTCGTGGTGGGTGACCTTCAAGGTCACCGTGGACGGCTTGATTTACGGGCTCATCACGGCCGGGATGTTCGGCTGGCTCTGGCCCAAGTAGGCTGCACGGACTCAATTTCGAACCATGTCAGTCGCTGGCGTTCAGGCAAGGACGCCAGCTTCTTCAAAAATGTCAGCTCCCGCGTAGCTCGCAACTAAGCGAAGCGATCAATTCACCGGACCTTTTACCGCCAGGATACGCCGTTGACCACCGACGAGTGCATCGGCCGTTACGTAAGCTACCCAGAACGGCCCGCCCGGGTGCACCGATGACCACGTATCGTCGGTATCAGAGTAGACCAGATGTTTGCTGCCCGCGACATAGCCAGTTGGGCCGGCCGTGTTAGGATTCTGCTTGTACAGCGCGACGTAATCGTAGAGTCCTTCATCGCTCACCTTCCAGGTCACTTCAAGAAATCCCAGCGGTCGGCGTGTCAGTGTCAGTTTCGAAGGAGTCTTTGCCACGTAGGGCGATGACACGTTGATGACGCGGCCGAAGCCGTCGACGTAGGCAGCACGCAGGCCCTCGCTCTTGACTTGGGGCGTCTGTTTGGAGCTGGCCTTGACCACCCACTCCCAGTCGTTCGCCAGAGGATTGAAGAAGTCAATCTCTGAAGGGCACCCATCGCAGAGAATCACGCGATCGCAGGGCCCCTGCACAACGCCGCTCCAGGCGAGTCTCATGCGCCCGTTGCTGACGCTTATCGAGACAGTCGGCAAGCCGGGCGATTCGACTTCCTCTAATCGCGTGATGTACTTTTCGCGATCGTGACCTTCCAAAGCTTCGTAACTCCACGGTACCAGTTGCGTGACCGGCCCGCAATCGCTTATGTCTTCGCCGCCGGCAAACTCGAGGCGAGTTGCCGTGATCGCGCCGGAGCCGGAAACACGCGAATTGATGATTGCAACGCGCCAAACGTGCTCGTACGTAGGAAGCAGGTAGGGGACGGGATCGGTTTTTTCCATGATGGCACAACTGTTCGGCACCTTACTCGCAAAATCGTCCTGTAACGACGGTTTGAAGGCCCGTGGCGCGGCAACTGAATACATAACGATGTGATCGCGTTGAAAGTCCTTCGCGTCGACCAGCCAGTCGACGAGATCGAGAGCCGCAATTGTCGCCAGCGCGCCTCCCAGACTATGTCCGGTGAAGTAAACGCGCACATCCGAGACGTCGTCGAGGTCGTCTATGGCAGATTCAAGATCATTCTTGAGTTCAGCTTCCACACTTTGGTAAGCGCAGAGGAATCCCTTGTGCACGGCATTGCTGACACTCGTGCCGTCATCGAAGTTCCAATCGACGGCATCGGCAAACTGCGCGTTGCTGATCCAATCCTCAAGAGTGCCCGACCCGCGAAACGAAACGACGAGATCGCCGGTCCAGGGGTCGCGCGCGAGGAACAGCTGCGTGTCCTCGAAACTTGGTATCTGCGGAACATCGCATTCGAAGTTCGGGTCAGACTGGAGAAATCGAATCCCCTCCCAGCAACTGGTGATGATATCCGCAGAAGAGAGTGTGGGGCCAGCCTTGTAGGCATGATTGGCAAGCTTGGCCATCTGCTCAGCAGTCACCAGATCAAATCCGGTCGTCGTGGCGCGCGGGCAATAATGTGCCTTGGAGGGGCAACATGGCGCCGGTCCACCGAGCTCGTAGAGATAGGAGATCAGGTACACGCAATCGGCGATGTCGATGGCGCCGCTGCAGTCCTGATCGCCCAACTCGTATGGATCGGGTGCGGGTCCGCCGCTGAAGAGGTAGTTGATTGTGAAGTTGACGTCGGTAAGATCCACATTGCCTGAGCTATTGGCGTCACCGCATTCGATGTCGAGGAGTCTGGAGATCTTGGCCTCGACACGTTCGGTTGGGATAAGTAAAGCCAGCCAGATTCCTGTGAAGGCGAGAGCCTTTAGAAAAACACGCATCGCCATGTCTCCATTGAAAGATTTATCGCAATTCCCGAAGCGCGATTCCATGGTGTCTTGCTTGAAGACGGCCAAGTCCTCGCCTCGGGAGTGGACGCAAACGCGGGGTTAAGCGGACGAATACTGCTTCTGGTGAAAGTGTCGTCCTATTGCATAGAGTATATCGTGGATCGATTTTGTCAAGTACTTAGATTTTACTCACCAGCTCTTAGAAATCAGTAGTTTCAAGAGAGCTGGAATGCAGGGCGTATTGGTTTCAACCGGCTGCCGAACCAGTGGATGAAGGCGACAGCAGTTGCCTCGATGCGGTTGCTAAAATCGTTGACATTTTGAAATCAATCAATAGATTACCCGCCTTGCAAACTGGCGCCCTAGCTCAGTTGGTAGAGCAGCAGACTGAAAATCTGCGTGTCCCCAGTTCGATTCTGGGGGGCGCCATATTGTTCGATCGAAACCCGTGCGGTTTCGATACTTGTTTAAGCTGCCAAGCTTCCGGCCACCCTAGCTCAGTTGGTAGAGCAGCTGATTCGTAATCAGCAGGTCTGGGGTTCGAATCCCCAGGGTGGCTGTTTTGATTTTCAGAAGAACAAATGACCGCGCTGGCTAACGGGCTACCAATTGTTTGAACCCGTGGTGCGTATGTCCGACAGTGGGTTATGCATGCCGATTCAGGCGTTCCGCGCTATCCGGTTGCATCCTTTACGAAAGGAAGGTAAATGCAGGTTCCGATCCTTAAGAGCACTTACAGAACTTTGACCGACAAGATCGCCTCGCTTAAGAAGGATATTGAGCAGAACTCCAAGGATATCGGCGCGGCGGCCGCTCTAGGTGATCTGAAGGAGAATTCCGCCTACCATAGCGCACGCGAACGCCAAGTGCTGCTCCTCGAACGGATGCAACGTTTCAATGGCTACCTGCGCGGACGAATCATCGAAGTTGGCGAAGACAGCCCGGAGAAAGCGATGTTTGGGACCTCAGTGACAATGGTTGACACCAACTCCAGCGCTTCGCACATCTTCAACATCGTCGGTCCCGTGGAGTACGAGCTTGACCTTCTCCCGGAGATGGTGACAATCTCTGCCCCGATGGCGAAACTGCTCTTGGGCAAGAAGGTCGGAGAGATCGTCGAAGTACCGTTTGGTTCCAAGCCCTGGACGGGCAAGATCACCGAAATCAAGGCGATTGCCTGAGGAGTAATCATGGGCGCTGATTCGCTGGTGAAACCATTTCTCGAATTCGTCTGCTACACCCAATCCGACCAGGACACGCTCGCATTGGCGCGCTACATCACCATGGATCCGGGCGGCAACGCGCAGGCGCATCTTGATGCTTACCTCAAGGGCTACGGCCTCGACATGAAGGTGAATCTCTCCAAGGTGCTGCTCGATGACGACGGCGTCAGGGAAGAGGTCACTCGCGAAATCACGCTGGCGATTCAAAGCGGACGAACTTCCGGTTCGATCGCGATTCCTCAGAGTGTCTATTCTAATCACGATTGGCAGTTTGCGATCGGAAGCATGAATATCAAGTGGTCAGTCATCCCCGGCACCGCCAATTATCGTCTGACGTTTCGTAACAAATATCGCTGGCATCCCAACGAAGCCCGCATGACGCAGTGCGTGCACAAAGCCGCCGAGAATCTCAAAATGAAGGGTGCTAAAGACTATTGGATGTACGGCGAAGCTGTCGTAACGATCTCCAATGACGACTTTGTCAGCAAAGGCTGGAGCAATTTCAAGCGACCGATTCTGAAGATTCTGTCGAATCCGATGTAGGGAGCCTTGCGAAGCGAGTGACAAAAGCAGGGGTAATCACTCAAGTATCCCAAAGATTCTTGCATTCATGCAGCTTTTTCTGAATCCGCACTTGACACAAACGGGGAGTTGGACGTCCTTGTAAATGGGACCGAGCGATTTTTCGTCCTTGAAAGGGAACACCACTTCGCCCCATTGTAAACGTTGTGAGATTTGAGCCTCGAACGTTTGTGTTGGCAAAAATACACCGCCGAAGCCGATAACCGTCTCCTAATAGGAAGGGAGTCCAGTATGGTTTTGCGTCTTCTAATGTTGGCAGTCCTCTCGGTTCTGTTGACCGTTCCCGCCTTTGCCTCACCCCAGGATTTATCAGACACCTTGGTAATCACCGGCGGGCCTTTGTATCTGGGGAAATCGAAACCACTGTATGTGCAGCTGGGGAGTGACGAAGAGCTCATGGGTCTATCTTGGAGCCTTCGGTTCGCGACGGCGCCGATCAACGGCGGCTTTGCACGAATGGACTCAATCGTATTCGTGGAGCGGATGCGAGATCCTCAGGTCCTCAACTTGCGCATGATCTTCCCTCGTATCGACGGTGTGGGCGATACCGATACTCTCTCGGGTCACTTTTACAATGCCGGTGGCGAACTGCTTGCGCCCGGCAGGGGCAGGGTCTTCGCACTGTATTTTACAGGGCTCCGCCAGGGCCGAATGGATATCCACCGAAGCCAGTCACCGGTCGCCGATGTCTGGGGCGTATTTGTTCCCAGACCTGGTGGCGACTTCGACTCAAAGTATCTTCGCTTCGACGGCTATAGCGTGCAAATCACAACTGCGCCCGCCGAACCGCAGATTGCTGCCGAAGTACAAGTCATCCGGAGTCACTACGGAAGTACTGTAAACTTCCCGGTGAGTTTCACAATCCCCTCCGGCAACGAGAATGGGACGCTCTCGTATCGTATGTTTAAGACAGAGAATCCGAGCGACACGCCTTTGAGCCAGCCGAGTTTGTCGTCGGGGAATCCCGCAACCTTTAGCTGGAATCCTTCCGGCGGAGACATTGGCATCTGGACGGCGCGGATCATTGTCTCTGATGAAATCGGCCAGAAGGACTCGGTTGACGTTGCAGTCCAGATCGTTGAGAGCGCGGAAATGCTCGTCGGAATTGACGCGGGCGTCCCAATCTCAGTCACAGGTTTCACCGGCATGACCCACGGCAGTTTCGATTCCGACTACGAATCCGAACTCGTGGTCACCGGTTGGGGCACGCGGCCGGAGAACTCTCTGGAAATTTACGATGTTAACGGCGGTCTGCAGCGAATCGTAGGACGTGAGATCGACAGCGTGCGCAGTGCACCGGTCGCGGCCTACATCAATGGCGACGGCTATCTTGACATCGCTCTGAAGCAATACAGCTTCGCCGGCTGGCGAGCAAACGCGCTCTTAGGTGGTCCTGGAACATCGCTGACTCAGGCAACGGGCGGGCTTTCCAACGCTCTCGCCTTCTCCTCGGCTATCGGCGAGTTCACGGGCGACGCGAGTGTTGATTTCGTTTCCTACGACTTCAATTCGTTGCTGCTGCACCCCGGGAGCGCTAACGGCGTCTTTGGCCTGGCGCAGATCACGCCCGCACTGAGCCGCCCCAAATCAATCAATGCCGCCGACTTCGACAACGACGGACTCGACGACGTCGCGCTGGGAACAGTTAACGGCGTCGAAATCTATCTGCGTACCGCTCTCGGCCAGTTCAATCGCGTTGCCACATACGCTCAGCAGTATGGCTCGGTTGACATCGAGATCACCAATCAGGGAAGCGACCTCAATGGCGACGGCATCTTTGATCTTTGCATCTCAACTCCATCAGTCGGCGGACTGCAGAGCCAAATGGTCGTTTACTACGGCAACGGCGACGGCACGTTTGTCCAGCACGAGATCCGAACAGTCTACGGCCATATCCTCGGCAATAGCATCGGCGACTTCAACGGCGATGCCTTGCTCGATATCGCCTTCATTAACGGCTCGTATCGCTACGTCGGGATTGTCTTCGGTGACGGAGAGGGCAACTTCCTCAATGAGCTGCGCTACGAGATACCGGGCTACGACCCGCAGTTGATCGATTGCTTCGATGCCGATCTTGACGGCGACCTCGACATCGTCGTTGCCGCGCGGCGCATTTCCACCGAAAATGCACTGTTCCTGCTTACCAATGAGACGAATCCCTCAGGCCTGTCGCCGCGCAAGTTGGAGATTTTCGCGCATGACAACGTCAAAGTAGCGGTCACAGCGCAATCGGGACGGATGATCAATGATCTTTGCAATTCGATGCCGGCATCTTCGATTCACAAGCGCCGCCTGGATGCCAACACCGCGCTCGATCACTATGTCGATATCAATCTCATTGAAACGGGAGAATATATCATCGAGGTCCTGCCGAAGAAGGCTGACGTTGCCAGCACTTTTTCGCTCGAGTGCCGTATTGATGGCGCCCTGTATTGTTTTGGCCGGAATGTCACCTGCAACACCGGTGGTCTACGATTTGGATTCTTCCCGGAGGGCGGCGGCGTGTCGCCGACACCGGGCGGATTCTTCAATCGCAATGCGCCGACTTTTCGTTGGGCTGAGGGTGGATCGAATCGCCTACAGTTGGCGACCGATCCGAGTTTCGAAAACCTTCTCTTGAATACGACCGTAACCGGCAACAGCTTCACCTACTCCGGCGACATCGGCGGCGCCGAACGCGACACAGTGACCTATTATTGGCGCGTTTGTCCGCTCGGCGGCAAGTTCAACAAGGTGTATGCCTTCAATGTCTCCGGAACAGCGACGCCGGTGGCCGACCAGGACGAAGTCTTGCCGACGGAGTTCTCGGTGGCACAAAACCACCCGAATCCATTCAATCCTGCGACTACGATTTCGTACACGCTCGCCAAACCGGACGCCGTGAAAGTCGAAGTCTTCAACACGCTCGGCCAGACCGTGTCGATCCTCGTTGATGAAACTCAAACCGCCGGTCAGCATGCGGTCGAGTGGCGCGGAGTGGACGCAACCGGCCGTGCGGTGCCCTCGGGAGTGTATTTCTACCGTGTGACCGCCGGGGCGAATCAGGCGGTGAGAAAGATGGTGTTGTTGAAGTAGCTATTCAGGTTGGGCAAGGGGAGCATTTTGGAGCCGGGCAGCAGAGATGCCGCCCGGCTTTCTTATTCCTTGTCCACCAGGCTCTTTGCTCGTTCCTCGCGTGGGGGCGTCACGGCAGTGTGCCAGAATCGCCCGAAATCGGACTGACTCCTGGGGTTATCGCCACGGCGCAATTTTTTCCAAAAATTCTCAATCAATCCCCTTGACATGGGCTTGGCCATACGTATATTGGTCGTCCGCTGATCGGGCAGTTGCTCCTTTACAAAAGGATTGAGACTGTGACTGGTAGCGTTCCGAGGCTCCCGGTAAGGGAGACTTATCGCTCTTTGACAAGTAAATAGTGTGCCAGCAAATAGAAAGCTTGTGATACGGGCAAGGTAGACAAAACCGTAAGGTTGAATTTACCCTTGTCTTTTCTTTAACACAGCTAATCTGAACATCTTGTGGCTTCGAGTCTTACTTGAAGTCACGGAACTTCGTGATAAGCGAATATATAGGATTAATTTTCTTCGGAGAGTTTGATCCTGGCTCAGAACGAACGCTGGCGGCGTGCCTCATACATGCAAGTCGAACGAGAAAGTCTAGCTTCGGTTGGGCGAGTAAAGTGGCGAACGGGTGCGTAACACGTGAGAAACATGC
>CAZNWJ010000008.1:67502-163869 GCA_964576925.1 uncultured Ignavibacteria bacterium | reverse complement strand
ATTTGCGGGGAGTTGACCCTAGTACGAGAGGACCAGGTCGAACGGACCGCCAGTACACCTGTTATCACGCCAGTGGTATGGCAGGGTAGCTGTGTCCGGAAGGGATAAGCGCTGAATGCATCTAAGTGCCAAGCCCACCCCAAGATTAGATTTCCCTGTCGCAAGACCTGAAGGCACCTGGAAGATGACCAGGTCGATAGGCCATAGATATAAGCTCCGCGAGGGGTTCAGTCGAGTGGTACTAATTTGCCGTGAGGCTTGATCTAAAAATTTGTCGCTTCGGGCGGGAGCATCAAACCCGCCCTCCCGCGACTCTTTTGATCAACGTACGTCTGTGACTTGTGATGATTGTCGGTGCCCCACTGACCTGTCCCGCGCTTCAGCGGGATTGCGGTGGGAAACCAGACATCCACAACACGGGACTACAGTGATTTCTCAAAATCCTAAAAGCTTCTCTGACTCATGCTTTGATCCCCATCGGTCTCTGATATTGGTTAATAAATTACGCTGATCCGAAGTTGTCATTCCCGCGCAGGCGGGAATCCAGCCTGAGGAACTCAGCAACCGGATTTCCGGTGGCCATAGCGTGAGGGTTCCACCTGTTCCCATCCCGAACACAGAAGTTAAGCCTCACCGCGTCGATGGTACTGCTGGCGAAAGTCAGTGGGAGAGTAGATCGCTGCCGGGTTAAATAACAAAACCCCTGTTGTGAAAACGGCAGGGGTTTTTGTTTGTGGTCCTACCCTGAATCGTTGCGTGTTGTGCCAGGTCTTCCGAGTGCCGCACCCCAGCACTCGAATACATCGACGAACTCTCGCCGGCACGAGGGCGACCTGGCGCCATACTCGGTTCGTCACTTTCTCCTGCGTGGCGAAACTCGGACGACATCTTTTCCCCTTGCCGTCCGTTCAAGAATGGTTATGTTTGTCTATCTCCATCGCGATCAGGAATACCATGCCGACGGCAGCATCCACTATCAAACAATCCCTCGCAATGGCGATCTTTGTCGGGATCGGAACCTGCTTTTCACCTTATCTCTTCAATGCCATCACACCTGAGGAACTGAGAGGGGCTCTTCCCGTATCGTTGCTGTTCGTTCTGATTGTGGCGCCGCAGGCCTTGCCATGGATGGCGCTCAAGATCCGCGACGATCTCTATGGCCTGAAGCAATTGGAGGAGTTCACGACAACGATGTTCTCAACTCCCATGCTCAAGAAACTGACCTGGTTGTTTCTTGCCGGACTCGCAGTCTTTCTCGGCGCCATCTTCCTGCTTCCCCTTCTTCACAATCGAGTTGTATCGACCGCCGCTGCGGTGATTCTGATTCTCTTGCTTACCCAGTGGATGAACTACCTTCATTATGCCCGCATCCGGGATCTGGCAAATGACCCAACCGATCCGGCACACAATGAGCCGGGCAGAGTAACCGCGTGGTGGATTACGATTCACCTGATTCCGACTCATGCGTGGATGTACCTTGCGTCACTGGCATTCTTCGGAGCGATCCTCGCCGCAGTCGCACTGCACGAGTGGATCTACCTGCTTCTGGGCATTCCAGCCGCGGGACTGCTCTTCTTCCTTGCCCACAGCGCTGCCCAACGCTTCGTCGAATCTCTTGCTGAGCGCTCAGCACAATCGCTGGTGACCCGGTAACCCACCCGTAGCGCCAGCGAAGCGTGGGGCAGATCCCATTTTGTAGGTCGGGTTTCCAGCGTTTCTGTTCCCCAATGATACCAATACACTCTCAAGCGCGAAACCCGACACTCCTTTTTGATTCCACTCCGTTGTACCAAGTCTTCCGCGTACCGCCTCAAACTACACCATACTTCTCAAGCGCTTCGACCGGCACGAGGGCGACCTGGCACCATAGTCCCAATTCCTCCCTCAGCCTGCGGATTTGTCCCCCTGCTCAAATCTCATACATGCGGCCAACCCACTTCTAACTTGATTTTTGACTAAACTGACCTATATTGCCGACGTAACTCTTATTAGTTGGTTCTACTTCGCAATCATCGCTACTTCCGACGGGAATACTTGCCGATGCTGACGTTTGTTACCAATCGCTTAGGGCAGATTTCGCTGGTTGCGGCTAGACGCTTCCGCCGCGGCGAGATTGTCTTCAATCTCAACCTCGGCGAATTTTCCGAACGTCCCAGCCTGCGCACCATTGAATTGGCGCCCAACTTGCACGTCGACAACCCCTGGGGTCGCTATACGAATCATCATTGCGATCCTACTTGTTACGTCGATCGCGAGCGTAAGGTGATGCGCGCCCGCCGCGATATTGCTGTCGGGGAAGAAATCAACTTTGACTACCTGCAGAACGAATCATCGCTTTCCACAAGTTTCTCCTGCCATTGTGGCGCCGCCAATTGCCGCGGCTTCGTGGGTGCCGCCGGCAGCCAGCCTACGCCGCTGCGCATCAGCAAAGAGCGGCGCGCTGGGTAGGGGACAGCTCCCTGCGGAACCACCCCTCGCAAGTTCACTGAAGCAGCTTCCCGGTTCTTCGAATGAGCCGCCGCTGCCTGCGTCGCGACTTGCCAAAATGCATCGATGAAGTATATTATTGGAGTCAACTGAACTGCTCACTTCCAATTACAGGAGTCCGTGTACCTCATGCAGCGACTTGTTTTCTTGATTGTGGCATTGCTCATCCTCCAGTTCTCCGAGTCTCAGGCGATTCCCGAGTCATTCAATTTTCAGGCGCGCCTGACCGACTCGACCGGTGCCATCGTTCCCGATGGCACATATGCCTTTACATTTCGGGCTTATTCCCTGCCGTTTGGCGGATCGCAACTCTGGTATGAAAGCCAGGTGGTGTACGTATCCAATGGCCTCTTGAGTTGCCGCGTGGGAGCAACCATCCCCATTCCGGAGAGTGTTCTCGAACTTCCGGAAATCTATCTCTCCATTCAGATCGACTCCGATCCGGAAATGACGCCGCGTCGCCAGATCGTAACGGTTCCGTACGCTTCAAAAGTGCGCACGGTTGATGGCGCCCTCGGGGGAAACATCAGCGGCTCGGTCGCGATTGGCACTCTCAACGACGCCTCCGGCACAAGTTCATTTGTTGTCGGGCACGGCAACGAGGCCGCGGGCAATATGTCGGTGAGCTTGGCCGGCAACTTGAATGTTGTTTCGGGGGAGCGCAGCGCTATAGTCGGCGGTTCAGGCCATGGTGTCACCGGCGAAAACTCCGTCGTGATAGGGGGCACGGGGAACACCGTCAGCGGCCTAGCCAGCGTTGCCGTTGCGGGCATCGACAATACCGTGAGCGGCTGGAATGCCTTCGCCGGAGGCAAGCAGGCCAATGCCCAGCATAATGGCTGTTTCGTCTGGAATGATCATCCCACGCAATTCGGGACCTTGTCCACGACGGCGGCTTCGCAATTTCTGGTGGGCGTCAATGAGATTTTTCTCGGCTGGGACTATGCCGACGTCACGCTCTCCGGGACGCCGACACTCGGTCCGAACGACAATCTCGGCACCATTAACATCTATCACAACGGCGGCAATAGCCATTTCGGGTACGGCGCCAATGGCGAAACCTATCTGAGCTACAGCAATCAGGGCCATCTCCAGATTCGCCGCTACAACGGCAACGGCACGTACACCGACGCTATCAATATTCCCGGATCCAACGCCTACGTCGGCTTGCGCGGTGTCGGCGCGCCAACGAATGTCCTGACTCTCGCCAACGCCTCCAACGCGGGCGGGCGCGGCCTGGCCAATGCCTGGGAAACCTACAGCTCGCGGCGGTGGAAGTCGGAAATCACGGCTATCGAAGGCGCGCTGGAAAAGGTCCTGCGTTTGCGCGGAGTGAACTATAAACCGCTTGACGGCGAGGCTCGCGAAATCGGATTGGTCGCGGAAGAAGTCGGCGAAGTTTTGCCGGAGATCGTTCGCTATGAAGACAACGGCGTTGATGCGCGCTCGATCGATTATTCGCGCATTGTCGCCGTTCTGATTGAGGCGGTTAAAGCTCAGCAGGTGCAAATCGACTCGTTAAGACAGCAAATGGCAGAGAAGCAACGCAATAGCCGCTGAGCAGGGATGTCCGGGCAAAGATCTGAGGCCCCGCGACTACACCCCCAGCTCTCCCGCATACCCGAACACCGACGGCGTCCCGCCGGTATGCCAGAATAGCACGCAATCGGTTTTCGTGAATTCGCCCTTTCTAATCATGTCAATCAGCGCCCCCATCGCGCGTCCGGTGTAGACCGGATCGACGATAATCCCCTCTGTCGAAGCCAGCAGTCTAATCGCCTCCCGCTCCAGATCTCCCATCACTCCGTATCCGCCGCCCAGATACTGGTCGCGAATGAGCAGATCGTTACGCACAAACTTCTCATCCACCCCAACTCGCTTTGCCACGCCATTGGCCAACTGCACCATCTCTTCTTCAAAGGGCAGTGTCGTCTCATCCTTGTCGATGCGAATTCCTACGATCTTGATCTGGGGCGCATAGAGCCGTGCCCCCAGCGCCATTCCCGCCTGCGTCCCGCACGAGCTGGAGGCAAACACGATATGCGTGATTTCCCGCAGTCGCTCGTCCATTTGCGCCGCCAGTTCGCACATCGCCTCGACAAATCCCACCGCGCCGATTTCGTTCGACCCGCCATAGGGGATTACATACGGACGTCTGCCCTTTGCGCGCAATTCATCCGCGACAATGGGAATCTTCTCCCCCTTGCGGCAACTGCCGCTCCAATGCACACGTGCTCCCAGAAGCTGATCCAGCAGAAGATTGCCGGTCACCGAATCGGGCGCTTCACCGCCCAGCACCAGATGACACTCCAATCCAGCCACCGCCGCCGCTGCCGCTGTCTGCCGGCAATGATTCGATTGCGACGATCCTCCCGTGACCAAGGTGTCCGCGTTTTGCGCCAGCGCCTCGCCAACGAGAAATTCCAGTTTGCGTGTCTTGTTACCGCCGAAGGCCAGACCGTTCAGATCATCACGCTTGATAAGCAGGCGCGGACCACCAAGCTTGGCGGAAAGTCTTTTCATTTCCATCACCGGCGTCGGCAGGCACGCCAGCGGGAAGCGGGGAAGTTGGGCTAATCTCATTCCGCCATGATACGCGCGAAACGATAGCTGTCAAGTCCTCTATATCAGCCGTCCAGCCTGATTTCCAAGTCCTGGATATCTTTTTGAGAATGTGATTGACCAGAATCGATAACGTGGATAGTATGATCAACGTCAGGGAGGGGCTTCGAAAAACAAAGGGAAAGGAATTCACACAAATGTCAAAACTCACCGCGCTCTATGCAATCTTCACCGTCATAGGATGTCTCGCGCTTGGCAATCACTGGGTCTATCAGTCGGTTCACAATCGGCTTGATCTCGATACCGTGAAGTTAATCAAGTGGAACCGGAGTGATGGACGGGGCTTCTGGGAGGGCACGTTCTATCCAACACTGCCGATTTTCAAGGAGGGACTGGGCGCAGATGACGGCTACGTTTATGCGGTCGACCTCGGATTTCAATTCGTGATTCCGAAGGCCCCACCCAATTTCAGCAACATCCGTTCGCGCGGGCTCTGCTACGAATTCGAAGGATCGCGGGTTATCCAGGCGACTCGTGGTACGATGACAGTACCGGCCGGTACGTTTTCGGATGTCTTCAAGTACACGATGAATCTCAGTCGACCCTGCGACGATGGTGGGAACGAAGCTATAATGGAAGAAATCTGCATCGCCAAGGGAGTCGGGATCATCAAGAGCACTCAAATCCGTTCGTCCCATTGCCAGACGGGGTGCTCGTCGCGATGGGAGTCGTATTCATACAAACTGAGTTGACAATCTGTGTATCGGCCTTGCCCTCGCCTGTCCTTGGTCGAATCGGCTGCCGTCCCCCCTCGGCAGTCCGAACGCCTCTCTCCCCCTCGTCGTAGCGGCGAGGGGGTAGAGGGCTCTGAGACTTACCGCCTCCACTGATTGCGCCTCTCGAGTACTAACAAAACGCCGCTGGTCGCGTAATATCACCAATGAAGCGAACCGATGATGCTGGATTCTGATCATTGGGTTAGACATCAGTGCTGCCCGTTGGAAAGGCGGAATTGAATAATGCCAAGAGCCCCCAAACACTGGAAATCCGGTCGCGGCAAACTCGGAGTTCTTGCCCCGCTCCTCGGCAACTGGGCCGCCAGAAGCTCCTCGCCGATGGGACCGGTCAGTTGCTCGCGCACCTTCTCATTGGTACTCGGCGGCAAATACATCCAACTACAGGCTGACTGGAAAGTCGGCAAGACCAGCTACCAGGAAATTGCCATGATCGGTGAAAACCGAGACGGAAGAATCGCTTTCTGGTCGTTTACTTCCGACGGCAAGAACTCCAGCGGTATGCTCGCTGACGTTTCAGACGTTCATCCGCTCGCCGTCGGATTCGAGGCACAAATGCCGGCCGGTTTGGCTCGCATGATCTACTGGCCGGACGAATCCGAAGGCTTTCACTGGGCGGTTGAAGCGAAAAACAAGTCCGGTTGGAAACGCTTCACTGAACACCACTACCGCTCAGTCTAATCAACCTTATCAACGGAGAACCAGGAAATGCCCGCAGTCAAACGCAAACGTCAACGCGACATCGAAAAGAACTACCCCACCAGGAAATTCATCGAGAAACTCCGCCGTCTTGCAGATGCGCTCGAATCTGGCAAGCCGTTTCGCATCCAGATCGCCGGTGAGAGAATCTCGATTCCTGCTGATGCATCGATCAGCCTCGAACACGAGCGCAGCAGCTCTGGGGAAGAGGTCGAGTTTCAGTTGAAGTGGAAGCCGTAACATAATGTCAAATAACACGTAACGGGCGTCAATGGGTCTGTCTCTTGGCGAATCCCCGCCCTTGCGTCGGTTCTTGATTTCGCGCGGTGCTTAAAGGTGATCGTTCACAGCTTTATCCCAGCGCGAAATTGTGAACCGACGCTTGGATCCTCGCCACTCGTCACCACCGACAGAATGTGATTCAATCCCTTGATCCTCCTTTATCGCGAAAATAACCCGATTTCCGCGGTCAATTTCCTTCTAACTGGCTGCTCCGCAACAACCGCGCTGCCGGAACTGTAGTAGTTCACTCCATCCGTCCAACGGCACGGATATATGGGGGGGACGTGATGATTTAAGCCGGCCGCTGCGGCCGTTTCGAGCAGCACACACTCGGCAAGTTACGACGTCTAATTGCTTGCCGATACGACAATCCTAGGTTTGTGTGCCGTGTCTAAGCGACTCCCAGCGTGGAACCGATGCTTGAGGCCAGATCGCCTTCGCAACTGGTTGTGAGAGCCCGGTTCCTGGGAGAAATCTCGTCGTTGCACATCACGTCCACGCTCGATCCGGATTGGGCCACCCCGATTGGGGAGGAACTCAAGAAGATTACACGACACTGGCAATCGAAAGTACCAAGAAATGCCCACGCAGTAACTTGACGAACAAGAACAACTGTGGCCAGCCGACGACCACCGCTGACTCGCAACACGGCCGTATCACTTGACAAAATCGATTTGTCGTTTATCTTGGGTAGACATAATCGATATAGTCTACGTTCGAATGGGCTCGTCGGGAGAAGCCTATCTCGTTTGCGTTTTGAATTCTCAATCCTGGGAGGTTCTTGTGTTTCCCCTGCGTTCGCGTCTTGTTTCCTGGTTCTTGTTGCTTCTCGCGTTGGCTGCGTCTCCAACGATGGCAATCGTCCCCTCACAGGTTAGTTATCAAGGACGCTTGTCCGATAATGGCGGCTTGCCGTTGACCGACACTGTCAGTCTCAAGTTCTCGATCTACAATAGCCCCGGCGGGGGAATCGCCCTCTGGACAGAAACTCAGCCGGCGGTCCCGGTGACTGGCGGCATCTTTCACGTGCTCCTCGGCTCCGTGACCCCGCTGAGCGAGGCTGTCTTCGATGTCAATACAATACCCGACCGCTATCTCGGTGTGGCGGTCGACGGCGCCCCCGATCTTCAGCCCCTCCAGCGATTCGTCGCCGTGCCCTACGCCTTTCGTGTCGAGACTGTCGACGATGCCACTGGCGGAGTGATTGACGGCAAACTCACAATCGGGACTTCGAACACCAACACCGGCGCGAACGCCTTCGTGGCCGGAGTAGACAATCAAGTTACCGGGTCGAACTCCTCGATTTCAGGCGGCAGCGACAATATAGCCAGTGGCAGTCATTCCCACATCGGCGGTGGCGATGATAACCTGGCCGATACCGTTGGCGCCACTGTTGGTGGCGGCGAGCACAATTGGGCCGGCCAATCCCACGCCGTTGTCGTCGGCGGAACGAGTAACCACGCCTTGGGCGACCGGGCCGCAGTCCTCGGCGGATATAGCAACCGCGCCGTCGGCGATTGGTCCGTCGTTGGCGCCGGTGTCCGCAATGAGGCATCGGGGTACATGTCGGCAGTCCTCGGCGGCAACGAGAACAAAGCGACTGGCGAATTCAGCTTTGTCGGCGGTGGCGGCGGATCATTCGATTTCGGCGGTGCCGAGAGCGACTCCAATATCGCCTCAGGCGATTACGCCTCCGTCGTTGGGGGCTTCGCGCAAATCGCCTCCGGCGATGGCGCTTCCATAGGTGGTGGCTCGATTAATATCGCTACGGGACTCTATGCCACGATCCCCGGTGGTCACCGAAACCAGGTGACGGGCGATTATGGATTTGCCGCCGGTCGACGCGCCAAGTCCAATCACGACGGGAGCTTCGTCTGGGCAGATTCTGATAACCTCGACTTTGCCAGCACCGCCGATGACCAGTTCCTCTTGCGGGCCTCCGGTGGCGTCGGGATCGGCACCAACGCTCCGCAAGCGCCGCTTCATGTCCAGGAGGGCTCGACTGGGTCGGCAGCGCATGGCAGTTCCGTAGCAGTATTTGAGCGAAAGGACATCACATACGTTTCCTTGCTCAGCCCGAGCAACTCCGAGCGGGGGTTCCTCTTCGGGGATGAGAACCTCGCGTTCGACGGCGGAATCATGTATAACAACGTCGCGATGCGCCGTGGTCTCCAGATTCGTACCGGCGGCAATCTGACCAGGATGGTGATCGACTCCGTAGGCAACACCGGTATCAACGATCTCTCCCCATCATCACGGCTCGAAGTCGGCGGCCCGATCGCTACCAAGGTCACCGTCTTGACGGCAGGGACCACGCTGGACAACACGCACAGCGTCCTGATTCTCGAAATGCCACAGATAACCGGAGCACACCTCATTTTCTTGCCTCTGGCTAATAGCTGTCCGGGAAGAGTTTATACTTTCAAAGTTTCGACGGCTAACAGCGACGACGTTCTGCTCCAGCGGCAGGGAAGCGATCTCATCGACAATGCGACGTCATACAACATCGTGACCGATCTTGATTTCCTGCAATTGGTCAGCGACGGCGTCTCGCACTGGTACGTCATTAGCGAGCGGCTGTAAGCAAGACCTGACGGCTTGGCATTCAAAAGGGCGGCAATTGGGGACAGCAAGGCGCTTGTTCCGAACTTCACAATTGCGTATAATCCCCCCATTATGTCACACCGTTTTGATGCATCAGCCAATTTTGACAAGACCAAAGCCGCTGTTGGCTATGTCCCGCGGCGCCAGGCAACCCCCGAAACCTATCAGCAATTGGGCTTTAAGTGCGGCCTGGAAGTCCACCAGCAACTCCTAACCGAGCAGAAGCTCTTCTGCCGCTGTCCTGCCGGTATTTACCAGGACCACGACGACTATGACGCCGAACTGGTACGCCACATGCGGCCAACGCTATCCGAATTGGGCGAATACGACGGCACCGCGCTGATGGAATTCAAGACCAGGAAAAACATCATTTACCGAATCAAAGACGAGACGGCCTGCACCTACGACATCGACGACACTCCGCCATTTCGCATCAATCAGGAAGCGCTCGACAAGGCGATCGATATCGCGCTGATGCTCAAAACGAATATTGTCGGTGAACTTCACGTCGCCCGCAAGCAATACCTCGACGGCTCAATCCCCACTGGATTTCAGCGCACGGCCATTGTTGGCATTGAGGGCGTGATTCCACTCAAGAACAAAGATGTCCGCATCATCCAAATCTCCATTGAGGAGGACGCCTGTCGCGAGGTCTCCGACGTCGGCCATTGGCGCACCTATATGACCGACCGCCTCGGTATGCCGCTGATCGAAACCGTGACCTACCCGGAACTCCTCACGCCAGATGAAGCCGCTGAAGCCGCACATTACATCCGCTTTTTGGCGCGCTCGTCAGGAAAGGTAAGAGTCGGACCCGGCGCCGCGCGCGAGGATGTCAATGTCAGCGTTGCTGGCGGCACGCGCGTGGAAATCAAAGGCGTTTCCTACATCCGCTTGATTCCCAATCTTGTTCACACCGAGGCCTTTCGCCAACGGGCGTTGCTACTGATCCGCGATGAGTTGCTCAAGCGCGGCCTTGATCCGAAGACCTGGCAGGTGAGTTGGAAAGAGCTCGACTCCGACCTGCTTCCGCGCGAACAACGGGCAATAAAACGGGTAAAATCGCGCGGCTGGGACCTGGTGGCGGTAAACTTGCCGAAGTTTGAGGGCATCCTGAGTTTCTTCACCCAACCCGACCGGATGTTCGCCGACGAGATCAGCGATCGATTGAAGGTCATAGCCTGTCTCGAGCGGCCGAACATGCTTCACTCGGAGCAACTTCATCTCTTCGGCGACGAACAAGAACTGCGCGACATCCGTGACTTCCTTGAGGCTTCACCCGGCGATGCTCAAATCGTCGTCTGGGGCCCGCGCGAGGACGTGAAGATGGCCATCGAGACGATTGAAGAACGCTGCCGGATTGCGATGCAGGGAGTGCCCAACGAAACCCGCAAGAGTCTCCCCGATGGCACAACGATCTTTGAACGCGTGCTGCCCGGCCCTGACCGCATGTACCCCGACACCGACTCGGCGCCGATCTCGATCGACGCCGCCGCCATCGAGGAAAAACGCCGGCAACTGCCGATCGAAGTGTCGCAGCGCTTCAAGCAACTTCGCGAGTGGCGCGTGCCGGAGGACTGCTTCGCTTACATCCTGCGCAATAATCTGATTCCGCTGATCGAAACCATCGTCGCCGAGTCGGGGCAGACGCCGCGCTTTATTGCCACGATGTTTGCTCACGGCGTCAAGAACCTCGAAGGGAAGCGCAAGGCTCCGCCCGATTTCAGCTACGAGAAAGTGCGGCAGCTCGTCCGTTTTCTCACCGAGCGCAAACTGAACAATGAAATCCTGAAAAAGATGCTGCCGGAAGTCTACGCGCACCCCAACATGGATTTAGAATCCGTGCTGCAAACAGTCGATTTTCGCGAGCAATCGGTTGACGAGATCATTCAGTTCCTGCCGTTGCTGCGCCGGAAATTTTCGGAGATTCGCCACGATGAAAACCACGGGGCGGAAATCCGCTGGATCATGGGGCAAATGCGCAAGCGCGCGGTTGGCAACGTCTCGCTGCGCGAATTGCATGACCGCGTCGTGAAGGAGATCAATCATGGTTGACCTATATAAAGGCTACAAAGGCGAAGCGCTTGCGACCCTGCAGCGTTTCAACGCGCGCGTTTGGAGCCAGACCAGAGTCGAAACCACACGCGGCGAGTTTCGCGGTATCCTGCTGCCGCGCAGCGAAAACGACGACGATAAGCACATCGTGATCAAGCTGGCGTCCGGTTACAACATCGGTCTGGCTACCGACACGATCCAGCAGATGACGGAAGAAGGCTACAAAGAAGCGCACTACAAGATTCCCGAGAAGGAATTTCCCGTGCATCCCGGCAAGCCGAGCGTCAAGCTGCTTGGCACCGGCGGTACGATTGCCTCGCGGCTCGACTATCGCACCGGCGCAGTGATTCCGGCCTTCTCGCCCGGAGAACTCTACGGTGCTGTTCCGGAGTTGGCTGATATCTGCAATCTGACTACCGAGAAGCTGTTCGCCGTCTTCAGTGAGAACATGGGTCCGGAGCAGTACAAGACGCTCGCCATCTCCATCGGCAAGGAAATCGAGAAGGGAATCGACGGCATTGTCATCGGTCACGGTACCGACACCATGCATCACACCGCGAGCGCGCTGGCCTTCATGGTGCAGAACTCGCCGGTGCCGATCGTCATGGTCGGCTCGCAGCGCTCGTCCGATCGTCCATCTTCCGATGCCGCGTTGAACTTGATGCACGCCACGAAAACCGCCGCCGAATCTGACATCGCCGAGGTGATGGTCTGTATGTTCGGCCCGACTTCCGATGAATACGGCCTGCTCCATCGCGGCACGCGCGTCCGCAAGATGCATTCTTCGTATCGTTCAACGTTTCGCACCATCGGCGACACGCCGCTGGCAATGGTTGATCGCAAGAAGATCACGCCGCTGCGAAGCAATTACAATCATCGCCGCCGCGACCGCAATGTCACGATCAAGCCGTTCTTCGAAGAGAGAGTCGCACTGGTCTACTATTATCCGAACATGATGCCGGATATGATCACCTCGTTAATCGACAACGGCTACAAGGGCATCGTGATCGCGGGCACGGGACTGGGGCATATCAACAAGCCACTTTATCCCGCCATCGAACGCTGCAAGGAAGCGGGGGTTGCGGTCTACATGACTGTCCAGACTCTTTGGGGTTACGTGCATATGTTTGTCTACGACACCGGCCGCGACTTAATGAGCAAGGGGATTATTCCGCTGGCGAATATGCTTCCGGAAGTTGCCTATATCAAACTCGCCTGGGCGCTGGGGCAGACCTCTGATCTGGAAGAAGTGAAGCAGATCATGCTGACGCCGGTGGCCGACGAAATCACCGACCGCGAGCCCTACAACGGCTATCTAATCTTCCAGGGCGGTGTACCGGAAGTGGAAGAGTTCTTGAAGAGGATTCACAAGTAGGGCAGACATTCCTGTCTGCCAATTTCGCAGCCTCTTGAACATGGCAGACAAGAATGTCTACCCTACCGGATCAAGAGTTTCGGTGGGGCAGACATTCCTGTCTGCCGGGAAATCTGAAGCCAGATCTGCATTTCGTGTCTAACTGGTACAAGACGAAATCCAGCTTCGCAATTGGAGTGCATGCACCTCAATTGCTCCAGACCTTATGTACACAGCGGATCCGGCCCGCCGGCAAAGATGTAATTGATAATCCAGATAGCGTCGGAGATCGTCAAGATTCCGTTGCCGTCGGCGTCGCCCATCTTCGAGCATCCCGCTGGCGCAGGTCCGCCGCCGAAATAGTAAGTTATCAAGTAGACCGCGTCCGAGATCGACTGGATCCCGTCTCCGTTGGCATCGCCAGGCACGATACAGCAGGTGCCATACAGGCTTGGTTTCACGGCATCTCCCATCCCCGTTACCAGCAGCGGCGCCATCGGTAGTGCCTGTTCTGGCGGTGCTTGCGCAGGCACGTAATCAGCGTATTCCATTGTCAGAAGCCGGGAGTCGGAGTTGATAGGCGCTGAGATAAAGAGCCGGGCAAGGCTGGACGAGCCGTACAAGTGTCCGAAACCAATCGAGACATGGCCCAATATCACAACATTTCTGATGGGCTGTATCGTTGCGATGCTCAGTGGCAGCGCCAACTCAGAGTTTGGCGCCGGAAACTGCAGAGAGTCGATCCGAACTGTGTCCCCGCCTTCGATGAGGATTCGCAATGGCAACTGAAGTGCAAAGACGTTCTGGGAAGCGTCTAAAGCAATGTCGAAGACCATCTGGTCGCGGTGGGCTGGAAAAGCCGCCGGGTACCGCAATCGAAAGCCACTGGTTATCGGTGGATTCAGCGGCGGGGAAGTCGGCGGACAGTAGGAGGAAGGGTCGCACCCGCCAAACATGCAGGACGCAAGCCAGAGGCCGTCTCTTACGGTCCAACCTTCCGCGTGGTCAAAGTCCCCCAGATCAAAATCGGAAAATGGGGGGCCGCCGCGAAACGTGTACTCCATCGCGTAGACGACGTCGGAAATCGTGATGATCCCATTTCCATCGGCGTCACCACACGCGGCACCTCGCAGGATCGGCGCAAGCGAAGTGCAAAGGGCTAAGGTGAGAACGCAAGACAATCGGAACATATCAATTCCTCCGGCTCTCAATGAATACATCACTCGAGACTCAATGATAACATAGCGTTGGCAATCGATTTTAGCAATAGAGAGAATCTCGAAAGTTCGGCTTGCGAATCAGCAAGAGCGGAATTATTGAATCACCGTAAACTCACGGAGACAATTTGCAGTGACCCTTCTCTTGCTTGCCGTCGCCTTCATCATCTTTACTTCGCTGGCTTATCGTTTCTACGGCCGCTGGGTCGCGCGGCAGTTCGCTGTCGACGACAACCGCACCACGCCGGCGCATGAGAAGAGCGACGGTGTCGACTACGTGCCAACCAAGCCATTCTACTTATTTGCACAGCACTTTTCAGCGATTGCCGCCGCCGGACCAATCGCCGGTCCGATCCTTGCCTGCCAGACGTTTGGCTGGCTGCCGTGCTTGTTGTGGATCAGCCTGGGTGTCGTCCTGATCGGCGCTGTTCACGATTTCTCCAGCTTGACGGCTTCAGTGCGCCACGGCGCCCGCTCGATTGCCGACATCGCCGGTGAACATATGGGCAAACCCGCGGGACGCGCGATGATGGCTCTGATCTGGGTAACCCTGATGTACGTCATCGTCGCCTTCACGGATATCACGGCTTCGAGCTTTGTCGGCGTCACGGAGGAACTCGCCGGCGCGCAGACTGAGTTCAATCCCGGCGGCGCTGTCGCCGCGGCAGCGATCATGTATTTGCTTCTGGCCATCGTCATGGGCGTGGTGCAGCGTCTCCTCCAACCTCCGCTGTGGCTGATGACGGCGATCTTTGTGCCCTTGACGCTTGTTCTCGTCTGGCTCGGCACGATGATCTCCACCGTTTTCATTCTCGATGTCAAGACTTGGGGAATACTGATCTTAATCTACTGCGCGGTAGCTTCGGTCGTGCCGGTCTGGTCGCTGCTGCAGCCGCGCGGCTACCTGGGCGGATTCATCCTCTACATGGCTTTGGCGCTCGGAATCGTGGGGCTTTTCTTCGGGGGCTACGAGATCAAGCAGGAGGCGTTTCGCTCGTGGGATGTCGGCGGGATGACCGGGACGCTCTTCCCATTCTTGTTCGTGACGATCGCCTGTGGAGCGTGCTCTGGATTCCATGGATTGGTTTGCACGGGTACGACCTCAAAGCAGATATCCAGAGAATCGCACATGCAACCGGTCGGATTCGGCGCGATGCTCGCTGAGGGTTTTGTCGCCCTGATTGCGTTGGGCACGATCATGATCGTTGGCGCCGATGCCATTAAAGGACTCAAACCGGGGACAATCTACGGCAACGGCATCGGCGAGTTTATGACGTTGATCATCGGCAAGCAACATCTGAATTTTGCGATAACCTTTGGCGCGATGGCGTTCTCGACCTTCGTCTTCGACACGCTTGATGTTTGTACGCGGCTGGCGCGCTACATCTTCCAGGAGTTAACCGGCTGGCACTCGACGTTTGCCGCGATCGTTGGGACGATTTCGGTCCTGGTGTTGCCGGCATATTTCATCATCTTTGCGCCGGAAGGCTCCTGGGTGAAATTCTGGACGCTGTTCGGCTCCTCGAATCAGCTTCTTGCAGGACTAACTTTATTGACGATCACTGTTTGGCTGCATCAGGCGCGCAAACGAATTGCGTTTACGTTGCTGCCGATGTTGTTCGTATTGTCGATCACACTTTGGTCAATGGTGAAGCTCGTGTTAGCCAATTGGACGGCTGCCCAGGGGTTCGATACGGCCCTGATCAATTCGATTCTGGCTGCGGCGCTCGTGCTGCTGGCCGTATACCTGGTCGTGACAGCCCTGGTGCGAAACCGGCTCACGGAAGAAGGCACAGCTTGAAAATCGTCAATTTAGGCTATTGACATCCCACTGGAGATTTGTAACTTCGACTTAGAAACATCGCTACTGAGCCTAAGTTACAATCCTAATCTCAAGTGCTTGACCCCGGAGGTCACCTATGTCAATCCGGTCGCTTCGATCTATCCTCATCGCCATCCTGGTGATTCTTTCGACAGCCCAAGTTTATGGACAGGCCGACTCGGTCATTGTCTGGGCAACAAATACTACGGCATTCGCAGGTGAATCCGGCTACGTGCAGATAAAGATGCGCAGCACCCGCCCGATCGCCGGCCTCATGCTTCCGCTGAGCATTACCGATTCCCGATTGATCATCGATTCAGTCTCTACGGTATATTCAATCTGCGTGCCGAATTCGCTGCCGTACGTACACTTCTCCGAGACACAGCGCCGCGGTACCATCAACTTCATACCTTTTCCGTATTACAACTTCACGGCCACAAATGGAGAGCTGTTGCGTGTGCACTGGCGGGTGCGTCCTGACGCGCCTGCTGGTGTCGCTCGAGTCGATAGCTTCACATATGTTCAGTACTACCCACCCAACGATTCGGTGATCAGCGTGATCAATGCCGGTGACTGGGAGTTTACGGAGTTTCAGTGCTCGTTTATTGCAGGCGAGATACAGATGCAGCGATATGATTGTGGGCGAATTGGCGGCGACGGATTAACCGACTTGGGGAATGTACTGTACTTAGTCAATTGGATTTTCGCCGGCGGGCCTTCACCTCTCGATGACTCCTATGGCGACATTGATTGCAGCGGTACTGCCAATGTCAGCGATGCCGTCTATCTCGTGAAATACATTTTCGAAGGCGGCCCGGCGCCGTGCGCCAATTGTCCATAGGCGTAGAATGTGCGAACGACCGTAGGGGCCGGGTCTGCCTGCCCGTGATAATAGGAAGTTTGTCGGTCGGGTTCCCAGCGATTCTGCAAGCTTGATTGAAGAAGTCTCTCCTAAGCGTTGAACCCGACATCTTTGACTGGGTACGTAGGGGCCGGGTCTGCCTGCCCGGATTCTGATGTCAATTGTCAACCAAGGGCATGCAGACCAAGCCCCTACGACAGCCGTTCCGTTGCCGGTTGCATCCCGACCCATTCTGAGCGCAAAACAAAGGCGAGCCGATCACTCGGCTCGCCTCTGCGTTACTGCAATGTCTGATCCAACTGCGTCGCTTAATCCGTCTTGATCCGCATCGAGTAGAACGAGCGATAAACGAAGACGAGAGCGATCAGCGCAAAGATCGCAAACAGGGCGATGCGCGTCGTGTGCGGCAACTCAATCGCCAATTCTACCGCAAGCACACCAAACAAGGTCGTGAACTTGATTACCGGATTCATCGCCACCGACGAAGTATCCTTGAACGGATCGCCGACGGTGTCGCCGACCACGGTCGCGGCGTGCAGCGGCGTGCCTTTTTCGCGCAGCTCGGTTTCGACAATCTTCTTAGCATTATCCCACGCGCCGCCGGCATTGGCCATGAAGATGGCCTGGTAGAGCCCAAAAGCGGCGATCGAGATCAGGTAAGCCACAAAGAAGAATTCGTTGATACAGGCGAAGGCGAGGGTCGTGAAGAACACCGTGATGAAGATGTTGAACATGCCCTTTTGCGCATACTGCGTGCAGATTTCGACGACCTTCTTGCTGTCCTTGACCGAGGCTTTCTGCGCGCTCGAGTCGAGGCGAATATTGGCCTTGATGTATTCGACCGCGCGATAGGCGCCGGTGGAGACTGCCTGGGTGGAGGCGCCGGTGAACCAATAGATGATTGCGCCGCCGGCGATTAAACCGAGCAGAAAGGGAGCATTCAGAAGCGAGAAGTACTGGCCCGCTGCATGCAGCATCTCGGTGATTTGCTGCACCGAGGTCGGTTCAGCATGAGTGCCGCTGAGCCGCTGCGAGAGCAGCACAATGATCGAGAAAATCAGCGTTGTCGCGCCGACCACGGCAGTACCGATCAGCACCGGTTTGGCGGTCGCCTTGAATGTATTTCCTGCGCCGTCGTTTTCTTCGAGACACAACTTGGCGCGCTCGAAGTTCGGGGTGAAGCCGAAGTCCTTCTTGATCTCTTCCTTGATGCCGGGCAGTGTCTCGATGGTCGAGAGCTCGTAAACCGACTGGGCGTTGTCGGTGACCGGGCCGTAGGAATCAACCGCGATCGTCACCGGACCCATACCAAGGAAACCAAACGCCACGAGACCGAACGCAAAGACCGCCTCGGCCGCCATGATTTCACCCAGGCCCCAGGTGCTCACGCCCCAGGCGATCGCCATCAGGGCGATGATCGTCAAGCCCATCCAGTAGGCGCTGAAATTGCCGGCGACAAAGCCGGAGAGAATATTCAAGGAAGCGCCGCCTTCTCTCGAAGCCGTGACGACCTCCTTGACGTGCCGCGACTTAGTCGAGGTGAAGATCTTGACCAACTCGGGGATCACCGCCCCCGCAAGCGTGCCGCAGGAAATGATCGAGGCGAGTTTCCACCAGAGTGTTGTATCGCCGCCGAGGTTGGGGATCATCAGATAAGAAATGACGTATGTGACAATGATCGAGATGATCGAGGTAATCCAGACCAGCGAGGTCAGCGGCGCTTCAAAGTTGAAGTGGGTCGCGTTACCGTACTTGGCCTTGGCGATCGCGCCATTTATCCAATACGATGCGATACTGGTAACGATCATCATCACGCGCATGGCGAAAATCCAAACGAGCAATTGCACCTGCAGCGACTGGTCGAAGACCGCGAGCAGGATGAAGGTAATCAGCGCGACGCCGGTGACACCGTAGGTTTCGAAGCCGTCGGCGGTCGGGCCGACCGAGTCGCCGGCGTTGTCACCGGTACAGTCGGCAATCACGCCGGGGTTGCGGGCGTCGTCTTCCTTGATGTTGAAGACGATTTTCATCAGGTCGGAGCCGATGTCGGCGATCTTGGTAAAGATACCGCCGGCGATACGCAGCGCGGCCGCGCCGAGAGACTCGCCCACGGCAAAGCCGATAAAGCAGTAGCCGGCAAGATGACCCGGCACCCAGAGCAGGATCGCCAGCATGATGATCAATTCGATCGAGATCAGTAGCGTGCCGACGCTGATGCCGGCGCGCAAGGGAATCGCGTAGGTCGGGAAGGCCGAGCCGGTCAACGAGGCAAACGCGGCCCGCGAATTCGCGAACGTATTAATGCGAATGCCGAACCAGGCGACCGCGTAGGAACCGGCGATACCGACTAAACTGAAGAGAATGATAATCAGCAAGTTTGCCGCGCCGACCGGGCGAAGCCAGCCGAAGTACACGACCATAATCACGGCGATAAACGCCCAGAGAATGAGAATGAAGCGGCCTTGCGTCAGCAGGTAGGTCTTGCAGGTTTCGTAAATCAACTCCGAAATCTCGGCCATCGATTTGTGAACCGGCAGACCTTTCAGGCGGGTAAACGCGAACCACCCAAACAACATTCCGAGAAAACACACCACGATACCGATCATCAGCAGCGTGTGGCCGCTCATTCCGAAGAAGTGTTGCAGACTCAAATCCGGCACTTCGATGTCGGCTTCGCTCCCGTAGAGCTGGGGCGCAAATCCGAGCACGAGCACCAGCAGCAGCATGATGCGGCTCACCCAGGCTTTGGCTTTAAACCGTCCTCTCACAATTCCCTCAATGTTTAAGAGTTAATAGTACAAGCAAATCATCAATCAAGTTACCGTCGATCAAACAGGACTCCGTCCGGCGAATCATCGCGGGGCGCAGTCCTTATTCGATTGAATGGCGGGGAATATATACGAATGGGTCGTGCTTAGCCACACAAAACTGCACCGCCGTTAACATTCAGGATTTCGCCGGTCATGAATGTGGACAATTCGGATGCAAGAAAGAGAATAGGGCCGGCGATTTCCTCGGGCGTACCGGGCCGTCCCAGCGGGATCAAGCCTAAGTGCCGCTCGGCGTCGGGGGCAACCAGTTCTTCGTGGCTCATATCGGTGTCGACCCACCCGGGGGCAACGCAATTGACGCGGATGTTAAAGGGCGCCAGCTCCGGCGCCAGCGACTTGGTCAGGCTGATGACGGCGCCCTTAGTCGCGGCGTAATGGGAATGCAGCGCTTCACCGCGCTGTCCGGCTGTAGAAGCAATAAAAATGATGTTGCCGGACTTGCGGTTCTTCATATGCGGCACCAGCGCGGTCGTCGGATAAAACGAGCCCTTGATATTGACGTCGATCATTTCGGCAAGCTGCGTTTCAGACATCTTATCAATGGCCGCCTCTTTCCAGATCCCGGCGTTGTTGACAAGGATATCCACCTGCTCGAATTGCTGAAGGGCAAAGTCGATCAGTCGATTCGCTTCCGCTTTGCGCGAAAGATCGGCGCGAAAGCTGAGCACCCGCGTGCCGAATCGTCCGGCTTCAGCGACGGTTTCAACGGCAGCGCGTTCGTTGGAAACATAGTTGATCAGCACGTTGCAGCCGGCTTGAGCGAACATCACGGCGGCTGCGCGCCCGATACCGCGTGAGGCGCCGGTGATAATGGCGGTCTTGTTCTTGAGCGAGATCATTTGTCAGGGCTCCTCGAAATCCCGAAGTTCGTAATTGCGGCGGCAAGATAGGGGATGGGGAGCGTCGGCGAGAAACAAAAACCGTCGGGGTTGTACCCCGACGGTCTTGTCATGGTCTATTGAAACGAGTCAGACTCGTAGCATCAACTTACCAATTACCAGCCGCGACGTCCGCCGCCGCCGCCACGGTTGCCACCGTCGCGACGACCGCCGCCGCCACCACCACCCATGCGCGGGCCATCGGTGCGCGGACGAGCTTCGCTGACGTTAAGCGTACGGCCGCCCAGCTCTTTGCCGTTCATGCCGTTGATGGCGGCAATGCCTTCTGCCTTGTTCGACATTTCCACGAAAGCAAATCCGCGGGGTTCGCCCGAGAACTTGTCGGTGATAATGGCGGCTTTGGTGACCTGGCCGAACGCCTCGAAAGCGGTCCGCAGTTCTTGCTCGGATGTCTGATGTGACAGATTTCCGACGTAGATGTTCATTCTCTACTCCTGATTGGCCGGAGACTCCGCTTGTGCCATAAGGATGTGCGGAACTCCAGCAGGTAAAAGCGCACGATTGCGCAACGATCTCCGGATTAACACTGTCTCAAGAAGCAAGCTTATGCAGATTGGCCTTGAACTGATATAATGGCGGAGGCTCATGATTTCAATCCAGTATACGCAGAAGGCGCCCGCAAACCTCAAGTTTTTTCTATTTTTTTCGCCCACCCCGGCAAGCCCGGCGGCGGAAGCGCTTGCCATTGAGGAGCATGGATGTAACTTGTCTAGAAAGAAAGGACGAAAATATGTCGGAAATCGTGCCTTACGGTAGAATCGAATGGGTGGATCTAACCGTCGTCGACGCCGATCGCGTCCGTGATTTCTACGCCGCCGTCGTCGGTTGGGAACCCGCCCCGGTCTCGATGGGAGACTATAACGACTACAGCATGATGCTCCCCGGCGGCAGCGATGCAGCTTGCGGCATTTGCCACAGCCGCGACGGCAATGCCGGCTTGCCCTCGCAATGGCTGGTCTATATCCGGGTTGCGGATCTCGATGCCAGCATCGCATCCTGCCGCGACAAAGGCGGTAAGATTATCTCCGGCCCCAAAAACATGGGGGAAGAGATGCGTTACTGCGTGATTCAGGATCCTGCCGGAGCGGTTTGCGCGTTGTTTTGGAAGAAGAGTTAACGGGGCGGGCGTTACCAGCTGTTTTCGCCAATGGTCTCCGAGCCGCCACAACCGCTGGCGGAGATCACGGTATTAGAATTCGCCCAAAGATCGCCGGTGGATGCGTTGTAGGCCCAGCCGCCGCGCGTTCCGACCACCACGCCCTTGGTAACGCCGGTCACGATGGAGTCGGGAGCATTCGGCTGAAAGGGATTGGGTGGGATGCGATGATCCATCACCTTGCCAACGGCGCGCAGTGTGTCGATCGGCGGGAAAGCCGGCGTGCCTGTTTTTGCAGCGCGGTTGGCGTACCAGGTGTTGAGCCCTGACCGCAGGCCTCCGAGCGCGGCCTTGCAGGCGTTTCGCTTGGCGTCGGTTGACATGTCCTGGTACTTGGCGATTGCCACCGTAGATACGATTCCGAGAACGACGATGATAATCACCAGTTCGATCAGGGTGAAGCCGCTTGCGTGGGGAGCCGCGGAGCTGACTTGCCGGCGGGCGCGGTTACGAATAGAAATCCTCACAAATAGTATTTCGTCATCTTGGCGGCGCAATACACCACTGCGCTCTGGATTCCTGATCGGCGCCACCGTTTGTTTCAAATCGAAGCACGCGAATCGGACCTTTCTTAAGTTTGATGAAGGTGCTTCAAGGAGCGGTTGTGAGCGTGCCAAGAAGGCTATCGATCTCGGCGGATCGATGACCGACGCTACGGCATTGTTCAAAAAGCCTGTGCGCGCCGATGCTGTCGCCGAGCGCCAGCTGCATCAGTCCCAGTCGGAATACGATCTCGTATTGATGAGGATAGATGTCGAGCATCTGCCGGTAGATCGACGCCAGTTCTGAGGTCAAGCCGGACGGGTACAAACGTTCAGCGCGGATGGCGAGCAGGTGATATCGCGCATGCGGATCGGCAGGATCGACTTCGATTCTGAGATTGAAAATGTCTTCGGCGCGGTCGAGATCACCAAGATCGAAGGAGACGCTTCCCAACGGCGCGCGCAAACGATGCGCCTGACCTGACCGCAGAGTCGGTGATGCGAGCGCATACTCCAGCAGTTTGCGCGCATCGTAGAAGGCACCAATGCGAATCAGGTATGATGACAATTCGTTGGATAACGCGAAATTGTCCAGCTTTGTGGCGATTTCAATCGCCCGCTTGCGAAGCCGGCCGGCAAGCTCCGGGGCCGTCTCGGTCTCACGTTCTGCCGCGAGCAGCATCACGCTGATCGCGGTGGCGGCTTCCTTGAAATCGTAGTAATCGCGGCGCAGGTATTCGCGGGCGTTCGTCAACCCATCCGAGGATGATACAGCAAAGGGCGACTTCGACGTGAGCAGTCCCGCGGCGGCAAAATCATCATGAGCCAGGAATTGGTCGTCGACGATGGCTAGCGGCTCGCGCGTAAACACCAGCGGACGCGAAAGCCGGGTCGTGATGAGATCGTGTGCTTGGGCGATTTCGAAAAACGACCTCGGTGCGAAAAACTCCAGCCGTTCCTGCAGGCGCGCTTCGGTCGGGAGCTTGCCGAAGACGTCGAGATCGGGACGCACCCCTTCAACATAGCGCAGATAAATCGCTGGAAAGCCGGTGTAGTCGGAAGCGCAAAGCAACAGTGACCGGGCGGGAGCAGAATTCAATAAGGTAGCTCCGTAATCCGCAGCGATAGTGCGAGAGGAGAGGTTGCAGCGGGAGTAATTCGTGAAGCACGATGCGACAGCCGCAGCGAGCGCGACAGACGGTACAGCAATTCGAAGGCGATACGCCCGTTTCATGAGTGCATTCAGGAAAAGTCCGATCAAGAGCGTAACGCTTAGCAGTGACGGCAGGAGATACGGTTCGATGTCGGGAACCGCGTAAACAAACGCCAGCACCAGGTTGGCGGAGATTGACAGGACGAGACCGACTGCCAACCAGCGCCTGCGCTTCCAGAGAGAAATCAGTTCAATTGCAGCGAGAGGCGCGGCGAGGAGCACCCCGTCGTGACAAAGCCGCGACAGGATCAGGCGAACGAACGGCAGAAGATCTGCAGCAGCGGGCGCGTCAAGATACTGGCGATAGGCTGCGGCAGTCACGTGGTCGCGGACTTTGTCGAAGGAGTCGAGGCCTGACCACGTGAGTGCTTCGACAAAGGGCGCGCGCGATGGCAAGTAGAAATAGAGGCACAACGGCGCCAGAATCGCTGCGAGCATGATTGAAACGGCTCGCAGCGAGTGAAAGCTCCGCAACTGCCAGTGGGCAGCTAACAACAGGGGAGAGAGTGCCACCGCCGAGAGGTGATTGCAGAGACTCAGCCCGAAGAGGAAATCGGCGAGGATCAAAAGTCGAATCGAGGCAGCGCTCACTGCGTGTAGCGCAGCAAGAGCGAGTGCCGTCAGCAAGAAGAGATTTAGGGCGTGGACTTCAAAGTGAGTGGACGCCGACCAAGCTGTTGCGCCGAAGGCGAAGACCAATGAAGTCGCTGCCGAAGTGATTCGAGAAGAGATTCGTTGGTCGTCGTCGAGTGCAATCAGGCACTGGCACAAAAGGGCAATCGCCACGGCGCCGAACGCGGCGTTCACCAAGTTCAGTGCGAGTATCGGCGACCAGAATCCCAATAGCCAAACGGCTATGCGACCAAGGCACATCAGGAGCGGATAGCCGGGAGGGTGGGCGATTTCGAGTAACGCCGCAGCGGTTGCCAGTTCGCCGTTGTCGCCGGGGTAGACCTGACGGCAGAGCGTCAGGCAATAGAGAAAGAATGCTGTACAAGTGGCGGCGAGCGCCCAATGGACTTTGGCCGTGAAGATCTTTCGCATGCAGTCGTATAATGAGCAACTCAACGCTGACCGAGAAGCGGATTCTCAAGAGGACGCGGGCACTACGTGCGGATCGGTAGTCGGATAGTGAAGGTCGTACCCTTGCCGGGCTCGCTGGCGACACTGATTTCGCCTTCGTGCTTCTTGACAATATTGTAGGAGATCGAAAGCCCCAGCCCGGTACCGACACCGACGCCCTTGGTGGTGAACCCGGGATCGAAGATGCGCGCCAGGTGCTCGCCGGGAATGCCGACGCCACTGTCGGCGATTCTGATAAGGATCGTATTGCCATCGCGAGATGTGGTGATGCTGATTTGCCCTCGCTCGGGAATGGCCTGACTGGCATTGACGAGGAGGTTCATGAAGACCTGGTTGAGTTCGTTGGGGAAGCAAAGAATGTCCGGGACTTCGCCATAGTCGCGCACGACATCAACGCGATTCTTCAGCTCGTGGTGCAGCAGCGTGAGCGTCGTATCGATGCACTCATGCACGTTGGCTCTCTGGAAATCAGACTCATCAAGGCGGGCGAAACTTTTGAGACTGCGCACGATGCGCGAGATGCGCTCGCTGGCCATCGTCGTGATTGCGGTATTCTCATCGAGAGCCGTGAGCGCCTTGCGCAGCATAGCGTCAGCGAGCAGAATCTGAGCCTCTGGAATCTTCTCGGCGCGTTCGCGCAGCAGGGCAATAGCGCGGCGCGTGTTGTCGGCGGCGGAGTTGACGGCGCCGACCGGGTTATTGATCTCGTGCGCAACCCCGGCAACGAGCTGCCCGAGCGAGGCCATCTTCTCTTTCATCACCAGTTGTTGCTGGGTTTCTTGAAGTTGCTTGAGCATCATTTCGAGGTCGAGGTTCTGGCGCCGCAGCGCTTCTTCCTGCAATTCCGTCTTGCGGCGGGCCTCGCGCAGCGAGCTGGTCATTTGGTTGAAAGATTTCGAAAGGCGGCCGATTTCGTCGCCTGAGGCGCGCTCGATTTGAATGTCGAGGTCGCCTTCAGCGACTTTGACAGCGGCGCGCGAAAGCTGCTTGACCGGCTTGGTGATGAAGCGAATGAAGACAATGACCATAGTGGCAGAGAGTGCGAGCGTCAGCAAAAGCAGCGTCGTGGTGGCGTGACGGGCGCCGTCAAAGGCCTTTTTTGCGCGATTGGCAGCGGCGTAGGGGTCCTCGGTATTGATGCGCACGACCGCCTGCAGGGCGTCTCGGAGTCTACCAAACACCGTGCGCATTTCGCCATTGAGCAATGAGACGCCAAAGCCGGAGCGGCCATCGAGCACCACGGCGGCGAAGTCGAACGAGAGGTCGAGGTAGCGACCCCAGTATTTGTCGAATTCGTCGTAAGAGATTTGCTCGCGTTCAGAATAGAGCCCGCGTCGGTTCGCTTCCAGCCGCAGTCGGTCATAGGAATCGATCGCCGCGTTGATCTTGTCGATCAACTCGGCTGTCTTTCGAAGTTCGGCGGCGCGCGTCAGGGAGTCCGGCGTCAGTGTAATCTGCAACTGGCTTTGACGAAGGTCGGTGACCAAGAGGTTCAGTTCGGCAATGGTGATCGCCCGCGGCAGCCAACTGCGCGTCACTTCGTCGATATCGTTGCTGAGATTGGCGAGCGTTTTCAGGGAGATGGCATTGGCGCCGGTGAGGATGACGACGATAATGCCGAAGGCAATCGCCTGTTTCGTTCCGATCTTGAGATCTTTAAAGCGCATGGGAATAATCGCCGGGGGCAGTCGCGGCGGCTGCGCTCACCCCGGCTTTCAGACAGTCCCGGAAAGTGAACGCGCGTCCGATCATCGTTCGGCGGTTTTCTTTTTTTCGTCGGCGCCGATAATCGCCAGAGTCTTGACGGTGTCGTTGACGGAGTCGGCCGACACAAAGCCGATGGCACCGGGAGTCTGCGCCACGCGTTTGATCATTTCGTCCTCAGATTCGACGCTCTCCGGCGGTTCGCCTTCGCCCGATAGGAGTTTTTTCAGCCAGAGCGACTTCATGCGCGAGGGTGTCTTGCCCAGGTGTTTGTAGAAAGTCTCCTTTGTCTCATTGGAAGACTTAAGGTCGTGAACGACGATTGGCCGGCCGTTGCTCCAGTTCTTGAGATCGCCGGAGTAGATATCAAGCAATTGGCCGCGGTCGACCGCGCTGACCGGAACAGACTTGTTGGCGATCACGGCGACGTTTTCGGCCAATGCGCGTGGTACCACAAACGCCAAGAGCAGCGCTAATCCCAGCGCCGTCAGCAATCGTTTCTGATGTTGTCGAATCCTGGCCATAACTTTAAAGCATTACTGACAATCCCAATGCCAAGTAGTTGAAGTCGCTCTCGACTTTGCGGTCCGGCTCCTCGATTTCCTGATGTACCGGCGCGGCCTGCAGCTTGATGACCACGTCATCGCTGAAATTATAAGAGGCGCCGCCGCCGATCGCGGTGAACAAATAGTCGACATCGAAGAACGACTTGAACACACCGCCAAAGCCGGCTTCTTCCTCAACACCGAAAAATTTCTCCTTCACGTACCAGTAAGACCCGTAGACCTTGAGCTTTGGAACCGGTTCGAAGTAGAGCGTGCCATAGTAGAAGCGCAGATCGACGCTGAAGTCGGAGTCTTTCTCGTCGTAATTGACGCGGATAAACTCGCCTTCGAGAGCAAACTTCCCGATGGCGTAGCGGAAGTCGCCGCCGACGCGCACGCGCGGTACGCTGGCGAAGAGCGTTTGATCCTCCACCAGCGAGCCGACTTCTTTGGAGAAGTTGAACTTGTCGTAAGTTGCCGAAAACCCGAGATTGAACTCGCCGGAGCGCAGGCCGAGACGTCCGCCCACCAAGTAGCTGGAGGTTGTATCGACACCGGTCTGGCCGCGATCGGGGTCGGAGTTGATGTTGGGGCTGTTGCCGATGTAAGCGGCATATTCGATTTTTGAATTAGGCGCGGGAACATAGCCGTAGATCTGCACATAAGCGCGCGCCGGCAGATACTCCTCGGTACGGATGATCTCATTAAACGAAGATTCGTAGACGAGCGGACGAATAACGTACGCCAGTAGCGGAGTACGATTCTTGATGTCGTTCAGATAGTTAAAGGTCGGAGTTTGAAGTCCTACTCGAAGGTTGAAGCGCGGATTCATGTGCCAGCGCACCCAGGCTTCTTCAACCGCCATCGAGCCCCACTGATGACCGGACGAATAATTGTTCAGGAATTCGAAATTCGCGAAAGCCGTCACGCGGCTACAAAGATCGCGCTGCAAGAACATGTTAAGTTGCTGCATGCTGAACGATTTATCGGTGTCTTCCGAGTCCTGATCCTTGGCGGTGGTATACGAAGTCTGAAAGTAGCCAAAGAGCCGCAACTGCGCGTAGTCTAACTCGCTGCGAGCCGCCGCAGGCAACACTGCGATTAGGATAAGAGCCAGCCAAACCTTACGTGAGTAGTTACTAAGCATACCAAGACAATCTTAGGGGAATGAGGACAATTGCGCAAGTAGTTTTAACGCTAAGGAGGAGAGAATCAGCAAGTTGGGGCTCAAAACGGCGATCTTCTTAGTCTAAACTCCTCGATTACGTCGTACTTGCCGTCGGGTTGACCGTGGTACTCGTAACCACTCTCTTCGAGATCCTTGTGCTCGGTCCGAACCCGGATCAATCCGGCGTCGGCGTAGTAGCTCGTTCTCGTTACAGTGGATATCGTCTCCCAGATCCAGCCCACAGCATAACACTCATACGTGCCGGCTGGAACGGTTTGCTCGCCGATACCGATGACATACTTTAGAATCGATCCAAGATCTTCATATTCGTTGGTGAGCTCCCACTGGATTCCTTCACGTAACGGATATTCGAGGATTTTATGAGAACGCGGCACATGCGGCGACTGGGTTCTGGCCGCTTTAAGCGTGAAGATTGAGAGCCCCGGCCCGGAGCCGAGATCGGGGAAAGAATAGAAGCCGTCCCCATAGTTGGCATACCAGGTGTAAGCCTCGGAGATCAGAGAATCGCTGTCGGAAACGACCTCGTGGAATTCGTAGGCCACAATATTCTCGTAGACCGTGTCGACGTTCGTGATTGTCACAGTGACGACCCAATTCAGCAACGAGTCGAGCGGGCGAAAGGTGTTCGAATCGCTGTCGGGGCGAAAATTCACCTTCTGTTGAGTGTAATCGTACTGCCAGCTATAGCCGAGCGCGAGCGGAAAACGCAAATCGCCATTGCAGTTGAGAGTGCACTCGTCATCGGAGCAGGAGGTTGTGATCCCAAGAACTGATAGACCAGCAATCAAGGCGATTAGAATTGAGCTTGTCTTTGGAAATGGCATGCGGACCTCACTGCAGGCGAAAGGAAACGGCAATCTTTTCGCCAACTCTCATTATACAAACGTGTTGATGAGCGGAAGATCAAGCGGAATAGCGAAAAATCAAACCCCGCCGCGGTGTGCACGGCGGGGTTAGTTATCGCAGCGAGACAGCGGGGTTACTTGACCGGGAAGTAACCGACTTCGGTGACGACTTCTTGACCGGCATCGGAGAGCACGAAGTCAACGAAATTCTTCATTTCGCCTTTCGGCTTGGTGCGCACATACCAGTAGAGGAAGCGCGAGAGCGGGTAAGCGCCGCTGCGGACGTGCTCGAGATCGGGCAGGAAGGCCGGGGAAGTTTCGTCGGCCTTTATGGCGCAGTAGACGACGCCCTTGGCGTAGGCGGCGCCGCCATAGCCGATGCCGTTTTCGTCCTTGGCGACCGCGTTCACGATGGCGGCGGTGCCGGGAAGAGTCTGAACCTGCGGAGCAAAGTCCTCACCGAGCAAGACGACATCTTTGAAATAGACGTATGTGCCGGAGCTGTTCTCGCGGCCGTAGACGATGATGCGCGCGTCGTTGCCGCCGAGTTCCTTCCAGTTCGTGATTTCGCCCATGTAAATAGCGGCGAGCTGCTTCATCGTCATTTCCTTCACGGGATTGGCTTCATGCAGGTAAACGGTCAGACCATCGCGCGCGACGGGGATTTCCACGCCGGTGGTATTGAAGCGGCTCTTGAGGCTCTGCTGCTCTTTTGGTTTGATCGGGCGAGAGGCCTCGCAAATGTCGGTGGTGCCATTGATCAGCGCGGCAAAGCCAACACCGGAACCGCCGCCGGTGACCTGGATGACGGTCTCGGGATGCAGGCCCATGTAGGTTTCAGCCCAGCGCTGGCCGAGAATGACCATCGTATCCGAGCCTTTGACGGTAATGCGTTCTGCGGCGCCGGCGATGGCAAAGATGGTGCAGGCCAGCAGAGCCGCGAAGATGATGATCTTGGTATAGGTCAATAGTTTGTGCATTTTGATCTCCTTCGATTCCTCTTAGATCACGAACTGGAATTGCAGGGTGAAGCGATTGTCTTTGACGTCCTTGTCGTACTTGGAAAACATCGAGCCGTCCTCGAGTTGGCGCGGCATATCGTAGGCCGCCGAGATGCGTACATTGCCGTCCCAATAGTAGTGCAAGACCATGGAGAGGGTTCCCACCGCGTCGTTGGTTGTCGAGGCGCTGACGGTTTTGTAGTCGTTATGGACGTTGGGATCGAAGAAATCGTAGCGGAGCGCGGCGCCGAACTTGGTGCCGATACTCTGCGAAAGCCACAGGTACCAGCCTTTGCTCACCGCGGACAGGTCGGCGGCGCCGCCGGAGTAATCTTCGGCATAATAGAATTCAACGCGCGCGCTCGATCCACCGACCGGCAAGACGTCAAAGTATGCCTGGGCATCGAGGCCGTAGCGGATTTTGTCTTTTTCGACTGCGGCGGTTGCGGCCTTGGCGGCAACGGGCGGCGTGGTCGTTGTTTCGCCGGCGTCGATGACACCGTTGTTATTGGCATCGTACCAGACGGTGCGACCGGGGACTTCCGCGACCGGAGCCGAACCGGGCGTGTAGGTTTCACCCCAGTAACCGGAGACGCCGACGTCGACCATGCCGAATGTGCTCTTGACGCGGCCGATCAGGTCTTTCTGCTTGGTCGGATCGAACCAGGTGAAAGTGGAATTCTCGATGCCGTACCCCTGGAACAAGCCAAGGTTGGCTGTGATGTAGCGCGGCGCGATCCAGGTGAAGTTGACGCCGCGATCGCGCTCGCCGCGAAAGAGGCGGTTTTCCGCGAGACTGCGTTCCGGAAAATCGCGCACGGACGACGACAATTCAATTTCATAGCCAAAGGGATAATTGAACTGGCCAGCGGTGAGGCGGAAGATGTGCTGACGATGAAACTTGTCGAGTTCGAGGTAGGCCTCTTTCATCGAGATCGAGTTGCGCGAACCGTCGAAGTAGATCACATAGCGAGTCCAGTCGCTGGGTTGAAAGGTGAATTTGATGCGGCCGCGGCGGATGTAGAAGTTGTTTGCGTTGAGATTTTTGGTGGCATCGTAGCCGCCGGCAACGCCGGAGCGCGAGGTGTCGTTGTACTCAAAGCGCATCTGCAAATAGCCGGAGGCTTTGAGCTTCTTAAGAATCGCGATGTCGGTGGTGGCGAGCGCCATGGTTTCGCTCATGCCGTCGACGCGATCGCGCAGCTCCAGCAGCGCGGCCTTGAGACTGTCCTCCGACGTCTCGGCTGAAAGCGACGAAAACGCTGCGAGGACGAGAGTGCAGAGACTGATAAAACTGATTATTCGCTTCATGCGAATCCTCCATTTACGCCTGAAAGTGGTTCCTTACCTTACCTTATGGACATTACCTGAATCTGGATGAGGAATAAGAGCTTGCGATAGCCGGACCTCCAATCACCCTGCGGGTGGTTTGCTTTATCTTGAGAGTTTGCCGTGCGTCGATGTCGTGCGGGAAATTTATGTATCCACAGATACTGTGTGCCGTATAATACTGCCGATTATGAAATGCCCCGGTTGCTCCGAAATCATGATAACGATCGAGTTTGACGAGTTTGAAGTCGATCATTGCCTCGCTTGCCGGGGCGTCTGGCTCGACAGCGGTGAACTGGCGTTGCTGCTGTCGGATGAAGGCGTCGCTGAAACCAAGCTTGAGTTGCTTGAGGACGCACTGCTGCAAAGCGCCAGCCAGCGCCGTTGCCCGATTTGCGACAAAAAAATGGAGCTGGTCGGTTTTGCCGACTCTGCCGGGTCCGTTCTTGATCGCTGTCGAAATGGTCATGGCTTGTGGTTTGATCGCGGCGAGCTGGACAGTGTCATCCAGCGGCTTGATCGTTCTCTCCATTCAAAGATTGCCACACGGCTACGCTCCGTGTTTGAGCGATAATACGCCGGGGCACTTGATGGACTGATTAGTTCAATGTTAGATTTGTGTTAAGATTACGGTAAATCGAAAGGAAGTTGGTCATGATTGGATTCTTGATCTTCATCGGATTACTGGTGCTGATCGCGGTTTGGATCGTCGGCATTTACAACGGTTTGGTCGGTTTGCGCAATGCCGTGAAAAATGCCTGGTCGCAGATCGACGTGCAGCTGAAACGGCGTCACGACCTGATTCCGAACCTGGTCGAGACCGCGAAGGGCTACATGAAGCATGAGCGTGAGACGCTTCAGGCGATCACGGATGCTCGGAGCCGCGCCATGGGCGCTGGGACGGTGGGTGAGAAGGCGCAGGCGGAAGGCGCACTGAGCGGCGCGATCAGCAAGTTCATGCTGGTGGTCGAAAACTATCCCGACTTGAAGGCGAATCAGAATTTCCTCGCGTTGCAGGAAGAACTGACGTCGACGGAGAACAAGATCGCCTTCAGCCGACAGGCCTACAACGATTCGGTCATGACTTACAACAACAAGACGCAGATGTTTCCCTCAAACGTGATTGCGGGGATGTTCGGATTTCAGCAAAGCGAGTTTTTCCAGATTGAGGATGCGGCTGAACGGAAGACGCCGAAGGTGGATTTTTCGTAGGGGGGAAGTGCCGGAGAGGTTGCTTCGTCGCGGTCGTGGCTTTCGCAAGATTGAGAGTCGGTCGCTCCTCGCAATGACGAAGGCGAGATTGATGGTTGGCATTGATGGACAAAGCCAAGGAATACAACCCCCTCGCCCCCTTTGCTAAGGGGGAATCGGCAGGGGGCAAGATGCGAGTTTGAGGTCAAAGTGAGATTGCTTCGTCGCGGTGGAGGGAGGATGAAAGATTGAGAGTCGGTCGCTCCTCGCAATGACACAACAAAAACGTGGAGACTTGATCGGTAGATAGAAATCATGTGGGAATTGATTGCACAGAACCGGCGGCGGTCGTGGCTGCTGTTTCTCCTGATGGGGGCGATTCTGCTCGCGCTGGGATACACGATCGGCGCGGCGTATGCGCCCCCGAATGGCGGCGTTGGCGGCATCGTCATCGCCGGCATAGTGTGGCTGGTGCTGTCGCTGATCAGCTATTTCGGCGGCTCGTCGATCGTGCTGAACTCCGTCGGCGCCAAAGAAGTTACGCCCGACATTCACCCGCAGCTGTTTAACGTTGTCGAGGAAATGAAAATCGCGGCGGCGCTGCCGAAGATGCCGAAGGTCTACATGATCGACAGCCCGGCGCTGAATGCGTTCGCTACAGGAATGAAGCCGGGAGAAAGCTCGGTCGCCGTGACGGCGGGGTTGCTGGCGAAATTGAATCGCGATGAGCTGCAGGGTGTCGTGGCGCACGAAACGGGTCATATCGTCAACCGCGACGTGCAGTTCGTGACCTTCGCGGGCGTCATGCTGGGGGCGATTGTTATCATCTCGGAAGTCTTCCTGCGGGGGATGTTCTACAGCAGCCGCGGACGTCGCGTCGGGTCAAGCCGCGGGAAGAACGGCGGGCAGGGTGCGGCGATCGTCGCTATCGTCGCCATCGCGCTGGCGATTCTGGCGCCGATCATGGCGAGGTTGCTGTACTTTGCCATTTCGCGACGGCGAGAATACCTGGCGGACGCTACCGCCGTAAGGTTGACGCGCTACCCGGAAGGCCTGGCCTCGGCGCTGGAGAAGATCGCCGGATCGACGGATGATTTGCCAAAGGTCAACAAGGCTGTCGCACCGATGTTTATCGCCAATCCGCTCAAGAAGGCCGGAGCGCGATTGTCGGACTTGACGAGCACGCATCCGCCGATTTCCGAGCGGATCAGGATACTGCGTTCGATTGCCGGCGGGTCGGGATATCTCGAATACCAGAGCGCCTACAATCAGGTGAGAGGCAAGGGCGAACAAATCCTGCCTGTCTCGGCGCTCGACCAGAAGGAGGCCGTACCGCTGCGCAAGGCTGCGCCGGAGGAAAAGGCGAGCCAGGCTTCGCACCAGAGAAGCGTCAATGACCTGGCGCGCGCGGTGAACGGGTTTCTGTTTTTGAACTGCAGTTGCGGCTTGAAGATGAAGATTCCGCCGGGATTTGAGAAAGAAGCGGTCACGTGTCCGCGGTGCGGCACGGTCAATGCCATTCCGGTAGCGGAGATGGCGGCATTCGGAGCGGCGTTGGAAGCGCAAGCCGGCAGCTCGAGCGCCGTGTCAGCTATTGCCGCAGTTCCAAACGTGCAAAGCTACCAGCGCACTGGAAAAGGTTGGGAGTCATTTCGCTGCGGCTGCGGGCGCACGCTGCAGATTTCGCCGGCGTTTGTCGGCGACAACCTGGCGTGTTCGAGTTGCGGGCGTGTAACGAAGATCAAGCCTCTGAGCGGCGTTTAAATCCAAAGAAGTGCTGGATCAACAAACCGAAAAGCAGGGCGCAAATCCAGAGGCCGTAGCGCATGTAGGCGTTCCAGGGGACGGCCGTAGTCAGGTACGATTCGCGCGGGTCGTCTGGGTTGTAGTGGACGCGCACGGCGCGCCCGACGGGATAGTCGGCGATCAGGGTTTGCGCTGCGTTCAGGCGCTTGGCGGCATTACCGAAGCCTGGTGTGCCGAGGTCGCTGGTCGAGGTGTATGCTTTGTCGCCGAGCGCATACGTGTAGGTGACCGACGGCACGATCGCTTTCTCGCCGGTGATCTTCGATTCGATGACCTCGCCCGCGGCGGTTGGCCAGTTGCGCCGACTGCGAAGTTCGTTTAACTCGCTTGCGTCGAAATAGCCGAAGATGGCACCGACCATGATCAGGGCGTAAGCGATGCGGGCGTTGTAGAAGCGCTCGCCGTAACCGCGCTTGCGTGCCACGAGTCCGCGCACGATCGCGCCGGCGACCACCAGAACGGCAATGACGATGAAGACCCAGAAGATCACGACAAAATCCTCACGGTAAGATACAACCAACTTCAGCTCTAAAGCGCAACGACAAAGCGCAGCGGGCCAGCGACGCTGCGCGAATTCGTTGACTTTTCAGGTCATTTCCGTATTATTCCGCCCGTTGCATGGGCATGTTCAAGAAAATACTGATTGCCAATCGCGGTGAGATCGCGATTCGCATCATGCGCGGATGTCGCTTGATGGGAATCAAGAATGTCGCGGTGTTCTCCGAGGCCGACCGCTCGGCGCTTCACGTGCGGATGGCAGATGAGGCTTACGAGATCGGTCCAGCTCCGGCCTCGCAGAGCTACCTGGTGATGGAGCGGCTGATCGAGACGGCGAAGAAATCCGGCGCCGATGCGATTCATCCCGGCTACGGATTTCTCGCGGAAAACGCGCAATTTGCGAAATTGGTGGGGGAAGCTAGGTTGACGTTCATTGGTCCTCCGCCGGAGGCCATTCGGCTCCTGGGCGATAAGCTTGAAGCGAGAAAGTTGGCGGAGAAGCACAGTGTGCCGACAGTACCGGGCGGACCGGTCAGTGCCTCAAGTCTCTCAGAAGCGAAGGCGCTGGCCAGAAAGTGCGGCTATCCGGTGCTGGTCAAAGCAGTGGCGGGCGGCGGTGGCAAGGGGATGCGGGTGGTCAGCTCGGAAGACGAATTGGAGAGGGCGCTGATTGCCTCGGGCAACGAGGCGCGTTCGGCATTTGGGGACGACCGGGTGTTCGTCGAGAAGTGCATCGTGCGACCGCGCCATATTGAAATCCAGGTAGCATGCGATGTGCAGGGTAACGCGATCTATCTCGGCGAGCGCGAATGCTCGATTCAGCGGCGTCATCAAAAGTTGATTGAAGAAGCGCCGTCGGTATTCGTCGACGATGATTTGCGGCGTCGCATGGGCGAGACTGCGGTGGCGGCGGTGCGAGCGGCGGGCTACGCGAATGTCGGGACGGTGGAGTTTCTCGTCGATAAGGACAAGCACTTTTATTTTCTCGAGGTGAACACGCGGCTGCAAGTTGAGCATCCGGTGACCGAGTTGGTGACGGGAATTGATTTGGTGGAAGAGCAGATCCGGTTGGCGGCGGGTGAGAAGCTGTCGCTGCGGCAGGAAGAGGTCAAGATTCGCGGGCATGCGATTGAGTGCCGCATCTGCGCCGAGGATGCAATCAATGGCTTCATTCCGAGCACGGGGCGGATCGTAAGCTACCGCCAGCCCTCCGGGCCGGGTGTGCGGGTTGACTCGGGTGTGCGGCAAGACTCCGAGGTTTCGCCATACTATGATTCACTGATTTCGAAGCTCATCACTTACGGTGCGACGAGACAGGATGCGATTCGGCGCATGGCGCAGGCGCTGGCGGAGTATCGAATTGCCGGCGTGGTTACGAATATCGGATTTCATGAGACCGTGATGCAGATGCCGGCGTGGATCGCTGGAGATTTGTCAACGGCTTACATCGCCGACAATTTTCCGGATGGCATTCGCAACGACGAGCACGACGCTGAGCTGGTACAGGCGGCAGCGGTCGCAGCGGCGCTGTACCAGTACTATGATTCGCGGCGCTTAAAGCAGATTCAGAGCAAACCGGCTTCCGTGAGTCGCTGGCTGCAACAGGCGCGCGAGGAAGGCTTGCGGCGTTTGGAAGGGGGCAAGCGATGAAGTATGTGGTCACTGTGGGCGAGCGAGAGTTCGAGATCGATATCCGCGAGGACGGCGGCGGCGTAGAAGTGGCCGTTAACGGCAAGGCGCTGAGCACGAGTATCGTCGCCGATCAGGAGGCTCATCGATTTCTGATGCTGCTCGATGCGAAGGCCTACGATACCGAGGTATTCCGGGACAACGGCGAAACGAATGTTTTGCTGCACGGCCGCGAATTTGGCTGCGTGGTCGAGGACCAACGTCTCGTCGCGATTCGCAAGGCGGCGGGAGTCAAGACGGGGGCTGTGCGCAAGGAACTTCATGCGCCAATGCCGGGACTGGTGGTAAGAGTGCTGCGTGAAGTCGGCAGCAAGGTCAAGAAGGGCGAGCCGCTGCTGGTCGTCGAGGCGATGAAGATGGAGAACGAGTTGAAGTCGCCGAGTGACGGTGTGATCAAGGAGATTGCGGCAGTGGTCGGCAAGCCGGTCGAGAAGGGCGCGTTGCTGGTGACGTTTGAGGACTGAGAGCATTTGCCATGAACAAGAAGTTCCTCCGCCCAGATGATCTTGCACAGTTCGATTACGACTCAAAGTTGGGCGACCCCGGCGAGTATCCCTACACGCGCGGAGTGTATTCGGCGATGTACACCGAGCGCCTCTGGACGATGCGGCAATACGCGGGCTATGCGACGGCCTCCGAATCCAATCAACGATATCGCTATTTGTTGTCGCAAGGGCAGACGGGTCTGAGCGTGGCCTTTGATCTGCCGACGCAGATCGGATACGACTCTGATGATCCGATGGCAGTCGGCGAAGTGGGCAAGACGGGCGTAGCTATCGACACGCTGGCGGATTTCGAGACGCTGTTTGCTGAGATCCCACTCGACAAGGTTTCGACTTCGATGACGATCAATGCGACGGCGGCGATTCTCGTGTGCATGTATATCGCGGTCGCCAAGAAGCAGGGCGTCGGGCCCGCGCAAATCACCGGCACTGTGCAGAACGATATTCTCAAGGAGTTTATCGCGAGGGGGACGTATATCTATCCGCCAGCGCCGTCAATGCGGTTGGTGACCGACATTTTCGCTTATGCCAAAGACAACTTGCCCAAGTACAACACAATCTCGATTTCTGGATATCACATTCGCGAAGCCGGAGCGACGGCGGTACAAGAAGTAGCGTTTACACTGGCGAATGCAACGGAGTATGTGACGCAGGCGGTCGCCGCGGGTTTGGCAGTCGATGATTTCGCGCCACGGCTGTCGTTCTTCTTCTGCGCGCAACAGAATCTGCTCGAAGAAGTCGCCAAGTTTCGCGCGGCGCGGAGGATCTGGGCAAAGATCATGAAAGAGCAATTTGGCGCGAAGGACCCTCGGTCGTTGATGTTGCGATTTCACACACAGACGGCGGGTGTATCGTTAACGGCGCAACAGCCGGAGGTCAACACCGTGCGCACGACACTGGAGGCATTGGCGGCCGTCTTGGGCGGAACGCAGTCGCTGCACACGAATTCGCATGACGAGGCGCTGGCACTGCCGACAGCGGCCTCGGCGCAACTGGCGTTGCGGATACAGCAGGTGATTGGGTATGAGATCGGGATGTCGGAGTCTGTCGATCCGCTGGCAGGAAGCTATGTGATCGAGGCGAAGACGGATGAGATTGAGCGCGGTGTGTGGGATTATTTGGCGCGGGTGGACAAGTTGGGCGGATCGCTGCGGGCAATTGAGGAAGGGTTCTTTCAGCACGAGATCCAGCGGTCGGCCTATGAGTTTCAGCTTGATGTGGAAGCGCAGAAGCGGATTATCGTCGGCGTCAACAAATTCAAGACCGACGAAAAGATTCAAGTGCCACTGCAGAAGATCAGCGAGCAGTCGCGGGAGGAACAGGTGGCGCGGCTGAAGAAGGTGAAGACCGAACGGGATAACGCGGCCGTCAATGCGCGACTGCAGAGATTGAGCGCGGCGGCAACGACGAAAGAAAATCTGATTCCGTTGATTTTGGAGTGCGTTGAGGCGTACGCCTCAGTCGGGGAGATATCGAATACGCTGAGGAAGGCGTGGGGGGAGTATAAAGAAACCGTGGTGGTGTAGTGCAGGTCTGCGGAGGTACGAACAGTCACACCCCGTCTCGAGCCCGCGGTTTGTTGAGAGGAACACGAGTTATCAACGGCGTTCGAATGCGAAGTGAATACGATCGGAGACGGCGGGCTCGATCCACCCCTCTCGAGAGGGGAATTAGATGGTGCGACTGCGTCAGAAGACCCGAATTGACGAGATACTTGCGGACCGTAGGGGCAACCCTTGTGGTTGCCCGCGATGGGAGAGATTGAAAAAACGGCGGGCGGGGACAAGCCCCGCCCCTACGAGAGATAGAGAATGCGGTTAGGTATCTATGGCGAGACGGATCAGGCATATTGCGATTGAAGGCGGTTAGGAGACCGTAGGGGCGACCCTTGTGGTTGCCCGCGATGGGAGAGATTGAAAAAATGGCGGGCGGGGACAAGCCCCGCCCCTACGAGAGATAGAGAATGCGGTTAGATATCTATGGCAAGACGGATCAGACATATTGCGATTGCGGTGAAGGATATTGAGAAGGCGCGGGAATTGTTTTCGCTGATTGCGGGCGCGCCGGCGAGTGCGGCGCAGGCGGTGCCGGAGCAAAGGGTCATGGTGAGTTTTATCGAGAACGGCGAGACGAAAATCGAGTTGATTCAGCCGACGGAAGGGAATGTCGGCGTCGCCAAGTTCTTAGAGAAGCGCGGCGAAGGGCTTCACCACATCTGTCTTGAAGTGGATGACATTGCAGCGACGCTCGCTGAGTTTCGCGCGCAGGGGATTCGCTTGATCGACGAGCTGCCACGAAAAGGAGCGGAGGGGCATCGGGTAGCGTTTGTGCATCCGCAGTCGACGGGGGGAGTGCTGATTGAAATTGAGGAAGTCGAATGAAGCCCGGCCGGAGCTGACGGCAGTCTGGACCCATATTCAAAGATTAGATCCATCCACCAAAGCTAAAAAATCTTGACTTTGTGAAAAAAATCTCTACTTTCCGCGTACTCTTTGGGGCAATAGCGTTCGCATCAGGAATTGGTGCGGTGGTAGGAGAGGGATGAGTAATTTCGAGATATACTTCCCGTTAGCGCTGCAATTCGTTCTGGCCGTGATCATTGGGCTGGCAATGTTCTTTGGATCGTCGCTGTTTGGGCGGCGAACATCGAGTAAGGTTAAAGAGCAAGCCTACGAATGTGGCATCGAGACGAAAACCGATGCGCGCGAGCGGTTTCCCGTGAAGTTCTTCCTTGTCGCCATACTATTTATAATCTTTGATCTGGAAACAGTGTTCCTGTACCCGTGGGCGGTGTCCTACAACAAGTTGGGCATGTTCGGCCTGATAGAGATGGGTGTTTTCATCCTGATTCTCCTGGTAGGGTACGTATATATCGTGAAGAAAGGAGCACTGAAGTGGGATTAGAAGAAAAACTGCCTGATGGCATTATTCTGACGACCGCTGAGAAAGTGATCAACTGGGGGCGCACGAAATCGATGTGGCCATTTGGATTTGGACTGGCATGCTGCGCGATCGAGATGATCTCGACATTCAGTCCCAAGTTTGATATGGCGCGCTTCGGGATGGAAGTGATGCGCGCCTCGCCACGCCAAGCGGATCTGATGATTGTCGCCGGGCGGGTCTCGAACAAGATGGCGCCGGTCGTGAAGCGGCTGTACGAACAGATGCCGAATCCGAAGTGGGTGATCTCGATGGGTGCCTGCGCCTCGTGCGGCGGTGTGTTCAACAACTACGCAATCTTGCAGGGAGTCGATAAGATCATCCCGGTGGATATATATGTGCCCGGCTGCCCGCCGCGGCCCGAGCAGTTGATTGACGGAATCGTCAAGCTGCACGAATTGGTGAAACAGTCAAAGATTAAGGACACAGAGAAGAAGACCGCGTAACGCTGCGCCGGTCGGTTCGCATCTGTTGTGACGCTCGTTATTCTGCATGGATAGCAACACCAGGGATAAGGTCGTTTCGAAATTCGGGGAGAAGATCCTCGAGACCTCGACGGCTTTCGACGAACTGACCTTCCGCGTTATCGCAAGCGAGCTTCTCAGTGTCGTGCATTTTCTGCGCGATGAACCGGGGCTGAAGTACCTGCATCTTTCTGATATCACCGCGACCGATTGGCTGGACCGCAAAGACCGCTTCGAGGTGGTCTACCACCTTTACTCATTTGAAATCAAAGACTATGTGCGCGTGAAGGTGCGGGTCAGTGAGGGCGAGTCGATTGCCTCGTTGTGTGGCGACTGGGATGCCGCCAATTGTCTCGAACGCGAAGTCTATGATATGTTCGGCGTCCGCTTCACGGGGCACCCGGATTTGCGGCGCATCCTGATGTGGGACGAATTCGAAGGGCACCCGCTGCGCAAGGATTATCCGCTGACATACGAAGTGCCGCAGTTCACCTATAATAAGGACGAACCGCCGGAGGTCATCAAGTAGTCATGGAACAGAAATTGATGACCATCAATCTCGGACCGCAACATCCCGCGACGCACGGAGTGCTGCGAGTCGTCCTTGATATCGACGGCGAGACGGTGGTGGGTTGCCGGCCGGAAGTCGGTTATCTGCACACCGGTATCGAGAAGACGGCAGAGGCCAAGCTCTACTATAAGGCGATACCGCTGACCGACCGGATGGATTACTTGGCGCCGATGTCAAACAACCTCGGCTATTGTCTGGCGGTGGAGAAACTACTGGGGGTCGAAGTGCCGCCTAAAGCGCAGTGGGCGCGGGTACTACTGGCGGAAGCGACAAGAATCAACTCGCATTTGGTGTGGCTCGGCACGCACGCGCTGGATATCGGTGCGATGAGCATGGTGTTGTACGCTTTCCGCGAGCGGGAAGATATTCTGAAGATTTACGAGGCCGTTTCCGGTCAACGGATGATGTCGACCTATTTCCGAATCGGCGGGCTGGCGGAAGAGCTGCCCGAGGACTTCAACGAACTTGTGCGCAAGATGGTCGACAACGTCCGCAGCCATCTGGTGGAGTACGAAGATATCCTGACGAACAATCGCATCTGGCGCAACCGCACGATCGGGGTCGGCAAGCTATCGAAGGAAGAGGCAATCAAATCAGGTGTCACTGGGCCACTGCTGCGGGCATCCGGTGTTAAGCACGACATTCGCAAGGCCAAGCCGTATTCGTCGTACGAGAAGTTTGATTTTGAGATTCCGACTTCGGAGCGCTGCGATTGTTTCGGGCGTTACGAAGTACGCATGGAAGAGATGCGGCAGTCGCTGCGGATTATCGAGCAGGCGCTGGAAGGAATGCCGGAAGGGCGATTCCGCGCGCGGGCGCCGGGCGTGGTGCTTCCGACCAAGGAAGAGACGCTCTATTCGATGGAAGCGCTGATTTATCACTTCAAGCTGACGACGGAAGGACTTCATCCGCCGAAGGGCGAAGTATATGTTACGATTGAGTCGCCGAAGGGTGAGATCGGCTTCTATATGGTGTCGGACGGCTCACCGCAGCCTTACCGGATGCGGGTACGACCGCCGAGTTTCGTGAATATTTTTGCGTTGCCGAAACTGACGGTCGGCGGTTTGCTGGCGGATGTGATAGCCTGTATCGGCTCGATCGATATCGTGTTGGGAGAAGTGGATCGATGATTTTGTCGCAAGAAACAAAGTTAAAGATTTCACAAGCGGGACAACGCTATCCCAAGGTGAAGTCGGCGATTCTGCCGGCGTTGCACTTTGCCTATGAAGAGCACGGTCACTTGAATGACCAGATGTACGAAGAGATCGCCGAGACGCTGGGAGTTAAGTTCATCGAAGTGGCCGAGGCGGCTTCGTTCTACACGATGTTCCCGAAAGCGCCGCGCGGCAAGTACCTGATCCAGGTGTGCCGCAATATTTCCTGCGCCCTGATGGGGTCGCATCATTTGACGGAGTATCTGCTGAAGAAATTCGGGACGAAATTAGGCGAGACGACAAAGGACGGATTGTTCACCGTGGTAGAAGTTGAGTGTCTCGGCAGTTGCTGTTCGGCGCCGATGATGCAGGTCAATGACAAGTATTACGAAACGCTGACGATTGCGAAGGTCGACAAGTTGATTGCCGAGTGGAAGGCCGCGAAATGATCATGGATGCCGCCATCGGCGCGCAGAAGCGCGTCCTGTTCACACATATCGACGACCCGGAGTTGCACAATATCACCCGCGCTTTAGAGTTGGGCGCTTATCAGGCATGGCCGAAGGTGCTCAAGGAGATCAAGCGCGAAGACCTCGTGCAGATGGTGAAGGATTCGGGATTGCGCGGTCGCGGCGGCGCCGGATTTCCGACGGGGATGAAATGGGGCTTCGTGCCGGTGAATTCGCCGAAGCCGAAGTATCTCTGTTGTAACGCCGACGAGTCGGAACCGGGGACCTGCAAGGATCGCGTGTTGATGGAAAACGATCCGCACTCGGTGATCGAAGGCGTGATGATTGCGGCCAAGGCGATCGATTGCCATATCGCGTTTTTCTATGTGCGCGGTGAATATGATCTTTCGATGCGAAGAATAGAAAAGGCGATCAAGGAGGCTTACGAGCGCGGCTATCTCGGCAAGAATATTCTGGGCTCCGGTTACGACCTGGAAATGGTGCTTCATCGCGGAGGAGGAGCTTATATCTGCGGTGAAGAGACGGCGCTGTTATCTTCGCTGGAAGGCGAGAAGGGGCTGTCGCGGATAAAGCCGCCATTCCCGGCGGTATCGGGACTCTATGCCTGCCCGACGGTGGTCAATAATGTCGAGACGGTTGCGAACCTGCCGCAGATCGTGCTCAAGGGCGCGCAGTGGTATGCGGCGATGGGCACCGAGAAATCGAAAGGCACGCGCATTTTCTCAGTGTCGGGTCACGTGAAGAAGCCGGGCAATTATGAGTTGGAACTGGGCACGCCGCTGCGGACGTTGATCTATGATTTTGCCGGGGGAATCCTCGATGATAAGAAACTGAAGGCGATCATTCCGGGCGGATCCTCGGTTCCGGTACTTATGCCGGACCAACTCGACACGCCGCTCGATTTTGAGTCGGTGCAGGCCGCCGGTTCGATGCTGGGATCGGGCGGGGTGATCGTGATGCACGAGGACACCTGCATGGTGTGGGTGGCGGAGATTCTGGCGCACTTCTATATGCATGAATCGTGCGGCAAGTGCACACCGTGTCGCCAGGGAACGGGCTGGCTCTACGAGATCGTGCATCGGATCGAGCACGGCCAGGGGAAGATGGAAGATCTGGCGACGCTGGAAGATCTTGCACGCAACATTGAAGGCAATACCATCTGCGCACTCGGCGACGCCGCGGCGGCGCCGGTGTTAACGACGCTGAAGCATTTCAAGGACGAATACGTGTATCACATCGAGCACAAGAAATGCCAGGCGAACTGTAACTTCAAGCTGAGACCATGAGCGACTTTGCGATCAAGGTAAACAACCAGACGGTGCCGGTGGTGAAAGGCCAGACGGTGCTTCAGGCTGCGCTCGCGGCGGGGATCGATATTCCCGTGTTCTGCTGGCATCCGCAATTGGTGCCGGTCGGCGCGTGCCGTATCTGCCTGGTTGAGATCGAGAAATTTCCGAAGCTTCAGGTCGCTTGCGCCACGCCGGCCACGGAAGGCATGGTCGTGCACACGGAGTCGCCGAAAGTCGTGAAGGCGCGGCAGGGCGTGCTGGAGTTTATCCTGGCGCACCACCCGCTCGATTGTCCGACCTGCGACAAAGGCGGCGAGTGCGACCTGCAAGACGTGACGTTCAGATACGGACTGGATTACAGCCGCCTGCAGGAGCCGAAGCACCGGTTCATCAACGACCCGCAATCGACATTTGACGACTATCGTATAGGGCCGGAGATTATCCGCAATCAGAATCGCTGCATTCACTGCTATCGTTGCACGCGCATCGTCGACGAGGCGTGCTTTGAAGACGACCTTGGCGCATACCAGCGCGGATATCACACCGAGATTTTGCCGCCGCCGGGACGCGAGATTCGCAACCTCTACTCGGGGAACGTGGTGGAATATTGTCCGGTCGGCGCGCTGACCAACACTGACTGGCGTTACAAGGTGCGCGTCTGGTTGACCAAGCAGGCGAATGTAATCTGCCCGCTCTGTCCGGACGGGTGCAACATGACGCTGTGGTCGTTTCACAATAAATTGTTCCGCAGCACGGCTCATCCAAATGAAGCGATCGACCGCGGGTTTTTGTGCGATGTCGGCCGCTACGGCTATCAATACGTCAAGAGCAACGACCGGCTGAAAACGCCGATGATCAAACGCGGCGGGCAGTTGGTGGAAGCGAGTTGGGACGAGGCGATCGAGTTTGTCAAGAAGCACGTCGCCGAACACAAGTCGAAGTTGTCGGGCAGCGGATTTTTCGGGCTGATCGGCGGAACTTCGACCAACGAAGAAATCTATGCCTTCCAGCGTTTGCTGCGGCGGGTGATCGGCACGAACAACATCGATCATCGCCTGAACCGCAAGCGCCGGCTGTCGCTGAATGATATGGTCGGCGGCAAGAGCATTGGCGCGGACGATTGTGGCTATGAGGATATCGACAACGCGGATACGTTTGTCGTTTACGGCTGCGATCTCCACACCGAGAATCCAATTACAGCGCTGCGGATCAAGCGCGGGATTCGCTATCGCGACGCGAAATTGATTATTATCAATACACGGCCGACGCATCTAGCGGTGCGCACCGATGCGATCAACCTGGTGCACCAGCCGGGCACAGGCGTGCTCACTCTATTGGGGCTGGTCGACGGGATCCTCGCGAATTCATCGTTTGATAAAGCCGCGCTCGGCATTGGCGACCAGATGACTGCGGAGTTCAGCAAGGCTCATGCGGCGCTGAACTTGAAAGATACGGCGACCACAGCCGGCGTTGACGCCAAGGCCCTGCAGGCGGCGGTCGAGCAGCTGGTCAACGCGAAGAATGTCGTGATCCTGGCCGGCGCGGATTTTCAGCGCTACCCGTTCCGCGATGAAGAACTGGCGGCGCTGCACAATTTGCGGCGCGTCTGTCGCAACGCGAAGCTGGCGCTGCTGCCAGGCGAGAGCAATACGCGCGGCGCGGAGATGCTGGGCGCGCTGCCGGACCGGTTGCCGGCGAGTCGCGGCATGGAAGGCAAGCCGAAACTCGAAGATCTGTGGCGGGGACCGATTTCGGATTCCGTCGGCAAGGACACGCTGGGGATCTTTGAGGCGATCAACGAAGATGAGATCGAGTGCGGGTTCGTGTTTAATTGTGATCCGGTGCGCATATTCCCGGATGGCGAGTACGCCAAAGGAACCCTGGAGAAGCTCAAGACGCTCATCGTGATCGACAGTTTTATGACCGATACGGCGCGGCTGGCGGATGTGATTCTGCCGCGCTGCAGTTTTGCGGAATTTGAAGGGACGCGCACGAACTGGGAGGGCCGCGTGCAGTATTCGCAGCGCGCGATCAATCCGCTCTTTCAGTCGCGTCAGGGCTGCGAGATTATCGACGAACTCGCGGATGCGCTCGGGGTGAGTTTTGGACAGGCCCAGGTTTCCGAGGTCTACGCGGAGATGCGGCAGGCGCTCGGAAGATTGCCGGAGCGATTTGCGCAATACGGCCAGGAAGGACACCTGAGCAGAACTGCGCAGGCAGGCGAGAGAGCCGGGCTGGTAACAGTGGAGTATCATCCGCTTACCCCCGACAAGGACTACCCGTTCTTCCTCGCAATCGAGAACGCAGATCATCATCGCGGTACCTTGACCGAGCGCAGCGAAAGCCTGATGCAGTTTACGAGCGAGCCGTACGTGGCGGTAAACGAACGCGAGGCGAAGGCGTTGAACGTCACCGACGGCGATTTGGTCAAGGTCGAATCGAAAACCGGGAAGATTGTCGGCAAGGTCAAGATCGCTGCGAATTTGCCGGATCGAATGGTATTGGTGCCCGAAAACTTCGGGGAATTGAAACCGAACTTGCTGACGGGATTGAAGGAGAAGTTCGATCTCGTGAAGATATCCGAGATGTAGCATGCTGGAATTTGCGATTGTTGCCTTCATCAAGTCGTTTATGGCGCTCAACGTGCTGCTGGTCACCTGCGCCTGGTCGACCTATCTCGAGCGGCGGGTGCTGGCGCGAATGCAATCACGCATCGGGCCGAACACGGCGGGGTATCGCGGCTTGCTCACCCCGGTGGCGGATTTGATCAAGCTGCTATTCAAGGAAGATTTTATGCCGGCAGCCGCGCACAAGCCGCTGTACCTGCTGGCGCCGCTGCTGGCGTTTATCCCGGCGATGTTGCCGATCGCGGTGGTGCCGTTTGGCGACACAATCAACATTTTCGGGCGGGAGATTAATCTCGTCGTTTCAGATTTCAGCCTGGGGCTGCTCTTTATTCTCGCCGTGACCTCGCTGGGGATTTACGGAATTATCATGGCGGGCTGGGCGCCGAACAGCAAGTTTTCGCTGCTGGGGGGATTGCGGTCTTCGGCGCAAATGATTTCGTACGAGATCGGCCTGGGGATGAGCTTCATCGGCGTGATCATGCTGGCGGGAACGCTGAATTTGGTCGAGATCGTCGAGCAGCAGTCATCGTTTTTTGACTGGTACATTTTCAAGCAACCGGTGGCGTTCCTCTTATATCTGACGTGTGCGATAGCGGAGACGAACCGCGCGCCGTTCGATCTGCCGGAAGCGGAGTCGGAGTTGGTGGCGGGCTATCACACGGAATATTCTTCGATGCGCTTCGGGCTGTTCTTCGTGGGCGAATACGCAAATATGGTGACGGTGGCGGCGGTGGCGACGACGGTGTTTCTCGGCGGCTGGCAGGGGCCGTACCTGCCGCCAATCATCTGGTTTGGCATCAAGGTTTTTGCGTTCTTGTTCCTGTATATTTGGCTGCGCGGATCGCTGCCGCGTTTCCGCTATGACCAGTTGATGAAGTTCGGCTGGTACGTTCTGATTCCGCTGGCGCTGGCGAACATCCTGGTTACCGCGCTGGTGGCGCAATTTTAGGAGGTTGACGATGTTTCGCGTGCTCAAAGAGATATTCATCGCGATTCCGATCGGCATGTACACGGTGTTCAAGCAGATGTTCCGCAAGCCGGTGACCGTCAATTATCCGTTTGTCAAAGAGCCGATGATGCCGCGCTACCGCGGGCTGCATTTCCTCGAACGTTACGAGGACGGCAGCGAGCGCTGCGTGTGCTGCGGGCTGTGCGCGGCCTCCTGTCCGGCGGATGCGATCTATATGGAGCCGGCGGAAAATGAAAAAGGCGAACGCTACGCCAGGATTTACGAGATCAACGAACTGCGCTGCATCTTCTGCGGGTTCTGCGAAGAAGCCTGCCCGGAGGAGGCGATATTCCTGGGGCGCGAGTACGAGTTTGCCGCGGACCACCGCGACAAGTTTATCTATACCAAGGACGATTTGCTGGTGAAGTGGCCGCGCGTGAAGCCGTCGGAAGTGAAGTTTCTACGGCCGCAGCGGCGGGTCGCCTGGCAGCAGGAGCAACAGCAGCACTGATGGAAGTAGCAATCTTCATCGGAGCCGCCGCGATCGCGATCGCGGCCTCGATCCTCGTGATCATCCAGCGCAATCCGATTGCGTCGGTGATGTATCTGCTGACGTCATTCGTCGCGCAGGTGATCTTGTTCATTAAACTGAATGCCGCATTCCTGGCAATGCTGCAAGTCATCGTGTACGCCGGCGCAATCCTGGTGCTGTTCCTGTTTGTGATCATGCTCCTGAATCTGCGGCGTGAGGATTTCGGCAAGGATCTCAAGCTGCGCTTCCGGCCGCTGGCAATTGCGTTTGCGGTGGTGCTGCTGTTTGAGACGCTGGTGGTGATCCACACATCGGAAGTCGCCCGGGCGCCGGCGGCGAGTCTGCCAGCCGACTTCGGGTCGGTACACGGCGTGGGCATGGAGTTATTCCAGAAGTACCTGTATCCGTTCGAGCTGACTTCGGTGCTGTTGATCGTGGCGGTGCTCGGCGCGGTGGTGATGGCGAAGAAGAGGCTGTAGCTATGATTCCCTTGGAATGGTACTTAATCGTCGCCGGAGTGATCTTCGTAATCGGGATGCTCGGCGTGATCATTGCGCGCAACGTGCTGATCATCTTCATGTCGATCGAATTGATGTTGAACGCGGCGAACCTGACGCTGGTGGCGTTTTCGCGCGATTTGGTCGCGATGGGCGGCCACGTGATGGTGTTTGTCGTGATGACGGTGGCGGCTGCCGAAGCGGCGGTCGGGTTGGCGATTATTATCGCGCTCTTTCGCAATCGCGACAGCGCGAATATCGATGAATTGAACCTGTTGAAGTGGTAGTGGAGCGGGAAGCGAGCGGCAAATGAATCTGATTTGGCTGATACCGCTGATGCCGTTGGTCGGCTTCTTGATCAACGGACTCGTGGGTCGGCGGATGCCGAAGCCACTGGTCGGCTACGTCGCGTCAGGATCGGTCTTTGTCTCGCTTCTGCTCTCGGTGTATGCCGTAATCGAATTGTTGGGACTGCCGGCCGAGGCGCGGTCGTTTGAGCTGTCGCTTTATTCCTGGATCCCGGTCGGGAGCTTTGCAGCCGACTTTGGCTTCCTGCTCGATCCGCTGTCGTCGGTGATGATTCTCGTGGTCAGCGGCGTCGGCTTCTTGATTCATATCTATTCGATCGGCTACATGGGGCATGACAAAGACTACACTCGCTTCTTCACTTACATGAACTTATTCACCGGCTCGATGCTGATGCTGGTGCTCGCAAACAATTTCGTCTTGATGTACGTGGGCTGGGAAGGGGTCGGGCTTTGTTCCTACCTGCTGATCGGCTTCTGGTACGAGCGCAAGTCGGCCTCGGACGCCGGCAAGAAGGCGTTCATTGTCAACCGTATCGGCGATTTCGGTTTCTCGCTCGGCATCTTCCTGCTGTTCTGGCATCTGGGCAGTGTGAACTTCGCCGAGGTGATGAATCTGGCGCCGGAACAACTGGCGATGGGCGGGGGAATCGTGACGGCGGCCACGCTGCTGTTATTCCTCGGCGCGACGGGTAAGTCGGCGCAGGTGCCGTTGTATGTTTGGCTGCCGGATGCCATGGAAGGTCCGACGCCGGTGTCGGCGCTGATCCATGCGGCGACGATGGTAACAGCGGGTGTTTACATGGTGGCGCGCTGCAACGTGCTCTTTATGATGGCACCGACGACGCTGATGGTCGTGGCCGGGATTGGTCTGTTTACGGCGATATTCGCGGCGACGATTGGACTATTTCAAAACGACATTAAGCGTGTTCTGGCGTACTCGACAGTAAGCCAGCTCGGTTACATGTTCCTGGCGTGCGGCGTAGCGGCCTTCGGAGCGGGGGTGTTTCACCTGATGACGCACGCGTTCTTCAAGGCGCTGTTGTTCCTCGGGGCCGGCTCGGTGATTCACGGCATGAGCAACGAGCAGGATATGCGCAAGATGGGCGGCTTGAAGGACAAGATGCCGACGACCTTCTGGACGATGATGGTCGCGACGCTGGCAATTGCCGGGATTCCGCCGCTCGCCGGGTTTGTGTCGAAGGATGAGATATTGTGGAAATCGTTCTCGTCGCCGTTTGGATCGCCAATGTTCTGGGTGGTCGCCGTGCTCACGGCCGGCTTGACGGCGTTCTACATGTTCCGCTTGATTTTTATGACGTTCTACGGCAAGCCGCGCTACGATCACCATACGGCGGAGCATCTGCACGAATCGCCGAAGGTGATGACGGTGCCATTGATGGTGCTGGCCGTGCTTTCGGTGATCGGCGGACTGATCGGCTGGCCGGCGGTGCTTGGCGGCGGCGCGTGGTTCGCGCATTTCCTGCATCCGGTGTTTGCGCGGGGCGAGGAAATCGGAAGGCTCAATGAGGCGGCGCATCATTCGCATGCGCTGGAATACGGCCTGATTGCCGCGAGCATCGTGCTGGTTTTGATTGCGATCCTGACGGCGCGGCGGCTCTACCTGAATCGCGCCGAGACCGACGTAATGGAGCAGAAGTTGGGCGGCATCTACAAGCTGGTCTACAACAAGTATTACATCGACGAATTGTACGATAAGGTCTTCATCAATCCTTGTGTAGCTTTGTCAAACGCGCTCTGGCAGAAGTTTGATGTACTCGTGATCGACGGGGTCGTTAATGGTTCGGCGTGGGTCATCGGCCAGTTTTCGGGGGCCTTGCGGAAGGTGCAGACCGGGATGGTGCGCGGATACGCGTTCGTGTTCCTGGCGGGTGTGGTGTTCGTGATCGGTTATTTGCTATTGAATAGGTAAAGATGGATCAGTCGATTCTGACAATCGTGACGTTTTTCCCGCTGGTGGGCGCCTTGCTGCTGATGTTCGTGCGCAAGGAAGCGGAGCAGGCGATCAAGGTGATCACGCTGGTCACAACGCTGCTGACGTTTGTCTTCTCGCTGCATCTGTGGTTTAATTTCGATTCGACGACTTCCGCGATGCAGTTCACGGTGAATGTGCCGTGGATTCAGTCGCTGGGGATCAGCTACAATCTCGGCGTCGACGGTATCAGCATGCTTCTGGTGATGCTGACGACGATCCTGATGCCGATTTCGATCTTGTCGGCCTGGAACGCGGTGCATGACCGGCTGAAGGGCTTCATGATCTCGTTGCTGGTCCTGCAGACCGGGATGATCGGCGTATTTGTCTCGCTCGACTTGTTCCTGTTCTACATTTTCTGGGAAGTGATGCTGATCCCAATGTACTTCCTGATCGGAATCTGGGGCGGGATCAATCGCATTTATGCGGCGATCAAATTCGTGCTGTTCACGATGTTTGGGTCGCTGCTGATGCTGGTGGCGATCATCGCGCTGGTGATGATCAACTACAACAGCACCGGCGTGTATTCGTTTGCCTTGATGGACTATTACCGCCTGGCGTTGGGGCCGAACGTGCAGAACTGGCTGTTCATTGCGTTCGCGCTGGCGTTCCTGATCAAGGTGCCGGTGTTTCCGTTCCATACCTGGCTTCCCGACGCGCACGTGCAGGCGCCGACGGCCGGTTCGGTGATTCTTGCCGGTGTACTGCTGAAGATGGGGACATACGGTTTCCTGCGCTATTGCATACCGATGTTCCCGAATGCTTTCGAAGCGTGGCTGCCGACAATCGCCGTGCTGTCGTTGATCGGCATCATTTACGGCGCGCTGGTGGCGATGGTACAGAAGGATGTAAAGTCGCTGGTGGCGTTTTCGTCAGTGGCGCATATGGGATTCGTTATGATCGGCATGGTGGCGCTAAACGACCAGGGTGTCGGCGGATCGATATTGCAGATGTTGAATCACGGCATATCGACTGGCGCGCTTTTCCTGCTGGTCGGGATGATCTATGAGCGGCGGCATACAAGAATGATTGCCGATTTCGGCGGGCTATTCAAGGTGATGCCGATCTTTGCGACGTTCTTCATGATCGTGACGCTCTCCTCGATCGGTCTGCCCGGAACTAATGGATTTGTCGGGGAGTTTGTGATTCTGCTCGGCACTTTCAAATTGAATATCACTTACGCCGTTATCGCCACGTTTGGCATCGTGCTGGGGGCGGCCTACATGTTGTGGATGTTTCAGCGTGTCGTATGGGGCAAGGTGGATAATCCTGAGAACCAAGCGTTGAAGGATCTGAATCTGCGGGAATGGTGTGTGCTGACTCCGCTAGTTGTGCTGATCTTCTGGATCGGCCTGTATCCCAAGCCGATTTTCGAGGCGATGGCGCCGTCGGTGACCAATTTGATTCAACAGAGCGAGTCGCGACGGGTGCAAATGTCGCAGCTATACGAATCGAGTAATGAAGCAGAGTGGCCTCTGAAGGCGGAGAGATAAAGCATGGGCGAAACGAAGATCTACACCAAGGTTGGATGTCCATATTGCGCGGCGGCGCGCGAGGATCTCAAGGCACGCGGCGTGCCTTTTGAGGATATCGATGTTCATTCCGTGCCGGGGGCCGCGGAAGAGGCGCAGCGGCTCCAGGGCGGCAGTCGGCGTGTGCCGGTGATAGTGGAAAACGGCAAGGTAACGGTCGGATTCGGCGGTTCCTGAGGATACTAATCGGGCGGCAGTTGTCGCCCTGGAGTGCAAGACCGGGATAAGATGCAGATTCAATCGGTAGATTGGTGGATGATCGCTCCGTCGTTGACGGTGTGCCTAGCGGCGTTACTGGCGATGTTGATGCAGCCGTTTGTGTCGGAGAGACGTCAGGAGTTTATCGGGCATTTTAGCTGGATCGGCCTGGCGGTTGCGTTGATTTTCAGCGCGCAACAGATTGGAGAAAGCGGGAGCACGTTTGCCGGGCAGTTTGTTCTCGACGATTTCAGCCTGTTCTTCAACATGATTTTCCTCGTGGCCGGGATCCTGACGATCTTCATGTCGGTCGACTATCTCAAGAAGAAAGATAACAACCACGGCGAATTCTACCCGCTGATCTTGTTTGCCACTTACGGCATGATGGTGATGGCGTCGACCTCGAACCTGCTGGTGATGTTCCTCGGGCTGGAGATCATGTCGGTCTCGCTGTACGTGCTCGCAGGATTCGCGCGGACGCAGTTGCGCTCGACGGAAGCCTCGATCAAGTATTTCTTGCTGGGCGCGTTTGCGACGGGGTTCACGGTGCTGGGAATTGCCTTTATCTACGGTGTTACCGGCACTTTTGAAATCAGTGACCTGGTCAATGTCCTTCGGCAAGGCGGTTCGATCGACACGTTCTTGTTGATCGGCGCGGCGTTGTTGATTGTCGGGCTGGGATTCAAAGTCGCAGCCGTGCCGTTCCACATGTGGGCGGCAGACGCCTACGAGGGCGCGCCGTCACCGGTGACCGGATTTATGTCGGCCGGGCCCAAGGCGGCGGCGTTTGCGGCGATGCTGCGCGTGTTCAGTTTCGGCTATCACGATTTCCAAGCGCAGTTGGAGCCGTTGTTCTGGGTGCTGGCGGTGGCGACGATGTTCGTCGGCAACATCATGGCGTTGCGGCAGGAGAATTTCAAGCGCATGCTGGCGTTTTCGTCGATTGCCCATGCCGGGTATATCATGATCGCGCTGGTGGTCGGGACGGCGGAAGCAGCTTCGGCGGCGGCGTTTTATCTTCTGTGCTACGCGGTGACAAACCTGGGGGCGTTCATGATTATCAGCCAGGTCGACTCGAGCCATGCGCATGACGAGGTGGCCACGATTAACGATTATAATGGACTGGGGCGGACGCGGCCGTTTCTGGGGATTCTGCTGTTGGTATTCATGATTTCGCTGGCGGGATTTCCGCCGACGGCGGGGTTCATGGGCAAGCTGGTGTTGTTTAAGTCGGCGCTGGCCGAGGGCTACTATGTGTTGGTTGTGATCGCTGTGATCAATTCACTGATCTCGGTTTACTACTACCTGCGCGTGATCGTGAAGATGTTCATGGCAGACAAGGATGTTCAGCCGATCACTGTGCCGGCGCTGCCGGCGTTTCTGATGCTGGCGCTGATTGTCGCGGTAGTGGCGGTGTTTGCGATTGGGGTGTTCCCGCACCAATGGTATCCGTTTGAGGGGTTGACGGCGATTACGGCGCGGTAAAGGGGCGGTTTCCGAAATACAACGAGATTGCTTCGTCGCGGTTGAAGGCGTGCGAGGGATGGAGTGTAGGTTCGCTCCTCGCAATGACAGCACCCGAGAGACGAGGATTCGCAAGAACGAGATTGCTTCGTCGCGGTTGAGATCGCGTGCGAGGGATGAGGTGGGAGTTCGCTCCTCGCAATGACACTATGAGAGTCGAATGACACTGCGAGAGTCTGCGGATAGTCCATGTAGAGTGAAAATCTATTGGATATTGGGAAAATGTGATTGCGGATATTTGGGCACACAAGTCAATTGAGACGATGATTCTGCAAGTTCGGTGGTGTCATTGCGAGGAGCGAACGCATCTGTGTCGAGCTACTGCAGCTTGTCGCGACGAAGCAATCTCCGCTTCATTCGGTTAAATGCATTATGGATAAAGTCTATTGCGTTTATATCATGACGAACTTCCGTCACACCGTGTTCTATACGGGCATGACAGGTGATCTCAAGAAATGGGTCTACTGCCATAAAGCCGGCTACGGCGGAGTCTTCAGTTCAAAGTACAAGACGCGCAAATTGGTCTATTTCGAGCCTTGTCAGGAACCGATGGGAGCCATTCAGCGGGAAAAGCAGATTAAGGGAGGATCGAGGGCTGATAAGATGCGATTGATTGAGTCGATGAATCCTATTTGGCGCGATTTGTATGATGAGATCTGAACAAAACGAGATTGCTTCGTCGCGGTTGAGGGTGGGCGAGGGATGAAGTGTGAGTGCGCTCCTCGCAATGACAGCACCCGAGAGACGAGGATTCGCAAGGACGAGATTGCTTCGTCGCGGTTGAGAGTGGGCGAGAGTTGGAGTGTGAGTGCGCTCCTCGCAATGACAGGATCTCACCGAGCGGCGTCAGGTACAATCCCGTCCTCGCTGCGCTCGGCCGAGATCAAGACCTGACGCAGAAGGAATATCCGACTGAAGTCGGAGATAGAAAGTCGGACGATCGAAGGGAAACTGACGAACGGAAAACTTCCAACTGAAGTCGGGGCTACAGGGGGCGAGTAGACAGGTCTGGTGGCAGGTCTCCGGCAGGGTGGGTTCGTCAGCCCCGGTGAGTGCGATCAGAGACCTGCCCTACGACTGCGGCGAGAAGAACATCCGACTGAAGTCGGAGCTACAAAGTGTGGCCGGGTTACGCTGTCACTTTGGACTTGCGGGAGCGTTTGGCGAAGGAACGGCGAGAATCGTCGGCGCCCACGGCAGGACGAGACAACAGGCGGCCGTTTTTGTTTTCGATCTTGGTGGGGTACTTGCCCGAGAAGCACGCCACGCAAAAGTCTTCCTTGGGTAGTGAATGCATCGAAAGCATCGCGTCGATCGAGAGATAGCCGATCGAATCGACGCCGAGGTACTTGCCGATTTCTTCGACCGACATATTGGCGGCGATCAGCTCCTGCTTGGTGGGCATATCGATACCATAGAAACAGGGCGAGATGATCGGCGGCGAGGAGATGCGCAGGTGGATTTCGCGCGCGCCGGCGTCGCGGATCATCTTGATGAGTTTCTTCATCGTGGTTCCGCGAACGATCGAGTCGTCGACAACGACGACGCTTTTGTCTTTCAGGACGCCGCGGACGGCGTTAAATTTGACTTTGACGTCGAGGTCGCGGATATCCTGCTTGGGATCGATAAAGGTTCGGCCGACGTAGTGGTTGCGAATCAGGCCGAATTCAAAAGGAATCTTTGATTGTTCGGAAAAACCGAGCGCGGCCGTGTTGGAGGAATCGGGCACCGAGATGACGATGTCTGCCTGGGCCGGGTGCTGCAGCGCAAGATAGCGGCCGAGGCGGCGGCGGATCTTGTCAACGTTTTCCTCGAAGATCTTCGAATCGGGGCGCGCAAAATAGATGAATTCAAAGATACAGAAGGCGTGTTTGCGCTTGCGGAACGGGAAGTGCGAGCGCACTCCATCGGCGTTGATCTCGATGACTTCGCCCGGTTTGACGTCGCGGACGTACTGGGCGCCGATGATGTCGAACGAGCAGGTTTCGCTGGCTACGACCCAGGTATCGCCGAGGCGACCGAGCGCCAGCGGCCGGAAGCCGTGGGGGTCGCGCGCGGCGATGATGGCGTCCTTGGTGAGGAACAGCAGGGAATAAGCGCCTTCCACTTTCTTCAAGGCATCGGAGATCGCTTCGATCAGTCGCGATTTGCGGCTCTTGGCGATGAGGTGGAGGATGACCTCGGTGTCCGAGGTTGTCTGGAAGATTGAGCCGCCTTGCTCGAGTTTGTTCTTGAGTAGTTCGTTGTTGGTCAGGTTGCCGTTGTGGCCAATGGCGATCTTTTGTCCCTTGAAGGTGATAACCAGCGGTTGGACGTTGCGAATGACGGAAGCGCCGGCGGTGGAGTAGCGATTGTGCCCGATGGCGCGGTCGCCTTTGAGGACCGACAATCTGTCGTGGCGACTGAAGACGGCGTTGACTTCACCCTGGCCGCGGACTTCGTTGAGGGTCGCGCCGTCGAAGCTGACGATCCCGGCGGCTTCCTGGCCACGATGCTGCAGGGCATAGAGGCCGAAATAGGTTAGTTCGGCGGCGTTCGGGACTCCGAAAATCCCGAAGACTCCACATTCACAACGAAGATCGTCCGACATTCCAGCCTCAGAAAATCGCTTAAGATAGGGGAGGCAAGGCTGCTGTCAACAACAAATTAAGCCCCCTCCCGACTAACTAATACGCTGCAAATTGCAGACAGGAGTGCAGCAAAAGCGAAGCGAATTGCAGATTCGTTTGCGGCTGTCGAGTCATAAGGCTATATTCAGGAAGTAGTAGGCCGCAAGCGACGGCGGTAAGATATTGCAGCATAGTGGGTTGCGGCACAAGCTTAAAGTACGGCGGCAAGCACGATTGTTGCCCAAGTAAACGAGGATCGGCATAGGGTTTGCGGAACATCGCTGTTGGGTCAATATGGTGAGTCGAGATCGTCAGAAATACGAGTCGCTGCGCAAGATTCTGACAGCGCCGACGGAGCCGAAGGAAGCGGAACGCTACCTCCGCGAGGCGCTGGGAGCGGCGCTGGATGCTCTCGAGGTGACGGCTGGTTCACTGGTGGTTCTGGACGACGCCGGCAAGACCATGGTGGAGATTGCTGAGGGGGACGCCAATCTGATTGCGGCGTTAGCGGCCATCGACGAGCGCATGCTGGGCTCATTGCGGACGCAGTTCGGGATTGAGACGCTGTATTCGACGCTGAACCACGAAGGCACCAAGTCGATCTTCTCCTACGTCATCAAGTCGGGTGAACGAACACTGGGGACGGTATCGGGGATTTGCGCCGGGTCGCGCAATATCGCGCTCGAACAGGAATTCATCGAAGTAATGGCGGCGGCGATTCGCAATTCACTGGGACAGGCGGGGCAGATCCGTTCGGCGCGGCTGGATGCGGTGCGCGAAACGACGGCGACGCTCAATCACGAAATCAATAATCCGCTGACCGTCGTGCTCGGCAATGTGCAATTGGTCTTGATGAAGAGCGAAGGGCTGCCCGAGGACATCATCAAACGCTTGCGCCTGATCGAACAGAGCAGCCTGCGGATTCGCGACGCGGTGAGCAAGCTGATGAAGCTCAATGAAGCCCGCACCACTACCTATGTCGACGATACCAAGATGATCGATCTTCAGGAGTCCAAAGACTCGGAAGAGTAGCGCGCCAGTCTGTGTCCGCCATTTCCGTTTCGGCAACCGGCGCGGGCGATAAAGTGGAAGGCCGCCAGGCCCAGTCCACACAGGAGCGGAACAAAAGCCAACACCAACTCTCCACCCAGATCATCATTTGAACTGTAGCTCTCGAAGAGCATGGCAAGCAAAAAGCCGCCGCCGACAGCCATGAGGACGATCCCAGCTTTGAGGCTGCCGTAACGCTCGCCCTCGGCGGGCAGATCGCGGCCCTGTTTGATCAGTTCCAGGCGCATTTCGTGATTCATCTTGATTCGCTTGTAGACAAAGAGATAGACGAGGAACGCGACGAGGGCAAAGAAACCGAGTCCGAGAATTATCCCGGTCAACATTCCAAAGACATCCGTTAGGTCAAGCCGCCACATGTTTACTCCTTCTCGTGGCAATAAGACTGCTTCAAGGGCGCGATTTGTTTCAAAGGACGCAACTTTTTTCGGAAAAGGCAGTCTATATACTCATGCAAACCGCTGTAATCGATCTTGACCGCGAACTAGTCGAACGCGCCCGTATCGGGGAACAGCCGGCGATGTCGCGGCTGATCAATTCCTACAAAGATCGTGTGTTTTCGCTGATCAACCGCATGCTCGACGATGCGCCGCGCTCTGAGGAGTTGACATATGAAGCGTTTATCCGGGCGTTTAAGAACCTCGGATCGTTCCGGGGGGACGCCAAGTTTTCGAGCTGGCTGTATCGGATCGCGCTGAATTTGGCATTGGCGGAGCGCACAAAGAAGCGCCTGGAGCAGGTATCGCTTTCCGAGCACGAATATCTGGCAGCCGACCAGGCGTCACACCCCGACCAGGTGTACCAGTCGCTGTTCTGTGGCAAGGTGGTTGAGGAGGCGCTGGCGCAGCTGCCGGTGCACTATGCCACGGCCCTGCGTCTGTTCTACTTGCGCGGCGTCGGGTACGTCGAAATCGCCGAGATTATGAAAATTCCGATTGGCACAGTAAAAACCTATCTGCATCGCGGCAAACGCGCACTCAAAGAAGCGGTGACCGGAAAGTACAAGCCGGAGGAGCTGTTATGAGCGAGTGTCGCGAAGTTCGCTGGCAATTGAATGAATTCCTGGCGGGAAAGCTCAGCGAAGAGCAGGATGTCATCATCCGCGGACATCTTGATGTATGCCCGCGGTGCGTGGACATGATGACAATCGGGCACCGGCTGGACAACTTCCTCAAGTTGGAAGAAGCCTCGTTGCCGGGAGACTTTGACAAAAGAGTATTGGGGGAATTTCCGGTGGCCGGGATCGGTGCGACCGTGACGCGGTATCTGATTGCGGTGTTCGGCGCAAGCGCTGCGTTTGCGGCGATGGCCTACTGGTTTTTCGTGCAATTTATTCGCAACGGGTCAGAAACGGTAGCCGAGCAATTGAATACGCAACCGGAGACGCTGAGCGCAGTGTTGTCGGAGTGGTTGGCCGATCCGATGATACGCTACGCAGGGCTGGCTGTGTTGGCGCTGGTCCTGTGCGCCGTCCTGGTGGTCGCAGTTGACGCACCACGCCGTGACAAGGACGCCGAGAGAGCGTAGTTGCGCGGGCTATTTCTGCTCCAAGAGATACTTCCGCAGATCCTGAAGAATCTTGCCCTGCAGATTCGGCTCGGCATTGAGTAGCCGGTTGCCGGCGTACATCGACTCGCTCAGATAGATATCGAAATCCCGCGGGATGACGTCAGTCAGCAGGTCGACGGACAAGCTCGAGTAAATATCCTTGTTAGAATACGCGATCAAAATGGGGCGATCATCGAATTCGCGCAGGACGGGTGCGATGCGCAGTTCTTGGTGCTCGAGTCCAGGGGAGATCAGCGCGAGGTACTTAACGCGCGGGTCGGTATGGGCGTAGAGAGTGCCGACGTTGGCGCCGAGTGCTGCGCCAATGATGGCGATCTTGTTGGTGTCAAGCGCCTCGACGTGGTACTTGATCGCATCCTGGATCAGCAGCCCGATGTCGGAAGGGAATTTCTGGAATTCGTCGACGCGATAGCTGAAGGGTGGCCGATTGCGGTGCAGCCTGAGGTCGTAGATCGAAAGACCGTGGCCGCGCAGGTCGACGGATAGAAACGCAAATCCGGCGCGCAGAAGTTCCTCGGGGAACACACCCCACTTGTAACCGTCCATGCCGAACTGGTGGATCAGGACAACCAGCGGGGCTTTGGCGCTCTTGAGCATGTCCTTGTGCGGGATCTCGAGGCGCGCGACGAGTTCGACGCTGGTATCGGGCGCATCGACAGTGATTTCGTACGGCGGGCGCTTCGGGAAATTGGCGGCCGCGGCGGGAAGGGCAGCGCAGAGTGAAAGAATCGCAATCACAGAGAAGAGGCTGGTCGTGCTTGGGAGCGGGAGTCTCAAGTTGCGATCAGTCATTGCTTGAATATTCCTCCGTCAGATAACCGTGTTTTCTTCAATCAGAGATTTGTCGGCGAAACGGTGCGGCGAGAGCGAAGAGATATCGATCGTGGTCGGTTCGCCGCAAAGCAATTCGGCCATGACGATGCCGACCGCAGGGGCGTGCATAAAGCCGTGGCCGGAGAAGCCGTTCGCCTGGTAGAATTTCGGAACCACACCGCTGGAGCCCAGGATGGCGTGATGATCGGGCGTCGTGTCGTAGAGGCCGCCCCAGGCAGTCTTGATCTGCGCGGTTTCGAGCTGCGGGATGCGGTCGAGGCCTTTCATCAGGATGGCCTCGGTATAGTCGGGGTGCGCCGATTCATCAAATCCCGGGGGAGTATCCTTGTCAGCCCAGCCGAGCAGCAGCCCGCCGGATTCCTTGTGCGTGTAAAGACCGGAGCCGATATCGACCACCATCGGAAACGCCTCGGTGATAAAGTCGAGCGGCGCGGTCGTGACGATCTGACGTTTATACGGTTTGACAGGCAAATCGATCCCAAGCCAGGCGGAAACCATGGCGGCATGCGGGCCGGAGCAATTGATCACGGTATCGGTAGCGAACTCCGCTTTGGAGGTCTTGACTCCGGTAAGCACATCACCGGAGCGCGTGATGCCGACGGCCTCGTGCTCGAGGAAAAACTTGACGCCGAGTTGACGGCAGGCGGCGACATAGCCCTGGGTAAACTGGTGCGGATCGCCGATGCCATCTTTGCGGGAGATGGTGCCGCCGAGCACATCGTCGACATAAAGCGGCGGCACGAGTTCCTTGATTTGTTCGCGCGAGAGCCACTCGACCGGGTGGCCGACGCGCTGCCACATGGCGAACTGCTTGCGGAAGGTGGCGACGTGATCGTCGGTGGTCATGAGGAAGAGATAGCCGACCTGGTCGAAGTCGACATCGGCGCCGGTTTCCTCCTTGAAGGACTCGAACTTGCGTTCGGAGAGCATCGACATACGGACGTTGATCTCGGTGCCGAACTGGGCGCGGATGCCGCCGGCGCACTTGGCGGTAGCGCCGTTGCCGAGGTACATATCTTTTTCAACGACGGCGATTTTGCCGAACTTCTTTTTGGCGAGATAGAAGGCGATGGAACAACCGATGATACCCCCACCGATGATGACGACGTCGTATTTGTCGGACATGAAAAACGCTCCTAATTACAAGCCCTTCGCATGGCAATTAAGGGGGCGAGAGAGTAGAGTCAAGGGGGAAAAGGGGCGGCCTGCGGCCTCTCAGGGCCGGACAAAACCAACACGATTAGCCACTTGACATTTGGAAAAGCTATTCGCTTTATGGAAATGCATGGTCGACAAATTGCATCTACGAATTACCTTTGCGCTCCTGGTGATGGCGCTACTGCTTTCCTGCTCGAGTAGTGAGACGACCGAGCCGGTGGCGGAGGTGTGGCTGGAACCGAAGCCGAGCTGGAACTTCTATTACTCGCAGGCTTACTATGATTCGCTTTTCCTAGACGATGTTTACACATCGGTGCGGCAGGCAAAGGTGCGCGTCGTGCTCCGCACGGGGGATACCCTGGTTGCCGGGGGAACAAAGGCAGTCAAGCTTCAATACGTGGAGGGTTTTAGCGGGGAGCCAGAGGGCCTCGTTGAGACTGTAACGACGCTGGGATATTTCACGATCGTCGAGACCGACGTCTATTTCACCGATTTGTGCAGCGATACAGTGTTTCAAGCAGAGAACTACTTCGGAGCGTGTTTTCAGTCGCGCTTGACCTGCGCAACGGGCGATGAGCGATTGTATTTTACCGCGGCGGGTCGCGCAGGGAAGAACTGGCCTTATCGCGACGACGAGCAGGGATTGTGGATTGAGAAGAGCCACTCGGTGGTATCGGAGATAGAGGTCCTGGGGACCAAGTACGAAGCGATCCGCATTGGCTGGGAGTTCGCGCCGCGCGATGCGTGCAACGAGGAGTCGGATCATTTTTGCGCGGAGTATTTCTCGCGCAATGCTCTGGTGGCGCGGCGGCAGCGCTGGACAGAAGTGAGCGACAGTATCATCTACGAGCACGACGAGCCGGTGGATACGATTCAAGTGATGATGCGGTATAATCGGATCATGGAATTGGTCGACATGAAAGCGGTGGAGTAAAGGGCGGCGGAGTTTTACGGAGAGATACAACGACGGAAGTGTGGACGGAACCGTGAGCCTTGGTAGGATAGACATTCTGAGGTTGTCCGATAGGTTACGTTTTGCGAGGAATCGCAAGGCGTCGGTTCACAATTTCGCGCTGGATAGTGAATCATATCCATAGGATTAGAAATCTACGCACGAAATCAAGAACCGACGCAACCCCGTCAAATGAACTCATGGGACAGCCTTTTCTTGTCTGTCGTGTGCTACAAGTGACGGCAGACAGGAATGTCTACCCTACCGGGTGAAAGGACGGCAGACAGGAATGTCTACCCTACCGGGGTGGGGCATCGGAGCCACAGGGTGGACGAAAGAGGATTCGTAGCAGAAACCTGCAATCGAGACTTGACAAAATGGACTAACAGGCATACATTAACAGCATCAGGCGTACAACAGGGTTTGTCATCAACGCAGAGTTACAGTCAGCAAGGGTGCTACATGTCACCGGGGCTCGCAGCGCGCGTGACAACAGTTGTCGTTCGAATCCTCACTTCGAACGAATCACCACAGAGTAAGGCACCTCGCAGAAAGCAGTGGTGCATTTGCCTGTGCCGACCTAAACCTACCCGGGCCAATGCGTTCAAATTGGTGAGCCAGTCTCGGAGGAAGACGGGATTGGCGGCTGGGGTAATGTGTGTCTTACGGCTTGGAGCAAGATAATCTGATTCAGTCAGCAAAGGGGGAAACAGGATTCTGTGCATCGTGGAAATGCTCTAATCGCACGCAGCGAAACTGTCGGAGGCTGAATCGCGGGCCCATGCCTGCAGGCATTGTGTGGCTTCAGGATGTCGTTTGCGCGGCGATCTCCGGTTGGTTGTTGGTTGTCGCGCAAGCTGTGACGGACTATTCAATCGTGCATTTGTGCGCGTTATTGCCGTTTTTTCGGCGGATGCTTGTCGTGGAGGCGCGCCGCGCGGCAGCGATGAGTATTTTATTGGCGACGGCGTTTGTCGTCGTCAGCGCCGATCGCACCGGCAGCGTGCTGCATGTCTGTGTCGTGGAACTGCTCGTATTGAACTTGCTCTTCGCGCTCTACGGGCTGGCGCTTGGCAGGGCGCGGTCGGTATTTGGAGCAACGCCACTGCTCTTGATATTCCTGTGGCTGCCGTTAGAGGTCAGCCAGAATCATCTGGAGACGCTGACGGCGCCGCTGCGCTTTGGCTTTCATTTCGGCGACCGCGCCGAAGTGTTTTTCTCATTGCCGAATGCGGCACTCGTGATCGCCCTGGCGGTGGCACTGTATGCACTGCTCTTGACGATCGCTTGTTGCCTGATTGTCCTGACCTGTACCCGATTTCGCGGACGAGATAGAAACCAGAGACTGGGCTGGGGGGCTGATTGGATGCCGGCGTTGGTGCGCCGGCGCTACGAATTGCCGGATTGGCGATCGCCTCCGGGAGAGTTGGCCATGGAAGGCTAGTGCGATTCGGGGAAACTCGACGACTTCTGCCGGTTGAGTGCCGAGGTCCGAACCGCCAAGTCCGCAATTCCGGCAACTTCAATGGAAGTGGAGACGCAAAATGAGAAGATTTGCTTTTCTGATCACTTGCCTATGGCTTGTCTTTTCGCTCGGCTCGATCGCGGCCGGCGAGGCGCTGGTGGAGAATTTCGTCGGTACCTGGGACAACGTCGCAATTGAAATTGATTATTCACTGACTGGTGGTGATAACGGCCAGCTCTACACGGTCACGGCCACAGCGACGGGCTGTGTTTCGGCAGGCGTGCCGACTAATCTGACAGGACCGAGCGGAAGCGGCAGCGTCGATGTCACCTGCAACACCGCCAGCGGGACCGGGAGTGTCGTGCTCCGGTTCTACAAGGGCACCGCGGGCGGAACGCTGCTGCGTACCATGGTGTTCACCTTCTCCTGCAGTACGGGCTGCAATCTCACTCTGACTGATTCCAGCGAAATCCCGACGCTGTCGGAGTGGGCGCTGATCGTTTTCGGCGTTTTACTGCTCGGGTTGATGACGTACTTCGTGCTGAGAAGAAGGCAGACACCCGCCGTGGGTGTCTGAAGCTAACCAGTGAAAGAGGGCAAACATTTTAGGGAGGAGCGGCGGCGATGCCGCCCCTCCGCGAAGTTAATCAGCAGGTGGCTGGCGACCAATCGCGACGTCATACTTTCGTACCTGCGATTTCTCGCGGTAACGATAGTCGGTTTCGGCCTGGTCGTCGCCGATTGGAGCAGCGGCTACTTTCTCGATCCGCTGAACCTCTGGACGGCGCAGGCATCGGGCGCCCTGATCAACGCCTTCGGTGGGGAAGTTGTGGTGAACGGAGTGTCGCTGTCGTCCGCACAAGGTAACGTGACGATCCGCGAAGGTTGCAACGCGGTGTACGTGACGATCCTGTTCGTCGCTGGCGTCGTGGCATTTCCGACGACCTGGAGAAAGCGAATTGTCGGCGCCATCTGCGGGACCGTCATACTGTTCGCCATCAATTTGATCCGTGTGATCACGTTGTTCTATTTGAGCGGCTACGATCAGAAGCTGTTCGAGGAGGCTCATCTTCATATTTGGCAATTCGTGATCATCGTACTCGGCGGATTGGTATGGTTGTTGTGGTACGATAAAGTCGTCAGGAGACCGCTCCGTGAGCGCGGCCTATAAGTTCCTCCTGCGGCTGGCAGGGATCTGGGTATTGATCCTGCCGGTCTGGCTCCTGGTGGTGACGCCTCACTATGGCAAACTCCTGACCGGCGCCGCCAACCGGATTGTGCGAGCCGACGTGCTCAGTCGCGACGAAGTCCGCTACGAGTACGTGCATCCGTGTGTAAAAGGCACGATCGAGTTCGACGTTCAGGATCGGGTCGCAGCTCGCACGGGCCGCGGCAGCCTGCGCTTCACGATGGACGGAGAGCGGTTTCAGTTCAGCTTGACGGTATGGGCCGCGCTCCTGCTGGCGACTCCGTTCGGGGGGCAATGGGGCAGAAAGCTGGCGTATTTTGCATTGGGGGCGGTGATAGTTTTCCTGGTCCAGGGACTCGACTTGTATCTTCAGACCGCGGAAGAAAAACTGACATACATGGACAGTGTTGAGTTTCGGCGGTTGTATCTACCGCCGGGTTTCTACGACCGCTTCCTTGGATTTTGCGGGCGGTACTTTCTCCTGGTCGGTTATGTTGCCGCGCCGATCGCGCTCTGGATCACTTTCGGGCCGAGCTATTTGAGACAAGCCGCGAATCTCGACATTGCTGCAGGCGGGCGAAACCAGCGATCGCAGGCGGAGCGGCGTCAAGACGTTGCTCAGTAGGCGACAGCGAGGATGGCGGCGACTTGCTCGAGCAAGCGGCGGTCGGCGTCGGTGAAGGCGGCGGCAGTATGCGAGTCGATATCGATCTCGGCGACGACCTTGCTGCCTTTGAAGACAGGCACCACGATTTCCGACTTAGTTTCGAGCGAACAGGCCAAATAGCGCGGATCGGCGTTAACATCGTCGACGATGATGGTGGCCTCCTCGACAACGGCGGCGCCGCAGATTCCGGAATTCGTCTTGATGCGCACATGGGGCGACGGCTTGCCGAGAAACGGCCCGAGCACCAGTTCGTCGGGGGAATCGAGGACGTAGATTCCGACCCAGTCATAATGCGGGTAGTTGTGCTTGAGAATATGGACGACCTCGAGCGGCAGGCGGCTCTTAAAGTCGGGGGCAGAAGCCACTTCGCGCAAGCGCGCGAGGACATCATCCTCAGTTAGACGATTTAGTTCAGGGGCGTTCATTTTTCCAATGCTCCTCAAGTTCCTGATACTTCTCAGGGAATTCAGCGGTGAAACGCAAATAGGCCGGGATCGGATAACGGATACCGCCGCGATGGGTGCCCTCGAGTCCGTCGATGATTTCCTGCGCGAGCGAATAGGGGAAAGTAAAGGCCATTTCGTGATCCTGGGTGCCGCCGAAGAGACGGTCGCCGTAGCAGGGAAGCACGACTTGCGGTTTGCCGGTTTGCATAGTTTCGATACAGATGTCGGCGCAATCGAGGCGCGAAGAAAAGCGCGAGTGCAGGTAGCCGCCCGACTTCCAGAGCGAGGCGGAGAGCAGCCGCATGACTTGAGCCGAGTTACCGTAGACCAACACGACATGCGGATCAAAGGCGGTGCGTTCGAGTGGCGCGGTCAGGAAATACTTGTATTCGCGAAAAGAGAATTTGGGCAGCTCGCTTTCAGTACGGGCACCGGCAGCGGCGGTTTCGGTATACATGCCTTCGCAACAACAGCCCGTCGTGAAGTGTTCAACCAGCGGTTCAAAACCGAAGGCGGATTTGGCCAGGGGGCAGGAGACATCCTCGTGGCCCAGCGCCATAGCCCAGCCGTAGCGCCGGGCAACGGCGATGGCCTGGCAAATCGCGGATTTGTAGCCGAGGTCGCGCGCGGGGCGCTTGGTGCGCGGCGGCAATTCTTCATCGGATTTGCACATGCGGATCGCGAGCGGGTAAGTGTCGGGCCGCAGGTGCCGGGCGATAGCATCGTTTAGAGTCTTGATCAAATCTGACATGCATCAAATATAGATGAACGAAGTCGATTGTCAATTGCCGGCTTTCGGCACCGGCGAGAACGGCATGGCACTTGTGTTTGCGGCCGGCAGTAGCTATCGTCCAAGTATGAAGATTCGAAAACTTACTGCCGAAGACTTGCGGGCTTTCCAGGATCTGCGCAGCGAGATGTGCCTCAACCACCCGGAGGCGTTCGGGCAAACGCCGGAGGAAGTGGCTGCGATGAAAGAAGAACAGGCGCTGGAATGGATGGCGCCGTGCGAGGTGTTTCCAGAGAGATTCGTACTGGGCGCGTTCGACGGCGAACGGCTGATGGCAACGGTGGCGTTCAAGCGCGAGGATCTCACGAAAGAACGCCATCGCGGCTGGATCTGGGCGGTGTATGTACGCAAAGAAGCGCGCGGTCACAGCCTGGCGCGCTCGATGATGGAACAGGTGATCTCCGAGGCCCGCAAGATGGAGGGGCTGGAGATGATTACCCTGACCGTCGCCGTTACGCAGACGAGCGCGCGAACGCTCTATACGGCGCTGGGATTCTTTACGAACGGATTGAATCTGCACGGGTACAAACTTCCAGATGGGCGTTACGTCGACCATGAAGAAATGACGCTGTGGTTGTAGCATGAAATGGACTCACACGATCGCGCTGCTGTGGCTGTTTTGTAGTAGTGTCTTGCAGGGGCAGGATTACCAAGCCCGCAGCGGCGACTTGATCTTTCAGACCTCGATGTCGGCGCAAAGCTTGGCGATTCAGCGTGCCACCGGGTCGCCGTATAGCCACATGGGGATCGTGTTCGTTGTCGATTCGGCGGTTATGGTGTGCGAGGCGCTCGACCCGGTGCAGTACACGCCGCTGCAAGAGTGGGCAGCGCGCGGTGAAGGGGGGAAGTTCGTCGTTAAGCGTTTAAAGCGGGCGGATTCGCTGCTGACGGAGAGCGCCATTGACAGCTTGCGGTTCCAGGCCGATGCCATGACAGGAAAGCGATACGATCATTTCTTCCAATGGTCGGATGAGCGAATCTACTGCTCGGAGCTGGTGTGGAAGGTTTACCGGACGGCTTTGGGGATCGAGATCGGCGCACCGCAACGCATGAAGGAGTTCAACCTTAAGGACCCGCTGGTGGCCGCCAAGCTGGAGCAGCGATTTGGTCGGAAGGTCCCGCTGGATGAACTGGTGATCTCGCCGGCGCGGATGTTTGATTCTGAGCTATTGATGACCATCTACGAGAAGTAAAAGGGAACCACATTGCAGGAGCCTCGTATAATAAGCATTCGAGGTAACCATTGAAGTCGCTGTCGATTTACTGCACAATTCTCTTCTACAGCATCTTTTCCTTCGCTTTCGCGGCGATCTGCCCGGCAGTCTGTGTAACGATCGGTCCGGAGGACGTCTGCGAGTTGGTTTGCGGCGAGGTTCAGGAATCGTGCTGTGAGTCATCGTGCTCCACGCCGTGTCCGGATGTGGATGCGCTGGCCTTCTGCTATGGCGCCTATGGCGTACAGAACAGCCTGCGCACAAGCTGCGATTGCCCGGCCAAGGAACGGTCAGTCACGATCGCCGAGGTGGTACGGCTCCTGAAGGATGTTGACGCTGTACCGGTCATTGTCAGCATCATTCGCAGCGATCGTACGACCGACCGCGCCGTGATTTCTCTGGTGTCGGCGCCGTCGGATCAAACCTCGGAAATCATCGCGACGACGGTCCTGCGGATTTAGAGCTTACTTCTTCTCCAAGTAATTCCCTTGAGGAAATCATTCAAATCCAATGGTTCTCGGTCTGTCTGATCGAGAGATGGTTATAACTTTGTCTATGGAGAATTTAGATGAATAGCAGAATTCTTTCTTTCATGCGCTCGGCGTTACCGCTGCTTGGCGTTCTCGCCCTGGCACTGGTGGTTTCGTTCTCGTATATCACTGCGAATGCCGGCACGACGGAAGTGGTGTCGACTGAGCAGTCATGCGTGCCATGTGATCCTGCGGATTGTCCGTTGCCGTGCACGCAACCCTGCGCGGTTGACGCTCCGAAGTGCTGCGTCGAACGCACGACAACCACGCAAACAGCCGCTGCTGTGGAAAGCTGCGAGCCGTGCCCGATGCCGTGCAAGGGCAGTGGCGCCTCAGCTTGTGCGCCGACTGCAGACGTAAAGTAGTACTGTAGTCGCCCGTTGTTACGCATTGCTGAGCAATGCGTTATGTTGAGTCCGGGTTGGAGTTGTCTAACCCGGGCTCCTCATTGAAAAGGGGAGCTCTTCTGTACAATAATTCCGACAGATATCATTTGCTTTTGGAGTTGACTTGTTACAACTTTCACAAGCGACGTGTTGATCGATTTCGCTGAGTCTGGACTTTTCTTGGTAGACACAAATCGCACCTTGCATCTGCTTCAAGAACGCGTCAAGGAACTGACCGCTCTCCATGCGACTGCGCGCCTACTGCAGGGGCAACATCGCCCGCTTGAAGTTGTCCTTGGGCAGGTTGCCGAGTTGTTGCCACGGGCTTGGCAATACCCGGAGATTACGGGGGCACGAATCCAGTGTCTCGGGTTGACATTCGCCACTGAGTTGTATGCCGAGTCGGCGTGGATGCAGAGTGCGCCATTTGAGATTGAAGGGGAGGCTCCGGGGCGAGTAGATGTCTGTTATCGAGAGCCGCGTCCTGAGGCGGATGAGGGGCCGTTTCTGGCGGAAGAAAGGGAATTGATCGAGTCGGTTGCGGAGCTACTTCGCGCGCACGTCCAACAGCGGCTGGCGGCCGAAGCGCTTGTGCAAGCGCGAGAATCGCTGGAAGTGCAGGTGTTGGATCGCACCGAGCAATTGGAGAAGGCAAACCTTGAATTGCGCCGACAGGTATTGGAGCAACAGCGCAAAGAGGAACAGATTCGCGAATACCAGGGGCAGTTGCAGCGGCTGGCGCTGGAATTGTCGCTTTCGGAGGCGAGAGAGCGCCGGGAGATTGCGAGCGACCTGCACGATCATATCGGCCAGGCGCTGGCGTTTATGCGGCTGAGGCTTTCTGAACTGCAAGGCAATGCGGTCTTCTGCGGCTTCGAGGAGTCGTTCAGCGAAGTGATGCAACTGCTGGAGCAGACGATCAGTTATACGCGCGACCTGACGGTGCAGATCAGCCCGCCGGTGCTGTACGAGTTTGGGTTGGGGGCGGCGCTGGAGTGGCGGGCGCGCCAACTCGCAAGCCAGCATGGACTCAAGATCAAGGTTGAGCGCGAGGCGTACCGAGCGCAACCCGATACGAAGATTGCCGTGATGCTCTTCAAGTCGGTGGGGGAACTGCTGGCGAATGTGGTCAAACATGCTTCTGCGAAGAGGGTCACTCTGCAATTGTCAGGGGATTCCGGCGGCGTGAGTATCATTGTCACCGATGATGGTTGCGGCTTTGATGCGGAATGTGGGGGCTTGAAGGTTGCGGAAGACGGCAAGTACGGTCTATTCAGCGTGCAGGAGCGAGTGAGGCTGCTCGGAGGTGAGTTTGCGATCGACTCGGCTCCCGGCCGGGGGACACGGGTTCGATTGCAGGTGCCAATCCTGGAGGAGGGAGCCGGTGAAGAAGATTAGGGTCTTGTTGGCCGATGACCACCGGCTGTTTCGCGTGGGTCTGAAGTCAATATTGGAGCGACAGCCGGGGTTTGAAGTGGTCGGCGAAGCCGTCGACGGGCTCTCTACTCTGAAGCTGACAGAGCAATTGGCGCCCGACGTCATACTTCTCGATATCTCGATGCCGGGCTTGAACGGCGTGGATACGCTGCGGCGCTTGAAAGAACTGGGTTCGAACGCGCGAGTCGTGATCTTGTCGATGCACTCCGGTCGAGACTATGTAGCCGAGACGATCAAGGCGGGCGCGCGCGGTTACTTGCTTAAGGATTCGGCATTGGATGAACTGGTGACCGGAATTCGCGCGGTCGCTGCCGGGGAGATCTTTCTGCCGGGCCGCATTGCCCGGATTCTGGTCGACGACTATATCGCCGTGTCGGAAGTCGGGAAGACGAATGCCGCCATCGCCCTGACCACCCGCGAACGCGAGGTTGTGCAGCTACTGGCCGAGGGCAACAGCACCAAAGAGACGGCGGCGAAGCTCAGTATCAGCGTTAAGACGGTCGAGACGCACCGCAAGCGGCTGATGGACAAACTGGGTATATCGAGCGTCGCGGAGTTGACGCGGTACGCGATCAGGGAGAAGATGATCTCGCTGGAGTAGGAAAGAGGGCGCAGTTCGAGACAAAGGCGGGTGTAAGGGATAAAGAGGTCCAGATTCAGGATTCCCCTGATTGTCAAATGTTCGCAGCGGATGGAAGTTCCGTCAGCCGTCGGCTTTGGCGCCTTCGGCAAGAGACTTCGGAGGACTGAATGTTTGACACGGGAAATACGGGCTTTATGCTCGTTGCGACCAGCCTGGTGATGTTGATGACACCGGGGCTGGCGTTTTTCTATGGGGGATTGGTCGGACGGAAAAACGTCCTGACGATCATGATCCAGAGCTTTGTTTCGATGGGGGTGACGACAATCATCTGGTGGGCATACGGCTATTCACTCTGCTTCTCGGGCGGCGAGGGCGGAATCATCGGGAATCTGGACAAAGCATTTCTTATGGGGGTGACGCTGAATACGGTGTCGCCTTACGGAACGGGGAATATTCCGGAATTTGTGTTCATGGCCTACCAGATGATGTTTGCCATTATCACACCGGCGCTGATCACGGGCGCGTTTTCCAATCGCGTGCGGTTTGGCGCGTATTTGATCTTCCTGATCGCGTGGCTGACCTTCGTTTACTGTCCATTCGTGCACATGATCTGGGGCAACGGGCTTCTGGCAAAGTGGGGCGTGCTGGATTTTGCCGGCGGCATTGCGGTACACAACATCGCCGGAATGGCGGCCCTGGCGTCGGTGCTGTATGTAGGTCGACGGCGCGTGGGCGACAGCATTCCGCACAGTATTCCCTTGGTCGCGCTCGGGACCGGGCTCTTGTGGTTTGGTTGGTACGGATTCAATGCGGGCAGCCAACTTCGCGTCGACGCAGTCACCGGCATTGCATTTCTCAACACAGATATTGCGGCGTCGTTTGCCGGGCCGACGTGGATGCTACTGGCCTGGATATTCGAGAAGAAGCCGAAGTTCCTCGGGCTGCTGACCGGCGCCGTTGCCGGATTGGCGACGATCACGCCGTGTGCCGGATTCGTGACACCGACGAGTGCGGCACTGATCGGGATAGCGGCCGGAGTAGTTTGTTACTTTGCGGCCAACATGAAGAACCGGCTCGGCTGGGATGATGCGCTGGATGTTTGGGGCGTGCATGGAGTTGGCGGCGCGCTGGGGATCATACTGCTGGGCCTGGTGGCAGACTTGACGGTGAATCCGGCGGGCGCTGATGGTTTATTTACAGGCAACGCTTCTTTCTTTATGAAGCAGTTGGTTGCTGTCGTCGTTTCTTCGATCTACGCCTTCGGCTTCACCTACGTGATGCTGCTCGTGATCAACCGATTCACGCGCGTGCGCACAACCGAAGGCGAGGAAGAGATCGGCCTGGATGCGGCGCTTCATGGTGAAAGCGCCTATCAGGCATAACAACGAGAACGGAGAGAGATATGACTTCAAGGCTTATTACGGCTGCCATGATGATCGCGCTCGCCTTACTGAACTTTGTCCCGGCTGTTGCCGGGGAAGCGCAGTTAAGCGCCAATGTCGACCTGGTCAGCCGCTACAACTGGCGCGGACTTGATTTTGGCGACCGGTTTAGCGTGCAGCCGGCCACCAAATTGGAGTACCCTGGATTCAAGGCTGGACTCTGGGGCTCCTACTCGGATGCCTTCGATGAAATCGATACCTGGGCGAGTTACACCGTGGCGCTCGGCTCGAGCGGCAGCCTGACCGGCATTGTGATTGATTACTATTTCCCGTCGGCCGGGATTGACTTCTTCAATTTCAACAATCACGATGACGAAGAAGGCGCGGGGGCGCACACGCTGGAGGTTGGCGCAAGTTGGAGCGGGCCAGAGGGCGTTCCGCTCACGCTTTCCGGCTATATCAATGTCTACAATGACGCCGGATCGAATACCTATTTCCAGATTGACTATGCGACGAAGGTCAATGAGGTCGGTGTCGGTTTGTGGCTCGGCGCGACAGGCGGCAGCGAAGAAAATCCTGCGTATTATGGCGCGAGAGATTTTCGGATCATCAATCTCGGCATCAAGGTGACCCGGGCTCTGAAGCTCTCCGAAACGGCGGAGTTCCCGCTGAGCGTGAGCTTCATCAACAATCCGAACGACGAGATCTCATATTTGATTCTCGGCTTGAGTTTGTAGTTACTTTCTCGAAGTCAGGGCGACCAAGTGAAACGGCGAAATCGCAGATGCGATTTCGCCGTTCGTATGCGTGTATACGATGTTCTTAGTCGGCGGCCAATTGCGGGCGCAATTCACGAAGTTCGCGAAAACCGATGAGGCGGCGTCCGTCCTCATCCCAGAGGCGGAAATTGAGCGCCTTGAGACTCTTGAAGAAGCCGACTTCCGGAACGGGGCGCACCTGTGTCAGTTCGCGATGACAGCGTTCGAGATTGTAATTCGGCACACGCGAGTTCAGGTGATGAATGTGATGGAAGCCAATGTTACCTGAAAACCACTGAAAGATCTTGGGCAGCTTGTAGTACGAGCTACCTTCGAGCGAGGCCGAGACGAAATCCCAGTCATCGCCGCGCTCCCAGTAGACACCTTCAAACTGATGCTGCACATAGAAGAGCCAAATCCCGAGCGAAAGTCCGATGAGGATAATCGGTATCTGAATGAGAAGATATGCCTTAATGCCAACCGTCAGAGCTACCACGGTGATAATGACGGCGAGCGAGAGGTTCGTGCCCATGACGCTGATGACATCCTTGCGGTTCGAGCCGGGGAGGATGCGGCGATTCTGAATCAGGAGCACTTGCATCGGTCCGAGCACAAAAAGCACGAGCGGGTGGCGATAGAAGCGGTACCAGGCGCGCTGGCCCTTGGTCGAGGCAAGATACTCCTTGACGGTCATGGTCCAGACGTCGCCGACGCCGCGGCGGTCGAGATCGCCGGAGGTGGCGTGGTGTTCGGCGTGGCGCTTCTTCCAGGTGTAGTAGGGGGTGAACGTAATCACGCCGGTAACGGCGCCCCAGAAGTTGTTGGCCTTCTTGGAGCGGTAGAAGGAGCCGTGTCCGCAATCGTGGAAAATGATGAAGATGCGAATCAGGAACCCGGCGGCGATGACGGCCAAGCCGAGTGTCAGCCAATAACTGACCTCCAACGAGAAGTACATCAGTACGTTCAGGGCGAGATACGGGATAAGCGAATTGATAAGCTGCCAATTGCTCTTGAGGCGCGTTGGCTTGGAATGGCGGGCGACGATCTTTTCGAGGACGAGTTGGCCGGGGCTGGCGGATCCAGTCGGGGCTTTTGCTTGCATTGGTATCTCCTCAGCGTAACGAGTTTCGCTGCAATCCTTGCGTTTGAGTCCAAATCGCGAGGCGCGACGCATCATGAGCGGGCGCTTCGCTTGCCAGATCGATCGACATCTCCGGGAAGAACGGCCGACGCTGACCATTGGTTATACTTGCTGAAACGGGATTTCGCAAGAAATAACGGTCAGAAAGAAAATAAAAATGGGGCAACGAAGTCCAAATGGGTCTTGAATCGGAGATATTGTCGGTGCACGTAATCGGCAAATGAAGCAGATCACGGCGGCATGAGTACTGTGGTGGTCGCTGGAAATGGCGGGAGATCGTGTCCACAAAGCACGGCGCAGCTACGGCTCCGCCCAGGCGCAATCGTCGTGCGATAACGTCCGGGCCGGTCTCATAAACAGTAAGTGCTTACGCAACTTTGCGGGCGAAGTCGGAGTATATCCTTTGGAAATAGACAGCAAGCGGAGGAATAGCAGAAATGAGCCAATTCATAAGAGCCGCGCTTATTGCCGTAGTTGCTTGGACGGCGCTGGTTGCGGATTCACGCAGCAGTACGACAATACCGTTGACGGGCGGCGACAGCCTGAGCGTGGTGATTTTCGAGGCCGGCGTTGAAAGTGCTTACCCGCACTGGTCGAAGGACGGCAAACGGGTATTGTTCCAGTCGAACAAGACCGGGAAGTGGCAATTGTACACGATCGCGCGCGACGGCACGGATTTGCGGCGCATCACCAATGACGAATTCAATAACTACATGGCGGACTGGTCGCCGGACAATGAGCAAATAGCGTTCGTTTCCGATCGCGACGGCAACGAAGACGTGTTTTTGATGAAGAGCGACGGGAGTGAGGTTACGAATCTCACGAGGCACCCGTCTCGAGATATTCACCCGTACTGGACAAACGACGGCAAGCGGATTCTCTTTAACAGCAGCCGCGACGTCCGCGACGGGCTGACAATTTTCGAAATGGCGCCGGACGGCGGCAAAGTGAAGCGCCTGTCGACATCGAACGATGTTGAAACCTGCGCGCATCTCTCGCCAGACGGCACGCGGCTGGTATACCTGCGGGCCTTCGGCGGCATAAACGACGAAATCTACGTGCTCGAGCTGGCGACGGGGAAAACGACGAATGTCACCAAATCGAACGAGGGGGAAGGCTGGCCGAGTTGGGATAACTCCGGCAAGCGGGTGCTGTTTTCGTCAAGACGCAATGGGGCGTTCTGTCTGTTTGCGGCAAATCCGGATGGCAGCGGTCTGCGCCAGTTGACCCAGCCGCCAGGTCCGTGGTACGACGCGCGGGCAGAGATCAGCCCTGACGGCGATGAAGTCGTCTTCAATCGCCAGAAGGACGGATCAATCGGGATTGTAATCGGTAAGATGCCGAAGAACTGACTTCATATAGCCGGCACAACCGGCTGAGCAGTTTACTTCTTACCTTTTCCGGCGGTCTGTTGGACGACATGAGCCAATTCATGCGCCAGCAGTTGCGCCGACGTATTCGCCTTGGTGGCGTTCGTACTGGCGCTGAGATAGATGTCGTTGCCGGCGGCAAAGGCCTGCGCGGTCAGCGTATTCTTGGCTGCCGAGGGATCGGCATCTGTGTAAAGTTTGACGTTCTTGAAGTCGATCCCCAGGGACTGAGCATCGATTTTGGCGGTTTGCCGGGCGCGGGACAGGAGTTCGCGACCTTCAGGTGTCTGCGAAAATTCCTGGATCATCCGTTCCGCTTGCGCTGAGCCGATCGGTCCTCCGGCGGTCAGGCGGGCAATTTCCTGCACGAACAGGCGAACATCGCTAGGTTTGTGCGGATCAAATCTACGAATCTGCATTCTCATTCCTCCTTGCGGCTGCGTGTTATCGGAACAAGCATATAATGTAACTCGGCCGAAACGCAACAAAAATTGACATAATGTATCAACGATAGGGCAAGGGTCGGGAGGCAAAATGAGACCAAATTGCTCGAGTCGGGAGCCGTCGAGCGAATGTTAATTTTGTGTATGAGGCTTGCGCTTTTGACAAGAGCAGCACAAATTTTCCAGCCAATCGAATCGCGATGGCGAATGAGAGATGCATACAAGGATTGAAAGGAGTCATAAGGAATGAAAACACTCACCCTGGTACTGTTAGCCGCCCTGATCGTCGGCGGCTGCTCGAGTTCGAAACAGGTCACGAGAATGGACGCCGGGACGACGACGGACCTTTCGGGCAACTGGAATGATACCGATGCGCGTTTAGTCGCGGAGGAGATGATCGCCGATTGCATGGCCAAGCCGTGGTCGAACGAATTTGCCGCCACCAACAGCCGCAAGCCGGTGATCACGGTGGGTCGGATTCGCAACAACAGCTCGGAGCATATCGACACCGAGACATTTACCAAGGACTTCGAGCGGGAGTTGATCAATTCCGGCAAGGTCAATTTCGTCGCAGCCCCGGAGCAGCGGATGGACGTTCGCTCGGAGCGCCAGGACCAGATTGACTGGGCCTCCGCCGAAACGCGCAAGCAGCTCAAGGAAGAAATCGGCGCCGACTTCATCCTGGTCGGATCGGTGAAGTCGATCGCGGATCAGGAAGGCGGCAAGCGGGTGATGTTCTACCAGACCGATCTTGAGTTGATCAACGTCGAAAGCAATCTGAAGGTCTGGATCGGCACCAAGAAGATCAAGAAAGGAATATCGCAGGGCTCGACGAAGTGGTAGAACTACGAGGGTGGAAGCGCGGTCTGCTGTCCGCGCTGCTGTTGATCGCGATCGCGGTGTTGGGCAGCGGGTGTTCGTCGCTGTCGACGCAGACGAAGTTCTATACGGAAATCCAGTCGGATCTGCGTGCCGGCAATTATGCGGCTGCGATCGCGGCGATTGAGCGAGCCAAAGAGGAAGGCAAGTATGCGGAGAAGGACAGATTTCTGTACTTTTTCGATTCCGGCCTGGCTTATCACTTCGCGGACAGCTTCGCGACGAGCACGGAACGCCTAAGCGCCGCCGAAGCGGCAGCGGAGGAGCTTTTCACGAAGAGTATTTCGCGTGCGGCGGCATCACTGGTCCTCAATGACAACGTGCTCGAGTACGCCGGTGAAGACCATGAAGTGTTGTATGCCAACTTATTCAAGGCGTTGAATTTCCTGGCGGAGGGCGATAACGAGGGGGCGCTGGTTGAGATCCGGCGTGCGAATTTGAAGCTGCAACAACTGGAGCAGAAGTATTTCGAAGCGGCCAACGCTTTTCGGTCGGCTCAAGCCAATGACAGCGACCAGGTCAAACTCGACTACGACGTGAAGCCGGTGCGCTTCGCCAACAGCGCATTCGCCCGCTACTTGGGCATGCACCTGTATGCGGCGGATCAGAAGTGGGATGACGCGCGGATCGACCGCGAGTTGTTGGAAGAGGCGATGGTAACGCAGCCGGAGATCTACGATTTTCCGATGCCGGCGGTTGATTACCAGGCGGCAGGGACGGGGCAGATCTCGCTACTGGCGATGGTTGGTTCGTCCCCGGTGAAGAACGATCTGAAGCTGCGCTTGCGCACCGATAAGCAGCTTGATCTGGTGCAGATTCTCTACGATGGGGCGGATGAGAACGGGCCGGAGTACGGGCATTTTCCGGTGCCGATCAGCGAGGATTACTATTTCAAGTTCGCGATTCCGGTGATGACGGCGGGAAGCAGCGAAGTGCAGGCGATACGCGTGCGCGTTAACGGCGAGCCGTTTGGTGAACTGGGGCTCCTGGAAGATGTCAACAAGGTAGCCGCCGAGATTTTCTCGGCCAAGAAAACGCTGATCTACGTGCGGACGGTGGCGCGCGCCCTGGCCAAAGGACTGGCGGCGCACGAGGTGAAGGCGAAGATCGACAAAGACAACAAGGACGCCGTCGGCAAATGGCTGCTGAAGTTCGCGGTCGACGTCGGCACAGATGTCTTGGAGAACGCCGACCTGCGCTGCAGCCGCTTGCTGCCCGGCAGAATTTATGCCGGGGATTTCGCTCTCGGACCGGGACGCTACGACGTCGAGTTCGAGTTTGTCGACGCCGAAGGAGCGGTGATAGGAACGGTATCGCGGCCGGGCTTCTTGGTCAAGCCGGGGAAACTCAATCTGGCGACGAGCTATTTTCCAAGATAGAAGGCCGGATGAGCCTGGTGGAAAGGATTGATTTGGAAAAATGGAAATAACGTATCAATGAAGACTCTGAAACTGCTTTCGTGGAACGTCAACGGGATTCGCGCAGCACTTAAAAAAGGGTTTCTCGACTGGTTTGCCGGAGAGAACGCGGATATTGTGTGTCTGCAGGAAACGAAGGCCGCGCCGGAGCAACTGGGCGAAGAGCTGACGGCGATTCCGGGCTATCAGGCGTTTTTCTCGTCCTCCAAGTTGAAGAAGGGATACAGCGGGGTTGTCATCTACACGAAGCTCACTCCCAAGGCGGTTGCCTACGGGATGGGCGAGCCGCGCTTTGACGACGAGGGGCGCATTGTCTGCGCGGAGTATGCCGATTTCGTGCTCTATTGCGTGTACTTTCCCAACGGCAAAGCCTCGAAGGAGCGACTGGCGTACAAGATGGAGTTCTACGATGCGTTTCAGAAGCACGTGGTCAAACAGATGAAGAAGGGAAAGCAAATCGTCGTTTGCGGCGACGTGAACACCGCGCACAAGGAGATCGACCTGGCGCGTCCGAAGGAGAACGAAAAGATCTCGGGATTTTTGCCGGAAGAGCGCGCCTGGATCGACGGGTTTCTGGCCGCGGGATTTATCGACACGTTTCGGGTTTTCAACCAGGAGCCGGGGCAGTATACCTGGTGGGATCAATTGACGCGCGCTCGCGACCGCAATGTCGGCTGGCGGATTGATTATTTCTATGTATCGCGCGATTTGAAGGACCGCGTGAGCGGCGCTGCGATCATGCCGCACGTCATGGGCTCTGATCATTGTCCGGTGGGGTTGCACTTGAATTCGGCGGCCGAATAGCGGCGCGCCTGATCTGCTTGCACGGTCGCGAGCCGATCGAGTATACTTGATGCCATGGAGATGTATGCCGCGCTGCTCCTGACGTCGTTTGTATCCGCGACCATCATACCGCTATCCTCGGAAGTTATCTTTGTCACGGCGATCTATCTCGGATACGACCCGTGGTCGTGCATCGCACTTGCGTCGGTCGGCAATTGCGCGGGTGTGACTTTCAATTATTGGGTCGGCAGTTACGGCGGGAAGTGGCTGACGGAACGCTTTGCGCGGTTCGACCAGGGTCAATTGGAGGACTTTGCCCGCAAGCACAAGCGCTATGGAATCGCGTTTTTGCTGGCTTCCTGGTTGCCGGTGATTGGAGACCCGATCACGATTTATGCCGGCACAGTGCGGTGGCCGTTCGCCCAGTTTGCGACGATCGTCTATTCGACGCGGAGCCTGCGCTACGTAGTGATTTACTACTTGATTGCCGGGATGCACCTCGCACCGATCTTGTCTTAAGAAAAATCCGCAACTTTCGACGAAAGCGCTCCGTATACTAAGCCAACTAAGCAACGGAGCGCAAATGAGTCTACGTCACATTCTCAATTTCGCAATTGCCGTGGCGCTGCTGGGATTCGGCGGGGCGTTTGCCAAGAACTGGCAGCACAGTGTCGGCAAGTGGGGCAGCGGCACCAAAGGCAGCGGCGATCTGGTTACGCAGGAACGCACTGTTGAAGCCTTTAGCCGCATCGAGACTAATCTATCGGTAGAGATGGTGGTAGAGGTCGGCAAGCCGCAGGCGGTGAGCCTGAGTTTTGACGATAACTTGATTGATTTTATCCGCACCGAAGTTGACGGCAAGACGCTGGTCATCGATACTGAGGAGTCATTTTCCTCCCGAAACAGCGTGCAGATCAAGGTAAGCGTGCCGGCGATTGACTTGATAATGACCGAGGGTTCGGGCGTTATTGACGTCCACAACCTGAACAACAAGAAATTCCGGATTATCCTGAGCGGCTCCGGGGATGTTCACCTCGATGGGACTTCTGAGTTCATTGATATTGAGATTAACGGTTCGGGAGACGTCGATGCTACGGAACTGGCAGCGGGCGATGTTGCGGTGACGATCAACGGCAGCGGCGCAGCCAGAGTGGCGGCGACAGGGTCTCTTGACGCGGAGGTCAACGGCAGCGGGGATGTTCTTTACACAGGCAAGCCGGAAGCGATCTACAGCAGCGTCAACGGATCGGGTAAGATTAGAAAAATTAAGTAATTAAGAAATCCGATTTCAGTCTTCCTCTAAAGACGGAGCCGTAGCGCCATGCGTTACGGCTCTAAGTCTTTGTAAGACTCTTCAACAGGGGCCAGGTAACCGCCGTAATGTTGTCAAGAAAGCGGTCGTGCAATCGTCATAGTGTTGATCTACACCAGTCGGGATTCGGCTGGACGATGGCACGTAACTTAGCAAACGAGGAAAGAGCGTATGCCGGAATTCATGTTCTTGTTTCGCGGGGGCGAAGCCGACCGCAAATCGCCGGAAGAGATGCAGTCGTTGGTGCAGGAGTATATTTCCTGGGTTAGGTCATTGCGGGAAAAGGGAAAGTTCAAGGCGGGAGACGAACTTCAAGGGAACGGCCGCGTCGTGGCCAGGAGCGGCAACCGGGTGACCGACGGGCCGTTTGTGGAGACCAAGGATGCCGTGGGGGGGTATTTTCTCATCGAGGCTGCTGATTATGAGGAGGCGGTCGCCATCGCCGCACAGAGCCCCAATTTAAATAATGGCGGCTGGGTCGAGGTGCGTCAAATCAGTGATTACCAATAGCCGGTCGTTTGCGCCAATCCGAACTCGGAGAGGTGCGCGATGAGCGGCTCCGGGCGCCAACCGGTGGATGCGCTTGTCGAACACCTGTTTCGTCACCAGTGGGGCGCGACGGTTTCGCGGCTCTCCGTGCGATTCGGCATCCGGCATTTGAACGCGATTGAAGATTCCGTTCAGGATGCACTGATGGCCGCGCTCCGCGTCTGGCCGCTCAAGGGTGTTCCGAGTAATCCCGGAGCTTGGATATTCACTGCCGCACGCAACCGCCTGATCGATACGCTGAGACACTTGCGATATGCGGAGAGCCATGTCCCTGAGCTAAGCGTTGCGGGCTCAGAAGCTGCTCCGGGATACGCCGCAGAGATTGCGGACGGGGAGTTGGCGATGATCTGCGCCTGCTGCCATCCGCAACTCCCTAAGGAAGGACAGATTGCGCTTACTCTCAAGCTGGTCTGCGGTTTGAGCACCCGCGAGATTGCCGCCGCTTTCGTTACGGAGGAAGCGACAATTGCTCAGCGGATCCACCGGGCAAAGACGCGGCTGGGCGAGATATCGCCGGAGATCGAGGTGCCGGGAACGCGGCAGCTTGACGAGCGACTGGACTCGGTTTTGAGCGTTATCTACCTGTTATTCAATGAGGGGTATTCGGCGCACGGACACGAGAATCTCGTCCGCTTCGAACTGTGTGCGGAGGCGCTGCGGCTGACGCGAATTCTGATCGCCCAGGGGAATAGTGAGCGGCCGACAGTAAGGGCACTGGCAGCACTGATCTGCCTGCAATCCGCGCGCTTGCCGGCACGGACCGACCGGCAAAACGAATTGGTGCTTCTGGCGAACCAGGATCGTACACTCTGGGATCAGCAGCTCATCGACGAAGGGATGGAGCACTTGCGACGTGCCGCCGACGGATCGGAACTCAGTCGCTATCACCTGGAAGCCGGAATCGCGGCTGCTCATGCGGCAGCGCCAAGCTACGAGGCGACGGACTGGCAGGGCATTCGGTTCTATTACGACCAACTGTGCGAACTCTATCCGTCGGAGGTTTACGAACTGAACCGGGCGATTGCGGTCGCCGAAATCGAGGGACCGAACTCCGGGCTGGAGCTGCTGCAGAGAGGTTCGGTGGCCGGCAAGCTTGAGCGTTACTACCTGTATCATGCCACTGCAGCCGAGCTGTCCTGGAGAAGTGGAGATCGAATCCGGGCGATCGCCGGATTTGAGGCCGCCTTGAAGCTGGTGGCAAGCGAGACCGAACGCCGGTTCCTCGCCAGGCGGCTGGGCGAGGTCAGGACGGGCTCCTGAAGGCTGCGCTATCCCCAAAATCCACCCATGAAGTCAGCTTTTAATCTTGACAAAAGTTTTTGTCGACAGCAACGGGTGCGACCAAGAGATTGCAGGCGTATAACACAAGTGAATGCTTGAGGACGTCGTTAACCGCGTTTCAGAGGCGGAAGCAACAACGGCGACCGGCAGCGAAGAGTACAGAGAAGAAACCAGAGACGGGGACGACATGGAGGTCGACGCAGTGCAAAATATCTTGATCCTCAGTCATGACGATGCTTTCCGCAGCGAATGCGTCGATGTGCTCAAGGAGGGGGGATATGTTCCGCATCCGGTCTCAACCGAGAAGGGGATGTTCGATTTCTTGAAGCGTAACAAGAAGGTCGACCTGGTGATTGTGAATTCCGCCGAGCCGGGAGAAGAGTGCCACCGCGTGCTGGACCAGCTGAGTCAACAGCGCCCGCGGGTTTCGGTGCTGCTCTCCTGCGATTACGATAGTTACTGGAACGATTTCTATACGTGGCTGGCGGATGCTTGCCTGGTGACGCCGGCAAACAAGACGATCCTGCGCGATACCGTCACGCGAATCATCGGCAGCAAGACGAGGAAGTCGGGAGACGCGCCGGATCTGGCCGTCGGGCTGGCCTGAGATCATCGATATCGAATTGAAGATGGAGCCGCCATCCAGCGAGGAGTGGCGGCTCTCTTGTTTGTGTTCGGGGAGTAACTCGAGACGTCGCTGCGAGCGGAAATCCGAATCCGCGGCTGCCGTCGCTACACTTTTTCACGCGCGCGAAGTCAAAAAAGCTAAAGTGGGTTGCGTGGATGAACGATAAGTAAAATGGAAATCGCGCTCTTCTTTAGTCATTCTGAGCGCGATCAAGCAAACCGCACTCTTGCGAACGAAAGGCAGCAGAGATGGCTACGAAAGCTAAGAAGCCAGCGAAGAAGACCGCGAAGAAGCCGGCCAAGAAGGCGAAAAAGTAGCTTCGCGATTAGATCGCAAATTAATCGGGCGAGCCGACAAGAAGTCAGCTCGCCCGTTTGTTTTGGGTCGGGGGGGTGCGGCGCTATGGGCAATTCGGAACCGGTCCGGCACCGAAGACGTAGGTAATGAGCATGACTGCATCGGAAATCGTAATCAGACCATTACAATCGGCGTCGCCGCGCGACAACGGCGAGGGCGCCGGGCCGCCGCCGAAGATGTAGGTGATCAGGAAGACAGCGTCGGAGATCGTGATGATACCGTTGCTGTCAGCATCGCCATCCACGCTTTGCGGCGGCGTAATCGTCAGTTCATAACTGACGGTATCGACAGCCGCCGGAATGGCGGAATCCTGACACAAGATCGTAAAGTAAAAGGTCGCGGCGTAAGTGGGCGTGCCGGTGATCGTAGCCATCGCGCCACCAGTGAAGTCGAGTCCGAAGGGGAGGTCACCACCGAGGAAAGTCCAGTTATAGGGTGGCGTGCCGGCAATGGCTTCGAGTTGCTGCGAATAGGGGACCGAGATTTCCCCGTCGGGCAGGTCGAGCGTCAAGACCGTCATCTGGAATGGAGTGGTCGAAACCTGGCGCAGGATCCACTCATCGGGATCGAAAATCACATTGGTGACGGAGTCGGCGAAGTGAAGTGAGTAAAGCTGGACGGGACCCTCGTTCCAAATGGTCGTATCGACGTTACCGCCCGTCGTTACAAAACGAGTGCGAATCGGCATCTTGAAGAAAGTGCCACCCGTCTGAACTTGCTTGATCAGGTAGGCGAGACGGTAGCCGCCGCCCTCGGGTTCGCAGCGGTAAGAAATCTGGTAATTGGGACTTCCTTCGCCATAGATCCACTGCGAGACGAACCAATTCATATCCTCGCCGACGGCATCTGAAATCACATCGGCAAAGTCCTGAGTCGTCGCCGAAGCGTACTTGAATTCGGAATCGTAATAGGCCGGAATGGCAACATTGAAAAAGACGCTGTCGCCAAGGACGCCGCGCAGCATGTGGACGACCCACGAACCCTTGTCGTAGACTAGGTCGTTGTCAAAAATGTCGTCGCTGAAGATGTTTTCCACGTAGACCGTGCCGCCGCCGAGGAACTTCTGCGATTGCAGGTAGGCCTTGTAGGTGTTGAATCCGTAGATGTCTTCGAAGAAAAGCGGTTCGGAGTACGAAGCGAAGCCTTCGTTGAGCCAAATGTGGTTAAAAGTGTGGCAGGTGATCATGTCGCCGAACCACTGGTGGCCGGTTTCGTGGGCGATTACCCAGTCATCATAGAATGTGGGGTTATAGAACGAACAGGTCTGATGTTCCATAGCGCCGCCCCAGCCGTAGTGGGCATTCCCGGCTTTTTCGGTAGCGAAGGGATAAGTGCCCCAGCCGTCGGAGAGCGAATTGAGCACGGGGATCATCCAAGTCTCGAACGAAGTTTTTGCTGCGGGGATGTTCGGCACGGTATACGAATAGACCGGCATGGAATAGCTCTCGTAGTTCCAGGTCTGGGTAGACGCGGTGAAATTAGCGCAGGTGATGGCTACGAGGTAGGTCGCGATCGGGTAGTTGTGCTTGAAGTGAATGCGCTTGCGGCCCGTTCCGGAGGAGACATCGGTCACGATCGAACCAGCAGACATGACCTTGTAAGTGCTGGGATAGTCGACATAGATATTCACTGAATCGGGCTTATCTTCGGGATGATCCTTGCAGGGCCACCAGTTCCGCGATCCAAAGGGTTCGCAGTTGGTCCAGCACATCGTGTTGCCGTACACCGAGCCGAAACCCATGCCTTGCTGGCCGGTGAAGAGGGGTGTTCCGTGGTAGTAGACGGTGAAGGCGAATTCGGTGTTCAGGCTAATCGGCGCCGGCGTCGAGACGGAGAGGAGATTAGCGCTATGGCTGAAGCTCGCCGGAGTGGCGCCGAAGCGCACGGAATCCACGATCAACTCCGTTGTGAGATTCAGATCGACGGCATTCAAGCCGTTGACCACCGCGACCATCTTATAATCGATTTTGCCGTCGATGGTAGAGTTGGTGAAGTTGAGCTTGACGTCGATGCCATAATAGCGGACATCGTAATCCGCCTGATTGCCATCGAGATAGACCGATTTGAGAAGGTGCGCTTGGCGAATTGCCTCCTGTTTGCCGAGTGACTTGGCCTCGTAGAATTCGTGGCGCAGTTGCTTAAGTTCGGCGATATCTTCGGTGCTCAAGTTCTTGTAGTCAAAGGTCCGCTGTTGCGCGGTCAGCCCGACGCAGAGCAGAAGCACGACCACGACAGCCGTTACCAGGCGAAACATGAATCCTCCAGAAAAGTTTGAATGCAAAGGGTTTAGCCGCGCGCAGGGCGCAGAAGAGCATCTTGCAGTGAATGGTCTCAAGTTAAGATCGTGTCACTTAATTCGTCCATTGAGTGCTGTGCGGGCGTGAGGGATCCCTCCAGACACCCATTCGGAAGCTCGACCGAATTAAAGTTCTGTAAGTAGATGAGCGACAAGGGGCGCTCAATTGTAACTCTAACCAATAAAGGGCGAAAACCGGGCTCTGTCAACATAAAACAGGGGCAGAATGGTCAATCTCCGGTGGCCGCAAATGGCCTCGCTTCTCTCCATCAATCTAGTGACGCACCAGACTCTGCTCTGTGTAATCGGCAACAAAGGAGACATTCTTCAAGTTTCCTCGCCAGAGGCCGATAGCCTAAGCAGGCAGGCGGAAAACCGCATAACACGAATTGGTCAAGGAATTTAGACACGATCGGTATTTGAATGTTATCCCGCATTGAAGATCAAATCGGGCTCTTTGAACGCAGACTTTTTGACCTCGAATCGAAGCTAGCAGATCAGTCATCGCAACTCGAAGACATTGCCAGAATGGGGCTGATGATCACGTCGCTGATCGATCTGGAAAGTGTCCTGGCCGCCATGATGGAAATGGCGATCCGGATGGTCTCCGGCGAGGTCGGCAGCATCATGCTCTGCCAGGAAGGCCGGTTGCAGACGAGGGTATCGTGGGGAGTTGACGACGCGACAATCAACAGCATCCGCACCGAAGAGGGAAAGAACATCGCGGAATGGTCGTTGGAGGTTGCCGAATCCGTTATCGTAAATCCCGTTGACAGCGAGGACAACCTGCCACATCACATCGAGTCGGTGATTGCGATTCCGGTTATCTCCAAAGAGAAAAAGATCGGCGTGATGGTGATAGTCAATAAGGCGTCCGGCGGAGAATTCACAGAAGAAGACAAGTTGCGCTTAACATTGTTGGTGCGGTTTGCGGCGGTGGCGATTGAGAACGCTTCGCTGATTGAAGCAAAGCTCGTGGCGCAGAAGCTCGAACAGGAGTTGTTCCTGGCGCGGACGGTGCAGGCGACATTGCTGCCAGAATCGTCGGCGGAGTTTGAGCATGCCCGCATCGAAGCGGCATACGTACCGGCAGGGCAAGTGAGCGGCGACTATTACGACATTATCCGGCTTTCGGAGAGCGAGTTTGTCGTGATCGTCGGCGATGTTACCAGCAAAGGAGTTCCGGCGGCGCTGTTGATGGCCGCGGTACGGTCGGCCTTTCGCCTGGAAGCGGTGCGTGGGTTGCCGGTCGATCAACTGATCACCAATCTGAACAAATTCCTGTGCGAGCAGGTGCTCAAGTCGGAGAACATGTTCATTTCGCTGGCCTACGCGCATTTTGACCTGGCGGCGCACCGCTGTGCTTACGTCAACGCAGGGCACTTGCCGCCGCTGCATTATCGGGCGGCCACGGGAGACGCCACAGAGTGGCGGGTCGGGGGAACAGTATTAGGGCAGTTTGCGGAAATTGAATACCGCAGCGAGATGGTACCGGTGAAGCCGGGCGACCGAATCCTCTTCTATACTGATGGAGTCAGCGAAGCAGAGAACCGGGCGGGTGCGCTTTTCGGACGACAGAGGGTAATAGCCTTCATGAAGGAACAGGGGACCTCGAGTCCCTCGCAAATCACTCAATCTCTTCAGGACGAGTTGGTTCGATTCCGCAGCGGCGCCAACCCGAGTGCGCTCGATGACACGACAATCCTCGCGGTGGAGATCAGATGACGGGAAGGAAGTGCTACGAACTGCCTTCGCAGGAATCGCAGTACAACCGGATCTACGGCGTGATTGCCGAGGTGGTTGAGCTGGCCGGGCTGGCGGGGCAGCAGAAGTTCCGTTTTGCTGTCTGCGTTTCGGAAGCGTTCACTAATGCTTTTTATCACGGGAATCATGCCGATCCCGAGATGTTCATAAGGCTCGAGTTCTGTTGGAGCGACGAAACCCTGGAGTTTCAGATTTCCGACCAGGGGCGGGGCCGTGTCGAAGAACTTGACTTGCAAACGGAATTGGCGGCGATCGACCCGCAAAAAACCTCGGGGCGCGGACTCGCGATCATGCGGGGGTATGCCGATAAATTTGAAGTAGAGGAAAAGGTCGACGGCGGGCTGTGCTTCAAGCTTCAGTGGCGTCTACGCGCTGTCGCAGAAGTCGCCGATCGAGGTTGAATACTGACGGAGGTTGTCAATGGAAATTCGAGTTACCGAGCATGTGGACTTCGTGACGCTGAGTCTGAAGGGCCGGTTGGACATCACCAGTTCCTCGAGCCTGAAGGACGATGTGCTGCGGCACGTACAAAAGGGACGCAAGAACCTGATCCTGAATCTGGCGCAGGTCGACTTCATCAATAGTTCGGGCCTGGGAACGCTGGTGTCGATTCTCAAGGAAGTGAAGTTGGCGAAGGGGCGTCTGGTACTCTCGAACCTGGCCAGCTACGTCCGCGAGATTTTTGAGATTACCCAACTATCGAACATCTTCGAGATTTTCGAATCTGAGGCTGAAGCCCAGGACGTCTTCATGACGTCAACGAAGGTTTCGGCAAACCTTTAAGCAAAAGGGTGTGCGTTATGGCACTGGAGGAAGGCGTACTTGATCGAGCCATTGTCGGATTAACCAGCGAAAGCCCGGCGGAGCGCGCTGAGGCGATCGAACTGCTTGCGCAATGCAATGATGACAGCGCGATTGCCGCCCTGGTAACGGCGATCGAAGATCCCGACAAAGGTATTCGCGAGCGGGCGGCGGCCGCGTTGGTCGCACGCAAAGCCCCTTCAGCTCCTTACTTCCTGTGCCAGTACCTGGCCAGTCCTGAGATTTCCCAACGTAATCTTGCTTCTGAAGTGCTCGCTTCGTTTGGCGCGGCTGCCATCGAGGCGCTTGCCGAGCAGTCGACTTCGGCGGATCACGATGTTCGCAAGTTTGCCGTCGATACGCTCGGGGTCATCGGCAATTCGGCGGCTCTGGACGTCCTCGTTGATGCTCTCAATGATCCGAACGAAAATGTCGTTTGTTCAGCAGCCGAAGCGCTGGGTCGAATCAAGGACGCGGCGGCAGTAACGCCGTTGATGCAGGCTTACGATCAGCATCCCTACGCCCGCGCGCAGGTTGTTGAAGCGCTGGGAGCCATCGGTAACCAGAAGGCATTATCACTGCTGATCCGGGCGCTGCGGTCGGAAGACGCCGTCATCGTTTTTACGGCGGTGGAAGCCATGGGGAGGCTCAAGACGCGCGCCGTGGAGCCACACCTGCGCGAGCAGTTGTCCAACCCCAATGAAGCGCTCCAGGAGGCCGCAGTGAGCGCGTTGATCAAGATTGCGCACGCCACAGACCACTCGATACTGGACAATCTGCCGGCCGCCCAGCTGCAACAATGCCTGATCCGGGCGATCCGCACGGGTGACCGGGATACCAAACTCTTCGCCCTCGAAGAACTGCGAGCGTGGGATGCGCCGGCTTCGGTGAATGTCCTGCTCGATGCCATCGGAGATCCGGACGAAGATGTGGCTGCCTCCGCCAAGGACTTGTTGAGCCAGGCCGCCATTGCGGCGACTGACAAGATCGCCGAGGCTCTGCGCAATGCCAGCCCGTCGATTGCCTGCCACCTGCTGGACACGATCGCGGCCACTGCGAATTCACGATTCGTGCCCGAGGTTGTGCGATTGATCGATCACGAGGATGACGCGGTCCGAGAGCGCGTCGCCCTTGTTCTCGGTCGTATCGGCGATCGCGGCGTGATCGATCCGCTGTTACGGCTGATGGAAGATACCGTGTATCACGTGCGCTGCGCGGCCTTGAAAGCGATCGGCTGGATCGGCGCCGAAACGATCATCGACCAGGTGTTTGCCGCTCTCGACGATGTCCAGAGCGACGTGCAGCAGGCGGCGCTCGGCGCGTTGGTGCTCTCCGGCGGACCGGGAGCGATCGAACGCTTTCGCGCCGACCTGGAGCATCGGGACCCGCGCCGGCAGATCTTGGCGGCGCAGGCCCTGGGGTGGATTGGCGAAAGCGCGGTAATCGCGCCGCTGCTGGATGCCGTCAATCATCCGGAGCCGCAAGTTCGCAAGTCAGCGGTCGAGTCATTGGGGCGCATCGCGGACGCTTCCGTGGTGCCGCAGATCCGCGTCCTATTGACCGATGAGGAGCCGGAGGTGCGCAAGTCGGCGATCGCGGCGATCATTGCGCTCGCGGGCCAGGAGTCGTGGAAAGAAATCGTCTGTATGCTCGACGACGACGACGTCTGGGTGCGATTCCACGCGATTTCCGGGCTGGGCCAGATTGCCAACCCGGCGACGCTGGAAGATCTCTTACCGTTTCTTGGTTGCGAGAACGACGTGTTACGCGTGGCTGCCGCCAAGGCGATCTCGCGCCTGCGCGACAAGCGGGCCCTGCCGTTTCTCAAGGGCTCGGTGCGCGACAAAAACCCTGATGTCGTCGGCGCGGTGACGTCGGCGATCAAAGAACTGGAGGCAAAGCCATGAGCCAGTACAAACTCCTGGTGGTTGACGACGAGCTACTGATCCGCGATCTGCTCTACGATTTCTTTGCGGAGAAGGATTGTCTGATCATGACCGCGAACGATGTCAGCGAAGCGATGGAATTGCTAGAAAAGAACGCGGATTTTGACGTCGTGCTAACCGACTTGAAGATGGATGGTGAAGACGGGCTGAGCTTCGTGGACAAGATCAAGGCCGAACATCCGAATCTGCCCGTGATCGTGATGACGGGGTATCCGTCGGTTGAGACGGCGGTGGAAGCTCTGCGCAAGCGCGTCTATGACTATGTAATCAAACCCTTCAATATTAATCGCCTCTACGCCACTGTCAGGGCCGCTTCGGAGGAGCATCGTCCGAGGCCGTCCGCGACGCCAGTGAAGGAATATGTATAAGCGAATTCTCGTCGTAGATGACGAAGCCTTTGTACGCGAATTGCTCGCGGAACTCTTCAGCACGGCCGGTTACGAAGTGCATACAGCAGGGACGGCGCACGAGACACTGCGGCAACTGGAAAACCGGGAATTCCAGGTCGCTCTCGTGGACCTGCGCGTCCCGGGTGTGGTGGGCCTGGAGCTGATCCACCAGATCAAGCGGCTAAGCCGAGACATCTCGATTGTCGTGATGACGGCGCACCCTACGGTGGACACGGCGCTGGAAGCGATGCGCCTGGGAGTCTGCGACTACGTCGTCAAACCGTTTCGTCTGAAAGAAATCGAGTGCGTGATGAACGATGCGGTCGAGCGGCACGGGGAGCGCCAGCAAGTTCGCCAGTTGCGCGAACGCGTCAGCGAACTGGAAGAGCGCCTGGCCGACTTGAGCCGGAGCGACCGGAGACGCAAGATTCGCCTCGCCCGCGTTGCGGAGACTTCCGAGTTCACCGTGCCGACACCGGCACTGACCGGAGAAGCCATCGACAGTGACGACGTACCGGCGCCGCGGTTGCCCGAGGCGATGCGGCGCGCGATCGTAACGACTGAGCGATAACGCGAAGCGATCTGGATCAAGGGGAAGACGACGGCATGTTGGATCAAGCGCTGCAAACCTCTGAACTCAGCCTGGAAGATTTCCTGACCTTCCGCGATTTCATTCACGAGAAATCGGGAATTTTCTTTTCGGAGAACAAGAAGTACCTCCTCGAGAACCGTCTGAGCAAGCGCATGGTGACACTGGGGTTGAAAACGCACCGCGACTATTTCTACCAGGTCAAGTACGACACCAGCATGAAGGAATTCAACATGCTGATGAACCTGGTGACGACGAACGAGACTTCGTTCTTCCGTAATCCGCCGCAACTAACTTGTTTCCAGGAAGAAGTTTTGCCGCTGGTTCTCGACAAGGCCAAGCGGAGCGGGCGCAAGCGGCTGCGGATCTGGTCGGCGGGCTGCTCGACCGGCGAGGAGCCGTACACCATCGCCATGATCCTGCTGGAGGCGATGGGCGATTTAAGCGGCTGGAACATTGAGATTATCGCAAACGATATTTCGGAACAGGTACTGCACGCTGCCCGCACCGGCGTCTACGGCGAGTTGTCGCTGCGGACAACGCCGCCCGAGATCGTGCGGAAGTATTTCCAGCAAGACGGCGCAAACTTCGCGGTCAAGGACGCGGTCAAGCGGATGGTAACCTTCGGTCACCTGAACCTTACGGACCAACGACGCATGGCGCTGATGACGGATATGGATTTCATCTTCTGTCGCAATGTCACGATCTATTTTTCGGACGATGTGAAGCGCCAGATCGTACGCGACTTCTACAACAGCCTGGTACCGGGGGGATATCTCTTCATCGGCCACGCCGAGTCGCTGCACGGCATCAGCAAAGCTTTTAAACTGCTCTATTTCAAGAACGGGCTGGTTTATCACAAAGAGCCGGCAGCACGCCTGAGCGACCACGAAACGCCGGCGGCGGTACCGGTGGCCACAGCGGCGAAGGCGGCAGCGGCGCCGACCACGGCGAGCGCCGCGACGGCCGCCCGCAGCCAGGCGAGTTCCGAGACGCACGCGGCGACGATGGAGAAGCTGCGGAAGATCCAGGAACTGCTCAGCAATAATCGAAAGAAGACGTCATGATTAATAAAGGTAAGGCCTGATTATGGGTCGAAAGATTCTGGTTGTCGACGATTCTCCGACCATCGTCAAATTCGTGGCCTTCGCGCTGAAGTCCAGCGGATTCGAAGTGGTCGCCGCCAGCGACGGGATGGATGCCCTGGAAAAGGTGTCGCATCTCGAGAGCGGCGTCGATATGGTGATTACCGACCTCAACATGCCGAACATCGACGGTTACGAACTGATCGCCACATTGAGACAAAACGAACGATTCCGCAAAGTGCCGATTATCATCCTCTCGTCGGAAGAGGACGAAGAAGACAAAGCGAAGGGCCGCCAGGCGGGCGCCAATGCCTACCTGGTCAAGCCGTTCAAGGCGCCGGCGTTACTCGCCGAAGTGACGCGCCTGCTCGAATCACCGCGAACTAAAGCAGCAACGAGATAAAGCTGAGGAGGACCATGTGCCTGAACTAAAAATTCTCGCCGTTGACGACTCGCCCACGATGCGGCGCATCATCGTCAACACGTTGAAGCGCGCCGGCTTCAACGACGTCGCGGAAGCGAGCGACGGCAAGGACGCACTGGCCAAGTTGAAAGTGGACAAGTACGATTTCGTGATTACCGATTGGAATATGCCGGAAATGGACGGACTGACCTTTGTTACCCAGATTCGCAGCAGCGATGAGTTGAAAGACATGCCGGTCCTGATGGTGACCACGCGGTCGGTGAAGGAAGACATCATCGAGGCGATGAAGGCCGGTGTCAACAATTACATCGTCAAGCCGTTTACGCCGGAAACGCTTAGTGAGAAAATCGGCCAGGTCCTGAAATCAGCGGGGAGGTCGTGATATGGAACTGCGCACACTCTTCGCCACCAGCGATTCGACGAAAAACATCCAGGCGGACTTGCGCCACCTGGCGGAGTCGATCGCCCAGATCGTCCAGGGGATCAAACAAGCGCAGGCGCCGCTGACCGAGTCGCGCAAGAAAGTACCGCAGGCGACCGAACAACTGGAGCGGATCACGCAACAGACGGAAGACGCCGCCCACCGGGTGCTGGATATGGTCGAAGCGATCACTTCACGGGAGGGCGAGATCGAAGTGCAACTCAAGGAGCTGCGGCGCGCGCTTCCCGCCACGTACTTCCGTAACAACTCCAAGGCAAAGCGGATCGTGGAGAAGGTCCGAGAGTGCGCCGAGAGCAACCAGAACGACGCCTACAAGATCATGGACGCGCTGCAATTCCAAGACATCACCACGCAGCAGATCGCCCACGCGATCCACATGCTTGAGGAAGTAGAGAGCCGTCTGCATGACGTTCTGGTGGAGCTGGACGGCAGTGAGCGCGTCGATGGTCCGGAGGTAAAGAAGCAGCGCGCTTTCGATCCGAACGCGCGGTTTTCCACCGACGCGAAAAACCAGGACACGGTCGACGAACTGGTCGACAATTTGAATCGCGAACTGCACAAGAAATAAGGGACCCATGGCTGACAGCGGAGTCGTACTCGATGAGATGCGGGAGATCATCGACGAATTCATGATCGAAGCCGACGAGATCATCGCCAAGCTTGACGAGGACATGGTCAAGCTGGAGAAGCGTACAAACGATCTTGATCTGCTCAACGAAATCTTCCGCGGGGCGCACACGATCAAGGGAACATCAGGATTCCTGGGATTCGACAAGGTATCCGAGCTGACCCACAAAATGGAGGATGTCCTCAACAAGCTGCGCAAAGGCGAGTTGAAGGTCAACCCGGCCGTAATGGATGTCCTGCTCGAAGCGATCGATTCGCTGAAGGTGTTGCTCAATGATGTGCGCCAGGGCACCGACTCCGGCGTTGATCTGGCGGCGATCAAGTTCAAGCTGGTGGCAATCGACGAGGGAAAGTCTCCGGCTATCAGTGCCGCAGCGCCAGCGCCCGCAGCCAAGGCTGCCGCTAAGAAGGGCAGCCGCGGGAAGAAGGGGAAGGGGCCTTCGACCAAGCTCGTAGAAGAAACAATCGACAAAAATATTGAAGTCGCGGTCAGCGGCGGCGACGAGGGGAATGCCGCCGCCGAGTCGGCGGGCGCTCCGGCTGAAGAAGCCGGCACGGCTGCCAAGGGGGGCGAAGCGCCGGCCGGGCGGCCAGCGCTCGAATTGCGCCGAGGCGCCGACCAGACCATCCGCGTCGATGTCGACCGCCTTGACAGCTTGATGAATATCATGGGCGAACTGGTACTGGGGCGCAATGCGCTGCTGCAGTTGACCACAAAGGCGACTTCTCGCTTCGAGGGAGACCCGTTGATCGACGAGATGAACCACGCCGCAACGCAGATCAATTTCATTACCACCGAGCTGCAGATGTCGGTGATGAAGATGCGAATGCTGCCGATCGGCAAGGTCTTCAACAAGTTTCCACGAGTCGTGCGCGACCTGGCCAGACAACTGAACAAGGACGTCGAACTGACGATTCACGGTGAAGAGACGGAACTCGACAAGTCGGTCATCGAAGAGATCGGCGATCCCCTGGTGCACCTGGTGCGCAACGCCGTCGACCACGGAATCGAACTACCGGACGTGCGCGAAAGCGCCGGCAAACCGCGACAGGGCACGATCAGACTGGTCGCGAGCCAGGAAGGCTCAAATATAGTGATAAAGGTGTCGGATGACGGCGCTGGTCTCGATTCGGACCGCATTCGCGAAAAGGCTATCGAACGAAAGCTGGGGACGGCGGAAGAAATCCAACGTTTGAGCGACCGCGAGATTTTTGCCTTTATCTTCCATCCGGGCTTCTCGACCGCCAAGGTGATTTCGGACGTGTCGGGACGCGGCGTCGGCATGGATGTCGTGCGGACGAATATCGAGAAGTTGAAAGGCTTGATCGAAATCGAGTCGCAGCGCGGCGCAGGAACGTCGATCGTCATCAAGCTGCCGCTGACGCTGGCGATTGTCCAAGGTCTCCTGGTTGCCACCGGCGAAGAACTTTTCGTGCTGCCGCTGGCTTCGGTGATCGAGACAGTCAAGATCACGCGCGAAGAAATCCACTCGATCAATCAGCGCGACGTGATTCGTTTACGCGACTCGGTGCTTCCGATTATCGACTTGTCGTCGACTTTCTTTTTCGGACGGACAAGACCGGAGGGCGAACGCCGGCGCGACTCGTACGTGGTTGTGCTGGGACTGGCAGATAAGCGCCTGGGGCTCGTCGTTGAAACGCTCCTGGGGCAGGAAGAGGTAGTGATCAAACCGCTCGGGGCGTTGTTGGGACAGACGCCGGGAATCGCCGGGGCGACGATTATGGGCGACGGACGCGTGCGCTTGATTGTCGATCCGGTCGGAATTTTTTCGATGGCTAAGTAGAGTTACACAACAGGAAAGAATGGCAACTACAAACAAGATTCGCATGCTGATCGTCGACGATTCGGCGTTTATGCGCAAGGCGATCCAGATGATGGTCGCCGACGACCCCAATATCGAGATCGTCGGCCAGGCGACAAACGGCAAAGATGCCATCGATCGCGTTCTGGAACTGAGGCCTGATTTGGTTACGATGGATATCGAGATGCCGCAGATGGACGGGCTGGCGGCGCTGCGGCAAATCATGGAGAAGCAGCCGACGCCGGTGATCATGGTGTCGTCGTTGACCTCCGAAGGCGCCAAGGTGACCTTCGATGCGCTGGATCTTGGCGCCGTCGATTTCATTCCCAAACAGAGCTCATTCGTCTCGCTCGATATCGTCAAGATTAAGGCCGATTTGGTTGCGAAGATCCACCAGATTCACCTGCGGCGGCGCACCTTAATGGCGCAATATGCTTTGCGACGCGGCCGCAAGGCGGGCCAGGGAGTCGGGCGGCGAGCCAGCGCGAGTGATCCGCCACCGCCGATCACCGCGCGACCTAAGCGGAACAAGCTGGTAAAGATCGTCGCGATTGGGACGTCGACCGGAGGGCCGCCTGCGCTGCAGCGCGTCTTGACGGCCTTGCCGAAGAATTTTCCGGTCGGGATCGTCGTCGTACAGCACATGCCGGCGACGTTTACGAAGTCTTTGGCCGACCGGCTCAACGGTTTATCACAAATCAATGTCAAGGAAGCCGAGGAAGGCGAGAAGATCGAGGCCGGGACAGCGTACATTGCGCGCGGTGACCGGCATCTCGTTGTGCGAAAGAACTTCTCGCAGGCGATGTGCACACTGGCTGAGCAGCCGGACGATTTGCTGCACCGACCTTCGGTTGACGTGCTGATGAAGTCCGTGGCGCTGTCGTTCGGGAATCTCGGACTGGGAGTGATCATGACTGGCATGGGGCAAGACGGATTAATCGGCTTGAAAGAAATGAAGGCGAAGGGCGCCGACATTATTGCCGAAGACGAGCAATCGTGCGTGGTCTACGGCATGCCGCGAGCCGTTGTCGAGGCGGGAATCGCGGATATCGTCAGCCCGCTCGATCAGATTCCGTCGGAGATTATGGCGTATTTCTAACAGCTGTCGTGCCCGCCAGGTAGAAGTCAGAAGCGGGGGGGCGACACGGCGCCCCCGTAAAATTTTACCTACGGACAAAAAAACTGGGTCAAGGTTGGCCGCAGCCCCCCCATGCACAATGGGTATGGGGGGCCCCG